>NZ_NKCN01000002.1 GCF_002245535.1 Mycobacterium lehmannii | reverse complement strand
GGACCGCGGCGGCCTTCTCCTCAGGGCTGTAACGGCGCGTCGTGGGCTTCCCGGCAGACTGTTCCTTCGGCATACCTGCATCCTCGTTTCCAAGGTCAGGAGCCTCCAACATTTCCAGGGCGATTCAGACCCAACGCGGGTAGATAGCGCCGTTGCTGCCACGGGCGATGGCGGCAATTGCGTCGCGACCTTCACCCGGCCATACTCCCGCTGTTTCAGCAGCTGCAACGCTGGAACCGCTCGGTCTCGGGCGTCGACCAGGGCGAGAAGACATCAGCATCTGCGATTTGGCGCACAGGGACAGGCTAGGCCAACCCGCGATCGTACGGCGGCTCTATAGTTCGGATAGATGAATTTCTTGTTGAGGTAATATTAGGCAAACTTATATCGACATTGACCGGCCCTCGGCGACGTCGCCATGCTGATCTTTAACTCTTCCGGCGCACCAAGTTCGGCCGCGGCAAGCTATTCATTGCTGCCTGACATGACCGCAGCTGCCACGGGAACTCCACCAGACGAGACCAATCGCTCCCGCGGTTTGGTCCCAGCGAACCGCGAAGCTGCATCGCGGATCACCTGCTCATCCTCGGAGCGACTCTCTGGCATGCCACCATTGCCGGCCCCCGGACATGTGAAATGAACACCAAACCGTTCTTCCAAGTTTCCGCAGCCGTAACGAGATAACTTCAGCCCAGGTTGTGGAGGTTTGTTTCTTCGCCCGGCGAGGTCCTGGCGCCGAGCGGAATTGTGAGCTCGAATATTTGCTGAGGAGCCAATCGCTACTTCTCGCCGAAGGCGCCCGCGAAGCTAGTGTTGCCCATGCTTTCCCTCTGGGTGGCGTCCAGAGCAGCCAGTAGGCGGGAATTCTCGATGACAATCATCTCTACGTCATGCCCCTCGTCGGCATAGTGGCGATGCCAGATCCACGGCGGCGTATACACGAAGTCGCCCGCGCCCCATCGGACGCGTTGATCGCCAATCTCCGACCAACCCGAGCCATACCGCACGAAGTGAACCGACTCATGTACGTGTCGATGAAGGTCACTCCCCTCGCCCCCGGGAATCTTCTGCAGAAAAAGCTCTACCGAGCGAGCAGGTATTCGTAGGAGCAGCCCAATCTGAGATGGGCTGCCAGTCTGGATCCAGTGAGCGTCGTCGGAGCTAACGACAAGGTGCTCCTCCCCCACGTGCTGGCTGTCGCGGCCTGCTGCTCGTGCCATACTCTTCGAGAATTCATCTATCTCGTCACGGGATAGCGTCATTGAACGGGCTCCTTCGTGTATTTCTTCGTTGAGTCCACAGAATTGTTGGCTTGCTGGGAAAGATGACACCCGGTGGAACAATGCGGTGCCAATGGGGTTCGACAACCACAGAAACGTGTAAATGTCATTGCAGGGGGATGCACCCGTCAGCATTCGTCGGCGCGGCTTGAGGTTTGGCTGGATCAGCTCTGGTTCTGCTGAGTGCGTTATCGCCCGTCGCAATTGCCGACGGCGGAGCCTCGTATGAAATGACCCTGCTTAGGGACATAGATGCCGCCATCGGAGTGAAGGTGCGCTTCGCGGCCTCGCGGCGACATGCACTGGGAACCACTTTGTGGGGCTTGTCATGAAGCGTTGAGCAGTCCGCATAGTCTGGGCGCTGACTTGCTTCTTGACTCATTGGAGCTTGCCGTACACCGCAACTACAGCTGTGCGGTCGATGGAATTCTCTGACCACACCCCGATCCGGGTGTTTGCACAGTCAGACATGACCGCAAAATCGACCGGGTCGTAATACCACTGGTTGATCAGCTCGATGCCGCTCAACGCGAGCGCTGGATTTATCGCAACGGTTTCAGACACCACGCCGCTGAATCCCGCGGCTTCCGCCCGCACCTGAGGCGTGGAACCATCCGATCCAATGTCGCCGTCGACGTTGCGGTTGGCCAGCGCATCGCGAGCGTGCCACTGGGCAGCGAGCTGGAGGGTCGGACTAATGATGATGTCGTTCGGGCAGCCCGCCTGGCGTTGAATGGTGTAGACATTGGCTACCACGCCGTCATTGAGTCGCTTGTTGTCGCCGTGCGCGACGGGCGGTATCAGTAGTGCTTGCACGGCAAGTACTGCAACGATACCTAGTGTCAAACGGGGCAGGAGACCGGACGCCGATCCCTCTTTGACCGTCTTCACCCTGCGTGGAGTGGGTACCGAAGCGTCGAATTTGTCACGGCAAGGGCGCTTTTCGTGCATCGAGTTACTCGTAAGCAATTTCATCAGTGTGGCAGTCTGTCGGGGGGCCGGCCGCAGCCTCGTCCCACTGATCGAAAAATGGACGGGATCCCACCAGCAGCGGCCGACGGCGCAGCGAGGATCAAGCTCGCCACGGCTCTTCGATCGATGCGCAAGGGGTGCCACTGAGAATTTGGTGTCACACGAACCAAAACTGAAATCGATGTGACGTGCTGATCCCAATCACGCCGGCGACCGGACTTGATCGCGATCTCCGCGCTGATCGCCTGCTGACTCGCCAGGGCGCCGTCGGGATTGCTGTCGATCAACGCTGTCACGGCGCCTACGGTACCGACGACTTCGAGACTGGCGAACCGATGAATTTCACTCAGCGGAAGGGGGCCCGAAATTGGCAGGCATTTTTCGACGCGCAGAACCACTGTCGACTCGTGTCTGCTCAGCACAATCAGCGCCTTGACGAGCGGCTAACCGGCTGACCTGTCCGAGTTGGCCCGCAGGGCCGGGCTGCCGGTTGCCAACACACACCGCCTTGTGGCCGAGTTGGTCGCCGGCTCGCCACCGCCGCGCCGCGGGGACGGGCAACAGTACGTGGTACGCAGGATTTGGAACCACCGGATTGCTGGCGGGGCCGGAAGGCCGCTTGCGCGAGGTGGCTGAACAGTTCTTGCTTGACACGCATATGCAGCTGCCCTCGCCACGGTGCACCTCGCCACGCGTAATGACGATGAGCTGCTGTACCCGAACGCATGACGCGACGTGCGTCCGTCAGCACCGTCGGCTGCCGTCGAGTTGTCGTGATTTGCAACGAATCGGTGCATCTCCAAGAAGGTCGAAGTGCTACAGGTTGGGCGCGAATCGGAGTCTCCGCAGCGCTTACGGGATAGACGTCCACGGTTCTCCCCGGCAATGTTCGGCAGAGAGCCAACGCCCTCCGTCAGTTTCGAACATTAAGCGGAGGAGTAGGCGAGTCGGTCCGCCTCAAACCCCCAAACTGCCGAACTACCGCCGAAGGAACCGCATACAAGATGACCATCACGACACCGCTCGGATCCGATGCTAGGGCGTGGGCCACCGAGAACCTTCGAGGCTTCTATATGTGTCCTGTCACGCCCCTCACCGACGATTTCGAGCTGGACGAGGACGGTCTGCGGCAGAACATCGACGCGTTTGTGGAGATGGGTTGCACTGGCCTCGTCGTCGGCGGCTTTTTCGCTGAGGGATGGAACATGACACTGGCCGAATGGCAGCGCTACCACGAGGTAGTCGCTGACGCCACCGCCGGCCGCCTTCCCTTGTTTACGATCATTCTGGACTCGTCGGCGTACCAGGCGGTCGAAAGATTACGCTTCGTGGCGTCTCTGGGCTTCACCGGCGCCGAGATAATGAACCCATCGGTGCAGCTCAAGACCGACGACGACGTCGTAGACTACTTCGACTTCGTGGCGCCTGCCACCGGGCTGGCGCTAGTGCTCTACCGGACGCCGGTATCTAGTTTCGTGTACAGCCACGACGCCGTCGCTCGCATCGCCGAGCACTCCAACGTCATCGGGATCAAGAATGGCACTTTGAGTTGGACCGACAGCATCGCATTACGCCGCCGCTTCGGGGACCGCCTTGTCATCAGCGAGCCGAATGAGCGCTATTGGGCGCATGATGCTGCGCTCTTCGGGGGCCAGGTGCTTTATGGGGAGCTCTCCCTGATCCTGTACGGGAAACGGCGGCAGGAACTGCACCACTACACCGACCTTGCCTTCGCTGGTGAACTGGCGGGGGCACTGCCTGTGTCGGCGAAGCTGGACGCAATCCGCCAGGTGTACGAAGAGGTGCTCATCGGCCGCATCGCGGCAACGGGTTCCTACGTCGCGGCGATGCCTTATCTGAAGGCGTGGTTCGAGCTGTTGGGGCTTCGTGCCGGCCCGGTACGGCCGCCCGTCAAAGGCCGGCTGTCTGCTCCGGAGCGCGAAGTTCTGCAGGAGAAGCTGACGGCCGCGGAGGCCATTTGATGCGCGTCTTGATCCTCGGCGCGGGCGGGCTCGGTTCGGTCCTGGGCGGCTATTTGGCGAACACTGGCGTGGATGTCACCCTGGTCGGTAGGCCGGCGCACACCGAGGCGATCACCCGCGACGGCCTCCGAATTACGGGCCGTCGGGGCGACCTGGTGATCACCGACAACTTGACAGCGGTCGACCAGACCGCCAAGGCCACTGGACACTTCGATTACCTAGTGTTGGCGGTGAAGGGCAAAGATACGGCGCAGGCGCTGGCAGAGGCTGACGGGCTGCGCGATGTCGTGAGCAGCGCGTTGTCGGTGCAGAACACCGTCGTGAAAGATGCGACTCTCGCCGGGTGGCTTGGGCCGGACCGGGTGATCGGAGCCTCCACGATCGAGGGCGGCACCTTGCTCGAACCGGGCCTCGTACGCAATCACCTAACAGCTGAGGTGACCGCTTACTTTGGGGAACTTGACGGCTCATGCAGTGCGCGCGTCGACGACCTGACGACTGCCTTCAGTAACGCCGGCCTTCCTGCAATGGCGGTGGGCAACATAGAGCAGGTCGAGTGGGAAAAGCTCGCGCAGATCGCGCTGGCGGCCGCGTGGTCGGTCACCGCGCTGGGCGCAATCCCTGGCGCCTCGGTCTTCGAGGGCATGGAGGTGCCTGAGGGAGCGATGTACTTCGTCGCGCTGGCGAAGGACCTTCTCGCGGTCTACCGCGCGAAGGGTTACGAGCCGATGAACTTCTTTGCGCCTCTATCCCGCCTCAAGGAACTCGACGCCCTTCCGACGGACGAGGCGATCAAGTTTGTCATCGGACAGGGCAAAGTAATGCGCGAGAAGGGAAACACGGGCCACCCCTCGATGTACGAGGATGTTCTGCGACGACGTAAGACAGAGGTCGACTTCATGCTGGGCCCTTACGTCGCCGCCGCTGAAGAACTGGCCATGGATGTGCCCACGCTGCGAGTCGCCTACCAGATCATCAAGACCGTCGACGGATTCCTGGCCTAGCCGCTGACGCCGTTCGATGGCGCTGCGCCAAGGCGAATTCAGCTCGCGCGCAAAGTATGTTGGGGAGTGACGCCGAACTTGCGCCGATAGTCCGCGCTGAAGCGACCCAAATGACCAAAGCCCCACTTCATCGCTACGCGAGCAACAGTGACGGCACCCTCGGACGACGCCGCCAGTTCTGCGTGCGCACGGATTAGCCGGACTTCGCGCAGATACGTGAGCGGGGGAACCCCGACGTGCCGCCTGAAGCTCTCTTGAAGAGCGCGGACACCGATACCAACCTCGCGCGCAAGATCGGTTGTCGTCCAACTCCGTTCGGGATGCTCCTCAATCAGGTCGAGTGCTGTCCTCAGCACTTTGGGCGGCGGCGCCGCTTGTTGGTCGCCGGCGGCGAGCGCCATGGCCTGGTAATGGGGTTGGGCGAGTAGAAACCCATGCATAAGCAAGTGTTCGAAATGTCGCCCGGTCATCGGATGTTGCACGATGCTCTCAGGGCGAGAGACCTCTCGGTACAGTATCGATAGCAGCGCAAGCCAAGCCCGGCTGCTGTCCGCCGTCAGGTTCATGCTATGCGTGATATTCAACGGTCTAATCGCAGGTCTTCCAAGCAAGCCTTCGAGTTCGAGTTCCAGATCCGCGCGGCTGAACTTCACGCATAGCTGGCCACAGTCGGCGGCCCACTTGATGCCAGCAGGACGGCCTGGGAGGAAAACCGCCGCCTGCGTGGGCGTCGCTTGAGCAGTGGCTGAGCCGCACCACGAATCGGCGTGGCTCGTGAGGGGAACGTTGATGTGGTAATCATCGAGTGCAGTCGAATTGACGAGTTCGACATCCGCACCGTACCGCAGGTAACCGATGGTCACAGCACCGATGCGGGCGGCGCTGAGCCGGGCATTCAACCGCTGGCCGCGCCCGGAGAAGCGGAGACGGTGCGGCGTGAAAATTTCCGAAGCGAGGTGCTCGGCCGCGCTCAACTGTTCAGTGCATACGGTTTCCCGTCGGCTAAAGTACGATTCCGCGATCTTCGCCGTCGCCGCCATTGGCAACACCTCACTTTCTCGCTGCGGAAAACGCAGCTCGCCGACAGAGTCTGTCGCTCCGCCGAACACCAACGCCGAAGGTCTGGCCCCCTGACTCAGGGTCGTGCGTCACGGACCGCATGCACAAAACCATTCTAGTAGAAGAGGGCTCTGTTAATCAGAGAGGTTTGGGGCGGACACCCGGCGGTGTGGCTGCGGTGATCATGACCGGCACCAGGTTGGACGTGAGGCGTCGTAATGGCACCAGCTTTCATAGCTCCTCGACCTCGCCGTCGGACCAGACAACCTTGGTTCCGTAATCAGGGTGCGCGTAGATGTGCACTTTATACAGATGGTCTAGGTCATCCCACCAAACGCAAGAGCCAGCGCCCACCATCCAGCGCTGCGCGACACGGCCATCAGAGAAAACGCATAGCTCGAATTGCACTTCATCAGGCGCGTTGTAGTTGTCCTTTGCGAAGCCATCTTTTGCGGCTGTTGCAAGCCGACGATAGACGACAGCCGTTCTCATAGCTCAACCTCTAACAATCCCATCACGTCGTCGAGGAGCTATCGGCCTTCTTCTGATGTGAGCCGTTAGCGGCGTTATTGCTGGCGGTCGGCATCGCGTATGGTGATCGCCGCCGACGGGCATTCGTGCGATGCCGCACGGGCTGCGACTACTAGACCAACCGGAATGTCGCCCACCAATGTTTCCGCCTTCCCAGCGGCGTTGATCGCGAAGACGTCTGGCGCGACGTCCACGCACAAACGGTAGCCGCAGCACCGACGTGGATCGACTTCCGCATGGACCATTTGTCCACTCCTCACTAAGTGCGCCCCTCACCGACATGGCTCAAGCGGTCCCAGGCCGAGGCGCCTGCAGTTGTCTTACAGACGTCCCGCCGACCATCTGTGAAAGGGTGAACGAGAAACGATCCGCTACTGCGTTCTGGCGCCACCTCAATCGCGGGGACCGTAGGGGTCTTGAAGAAACCGAGAAAGGCTCTCCTTGGTTTGCCACGACAGACTCTCAAGTTCCAGTGGGTCGAGCTGAATACGGAACCCAAGGCGGGGACTGGCGATCTCCAACCGCTCTCCGTTGCGGGTATAGATTTTGTCGACAGTGACGAACGCGAACTCGTTCGCGATGGTCGTTTCCGTGCTGGCATCGCCTGTCACGACTGCACCTTCCTAGGCGTTAAGTGATGCAACCTCAACGTCACCCGTTAAAAGAAGTTAGCCAGGTTGTGGGTGCCGACAACGGCGTGATCAAGCACTACCCGTCGGCTCGCTAACCGCAGGCCCATCTCACTGCGGCGGATGACATCGTGGCGCTCCGCAGAGATGAGGTCGTGCTGCGGACTGTCCCCTCTATTTCGGAACACGAGGAGATTGGAGCGGACATCGTATTCGTCCGTCCCTATCCCGGGCTGTACCCGCACATTCGACACGTGGTGTCGGATCCGTGAGGGCGGATCTTCTGCCCATGCGTATTCGGTGTCCAGACGTAGCACCCGCAGCTGCAAGCCTGCGTAGTCGTCGTCCCAGTGGGTCATTGTCGTCGAATTTCCGTCGCCGTTGGCCCGTTCTCTACTCATGCGCACCGGGATGATGTACCGGATATCTTCGGCACACAATTCCAGCCAATCGTGAAACCGGCCGTCATTTAACAGTTCCGCCTCTTGGAACAGGAAGTTCTCCATCTCGCAGCGGAGCAGAAGCTGTTGCTCGACCGTCGCTACCATGGCACACCATCCTTTATGACTTGGTTGATTGTGGTTGTGAGACAAGCAGGTGCCTGATGCCTCATCAGGCGACCTCGTCTGCATTGGTCCGAGATTGCGCGAGTAGTTGGGGTTTGGGCTCGGTTTCGCTGGCGTCATCGCCTGAGTCGGTGAGTAACTCCAACAGGCGACCCCAGAATTCGCGTTGGTTACGCTCCGCGTACCCGCTGGACAGGGGACGACCGGGCCCCTTCCACGTGTCGTCGCTGGTCAGCACACCCATGCCCATCTCGAAGTTGAGTGTCTGGCTGCCTGCGAGAATGCCTTGCGTTCCCGCAGTGATGGAGCGCCAAGTCTCGGCGTCGTCCTGTTCGAACACACCGGAGATGCCGAACGTTCGTACGTAGGTCTCATACGACTGCTGTTTGAACTCTTCGTCGGCATCCTTCTCGACGAGAAACCACGACCAGACTTCCATCGTGTCGTGTGACAGTGGACGCCACAGCCGAAATGTCAACATCGGCACTGGCATTGACTTGTTGTCCTTACCGATGAGGACGTTGAGGAACGACAGGTTGGGAAAGACCGTGCCGTGAATGAAGGCCGAACGCTGAAGCATGTCTGCGCGGTCCTGATCGCCGTAAGCCGCTGCGAGTCCATCGACGATCTCGGGTGGATAGTTCATAAAGGGCGGCATCGGTTGCCCGGGCGGCACCCCGAGGACGCCGAGGCCGTGACCGTTGGAGAGACTGATATGCGCCGGCTCCGACGCGAATTTCGGATCGGGCGGAGCCAGACCGAGCTCGACCGCCGATCGGTGCGTCATCAACGTGTGGTAGGCGTCCCCGACAAAGTTGTCCGCGCCGAGCTTCCAGTTGGAGTCGATGATCCAACGCTGGGGCTCACCCCGCACCTCCAGTCCACCCTTGGACTTCTGGGTGATCAGGTCCAGATACCACGCCATATCGCCCAAATAATCAACGAGAGGTTCTGCCTTCTCGTCCAGGCAACCGAATATCATTCCGCGGTAGTTCTCGAGGCGCGGAACCTGGGTAAGACTCCACTCGTTCTTGTCCATCTCGACCCCATAGACCTCTTTTTGTGCGGGTACACCCGCCAGAGTTCCGGTATTGCGGTAGGTCCAGCCGTGATAGGGGCAGCGGAAGTGCGAAGTGTTGCCCATCTCCGTGCGGCACAGCATTGTTCCGCGGTGCCGACACGAGTTCGCCATGGCGCGCACTTCGCCGTCTTCGCCGCGGACAACGATGATCGAACCGCCACCCAGATATCGGACCACGTAGTCCCCTGCCTGGGGGATCTCCGTCTCGTGGGCCAGGAATTGCCAGCACCGGCCGAAGACTCGCTGAGCTTCGAGCTTGTGGAGTTCTGCGTTGGCGACCAGCCCGGCGGGCAGACGGCCCTTAGCAAGGCCTTCTTGGCCCGCCGCTACCAGTTGCTGAATGTCGTTCTTACCGACAATAGACATGTACTTCTCCTACGTTTCTTGGATTGGGCTGCGTAATGTTCTCTTGGACAGATGTTCTCGTGATTGCGGCGTTCATGTTGTTGCGGCTTCGAGTGCGCCTGGTGGTGTTTGGGCGACCATCTGGTGGCCCCACACACTGGGTCGGTCGTACTGAGCGACTGTCCAGGTTTCCTCGTCGACGGTGACCGCATCCCAGCCGTACTCGAGGTCAAACCCGCTCGGTGTGCGCACGTAAAACGACACCATCCGATCGTTGACATGGCGCCCCAACGTCATGCTCAGCGGAATGTTGCGCGACATGCACAGGTCATAAGCCATCCCCACGTCATCAAAACTTTGCACCTCCACCATCACGTGGTGCAGTCCCCGCACACCCGGCATCGGAGTCAACGCGATGCTGTGATGGCGCGGGTTGCAGTGGTAAAACCACAGATCCATGAAGGTGTAAATCTCATCGCTCTTCTTGAACCCCAACACCCCCCGCAAAAACCGGTCGGCCTGCGCAAGGTCCGGCGTCGCCAGCACCACATGACCCAACCCCTGCGCACCGGTGACAAACCCCGACATCGCACGACCGGGCCGGAAGGAACCCGGCACCACCTTCTGACCGTAAAACAACTCATGACGCAACCCCGAAGGATCCGACAGCGTCAAAAAGCCCAACACACCGCGGGCCGCGCAGTCCTCCTCGGTCCCCACCTCAAACCCAATGCCCCGCTTGTGCAGCAACTCCCCAGCAGCCTCAAGCGCATCCTCGCTGCCCACATCCCAACCCGCATACAACATCCGGTTGCGCTCCCCGTGATGCACAGCCAACCGGTGATCGACGTCATCAATCCGCAACAGAACCGACCCACTGGCCGCCTCCACCGCCTCCATCCCCAAAACCTCCGGACCGAACTCCAACCACTCCTTCGCATCCGGAGACTCCACACCCACATAACCCAACGCCTTCACCAACACGTGTAAAACCTTTCTAAGGCGACCGAACGTCATTGCGCATCGCGCCGGTGGCGAGTTCCAGCCCTCCCGACGGCTGGTTCAGACCCCGCACGCCCAAGCCGCCGTCACTGTTGATGACGACGCCCGTCACCGCTCGCGAGTTTTCTGCAGACGCGAGTAGCAAGTACAGGCCGGCATGATCGGCAGGCTGCTGGGCGTACTGCAGAGGGTTCGTGACACTCATCATGTCGGCGATGCCGGGCACCGATGACAACACGTTTCCGCCCTGGCCGAGGTCTTCGATACCACGTAGGCCCGTTATCGTGCCGCCTGGAGCCACGCCATTCACCCGGATCTTCGGCGCCAACTCGTACGCCAGTTCACGCACTACGCCAACGACTGCGTGCTTGGAAGCGGTGTATAGCGGGCCGCCACTAGAGGCATAGAAACCAGAGTTGGAGACGGTGAAAATGATGCTAGGCCCATCGCTTTTGAGGAGTTCAGGAATGGCGGCCCTAGCACCAAGGAGGTAGCCCTTGACATTGACCGCGAAGATCTCATCGAAGGCGCTGCTGAGGTCGGCTCCGTCGAAACCCACCAAAGGGGCAAAGTAATCGAAGATCCCAGCGTTGCCGACGAAGACGTCGAGCTTTCCGAACGTATCGACCGTTTCGCGCACCGCCATGACGTTGTCTGCATACGACGTCACGTCACCTGTTACCGCGATGAGCCTGCCGTCGGCGTTGCCGATGGTAGCCAGGTCGCCTTCCGAGCGATCCAGGACGCCCACGCATGCGCCCTCGGCCAAGAAACGCTCGACCACGGCCAAACCGATTCCGGCTGCCCCGCCGGTCACCAGGGCGACTTGCCCGGTCAACCAACTCAAAACTATCGTCCCTCCGGTGATGCGCAATGCTCTTGTTGCTCTGCATCTGCCCACCAGTGTCCTCGCCGCTGAATGGGGGGTCTATCCGCGCAGCGCTGTCGAAGCTCCGATTCACGCGGGTCTCGATGCTCGGGCGAGGAGAGTGCGGGGGATGTCTACGCCAATGGTCCGATGGGATCGGAAGCCGCGTCCCAGACCACCCGCGGCAATGGACATGAGCGCGTGCCCGGATGTGCCTATGAGGACCTTTTCTCCGATGGGTGGCACGACAAACCATGGGTTTCGAGGCGCGCCAACTCGTGACGCCACGCGATGGTCTCGTTGAAAGCGTTACCGAGATCAGGCAGCTCTGCTGCATCAGCGTCGGGCAAATCAGCCAGAGTGCCACCCGCAGAAGCGATCTGGAGCGACAAACGCGAGATCGTGTCGACGCTGATGGCCTGCAGTACGGCCCGCTCGACGGTGTCCGCAGCACTGGTGAGGCCGTGGGCCCGGAGAACGACCACCGGCCGGTCTGCCATAGCAGCAACCATTTCCTGGGCTAGTTGCCGATTGCGCACCAATACGCCTCGCCGATAGACCGGCACGCCAGCCGCGGCGAGCCGAAAACCGGGTATGTCAAACGCTCCGACGATCGGTCGGACAGCCAGACCGGCGAGATCGGCGGCGACTACCGCCTCGGGGTGCGCATGAACCACAGCATTGACATCGCGGCGGGTGCGGAGCACTTCGGTGTGCAGTGGCAACTCGTTCGGCGGCTGGTAACCATCGTCGAGTTCTCCTTTGCCGCCCGCTGTACCGTCCAACGTGACCATCCGGATGTCCTCTGCGCTGGTGAACGCGAGCCCTCGCTCGCGCGGACCACGACATCGGATCAGCAGTCGATCTCGGTCGACGCGCAGGCTGATGTGGCCGAGGATGCCTGGCGCCAAGTCGCGCGCCGCCAGGACGCGACAGGCCAGCGCGATGGCGTGTCGTTCAGTGTCTAGCCCTGCACCCGAAGGGGTGGAGCTCATCGCCAACTCGGGGTTTCGGTGTCGACGCCGTCCTTGACGACGACAGCGAAGTCCGCGGATGCCTTACCCAAACTGCGATGGGCGGTGCTGGCAGCGCAGATGGCCATCCGGTTCGCCTCCTTAACCGTTCCTATAGGGCTTGGGCTGTTGAGGCCCCGAAGCAGAAGGCATCGTTAACCACGAGCCATCACTTCCACGCAGTTAGGCGCTACACCCAATAGCCTTACTGTATAACAGAAATTTTCTCTGTAAAACAGAGACTCTGGTTTCGGTGTGGGCCTATTGTCGCCGACAGTCCGCGCAGGCGGCGCAACAACGACATTGGGACACATACCCTTTCGCGAGCGAAGTCTCGGCCGCCCCACGGTTCTGCCGGTTGACTGGGCCAGAGGGTGGGCAGACATGCCCTCGTCCCAGGATCACGGCCACGACATCTTCCGTCGACCGTCGGGGTTCTCAGTGCAAACGTCGAGTAGATCTGCGGATAACCCACACACCCGCCGAATCAAATTTCGCGTGCCTCACGTTCGACGCGCTAAACAGTGACTTCGCAGTTCGTCCAGGCGACGGCCATTCCCATCAGGGCGCGGGGAATGGGCTCATAGACGCTGGCCCATGGCGTGTTGCCGCCGACTGCGCCGACAGCACATATCCACGATCTCAGCTCGATGTTGCCAGAGTTGAGCAGGTCTTCGCTGGTCAGTTTGCTCAGCTCGTAGCCGTTTCCGGTAGCAAGGCACTTCAGGGTGCGGCGATCGAATTCGTCGTCGATTGAACCGTGAACGCGCGGCCCATCGTAGGCAGCCCACGGAAAGCCGGCAGTGAAGTGTGAAAGTCCACCGGACGCGTAAAGACCTATCCTCTCGTCTGCAGGGCGGCGTGACCGCACGGCGTCGGCAATCGCGCGGCCGAGCGCGAAGCACCGTTTAGGCGACAACGACGGCACGTGAACGGCATTGAGGAATACCAACACCACTGGGATTTGGTGGTCTCCAAGGATATTGGCCACAATCTCGCCATGGGCGTGTGAGTGCAAGGTGGTCTCACGGAAATCGACAACGGTGGCGACGTCGAACCCCGCCTCGACAGTGTGCTCACTCAAGTCCTTACTGAGCTCGGGCGAACTTTTCCAAAACCGCGCGTCTGGCAAGAAGCGGTCAGACACTGTGAACCCATCTCCTGTGTGGATGGCTATCTGGGGCAGTGCCGAACCGTCGAAGTTCTCGTTCTGGTCATCACCGATGATGATCAGGCAATCCAGTCGGTCTTGTCTGATGCTGTCACGCAGCCTTTGAAGCCCGTTCTCGATGTGCGCGTAACGCGCCGCAGCGTCGTCGAATGGTTCTTCGTCTTTCCTCAGGCGAGGTGGGGTCTTACCGCGTCGCAATGTGTAGCTTTGCCTGTTCTTTATGCGGAAGCCTTCCCACCTGGGAGGCGGGATGAAAGTGAAGGCATGGGACGACGCGTAACCGGCTACAATCTCACCCACGATTTCTCCTCATCTGAAGTCACAGCGATACCTGGTGGGAGAGAACGACTTCGCGATCTTCGTAGGCCGACTGCAGGATGGCGAAACATACTTCTAGCGTCGCGCGCCCCCAGCGACCGTCGTGCTGAACAGGGCGGTCCTCAGTGATCGCCCGATGTAGTTCAGCCAACTCTGCGGCCCTGCCCCGCATGGTGCGCGCGACCGGTATTTCCTGCAATCCGTTCTGCCCGTACACCACCAGCCCGTCGGGCGACTGCCTGATCGCGCCGCGTTCGCAGGAAACCACGGTCAGGCCGAAGTAGGGGTGGTGGATGATCTCTCCGGGGGCGGAGTAACCCCACAGCTCCTGTGACTCTTCGGTCGTCGTCGCAGCACCGTAGCGGCCCTGTTCCTTCTGAGCTTCCAGTGCGACTTCAAGGTGGTCAGGGTTCTGACTGAGCGCAGCGAAGTTGTTGGCTACTCGCTGGTTGGCTTGGGGGCTGCGGCGGCCGCCGTCTTCTGCCACCCACGAGTGCAACTCCGCGACGTCGAAGAAAGCTCGCGCGTCATAGACGAGCGTGGCGGAAGCTCCTGATTTGAATCCGAGATGACAGGTGTATCCCCCGACGCATTTCCGGACGTCGTCCCATATTGTCGACGCACGCACTGTTCTGGCCAAACCGCCGACTATTTGCCGCACGATATCGACCTGATGGGGCCCCTGGTTGAGAACTGGCCCGCTGGTCGAGCGCAATTCCGAAGTAGGCCACGGTCGCCGATTGAAGTCATTGAAGTTCCAGGTGTTGACCATGAGCAACTCGCCGAGTTCGCCACTGCCGACAAGTTCGGCCATCGCTCGCACCGGCGCGTCAAAGCTGTGTGTGTGGCCGGCCATCAGCTGTACGCCCGCTGCCTGGGCCGCCTCGACCATTGCAGTGCAATCGTCGATCGACATGGCCAACGGCTTTTCGACGATCATGTGTTTTCCGTAATGTGCGGCCATTAGCGCATGCTCCCGATGCAGCTCGGGAGGGGTGGCGATGTAGACGACGTCCACGCTTGGATCGGCACACAGTTGCTCTGCGTTCGTGTAGGTCTGGCCGGAAAACTCGTTGGCGAAGCGGGCGAGCGAGTGTGATCGGGTATCCGCAGCCGCCACAACCCGATACGGCAGCGTCGACATGTCCGGGTACTGCTGGAAGATTCGGGCGACTGCCTGACCGATTCCGAGAAATCCTAGGCCGAGCTCGCGTGACGCGACATCTGTCATGTGCGACCTAACTGAGGGCTTGTGGACGACTGGGCATTAGAAGAAGATCGAAATCGCTCGTGGAAGAACGCTATGAGCCAGGGTGATGTCCCGGGCGGCCAGCAGCAGGCACGAGTCTTCGTCTCGGCGTAGAACGTCTTGTCGCTTGCCGATGAAGAAGCTCTCGTGGCGTTCGTGGCGTACGAGAAACACCATGACGCTGGATCGGACGCTCAGCTCTTGATCGGATACATCGGTGACCAGGATGTCGCTGACTATGCGCTGAGTGATCGTGCGTGGAGTTTCCCCGGGGGCGAGCCCAGTAGCCAGCCGGGCAATTCTCAGCTTCAGCGATTCGTAGTCGTCGTTGAACAACAGAAACGGCGGTAGGCCGTCATCATCGTCGACCGGATGCGTGCTGGACTCTGGGAATGGCATCGTGTATCTGACATCCGGCGCCAATAAGCCCAGCCACTCGTCCAGCCGCCCATCATCGAGAAGCATGGTCTCCCGCGCATAGAATTCGTTTATTCGCAGCCGCAGTTCCACGTCCAACTGGCTGGTCTCCATGGCTAGGCCGGCTCCGTCATAGTTCGGTGCCAGTGCCGATAGAACTCGCGCTGGTAGGCTTCGCTGATCTGCGGCCTGACATTGCCGGGTAACTCCGCAACCAGCGACTCCATTGGTTCGACGTCCTCGCCGAGTGAGTAGTTGAACGGCACATCCCGGGCGACTCCGGTGTCAAGGGCGTCAGACAATCGTTCGAAGTTTTCGTGATCATCGGGCGTCACGAGACCGGCCGCCGATTGCCGCTGACTCAAGACGAAGACCATGCGTTCCTTGACAGCACGGGGCGCGGAGCTTTCCACCAGACACCACTCCCAAACCTCGGTCAACCGCGGTCCCCGAGGCTGCCACATGATGAATCCCCGACCGTAAAAGGCCGTGCCCATGCCAATCATGCTGAAGTTTGGGAAGATATTGGCTACGTGAAAGCTGTAGGGCTGCACGGGGGATGTCGCCAACCGCTCGTCTTGCAGGCGCTGCCGCTCGGTTAGCCAGTCGACTGCTTCGGTACCCAGCGTTTCGGCTTGGGCGAGATCGTCCTGATAGAAATTCTTACCGACTGCCAGTTGCAGCAACCCATGGGGCGCGCAGCCGTCGAGAACCACGCTGTAGTGCTGCCCCTCGTCTATCGAAAAGTTGATGCGGGCAGTCTGCCCAGCTTTCGACAGTGCGGAAACCGATCCGTGAGTGGCAGCGAAGTGATACTGGTCGCCGCCGAAGTTCTCGGCCAACAACTTCCAGTTGACGGGCATGAGGTAGCGGTGCAGGCCGGGAACGACCTGCAGGCCGTTGGGGTCACAGTCGAGTAGAAAGTTGTCGAGGTACCACAGCAGGCCCTCCCCCAGATATTCTTCCAGCGGCGGCGCCGACTGATCCCAGCAAGCAAAGATAAGTCCTTTGTAGGTAGCTACCCGGGGGGAGACGAGGCCCATGCTGGCCTTATCGAACTGCGGCCCGTAGGCGCTCTCGGCTAGCGGAACACTGCGCAGCCGTCCGGCAGTGTCGTAACTCCAGCCGTGATAGCTGCAGTGAAAGATGTTCGCGTTGCCCTTGTCGAACTGACAGACTTTATTGCCCCGGTGCCGACATTTGTTCAGCAGCACACGAACACGAGATTCCTTGTCCCGGCATACGATCACGGCGTCGTCGGCCATATAGGTTGTGCGGAAGTCACCGGGCTTGGGGATCATGGACTCGTGGCCGACGAATAGCCACGACCGCTTGAAGATGGAGTCGAGTTCCCGCTGGTACACCGCCTCGTCGTAGAAGGCCGAGGAGTCTATCGGCAGCGCCGGGCCGGTTTTGGAACCGATTGTCTCCATCAACGTTGCCCTCGGGACTCGCGATCACCTTGAAGATAGTTGGTGAGGATTTGGTTGAACTCTTCCGGCCGTTCCCACTGCGGCCAATGGCCACAATCCTCCATCAATGCGAATTCAGCGCCGGGAATTAGCTCGGCTGCCCGCCGTCCGAATTCCACCGTCGCCGAGGGATTGTGACTCGTCCACAGCACGAGCGTGGGCCTGGTCAAGCTGGTCAATCGCTCAGCCGTGAGATTGTCCTCAGCAGTCGCCGCTGAGGGCGGCGCCGTCGCGTTCGTCAGTGCCGACCGCGATTCTTCGCTCTGGTAAAGCGCCCACCGCAGCGCCACCAGTTCATCGGTCAGGTCGCGGTCAGGGTGGTGGAAAAGCCACGCCATCCTCTCCCGCACATTCGCCGGACTCGGGTCAGCCAGGAATTGCCGGGTGACCCGGGCAAGCTCTGCGCGCCCGGCAGCGGTGCGAGCCTCGGCATCGGCGCCGACCTCTAGCGTCAACCGCGCGCCGCACACGTAGATCAACCGGTCGACACGGTCGGGATGTTCCAACGCAGTCCACGCCGCGATCCAACCTCCTAACGACTCGCCCACCAGGTGGGCTCGGTCGATGCCTTCCTGGTCCATGTATCCGAGTATGTGACTGACATAGTCCTTACGCTTCGGGGCGACCTCACAACCACTGGTGAGACCGTGACCCAACAGGTCCAGCGCATGCACTCGGAAATGACGCGACAGCGCCGTCACGTTGCGGGCGAAGGCTTCGGCGTGACCGCCTCCCCCGTGCATGAGAATGAGGTCCGGACCTTCCCCTGCCTGAATTGTCCTGGTTCGGACGCCGTCGACATCTACGAAGCGTGTTTCCGCTCCAAGCAAGCTCACACAAATTGAAGCGTCTTTGAGCAACCTTCGACGTCCCCTCAGCCAGTACAGTACCCAGTTTTTATCATACTTCCCGAATATCTGCAAGGTAGAAATTTAGGCTCCTGTGTAAATGGGACTCTCGAAGGGGAGACGATGCCCACGTCACGCGGGCGCAGCGGTGCGGCTGCCGACGCAAACTGTCGACCATCACATCGACACAGTTCTTCGCTGCGGTCGTGCAGCGTCGTATCAATAATTCTTCTGTGCCGCAATGTCATTCGCACCTCGCGACAAACCCTGAACGCCACGCGGACTGCCACGTTTCACCAAGGTCGGACGCAACCTAGCCGACGAGCGAACGTTCTTCTCGGGAGTACTCACTACCTGAGTGCACCCGATAGACCCCTCAGTTGGAGCCGTGGATGCCAAGCGAGGACCGGTGAGTGGACGTCAGCACCGTAGCGGCGTCGACCGTCCTATACCCGGGGACCGATCAGGAGGTGCGCTGGCCGCTCGGGTAGTTCTCCAAGCAATCTATTAGTTCGTTCAGTCGTGCAAGCAGCTGCTGCCTGTGTCGCGGGTTGATACCGGCAAAGAGTCTCTGCAGAAAGTCGTAATGACCGGGCAGAAACTCGGTCATGAACTGATCGCCCTTCTTCGATATCGCGACCACAACCGAGCGCCGATCGCGGGGATTCACCTTGCGTGTGACAAAACCTGCCTTGGTCAGCGTGTCCACCACGCTCGTCAGGCTGGCTTGGCGTACGGAAATAGAATCGGCCAGTGCGCCCATCGTCATCGGCCCGTCGGCGCGCTTCAGGACGGTCAGAACGTTGAACTGGCTCATCGAGAGGTCTACCGGCGTCAACTCATCGACGGCTACCCGACCGAAGGCGGTCACAGCACGGTAGAGCGCAAGCGGGAGCGCCAACGAAGAGGGGTCGTGATCGGGTCCGGCTTCGCGGGTCTTGGCCGCGACCTGTTCGGCCATCGTCAACTTCTCGGTACTCATGAAGTCCCTTGCAACGTTGATCAGCGGTTCGGCAGACATCTCCACCGGGTGGTGATCATACCGGCAAATGGTCGGTAGTCTTTCTTTCCGCTCACCGATATTCGGCCCGTTTACAATTCAGTTAGCTATACAGCGTGACGGGGGTCGCACTCAAGACGTAGGGGTTCACTTCGGAGGCATCGACCGGATTCGTTGAAGAAGTTCTGTGCTTTCGGGGTAGGCACGGTCGCGAAACTCCGAGGCCGCAACACTTTGGAAGAAGTCCACGACGGGCTCAAGCGTCCTGCTGCGGATACCGGCGTTCGTCGCCATTCGTTCCGCGAGCGCGGAGTCTTTCGTAATGGTGCTAGCGGGGGCGCGGTTTCTAACTGACTCGGTGTCGTGGCGGAAGTACGCCGCCGCCGTGGTGAGACCCGAGTCCCCCCCGCTGCACTCCGCGATCGCGTCGGCTACCTCGCCGGCATTCAATCCCATCGCCTCAGCGATTAAGAGGGCTTCCGCCGAAGCGAGGTACCAGCTGTACTTGATGTGCTGGTTGAGAAGCTTGGTGGCATATCCCGCACCTCGATGGCCGCAGTACACCAAGGTGCGCGAGACGGCGGCGAGGACATCGGCATCAGGGCCGAGCACCCCGCTTGGGCCTCCGACCAGAACGGTCATGTTCGGCGCCTTTCGGCTGACGGGGCAATCGACAAAACGCCTCCCAGCCGCGTCGTAGGCCTGACCGATGATTGCTGCGACCTCGGGATTACAGGTCGACATATCCAGCAGGGCGGCCCCGTCGGCAAGGCCGGCCAGGACACCTCGCTCCGACCCGAGCGCCACCTCCAGCACCTGACTCGGCCCCGGGAGGAACGTCAAAACGACATCACATGCGCCGGCCAACTCACGCGCGTCCGCAGCAGCCTCGGCGCCTAGCTCGACAATTGGGCGTAATACGTCGGGCCGAATGTCGAAACAGACTACGTAATGGTCCGTCGCAAGAAGTGACGCCGCCAGCGCGGAACCCATGCCGCCCAAGCCGATCACGCCGACCCGCCTCATGACACCGATCACCGAATGTCAGGCCGTAAACCGACTACCGACACCGTCGGCGAATGCCGGCATCTGCGGCCTGGTGGCTCAACAGACGGCTATCCCAGCGCCGGATCGGCGAATCGGACACTGTTTCGCTTGGCCGCCTCAATGAGGGCCTTCACGTCACCCGGACCGTTCGACGTTTCGTCCACGTCTGAAAAGAAATCCAGCGCGCCGCCCGGGCAAGACGAAGTCGTGATCCACCGGGCGCCGTCAGAGAGAACGCGATAGGCGTGCACGACGCCAGCCGGCACTCGAATCGCCTCACCCACCTGCAGGGTCGCTTCTTCGCCGCCGCGGCTTACCCACAGTTCGCCCTCCAGCACGACATAGCTTTCATCCCAGGGATGCTGGTGCGGCGGTGGGCCCGATGATTGCGGAGCGCGCACATCGAACATCTGGTACCCGTCGCCGACGAGAAGCGGGCGCATTTCCTCTGTCATCACACGCAGGGCGGTCACGTCATCGGCACGCCGCTTCGGTTGGAGCGAAGTAGACAATCCAGCTGCCCCCTCATCGGTCGCGGCCCATCAAATATGTTTAGAGAAGAATATATTTTGCCGTGCTGAAGGTCAAGGGTTCAAGGACATGGTCCGGCTTCATAGAATGATCGACAGGTTCTTAGCGAGTAAGACCGTTTGGTCGAGGAGTAGCCGGCGACGGCACAGTTGCCAGTCACCGGCGACGCGGCGCAACCGGTCCTTGCGCCGGCCGACCAGCAAATCAGTCTCATCGGCGACCCGGTTTCGATACACCAGGAACCTGCAACTCACATCGACTTCCGCGCCGTCTACTCCTTCAATACGCACGTTGGTAACCAGGTGTGACACTCGCGAGACGGGTTCTTCGGCCCAGTGCAGGCCAGTCATCAGCTGCTCCACCCGCAAAGCGACGGTCTCCTTTTTCTCGTCGAACCAGCAGATGTCGTGACCTTCCTGAGTCTGCTCCAGCTGCGCGAGGTCGTCGTAGGCGACGTTCGCCCGCAGTGGAACGGAGTACTCGTAGTCGTCGGTGAGCAGACCGAGCCATTCGGAGTAACGTCGTTCGTCGAGCAGGTCGGCTTCCCGATTGAGGAAATCGGCGATTTCGGCCTGAAGCAGCAACTTCTCTACCGCATCCTGCCTCGTGGAAATTTCACCGCCCGTTGCACTCACGACCGTGCGGCTCTCTCGTCGGATTTGGCAAGTTCGATGAGTTGAGGCCACGAGAGGTTGTCGGTGAACTCGGCCCATCGCCGGTAAAAGGCGCGTGCATTCACCTCGCCAGCGATGGGGTGGTGAGAATGCACAGCCTGGTCGAGCGCACTGGGAGTTTCCATATCGAGACCCTGCTGATAGTTGTAGGGATAGCGCCGGGCTATCACGCCCTGGCTGGCCTGCGTCGCGTAATTCCAGTTCTCCATATCGTCTTGCTCCGTCATCCCTCCAGGACCCGAGTAGCGCATGTAATAGCGGCGCAGCCAGTCACGTACATCATCGGGTGCGTTCTTGTCGATGAGGTACCACCGCCACACTTCGGTTTCGGTGGGGCTGATCGGGTGTGACACCAGGATCGTCCGCGGAAAACCGGCGGAGAACGACATATTAGGGAACATCGTCGCTGGGCCACGACCACCGAGCTGTCTGCCCTGCGCCTCTAACCGCTCTTTACGGAGTGCCCAGGCCTGGGAGAAGTACTCACTCAAGGCCGGTTCTTCGGCGAACTCAGGATAGGCGATCTCATACGCCAGGTTGTCCGATGCACCGTGGCCCGTACGAAACGACGTCTTCACTCGGCCCTTCGAAAAACCACCCTGATCCTGTCGTTCACCGTGACGCCGGGAGTTTCTGCCGCCCGGGCCGATACCCACCTGTTCAACTGAGGCGTGAGTCGTCGCCCCGTGATAGGTATCGCCCAGAAAGTTTTCTGAAACGAACTTCCAATTCGATCTGATGCGCCACTTCTGCACTCCACGGAACACCTCGGTCGCGCCCTCGGTGCCATCGAAAGCATCAGCCAGGTTGTCCAGCCAATAGTGAAAGTCGCCGACATACTCGTCGAAATCCGGGGCGGCGGGGTCCCAGCACGCGAAGATCAGGCCCTTGAAGTTGTGCACCTTGGCAGCCCTGACAAGTCCCCAACTCGCTTTGTCAAGGCCATTGCCGTAGGCCATGCCCTGCTGCGGCACACCGTGCAAATCCCCTGGAGTGGACACCAGCGAACCGTCCATCGAGTACGACCAGCCATGGTAGGGGCAGGTGAACTGCAGCGTACGGCCCTCGTCATAGCGACACACCGCCATACCCCGATGTCGGCACGAATTGAGGAGGACATTCACATCACCTTGAGCGTCACGGGTCAACAGCACCGGATCCGAACCCATCCTCGACGAGAAGAACTGGCCCGGCGCAGACACCTGCGAGGCATGGCCCACAAACAACCAGGCTCGCGGAAACAAATACTCCAACTCACGGTTGAAAATCGAAGCATCGATGAAGATTTCGCGACTGATCTCCCCGCGATCGACATCGACGAGACTACGAGCGGTTTGATCTGAACCGCCTGAAGTAATCATTCTTAACGTCATCGCTACCTTTCCTTTGCTGTAATGCCCGAACCACCCCCGAGACAGCCGTAACTCAGATCACCACAAACCGTCACCGCGTCTGCCAGCGTCGAGCTCACGTCGTACCTCGTCGAGTGGAGCCAGACCCCGGTCGGCCTGCAAGCAGCAGAACTCATGTCGGTTGAAACGCAAGTACATTCGGGAACCAACTCGTCTCAACCATGGTCGACGCACTCACCCGCTGGTACTTGCACGTTCACGGCCGTCTCACTCACACCGTTGCGAGACGTAGAGCCGAGACGGGACAACTGCGAATTGCCGTGACGATCCTTGCCTCAGCGCTCTCGGTTACCGTGTCATTAAGAATGACAACGGTTCCCGCATCACCGATGTCGAAGACGTCGGCCGCTGCAACGACACAGTTCGCGTAGCCTTGGCAGACCTCCACGTCCGCCTTGATGACACTCATTTGACCCCTTCTTGTCCTACAAACTTCTGATGAGCTTTGCTTTTGCCATCGAGGGCGATGGCGGCAATCCCTTGCACCGCTTGCCGATCCCCGGCGAAGACACCGAATTCGAGATCTACGGTTTCTGCGCCAGCCTGGGCATGCTTGCCAGTCACCGTCCATCGCGCCTGCACGACGTCGCCCGGGTGAACTGAGGCACTCATCTTGAACGGACCCAGATGCACCAACCTGCCGCGAAGGCCCATCCAGCGACGAAGCCCGGTCTCGAAAAGAGTTTCCAGGCCACGAGTATTGAAGATGATGTCGGCAAGCCCCGCGGCATGAGCGGCCGCGGCGCTGTGGTGTATCCCGGAAAACATGCGATCCGCGGCAATGTTCATCACAATGCGCTGGTAGGTCAGGGCCAGAGCCGGTCCGCGCACTTGCGCACCGACCGTAACGTCGTCGAACTGAAGTGGCGTGTTCCAGTCGACACTGGTATCGGCATCGTCCACTGAGCGCGTGCGGGGACCTCGGTCGCCCTGCTGGGCGCGGGCCGAAGTGCCGGGCTCAGGCCTGGAGGCGTCGTCTGGGTCGTAGTTGAAGACGGTATTTCGATTGAGCGCCACCAGTTCTCCCGAAACCTTCACGTACTCCGACTCGTATTGCAGGAAGACTCCGGTACCCACCCGGGTGCGCTTCTGCTCTACCGAGATGATCGTCGTAGTCCCCTGCAACCTGTCCCCCAAGTACAGCGGTGTGTGGTATTGCCACTCGCTGCTGACGTTGACCGATCGGCTGAACGGCAGAGCCAGCGTGTCGGTGATGTTGCCCGTCATCTCCTGCCCGTCGACCAGATAGGGACTGGGCTGTCCGGGTGCCCAATACGGCGGCAGCCCCCACAGCGGGGTCATCGTCACCGGGGCCACGACGCCGAGGTAGCCGTGCGCCTTCGCTGCCGCCTCGTCGTCATGCAGTGGGCAGGCAAAGGTGAAAACCTCCAGTTTGCGGCGGATGTCGTTCTGCGTCACCGAGTCGGCTCCTCGAAAGTGGATCTTCTCACCGACACGATCGCGTAACTCGTCAGCGGCGGCCATTGCCCCGCACTTCCGCAGCGGACAGCCGAAATGCCGGCAGCACAACATCATCGGCGGCGTGCACGTAGATAACCTCGACGGCCGCATCAACCAGCATCGCCGTCTGGTCGGCAACTAGGTCCACTATCCGTGCCACCATCCGCACACCCTCATCCATTTCGACAACGGCGCACACGAACGGGACGGCCTCGTCGAACCCGGGATGCAGCGCGCGGTGAATAACCGTGTGGCTGAATACCACTCCCCTGCCCGACGACCTCTGCCAAGACCAGGAGTTACTGCCGCAGCCAGCACACGTCAGGCGAGGAACGTGACGCCAACGGCCGCACCTTGAACACCGCTGAAACGACAGCTCCTGACGTCGGCAATGCTCATAGAACTCCGCCGTGAGACCTTCCAGGGATGGCAACAGCGGTGCTGCGACATCCGTTTCCGTTCGCCTCACATCGGGCCCCTTGTGAAGCGGCCAGTCACAACGCCGTCACCGACGCAATATGGCGAGAGCACCTGAACCCCATCCGCCGCCCATACCGGTCACTACGGCCAACTCCGCGTCGTGGACCTGGCGCTCCGCTAAGCCCCCGCGCAGTTGCCGCACCGCCTCGACCAGATTGTTCATCCCTTGCACGTGCGCTTCGGAGAGCAAACCGCCATTGAGATTCGTCGGCAACAGGCCGTCCGCGGCGATACACCCGTCGAGTACAAAATCCGCTGCTTCGCCCGGCTTGCAGAATCCGGCCGCTTCGATCTGCCGCAACACGTTGACAGTGAAACTGTCGTAAACCTCGAGCAGATCGATATCAGACGGGGCGACACCGGCGTCGGCAAACGCGCGCGGCGCCGCCTCGGCGAGCCCGATCTCCAATGGATCGGCCCTGTTGGCGAATTCGTCGACGGGAAATGGGCGACCTTCCGCCACGCTCATCACAAACACCGGCCGGTGCGGGCCGTCAGCCGCACATTCGGCCCCTGATACCACCACCGCCGCTGCGCCGTCGGTCTCCAAACTGCAATCGAACAAACACAACGGCGAACTGATCGGTGGAGCGTCGAGGTAGTCCTGCATCGTCAACTCACGGCCGCACATCACCGCATTCGAGTTGAGCTGCGCGTTAGCACGAAACGCAACTGCCACCGCCCCCATCGCTTCAGGCGGCACGTCATACTTGCGGACGTAGCGGTCGGCCACGAGCGCATACTGGTGCACCGCCGACACCGCGCCCTGTGGCGCGTAATAATCCCGGACAACCTTGCCTATCGCCATGTCCGCGCTCGATGCCATCCCGCGGGCACGCGGACCTGAGTACCCACACCAGCCCGCGGGAATGAGGACATGGCGAGCGACGCCCGACCAAACCGCCATCGCCGCAGTTGCCAGACCCGCCACACTTGCCGCGCCTCCGGTATGGGAAGTCACCGCGTAACGAACATTCGTCAGGCCAAGATTCGCGATAAAATCTTCGGCCGTGCCACCGTTGATCGGGCAGATGAGGCCATCGATCTCGCCAACCGACAGCCCGGCATCCACGATCGCGGCATGGGCCGCTTCAAGCTGCAGGCCAAGGTCCGTTGCCGACTCAGTGGCATCACGACGGTAGACCGTATGACCAACGCCGACGATGCAAGCCTTGTCCCGCAGCGAATTCAATGCCCGGGAACCTCTCCGTCAACGTCGACCGCCCCGACGACGCCACTCGATACCAGCGCCTCGTACTCCGAGTCGGCCAAGCCGAGCCACTCAGTCAGCACCTCTTGGCCGTGGATCCCGAGACGGGGCCCGGTGCTGCGCACGGATCCGGGAAAGTTCGTCAACCTCGGCACCACCCCGGTGACGCGGACCGGACCCAATTCCTGGTCAGCGACCTCGACCAGGCTCTCGCGAGCCGCGAACGTGGGACTGGAGAACATCTCTGCCGGCGTGAAGATCCGCGCAGCCACGACACCGGAGCTCGCGCAGGCCTTTTCGACAATATCGGAGTTGTTTTCGGCGAACCACTGGCGAACCATCTCGCCGAGCTCCTCGCGGTGCAACATCTGCAGTTCCTGTGTCGCGTACTTCGGATCGTTGCGCAGAGTCGTGCCGCCCAGCAGTTCGAGCAGGCTCTGTACTGACCGGACGGTGCCGGTCGCCACGGTGTACCACACCCCATCGCAACTGAGATAAGTATCTGACACCGGTGACGGGCTGACCTGAAACTGGTTGCCCTGACGCTCGGCAACATAGTTCAACTGGTCGTAGAGGATTACCTGCCAGTCGATACCACGAAACAGTGACTCGTAGAGAGCCAGGTCGATACATTCCCCATCGAAGCGATTCCCGATCGCTTCACGCTTGAAGAGTGCTCCGGCAACAGCGAACGCACCCATGATTCCTGTCGTGACATCGCCCAGGGAGAAACCGAAATGCGTCGGTGGTCGGTCGGGGTGCCCGGTGATGTGTACCGCTCCGCTCATGGCCTCGCCGACCCGTCCGTATCCCGGCTTTGCGCTCTCCGGGCCGATCTGGCCATACCCAGAAATCCGCAACATGATCAGCCGCGGGTTCGCTGCGTGCAGTTCCTCCCATCCCAGTCCCCAACGCTCGAGCGTTCCCGGGCGGAAGTTTTCGATCACCACGTCGGCGCGTTCGACCATTTTGCGCACCAGCGCTTGCCCCTCGGGGAGACGCAGATCGATAGCGACGCTTGACTTGTTCCGCGCCGCGGACTTCCACCAAAGGTGCACTCCGTCTTTCCTCGGACCGGACCCGCGCAACATGTCGCCTGAACCGGGGTCTTCGATCTTGATGACCTGTGCTCCGAAGTCGCCGATCAGCGACGCAGCGAAAGGCGCCGCGATCACATGCCCCAGCTCGAGGACTGTCAGACCGTCGAACAGGCTCTCCATATTGGCAGACACTTAACTCCTTTGGTGCGGCGGCGTGACATCTACTGCGTGCGATGCCGGTCGCAGCTATGCCAATGGGTCGATCAGTATTTTTACGTGTGCATCGCGGTTGACGCGCAATTCCTCGAAGCCCTGACTGACCACGGCATCCAACGGGATCTCGTCGGTGATGAGTTCACCAAGGCTGATCGCCCCCGTAGCTAGTAAGTCAAGAATCGCCGGGACCTGCCTTTGCGCTTCGTAACAAAATGAGAAGCCAATATCTGCTTCGCGCATGATGCTTCGATTGATGTCGATACCAGCCGGAGCCTCCCAAATCGCCACGACCATCAATCGACCGCGGGGGCGCAGCACGCCCAACGCCGCATCAAGCGCGGGTTGTACGCCCGCAGCGTCGAAGGAGATGTCGACGCCGTTTCCGTTCGTCAACGTCCGAACCACCTCAACTGCATCCTCAGCCAGAGGATCGATTACGCGCGTAGCCCCGACCCGGTGGGCGGCAACGCGGCGCGTCGCCGAAACCTCACTGACGATGACCTGAGTCGCACCTTGGGCAAGTGAGAACTGCACCAGGGCGAGGCCGATCGGGCCAGCGCCGGCGATGAAGACGGTCCCACCCGCTGCCAACCCGCTACGGCGGACAGCGTGGTACGCCGACGCGATCGGTTCAACGACGGCAGCCTCGGCGAGACTGATCTCATCCGGGATGCGAAACAACGCCTTCGTCGGCAACGACGCGTAGTGGGCAAGTGCTCCGTTGACAGCGAAGCCGATGAAACCGACTGTTCCGCAGAGTGCTTCAGCGCCCTGTTTGCAGAAGCCGCATTCACCGCAGCCGAAAACGCCGACGCCGCAGACTCGGTCACCTTCGGTGAACTCGCGCACGCCGGGCCCGACGCCGACCACCGTCCCGGAATATTCGTGGCCAATGACGACCCCTGGCGCAGCATGCATCGGACCGGCGATGTACTCATGCAGGTCTGTGCCGCAGATCCCCGCTCGGGCCACCTCGATGACCACTTCGCCCGCACGTGGACTCGGGTCGGGAAGCTCTTCAATCCGCACGTCTTCGCGGCCGTGATAAATAGCTGCGCGCACCTACCGGCCTACCTTAAGGACAGACCCAAATTCGCTCGGCCACAACGTTCGTGGGCCGGAGTTTCGGCGGAGGCGCCGCCGTAATGATGTCAAGCTCACCGGCACCTTAGATCCAGAATGACAGGTTGTGCGTGGGCAATGTGGTGTGATCCAGCAGGATCTCGCGCTGGACCAGTTTCAAACCCGTCTCGTCGCGACGAATAATGTCTCGGCGCTCGGCAGCGACTGTCTCCGCCTTAGGCTCGTCCGCGCGCGTGCGCACCAGCAACGCATTCGACGTCACACGGTACTCATCGCCGTCCTCACCAGACCTGACCCTGACATTGGTGATGAAGTGCCGGATCCGCGACGGAGGATCCTCAGCCCAATCCGACGACGTTCGGTGCCGCTGAATACGCATCTTCAGACTCGTGTAGTTATCACTCAGGTGCATAGAGCGCTCAGAGAACCCCGGGCCACCTGCTCTGCGAAGCGTCTGACGGACGCGCGCGAAATAGTGCACATTCGGTGCCAGCAATTCCAGCCACTCTTCGAACTCATCGCGATCCAACAGATCGGCCTCGTCGAAAAGGAAGTCTTCGATTTCCTCGCGCACGTCGCGCGAAACCCTCGCAGCCTTAGGTGGATCCTGCGGCACCGTTGTCGTCATACGTTCTCATCCCTTCTCGGTGTGGCCAGATAGTCGAAGTACTGCTTCCAGTACTCGCGCTGATTCTGTTCGGCGTAGCCACTGGCCAACGGTCGTCCCGGGCCCAGCCACGTTGGATCAGGAGCCAGATTGTCCAGTCCCATCTCCAGGTTCAGCTCCACACCACCAGCCAACTCGCCGCGTGTTCCCTTGGTAATAGCCTGGAATATCTCGGCGTCATCCTGCTCGAAGACACCCCCGACCCCGAACGTCCGAACATAAGTCTCAAACGACTGCTGCTTGAACTCTTCGGGCGCGTTGCGCTCCACGAAGAACCACGACCACACCTCCATACGAGCTGCGTCCAAGGGACGCCATTGCCGCAAGGTCAGAATGGGCACCGGCATAGACTGCCCGTCCTTGGCGATGAAGGCGTTCAAGAAGGACAAGTTCGGGAACACATTGCCATGAATGAACATCGTCCGTTTCAGCATCTCGCCATGGACGTCATCGCCGTAACCCTCGCTGAGACCGGAGACGATTTCCTCCGGATAGCCCATGTACGGCGGTGCGGGTATGCCGGGTGGTGCGCCTAGAACGCCCGCCCCGTGCCCGCCCGATAGGCTGACGTGGGCCGGCGAAACGGCCACATTATCGGGCGGTAACAACCCCAGCTCACACATCGAACGGTGCGTCATGACCGTGTGATAGCCGTCCCCAACAAAGTTGTCGGCGCCGGTCTTCCAGTTCGCGTCAATCACCCAACGCTGCGGGGCACCCCACGCCTCAAGGCCGGTCGGGCTCTTCTTCATCATCAAGTCGAGATACCAGCGCATGTCCCCGAGGTACTCATCCAGTCCCGGCGCCTCATCCGACACACACCCGAAGACAAGGCCCGCGTACGAGTCCAGCATCGGCAGAGCGCGCAACCCTAGCCGACTCTTGTCGAACGCAGCACCGTACACTGCCTGCTGCGCAGGTATCGCGATGAGATCACCGTTGTTTCGATAGGTCCAACCGTGGTACGGACACTGGAACGCCGACTCATTCCCAGACTCGGTTCGGCAAAGCAGCGTGCCGCGGTGCCGACACGAGTTCGACATCGCCCGAATCGTCATATCCTGCTGCCGCGCGACAATAATTGAGTTATCAGCGATGTAGCGCACTACATAGTCACCCGCATTGGGGATCTCGTCTTCGTGGCAGAGAAACTGCCAGGTCCTACCAAATACTCGCTTCAATTCAAGCTCGTAAAGCGCTGCATTAGCGATGAGAGACGCAGGGAGGCGACCCTTTAGGATGGAGCCGCGCGCATTCTCTAATGTTCGCATTGTCGTCGCATCAGGCGCCATCGAATCCACCGGGCGCACCTTCCTATCGATTGTGCCCGTAGAACGTGAGCACTCATGTGGGCTACACCACACGGAAGCTTACATAGGATGATAACTGTTTGCAAGCTATTATTTAGGCCACCGCGGTAACGGCGGTATCAGCCGGCATCCCCTCGCAGACCGACGTCTGCCACCCAGGACTCCAACCGAACAGGGTTCTTCTCGACACTCGCGGCCCTTGGTCCACCAATCCCGCCATCTGACCCGACTTCTGCAGACCCCACAGCGACCCTGGCATGTTGCAGGTTCGCTAGGCCGGACTGAGAGTCGTTCGTTGAGCGATCCGGCCGCGGCTTTCATTCAGTGTTTGGCGGCGGCGCTGACTCTTGCTATCGCATCGCGCAGCGCCCTCAGTTCATTACCCTCAAGTGCCGCAAGCGCTTCGGGAGCCGGGTCGTCGACCGCATTGATGGTGGCCACCATCGACCAGCCGGCGTCGGTCAGTGATACCACTTTGTACCGCCGGTTGGTGGGAATAGTCTGACGCATGACTAGGCCGCGGTCCTCCAGATCGTTGACGGCCACCGTGGCCGCCGGGGGATCGATTGTCACGGCGTGCGCGACCTCTTTGACGGTCATCGAACCGCGGGACAGCCGGAGCAGGATCCGGATGCGACTGAAAGGTAGGCCCGTCTGGTCGACGGTCGCTCGCCTCCAACTGTCGCGGTTGTCGGTGACCAGTGCGGTCATCGCGCGCCAGACCTCGTCCGCTTCCGGATTACGCGACATCGGCAGCCTCCCGTCGCGGATCGGTTCCTGCGATCAGCGGCGCCAGATGCTCTGCTGAGCGCAGCGCGCGCTTCGACGTCGAGTAGACACCGAGCGTGAAGATCAGCACACCAACTCCAGCGAACACTAGCCATAGGGGCTGGGCGGAGACCGCGAAATCTACGTTGGTGTCGCCCAATGCCGCACCAGCGACCGGGCCGCATATGGCCACACCGATGGCGACGCCCACCTGTCGGCTCGTGGATGTGATAGCCGCCGCCGCACCGGCGCGGTCGGTCGGCATACCGCTGACGGCCGCGGTTGTGACCGGTGCGTTCACCATCGAAGTACCGACGCCGAAAACCGCAAAGGCGACCAGCATTCGCCATTGCGGGGTAGCGTCGCTCATCTGCGCGAGCATGAGAGTCGCGGCGACGATCAATGCGCCGGCGATCATCAGCGACGGTCTGGCACCAAATCGCCCCACCAGCCGGCCAGACAAGGGCGAGAAGATGAATGCGCCGACGGCCACGGGCAGAAACATCAGCCCGGTGTTCACCGCTGAAAGCCCGCGCTCCCCTTGCAAATAGATTGACATCATGAACAGGAACGCGCCCCATGCAGCGAATGCGCACACCGCGATGGCCGTCGCCGAAGCAAACGGGATGCTGCGGAAGAATCGGAGCTCGACGAACGGGTCGAGGCGGCGTGACTCGTAGCGCAGGAATGTCGCGAAGGCCAGCGCTGCGAGGCAACAGCTAACGACGACGCGGGTGTCGGTCCAGCCCATCCCTGGCCCTTCGATGAGCACGAACACCAGTCCGAACAGGAAGACCATGCCCAGGACCAAGCCGATCAGGTCGACGTGGCGCATGGTGACCGACTTGGATTCGGGAACGAAGATCGCGGTCAACAGCACCGCTAGCGCGCAGATCGGCACGTTGATCCAGAACACTGCTCGCCAGTCAACATACTCGAGAAGTATTCCGCCCATGATCGGACCCAAGGCCATCGAGATGCCTACGACGCCCCCCCATATGCCGATGACGCGCGCGCGCTCCACTCTGCCGGTGAACACCTGCGTGACGATCGACAACCCAGCAGGAGTGAGCATCGAACCGCCGATCGCCTGCAGGAAGCGGGCGCCGATCAGCGTTTCGACGTTGGGAGCCACGCTGCACAGCAGGGAGGCCGACGCAAAGATTGTCAACCCGATCTGCAACGTACGCCGCCGACCGAATCGGTCGGCCATGGCACCCGAGAGCAGCAATAGCGAGGCCACCATCAAGGTGTAGATGTCAATGACCCACTGCATTTGCGAAGGCGACGCCGAAAGGTCGGCGCGGATGCTCGGGATTGCAACGTTGGCGATGGTCACGTCGATCGACACAATGAGCACGCTCAGGCAGCAGGACGCCAGGACGAAGGCCTTGTGCCGGCGGCTCAGTTGTTCGACAACAGTTTCATTCACACAACTATTTTGAAACTACAACTGATGCTAGCGCAAGTCGGCGGATACCAGTCGATTGCGTGCTGCCCGACCCGAGGCCGGACATAGCCGCCGCCGCGGGCATCGGAGGGGTTCCGGGGGCACAGCCGCGTGTCACATACCCGCAACGGAGCGATGCCGTGTCCCGAGTCGATTTTCTAATCGGTCGCTTATCGTCTGAGGCGCCGATGCACGGCCGAATGACGCCCTACGTCAAATAGCAGTTCTCCCAGAGGATTTCGACTGCGAAAAAGGTCACCGTCCGCTGTAGGCGCCTTCCAGCGCATCGACGCAGTTCAGTCCAAGGTGACGGTTACTGCCTTGACTTGGGTGTAGGACAGCAGTTCCTCCGTGGACTCTTCGGATCCAACACCTGACGATTTCCGACCGCCGAAGGGCAACCCCCAGTAGTGGCGTGCACTGCCGTTTATCCAGACGTAGCCAGCATCAAGTCCCGCAGCCATGCGGTGGGCTTGGCTTACGTCGTTGGTCCACACCGCGGCGGTCAACCCGAACTCGACGCTGTTGGCAACTTCGACAGCCTCCGCTTCGTCACGGACGGTCAGCACCGAAAGAACGGGCCCGAAGATCTCGTCGCGGGCGACATCGGCTTGTGGTGCCACTCCAGCCAATACGGTCGGGGCGACATACCAGCCTTTGCTACCAACACCCTGCGCGCGTCCTCCACCGGTAAGCACGCTGGCGCCGCCCGCCCGTCCTGACTCGATGGCCCGCAACGACTTTGAGTATTGCGCTTGGTCGATGACGGGTCCCATGTCCGTGCCGTCAACGAGCGGGTCGCCTACCTTGATGGCAGCGACCTGATCGACGACCAGATCAATCACCTCGTCAGCGATCGCTTCGTGCAGCAGCAGTCTGCTTGTTGATCCGCATGATTGGCCCGCTGTGGTGGTGAAGTTCATCCCTACCACGGCGCTTTTGGCAGCCGCCTCGAGGTCGGCGTCGGGCATGACGATCATCGGGTTCTTGCCGCCGAGTTCCAGCGTGACGTATTTGACGCCGTGCTCGGCCGCCAAGCGCTGGATATGTCGGCCCGTGCGCGGGGAGCCGATGAAGCCGATTCGCCGGACTAGTGGATGGGCAACCAACGCGGCGCCGGCAGTTGCCCCGTGCCCGGTTACCACCCCGAATAGGCCTTCGGGCAGGACCTCCCTGGCCAGCTCGGCGAGCCGGATGGCCGACAACGGTGTTTGATCGGGAGCTTTGAGCACCACGGCGTTCCCCGCCATCAGCGGAGCGGCGATCTTGGATCCTGCAAATAGGACGGGATGATTGAAGGGGACGATTCGAGCGACTACGCCGTAGGGCTGCTGCAGCGTGTAGTGCAGGTTCGCCGAGAGCGGGATAGTCCGTCCGCCGAGGTCGAGCGCGTCGTCTGCCATCAGCTCGAGCACGTCGGCCGCCCAAGTGACGTCGTCGCGCATCGCAGGCAGTGGAAAGCCGCCGTCAATTGCGTCGAGCACTGCGAGCTCTTCAGAGTGATCGCGCATGAGTGTCGCCAAGGCCCGCAGCGCGGTGCCGCGCTGGCGAGGCGTCCGCAGCGCCCAATCGCGTTGAGCGGCATGTGCAGTCGCCACCACCCTGTCGACATCCTCACTGCTGCAGTCGGGCACCTGGGTCAGCACGTCGCCGGTACACGGATCCTCCACGTCGTAGACGCTTTGGCCCTGCAAAGTTGCGACACCTAGCGGGAGCGTCCACGTTCTCATGACTGCACTCCGTGGGTCGTCTACCACTCATCGCCTCCTTGATAGTTGACACGTGCTTGTCAGCGGGCATCCTCTTGCTAGCAGATAATATCTCCGCAATACAGAAAGTTTAGCTCATCGAAAGCGTGCTCCCAAAGCTTCGTTGCCTGCCGGCTGGCTGCATCACCGCACGGATTCGAAGAATGCGCGGATGTCGTCGACGAAGAGCCTCGGTTGTTCCAGAGCGGCGAAGTGCCCGCCGCGCGGCATGGTCGTCCAATGGGTGATGTTGTAGATCGGTTCGCACCAACTTCGCGGTGCGCGCAGGACCTCCTTGGGGAAGGCAGCAATACCAGTGGGCAATTCCACACGAGTTGTCGCGTCCAGGGTCTTGAAGCTCTCCCAGTACAACCGGGCCGAGGAGGAGCCACTATTGGTAGCCCAGTACATCATGACGTTGTCGAGGAGCTCATCGCGGCTGAGCACGTTCTCGGGATGGCCGTCGCAGTCCATCCACGCTGCGAATTTCTCGACGATCCAGGCCATCTGACCGACCGGCGAATCGGCCAGTCCGTAGCCGACGGTCTGAGGCCGGGTGGACTGCTGCTCGGAATAGCCTGTCTCCCAACGCTGATAAGTCGTCAGGGCGGCCAGGGCCAGCTGTTCTTCCTCGGTCGGATCGGTGATGCCACCCGCTGGAGGGTAAGCGATCGGCATGTTCAGATGGATGGCGGCGCAGTGGCCGCGGTTGCGGCCCATTTGTGTGGTGATCGCTGCGCCCCAGTCGCCGCCTTGGGCGCCGTAGCGCTGGTAGCCGAGGCGCAGCATGAGCGTCTCCCAGGCCTGCGCGATCTTCCCGACACCCCAGCCGGCGTTGGTGGGCTTGCCGGAGAAGCCGTAGCCCGGAAGCGCCGGGCACACCACGTGGAAGGCGTCCTCGGCCCGTCCCCCGTGGGCAGTCGGGTTGGTCAGCGGCTCGATCACGTTGTGAAACTCCACGATCGAGCCGGGCCAGCCGTGGGTGATCACCAGCGGAAAAGCCTCTTGGTGCGGAGATCGCTGGTGGATGAAATGGATGTCCACGCCGTCGATTTCGACGACGAACTGATCGAATCGGTTGAGGGCGGCTTCACGGGACCGCCAGTCGTATCCGTCGGCCCAATAGGCGGCAAGTTCGCGGGTGTACCCGAGCGGGATGCCCTGGGTCCAGTCCGGTACACATTCGGCTTCCGGCCAACGGGTCCGCGAAAGACGCGTTCGTAGATCGTCGAGAACGTCATCGGCGACGTGGATGCAAAATGGTCTCACTGCGCGCAGGGCACTCAAGGTCACTCCTCACACGCTGCTATCGGCGGACTCGAGGGCCACCAGCCGACCTTGAAGTTGGGATGGTGCTCATTTCGGCTCGAAACCCGATATCAACCAGTGGGATCCGACCTTGTCGAGGCTGACCTGGACTACGGAGTCGGTCTCTGTCGGCGCGTCTTTGCCCACAGTGGTGGTTTGGTCGACGAACACCATGACGATGGCACGGTTCTTGCTTACGGAGACGGAGGCGGCGGCTGACACCCTGGCGGTGGCTGAGATTCGTTGCTGCTGCGCCCCAGGAATCACGACATCCTCAGTCAACGATGTGTATGAACCGCGAAATGGTCCCGTCAGTTGATCCCGCGCAGCCTTCAATTTCTCGGCTGCCGTTTCGGGTGTGTAGGACAGCATCGCGACCGTAGCTTCGGTGGCGACCTGAACGGTTTCAACGCGGGCGCGATCCTCGTCACCGGCGGTCCCTTCTTGATACTTGAAGTAGGCCGCGCCCAGCGCGGACAACAACGCGATAGAGGGCAAGAGCCAGAATCCGAGCATCCGCACGAAAGTGCCGCGACGATTGTCTGTCGAGGCAATATCATTGCGGTTCAAGCGTTCTGGTGCTACGGCGGCCTCGCATCCCGACGCGCTGTTCGGTGTTTTCCCGGGTGTTGGTGGTTGGTCGTCGGCTCCGGCGGAGTGGGCGGCGTCGCCGTCATCGGGCTCGACTTTCGCTGGTGAATTCCTCATACCACGAACTCCACGTCGGCGACCTTCGCATCGTTGCCGACTTTCTGCACCGTGACGCGCATTCGCCATGACCGGGGTTCCTGTTCTGGCCCATCGCCGACAGTGGTCTTCACGCTGACCGCGACCAGCACCTGGGCCGTGTCACGGGAATGCGATTCCAAGCCGGCCTCGGTAATGGTGCCCACCGATTTGGACTTCACCTTGTTGACCACGTCGATGAACGGCTGTGACCGCTGGGAGAACTCGTCGTAGAACGTGCCGGTAGCCGAGTCGAGAATGCGCTTTACTTCGACGTCGGCGTGCTGCCAGTCGATCGTGGTCAGATTCAGTGCGCCTTGCCGTCCGACCTGCACGAATAGCTGACGTTGTTCGGCGGCCTGATGCGCTTGGTAGGTCTGGAAGCCGAGCCAACTGGTCAGTGCGGCCATCGTCAACGCTGCTACCAATCCCATCACAAGCGCCAGTCGCTGCGGCTGCATTCGGTTGCGCCAAGCGCGAGAGGTGTCCCGCTGGTGTTTGCCGTCGACGACTTCGGGGTCCTTGCTGTCGGCGCCCGCACCACCAGCGCCCTTGTCGACGCCGACATCGAGGGTGTCATCAGGGACAGGCGAGCACAGTGTGGGATCGTCGCCGGGGGGGTCGTCGGCGGTGTGCATGCTCACGGTTTACCGTCCTTTGGCGGAAGCAGCATGTCCTGCCAGGTGTGCTGCCCGACAGCACTCTGGCCCAAATCCGCTTGCCTGTACTGCTTGCCATCAGGTCCGATGTAGCTGCCGGTGCTCGGGTCATACTCGGCGACCGCAATCGGGGCGGTCACCGGCACAGGGGGGGGCGGGTCTGGCGGCGGCTGCGGAACCGGCTGACCGGACAGCGTCGCGTTCGGATCACCTTTCCAGTTGGTGCCCTCATTGAGCGGTACGTAGTTCTCGTCGCTCTCGCACATCTTCACCGTCGGCGCGCGCTTCCCCGGCCGAGTCACACACGGCAGGTTGCGGGCCCCGCGGACGTTCGTGAGGCCGGACTCCTGCGGGATCCGACAGTACAAGTCACCTGGCGGCTTCGGTGGATAATCCACTTCAGACGGTGCGCGTTGTTGTTGGGCAGGTAGGTATCCCGTTCTGCACGGCGGCGGCACATTGAGGTTCAGGTTGAACGACAGGAACAGGCCTTTGTAGTCCTGTTTGGTGTTCCGGTTGGCCAGCGCGGCACCCTGGAGGCCGGCGATCTCGATCGGATACAGGGCGAGGATCTGCTCGAGGTTGGGTTGATAGGTCAGCGCCACCTGCCCGAGGCTGACCAGATTGGCCAGCAGGATGGGCAGGGTGGGCTGTACCCGGTCGAAGAGCTGACGTACCTGGTCTGCGGCGGGGGGTCCGTTGACCAGTAAGCCCTGCACCGATTCATCCTGCAGCTGCAGCTGATTGGTGACTTGAGCGAGGTTACTCGCCCAGGTCTGGATGGAATCGGAGGTTTCGGTTTGGGTGTCGAGGATGGGTTTGGCGTCGTCGATGAGGGTGGTCAGGGCGGGTAGGTTGTTGCGCGTGTCGATGGCCAGCGTGGTGGCGCCCCGCGTCAGCCGGGCCAGGTCGGGACCCAGGCCGCCGAAAGCGATGTAGGACTCGTCGATGACCGTCGTGAGGTTGTCGCGGGGGATCGCCTGAACACCGGTGTTGACCGCGCGTAGCAAGGCGTTGATGTCGGGGGGCACCGAGGTGCGGTCGGCCGGGATGACGTCGCCGTTCTTCAGCGGCGCACCGTCACCGCTTCGCGGCACGAGGTCGACGAACAACTCGCCGACCGCGGTCTGGCTGCCCACGTGGGCATCGAGGTCTGCTGGGATCTTGGTGTCCGATTGCAGCGACAGCATGGCGTCGACCCCGCCGTCGCTGAGGCGGACGTCTGAGACCCGGCCCACCGTTGTGCCCCGGTAGGTGACGTTGGCGTCGCGGTACAGGCTTGCTGCGTCCTGAAGCTTCATGGTGACTTGGTAGCGGCCGACACCGAAGAGCAGGCTTGGCAGCCGAAGATAGGCGAAGGCCATGCTTCCACCGGCCACCACGGTCACCATGGCGAAGATGGCCAGTTGCAGCCGGACTCGTTTGCTCAGGTACATTACGGTCCTTGATCCAGCCGGTAGGGGACGATCAACGGGTTTCGCGCGGTGTAGGGGCTGGGCAGTTGTCCGATCGTGCGGCCCCACTGCAATTCCAGTTCGGTGAGGTGCCCTTCGAACCGGGTACCGGTGAACAGCCCCGCGTCGATACGACTCAAAGTCAGGTCCACGATCGTGGTGATGTTGGCGTAGTCACCGCGCCACCACTTGGTCAGGTTGTCTTTCACGAACGGAATCGTGGTGAACAGGTTCAGGGACCGGGTCAGCGCCGGGCCAGCGTTAGCCAGTGATTCCAGTACCGGTCCCATGTCGTTCAGGATCTGGATCAACGAATCTTGGGACTGGTTGACCGTGTCGGCGGCCAGCGCGCTGAATTTGCCGAGCTGGTCGACCGCCTCCACCAGCTGATCGCGTTCGGCGTTGATAACCGCCAGCGCGTCGGGGATTGTTTCCAGGGCCTTGTCGATGATCGGCTTTTGCGCCGCGAACTGGGCGACCAGATCGTTGAGGCTCTGGGTGGCTGCGATGATGTCGCCGATTTGACCGTTGACGTTCGCGGTGAAGGTGTCCAATTGTGTAAGCAGGCTGCGGAAGTCGGCTTCGCGGCCTCCCAGCGCAGACGTGAGGGCGGTGGTGATGTCCTGTACTTGCCCCACTCCGCCACCGTTGAGCAGGAGGGATACCGACGCCAGGGTCTGTTCGGTAGACGGGTAAGCTCCAGCTGAGGTCAACGGGATCAGTGAACCGGCCCGGAGTTCTCCCGCGGGACGAACATCGGTGGGGGGTGCCAACTCGATGTGCAGTGAGCCCAGCAGGCTGGTTTGACCCAACGACACGGTCGAGTTGGCGGGAAGGTCGACGTCGCCGTTGAGTGCGAGTGTGAGCAGCGCATGCCAGCCTCGACGCTCGATCTTCGTGACGGTGCCCACATTGACGTCGCCCACGCGGACACGTGAGTTCGGCTGAAGGGTTTCGACATCGGGCATTTCGGCCTGAATCGTGTAGGAGCCCTGCCCGTGGCCTTGCGTCCCGGGCAGCCGAAAGGAGTTCAACCCGCGAAAGCCGCATCCCGACAGCCCGGCGACGGTCAGCGCGATCATGATCACCGCGGCGGCGCGGGCAGGCCTCGTGCATGTCATGAGCCGCCCCCGGTTGGAATCATCATGCCGGGCAACCCGGCGGCTGGGTCGGTCTGCCGATTCGACGGGCCGGGAATCGGCACTTCGGCCGGCAGCGCTGGCCCGGTAAGCGGTGGCGGCGCGTCCGGGTCGGCGCCGGTCGCGGCCGGCAGCGTCGGCTGCGGCGGAACGTAGTCCGGGCGCATCCAATCCTCGCTGTAGGTGACTTCATTCGGTCGAACAGTCGCACCGACGAAGGGGTTGACCCCGATCGGCGGGAAGTTGTATTGGCGGTTCTTGATGATCGGCGCCAAGTACTGCACACATAATTTCGCCGACTGCTCGTTGTTCAGTCGCGAGGCGGCCTGCACTGCGCCGCACAAAAAGGTGATCGGATCGGAGAAGTTGGCGACATTAAGAGCTCCGGTGAGCGTGCCCTGGGCGGGCTGGTAGAGGTTGGCGGCGTTGGACAGCGTCGTCGGCGCGATGTGCAGCAGCTGTTCGATGTCGTCGGTGCTGTCTGTCAGCGCCTGTGAAACCGACGTCAACTTGTCCGAGGTGGCGCCGATCGTGTCGCGGTTTGCGGCGACGAACGCGGTCACCTCGCCCACCACGTCATTGAGGTTTTTCACCGCGTCCCCGACTTCGGTGGGCTCGTTGGCCAAAAGCCCGGTGACCGACGCAAGGTTCTGATTCAGCTGACGTATCAGGACGGTGCTGTCCTGCAGCGCCGAGACCAGTGTCGACAGGTTTCTGACGCTGGTGAAGATGTCCGGGCTGTGATCGGCGAGCGCGGACACCGATTGGGACAGCCTGATGATGGCGTCGCGGATCGCCGGACCCTGACCGCGCAAGTTGTCGGCGGCGGTGTTCACCAGGGAGCCCAGCGTGCTCACTTCGCCCGGCTCGGTGGGCTGCAGCAAAGCGGTCAGCCGTTCGAGCTGTTGGCGGAATTCGTCGAACTCCACCGGAACAGCGGTGCGCGCCCGGGGGATGGTCGCGTTGTTCTGCAGCGTCGGGCCACCAGCGTAGCCCGGGGTTAATTGGATGGCACGGGACGTGACCAGTGTCGGGGATAAGATCACGGCTTTGGCGTCGGCGGGCACCGGGTATTTCGCGTCGAACCAGAAGGTGATTCTGACCTGTGTGGGTTGCGGTTCGATGGCCTCGATCCTGCCGACGCGGACGCCCTTGATGCGGACGTCGTCGCCGACGAACACACCGTTGCTGTTGTCGAAGTAGGCGACGACGTGAACACGATCGAGCTCGTGTGCCGCGCGTGTCACCGCAATCGCGCCGCCCACGACGAGGCTGACCAAAATGATTGCCAATCCGAGTTTGGTCCGAGAGTTCGTCATCGTCTGCCTTGGGGGATCGAGGAATCTGTTGGTCCCGGCGCGACTTCGTCGGGCGCCGGCACGACGACCGGGCTTGGGGTCGGCGGCTGCGGGGCCTGCTGATCGGGTGGTGGCGGTGCCGGCGGACCTGGTGGGGGACCACCTGGCGGAGGGGCCGGTACCGATTCGCGATACGGGTAGCGGGGATCACCCGGGTTTCCGGTGATCGCGTCGGGCAGAGTCAGTTTGGGGTCGCCCCCTTGGCCGGTCCTCGGATACGGAATCGGCAGCGCCGGGGTGCCGGGCTGGCCCACCTGAGGGTCGGTGCGCTCAGAAGGTAAGAGCACGTTGGGATCCAGACCGAGATCGGAGAACGCCGCATCGACGAACGGTTGGATGAACTGTCCGGGCACGAGGTTGGCGAGGTAGGCGTTGAAGAAGGGGCCGGCTGCGATAGTCTCGCCGAACTGCATCGCGTAGGCGGCCAGACCCTTGATGGATTCTTGGATCTGAGCTTTCCGGTTGTCGAGGATCGCGAGAACCCCGTTTAGTTTCTCGAGGGCGGGTTTGAGTGTTGTCTTGTTCTCGGCGATGAAGCCCGCGAGTTGGCGACTTACCGCGGAGATGCTGGTCGAGATCTCGTCGAGCGCTGCGCTTTGGGTGCGCAGCTGCGCCAACACCGCGTTGGTGTCGGAGATCAGCCGCACGATGTCGTTGCTGCGTTCGCCCAGGACGGTCGTCGCCTTGGCGGCATGGGCCAGTAAGTCGCGCAGCTGGGCGTCGCGCTGGTTGAGGGTTTCCGAGAAGCGGGCGATCCCGGCGACGGCGAACCGCAGATCGTCGGGGGTGTCTTGGAGGGTCTGGGACAGCACTGCCAGCGAGGCGGACAGCTGGCCGGTGTCGAGTCCGCTGATGGTGGTCGTGAGGTCTCCGATAGCGTCCGGCAACTGATACGGCGAAGTGGTCCGCTCAACGGGGATGGTGCCCGCAAGCGTCCCGGCGCCGCGGCTGGTTAGGTCGAGGACCTTATTGCCGAGCACACTGGTCGTCTTGACCGCAGCCTCGGTACGGTCGCCCAGCCGGATGCCGTCGGCTACCGTGAACGTGACCAGTACCCACTGCCCGTCGAGGGTGATGCTCTGCACTTGGCCGGCGGGAGCCCCCGACACCCGCACCGGGGCGCCGGTGGTCAGTCCGCCGGCCTCGTCGAAATACGCCGAATAGCTCTTGCCGGAGGAAACGAACGGCAGCTTGTTGTAGTTGAGCGCACCAGCGACGATAGCCGCGGTGAGAAGGACACCGATGGCGCCGATGACAATGACGTTGCGCTCGCTGAAGGTCTTCATTGGGGCGTGCACCTACCGCTGGATTGTTCGACCAGTTTGATGTACACCGGCTGCCCACCCTTCCCATTGACTTTCAGCAGCAGATCGCACAGGTAGAAGGTGAAGTAGTTGCCGTAGAGACCTTGCCGGAGCATTACCCGATATGTGTCGGGCAGGGTGTTCAGGAGGTTGTCGAAATAGTCGCGATCGGCGAGCACAGCGGTCGCGGTGCGATCGGTTTCATGGACCGTTTTCTGCAGCGGTGGTCGTGCTTGGGCGAGAAGGTCGGCGATCGAGCGGGCGGCCTCGTTGGCGTAGGCCACTCCGTTGCTAATGTCCTGTTTACGGGCTTGAAGTCCGTGCACGAGCTGCGACAGTGAGTCGATGGCCTTGCCGAACTGGTCGCTGTGCCCGGCCAGCGATCCCAACACCACGTTCAAGTTGACGATGGTTTGCCCGATGAGCTCGTCCCGGTCGGCCAGGGTGTTCGTTAGCGCTGCGGTCTGAGCCAGTATGGAACCGATCGTGGCGCCTTGCCCCTGAAAGGCTGCGATGAGCTGGCTGGTGAGGGTGTTGACTTGGGTGGGGTCTAGCGCGTTCAGCAGAGGCCGGAAGCCCCCGATCACGGCGTCGAGATCCAGTGCCGGCGCGGTGCGGTCCAACGGGATTGCGTCGCCGGGCCGCAGTTTCGTGGTTCCGCCCGCGCCTTCCTCGATCGCCAGGTAACGGTCGCCGATCAGGTTGTCGTATTTGATGACAGCGCGGCTGCCGTCGGTGAGTACCACCGAGTCGTCGGCCCCGAACTCGACCGCCACGGTGGAATCATCCCGGACAGTGAGGGTTCTGACCTTGCCGACCTCGACACCGGCGATGCGGACAAAGTCGCCGCTCGTCAGTCCGCTGACATTCGCGAACACAGCGGTGTAGCGCTGTTCGCGCTCGAAGCGCAGCTGCGCGAAGACGGCGATGAGGGCGAAGGCACCCAGAGCGCACACGACCACGAAGATTCCGAGGCGCCACAAGACGGCCGACATCTTATTGGTCACGGCGATGCTCCCCTCCGACGTTTACAGGTATTTTTCGACGATCTGCGCGGCCGGCGGTCACGGTGTGGGTCCTGCGGAGGGCGGTGGCGGGACCGGGACACCGGGATAGAGGGGCGTTCCGTCGGGGCCGTACTGGGGAGCGCCGTAGGGCGGTGCACCGGGGTAGGGGATCGGTCCGGGTGCTGGGCCGCCCGGGTAACGGATGCTCGGCGGTTCGGGGACCGCCCGAGTCACCGGGAAATAGTTGGCGTACCCGGGGAAGCCGATGCCGGGATTGGGTCGCCAATCTAGTCCGGTGCCGAACCCGGTATTGGCGATCAGCTGGCGCACCGGGAAGTCCTGGGCGACGTCGGGCAGCGAGCCGCAGCTGGGCTTACCACCTTCCCCGCCCTTGGCGGCGTTGATGGGCCGATGGTCCGGATAACGGTATGGATCGTCTCCCAGCAGCAGCGCAGCGTCCATGATGAGAGACTTGCCGTTTCCGCCGAGCATGTCGGCATAGCCGGTGTCGAGTGTGGTCTTGGCGCCAACAAACAAGCAGGTGAGCATAGGGTTGTACTTCATCAGCAAGTTCGTTGTGGGTTCCAGCAGGTTGACCGCTTTCACCAGGTTGTCTTTGCTGGCGCCTAGCAGGTCGATTCCGCTGCGGGATAGCCCCACCACGTTGAGCAGCAGCGTGTCGAGTTGCTGAGCGTGGCTGGTGATTGTTGCGCTGGTGGTGGTCGCCGCGGCTACGGTGTCGATGATGTCCTTGGCTGCCGCACTGTAAGTGTCGCTGACACCTTTGAGCGCGCGGAAGTCCTCGCGCACAGTGTCGGTGCGTGGATTCAGCTCAAGTAGAACTTGATTGCTCGCGGTGATCGCTTCACCGATCCTGTCGCCTTGTCCTCGCACCCCTTCGGCGAGCGCGCTAAGTACGGCGTTGAGCTTGAGCGGGTCGATCGTCTTGATCAGCTGCACCACATTTTGGAACACGGTGTTGACCTCGGTGGCGGTGTTCTGTGATGTCAATACTGCTCCCGCGGACAGCCGCTGCGGGCTGGGGTCGGGTGGGTAGACAAGGTCGACGTACTTCGCCCCGAACAAGGACATGGATTGGATGCGTGCCTGGACGTTGGCCGGGATGTGTCGGATCTGGTCGGGGTCGATGGCCAGCTGGATGCGCGGGGCATCCCCGCCGGTGACCGCGCTGACGCGGCCGATCTGCACCCCGCGCATCTTGACCCGCGAGTTGGGCTCCAGCACCAGACCCGAGCGGTCCGCTGTCAGGGTCACCGGCACGGTCGGGGTGAACGTCCTGTTGAACATGGCCAGACTCAGCACCACCGCCGCCACGATGCCCGTGACCAGCAACATCGCCCACCACCCGGGGGAGATCCGCCGAGCACCCGTACCGTCAGCCATGCGCCTCACCCCGCGTAGTTGAAGGTGCCGGTCTGGCCGTAGAGAGCCAGAGTGACCAAGAGAATCACCATCTGCGAGGCGATCAGCGACGTCCGGGTCGCGCGCCCGACCGCCTCACCCACACCGGCGGGACCGCCAGTGGCGTTGAGTCCGTAGTACGTGTGGATCAGCAGGATCACCAGCGCTGCGGCGACCGTGACGGCGAAGGAGAAGAACACGGCTTGCGGACTGAGAAAGGTGTCGAAGTAATGGCCGAACACTCCGGACCCCTGCCCATAGAACGCGGTGGTGATGACCCGCACCGCGAAGAACGACATCAACAAGGCCACGCAGTACAGCGGGACGACCACGATCACGCCGGCGAGCAGACGAGTTGAGGCTAGGTAGGCGATCGGCCGGATGCCCATCACCGCGAGCGCGTCGACCTCCTCGTTGATTTTCATCGCACCGAGCTGCGCGGTGGTACCAGCACCGATCGTGGCGGCGAACGCGAAGGCCGAGCTGGCCGGGGTGACCAACCGAACGTTGACGAACGCCGACGTGAAGCCGGCCAGCGCTTCCACGCCGACTTGCGACATCTGGTTGAAGGCCTGACTCGCCAGAGCGGCGCTGGTCGACAAGTTCAGGAAGGCGACGACAGCGACTGTGCCACCCACCACCGCCAAGGATCCTGCGCCGAGACCAATCGCGGCGATCTGGCGTAGCACCTCGGCACGGTAGGTCGTGGCCGCCTGCACGGTCGAGCTGATCGACTGACCGTAGAAGCGGGCCTGCTCGCCAAGCTCTCTCCACCCGGCCCTCCACTGACTCAAAACGCGAGCACTGCGGGGATATCTTTGCCTTAAGACCGCGCTTGTGCTCATTTCGTGACCTCGAATCCGACCGCGGTGACGATGGCATTGACGACGAACAGCAGCAAGAACGCGATCACAACGGTTTCGTTGACCGCGTTACCCACGCCGGCCGCGCCTTTTTGCACTCGCAAGCCTTGGTAGCAGGCGATCAGACCCGCCACGAAACCGAACAGCGTGGCCTTGACCAGAGACACGAGGACATCGCCGAGACCGGTGATCAGCGTCATACTCGCAACGAATGACCCGGGAGTCACGTGCTGGAAGTACACCGAAAATAAGAAAGCGCCAAGGAGCCCAGTAACGGTCACGACAGATGACAGGAGCACGGCGACCACCGTCGTCGCCAGCACTCTAGGGACGACAAGGGAATGAATCGGGTCAAGGCCGAGGACCCGCATTGCATCGACTTCTTCGCGGATCGTGCGCGACCCGAGATCGGCGCACATCGCCGAAGCGCCGGCACCTGCGACGACGAGGACAGTCACGAAGGGGCCGATCTGGTTGACCGCGCCCAATGCTGCGCCGGTTCCTGAGAAGTCTGCGGCGCCGAATTCGCCGAGCAACGTGTTGAAGGTGAATGACGTGAGGACAACGAGGGGAATCGACAACGTCAGCGCTGGGACCAGGGAAACCCGCGCCACGAACCATGTCTGGAGGAGGAACTCGCGCCATTGGAAGGGTGGTTTGAACATCGCGACGAACATGTCCAGCGTCATCGCGTAGAGCCCGCCAACGATGCTGAGTGGTTTCAGAGCTTTGACGTCAGCCGCTGTCGGGAGGTTCTCAACCTTGCTACGGAGCGAAAAGCCCTTCACTCAGAAGCCCCCATAAGGTTGCTGAGGTGCGCGTCTGGGACCGGAATCTCCCTCACCGTGGCTAGGCCTACCCCAACAGCACGGCCGAAATGCGTCGATGACAGCAGGCATGGTGAGGCCGGACCGCCCCCGATCGGCTGAAGCCGGCAACACGGTCACGTCGCAGCTTCCTGTTGCGGCTCAACAAAGGTTTCAACCCTCACGCCGTGTGCTGGCCGCAGCGTGATGTCGAAACGAAGTCCGATGTCGTCGCGGGTGGCAATCAGGGCTTGCCGCCGCTCGGCGGGCAGGCGGCGGAGCAGGGAGTCCTTGGCGAGATGGCACCCTGGAAGGTAGGCGCGGGTGATCAGCCGATCGAGAAGCCCTCGAGCATGCACCGACACCGCAATGAACGGCGCTGCCCCGTGCTCGGGTGCTCGAGGCGGCACCATTCTCATGCTGTAACGACCCTGTTGGTCGGTGATGACGCTCTTTGGGCGGGTGTAGTTCCGGCCGTCGCACCGCGGCCGTCCGATCTTCGTCGCCGCGTTGTCGTCGTCCCCCGCGGCGTGCCAGGTCTCGATCAGGACGTTAGGAACTGGTCGACCATCTTCATCCGTAATCACCCCGTGAAACTGAATGGCCCCGGACGCGCCCGCCGCCCGGTCGCACTGCCACCGTGGAGAAGCTGCCATGTTCAGTCTCCCCAGACGAGTCCGTCGACCTGACCTAGGAGGCGGAGTCCGGCGCCGAGCACCGCCATGTTCGCCATCGCCACCTTGACCGGGCCCACGAATTTGATCTTGCGCGTCGCGATGGCGTTCGCTACGCCGAGCTCGCCGTCCGCGACCCGGTGCCAGACGCTCGCGGTTGCAGTCAGAACGAAGTCAGGCTTTCGCCCTTCGATCTGCACCCCGCCGTAGATGGCCTCACCATCGGTGATCTCCAACTGTGAGACCTGGTCGTTGGCGTCCTGTACTCGCCATTCGATCAGCATGCTCAATTCTTTGGCACCCTGCCGGATCTCGGCCGAGTCGTTCCACAGGTCGCGGTACGCGCGTGCCCACTCGGGCGACATCAACGCAACGGCAGTCATTATCTAATCCACTCCTTCGGTCGACGAGTCAAACGGGGTACACGAGATAGCGCGGCGGAGTGTTGTCCACCACCACGAATTTCTGCTGAAACAGCGCGGTTTCATCGTCAAGGACGACGACGTCTTCGCTGTAGCCGCTGACCAGAATCCCCGGCTCGCCGGAGGCGCCGGTGTAGGTGACGAGGACGTTGGACCGTACCTCCCAGCGGTCTTCGCCGAGCTCACGCATCGCCGTACGCTGCTGAAAGTGGCGGGTGTCGTAGGGTTCGACCGTGCCCGCCCAGACCTCCTGGATCATCTTCACGCGGTCGGCCAGCCGTTCTCGGCAATCGTCCATCATGTACGCCAGCGGCAGCCCCTCACGGACGTTCTCCATCGCGCGCACCTCGTAGGCACATTCCGTCGCGAACAGGGCAAGCCACGCGGTGAAGTCTTGATCGTCGACTGCGCGGGCGTAGGCTGCCAGCAGTTCGTCCACCAGGTACGCGGCACGTGCCCGCCGATCTTCGACGCTCGATTTCAGCAAAACTCCATCACCTCCTGGTAGTGCGCCCACCAGCCGGTATTGGCGACCTCGTCGTTCTGCGACGACTCCGACAATGGTCGGCCGACGCCGGCGACAAAGCGCTGATAGCCGCCGTCCCGCGCGGTCGCCTGCACGCGGTTGTAGACGGCGGCGTCCTCGATACTGATGAAGCCGCTCGGCCCCAGCAGGTTTGACGACTGGCGGACTCGGTGGCGTGCGAAGTCCTCGGAGTCACTGGCATGGCCGAAGAACGTGTAGCGCACCTCGGTTCGATCAACCCCCAGCGGGCGGGCGTACCGGATGTTGATTGTGTCGACGTGACGCACGATCCCGGTAACCGGCCGTAACGCAATCACGCGGGCTCGGCTGTCATCCCCCATCCGCGTGACCACACTCGGGTCAGCCAGGAAACCGTTGTCCACGTAGGGTTGCGCATCGTACAGAATCGACATGTGCCCATAGGGCTTGCTGACCAAGACGTTTCCGCTGCCGCCCTGCCAGTTGAGCAGTTTGAATGCGCTGTGCAGCAGCGGCGCGTGATAGGGATCGTTGTCGATGTAGGTTTTCCAATTACTCTGAAACACCACCGTCTGGTAGCCCAGCAACGTCAAGTTCCCGTCATCGACCATGCAGTCGCGCAACGGATCCGCGCTATCGCCGAGATAATCGTCGAACGGCGGCGGCTGCGCAGCCATGCTGACGAAGATCAAACCCCACGCCTCGACTGCGTGCAGCTCCCGGAGGCCGTAGTCCTCCTCGCGAAAGTCCGGGCGAAACTGCATGCGGCGGGGCGCGCCGGCGAAACGGCCGTCATTGTTGAAGAGCCACCGGTGATACGGACACTCGAATCGCTCCGCCACCCCGCACCGGCGCTGTTCCAGTAGCGTTCCCCGATGGGCGCAGGAGTTGACGAACACGCGGATGCGGTCATCGCCGTCTCGCACCATCAGCAGCGGCACGTCGGCCAGCCATCTCGTCCGGAAGGCGTTGCGCTCGGCCAGCTCGGCCCGGTGCGCGATCGGATGCCAGTAGGGGCCATAGAAGATGCGGGTGAGCTCTTCCCGGTAGACGTCGGGGTCGCTGAACACCTCTTTGGGGATGTCCGCTGCAGAGGTGAACCGTTTCCGGATCGCCGGCTGTATGTGGTCGAACTCCAGCGTCGGTCCAAGCTTCACTGCGCTGTTCCCTTCTTCGGCGTCGCGATGTGGGTGATCGCGCCCAGGCCGTCGGCCAGGCACTTCCAGGTGTGGCCCTCGTCTTCCGACACGTAAAGCCCACCCGCCGTGGTGCCGTGGTACAGCAGCAGCTCGCCGCCTTCAGTGAGCTCGCCTTCCAGCGCCCAGACCATGTCGAACAGGCCGCGGTCGTCCTCGCTATCCAGCCGTACCCAGGAGGCGCCACCGTCGTTGCTGCGGAAGAATCCCACGTCGGCGCCGCGGCGTCGGCGCAGTTTGGACGGCGACAAGAAATAGACGTTGCCGTTGATCACGCCCATCACCAGCCGGCGCACTGCAGCCCACTTCGGTGGGATGCCGTCGGCCGCGGCGAGGAACACCACGTCGGGGTCGGCGGGATGCACCACGATCGCGTCTTCGGTGTAGTTGCGCTCGCCAAGTCCGTTGTTGGACTGCACCCAGCTCGATCCGCGGTCGGTGCTGCGGTAAATGCCCTTGCCGCCGCGGTAAGGCTTGGTGTCTTGGCCGGTGGTGACGATGAGCCGGTCGGGAGCTTCCGGGTGCAGGACCACGCGGTGGATGTCGTGACCGAGGCCATCGATCTCCTCCCACGTCTGTCCCCGGTCCCGGGTGATCAGGAGGGATCCAACTTCAATGCCGACGTAGACGACGTCAGCTTCTAGTGGGTGCACGGCGATGGTACGGACGTGCGCGATTCCCGGGCGGATGGGGAAGCTCCACCTTTTCGCTTCGGGTACGCCGAGGACGTTTCCACACTCGGCCCAGATCCCGTCTTGCCACCGCAGCAAGTGCGCTGGTTCTGTTCCGGCGTAGAGCGCGTTGGGCGTGTGCGGATCGAACGCCAGCGCGCGCACGTCGCGGTGGGCGAGGCCATCGCCGAGGTCAGTCCAGTGGTCTGCGCCCGCGGTGGCGAGAAACACGCCGTGCTTGTGGACGGCGACGGCGACGCGCTCGTCCTGGACAGCCATGGCCATGACCTGCCCCGGCAACTCGGGCCAGGCCCGGGCCTTGCCGTCGCCGGACACGGTGAATACACCGCGGCTTGTCGCGGCGACGACCATCAAGCCTCCCTCACTCACGGCTTCACCAGCACCTTGACCAGACCCTCCCGGCCCTCCAATAGCCCGCCCAATCCCTCCTTGACGGCGCGGTCCAGCGGGACTCGAGCGGTGATTTGCGGCGCGAGCGCGAGTTTTCCGTCGGCGATCAGGGCGAGAACGGCCGGGAAATCGTCGAACATGTCGTAACCGAAAACCATCCGGAGCTGAATCTCCTTGAGCAGATGGCGGTTGACATCGAGCGAGGCCGCGCCGGGCCACGACGACATCTCCATGAAACGGCCCTGTTTGCGGAGGCAGTCCAGGCCCTGTGTGAACGCCTCCGCGCTGCCCGCCACATGGAAGACCACGTCCACCCCTACACCGCGGGTCTCCTCCAGGATGCACGCGGTGGTCCCGGGGTCATGCGGATCGAGCACCAACGTGGCGCCGAGGTCGCGCGCCAGGCTGGCCCGCACGCCGCTTGGTTCCGTGACGAAGATTCGCGCAGCTCCGGCCGCGCGTGCGCACTGGATCACGGTGAGCCCGAGTGCCCCGGCACCGAGGACCATCACCGTTTCGCCGAGGAGCAGTTCCGCTCGCCGCACCGCGTGGAACGCCACCGCCGTCGGCTCGGTCAGCGCCGCCTCCTCGAGGTCCACCACGTCCGGCACTCGGACTGCGAGCCGAGAGGGCACTGCGACGTAGTTCGCGAGGCCTCCGTTTCGGGTGAAGCCGATCCATCCTGGGCGCTGGCACAAGTGGTAGAGCGACCGGTGGCAGTAGTGGCAGCTCCCGCAGAAATCCATCGGGATCACCGCGGCGCCCTCCCCGATGCGGGATTGGTCGACGCCCGCTCCGACCTCCACGATCCGGCCCGAGACCTCGTGACCGAGCACCACCGGCGGCTGCGAGAAGGTGGGCCCCGCGACATACTCGTGGAGGTCAGTTCCACACAGCCCTGTCGCCGCCACTTCGATGATGACCTCACCGTCCTGCGGCGCCGGGTCTGGCACCGACGTCAGACCGACGTCGTTGGTGCCGTTGAGAACGATCGCTTCCATCTCAGCTCGCGGTGCTTTCGTGGGTCCGGTGTAGATTCCAGCGGTTGGGGATCATGCTCATACCGCCTCGAACGCCCGGAAAGTGACGCCGGCGGTCATGCCTCCGTCGACCGGCAGTACGGCACCGGTGATGTAGGACGCCTCGGGCGAGGCAAGAAACACAGCCGGCGCCGCGATCTCGTCTGGTCCTGCGAAACGCTGCATCGCGCAGAGGTCCACCATCATCAAGGCGTGTTCGGGGTGCTCGGCCAGGAACCGTTCGATCCTCGGCGTGCGGGTGCCCCCGGGGGCGATCGCGTTCACGCGGATGTTGTCGCGGGCGAAGTCGAGGGCCATGTTCTTCGTGAGCAGCACGACCCCGCCTTTGCTTGCGCTGTAGGCGGAGCACCTGTTCTCGGCGAGGATCCCGGCCGTCGACGCGACGTTGACGATCGACCCGCCGCCACCCTGGCGCAGGAGTGGGATGACGGGTTTGGACATCTGAAAGACACTGCCGAGGTTCATGTCGATCTGGCTGCGCCACTGCTCCTCGCTGATCTCCTCCACGTTGCGAGCCAGGCTCCCGCCGACGACGTTGAACAGTGTGTCGAGCCGCCCGAACTCGGTCAGCGCCCGTTCGACGACACTGTTTGCAACATCGCTGAGGCAAACGTCGCCGGCGACGCCGCAAACCGCCGCGCCGGACTCGGCCAATTCATGCACGGCCGCATCGAGGCCCTCGCCGTCGGTGTCGGCCATGACACAGCACCCACCTTCGCGGCACCACCGCAGGGCGATCGCCTTACCGATTCCCGCGGCGGCGGCAGTGACAATTGCGACCCGGCGGTCCCCCGCCTTCACGGCACTCACGCGGCGCCGATTGGTGAACGGGCGCACTTCGCGCATAGCCTGGGCAGAAGCTTCATCAAGCACGCCCGCCGAATGCGGGAGGCTGACCCATGTATTCCAGCCATCTCCCCCAAAACCGCCGCTGATTCTGCTCGGCGTACCCGCTCGGGAGGGCCTCTCCCGGCCCTGGCCAGTCGGTGAGCGGAGTCAAGTCCATGCCCATTTCGTAGTTCAGCAGGCCTTCACCGGCGAACGGGCCCTGGACAGATTCGGTGATGGCCTTCCATGCCTCGGCGTCGTCCTGTTCGAAAACCCCACCTGGGCCGAAGTTGTTGACGTAGGACGCCTGGGACGCATCGCGCAACCATTCCGGAGCATCGCGTTCGACCAGGAACCAGGAGAGGATCTCCATCCGATCATGGGAGAGCGGATGCCATACCCGGAACGTGATGAAGAGGGTAGGGGGCGACATGTGGTCCGGCGCGATGGTCACGTTGATGAACGACAAATTCGGGAACACGGTGCCGTGAATAAAGGCTGAGCGTCGCATCATGTCCTTGTGTACCGGCGACGGGTAGGACGTCGCCATCTGGTCGACGACTTCGTCGGGGTATCCCTCGTACTCGGGAAAATCGGCGAGCGTGGGCGGAAAGCCGAGTACGCCGACGCCGTGGCCGTTCTGCAGCGAGATCTCCGCTGGTGCGCTCGCGAAGTTTGGGTCACCGGGCGCCATGCCTAGCTCGACCATCGAGCGGTGAGCAAAGAGGGTGTGGTAGGAGTCGCCGACAAAATTGTCGGCGGCTGTCTTCCAGTTCGCTGACATCACCCATCGATGCGGTGCCCCTATCACCTCCAGACCGCCCGCTGTCTTCTTCGCAATGAGGTCGAGGTAGAACGTCGTGTCGCCGAGGTAGTCGGTCAGGCTCGGCGCCTTCGGATCGACGCTGCCGAAGATGAATCCGGCGTACGAGTCGACGTGGGGGATGTGACGTAATCCCCACTGCGACTTGTCGAAGCCGCCGGGATAGGCCTCACTCATCGCCGGCACGCCGACGAGCTCTCCGGTGTTGCTGTACACCCAGCCGTGGTACGGGCATTGGAAGTGCGCGGTGTTTCCCATCTCAGCGCGGCACACGAGCGCACCACGGTGGCGACAAGAATTGGACAGCGCCTGGATGCGGCCGGAGTTGTCCCGGCAAACGATCACCGAATCGGCCCCGATGTGCCGCACGACGAAGTCGCCGGACTTGGCCAACTCCGACTCGTGTCCGAGAAACACCCAGGCGCGCCCGAAGATCCGCTCCATCTCGATCGTGTGTAGCGCGGGATCGCTGACGACGCGGGCCGGTAAGCGCCCGACCTTGAGCCCGTCCGCTACCTCCCGCAACGCGCGCCGCAGGTAGGGATCGGTCGCGTCAGCTGTTCCGGTTGTTTCGGTGGTCATATGGTTGGACCCTTTCTGGAATCGGCGATATCCACGCGGAGGTGGTGAACGGAGCTGGCCCTACAGGACTACCGACAGGTTGTCGATAGGCAACGTCGAGTGGTCGAGCAACACCTCGCGCCGAGCGAGCCGCAGCGAATCGTCGGTGCGGCGCAACACGTCGACGCGTTCGGCCGAGAGCAACTCCCACCGGCCGCTGTCTCCGCGGCTGCGGAAGAACAAGAGATTTGAGCGCACGGTCAACTCATCAGCCTCCGGTCCGGCAGTCGTGCGGATGTTGGACACGAAGTGCCGGGTCCGCGACCGAGGTGACTCGGCCCACGAGAAATCCGTCTCGCCCCGGAGGACCCGCATCTCCAAGCCCGTGTAGTCGTCGTTCCAGTGCGCGATCGCGCCCACCCAACCCGCGGAATCCTCACGGGTGGTGCGCACCGGAACCACATACCGGATGTCGGGGTCGAGCAGACCCAACCACTCTCGGAACTGCCCTCCATCGAGTAGCTCCGCCTCCCGGAACATGAACGCCTCGACGGCCTCACGGGTATCTCGATCGACCGCAACCGCGTTCATCACACCGAACTCCTCGACCAGACCATCAACACTGACTCGATATTCTGCTGAACAGATGCGTCCTCCGCTGTAGAGAATGTAAGTCACGTCACACGGCCCGTCAAGACAACATCTCCAAATGGGCAACGACCAAAACGGCTCCCACAGCAAGCCCCGCGGCGCTCGCAGAACCAGTCGCACGGCACACGTCGTCGACAGCCAGCGAACTTGCAGACGAAGCCGGAGGTATCGCGCGGTCGTCGCCGTGGTTGGCGAGGCTTGACAGCGGCGGCGGCCCTTATAACGCGCACTGTCGGTGAGAGCGCTACCGGTGTGTTCCTCGTCGAGGCGTGGCAGCACACGCACGTCTATTGGCCGGTCCCTACGTTAGGAGGGTCGAATCGCCGCGAACGTTGGGCCGGAATGGATCATTGATGGGGGCAGCCCTGCCAGAGCACGCGCCGCCATGCCTTCACACCGTCGGCGAATTTACCTGTATGCATGGATACCGCCGCGTCGTCGTCGCTGATCTACGACCGTGACGAATATGTTGGTCAGGCTCCCCGCCGGACTCAGGACAGCGGAGGGCCTGGGGGCCCGATGCGACGGCTGATTGTTTGTAATTCGGTGTAGGAATCCAGGCTGGCTGGAGAGAATTCGCGTCCCAAGCCGCTCGCTTTCGCCCCACCGAAGGGTGCGCGGGGGTCGAGGGAGGTGAAGGTGTGGCTGTTGATGAAGACGGAGCCGGTGTCGAACCGACGGCCAAGCAGGAACGCCCGCTCTTCATCTGACGTCCAGATCGAGGCGGCAAGCCCGTATTGCGATTGATTCACGAGCCGGATCACGTCGTCGAGTTCGTCGTATTTCAGCACGGGCACTACCGGACCGAACTGTTCCTCTTCGACGATTGCGAGGCGGGGATCAGCCGCAGTAACCACGCTGGGCAGCATGAAGTGGCCGTGGTCCCAGGCCGCCGAATCGAGCCGCTGCCCGAGGGTGGTGACGGTCGCGCCGCTCGCGCGCGCGTCGTCCACGATCTTCTCGACGAGGTTCTTCTGCTGAGCGTTGTTCAGCGGCCCCATGGTGACTCGGGGGTCGTCGCCGGGCCCGACGACGATTTCATCCACGGCGGCTGAGAACGCTTCCACGAAGCGGTCGTGGATGCGGGTCGGCACGTAGATACGTTTGAGACCGAAGCACACCTGGCCGGTGGTCGCGAACGCGCCTTTTACGATCTGCCGCATAGTCTCTGGCGAAAGGTCGACATCGTCGAGGAGGATCGCCGGGTCGTTTCCGCCCAGCTCGAGCGTCACCCGCTTGATGTCGCGCGCGGCCGCGGCCATAACTTTGCGCCCGGTATCGATGCCGCCGGTGAAACCAATCTTGCGAATTCTCGGGTGAGCGACGAGTGCTTCGCCGACCGCGTCGCCTCCGGTGACCATGTTGAGCACGCCCGGAGGGAAGTGCTGTTGGAGGGCTCGGATGATCTCGGCGAGAACCAACGGGGAGTTTGCCGCCGGCTTTAAGACGACTGTGTTGCCGGCGACGAGCGCGGGCGCCAGCTTCATGAATGCCAGGACCACCGGGAAGTTCCACGGCGTGATGGCGGCCACGGGCCCGATTGGGCGGCGGCGGATCAGGGTCGTGCCCCCGGTGTCGCGAATCTGTTGGTCTGCAAGGATTTCAGCCGAAATGCCTGCGGTGTAGCCGCAAATGCCCGACGCGAATTCGAGGTCGACGTGCGACTCTTCGAGGATCTTTCCGTTCTCCCGGCTCAGGATCGGTGCATATTCCTCGATCATGTCGTGGATCGTGCCTGCGGCGGCAAGTAGTGCTCCCTGGCGTTCTTCCAGGGGCCGCGATGACCATTCTGGGAACGCCATTGCGGCCGCTGCGACCGCTTCGTCGACCTGCCCGGGCGCGGCGTCTGGGACCGAACCGAGCAGTACCCGGATATCAGCCGGGCTAACGACGTCGATCGTCCGGTCGGATGTTTCCTCACGTCCGTTGATGATGAGGTTTGCGTTGATCATGCCGAAGTCCTAACTTTCCTGCGGGGAACGGTTGATTTGTGGGAGCCATGTCTGGGTCATCGGAGGATCGCCCGGCGACCGCCAGATAAGTGCCGAATCCGGCGCCGGCCGCATCGGGCGGTCATCATCGCCTGACCCCGTAGCCGGGACCTTGCCGACGCCGAACACACCCGGCTTGCGCTGTTCTGATGGACATCAAGTTTTCTTTTCGTCGGGCGGAGCGTCGCGGCTGCCGTCGAGGGCCTCTACGCCGGGGAGGAAGGGGTCGGGGATCACTAGTGCGTGGCTGACAACGATCGCGTCCACGTGGCAATCGATTGCGCACAACCGACAGGAATGACAGTCGTTGGGGTAGATGATCTTGGCTCGCCACTTGGTCGTGGCCCACGGTTCGTCGCCCTCCACCAGCCGGATCACCCCGGTTGGGCAGCTGTCGATGCAGACGTTGCACCCGTCGCACGTTGTTTCGTCGATGCTTTCGATCACTGAACCGCCGCCTCCTCACGGTAGCCTTGCGGCACGGTATATGGACTTGGATGGCGGCCGGGCGGGGCCTGCACCGGCCACGACTGGATCGGCAGGTCGCGTTCGCTGAACTGCAGATCGAATTCACCGCCGCTGCCCCGGCGCACGAGCAGCCACTTCAGCCACTCATCGTTGTCGGCGTAGGGGTAGTCGATACGAAACAGCTCCCCGCGACTTTCGGTGCGCCGCTTCATCGCCTCACAGGTGATGATCGCCAACGTCAGGTATGCGCGCACCTCATGCGCCTTCTTAAGTTCTTGATAGTCCGGCGCGAAAACGTAACGCAGTACCCGATCCCGGATCCGGTACAGCTCAGCGAGCGCTGAATCGATCCGTGCCTCCGACTTGAACAATGCGAATGCCGGATTGGCCGTCGCCTCGCCGATGGCTTTCCACACATCCACCGGCCGGACCTGCCGCAGCCGACGCATCGGCGCGAAATACTCAGCGAAGCTCTCCTGTGCCTGGTTCTCCCACACACTGCGCGCTACCGCGTGACCGCCGCGCGCCGCCGCCGCAGTGCCCGCCCGGTACCCCGCAACAGCCGAGAAGCTCGAGATCCCGCTGCCAGAAATTCCCGACATCAAATGCGGACACGCCGTGCCATACCCGGCCGCGTACAGGCCGGGCACTGTGGTGGCTCCGTCCAGGTCGATCGTGGGACCGCTGGTGCTGCTCGTGCCGAGCACGATGAACGGGGTCACCTCCAGCAGGTCAGTGGAGGGATCGACCTCAAACTCGGTAAAGGCGCGCCGCACCGTCGGAGACACTTCATACAGCACCTCTAGATCCGCCTGTGGTACGTGACGCAAGTCGAGATAGCACGGCCCTCGGCCCTCGACCATCTCGGTCATGATCGCGCGCGCGATGGTGAACAACCCGCCCTTATCGCCCCAGATCGGGTCATAGCGGTCCATGAAGTACTCGCCCGCCGCGTTGCAGAACTTGCCACCGATCCCCTGAATCTTGGCTTGACCCGGTGTGAAGAATGACCGATTGAAGTAACTCCAGGCAGCGAACTGGCCGAATTCCATGCCGGCGAACTCAGCACCCACTCGCCAGGCCGCCACATGACCTTCCCCGCTGCAATGGTCGGCGAACGCGTAATGCAGCTTGGGGTACCAAGGGCCGGTGTTGAGGATGACGCTGCCCGCCGTGAAGACATGACACTGGCCAGTGACAACATTTACCCCCACCGCACCACACACCGCACCAGCGGTGGGCCGACACCCGTCGGTGGTCAGCAGATCAATCACATCGACCCGCTCGAACAGTCGCACCCCCGCCGCTTTCATCCTCTCCTTGAGGATCTCCATACACACGCGACCATCCACACCCAGCGTCGTGCCAAGGTTGTGGCCGCGGACCGTCACATACTTCAGCGACCCATCCTCATGAGTGGAATAGGGCACACCCCACTCGATCTGCTCGTTAACCCTGTCATAGGCCTCGGCTATGTACTGCTGCACCCAATCCTGATCGGCCAAATAATTGCTGCCCACCACGAACTCGCGCGCCCACTCCGTCATCTCCTCACCCTGCACCCGGTGATCAGGGGCGTATTGGCTGTGGACATACGTCATCGGCCCTGCCCGAGACACCACCGCTTTCTCCACCAGAATTACCGACGACCCCAACTCCGCGGCCCGTAGCGCTGCCCGCACTCCGCCAATTCCCCCACCCACTACCAAGACGTCGCATTCTTGGACTGACACATCCAGGTCACTGCCCAAAACGCCAGTCACGCCTTCACCAACATCTCGATCAAATCCGTCTCGGTTGTTTCGGTGGTCATATGGTCGGGCCCTTTCTGGAATTGGCGATATCCACGCGGAGGTGGTGAGGGGAGCTGGCTCTACAGGAATACCGACAGGTTGTCGATGGGCAACGTCGAGTGGTCGAGCAACACCTCACGCCGAGCCAGCCGCAGCGAATCGTCGGACCGGCGCAACACGTCGACGCGTTCGGCCGAGAGCAACTCCCAGCGGCCGCTATCTCCGCGGCTGCGAAAGAACAACAGGTTCGAGCGCACGGTCAACCCATCAGTCCCCGGTCCGGCAGTCGTGCGGATGTTGGACACGAAGTGCCGGGTCCGCGACCGAGGCGACTCGGCCCACGAGAAGTCCGTTTCGCTGCGCAGGACCCGCATCTCCAAGCCCGTGTAGTCGTCGTTCCAGTGCGCGATCGCGCCGACCCAACCCGCGGAGTCCTCCCTCGTGGTACGCACCGGAACCACATACCGGATGTCGGGGTCGAGCAGACCCAACCATTCCCGGAACTGCCCCCCATCGAGTAGCTCCGCCTCCCGGAACATGAACGCCTCGACAGCCTCACGGGTATCCCGATCAACCCCGACCGCGTTCATCACACCGAACTCCTCGATCAACCCGCCAACACTCGCTCTATTCTGCTGAACAGATGCGTCCTCCGCTGTAGAGAATGCTAGATACGTCACACCGGCCCGTCAAGACGCCATCTCCGAATCAAGCGAGACCAAAACGGCTCCCACAGCAAGCCCACAGAACCAGCCCCACGGCACACGTGGCGGCTTTAGCCGATGCGCGATACCAGGGCGCCGGACGCGTCACCTCATTTAGACGAGATCACGCTAAGTGCTTACGAATCAGGCATTTACGACGCGTTCGACAGGCTGCGGCAGGCCAAGCAAGATCGCGACTGGGACGTGTTGATCTCGTTGACCGACTTGACTTTGCGCCGGGACCGCCCAGCCGGTCTAGCCGAGGCCTGTGGCGATGTCGTCGTGCTGTCGGTGCCTTGCTGGGAGCATTCGGCCGCGGGGCTCTAGAACAGAAAAGGCTCGCGGCGGTCGTCGCCGCTATTGTCCGCGGCGAAGCCGACAAACCCTCCGGTTGCGGACGTTAGCCGGCTCCACTCCCCCGGGTCGGCAGGCGTTGACGATTGTCGGGCGTATGGGTTCGGACATCTCCGAGTGATCGCCGGCATGGTCCCTGGCAGCCCGCCCGTGGCGCTTGTGGTTTGTGACATGCTCGCCGCGGCACGGCGGCGAAAATGCTTGTTACGCCGCACATCTGGGTGCTCGGCGACGCGTTGGGTCGGGTGCGACCTGCTATCCTGACGGTGCCCTCGATCACAATCGTGACTGGCTGACCCGTCATCGCTCACCAGTTCGGTGGGCGCGAGCAGGCGGCATTGATCCACCTAGCCACCGTCGCAGTGCTCGGCTTGGCAGTCCATCCCGAAGTTCAGCCGGTGCTGAGTGGGCTGGCGACGTTGGCTACAGACCTAGACGCTTAGGTGGCGGGGTGGTCGGCAGGTCGCCCTGGAGGTTATTCCCCGGCGTCGATGACGAGGCGGGGGCGCCGTTCGCCGCGGCAGGCGGCAGCCCGGCGGCTTCCCTTGATCGGTGGTAGCGCTCCGCAACTCCTGCCCAGCGTTCACCGTAGCGGTGGGCGGAGTCGACGACGGTCTGCGGTATGTGAACGAAGGGCGGCCGAGCAGCCCCGGCACGCCCATAGCCCGCAGTGTCGATTGCGATCTTCCACCAGGCGGACTGCATGGCTTGGAAGTCCTCCATAGTCAGGCCCAGCGTTCGAAATGGCGCCTGCATCTGGTCGGCGATGGTCGCGGCCTCTGTCCAGTCGCCACGCTGGCATGCATCGCGCAGCGAAAGCGCGGGCCAGGGGCCCATGCATACGTCGATGCTCCACGCTCCGGCAGCGCCGAACATCATTGCGGGGTACATCAACTGGTCCAAGACGAGGACCGACATCTTGTCCTTGACCGCTTTGATTGCGCCGATCACATTGAAGATGTCCATCGAGGTCTGCTTGAGCGCAACGATATTGCGAATCTGGGCCAGCTCCCTGAATGCACCGGGCGGCAATGTGATGCGGAACGCGTGCGGGTTCTGGTAGATCATAATCGCCAGCTCCGGAACGGCCTCGGCGAGGTCTTTGTAGTACTGGACCGCGTTCTCGGCCGTCTGCGGCAAATACATCGGCGGTCCGCTCATGATCCCGTCCGCCCCGAGGTCGGCGATGACGCGGGCGCGTCGGATCGAGTCGCGCGTGTTGAGCGTACTGGCGCCAACGAACACCGGAACTCGGGCGTTCACCGTCTCCACGACCGTGGTGATGAGCGTGCGGTATTCGTCGTCGGAAAGGGTGTGCGACTCCCCGGCGCTGCCGGTCGTAACGATGCCGTCGACACCATCACGAACCAGTCGATCAACCAGAGACGCCAGCGCATCGGTGTCGATCGTGTCGACCGCGTTGACATCGGCGGCGTCCGGCGTCGAGCAGGCCGGCACGAATCCCCACAGCCCTTTCATGTCACTGGGAACGAGTTCGCTGGTACGTGTTGTCATGAGCCGTGTCCAATCTGGTTTGAGGATCTTCGGAATGGCTTTTTTTGGCGGTATGGTCGCGCGGGACCGCCCAGGGTGGGACTTGAGTCAATGGTCGGTGATGCATACCCGTTCGTGGAATCCCGCCCCTCGGGCGAAGTCAACTTAGGCGCCGCGATCCGTGCTAGTAGTCGATGTCTAAGCCGCTCTCGAGTTCTGCGAGCCGATCCTGGGCTTTTCCGATCGACATCATTTTCATCATGTTGCCGACGGCTTTCATCTGCCCGGTCATGGCCGCAGTCTGGCCGTTGAGGGCACCCCGAGACAGCTCGACGTTCGTTTCGTAGCTGAGCTCGGCATCCACGTCGGGCGTGCGCGGTGGCGACCCGATACCGACGATGAGCGACCCGTCAGAGAAATGCATGTAGTAGTCATCGTTGGCCGGGCTCTGCGACACAGATACGCGGAGCAGCACGTCATGTCCCTTCGCTGCAATGCGGAACTTCTCGTCGGCATTGGCAGCGTCGGTCACCGCAGTCGCCCAGTCGTCGGTCAGGAACTGGATCGCCATTTCACCTCCATATGATCGTTTTTCGTCGTCTCTTCTGTCGAGCCGTTCATGTTGTTGCGGCTTCGAGTGCTCCTGGTGGTGTTTGGGCGACCATTTGGTGGCCCCAAACACTGGGTCGGTCGTACTGGGCGACTGTCCAGGTTTCGTCATCGACAGTGGCCCCGTCCCAGCCGTACTCAAGGTCAAACCCGCTGGGTGTTCGGACGTAGAACGACACCATCCGATCGTTGACATGGCGCCCCAACGTCATGCTCAGCGGAATGTTGCGCGACATGCACAGGTCATAGGCCATCCCCACGTCATCAAAACTTTGCACCTCGACCATCACGTGGTGCAGTCCCCGCACACCCGGCATCGGAGTCAACGCGATGCTGTGATGGCGCGGGTTGCAGTGGTAGAACCACAGATCGATAAAGGTGTAAATCTCATCGCTCTTCTTAAACCCCAACACCCCCCGCAAAAACCGGTCGGCCTGCGCGAGGTCCGGCGTCGCCAGCACCACATGACCCAACCCCTGCGCACCGGTGACGAACCCCGACATCGCACGACCGGGCCGGAAGGAACCCGGCACCACCTTCTGACCGTAAAACAACTCATGACGCAACCCCGAAGGATCCGACAGCGTCAAAAAGCCCAACACACCGCGGGAGGCGCAGTCCTCCTCGGTCCCCACCTCAAACCCAATACCCTGCTGATCCAGCAACTCCCCGGCAGCCTCCAGCGCCTCCTCGCTGCCCACATCCCAACCCGCATACAACATCCGGTTGCGCTCCCCGTGATGCACAGCCAACCGGTGATCGACGTCATCAATCCGCAACAGAACCGACCCACTGGCCGACTCCACCGCCTCCATCCCCAAAACCTCCGGACCGAACTCCAACCACTCCTTCGCATCCGGAGACTCCACACCCACATAACCCAACGCCTTCACCAACATGTGCTGTCCTCGGGCGATTCAGTGGTTCGAGACGGTAAGTGACGCATAGCGCTGCTGGAGTGCGGCCCAGTTCTTGCCGGCCTCGCGCCCTCCAGTCAAGTAAGACTCCGGCACTTCGGTGTACGGCGGTCGGGTGGGCCCGGTGCGCATAAAGCCGGCCGCCTGGAATTGGGCGTTGTCGATCTGGATGCTGTATTTGAGGAATTCGGCGAAGTTGCCGCCCGGGTAGAGCGTCTCGAGAGCGGCCTCGAGTTCGTCGGTGAGCGTTTGGCAGTCGTCCCAGCGGCGGGCTCGGATTAAGTCGCGCAAGTGGGTTACCGGCGCAGGGCCGCAGGCCACATTGCCCGACCAGCAGGCGGTGACCTCCTCTGGGAATAGCCGGGCAAAGTAGTACCAGTCGGTCTCAAGCGGCAGTAGCCGCACACGACCGCCGACGGCGCGGAGGTCGGAGAGGAAGGCGGAGCCACTGAGCAGTCCGAGATGCTTGGCAGCGACAACCTGTGGTATCTGGCTAAGCGCCTCGTATGCCGGGGTCCCGATCTTTCCCTTGAAGGCGCCCGGGTTGTCGTAGACCACCAGTGCAAGGTTCGGCAATGCCTCGGCCACATCGCGATAGAAGCGCACAATTCCGGCGTCATCGAGGGGCAGCCACATCGGACGACCGACGAACAAACCGTCGGCGCCGAGCTCGCCGAGGCGACGACCTCGAGTGATCGTATCGCGGGTGTTTAGCGTCGTCGCTCCAGCGAAAACCGGGATTCTGCCCGCGACGGCATCGACCACGGTGGCGACGAAGCTTTGCAACTCGTCCCATGTCAGCGAGGCACATTCGCCGAAGGTGCCTGTGGTCATGAGCACGTCGACCCCGCCGCGGACCATCGAGTCGGCAAGCGTCGCCGCCTCGTCGAGGTCCACGGAGAATGTTGTGTCGGGCTGGTTGGCCGTCGGGATGGAGGGTGTAGGAATGATGCCGACGACCCCGGTGATGTCATCAACAGTCAACTTCGTGTCAGGCACAGGCATTACCTTTCCGGTGAAACGTCAGCGGGCTCGGAGGTTGGCGGGGACTGGGGGAAACGGGTGCGCCCCCAATGACAGCTCGGGCTCTTCGTAGTACAGATCGAGCGCCTTGAGTGTGGGGATGTCGTTGACCGAGAACAGCACGGCATCTTCCGTCGACCGGTTGACGAAGTGATGGGTGCTCCAGTTGGGCACCGCGAAACTGTCGTGGGGCCCCCAGTCAAGTTCCACGTCGTCGACGACCGTTGTCCCTTCGCCACGCACGACGAAGTACACGGCACTCGACGTGTGGCGATGGGCGTCGGTCCGCTGGCCGGGCCGCAGCAATTGCACCCAACAATCGAGCGTCGGCATGGTCGATCCGCCTGTGACGGGGTTGGCATACCGCAGGACGACGCCGTCGTAGGGACTGCCCGCAAGGCCCGCCATCCGCTGGAGCTGCCGCTCGACGTCGCGCCAGGGATAGCGGAATGGAAAGTTCGCCGTCTTGACCTGCTCCCACGCAGGGCGCAGCAGGCCCCCGCGGTCGGCGAGATGCTCTCCCGGCTCGTCGCGTTGAGGTTGGCGCTTCTCGCCGTAGGACTCATAGAAGGGCACATTGAGTCCGAGCACCAATCCGATATCGAGCACGTCGAGCCACACGACGTTCTCCGAAGTGGCGTTCTCGTGGTCGTGCCATGTCCAGCGAGGGGTTAAGACGAGGTCGTAGTCCTCCATTTGGCACGGCTCGCCGTCCACCACAGTAATCAGGCCGGGGCCGCCTTGAATAGCGAACCGCAGCGCTGCCATGGTATGGCGGTGCGCATAGGCGATCTCGCCGGGCTTGAGCATCTGCATGCCCATGTTCATGGTGTGCGTGGTCCCCCGGGCATCCGGATTGATGAACGAGAGATTGCGTCGCGCCGTCAAACTTTCGGGCATCACGTCGCACGACTTCAGAAGCTTCGCGTGAACATCGCCCCATCGCCACAGAAAGGGAACACCGGCGGGCTTGGGGCCGCCGACGACGCTTTCCAGCATTTCGTCGTATATCCACTGCCCACGTAAGTTGGCAGCCTCGAGCTCGACGTCGAATTCGCGCAGCTCTGAACTCTCGGCGGTGGACATTAGCTACCTTCTCTGGTTTGCAGAATGACACTCTGTCAATTAGAGATTATCGGCACCCGCCGGTCGCGTCAATAGCGCACGGGCCGCACTGAGCTGACCTCTTGGGTCAGTATCCCTAGAGGGGCGAAAGGTCGAGTTCTGCAGCACGCTAGACGAATTCGCCGACTCCGCCGCCATCCAGGTCATCGGGTGCCGTCTTTCGTGGTGGTCGCGGGTGCTCCCGGATGGACTTGCGAGCGTGTTCGTTGAGCTGCTCGCGCGCCGATCTGCGGAAAGACTATCTTTCTTCAGCCAGCACGTCGGCGGCCCCGCGCCGAGTCGCGCCAGCTCCGCTAGTCATCTCGGATCGGTGCACAACACAATGAGGACACTGTTGGCGCTGGGGAGCAACTCGAGATCGGGTGAGGCGAGATAACGGCAAGGTGTTGATCTTGAGGGCCGTTTTCCCCGCTGGTGAGACGTTGTCGAATTAAGATTGCGACATCGCAGCGAGCATCTTCGGTGGACGTACGGTGCCACGTCCGATGCGGCGGCGGGTGTGGCCGCGCTATGGTGATCGCGTCGCGGCGGTGTCGGGTGGGTTCGTCAACAATTCGAGCTTCCCCCGCACACTGTCGAGATCGCTGCCGGCCTGCAGGGCACGCCTGCACTCGATCAGTGCTCGAGGCCAGTTCACGACCGCAGCGCCGCTCAGTCGTTGCTCGCCATCGGGGTAGAGCGCTGTGAATCGATTGTCGGACGACCGATCTCCGACGACGAGTGGCTCACTGAGGTGAGTTGTTTGACCGCAAAACTGGATCTTCCAGTCGTACTGGTCGCTCCAGACGTACTCGACGGGCTCGTAGCAGCGCAGATCATCGGGGTGCGAGATATTGTGCGCGACGCAAGAGGCCTGGTCGACCGCGTTTGTCCAGTGTTCGATGCGCATCATCACCCCGCGGGCGCGATGAAACCAACGCGACACGTCGCCGACTGCGTAGACGTTCTCTGACGTGACGGCACGACAGAACTCGTCGCAGACCAGGCCATCATCGACGACCAGTCCCGACGACATCAGCCAGCCGTCGTTCGGAACGGCGCCGATGCCCACCACCACTGTGTCGGCTTCAACGACGGTCCCGTCCGTGAGGCGGACCTCAAAGTTGCCGCGCTCCCCCGCAATATTCTCGACACCGACGCCGAATCGCGTGTGCACTCCGTGGTCTCGATGCAAATCGACGAACCACCCGCCGATCTCTTCGGTGAGCACTCGGCTCATCGGCACCGGCACCGGGTCGATAACCGTCACGTGCCGCCCCAGTGAACGCGCGGTTGATGCGACCTCAGCCCCGATAAATCCTGCCCCGATCACCACGAGGCGGGCACCGGCGACGAGGTCGGCTCTTAGCCGCAGACAGTCCTCTAGGGTGCGGAGCACATGAACGCCCGGTCCCTGGCCCCACGGGGATGGTCGCGCGCTCGCTCCGGTGGCCACCACCAGGTGGTCGTAGTGCAGGGGCTCATCATCGGCGAACTCCACCTGACACGCTGCGACATCCACTCCGATCGCGCGGCGGCCGAGGCGCAGCTCGATGGCGTCGGCGGCGGCAGCCTCTCTGGTGAGTAACGTCGCAGCGGCGATGTCACTCGTACCCGCAAGCAACGCTTTGGATAGTGGCGGCTTGTCGTAGGGCAGTGTAGTTTCCTCGCCCACGAGGACGACGTCGCCGTCGTAGCCTTGCGATCGCAGCGCCTGGGCCGTGCGGACCCCGCCGACAGAACTGCCGACGATGACGACCCGTGACGTCATTCGTCTACGACTTCCAACGCTGCCACCGGACAGCTGCGCGCAGCCTCCTCGACCCGGGTCCTGTCCGCGGAAGGGACCTCCGTCTTCCGGACCAACACGAGTCCCCGATCGTCGATATCGAAATAGTCATCGGCGGCTACGACACAGTTCGCGTATCCCTGACATACGGCGTGGTTAGCCTTTATGACTCCGTCCATGTGCTTTCCTTCCCTGGGTTGGTCGGGTTCAATTGCGCTGGTGTGCAGGTCCGAGGCTGAAACCGCCGTCGGGGCGGATCGTTTCGCCGGTAAGCCCGCGGGAGCGGTGCGAAGCGAGAAAGACGTAACTCCACGCGTGGTCGTGACCCGATAGCGCCACGTTCAGCGGTGTGCGAGCTGCCAATTCGCGTGCCCGGTCGGGTGCAGCATCCAGACGGCGGGCGCCAAGGTCGAGGCTGTCGAGTCCGCGCAGGTCGGTGTTCAACGTTCCCCCTGGGGCGACACCGTTCACACGGATCCTCGGCGCGAGTTCGTGAGCCAGTGCGGTGACGAGGCCACGCACCGCGAACTTCGACGCCACATACAGCAGGCCGCCGCGTCCTGGATAAAATGATGAAGCGGACTCGGTGAGGATGATCGAGGCGCCGTCCTGGCCCATCAGTGCCGGCACTGCTGCCTTGACTGAGTGGATATGACTCAGGACGTTGATGCGAAACATCTCGTCGAAAGCCTGGTCGAGTCGCTCGGCGGGGATGTCCTGAATACGGCGGTAGAAATCGAAGATCCCCACGCAGTTCACCAATGTGTCGAGTCCGCCGAACGCGTCGGCAGCGACCTGCACAGCTTCGTCGTTGGCGGTGTGGGTGGTCGCATCGCCCTCGATTACTGGGATGTCGGGCAGCTGCTGGCGCAGCGCCGCGCACTTATCGCTGTCGTACTCGAGCACGGCGACCTGGGCATCCTCGTTCAGGAACGCGTCGACGGTGGCCCGACCGATACCCGAACCTGCTCCGACGATCAATGCGCGTTTGCCCGCCAGCCAGCCAGTCATACCTCGTCGCCCAGAATCAATGGAGCCCCTGCGTTCCCCACCATGGCCGCTAAGGTGGCCGGGTTCTGCCAGGTCAACGCCTCGATCTCCAAGGCATCCAGCGACACCCACTGCGCCGATTTTGGCGCCTGAATCAACAGCCGAGCTCCGTTGCGAGTGGTCACTCGGCGCACGACGACCTCTGCGAACTCGTTGGCGATGTTGAGTGCCTCGCCGGTCGCCCCGGCCAGCAGCGTCGACAGTTCCTCGCACGCCGATTGTGGTGGTGACTGCGCGCCCTCGCCGGGTCGATTCGAGCTCATAGGAATACCGCCAGATTCTGCATTCGAAGCACTGATTCATCGACGGCGATTGTGCGCCGGGCGAGTTTGAGGGCGTTGCCATCGCGACGTAGGAGATCCTCACGACCGCATGAAAGGAGCGTGGACTCATTGACGTCGCCGCGGCTGCGGAACAACAACTCAGCGCTGTCGACCGCGAGGTGGTTGGCGTCGTCGGTGAGGAATGTGCGCACGTTGGTGATGAAGTGACGCAGACGCGACGGCGGATCCTCAGTCCAGGCATGCTCGGTGGCGAATCGGGCAACGCGGCGACTGAGTGAGTATTTGTTCTCGTCGAAATGCGCCATTCCTGCTGAGCTATCGAATCCGGCGCCGGCGGCGGTGGTGATCCGCACCGGCATGTAATAGTGAATGTCCTCGGTAAGAACACCCAGCCACCTGTCGTAGTCTTGGGCATCGAGAAGGTACGCCTCGTTGACGAGGAAGCGATGCGCCTCCAGATGGCGAGAGTCGTCGAACGGCAAGGCTTCCCCCACACGTTGGGCGCGGGCGGCGTGCGCACCGAGTACCGATGGGGCCATCGGTCGACCAGTGCGCTGATCGTTGACGGTCACAGCATCACCGACGTCGGAGCCGACTCTGCGTCGATACCGGCGACGGCCCGGCCATTGGTCTGCACCATTGGCTCAATACCTTGCGGGTTGTCGGTGAGCACAGTAGCCGGGTCGACTCGCAGCGGCGGCATGTCGAGGTAGTCAGCCCAGAGCCTCAGTAATTGCCGTTGATTGTTCTCGTTGTAACCGAGCTGAGCGTATCCAGGCCCGTGGAACTGAGCGCTGCTTAGGGTGTCGACCACCCGGGCATCGTCTGCGAGCAGCCCCATCCGGCTGTTTAGCCGCAGTCGGCGGGCCATCGACCCCCCCGCGGTGTTGGTCAGCGAAACCCAGTTCTCGACATCGTCTTGTTCGAACATTCCCGTCGAGCCGAAACACATCAAATAAGCCTTGTATGAGGCCGCCTTAAACGCTTCCGGGGCATCAGAATCCACCGCAAACCAGGACAGCACCTCAGTCTCGTTCTCGCTGATGGGCTGCCATACCCGAATCGAAATGAACGGTAAGACGTGCTCGCCGTCCTCGACTTTCGGCCAGTTGTGCACGAAACTGATGTTCGGAAAGCACGTCGCCGCCGAGATCATGAACCCGTCGGCGCCCACGACCTGTCGCTGCTGCTCGGTCCAGGTAGCCTTGGCACGACTGATCATTTCCTCCGGGTAGCCGACATAGCTCATCCGGTCTTCGAAACTCCCCTCAGGCAGCTTGTATGTGGTTCCCCCACCTCTGCCCGCCCAATAGGTTGCGCCGTCTTTGCGCTTGTGAGCCTTCGGCTCTCGGAACAGGCCGATCTCGACCACCGACGTGTGCGTCTGCGGCGTGTGGTACATGTCCCCGGCGAAATTCTCAGCTGCGATCTTCCAGTTCGCTTTTACGCGCCAACGCTGAGGACCCTGCACCTCGAGACCGTTGGGGCCCTGCTTGGTGTAGAAATCGAGATAGAACCTGAAATCACCCAGGTAGTCTTCAAGCGATTCTGCGTCAGGATCCATCGACAGGAAGATCAACCCGTTGTAACTGGCCACACTCGGCGCTGGCAAGAGGGTCTGACCCGTCCTGTTGAACCCCGCGTCTCCTCCATAGGCCTCTTGGTGAAAAGGCAGTCCGATAATGCGGCCGTCGTTGCGGTACGACCACCCGTGGTACGGGCATCTGAAATTCGACGCGTTCCCCATCTCCGCCCGACAAATCTGCATACCGCGATGGAGGCACATATTGAACATCACGCGGACTTCGCCTGCAGAATCCCGAGCGACGATGAACGAGTCCTGTAGTACTTGCCTGACCACGTAGTCGCCCGGCTGCGGAATTTCGGACTCGTGCGCGACGAACAACCACGCCCGACTGAACAGCCGCTCCTTCTCGAGCGAGAAAATCTGCTCGTCGTTGTACACGTGCGCCGGAATCATGCCAGTGCGTACTGCCGCCAACACCTCACCGTGATCCTGCATCTTCAACTCCATGACTCAGCGACGGGACCCGATCCTTGACGAAGGCGCCTTCACTGTTATGTAGAACTCGACTCTGTCTAGCAGAGAGTATGCCGTCTATTTGCCGGTGGAGTCAACCGGCCTCGCTGACACGTCGAACTGCCGCGCAGCCCTCTTCGTTGCCTCCCATGAAACGCCCACTACGCGGCGTCCCCCGCGCGGGCAGTATGTCGCCGTACCGACGGGATTTGCGACGAGTCAGCGAGGGCCCGTAACGAAAACGACTGCGGCCCGGTACCGACGCGCAAGCGTGGGATGCCAGCAGCTGCCAACGGTACTGGCCGAGCAGATGTCGTTGGAGATCCTGCGCTACCCCCGGATTGGACTGGTCATCGACGACGCCGCGTGGGAAGCAAGTCTGCGGACCGCCCGGGCCGACGGCGGTGCCAGGTGTTGTGCGGGAGGCGACATTTCGCCGCCGACGCCCGAGCGTCGCGATTCTTCGAGCTGCATTCGGCTTTCACCGCGGTAAGGTCTCTGTCATGCAGAAACCTCCAGTCGCGGGCATGCAGCACGACAGCACCGGAAAGCTCCCGCAATATCCGATCGAGTCTGTCGATAACGCTCTTCGCCTAATCCTCCTCCTAGGAGACCGCTCTGAGATCCGGCTCACTGACGCCAGCGAGTACCTGCACGTCGCTTCGTCGACCGCGCATCGCCTGTTATCGATGCTTCAGTACCGCGGGTTTGTCCGCCAAGATCCGATCAGCAGGGCATACCAGCCCGGACCGTCCTTGACAAACGTGGCGTTCGCTGTCCACTCCAGGATGGACATACCACGCACCGCCGCGCCGATTCTGCGCCACCTCGCAGACACGTTGCAAGAAACCGTGCACGTAGGAACGTTGGACGGCAGGCTCGTTCGCTTCATCGCGGCACTCGAAAGCCCTTCTGCTGTTCGAGTGATATCGCGTTTGGGTACTACACGTCCTGCACACTGCACGTCGACAGGTAAGGTCCTACTCGCCGGACTATCCGATGACGAGCTTGACCAGTTGTATCCCGACCCACATTTGGAGCCACTCACCGAGCATTCCGTGCGTACCCTCACCGAACTGCGCGCTCAATTGGCAGAGATCAGGAAAAGTGGGTTTGCGACCAGCAACCAGGAAAGTGAGGAAGGCGTCGCATCTGTTGCCGTGGCCGTACCCGTAGGAGGTTCCCAGATGAGGCTGGCACTCAATGCGTCAGCGCCCAGTTATCGATTCCGGCCCTCGGATATCCGCAAAGCTCGCACTGCCCTCACAGACGCCGCCGCCGAGCTAGCCCGCAATCTCGGCTGATGACATCCAAAGAAGTGGAAGCCGACAGTGAAATGCCCAGCGGCGCCCCAGATTTGCCTGGCTTCATTGCCACCGTCGACGCATTCCTAAGCATGGAGAAGCAGCGGAATGCCGAACCGATGTTCGCGGCGGTCCTCACCGACGACTTTCAGATCGGCTTTCGTGGTGGTTACCAGTGGAAAGGCCGCGATGGTCTGCAGACGTACCTTGACCAACGGGCCGGGATCTTCGACGAACGCCTGGAACTGCGCCACGTACTTTCCTACATCCCGGCGAAGGAAGGTGTGGTCGAGCTGACGACCCATCTTGAGTTCTACTTTCGACGCTGGAAAGCACCCTCGTTAGTCAGCGAAGAATTCACCGGGTCTGCCTTTCGCACGTGGCTGATTCACATAGCTGACAACGAGATGCGTGTGAAGCAGGTGACTATCGATGGATTCGCCAATCTCAACGAAAACGCACGGGCGGTGTTTGCGATCCCAGATGAAGGGTTCGACGAATAGGCGCTACAGCGACGAACGCGGTAGACGACCACCGACGCCGAGGCGCACGATCAAACCTCGCTTCTCCATAGCACGATGTCGATCTCGTTGAAATGAGACATCGCAATCAGGCGCTGTAGGCCCTCACGGGTTATTGGAACACTGACCTGTCCCCTTGCGACGCCTGCGAGCGGGATCGATGCTCACGATCCCGGCGACGTCCCGTACCGCGGTAATGCGCATGATGTTCTGCATTAGGTCGGTGCCATTTTCCGCGAACCGATGATGGCGACTTTCGTCAGTGCCATCATGCCTCTGAGAACGTGGCGGAAACCGTTCCCAGAGGCTCGATCTCCGCTTCGACATGAACGCCGGGCCTGACCGCGGCCATGGGTCCAAGCGCTCCCGAAAGAACGATCTGGCCAGCGCGAAGTGGCTGCCCGTACGCAGCAGCTGTCCTGGCCAACCACATCAATGCAAGGATCGGGTCACCCAGACAGGCCGCCCCAGAGCCCGCTGATACCGGAACGCCATCGGCCGACATTCGCATGACGACGTCCCGGGGCTCGAATTCGTCGATTTCCAGCCGGTTCTCCCCCAGAACGAACAGCCCGCTGGAGGCGTTGTCCGCCACGGTGTCAGCGATACTCAGGTCCCAATTCGCTATGCGGCTGTCCACGATCTCCAGTGCCGCAACGGCGTAGCGAATCGATCCTCGAATTTGATCTTCGCTTGACACATCTCTGTCGATATCTTCCGCGAGTACGAAGGCGACTTCGGCTTCGACCTTGGGCTGCAACATTTTCGATAGGGAACGAGCGTGTCGCCGGATGCGTCCATGTCCGCAAATAGGACACCGAAATCCGGTTGGTCGACGCCGAGTTGTTGCTGTACTGAAGGAGCAGTCAGGCCGATCTTTCGACCGATTACCACTCCTCCCGCCGCCACCCGGCGAGCGTTGAACTCCTGCTGAACCGCATACGCCGAATCGATGTCCTCCGCGCCGATCAGCGTGCGCACCGGTAATGCTGGTTGCCCTGTCACGAAAGCGGTTTGGATACGGTCGACGGCAGCGCGGATGATGCTGATATCGCGAACTGTGGTTGTCATATGTGACCTTCCCTTTTTGGCGGCAACGTCATCGACGTTATGGACAGGGTTGATGGGGTTCGCGCAAGTGTTGCCAGGCAAGCCCTCCTTACTGCCGAGCGCTTTTCGCATGCCGGTCGACGTCGGCCACCCCGGCAATGGACTTGAGTCGAAGATGGGAGGAGATATCGAGCGAGCCGCCGACTCCGCTGTCTTTGTATCCCTCGGCCGGGTCGGAGACACCGTGGCTCCGCGCGTTAATCGAGATGCGCCCGGTATGCATATTGCGCGCCACCGCCGTCGCACGCTCAACGTCACGACTGAACACCGCACCGCCAAGCCCAAATGACGAATCATTGGCCATTCGTGTCGCGTCCTCATCTCCGTCATGAGGAACCATGACCAGCACGGGCCCGAATATCTCTTCGCGGAACACGCGCATCGTACGGTCCACGTCGACGATCACCGTGGGCTCGACGTAGAAGCCGGTCGCAATGGACGGACGGCCACCCCCGAGGATCACCCGAGCTCCTTCGGCACGAGCCGAGTCGATGTAGTCCTCGACACGTGCACGCTGCGCCGTGCTGACAAGCGGACCAAAGACTGTCCCTGGATCCAGCGGGTCACCCACCTGAGCACTGGCCAAGCATGATGTGACGACCTCGAGTACATCGCTGAAGCGTGCGCGAGGCGCGATGACACGCGTGCACGAGTAGCAGACCTGCCCCGTATTCGGCAAGCAGGTGGTGACCAAGTTGTCGGAGAAGAGCTCGAGGTCCGCATCGTCGAGCAACACGGCCGCCGACTTCCCACCCAGCTCCGCTACGACCGGCTTCAACAAATGCCCTGCACGCGAGGCGATTACGCGACCGGCATCCGTGGAACCCGTGAAGGACACCATGTCTATGTTCGGATCGTCAACCACCGCGGACCCTGTCGTGCGGCCACCGGTGACGACGTTGATCACACCGGGAGGGAATCCGACTGCCGCAGCGAGCTCTCCGATGAGCAATGAGTCCAAAGGTGTTTCCTGCGCAGGTTTCACGACGACTGTGCACCCTGCGGCGAGAGCCGGAGCCAGCCTGTGGGCTAATAGTGACTGGGGAGCATTCCACGGGATGATGATCCCGACGACGCCCACCGGTTCACGCCTGACGATGTTCTTCCCGTCGGCACTGGCAACTTCGGGCTCGAACGATTCGGCTTCCTCGGCATAGTGACGGTAGAGAGCTATGGGACGAGTGCCATTGGTACGACGTGACCTCGAGATTACGGCTCCATTCTGGGCCGTCACGAGGTGCGCGATCTCCTCCCGTCGTTCATTGAAACGGTCGGCCAGCGCGGCGATCAGGGCTGCACGATCTTTGGATGGCGCTTCGGCCCACTCCCGCAGCGCGGCGTGCGCCGCCATCGCCGCTGACGCCACATCGGCGGGGCTCCCGTCTGGAACGCTCCCGACCCAGTCCTCGGTGGCCGGATCGGTGAGGTCGATGAAGGCATCGGAATCGGACTCCCGCCAGACACCATCGACATAGATATGGCTGTGGCGACTGCCGATCACGCCGATTCTCCGGAAAGTACTGGATTCTTGACCGCAGCGGGCGTGAAAATCGCAGGGACACTAAGGAATCCACGCAACACGTTGTTGAGCTTGCGGATGGGCTCGCCAATCGTGATCGTCTCGACGCGCTCGATCATCGATTCTAATACCGCCTGGAGCTCGATCCGGGCCAACACCTGACCCGCGCAGGCATGAAGACCGGTTCCAAAGGTCAGATGACCCGCGGCGTTTCGGTGAATGTCGAATTTGTCTGGCTCGGGATACTGGCGGTCATCGCGATTGCCGCTTCCATAGATGACAGCAACCCGCTCACCCGCGGCGATCTCAATTCCGCTTACCTCGGCGTCCACCGCTGCGACACGGGAGAAGAGCTGCGCAGGTGCTTCGATCCTCAACACCTCATTCACGACGGCGTTGACCCGGTGGGGTAACCCGCGGAGTTCGTGCCACTGCTCAGGATGCGTCCCGAGCAGCCACACCATCGCCCCAAGCGCATTGACGGTCGTGTCCATCCCCGCCGTAAGGTACGCCGAAAGTAGGTGCAGGCAGTACTCCTCGGGGATGACCCCAGCGTCGGCCGCTTCGTATACCGCGGCACCCATGCTGCCCGGGGCCAGTTGGTCCCTCGTTGCGACGTTGCGGATGTACTCGAACTGCTCGGCGATGTCGGCCAGGCCTGCCGAGGTGCGATCACCCGGCGGGCCAAAGGCGTTGAACGCACCGCTGGCCCAGCGCAGCAACTCCGAGCGAGCATCAACGGGGAGGCCGATCAGCTCTCCGACGACCTCTACGGGAAAGACCTGACTGAAGTCGGTCACCGCATCAAAGGACCCTCTTCTGGTCATCTCGTCGACAAGCGATTGAGCTCTGGGCCGAATGATCTGCTCCACACTGCGAATTGAACGAGGCCCCAAACGATCGTGGAGAACACCGCGTAGCATCTCGTGGCGTGGCGGGTCGGACGCGATGACGCTGTGTCTACGGACCTCGTTGAATTGATTGTTGAAGCCGACACCTTTGCCGGATATGAATCGCGTGTGGTCCATGAGGACTGCCCGCACTTCGGCATACCGCGCCACCGCGAGCACGCCATTAGCGGTCAGACGGACGACCGGCCCTAGCTCACGCATGCGCGCGTAGGTGGGAAACGGATCACGCAACACCTCGTCGGAGAAGATATCGACGTCGAGCTCTGGGATCGTGCTCACCGACTCTCGGCTCCTTCTGTTTGTTGGTTGCGCCCCGCTCCGAGCGAGACCTTTCCGTGTCGCCCGTCCCCTCATCCGAAGCGGACGTCGGCTACGGCGGATCCGGTGCCGGCGAGATCTTTACTGGCCAAATGCCGGTCCAGCCGGGGATACACCCTGCGCGCGTTACCCTCCACCACTGCGTGGTGTTCTCTCTCACTCAAATCGAGTTCGTTGATGTAGACGAGCGTGTCGTCCCATGCGACTCCGGTGTCCGGGTCATCTCCGCGAACCGCGCCGAGCATTTCGGACGCGAAGAGCAGGTTCGCCGGACCGATCACCCGGTGCAGCAGATCGATTCCAGCCTGGTGATAGACGCAAGTGTCGAAGTACACATTTTCCAGGAGTTCGCTTGGGTCTGGTCTGCCCAGCCGAGCCGCCAAGCCGCGGTAACGGCCCCAGTGGTACGGGACGGCGCCACCTCCGTGCGGGATCACAAAGGTCAGCTTCGGAAATCGCTGGAACAAGTCAGACTGCACGAACTGCATGAAAACGCTCGTGTCAGCGTTGAGGTAGTGCGCGCCGAGCGTGTGGAAGTTTGGATTACACGAGGTCGAAACATGCACCATCGCAGGCACTTCCAACTCGATCATGGCCTCGTACAGCGGGTACCAGTATTCGTCCGTCATCGGGGGCGTGGTCCAGTACCCGGCCGTCGGGTCCGGGTTGACGTTGCACCCGACGAAACCGAGTTCATCCACGCAACGTCGTAGCTCGTCGACCACCGCACGCAGGTCTCCACAAGGCGTCTGCGGCAACTGAGCCACTGGCGCGAAAGCGTCGGGATAAAGTTGCGCCACACGGTGGACCAGGTCGTTGGACGCACGGGCCCAAGAGGTGGCGGTGGCCTGGTCGGCTATATGGTGCTCCATCCCGGACGCTTTCGGCGAGAACAGCATCAGATCACCACCTCGCCCGCGAAGCACGCGCAGCTGATTGTTCTCGACGCTCTCTCGGAGCTCGTCGTCACCGATCCTCACCGCTGCCGGCGCGGGCACGCTGGGATCTTCCAAGGCCGCGAGCTGTTGGTCACGAAACGCCTGATGCGCCGGCGGTGCCGTGGTGTAGTGACCGTGGATGTCAATGATCACCGCACGGCGTCCTCGTAGTCGACATAGCGTAACCCCGCGCGGGCAAGGTCGCCGCGCATGTTGTTGACGTCGAGGCTGAGTTCACCACGCATGTAACGCTTCCGGTTCGCGGCTTCCCTGGTCTCGCGCAGCTTGGAGGCCGCTGCGACGGCAGCGGCCTCCGTGCGGGGGACGACGACGACACCGTCGTCGTCGCCGACAACGACGTCACCCGGTTCCACCCAGGCGCCGGCGCAAGTGATCCCAATATTGACCGAACCAAGGCGTTTCTTAACCGTGCCCTGTGCTGAGACACATTTTGACCAGACCGGGAACTTCATGGCGGCGAGTTCATTGACGTCCCGGCATCCGGCGTCGATCATCAGACCACCGACACCCCGGGCCGCGAGTGCCGTGGCCAGCAATTCACCGAAATACCCGTACTCCGAGGGCTCTTCGGGAGCGACCACCAGGACATCGCCTGCCTGACACTGCTCCACCGCCACATGGATCATCCAGTTGTCATCTGACGGCACACTGACAGTCACCGCGGATCCGCAGACCCGTGCACCGGTGTAGATCGGCCTCATGTACGCAGCGAGCAGCCCGGTGCGGCCCTGTGCTTCATGAATGGTCGCAACTCCGAACTGGGCGAGTTCGTCCCGCACCGCGGGATGGGCGCGAGGCGGATTGCGAACGACCACGGACACCGTCAGGACTCCTTTCCCAGCCAAGGCATCAGCGAAATGTGGATCACGTCGGCGTCCTCTGTCTCACCAGCCAGCGCTCGGATAGCCCTGTCGACCTGATCGAGCGCGAACTTGTGCGTGGACAGCCGCTCCAGCGGAAACCTGTGCGAAGCAAGCTGTTCGAGTGCGAGCTCACACGCACGGTAACTATGGCCGCGTGCGCTTCTGATCGTGATGGCCTTCTCCGTGAGCTTCTTCACCGGAAAATCGGGGAACGCAGCGAGTTCCCCCTGGATGAGCAATGTGCCCTCACGGCGTTTCAAGGCGTCGATGCCGAGTAACACCGGTCCCACACCAGCCCGCGAGGTGCAGTCGAGTACGAAGTCGACGCCGCGCCCGTTGGTCAGGTCCATTATCCGGTCGTGGGGAGCTTCGGCGTCGATGTCGATGACCTCGTCTGCACCGAGTTCCAGCGCGAGGTCCAGGCGAGCCTGGTCCCGCGAAGCGCCCGTAACGATTATTTGGGACGCGCCGGCTTGCTTGCAAGCCACGACTTGCGACAGTCCCTGCTGGCCCGGTCCTTGAATCAGGACAGTGTCGGCGTAACCGACACCTGCGGCGATCAGTGCCCACTCGATGCCGTTCGACAAGGGAGTAACGAGACCGGCCAGTTCAGCATCGACACTGTCGGGCACCTTGTGTACCACGGCATTCCACGGCAAGTACATGTATTCGGAGAAGCCACCCCACAGCGTTCCGGCGTTGTTGGCTGAGGTGTAGCCGTACCTGCGCGCATCGGCGTTCGTTCGCCAGTCGGTTGCCTCGCAGTGGCGGTACTCGCCGATCCGGCACCATTCGCACTGATAGCAACCAACGTAATGCTCGACGAAGATTCGGTCGCCTTCCCCCACACCGTGCAACCGCGTGAACTTCTTTCCCGCCGCGGCGATGATGCCGACGTTCTCGTGGCCCATGATCACCGGCTCGTCGAACGGCGGTTGGGAATACATCTTGACATCTGTGCCGCATATCCCGGCGACCTCCACCTTCAGCAGCGCGGAATCATCGGACAGTTCCGGCAGGGGCAAGTCCCGCAACTCAGTGGTGTTCGGCGCCGTACGTACAGCAGCCAGAACGCGCTCGACCAACTCATCCTCGCAATCACCTTATGGCACGATGGTCATGCCAATTTACCATCTGCATCATCGGCCGCCATTGCCGGTAACTGCCCTTTTCCAAGGCGTTGACATCGCCGCCTGACCTTCGACCCTCGGGAATGATCGTTGGGCAACACACTCCGCGACACGATCCGGATACGCTGCTCTCAGCATCAGCGCGATGTGCTCAAAGCCGTGGCCTAAGTCTAAGACGGCCGCGCTCGCCACAGGGCGATCCGCACATTGCCTGTTGTGCCGCGGTCATGATTCCGAATGATGGCATGACGTGCCACGGCCCGGAGCGACAGTGACACAATGGTCATGCCAATTTACCAACATGCACCAAGCCGCCAGAGCCCGGAGACTGATGCCCGAAAACCGCCGCGTGCTGACCACCCTGACGCGCTCTCAAGGAGCCAACCAAGCCGTCAAGGACGGCACGGTAGCTCCTGCAGGATTTCAACTGAAGTTCGAGGAAATACCCTTGTTGGTCAACGGGTTCCGCCGAATGGTTCGTCACCTCGAGTTCGACGTCAGCGAGATGGCGCTAACCACCTACCTGACCGCACGTGAACACGGTGTCGCCTTCACCGCCTTACCAGTCTTTCTCGTGCGGGGATTTCACCACGGGGCCATCCTGTACAACCGGCACTCGACGATCCGACACCCGAAAGACCTCGAAGGCCGGCGGGTTGGCGTCAACCGCGGGTATACCGTCACCACCGGTGTGTGGGCGCGCGGCATTCTCGCCTCGGAGCACGACGTCGACCTCGACCGAGTGACTTGGCTGCTTTCCGGCGACGAACACGTGGAGTCGTACGTCCCTCCGCCCAACGTGGTCTCCGCCGGCCCCGGCGCAGACCTGGCCGATATGCTGATCGCAGGCGAAATCGATGCGGTCATCGGCGTCGACGTCGACCATCCTGATGTCGCGCCGTTGATCGCCGACCCCCACGGTGCCGCAATCAGCGCCTTGCGTGATCGTTCGTTCTACCCCATCAACCACCTCATCGTCCTAAAGGACGAGGTGCTGCAGCACTACCCGGACGCTGCGGCTGCAGTGTACGCAGCATTCAGTAAAGCTAAGGAGCGCTATGTCGCTCGGCTCTCCGACGGACGGGTGACCAGCCCAACCGATCGGATGTACGCCGAGGTGATGAAGACGACGGGCGCAGACCCGCTGCCCTATGGTATTGAGGTGAACCGGCCAATGCTGGAGCAATTGTTGGAGTTCGCACTGGCGCAACACATTTTGAGCCGACCGATCAAGATCCAGGACGTATTCATCTAGCTTCCGCGGGTGCGGGACGGATCAGTTCGCGAAGCGAAACCGAGACATCGCGGGCATCCTGGACCCGGATTGTGGATCCTTGGGTGAGCGCCTTTTGTACTGCCATGTAGTCACCTGGCGCGTTGACGGAGTCAACCGCCATCAATGTGTCGTCGTGGTAATAGAGCACGGAGAATGACTCACGTTCGGGAGCGCCGCGAACCATGTAGTAGTCGTGTCCCCTCGACAGGCCGGCGATGCGAAGCTTGAGATCGAACTGTTCGGACCAGAACCGCGGCACCGGCAGGTCTGACTCCACCCCGCCCGCCAATGTCGCGGCAGCCGCTTTGGCCTGAATTATGGCGTTTTGAACCGACTCCAAGCGCACTTGGCCGCTGCCGGTACGCCAATCGGGTTGAACAGTGCAATCACCCGCCGCTACGACGTTCGGATTGCTGGTACGTGCGAAGCGGTCGACAACAATGCCACCGTCACAAACGAGATTTAGTTGGTCCGCGAGTTCGGTCCGTGGCACGACTCCGATACCGATAATTACAAGATCTGCGGGAAGGCTACTGCCGTCTGACAATTCCACCGATTGCACGCGGGCATCCCGCCCGGTCAGCGACACTACTTCCGCGTTCAGACGTATGGTGACACCGCGGCGCGCGTGCGCATCGAGGTAGAAGCCGGAGACCACGGGTGCCACGGCTCGCCCCATCAACCGATCGGCGGCCTCAACAACAGTCACCGTTTTACCTTGGGCACGCGCAACCGCCGCGGCTTCGAGTCCGATGAACCCGCCGCCGACCACGACGACGGATTCTGCTTCGCCCTGGAGCTGGCGCAGCTTCGCGGCGTCATTCGCTGTCCGGAGATAGATCACCCCCTCGAGATCGGCGCCCGGCACTGCCAGTCGTCGCGGACTGGCGCCAACAGTCAACGCCAACTTGTCGAACCACAGCGTTTCTCCTGACGCCGTGAGCGCGACTCCTGACGGCCCCTCGCCCTCGAGTTCAAGCCAATTGACAAGCTCACCCGTGAGTACCGAAATGTCCTGGTCGGCCAAATACGTCGGGGCACGGAGTAGTAGCTGGTCGAAGCCGATGCCGCCTTGCAAGTAGGACTTCGACAATGGGGGCCGTTGGTACGGCGCGTGCAGCTCCTCGCCCACTAGTGTTATTGGTGCGCCTTCTCCTGCTTCACGAAGCGAAAGGGCCAGTTGCATTCCTGCTTGACTGGCACCGACGATCAACGTCCCTGCGCTCACCCTCACTGCTCCTCAGGGATGTGAACGATCAGGCCGTCGAGCGACTCGATCATCGTGATCTGACAAGACAATCGGCTGGACTCACGCCGCTCGGCGGCAGCACCGAGTTCGAGCACGTCCTCTTCCATTTCCTCAGGCCCACCGAGGTACACAGCGAACTCTTCGTCGACATAGATGTGGCAGGTGGCACAGCTGCAGTTTCCGCCACACTCGCCGACGATGCCGGCGACGCCGCTGCGTACGGCGGCGGCCATGACCGACTCGCCGGGATGCGCATCCACCACGCGCTGCACTCCGTCCACAGCGATGAACACAACCTTCGGCATGTCGTACTCCAGTCAAAAGATTAAGGACTGACCATAATACCTTGCGGTTAACAACCTACGGGGTACGGGACGGAAAGGATGCGCATCGACGCGAACGGCTGTGAATCGCATGCAATCGTGGCAAGCTGCCACAGGGATTTCCGCCGCTGCTCGCGGCGGATCGACTGATGACACGGGTTCTGCCCTATTGGAATTCCGCGATAGCAGTCGATTGGCGAACCAGCCAGTCACATTGGTTGTGGCACATGGGAATCAACTGCGAACGATTCGTATGATTGTGGAACAGATGATGCCCGCGCAGGTACGTGCCCTGGACATACCGACCGGAGGGGCGCTGCGTTATGACACAGGCGATAAGCTAGTGCCACTGTTACGAGGAGGCGTCTACCTCTAAGCGGCCACGCCACGCCAGCGCTCAAGTGGCAGACGGCCGCACACTGCCGGGCGATCTTGGCCTTATCATTGGGCCATGCCTGCATCCGAGAGTCCCGCGACGACCCCACCGCCGGCTGATTCGATGTTCAGCCCGGTCAGTCCGGGGCGGGCCTCGGCGATGATTGTCGACCAGATACGTGTGTTGATTCGGGAAGGTCAGCTGCGGCCGGGCGACCGGCTGCCTGCCGAACGTGAACTTGGCGACAAGCTCGGGGTGAGCCGGGTTACGGTGCGCGAAGCACTGCGCGGCCTCGAGGCGAACGGCATGGTGCGCATCAAGGTCGGCGCCCACGGCGGCGCGTTTGTGACGGCGCCAACGAGCCAGCGTATCGGTGAAGGCATCGAGGATCTGCTCAGCTTGTCGGGCCTCACCGACAAAGATGTGACCGAAGCGCGGCAGGTTTTCGAGATCGGAATCATCCCGCTCGTGTGCGAGCGTGCGACTGAACAGGACATCGACGAACTGACAGAGATCTGCAACCGGGGCGACGCGGCTTTGAAAGAAGGTTTTTATCCGATGGAACTGTCAGCGGAGTTCCATGCACGCGTCGCCCAGGCCAGCCATAACAAGGCAATCGCGATGCTGGCTGAATCTTTTCACGGACCCACTCTGCTCTCGATGCGCCACGTCCAGCAGTCACACCCCGAGATGGGTATCCGAGGCATTCGGGAGCACCGCCAGTTTGTGGCGGCGATCAAGAAGCGCGATGTCGACAAAGCGACGTCCGTGATGCGTACCCATATCGGCCGAACGGCAAAGCACGTCTCAAAGGGCAACTGACCCCAGAAAACTCATGACCCGCGCCGGCGCAGTTTCGGCGGTCTGGGCTGCGACCGGAACGTCCCAATACTCGTTGATGGGAAGGCACTCTTGTAGATAACGCGCCGCCGAGGGCGCATGCGACGCATCTTCACCCGGCACGATGAGCGCGGGCACGTCCGACACCAGTAGGTCATCGGCTTCAGGGCCAGGCACGGTGTCACGGTCGAACAACAGAGCCGCCATCGCCGCGACAGTGATCTGGTAATGAAGGCCGTTGAGACCGCGGTATTGCGCGGCGAAATCAGGGTCGGAGCGCAACACGGTGACCCACGGGCCCAGTCTGGCGTCTGAGGAGAAGTTGCCGTCGGTCGTTGCCGCCAGTTCGGCAACACCGGCCAGCCCGTGCTCCGCGGCGTAGGCAAGGTGGGCGCGGAACCGTTCGAGCTGCTTTCGCCGGTACCGTACGCCGCCGGCCGGCGAATACAGCACCATCCCCCCAACCCGCCCGCGATGAGCGCTCGCCATGCACGCCGCGATCGAACACCCAATGCAGGCACCCATGATATGCACTCGGCCCAGCCGGAGATGGTCCAACAGGCCGACACCCTGTCTCACGTAATCAGCCCATGAGACACGCTCGACGCGCCCGCCAGACTCGCCGGCCTCACGCTTGTCGAACGTGATGCATTGGAACCGCTCCTGCAACTGTGACAGCATCCGCGTTCGACGATAGAGGCCGTGCTTCTCCCACGCGTCCATGGAGGCGGCGAAGCCGCCGGGCGAGAACATCAGCAGCGGCGGGCCCGAACCTGCTACCGAGTAACGCGTTTCAATGCCATCGATCCTCGCCGAAGCCACGCTCAACGTCAAAGACCTCCCTTGATCTGGCGAGCAGCCCGCACGTCATCTGCATACGCCGTGATGGCGTCCAGCGCGATCTGGGCGACGTTGGCATAGGTATCTGGTGGGCTGTCGAGACCTTCGACGCTGTAACCGATGGCGGCCGTGGCCATCCGGATCCGGCCGTCCAGCCACGGGCCGCCACCGAATCCACCGAGCACCGGGATGGACACCGCCTCGGCCACTGCCGCTCCAACGACGGGTCCCGAATTCGTGAAGTTCAGCAGCACCGCGCCCGCATCAGCGAGACGACGAGCCTCACAAACCATCTCGTCGAGAAGTTCGTCTGAAACCGCATCCTTGGCGCTCGGTGTGGCGCTATACGTCACACCGTATTTGAGAGAAGTCTGCGGTGTGATCCCGAACTGAGCAAACACGGGAATCCCTGCACGCGCCACCGCCGTGACGGCATCTAGATGCTCGCATGCCCCGTCTAGCTTCACCATGTCGACGCCGCCTTCCTTTGCGAGACGAATTGCCGCCCGCACAGCACTCTTTCGCCCGTTCTGCAGCGGACCGAACGGGAAATCACAGGACAGCAAGGCGCGCCGGACACCGCGGCGCACTGCCTGACACACCACGACCATCTGATCCATGGTGATTTCAAGCGGATTCGGCTGACCCCACAGGTTGATTCCCACAGTGTCACCAACCGACACCAAGTCGACGCCGGCACGATCGACTATCCGTGCCATCTGGTAGTCCCACGCCACCACACCGACGATCTTTTGTCCTCGCAGTTTCATGTCCTGCAGGTCAGTGAGTTTCACGTTCGTGCCCACGACGGATCCTTTCAGGCTCGCAGCGCTGAGAGCAGATCGGAAACGTCTTCTTCGTGAGCGCTGACGACGAGTACGCGCGTGTGAGGCCGCAGCACGGCCACTGTCTGACTCGCCGCGGCGCCTCTCCCGACGACGACACCGGCGGTCGAGATGGCGCGAACCGTGCTCGCCGCACCGATGATGCTTGCTGCAGCGGCATCCGCGGCGGTGGTGGCGACCATGACGACCACATCTGCGGCGGCGAGTTCCTCCGCCAGACTGGAGACGGCACCGTCGGGGTCGAGCAGCGAAACCGAACCCCGCTCCCCCGCATCCCCTGTTACTTCGGCTACCAACAGGAAGCGTGCATGTCCCCACGGCTGAGGTGAAAGCCGCTCGATGATCGCTCGTGCACCGCCGTCGAGCGCAATGACTCGCGCGCCTTTCCGACCGGCGATCGGACGGTTGATTCGGTATCGCATCTCGGCGGCCGATGTCGCACGCGCACAAATGCTCCCGAAAATCGGCTGGAGTGGACTGGTCATACCGATGTCTGCCGCACGCCTTGGCGCACCTTGAGATCTTCTCGGCAGGCCTCGCTGAACGATGCGTCACGCGGGAGTACGACGGCGGCAGACCGAACACGATGATGTTCAGGGTCAACACCTGGAGGTGTCGCACCCTTGTCGCGCAACGCTTCCGCCGCCCGCTTCAACTTCTGCCGCGCCTTGATGATGCCGCTGTCGGCGGACACCAACCGTTCCTTGGTCCGATCGACGATCGGCCCCATACTCTCCTGCAGGGACGAGTCCTGGATTGCGATGCCCCGCACGCCCGAGTAGGTGTCGCCGCGCTTCTGCGCCGCGCGATCCATCAGATAGTCGTTGTCCTTATTCGCCTGCGGGCGGTACGTCCCAGGGATGTTCGCACTGTGCACACCGTGCCCGTCCTTCATCGCCTGAACTTCCCGCGAAGTCAGCGGTCTTACAGGGTGGTAGTCGAACGAATACGCCCAGCAGTTCTCATCGTCGATGGGAATCCAGAAGTGGCCGTGGACGGGATGATCCCCTCGTGGCGGCACCATTGTGAAGCACGGCATCACCCACGGCGTGATGCGCCAGTAGTAATGGTCGGCGTCTGCGTTGCGGCGGGCTCCAACGAATAAGCCACCCTCGGAGTCCGCGACCTCGAAGAACGGCTTGAGGTCCGCCATGTTGTACTCGTTACCCTTGCTGCCCTTGAAAAGCGGGTCCGACTTTAGCCCCGCGGAGTGCAGGAACGACACATGACTGGAATCGATGCCGCCCTCGAAGGCTTGCAGCCAGTTGCATTCCTGCCATCGTTTGGACGTGAAGGTCTGCTCGGCTGGCACGAGAGCAAATTCGAATTCCGGTAACGGCGGTTGGTTCGCGGGGTCACCCATATAGGTCCACAGCACGTCCCCGATCTTGATCAACGGGTAGGACGTCAGTTTGACGTGCGCGCAGAACGTCGACCCCTCAGGCTCGGACGGCACCTCGACGGCTTGTCCCGTGACGTCGTACTTCCAGCCATGGTAGGAGCACCGCAGACCGCCCTCTTCGTTACGCCCAAACCACAGTGATGCGCCACGGTGTGCGCAGAACTCATCGATCAAACCGAAGTTGCCATGACTGTCTCGAAAAGCGATCATGCGCTCATTCAGCAGCTTTATGCGTACCGGCGGGCAATCATCCGGCGGCAGCTCCTCGGCAAGCAAAGCTGGAATCCAATACTGGCGGAACAACTCCCCCATCGGCGTCCCCGGCCCGGTCCTGGTCAAAAGCTCGTTGATCTCTCCGCGTAGCACCTTTACCTCAGTTACTTCTCTGTCTCTCACCATCGGCCGTTCACGCCCGATCACATCGCGCTAATAGTAATACCATTAGGTATTCAGGACCAACCAGCCGCCGCGCTCGAAGTCCTGGGCGTTGGTCGAAGACCCGCGCCGATATTGGACGGCCCGTCAAAGACGCCGGGACCGGACTCTGCCGTCAGCGGTATGGGTGAGCGCAGACTTGCACCGTGGAGGCGATTATCGACGGCGTCTCACTTTGTCAGACGTCACGGTAGGTCGAGACTCAGACAAATACTCCGCCGCCATCGACGATCAGGACTTGACCGGTGATGAACGCGCTGCCGCCGCTGCATAAAAATCGCACCACGGACGCGACATCCGCGGGGAAAAGCGTCCGCTTGATTGACCGGCGGTTGACCGCCTGCGCGACGTAGTTGGGATCGTTGAGTTCGTTTGTGGCCTCGTCGTCCACGAGCCCTGGGGCGACTGCGTTGACGGTGATTCCACGCGCGCCCAGCTCTCGGGCCGCAGCGCGGGTGAGGCCCTCGACTGCAGCCTTGGAGGCGATGTAGTGCGGAAAACCGAGCGTTCCCGTCCGCGCGGTCGTCGAGGAGACGTTCACAACGCGACCGCCCCGCGCTGGCACCGCCGGCAGAATGGCTTTCATCGCTTGCCACGTACCCCGCACATTGATGCGTAGGACGTCGTCCCATTCTTGGATGGTCAATTCTTCCAAGGACTTCTTGGCGCCGAGCGCTTTATACATCGCAGCGCAATTGACCAAGCCGTCTATCTGGCCGAAGCGCTCCACGGTGTGTTTGACGAGGTCTGCAAGCGCGTCTTCGTCGGTGACGTCCACACGGTGATAGATCACCGCCGGCCGACCGGGCGGTGGCGCGAGGTCGGCAACCACTACGTCGGCGCCAGCCCGCACGAGATCTGCAACCACTTCATCACCTATGCCACTGGCGCCCCCGGTTACCACGATGACGTTGCCGGCGATGTCGAACGGGTCTCGGTCAGCCACGGCAGCGGATCACAGGCGAACGACGGGAGGGGTCGGCATCAGGGAGTCCGCCGGTCTAAATGCGTAGCGTCCGTTACAGAGGCAACCTCACCTGCGAGCAGCGCCCTGAGTTCATCACCATTCTTGCCCTGCTGCGCGCAGATCGCATACTTAATCAGTCTTTTTGTCTCCGCGGTGTTTTCGAGACGTACTAGTGATCGGTCGCGGAGATCTGCTCGAGTGCGAAGCGCTGCAACCGGACAGCTGCGCGCGGACTCGTCGACCCGCTCCCGCTCGGAGATCTCGATTTCGTCTCGTAGCAACATGAGGATGCCAGCATCTGGCCAGCTGTTTCTGCTAAGCAGAGCCATGCTCTGTACCATAGCAGTGGACGCGTACCTGGCCAACTGCTGCGACGATCGCCGGAGGCCCCGGCTCACCCCGGGGCCTCTAGCGGTCGAGTACTGAGAAGGGTCGAGGTAGTTGTCTCACGCATCGCGGAGGTGAATCGAGCTATGTCGCGCCATTTAGCGTCGAGTTGATTGCATCGGCGGCCGCCAGCATCGACCGCCGATCAATGTGTGAGTAGAGACCGATTGTCGTGCTAATCGACTCGTGTCCCATATGCGCTTGCACTACGGGCAACGGCACGCCGGCAATCACCATCCAACTCGCACACGTATGGCGCAGATCGTGTATTCGTGGCCGGGCCGGCAATTTGGCCTTGTCGATCGGCTCGCCATGCGCGTTTACTGAGGGCCACACCCGCTCGACCGCAGGTTTCCAGATGCGGTCGTGAAACCCATTGTGGCGAACCGGTCGGCCTGCCTTATTCGTAAACAGCCACTCGCCGGAGTAATCGAGTTTGTCGAGAACGCTGGCGGGGACGTTGATTGTTCGCACCGACCTTTTGGTCTTCGGCGGACCGAGTTCATAACCGCCGCGATCGTAGGTGCGCTTCCACGCCCGCGAGATCCGTACGGTGCCGGCGTCCCTGTTGACGTCCGTCGGCTTGAGTGCTGTCGCCTCACCCCAACGACATCCGCTGGCAACGAGGAACTCTATGAGCGGCCGCCAGTACTCAGTCACCGAATTCAGGAGTCGGGCGACGTCGTCGCCGGATAGGCAGACCATCTCCTTGCGCTCTGAAGTGGGCAGCCGGTGCCCTGCCGCAGGATTGCTGGGAATCCGTCCGGCTCGCACCGCGGCATTGAGCGCCGAAGACAAGAACCCGTGTTTGTTGGCAATGGTCTTGCCCGACGCGCCGTTATCGACAAGGGCCTGCATCCACTTGGAGACGTCGTCGCGCGAGAGCGCCGTCAGCGCGAGGTCGCCAAGCGCCGGGCCGATGTCTTTCTGGGCATACGAGCGGTAGTCGTACAGCGTGGACTTACGCACACCGGTCAAGTGCTCGATGTGATGTTCAAGCCACTCCCCGACCGTCATGGCCGTCATGTCGGGATCGGCTCCGATGACCTCAAGTGCCTTGGCAGGTCCAAACCGGTCGGCCAGATTCTTGAACTTGGCGGCCGACTGAAGGTCTTCGAAGGAGGTCGAGGTCTGCTTGCCATCCAGGCGATACAGCACCTGTACATAGCTGGTGCCGTCTTTTCGCGTCATCTTCCGCAGCGAGGCCATGGAGTCAGAATGCCACCGATGTTGATGAGATGTTGATGGGAAAAGAAAACAGGTCAGGATCTGTGGTCCTGACCTGCATCTTCTTGGTGGAGCTGCCGGGAATCGAACCCGGGTCCTACGGCGTTCCCTCAAGGCTTCTCCGTGCGCAGTTCGCTATGCCTCTACTCGGATCTCCTGATCACGCGAACAAGTCAGGATGACGATCCCAGTCGCTGTTTGATGTCCCGATGAGTCCCGCGACCGAACTCACCGGTTTATCCCTCTAGCTGATGCCAGGCACCGGGTCGAGGGCTCTCCCGGGCTGACAGACTAGCTGTCGCTTAGGCAGCGAGAGCGTAGTCGCGCTGATTGGAATCGGCGCTTAATTGGTTGCAACGACGCTTAACGGTGGTCTCTTGCCTGCACCGGCACGCTTCCCTTGATTCGACACTCGAAGTCGAAACCGTTCAGCCCCTGTGTAGTTGTCTAACAACGCGCCCGCCGATCTACGGCAGGACATTCCATGGTACGCGACCTACAACGCCCGGCACTACGTATTTATGCCCGCGCCGGCCCAAAGCCCCTGGTCAGATCACGTAGTTGAGGTGATCGACGACACGCCTGGCGACCTCCCCGTCGCCGCCGAAGCCAATCTCGTCGGCGTGCTGGGCCAACGCGACACGCCCGCCGGCCAGCCGCGCGAACAGCAGGGCGTCAAGCGTGATCGTCGCCGTCGGCTCCGCGCCGCCGAAGTCCTCGACGACCTTGCCCCGGCCCTGGACCGCGACGTTAATCGTCCTGCCCAGCGGCCCGGTCAACACGATCGACACCCGCGACCCGTCGGGCGCCCCACCCAGTTTGCCGACCACGAAGCCCATACTGGCCGCCATCTCGTCGAGCGCCAATACCGCGGGCGCGCCCGTGGGGTCCGACGCCGGCCGCCCCAGCGCATCGCGGATGTCGTGCTCATGCATCCAGCAGTCGAATATCCGGACCCGCATGAACCGGCCATAGCTGTCCGGGCCGGCCGGCGTCGCGGTCACCTGGTTCCACTCGTCGTCGCCCATCGCGGTCAGCGCCGCACGACGCTCGGCGGTGATGGCCTGGAAACGGTCGCTCAACTCCGCGCCGCTGATTGTCCGCAACTCGAGCACCCACCGCTCGTTGAGCACACCGATGTCGTTGCGCACGTGCTCTAACAGCGACACATCCACATCCGACTGTGGGAGGTCCATGCCCGCCAACATCGACTCCGTGCCGACCATGTGCGCGGTCACGTCGTGCACCGTCCAACCGGGCAGCGACGTCGCGGCCTGCCAGTCCGATTCGCCCAGGCCCGCCAACAAGTCACCGATCGTGTGCCATTCGGCGAACAAGGCGTCGAGGACCGCGGCCTTGTCGAGCGTGGTGACCGGACGCGAGGGGCTGCTCACCGCCCGACCGTACCGCTCGTCACCGACGACCGTGCTAGGAACCCGCGACGCTACGGTGTGTCGACGGCATGAGGTTCGACGGCAGATCGGTGATCGCAGTGGGCAACCCGAACAGATACCCCTGAGCCAGCGAGCAGCCGGCGAGGAACACCATCTCGGACTGCTCGACGGTCTCGATGCCCTCGGCGATCACTTCCAGGCCCAAGGGGTCGCACACCGCGATCACCGATCGGTACAGCGTGGCGGCCTGAGCGGGTTCGGGTCCAGCCAACAGGCTGCGGTCGAGCTTGACGATCTGGATGGGTAACGCGTGCAGATAGGTCAGCGAGTTGTACCCGGCACCGAAATCGTCCAGGGCCACCTTGACGCCAATAGCCCTGAGCCGCCGTATTTGTGCGGCCGCCTCGTCGAGATCGACCACCGGCACGGTTTCGGTGATCTCCAACGTCAGCCGACCGGGTTCCATGTCGTAACGCTCCAGCGTGCTGGCCACGACATCGCGGAAGCCGGCGTCGCGCAAGCGCGCCGCCCCGATGTTGACCTGCAGATCGAGACGCGAGCCAGCGGCGGTGACTTCCCGGCAACTCTTGTCCAGCACCATCGCGTCGAAGGCATCGCCGAGCCCTGCGGCCTCGGCGGCAGCCACGAACGTCTCGGGCGGTATCTGCGTGCCGTCGGGTGCGGTCCACCTCGCCAGCGCCTCGATGGCGACCGGAACCTCCTCCGGTAACCGAACGATGGGCTGATAGACGAGGCTGAACCCGGCCGGCGGCTCGCCGTCGGCGTGACGCAACGCGGCGGGAAAGTCCACTGCCCGGCCGATCATCGACGGGTAGACGACGACGATGTCTTTTCCCAGGCGTTTACCCTCATACATCGAGTGGTCGGCCTTACGCAGCAGATCGTCGGGCGTCTGGCTGTCGTCACCGGCATGCGGCCGCACCAGGCCCATGCTCGCGCGGACCCGCACGCTCGAGCCGTGAACCGCGAACGGCTCGCGAAGCGCGGCCCGGACGCGGTCGGCGACGACTTCAGGTGCGGCCACGTCGCTGTTGATCAGAATCGCGAACTCGTCACCGCCGATGCGTGCCAGGGTGTCCGATTCCCGCACGCATCGTCGGAGGCGTTCGCCCACGGCCCGCAGCAGCTCGTCACCGCCGGCGTGCCCGAACCGGTCGTTGACGACCTTGAAGTCGTCGAGGTCGACGAAGATCAGCACGAAACCGCCTCTGGTTGCCGCGGTTTCGAGCTCCTTGCCGAACAGCAGCCTGTTCGGCAGCCCGGTCAAGGCGTCGTGATGAACCTGGTGCGCGAGCCGGCGCTGGGCGTCGAGCAGCCGCACCGTCAACCTGTGCTGCGCGCGCATCGCGAAGGCCTGGCGCGTGGCGACGAGCAAAACCATCAGCACCGCTCCGACAACCAGCACCCCGTCGATCTCCTTGCCGATCATCACGTGGTAGCCGTAAAGCATTGCAATTCCGGCGAATCCGGCGAACGGCAGGACCAATTGCACCCAGTCCATCAGCCGATCGCTGCTTTGCGCGGCGGCTTCTGACTGCGGCGTCGGTGTGGCGAGTGCGTAGATCACCAGTATGAGTCCGATGATGAACGCGCCGCCGCCCCACAAGTCACCGTTCTGCAAGCCGACGGTCCGGAAGTAGGCCACCAACCGGTCGGCGCACGCGAGCAACATGACCCCGCCGGTCAACAGCAGGCAGTCCGCCCGATATGGCCGGCCTGGCCGATAGAGACTGGCGAAGAACACCCCCGCCACCACCGCGCACAGCTGGAGCAGCGAATAGGTCACCAGGATGGGCGGGTTGTCCGACCGGGGGAACGCCGCTGCGGCCAGTGCACCGTATCCGGCCATGTAGGACAGCAGCGAAAACGAGATGGCCGCCACGATCGCGTCGAGCACGGAGGCGACGAGCGAGTAGTGGTGCACGGGGTCGGGGGTTTTGGTGCGCCCGACGCCCACGCGCCCGAGCACGACCACTGCCGAGAAGATGAGCACCGCGGGCAGCAGATACGCCACGGTCTCTCTCGCACCGGCCACTCGACCGTCGTCGGAACCTCCGCCCGTCCACCACAGCAGTTCACCGATGAGCCAGCTCAAGCACGAGGCAGCGATCAGGACCCGCCACCATCGAGCTGTGCCGTCAACCTTCCGAGCGACCACGAAGCCGCGGACGACGATCACGGCGCCCAGGATCGCCTGCACCGCGATCATCCCCGCCTCGGCGCGGTCGTATCCCCACGGTGCCAGCGCATTCACCACGACTAAGAGAAGCAGGGCCACGACGACGCCGTAACGCCAGCGATGACCCCTGAGCAACACGCCTTCCCCGCCTTTCCGTTCGTCATGATGCCTTATTCAATGAAGTGCTTTCGTCGGCTCGGCCCAAATAGTCGTGTCGTCAGCCTGCGGCGATCATGGCCACCGCAGCCAGCGCCAACACCATGCCGAGCACCTGCCAGCGTGTGACCCGCTCGCGCAGCACCACGATCGCGAGCAACACCGTCGCTGCCGGGTACAGCGACATGAGCACGCCCGCCAGCGACAGCAGCGCCGCCTGAAGTGCCAGCAGCATCGCGATGTTGGCGCCGACGTCGATGAATGCCGCGAGCACCGCCAACCTCAGCGGGGCGCCCGACGGCGGTCGCAGGTTGTGGCTCAGCAGCGCGATGAGGACCACCACAGCCGTGGCCGATGCGCGGGCGAACACAAGCGGCCACAGCTTTGCGTCCACCGGCGCCTGATCGATCAGCACGAAGTTCAACCCGAACGCCACGCCCGACCCGACCGTCAACCACGCCACCGTCGGGGTGAACCTGTGCTCCGTGACGTCCTCGTCGGACGCCTCCCGGCTGACCAGCACCACCGCCACCAACGCCAGCACCACGCCCACGCCGGCGATCAGCCCGGGCCGCTCCCCCAGCGCCAGCCCGATACCCACCGGGATGCCCGCTACCAGGATCGCGGTCAGCGGGGACACCACCGAGATCGGCCCGGAACCCAACGCGGCGTAGAACCACCAGACACCGAACGCCTGCGCGACCCCGCACAGCACGCCCCAGACCACTGCGCCCTGTGAGACGTCCCCACCGATCGGGACCGCCAGTACTGCGAGCACCACCAACGCGATCGGATAGGAGACCAGCACGACGCGCAACGCGGCGACGCGGCGCGAGGCCAGCCCGCCGACGAAGTCGCTGATCCCGTAGCCCAGCGCCGACGCCAGCGCGAGCGCGACTCCGATCAGGTCATGCCCTTGGCGCGGCGCCCCAGCTCGCGGGTGATCTCGCGCTGCGCGTCACGACGCGCCAGGTCCTGCCGCTTGTCGCGGGCCTCTTTACCGCGGGCGAGCGCCAGTTCCACCTTCACCTTCCCGTCGGTGAAGTACAGGGACAGAGGCACGAGCGTGAGGTTGCCGTCGCGGATGCGACCGATCAGCTGATCGATCTGCTTGCGGTGCAACAACAGCTTCCGGTTGCGCCGCGGCACGTGGTTGGTCCAGCTGCCGTGGTGATACTCGGGGATGTGCAGATTGCGCAGCCACACCTCGCCGTCGTCGACCGTGGCGAAGGCATCGGCCAGCGACGCCTGCCCGTCGCGCAGGCTCTTCACCTCCGTGCCGACGAGCTGGATACCCGCCTCGAACGTCTCCAGGATCGAATAGTTGTGTCGTGCTTTGCGATTGGTCGCGACGACCTTGTTGTTACTGGACCGGGACGGGTCGGCTTTCTTGGCGCCCTGTTTTGCCATGGCTACCTTCGTATGTAAAGGCGCAGTGTCACGTAAGCAGTGATACCCGACATCGCCAACCCCAAGAACAGCATCAGCGGAGCGCTGAAGTACAGCACGTCGGCGTAGTCGACCTTGGCGATCAGATTCGCTTGATAGAACTGGTTGAGCGCGTTCTCCAAGAACAGCGCCCGCACCACTATCAACCCGATGATCGCGATGACCACACCGATCAACGCTGCCAGCATGGCCTCCACCAGGAACGGCAACTGGGTGTACCAGCGGCTGGCCCCGACCAGACGCATGATGCCGATCTCGGTGCGTCTGGTGTATGCCGCGACTTGGACCATGTTGGCTATCAACAGGACCGCGCCCACCGCCTGAACCAACGCCACCGCGAACGCGGCGTTGCTGATGCCGTCGAGAACCGCGAACAGGCGGTCGATCAGCTCCTTCTGGTTGAGCACGTTGAGTACGCCTGGCTGGCCGACCATCGCCTCGTCGAATTCCTTGTGCTGCTCGGGGTCTTCGAGCTTGACGATGAACGACGCCGGAAACGCGTCACGACCCGCGACGTCCTTGTATTGCGGGAACTTCGTGATCGCGTCCTCGTAGGCCTCGTCGCGATTGAGGAACCGCACCGAGCGCACGTCGTCGCGGTCCTCGATCTGCTGGCGCAGCGCCTTGCACGGGTCGGCGTCACACGACGGGTCGTTGGCCGAGACGTCGTTGGTCAAAAAGACCTGGCTTTCGACGCGGTCCAGGTAGATGTTGCGGGACTGGTCGGCGAGCCGGACGACGAGCAGGCCGCCGCCGAACAGGCCGATCGAGATGGCGGTCGTCAGGATCATCGCCACGGTCATGGTGACGTTGCGACGAAATCCGGTGAGGACCTCGTTGATAAGGAAGCCGAAGCGCACTAGCGATCCATTCCGTAGACGCCGCGCTGCTCGTCGCGAATCAGCCGGCCGAGTTCGAGTTCGACGACTCGCTGGCGCATTGAGTCGACGATGTGGTGGTCGTGGGTGGCCATCAACACCGTGGTCCCGGTGCGGTTGATCCGCTCGAGCAGATCCATGATGTCCTTGCTGGTCTCCGGGTCCAGGTTGCCCGTGGGCTCGTCGGCGAGCAGCACCAGCGGCCGGTTGACGAATGCGCGCGCGATTGCGACGCGCTGCTGTTCGCCACCGGACAGTTCGGCGGGCAACCGGTTGGCCTTGCCCGACAGGCCGACCATCTCCAGCACGTCGGGCACCACCCGGTTGATGGTCTCGGCGCGCTTGCCGATGACCTCGAGGGCGAATGCGACGTTTTCGAAGACGGTCTTCTGCTGCAGCAGCCGGAAGTCCTGGAACACACAGCCGATCACCTGGCGCAGGCTGGGGATGTGGCGCCCGGGCAGCTTGTTGACGTGGAACTTCGACACCTGGATGTCGCCGTGGGTCGGCGTCTCCTCGGCCAGGAGCAGCCGCATGAACGTCGACTTGCCCGATCCCGACGGCCCGATGAGGAAGACGAACTCACCCTTGTCGATCTTGACCGAGACGTTGTCGAGCGCGGGCCGCGCTGACGACTTGTACTGCTTGGTCACGTTGTTGAGGGTGATCATCACGGGTCGCCAGTGTAGCGGTGAAACAGTGCCGCCCTAGCTGGGCGGAGGCGTCGTCGGTGGTGGCAGCAGTTGCGGTACCGGGGGCACCAGCGGCGTATCCGTCGTTGTGGGCGTTCCCCCGGGCCCGATCTCCGGCGTCGTCGGCGTCGTCGGGCTGGTCGGCGAGGTATCGGTCGGACTCGTCGTGGTGGTCGTTGTGGTTTCGGTCGGGCTCGTGGTGGTCGTGGTCGGCGGTTCGGTGGTGCGACGGACGTTGGTGCGCGGCACCCACGTGTAGTTCGGGTCCGGCACGAACCCCGGCGGGACCACCGCAGGAGCGGGCGCGGGCGGTTCGGGGGGTTTGGGCTCGAACGTCTGATTCACCCAGAACAGCGCCACGAACGCCGCGATGAGCACCACCGTCGACACCCGCATCCGCCCGAAACGGGCGCTCAGCCAGTTCCTCACTTCTTCTGCTCCGCCGAGCCCCGCGTCTCATTTCCCGCGCCGCCGTCTGTCGCCGGGTGGACGATGGCGCCCACCGTCGGTGTCACACCGTCGGTCGGCGACACGATCCCGGCGCGGCGTAGCTCGGCGATCACCAACACGCGGATGCGCCGGCCGACCTCGAATTGCTTACCGGGAAGTGTGCGCGCGACCATCCGCAGGTTCACCGTCTCGAGCCCGATGCTTTCGACACCCATCAGCTGGGGCGCATCGAGCATGAGTGCGCTGAGTTGCGGATCGTCTGTTGCCTTGCGCGCGACGGTGTGCAGGAGCTCGTTGACCTCGTTGAGGTCCGACCCCGTCGGCACCGGAATGTCGATGACGGCGCGCGCCCAGTCCTTCGACAGGTTGAGCGATCGAACGATGTTGCCGTTCGGGATGGTGTACATCTCACCTTCGGCGGTGCGCAGCTTGGTCACCCGCAACGTCACCTCCTCGACCGTTCCGAGCGACTCCTCGGGTGCACCGACCATGCTGAGCTGCACCAGATCGCCGAAGCCGTACTGCTTTTCGGTGATGATGAAGAAACCGGCCAGCAGGTCCTGGACCACCTTCTGCGCACCAAAACCCAGCGCGGCGCCCAGCACCGCGGCTGGCGCGACCAGCGACCCGATCGGGATCGCGAGCGTGTCGGTGATCTGCACCGCCACGATGATGAACAACAAGGCCACCGTCACCCACGAGATCACCGAAGCGACGGCCTGGCGATGCTTGGCGCTCTCCGAACGCACCAGCTGATCGCTTTCCAGGTATTCGGCGTCGATGCGGCTCACGATCCGCTGCGCTGCCCAGTTGATGAACCGCGCTGCCAGCAGTCCGCCGATCAACAGCAGCGCGATCGTCACACCGCGGTCGAGAATCCAGTTGCCGATGTTGCCCTTCCAGAAGCCTTCCCAGCGCTCCCCGAGGGACAGTGCGATCAGACTGTTATCCATCGTCTTGACTCTTGCGCCAACGAATGCCCGCCTCGAGGAATCCGTCGAGGTCGCCGTCCAGCACCGCGGCGGGGTTGCCGACCTCGTACTCGGTGCGCAGATCCTTGACCATCTGGTAGGGGTGCAGCACGTAGGACCGCATCTGGTTGCCCCACGAGCTGCCGCCGTCACCCTTGAGGGCGTCCATCTCGGCGCGCTCTTCTAAACGTTTGCGTTCCAACAACTTTGCCTGCAAGACCCGCATCGCCGAAACCTTGTTCTGCAACTGCGACTTCTCGTTCTGACAGGTCACCACGATGCCTGTCGGGATGTGGGTCAGCCGAACCGCCGAGTCGGTGGTGTTGACCGACTGGCCACCTGGGCCACTGGAGCGGTAGACATCAACGCGCACATCGCTTTCCGGGATGTCGATGTGGTCCGTGGTCTCCACCACCGGCAGCACCTCGACGTCCGCGAACGATGTCTGCCTGCGGCTCTGGTTGTCGAACGGGCTGATGCGCACGAGGCGATGGGTGCCCTGCTCGACCGACAGGGTGCCGTAGGCGAACGGTGCGTGCACCGCGAACGTCGCGCTCTTGATACCCGCCTCTTCGGCGTAGGAGATGTCGAACACCTCGACGGGATAGTCGTGCTGTTCGGCCCAGCGGATGTACATGCGCATCAGCATCTCGGCCCAGTCCGCGGCGTCCACCCCGCCGGCGCCCGAGCGGATCGTGACGACGGCCTCGCGCTCGTCGTACTCGCCGGACAGCAGGGTGCGCACCTCCATCGCCTCGATGTCCTCGCGCAGCTTGGCCCGCTCGGCGTCGGCCTCTGCGAGTTCCTCCTCGCCGCCGTCCTCGGCGGCCAGTTCGTACATCACCGGCAGGTCGTCGAGGCGCTGCCGGAGTTCCTCGACGCGCCGCAGCTCGCCCTGGGTGTGCGACAGCTCACTGGTGACCTTCTGAGCGCGCGTCTGGTCGTCCCACAGGTTCGGGTCGGAGGCCTCGTGCTCGAGCTTCTCGATGCGACCGCGGAGGCCTTCGACGTCGAGCACCCGCTCCACCGTGGTCAGGGTGGCGTCGAGGGCAGCGAGGTCGGCTTGACGGTCAGGATCCACGGGAGTTCAGGTTACCCGTGAGCCGACACGCGCCGGTTCTCGCGACTGGCGGCAACGAGGCCCGTCGGCGTTCTAGCATCGGATGCGTAACCAGCCGGCCCCGACGCGACAGCCCCTTGCGCGAGGCCGGGCAGCGAGAAGGAAGCTTCGACAAAAGGTGTCCATGCGCCCCTATCACGTGGCGATCGTCGGCTCAGGGCCTTCGGGCTACTTTGCCGCGGCGTCATTACTCAAGTTCGCCGATTCCCAGGACGACGCCGACGTACGCGTCGACATGCTCGAAATGTTGCCGACCCCGTGGGGTCTGGTGCGCTCGGGTGTGGCACCTGACCATCCGAAGATCAAGTCGATCAGCGCCCAGTTCGAGAAGACCGCGTTGGATCCGCGGTTCCGCTTCTTCGGCAACGTCGCGGTCGGCGAGCACGTGCACCCCGCCGAGTTGGCCGAACAGTACGACGCGGTGATCTACGCCGTCGGCGCCCAGTCCGACCGGGCGCTGGGGATCCCCGGTGAGGACCTGCCCGGCAGCGTCGCCGCCGTCGATTTCGTCGGCTGGTACAACGCCCACCCGCATTTCGAGGAGATCGCACCCGACATCTCCAGCGGTCGCGCCGTGGTGATCGGCAACGGCAACGTCGCCTTGGACGTGGCGCGGATTCTCGTCACCGATCCCGACGTACTGGCCGCGACGGACATCGCCGACCACGCGTTGAAGTCACTGCACGACCGCGGCGTAGAGGAGGTCCTCGTTGTCGGGAGACGGGGGCCGTTGCAGGCGCCGTTCACCACATTGGAGCTGCGCGAGCTCGGGCACCTCGAGGGGCTCGGCGACGTCGACGTCATCATCGATCCCACCGACTTCGCCGACATCACCGACGACGACCTCGAAGCGGCGGGCAAGACCGTGCGCAACAACATCAAGGTGCTGCGCGGCTATGGGGAACAGACACCGAAGAACGCCAAGCGGCGCATCGTCTTCCGCTTCCGAACCTCCCCGATCGAGATCAAGGGGGACGGTCGCGTCGAATCGATCGTGCTCGGCCGCAACGAGCTGGTCGAGGAGAACGGCCGCATCGTGGCCAAGGACACCGGTGAACGCGAGGAGGTGCCAGCCCAGCTCGTGGTGCGCGCCGTCGGCTATCGCGGGGTTCCGACACCCGGGCTGCCGTTCGACGAGCGCAGCGGCACGATCCCGCACACCCACGGGCGCATCGAGGGCAGCCGCAACGAGTACGTCGTCGGCTGGATCAAGCGTGGTCCGACAGGTGTCATCGGCAGCAACAAGAGCGATTCGCAGGAGACCGTGGACACGCTGATCGCCGACCTGTCGGCAGCGCAACTCGCCGACTTCGCCGAGGACCATTCGCGGCGGCTGGCCGAATGGTTGGTCGAACGGCAGCCGAAGGTGATCACCGATGACCACTGGCGGCTGATCGACGAGTACGAGCGGTCAGCGGGCGAACCGCACGGCCGTCCGCGCGTGAAGCTGACCACCGTGGCCGCGATGTTGAGGATCGGACACGGCTGAGCATCGGCTCGTCGTCCACCACGCTTGAAGCCTCAGGAGTAGGGCGGTGGCGGCGCCTCGGGTGGCGGGGCCTGCGGCGCGAATCGCCAATTGTCCGGATTCTTCGGCGAGTAGACGACGGGAAACAGTTGGCCCATGCTTGGCCAGTCGTCGACGTCGACCTCGAGCCGCTGGTACACCACGTGCTCGTTGACGGTGGGGCCGTTGATGACGCCGGTGATCGTGACGTACTGCGGTCCGATGACGTCGGTCGGCCGGGGGCTGACCCCGGTGACCAGAAGTTGACCCGACGGCCAGTCATTGGGTGTGCCGCGACGGCGCATCAGCATCGGTCGGGCCAGCAGCACCAGCGCACCGACGATCAGCAGTATCACCGCGAATTCCCACATCCCGACATGGTAGGACGACAGGCATGGATCCCGAGGCGAGCGCGAGCTCCGAGGCTGACGATCTGACACTGGCGCTTGCCCTTGCCGACGAAGCCGATGCTCGGACCACGGCCCGCTTCGGCGCGGTCGACCTCGTCGTCGAGACCAAACCCGACCTGACCCCGGCCACCGATGCCGACCTCGAAGTCGAATCGATGATCCGGCAACGACTCGGCGAGCAGCGCCCGGCCGATTCGGTGCTCGGCGAGGAGTTCGGCGGCACGAGGGAGTTCGCGGGCAGGCAGTGGGTCATCGACCCGATCGACGGCACCAAGAACTTCGTGCGCGGGGTACCGGTGTGGGCGACGCTGATCGCGTTGCTGCACGACGGCGTACCCGTGCTCGGCGTGGTGAGCGCACCCGCGCTGCACCGGCGATGGTGGGCGGTGACCGGACGGGGTGCGTACGCGCAGGTCTCCGGGCAGGCGGAGCGACGGCTGAGCGTGTCGAAGGTCGAGGACCTCGGCTCGGCGAGCCTGGCGTTCTCCAGCCTCTCGGGGTGGGCCGACCGCGGCATCCGCGACCGGTTCGTCGCGCTGACCGACGCGGTGTGGCGGGTGCGCGGCTACGGCGACTTCTACAACTACTGCCTGGTGGCCGAGGGGGCCGTCGACATCGCGATGGAGCCCGAAGTCTCGACGTGGGACCTGGCGCCGCTCGACGTCCTGGTGCGCGAGGCCGGCGGCCGCTTCACCAACCTCGCGGGTGAGGCCGGCCCGCACGGCGGCAGCGCGGTCGCGACCAACGGGCTGCTGCACGACGCGGTACTGCGCAGCCTGTCGGCCCCTGGGTTGTGAGTTCGACAACACCTTACCGATGAGTCAGTTCCGATACCTTACTCTGGAGTCAGTTCGACGAGTTCGGACGTCACAAATCGAAGCGAGGCAGTCGAAATGAGTAAAGCCCTGCCGTCGAAAAACGGATCCAAGTCGAAGCGAAGTGACAAAGAAAGCGCGGTCGGCCTGAAAAAGCACAAGCGGTCGGCGACCGATCTCGGTCTGGCGTTGGTCACTCCCCTGGTCGGCCAGGAGTTCCTGGACCGCTACAACCTGCGCGATCCGCTCAACCGCGGATTGAAGTACGGCGTCAAGCAGGTGTTCTCGTTCGCGGGCGCGGCCAGCAGGCAGTTCAAGCGGGTGTCGGGTAACCAGAGCGGACCGACGCGGCTGAAGAAGAGCGGTTCGGACTACTTCGACCTCACCCCCGACGACGAACAGCAGATGATCGTCGAGACGGTCTGCGAGTTCGCCGAGGAGGTCATCCGGCCCGCGGCGCGCGAGGCCGACGAGTCCGCCGACTACCCCGTCGACCTCGTCGCAAAGGCATCCGAACTCGGCATCACCGCGATCAACGTGCCCGAGGACTTCGAGGGCATCGCCGCGCACCGCGCAGCGGTCACCAACGTGTTGGTCGCCGAGGCACTGGCGTACGGCGACATGGGCCTCGCGTTGCCCATCCTGGCCCCCGCGGGTGTCGCGTCGGCGCTCACACACTGGGGCAGCGCCGATCAGCAGGCCACCTACCTGAAAGAGTTTGCGGGCGAAAATGTTCCGCAGTCCTGCGTGGCGATCGCCGAACCGCGAGCGCTGTTCGACCCAACCGCGTTGAAGACCACCGCGGTCCGCACCCCGAGCGGGTACCGCCTCGACGGGGTCAAGTCGTTTGTGCCGGCCGCCGCCAATGCCGAACTGTTCATCGTCGGAGCGCAACTCAACGGCAAGCCGGCGCTTTTCATCGTCGAGTCGTCGTCGAAGGGCCTGAGCATCACGCCCGACCCGGGTATGGGCATTCGTGGAGCGGCGATCGGCCAGGTCGCACTCGACGGGGTCACGGTGCCGCTGTCGGCGCGCCTCGGCGAGGACGGCGCAACGGACGAGGACTACTCGGAAGCGCTCGCGCTGTCGCGGCTCGGCTGGGCGGCGCTCGCCGTCGGCACCGCTCACGCGGTGCTCGACTACGTCGTCCCATATGTCAAGGAACGGAAGGCCTTCGGTGAACCAATCGCGCACCGTCAGGCGGTCGCGTTCATGTGCGCCAACATGGCGATCGAGTTCGACGGTCTGCGCCTGATCACGTGGCGCGGCGCGTCGCGGGCCGATCAGGGTCTGCCGTTCGCCCGCGAGGCCGCGCTGGCCAAACGGCTGGGCACCGACAAGGGCATGCAGATCGGCCTGGACGGTGTGCAGCTGCTCGGCGGCCACGGCTACACCAAGGAACATCCCGTCGAGCGGTGGTATCGCGATCTGCGCGCCATCGGCGTCGCCGAGGGTGTCGTAGTTATCTAGTCTCACGAGCGAAAGTCGAATCATGGCAATCAATTTGGAGCTGCCGCGTAAGCTCGAGGCAGTCATCGAGAAGGCCCATCAGGGGGCCGCCGAGATGCTGCGCCCGATCTCTCGAAAGTGGGATCTGCGTGAGCACGAGTATCCGGTGGAGCTCGACACCCTGGCCACCCTGTTCGAGGGCATCCAGGACGCCAAGGCGTTCGCGTTCGCAGGCGCCGAGGCGTTCGCGGGCGGTGACGAGCCCAGGGACGCCAACCACAACGGCGCGAACATGTCGGCCGTACTCAACGTGATGGAGATCAGTTGGGGGGACGTGGCTTTGATGCTGTCGGTGCCGCGCCAGGGGCTCGGTAACGCGGCGATCTCCAGCGTGGCCACGCCCGAACAGCTCGAGCGTCTGGGCAAGGACGTGTGGGCGGCGATGGCGATCACCGAACCGGACTTCGGCTCCGACTCGGCGGCGGTGTCGACGACGGCGAGGCTGGACGGCGACGAGTACGTGATCAACGGCGAGAAGATCTTCGTCACGGCCGGATCCCGCGCCACCCACATCGTGGTGTGGGCGACGCTGGACAAGTCGCTGGGCCGCGCGGCGATCAAGTCGTTCATCGTTCCGCGCGAACATCCAGGGGTGACAGTCGAGCGACTCGAGGACAAGCTCGGCATCAAGGCCTCCGACACCGCGGTGATCCGATTCGACAATGCCCGGATCCCCAAGGACAACCTGTTGGGCAGTCCGGAGATCCACGTGGAGAAGGGTTTTGCCGGGGTCATGGAGACCTTCGACAACACCCGGCCCGTGGTCGCCGCGATGGCCGTCGGCATTGCCCGCGCCGCCCTCGAGGAGCTGCGCAAGATCCTCACCGAGGCCGGCATCGAGATTTCCTACGACAAGCCGTCACACGCACAGAGCGCACCCGCGGCGGAGTTCCTGCGGATGGAATCCGATTGGGAGGCCGCGTATCTGCTGATGGTGCGCTCGGCGTGGCAGGCCGACAACGACATTCCCAACTCGAAGGAAGCGTCGATGGGTAAGGCGAAGGCCGGCCGGGTGGCCAGCGACATCACGCTGAAGGCGGTCGAACTCGCCGGCACCGTCGGGTACTCGGAGGTCACCCTGCTGGAGAAGTGGGCCCGCGACAGCAAGATCCTCGACATCTTCGAGGGCACCCAGCAGATTCAGCTGTTGGTGGTGGCGCGCCGGCTGCTCGGCTTGTCGTCGGCCGAACTCAAGTAGGCTGGGCTGGCCCACCGTTTGTGAATCTGGCGACGGACATCCCGAAAAAGCGTCGCTGATTTCACAATTGGCGCATGACCCCGTTAGAACCCGTCGTGCACGACCACCCGGGTGCGGCCGGTGACGCCGCCGCCGATGATCGTACGCAAGGTGTGCGGCGCCTCGAGCACCGGAACGTCCCTGGTGATGTCGGTGAGATGATTCGGCTTGAGCTCGCCCTCGATCTGCTTCCAGATGTCGCGACGCGGACCGATCGCGAGCTGTACGGAGTCGATGCCCGCCAGGGTGATGCCGCGCAGGATGAACGGCATCACGGTTGTGGGAAGGTCGGCCGACCTGGCCAACCCCGAAATCGCCGCGACACCCGCGTAATTGAGAGTGCTCAGCGCGTACGCGAGGGTGTCGCCGCCGACGCTGTCGACGACCCCGGCCCATTTCGACTTACCCAGCGGGCGGACCTTCTCCCCTTCCTCGGGTAGGCGTCCGATCACCCGGTAGGCGCCCAGGCCCATGAGATAGTCGTGCGCCTCGGCCTTCCCGGTGGATGCGATCACCTCGTAGCCCAGACCGGCCAGCAGGTCGACGCTGATGCTGCCGACGCCTCCGGTCGCACCGGTGACCAGTACGGGCCCGTCCTTCGGCCGCACTCCGTGGTCGCGAATTGCGTTGACGCTCATGGCCGCGGTGAAGCCGGCTGTGCCGATTGCGGCGGCCTCTCCCGTCGTCAACCCGTCGAGCTTGACCAGGTAGTCGGCCGGCAACCGGGCGGTGTCGGCGTACCCACCGTGCCTTCCGGTGCCGATGTCGTAGCCGTGGGCGACGACCCGGTCTCCGACGGCGAACTCCGATGACGACGATGCCGTGACCGTACCGGCCGCGTCGATGCCCGGGATGAGCGGATACGACCGGGCCACACCGCCTTTGGGCGTCACGGCGAGGGCGTCCTTGTAGTTGATCCCCGAGTACTCGACGGAGATCGTGACGTCACCCTCCGGCAGGAAAGTGTCGTCGACGACTTCGTGTCGGAGGGTGATTTCTCCTTCGGCGTCCTGATGTGCGACCAAGGCGTTGACTGCGCTCATGACGTCCATTGTTCACCTGGGCCCACGCGCAAGCCGGGGAACGCAAGAGTCCCCGGACGCATGTTCGCGTCCGGGGACTCCTGACTTGTCTTACGAACCGAGATGCGAGATCAGGTCAGGCTTCATCTCCTGCAACTGAGCACCCCAGTACTCCCAGCTGTGCGTGCCGTACGGCGGGAAGTTGAACACCCCGTTGGTGCCGCCGGCGGCGATGTAGTTGTCACGGAAGGTGATGTTCGTGCGGATCGTCAGGCCCTCGAGGAATTCGGCGGGCAGGTTCGCGCCACCGAGCTCGTTGGGCGTGCCGTTACCGCAGTAGATCCAGATCCGGGTGCCGTTGGCGACGATCTGCGGAATCTGCACCATCGGGTCGTTGCGCTTCCACGCGCTGTTCGGGTCCTCGGTGCGGCCCCACATGTCGTTGGCGTCGAAACCGCCCGCGTCACCCATGGCCATGTTGATCAGGAACGGCCACTGGCCCTCGGACGGGTTGAGGAACGCCGACAGTGCCCCGGCATAGATGAACTGGTCGGGGTGGTACACCGACAGGATCAGCGCGGAGTTACCCGACATCGAGAGGCCGACCGCAGCGTTGCCCGTCGTCGACACGCCCCTGTTGGCGGACAGCCACTGCGGCAGTTCGCTGGTCAGGAACGTCTCCCACTTGTAGGTCTGGCATCCGGCCTTACCGCACGCCGGCGCATACCAGTCGGAGTAGAAACTCGACTGGCCGCCGACCGGCAGGACCAGCGACAGCGGCGTCTCGAAGAACCACTCGAACGCCTGGGTCTCCAGGTCCCACCCGTTGTAGTCCTCGCGAGCGCGCAGTCCGTCGAGCAGGTACACCGCCTTGGAGCCGGTGCCCTTCTGGAACTGCACCTTGATGTCGCGTCCCATCGACGGCGACGGCACCATCAGGTACTCAACCGGCAGGCCGGGCCGGGAGAACGCCCCAGCGGTGGCTGACTGGCCGGCCAGGCTCACGAATCCCGGTAGCAGGGCCGCCGCGATGGCCGCCACCGCGAAGCGCCGCGCCCATGGGCCGCGAATCTTGTCAATCAAGCTCATACTGCAAGTCCATCCATCTTCCGGTTTGCCACTTTGGAGGCCGTTCCGTCTGCGATCGAGCGATCGCCATCGACACCGCAGCAATGTGTGCACTGCGTTGTCATGCCCGCTCGACTGAGCCCGGGGCCGTCGAGCGGACCGAGAAAATTTCAGTTGTCGCGTGTGCAGTAAAACACGATGATCAGCGCAGGAGAAACCCAGGGCCGCCTGGCGCGCCGGATTTTGCGAGCAAATTACCACTGACGCAACGGTCGAAAAAGGCTTCGACCGGGCATCGGTGGGCCGATCGCGGCACCCGTAGGCTGCGGTCATGGCACCGGCCCGCACGCCGCGACTGTCGGTCGACGACTGGATTCAGGCCGGATACGAGATCCTCGCCGAGCAGGGCATCAAGGCGCTCAAGCTGGACGCGCTGTGCGAGCGCGTCGGCGCCACCAAGGGCAGTTTCTACTGGCACTTCCCAGATATGGCCGGCTACCGATCCGCGCTGGTCCGGGCGTGGGGCGAGGTGCGCGACGACGACCGGCGTCATTTTGCGGCGCTGAGCGACCTGCCACCGCGCGAGCGGCTCTCGCAAATGATGAGTGCGCTGGTGGATGCCCGACATCGGACGCTGGAACGGGCGATGCGGGAGTGGGCGCGAACCGACGAAGAGGTCGCCGCGGGGGTACGGGCGTCGGATCGGCGGGTTCTCGAGGCCGTGCGCCAGGCGTTCGTCGAGGACGGCTTCGACCCCGATGAGGCCGATCTGCGCGCGAACGCCACCTTCGCGGCGGGGATCGGTTTCTTGCATCTATCCGGCGCGAAAGCCAGCAGCAAGGCTGCGGCGCGGCGGGAACGGTTCCTCGACATCATGCTCACGCGGTAGTTCGCGCACGCTCGGTGCGCGACGACGGTGCGCATGACGTCGCGATTCGGCGGCGTGTCGGCTGCAGACATGCCCGCTCGGCCGCTCAGGGCCGGGGGCGTTCCATACAAAAAAGTATGGTAGCGTTCGGACCATGACGGCCGCTTCGGCTCTCCCCCTTGTCGACGCCGATTTCGTCGCTCGGCTCGCCGGACGGGCCGCCGAGGCCGAGCGGCTGCGCCAGTTGCCGGACGCGACGGTCGATGAACTGACCGCATCGGGGCTCACCGACCTGCTGGTGCCCGCGCGATACGGCGGCATGCAGGCACCGCTGCCGGCAATCTTCGATCCGGTCCGGCGAATGGCACACGGCTGCGCGTCGAGCGCGTGGACCATCGGCTTCTATGTCCTGCACAACTGGATCCTGGCGTTGTTCGACGAGCGGGCCCAGGAAGAGGCCTTCGCGGCCCGCCCATTTCTCGCCCCCGCCCCCCTGGCGCCGACCGGCCGAGGGCTGCCCACCGACGGCGGGATACGACTGAGCGGCCGCTGGTCGTGGGCCACCGGCGTGATGCACGGCAACTGGATCATGGTCGGTGCGCTGTGCGGCCCCGACGACGCGATCTTCCCGGCGCTCGCGCTGCTGCCCATCGAAGACGTCGCGATCGAGGACGTGTGGCACACCGACGGCATGCGCGCCACCGGCTCCAACGACGTCGTGGTCAACGACGCGTTCGTCCCGGAACACCGTTTGGTCCGCGTCGTCGACATCTACACCGGTACCGCGCCCGGCGCGGCACTGCACGATGCCGACACCTACCGCTGGCCGATGGTGCCCGCCCTGGCGCTGTTGGCGGCGATGCCGGCACTCGGCGGCGCCGAACGTGTCGCCGAGATCTACGCCGAGCGGTTGTCGGAGCGAGTGCTGGCGTATGAGGGCGTCATGCAAAAGGACAAGCCGATCGCGCAGGCCCGCCTCGGAGAGGCCGAGGTGCGCCTGCGGGCGCTGCGCGGCCTTCTGGCAGACACCATCGCAGAGATCGAGGCCATCGTCGCGACCGGTGATGCGGTACCGAGACCGGTGCGCGGGGCGGCCCGGATGGCTGCGGCACACATCGTCCACGAGTCGCGACACGTGATCGGGTTGTTGCTCGAGGCGTCGGGTGCCAGCGCGCATTTCGTCGACAACCCGCTGCAACGGATCAAGCGCGACGTCGACGTGGTGGCCGGGCACGTCGTCTTCGACTACGACACGAGCCGAGAGCTCGCCGGAGCCCTGAGATTGGGAATGAAAGTGTCACGAACCGCGATGGTGTGATCGGAGGGAACCCATGGCCGAAGACTTGCGCGACCAAGTCACCAAGATGTTCCAGAAGAACGTCATGAACCCGATGATGCGGCTCCTGCCGTTTCAGACGTTGCTCGAGACGACGGGTCGCAAGAGCGGCCAACCTCGTCGCACTCCGCTGGGCGGGCGGCGGGTGGGCAATGAGTTCTGGTTCGTCTCCGAGTTCGGCGAGAAGTCGCAATACGTCAAGAACATCCAGGCCGATCCCGCCGTGCGGGTCCGCTTGAACGGCAAGTGGCACAAGGGAACCGCGCACATCGTGGCCGACGACGACGCGCGTGAGCGGTTGCGCTCGCTGCCGCAGTTCAACAGCTTCGGCGTGCGGACCTTCGGCACGAACCTGCTCACCATCCGGGTCGATCTCGAGGATTGACTCGCGGCGTAAGTAAAACTAAAGTCATTTTTAGTTCTTGTTCGCGGGCGTCCCCCGCCCCGCCGTCATCGTCGATGGAGCCAAACATGGAATCGTTTGTCCACCTGCGCAAAGGCCGCACTCCCAAGCGCTTGCACGCCGACCTCGACGGACTGAAGGACGATGAACTCGGCCGTGGCGGATTCGTCGGCCGCACCGCCAACATCTACCGCCGCCACGACCCCACCGCATACCGGGCGTCGGGACCGCTGCGGCCGGTCGATGTGATGACCAGCGAGCTCAAGCCCAGCGACGCCACCGATGCCGCGGGCACGCCGCTGCTGTTGTTCAGCAACCCCGACTGCCGGATCTCGCTGAGCCGGCGCAGCGAGGAGATGCCGTTCTGCGTGCGGCACGTCGACGGGGACCTGCTGTCGTTCGTGCACCGGGGTTCTGGTCGGCTCGAGACGGAGTTCGGACCGCTGCACTACCGCGAGGGCGACTGGATCTACGTGCCGAAGGCGACGACGTGGCGCCAGGTTCCCGACGAGGAGACGACGTTGCTGATGATCGAGGCCACCGCCGAGTTCCGCGTCCCACCGCCCGGGCCGCTCGGCAGGCACTTCCCGTTCGACCCGTCACAGACGACGGTCCCCGAGCCGGAGCCGATCGACGACGACGGGCGATCCGAATACGAAGTCCGCCTCGTCCACGAGGGTGGGCCGACATCGCTCTTCTACCAACACAATCCGATCGATGTCGAAGGTTGGCGCGGCGACAACTTCCCGTTCACCTTCAACATCGCCGACTACAACGTGATCGCCAGCGAGAGCGTGCACCTGCCGCCGACCGTGCACCTGTTCATGCAGGCGACGGGTGTGGCGGTGATGAACTTCCTGCCCCGGCCCGCCGAGAGCGTCCCCGGCACCGAACGTCCGCCCTGGTACCACCGCAACGTCGACTACGACGAGGTCTCCTTCTTCCACGGCGGCGACCTGTTCGGTATCCCGATGCCGCCCGGGTTGGTCAGCCACGCCCCGCAGGGTGTGCACCACGGCGCACCGGAGAAGGCCCGCGAACGCGCGCGGCGCAAGTTCGACGAACAGGACCGCGTCGGTTGGTACGTCATCTCCGTCGACACGACGCGGCGGCTGACGCCGTCGGCCGAGGTGCTCGCCAACGATTTGGGCCAGCACGCATGACCCAGACGACCGAGGCGCCGGTGCGCTACGAATACGACCGCATCCCCTATCTCGTTGCCTACCAGAACACTTCGGGCGTGCGCGACGTCTACGGCGGGGTAGCCGAGCTGGTGGTGCTCGAAAGCCACCTGCTGCGGCCCAAGGACAAACCCTCCGATACCGTGCTGGTGTTCATGCATCCGATCGGCGGCGGCGCATACCTGCCGATGATGAACGGGCTCGCGCGAGCCGGACACCATGTCATCTACTGCAACAGCCGGTTTCGCGGCACCGACTCCGCGCTGCTGATGGAGAAGGTCGTCGAGGACCTCGGCGAATGCATCAAGGACGCCAAGAACCGCTTGGGCTATTCGAAGGTGGTGCTGGCCGGATGGAGCGGCGGCGGCTCGCTGTCGGCGTTCTACCAGCAGCAGGCCCAGCACCCCACGATCACCGCCAGCCCGTCGGGTGACGGGCCGGATCTGACCAAGCTCGGCCTCATCCCCGCCGACGGCCTGATGCTGCTGGCCGCCCACATCAGCCGCCACGGCACCCTGACCGAGTGGCTCGACGCGTCGATCCTCGACGAGTCCGATCCGACTAAGCGCGATCCGGAACTGGATCTGTACAACCCGGAGAACCCCAACCAGCCGCCCTACTCGCAGGAGTTCCTCGACCGCTACCGCAAGGCGCAGATCGACCGCAACCGACGAATCACCAAGTGGGTCAAGGGAAAACTGGACGAGCTGAAGGCCGCGGGGCGGCCCGAGGACGAGTTCGCGTTCGTCGTGCACGGCACGATGGCCGACCCCCGCTGGCTCGACCCCGCCGTCGACCCGAACGAACGCACCCCGGGGACCTGTTACCTGGGTGACCCTCAGGTGGTGAACAACAGCCCGGTCGGGCTGGCCCGGTTCTGCACACTGCGCAGCTGGCTGTCGCAGTGGAGCTACGACGACGCCAACGGCGACGCGGTGGCGTGCGGCCCGGACATCGCGGTGCCGACCCTGGTGATCGGCAACCTCGCCGACGACGCGTGCACACCGAGCCACACGCGCAGGCTGTACGAGGCGATCGGGCATCATGACAAGGAGATGCACGAGATTCCGGGCGCGAACCACTATTACGCCGGCGCCGACCAGCGCGACAAGCTGCGCGAAGCCGTCGGCGTCGTCACCGACTGGCTGCACAGGCACGGATTCTCATCGGCGGGCTGGAGCGAAGCGACCCGGGGTTCAACACAGTGAGCGTGACGGGTCCGCTGGACGGCGTCCGCGTCATCGAGGTCGGCACGCTGATCTCCGGGCCGTTCGCCGGACGCCTGCTCGGCGACATGGGCGCCGAAGTGATCAAGATCGAGCCGCCGGGCGCCCCGGATCCGCTGCGCACATGGGGGCAGGCCGAGCTCGACGGGCATCACTTCTTCTGGACCGTGCACGCACGCAACAAGAAAGCCGTCACGCTGAACCTGCGGACCGAAGGTGGACGGGCGCTGCTTCTCGACCTCGTCGAGCGCTCCGACATCATCGTCGAGAACTTCCGACCGGGCACGTTGGAGAAGTGGAATCTGGGCTACGACGTGCTGCGCGAACGCAATCGGGGCATCATCCTGGTCCGCGTCTCGGGTTACGGGCAGACCGGGCCCGAGGCGCACAAGGCGGGCTATGCCTCGGTCGCCGAGGCCGCCAGCGGCCTGCGGCACATGAACGGTTTTCCCGGCGGCCCGCCGCCTCGGCTGGCCTTGTCGCTGGGCGACAGCCTCGCGGGCATGTTCGCTGCCCAGGGCGCGTTGGCGGCGCTGTACCGCCGCTCGGTGACCGGGGATGGCCAGGTTGTCGACGCGGCGCTCACCGAGGCCTGCCTGGCGGTCCAGGAATCCACGATCCCCGACTACGACGTCGGAGGTGTGGTACGCGGCCCGTCGGGGACGCGACTGGAGGGCATCGCCCCGTCGAACATCTACCGCAGCGCCGACGGCAGCTGGGTGGTGATCGCGGCCAACCAGGACACCGTTTTCCGCCGGCTGTGTGAGGCGATGGGCCGACCCGAACTGGCCACCGACGACCGGTTCGCCAATCACGTTGCGCGCGGGCGTAATCAGGACGAACTGGACAAGATCATCGGCGACTGGGCCGCCGAACGCCAACCCGATGACATCATCGAAACCCTCAGTGCCGCAGGCGTGATCGCCGGGCCGATCAACACCGTCGCCGAGGTCGTCGAAGATCCGCAGCTGCGGGCCCGTGACATGTTGGTCGAGCACTGGGACGAGCGGGTCGGACGGTCCGTCCTGGGTCCCGGCGTCGTGCCGGTGCTCTCGGAGACGCCCGGGACCGTGCGCTACGCTGGGCCCGCCGCACCCGGTCAGCACAACGACGAGGTTTACTGCGGCCTGCTCGGCAGGAGCTCGACCGAACTCGACGCGCTGAGGGCGGAGGGAGTGCTGTGAACCAGGAACACGTGCAGATACGCGATGTTTCGCTGCGTGACGGACTGCAGATCGAGGACCCGATTCCGTTGTCGGCCAAGCTCGAACTGTTGGCCGCCGTCGCTGCCACCGGGGTTCGGGAGATGGAGGCGACGGCGTTCGTCTCGCCGTCGAAGGTGCCCGCCCTGGCCGACGCCCCCGACCTCGCCACGCATCTGCAGGAGTACCGCGACTCACACGGCATCGAGTTCTCCGCGCTGGTGGCCAGTCCGAACGGCGCCAAACGCGCGATCGCGGCGGGGTTGTCGTCGATCGAGTACGTGGTCTCGGCCGCCGACGGTCACAGCCGGGCCAATGTGGGCCGCACCGCCGCAGAGGCGACGGCGTTGATTCCGGAGATCATCTCGATCGCGCACGACAGCGGGGCCAGCGTCGAGGTCATCGTCGCCACCACATGGGACTGCCCGTTCGACGGACCGACACCCCACCAGCGCGTCGTCGATGTGATGACGACCGCGTTGTCGAGCGAGGTCGACCGGTTGGCGATCGCCGACACCATCGGCACCGCCACCCCGCGGCGGGTGACCGAGACGATCGAGGCGCTGCGCCCGCTGGTCGATGAAATCCCGCTGGGCGCCCACTTCCACAACACCCGCGGCGCCGGGTTGGCCAGCGCTTATGCGGCGGTCACGGCGGGCGTCACCCGGCTGGACGCGTCGGTGGGCGGGCTGGGCGGCTGCCCGTTCGCGCCCGGTGCGAGCGGCAACATCGCCACCGAGGACCTGGTGTACCTGTTGCGCGACAGCGGGATCGGGGTCGACGTGGACCTGGACGCCGCGATCGAGGCGGCGCGCGTGGCGCAGCGTCTGGTCGGACACGATCTTCCGAGTGCGCTGCTGCGCGCCGGCGACCGAATCCTGAACTGAGCAGACGTGCCCACCGGACCGTCGCCGACACTGAGCGCCAAGGGCCGCCAGACCCGCGAGGCCATCGAGATGGCCGCCCGGAAACTGTTCGCAGAACGTGGTTTCCACGGTACGACGCTCGGCGACATCACTTCTGCGGCCGGTAAGTCGCCTGCTTCGTTCTACCGCTATTTCGCGGACAAGGAAGACCTGTTGGCGGTGCTCGCGCAGTCGTTTCTGCGCGAGGTGGTGGCACCGTCCGGCGGAGCACTCGACCTACCCGAGTCGCCGGATGACGACGGGTTCTTCCGCACCGTGGTCACCGGTTACTGGGACATGTTCAAGCAGAACATCGGGATCATGATCGCCGTCGCGCAACTGGCCACGACCCAACCGCGATTCGCCGCCGTGCAGAACGAATTCCGTCGGTTCGGCATGGACATCTTCGCGGCCTCGGTGCGCCGCGCACAAGAGCAGGGCTACGGCGCCGACCTCAATCCCGAGCACACCGCGGCGGCCATCGCGCTGCTGTTCGAGAACTTCACCACCGTCTTCGTCGGAACATCGGGCCTGGGCATCGAGCTGACCGACGAGGATGCGATCGCGACGCTGTCGAGGATCTGGAAGAAGACGCTGTACGGTTTCTGAACCCTGGAAAGGAAATCAACGTGGATTTCGCCCTGCCCGACCATCTGCCTGCACTCCTCGCCGAGATGGACGCCTTCATCGAGACGGAGATCAAACCGCTGGAACGCGAGAACATCCAGTACTTCGACAAGCGTCGCGAACATGCCCGTACGGACTGGGACAATGACGGGATCCCCCGGCGGGAGTGGGAGGACCTGCTCGACGAGATGCGCAGGCGCGCGGACGCGGCGGGCTGGCTGCGCTATGGGCTGCCGTCCCGGTTCGGCGGCCGCGACGGCAGCAACATCGACATGGCCGTCATCCGCGAACATCTGGCGCACAAGGGTCTCGGGCTGCACAACGACCTGCAGAACGAGTCGTCGATCGTCGGCAACTTCCCGCAGGTCATCATGATGGACCGGTTCGGCACCGACGCGCAGAAGGCCGAGTGGACCGAGGCGTTGATCACCGGGAAACGGTCGATGGCCTTCGGCCTCACCGAACCCGCACACGGTTCGGACGCCACCTGGATGGAGACCACCGCCGTGCGCGACGGTGACGAGTGGGTCATCAACGGCGCCAAACGATTCAACACCGGCGTGCACCGCGCCACCCACGATCTGGTGTTCGCCCGCACCTCCGGCGAAGCCGGGCAGGCCCGCGGCATCACCGCATTCCTGGTGCCCACCGACGCCACCGGATTCACCGTGCCGTACTACTGGTGGTCCTTCAACATGCCGACCGACCACGGCGAGGTCGAGCTGAAGGACGTCCGGGTGCCCGCCGACGCGGTGCTCGGCGAGGTCGACCGCGGTCTGGAGGTGGGCCAGACCTTCCTGCACGAGAACAGGATCCGCCAGGCCGCCAGCAGCCTCGGCGCGGCACAGTACTGCATCGACCGCGCCGTTCAGTACGCGAACGACCGCAAAGTCTTCGGCAAGCCGCTTGCGGTGAACCAGGCCGTGCAGTGGCCGTTGGTGGAGTTGCAGACCGAGGCCCAGATGGTGAGGCTGCTGGTGTATTACGCGGCAACGGAGTTGGACCGCAACCACCACATGGAGGTTTCGGACAAGGTGTCGATGGCGAACTATCGCGCGAACCGGCTGGTCTGTGATGCCGCCGACCGCGCGATGCAGGTGTTCGGGGGCGTCGGCTACAGCCGGCACGAACCGTTCGAACACATCTACCGGCATCACCGGCGCTACCGGATCACCGAGGGAGCCGAGGAGATTCAGATCCGGCGGGTGGCCCAGCGGCTGTTCGGGTTCGGCAAGCGTTGAACCGCGAACTCGCCGAAGGCCTCACCGGCGTCCTCGGGCCGGTGCTCGGCGAGGGTGTCGCCGTCGAGAATCTGCACGCGCTGACCGGCGGTGCGAGCCGCACGACGTGGGCCTTCGATGCGGTCACCGACACGCGTCGCGCCCTGATCCTGCGTACGGGCCCGCCCGACGACGTCCACGCAAGCATGGAATTGGAAGCCGCCGTACAGCAGCGGGCGGCCGCCGCGGGGGCGCCCGTGCCCCACATCCTGGCAGCCGACAACTCCCCCGCGGCGCTGGGCAATCCGTATCTGATCTGCGACGCCATCGGTGGCGAGACCATCGTGCGGCGGATCTATCGCTCGCTGGACGACTCCGGCCGCCAACGGTTGCTGCACCAGTGCGCCGAGGCGCTGGCCGCCATTCACCGTGCGGAGCATCAGGGCATCGACGTGCCACCGTCGGACCAGCTGTCTGAGTGGCGGGCCCGGCTCGACGAAATGGGCGACACCACAGCGACATTCGAGTGGGCATTCCGCTGGCTTGAGGCCAACCGGCCGCCTCCGTCGCCGCAGGTTCTGGTGCACGGCGACTTCCGGATGGGCAACCTGATCGTCGACGACAACGGGCTGGCCGCGGTGCTGGACTGGGAGCTCGTGCACATCGGCGAGGTCTACGAAGATTTGGCCTGGTTCTGTATCCGGGCATGGCGTTTCGGCGCGCCGGAGCATCACGGTGCCGGCGGGTTGGGCAGCGTCGAGGACTTCCTGGCCGCCTACGAATCCGCCGCGAACACGACGCTCGATCGGGCGGCGTTCCGGTGGTGGTTGACAGTGGCCACGCTGCGGTGGGGCGTCATCTGCCGATATCAGGCCGAACGTCATCTGTCGGGGCAGACGGAGTCGGTCGAGCTGGCCGCGATCGGACGGCGCGTCAGCGAAACCGAATGGGACGTTTTGGATCTGCTCGAAGGAGGTGGACCGCGATGACCTGGCTGTACGGCCGCCCGACGGCGGCTGAACTGGTCGCCGCCGTCGCCGGCTTCCTCGAGAACGACGTCCGCAGCGTGACCGGTCCCGACAGCGGGCTCGCCGAGGCGGGCCAGGTCAACTTCCACGCCCGCGTCGCGGCCAATGTGTTGCGCATCGTCGAACGCGAACTACTCGACACGTCTTCCGGGGAGGTCACCGACGCCCTGCGCGAGATCGGTTACCGCGACGAACCCGAACTGGCCGCGGCGATCCGCTCGGGTGAGCTCGACGGCCGCGCCGCAGAGCTGTTGCCGGTGCTGCGGACGATCGTCCGGCACCGCCTGGACGTCAACCACCCCGGCTACTGACGCGATTTGTGCACATCGAGGAGCGGTGAGCGCTCCCGATCGTGCACAAATCGCGTCAGGGGCGGCGGATTCGGGCCAGCCATGCCGGTTCGTCGACGAGAGTTCCCGCCGCCGATCCGATCGCGTCGGCCTGGGCGGGCTGAACGATGCCGCGGTAGGTGGTCTCCCCCAGCGACTCGAGGACCCACCCGTCGCCGAACGCGTCGCGGATGTCGGATTCGCTGACCTGCGGGCCGAATCCGCGGCCGCGGTCGGAGAGCGCGAGCACGTGTACCAGCCCGCCCGGCCGGCACGCCGCGTGCAGACTGCGCACGTACCTCGCGCGGTCGGTCTCGTCGAAGATGTGGAACAGCGCGCTGTCGACGATGGTGTCGTAGGCGGCCTCCCCGAGATCCATCGCATCGGCGACCTCGAAACGCGCCTCGACGCCCTTGACCTCGGCGTTTCTGCGGGCGTGCTCGACCGCCGATGGCGCGTAGTCGACGCCGAGCACGTCGTAGCCGAGGCCGGCGAGCAGGATCGTATGCTCACCGGCGCCACAGCCGACGTCGAGCACCGCGCCCCGGATCAGGCCCGCGCGTTCCAGGTCGACGATCGCCGGCTGCGGCTCGCCGATCACCCACGGTGCGGTTCCGCTCTTGTAGGCGTCGTCGAATAGCGAGAGAGTAGGTGTCACATCCATGCCCGCCAGTGTTCAACCTCAATCGGTGTTGAGGTCAAGGAGGATCACGTGACCGTTGCCCACGACGTTGTCACCGACGTGGCGGATCGCTTGTTCGCGGCTATCGAGGCCGGCGACCGCGACGCCATTTCGCGGCTGTGGCACGACGACATCGTGGTCTGGAAGGTCGCCGACCGCGACCGTGACAAGGACCGGGCGCTTCGAGTCCTGCACTGGTTCATCGACACCACCTCACAACGCCGATACCAGGTCATCGATCGTCAGCTGTTCGACGGAGGGCTGGTCCAGCAGCACATCCTGCACGCGACCGGACACAACGGCGGCGTCATCGCGATGCGTGTGGGCATCATCATCAAACTGGGCGCCGACGGGCGGATCAGCCGGATCGACGAGTACTTCGACCCAGCGGAGATCGCTCCGTTGCTCGAGCCCACCACGTGACCCGGCCGACGACACCGGTCACAAGCATCCGACAAACTGAGCTAGGAGACCACATGGTAAGCCTGAGTGAGCTTTTCAGCGATCCCGCCTCGACAGGAACATGGACGCTGGACCCGGCTCAGTCCACGATCGGGGTGCGCAGCAAGTCGATGTGGGGCCTGGTACCCGTCAAGGGCCGGTTCACCGAGTTCAGCGGTGACGGCCAATTATCGTCTCCGCAAACGGTTTCCGGACACATCGAGATCAACGCCGCGTCGCTGCGCACCGGTATCCGCAAGCGTGACGAACATCTGCACTCCGCCGATTTCTTTGGCGCAGAAACCCATCCGGAGATCAGCGTGCTCATCACCGGAGCCGACGCGATCGACGGCGACACCATCGACCTGCGCGCCGAACTGACCATCAAGGGCACGACCAAACCCCTGACGCTGCGAACCAAGGTCACACCGGTCGGCGACGGCGGGATGCGGCTGGTCACCGAGGCCACCGTCAGCCGGCGAGAGTTCGGCGTCGACGGCAACCTGGTGGGCATGATCGGTGACAAGTCGACGATCTCCGGCGACTTGGTGTTCCGGCACACCCGCTAGCCGTACGATCACGGCATGGCCGAGTCATCGCGTCCGCTGCGGGTCCTCGTCTACAGCGACAACCCCAGGACCCGCGAAGAGGTACAACTCGCGCTCGGTAAGCGGGTGCATCCGGAGTTGCCAGAGCTGACCTACGTCGAGGTGGCGACCGGCCCCATGGTCATTCGCCAGATGGATGAAGGCGGGTTCGATCTGGTGATCCTCGACGGCGAGGCCACCCCCGTCGGCGGGATGGGAATCGCCAAGCAGCTCAAGGACGAGATCGAGGATTGCCCGCCGATCCTGGTGCTCACCGGCCGTCCCGATGACGCATGGCTGGCCCGCTGGTCGCGCGCCGAAGCCGCAGTTCCCCACCCGATCGATCCGATCCGGCTCGGCGACGCCGTGGCCTCGCTGCTGCGCACCCTGGTGCAATAGCCAGAAAACACGTAAACCGCTGTCGCACTTGCCTATTCGAGGCATGACGACATAGCCACGCGTTGCCAATAGCGATACTAACCAAAAGGTGTGGCGCGCATCCCAAAGGGCGCTAGGGTGTGGGTAAGCTCACATCGAACAGCCCACGAGGGAGCGTTTGCTCGGTATGGATTTGTACACGCCAATCCTGGTGCTTGGCGCTATTGCGGCGGCGTTCGCGGTCGGCTCGGTTGCCATTGCTCTGCTGGTCGGCCCGCGTCGCTACAACAGGGCCAAGCTCGAGGCCTACGAATGCGGCATCGAGCCGGTGCCGCACGGGGGTGCGTCCGGTCAGCCGACCGGCCAGCGGTTTCCGATCAAGTACTACCTGACCGCGATGTTGTTCATCATCTTCGACATCGAGATCGTCTTCCTGTACCCGTGGGCGGTTGCTTTCGACAATCTTGGGCTGTTTGCGCTGATAGAGATGCTGCTGTTCATGGCGACGGTGTTCGTCGCCTACGCCTATGTGTGGCGACGGGGAGGTCTGGCATGGGACTAGAGGAGAAGTTGCCGGGCGGGATCCTGCTGTCCACGGTCGAGAAAGTGGCGGGTTACATCCGCAAGGGCTCGCTGTGGCCCGCGACGTTCGGGCTGGCGTGCTGCGCGATCGAGATGATGGCCACGGCAGGCCCGCGGTTCGACATCTCACGGTTCGGCATGGAGCGGTTCTCGGCCACGCCCCGCCAGGCCGACCTGATGATCGTCGCGGGGCGGGTCAGCCAGAAGATGGCGCCGGTGCTGCGGCAGATCTACGACCAGATGGCTGAGCCGAAGTGGGTTCTGGCGATGGGAGTGTGCGCATCCTCGGGCGGGATGTTCAACAACTACGCGATCGTCCAGGGTGTCGATCACGTCGTCCCGGTGGACATCTACCTGCCCGGTTGCCCGCCGCGCCCGGAGATGCTGCTGCACGCGATCCTGAAGCTGCACGACAAGATTCAGGAGATGCCGCTCGGCGTGCACCGCGAAGAGGCGATCCGCGAGGCCGAGCAGGCCGCGCTGGCCGTCACGCCGACCATCGAGCTCAAGGGGCTGCTGCGATGACCGCCGGCCCGGATGAAAAGCAGAACGCGACGAACGGCAACGGCGCCGAAGCGGGCGCACCGAAGATCATCGGTGTCCGCCGCGGAATGTTCGGGGTTAAGGGGTCAGGTGACACCTCCGGCTACGGGCGCCTGGTGCGACCCGTCGCGCTGCCCGGCAGCTCACCACGTCCCTACGGCCGCTATTTCGACGAGGTCGTCGATCGGCTCGCCGAGGTGCTCGGCGAGGACGGTTACGCGGCATCGATCGAGCGGGTCGTGGTGCACCGCGACGAGCTGACCCTCGAGGTGCAGCGTGACCAGCTGCCTATCGTGGCCCGTGCGCTGCGGGACGATCCGCAGTTGCGTTTCGAGTTGTGCCTCGGAGTCAGTGGGGTGCACTACCCCGACAAAGTCGGGCGCGAACTGCACGCGGTGTATCCGCTGATGTCCATCACCCACAACCGGCGGATCTTGATCGAGGTCGCCGCACCCGACGATGACCCGCACATCCCGTCGCTGTTCGAGGTCTATCCCACCACCGACTGGCACGAACGCGAGACCTACGACTTCTTCGGCATCATCTTCGACGGGCATCCCGCCCTGACCCGGATCGAGATGCCCGACGACTGGGTGGGGCACCCGCAGCGCAAGGACTACCCGTTGGGCGGCATCCCGGTGGAGTATCACGGCGCCGAGATTCCTCCGCCCGATCAACGGAGGGTCTACAGCTGATGAGCATTTCGCACGTCCCGCCCACGCAGGGCGGCGCTTCATCCTCGGCCGCGTCGGACAACAACGAGACGGTAATCGTTGTCGGCGGCCAGGATTGGGACCAAGTGGTCCAGGCCGCCAAGGATGCGGCCGCGGCCCACGCAGGCGAACGCATCGTCGTGAACATGGGTCCGCAGCACCCCTCCACCCACGGTGTGCTTCGGCTGGTCCTCGAGATCGAGGGTGAGACGGTCATCTCCGCCCGCTGCGGAATCGGCTACCTGCACACCGGAATCGAGAAGAACCTCGAGTTCCGCAACTGGACGCAGGGCGTCACGTTCGTCACGCGGATGGACTATCTGTCGCCGTTCTTCAACGAGACGGCCTACTGTCTGGGCGTCGAGAAACTGTTGGGCGTCACCGACGCGATCCCCGAGCGCGCCAGCGTCATTCGCGTGATGATGATGGAGCTCAACCGCATCTCCTCGCATCTTGTCGCGCTGGCGACCGGCGGGATGGAACTGGGCGCGATGAGCGCGATGTTCTACGGATTCCGTGAACGCGAGCAGATCCTGTCGGTGTTCGAGACGGTGACGGGCCTGCGGATGAACAGCGCGTACGTTCGTCCGGGCGGGGTGGCGGTGGACCTTCCCGACGAGGCAGTGCCGCAGATCCGTGAGGTGCTCGACCTGATGCCCAAGCGGCTCAAGGACCTCGAGGACCTGCTCAACGAGAACTACATCTGGAAGGGCCGCACGGTCGGCGTCGGTTATCTCGATCTGACCGGGTGCATGGCGCTCGGGATCACCGGGCCCTGCCTGCGTTCCACGGGGCTGCCGCACGACCTGCGCAAAACCCAACCGTATTGCGGTTACGAGACATACGACTTCGACGTGATCACCGACGAGGGCTGTGACTCCTACGGCCGGTATCTGATCCGGGTCAAGGAGATGCACGAGTCGCTGAAGATCGTCGAGCAGTGCCTGGACCGACTTCGACCCGGGCCCGTGATGATCGAGGACAAGAAGTTGGGTTGGCCGGCCGATCTGAAGGTCGGCCCGGACGGGCTGGGCAACTCGCCCGAGCACATCGCCAGGATCATGGGTCATTCGATGGAGGGGCTGATCCACCACTTCAAGCTCGTCACCGAGGGTATCCGGGTGCCCGCGGGCCAGGTCTACGTCGCGGTCGAGTCTCCGCGAGGCGAACTCGGCGTGCACATGGTCTCCGACGGCGGCACCCGGCCCTACCGGGTGCACTACCGGGACCCGTCCTTCAACAACCTGCAGGCCGTCGCCGCGATGTGTGAAGGCGGCATGGTAGCCGATCTGATCACCGCGGTGGCGTCGATCGACCCGGTGATGGGAGGCGTGGACAGGTGAGCGTATTCCTCGAGCTCGGTCAGCGACCCGAGGAACCCGGCCCGCCGATCAACGGGCCGGTCTCATATTCAGATGACGTCGTGGCGCGGCTCACCGCCGACGCCGAGCTGATCATTTCGCGCTACCCGCAGGCGCGTTCGGCGCTGCTGCCGTTGCTGCACCTCGTGCAGTCCGAGGACGGATGCCTGACCCCCGCCGGTATCACGTTCTGCGCCAAGCAGTTGGGGCTGACCGACGCCGAGGTCACCGCGGTGGCGACCTTCTACTCGATGTACCGGCGGACACCGACCGGCGAGTACCTCGTCGGTGTGTGCACCAACACCCTGTGCGCGGTGATGGGCGGCGACGCGATTCTCGAATCGCTGCAGGAACATCTGGGTGTCCATGCCGGCGAGACGACCCCGGACGGACGCGTCACCCTCGAACACATCGAGTGCAATGCGGCGTGTGATTACGCACCGGTGGTGATGGTCAACTGGGAGTTCTTCGACAATCAGACGACGTCGTCGGCGCGCGACCTCGTCGACGCGTTGCGCGACGGTCAACCTCCCGAACCCACGCGGGGGACGCCGCTGTGTACGTTCCGGGAGACCGCGCGCACACTCGCGGGTCTGCCCGACCCACGCTCAGGTGGCAACAACGTCGGCGACGCCACGTTGGCGGGTCTGCGGGTGGCGCGCGAACGCGGCATGCAGGCGCCCGACGCCGACGCCTCCGCCGCTTCCACCGAGACGCTCGACGACGAAACCGCGGGTGTCGAGGCCACCAGGAACGCGTCCGCGCCTGGCCCGTCGGCGACCGTCCCGCCGAAGTCACAAACCGTCGAAACCGACCCAGACACAACGGATTCCCGCGCATGACAGACCTGACGCCCGTGTTCAGCCGGTTCTGGGACGAGCCGGAACCATGGTCGATGGACACCTATCGCCGCCACGGCGGCTACCGCGCCCTGGAGAAGGCCCTGGCGATGGACCCGGACGACCTCATCAACCTGGTGAAGGAGTCCGGTCTGCGGGGCCGCGGCGGCGCGGGCTTTCCCACCGGCACGAAGTGGTCGTTCATCCCGCAGAGCGATACCGGCGCCGGCGCAAAACCGCACTACCTGGTGGTCAACGCCGACGAGTCGGAACCCGGTACCTGCAAAGACATTCCGCTGATGCTGACGACCCCGCACTTCCTCATCGAGGGTGCGATCATCGCGGCCTATGCGATCCGGGCGCATCACGCCTTCATCTACCTGCGCGGCGAGGTGGTGCCGGTGCTGCGCAGGCTGCACGCCGCGGTTGCCGAAGCGCACGAGGCCGGTTTCCTCGGCAACGACATCCAAGGGTCGGGCTTCGACCTGGAACTGATCGTGCACGCCGGGGCGGGCGCCTACATCTGCGGTGAGGAAACCGCGCTGCTGGACTCGCTCGAAGGCCGACGCGGACAACCGAGGTTGCGGCCGCCGTTCCCCGCCGTCGCAGGGCTGTACGCCTGTCCCACCGTGGTCAACAACGTCGAGTCGATCGCCAGCGTTCCACCCATCCTGCTCAACGGCATCGACTGGTTCCGGTCGATGGGTTCAGAGAAGTCGCCGGGCTTCACGCTGTACTCGCTGTCGGGCCACGTCACCAACCCCGGACAGTACGAGGCGCCGCTGGGCATCACGCTGCGCGAACTTCTGGAGTATGCGGGCGGAATCCGTTCCGGGCACCAGTTGAAGTTCTGGACACCCGGCGGCTCCTCCACTCCCCTGCTGACCGATGAACACCTCGACGTACCACTGGATTACGAGGGCATGGCCGGCGTCGGCACCATGCTCGGCACCAAGGCGCTGCAGATCTTCGACGAGACCACCTGCGTGGTGCGCGCCGTGCGCCGCTGGACCGATTTCTACGCCCACGAGTCGTGCGGCAAGTGCACGCCGTGCCGCGAGGGCACCTACTGGCTGGCTCAGATCTACGAACGTCTGGAGACGGGCGCGGGCACCGAGGCCGATATCGACAAGTTGCTCGACATCTCCGACAACATCTTCGGAAAAGCGTTCTGCGCTTTGGGTGACGGCGCGGCGGCACCCATCATGTCGTCGATCAAGTTCTTCCGCGACGAGTACATCGCCCACCTCGACGGCGGGTGCCCGTTCGATCCGCACGCCTCCACGCTGATGGCTACGGAAGGGGTCGGGAGCTGATGGGGGCGATTTTCTGCAGTGGCCGCAGGTTCGCGGCGAAGAGGGGGCGCAATGACGCAGACCGCTGACACCGGGGCAGACACCGGAGTCGAGATGGTGCAGTTGTCCATCGACGGCTTCGAGGTCAGTGTTCCGAAGGGCACGTTGGTGATTCGGGCCGCGGAACTGATCGGCATCCAGATCCCGCGATTCTGCGACCATCCACTGCTCGAGCCGGTGGGGGCCTGCCGGCAGTGCCTGGTCGAGGTCGAGGGCCAGCGCAAACCGATGGCGTCATGCACGACGACCTGCACGCCGGACATGGTGGTGCGCACGCAGTACACCTCACCGGAGGCCGACAAGGCGCAGCAGGGCATCATGGAGTTCCTGCTGATCAACCATCCGCTGGACTGCCCGGTGTGCGACAAGGGTGGCGAGTGCCCGCTGCAGAACCAGGCGATGTCCAACGGCCGCGCCGAAACTCGCTTCGAAGACGTCAAACGCACCTTTCCGAAGCCGATCAACATCTCATCGCAAGTGCTGCTGGATCGCGAGCGCTGTGTGCTGTGCGCGCGCTGCACCCGGTTCTCCGAGCAGATCGCCGGCGATCCGTTCATCGAACTGCTCGAGCGCGGTGCACTGCAACAGGTAGGCATCGCGACGGATGAACCGTTCGAGTCCTACTTCTCCGGCAACACCGTGCAGATCTGCCCGGTTGGCGCGCTGACCGGGGCGGCCTACCGCTTCCGGGCCCGGCCTTTCGACCTGGTGTCGAGCCCCAGCGTGTGCGAGCACTGCGCGTCGGGATGCGCCCAGCGCACCGACCATCGGCGCGGAAAGGTCATGCGCCGCTTGGCCGGTGACGAACCACAGGTCAACGAGGAATGGAACTGCGACAAGGGTCGCTGGGCCTTCACCTACACCACCCAGGGTGACCGCATCACCACCCCGATGATCCGCGACGAGGACGGCAAGTTGCGGCCCGCCTCGTGGTCGGAGGCTCTCGTGGTCGCCGGCACCGGGCTGGCGGCTGCGGCCGGAAGCGCGGGCGTGCTGGTCGGCGGCCGGATGACCGTCGAGGACGCCTACGCGTACTCCAAGTTCGCCCGGATCGTGCTGAACACCAACGACATCGACTTTCGGGCCCGGTCGCACAGCGCCGAGGAGGCCGACTTCCTGGCCGCCCATGTCGCGGGACAGCCGATGACGGTGACCTACACCGATCTGGAGAATGCGCCGGCGGTGCTGCTGGCCGGGTTCGAGCCGGAAGAGGAATCCCCGATCGTGTTCCTGCGGCTGCGCAAGGCCGCGCGCAACAAGGGACTGCAGGTCATCTCCGTCGCCCCCTTCGCCACCCGCGCCCTGACCAAGCTGCGAGGCCGCCTTGTCACCGCGGCCCCGGGCGACGAGGCCGCCGCCCTGGACGCGCTGGCCGACGACCCGCAGCTGCGGCTGCCGGGCGCGATCATCATGGTCGGCGAGCGTCTGGCCACCTCACCCGGAGCGCTCTCTGCGGCAAGCAAATTGGCCGAAGCGACCGGCGCCCGGCTGTCGTGGGTGCCGAGACGGGCAGGCGAACGAGGCGCGGCTGAGGCCGGCGCGTTACCGAACCTGCTGCCCGGTGGCAGGCCGATCGTCGACAGCGCGGCCGTCGAGCAGACCGCGGCGGCATGGCACGTCAGCGAGCTGCCCACCGAACCTGGTCGCGACACCACCGCGATATTGGAGGCAGCGCGCAGCGGCGAACTGGGCGCCCTGCTCGTCGGCGGCGTCGAGGTCGACGACCTACCCGATCCCGAAGCGGCACTGGCCGCGATCGAGTCCACACCGTTCGTCGTGAGTCTCGAACTGAGGGAGAGCGCGGTGACAGCGGTCGCCGACGTCGTCTTCCCCATCGCGCCCGTAGTGGAGAAAGCCGGTTCATTCCTGAACTGGGAAGGCCGACTTCGTCCCTTCCAGCCGTCACTGGAGACCAACGCCATCCCCGATCTGCGGGTGCTGACCTTCCTGGCCGACGAGATCGGTGTCGCGTTGAACCTGCCGACCGCAGCGGCCGCCGGGGACGAGATATCGCGCTTGGGCATGTGGGCGGGTCGACGGCCCGAGGCACCGGACGTTGCTCCGCCGAAGCGGACGCCGCCGGCCGAGGGGCAAGCCGTGCTCGCGGGGTGGCGGATGCTGCTCGACGAAGGCCGACTACAAGACGGCGAACCGCATCTGGCGGGCACCGCCCGTGCTCCGGTGGCACGGCTTTCCGCCGCCACCGCGGCCGAAATCGGCGCCGCGGAGGGTGATCTGGTCACCGCGAGGACACCGCGAGGAACGATCACGCTGCCGTTGGCCATCACCGACATGGGCGACCGCGTGATCTGGCTCCCCCTGAATTCGCCGGGTTCAGCGGTGCACCGAAGCCTCGGGGTGTCCACCGGGGATGTCGTGTCGATCGGACGGGCCGAACCGTGATCCATCCCGATCCCACCCTCTTCGGTCATGACCCGTGGTGGCTGACCCTCGCCAAAGCGCTCGCGATCTTCGCGTTCCTGATGCTGTCGGTGCTCTCGGCGATCCTGATCGAGCGCAAACTGCTGGGCCGCATGCAGATGCGGTTCGGACCTAACCGCGTGGGCCCCAGGGGACTTCTGCAGTCGCTGGTGGACGGCGTCAAGCTCGCGCTCAAGGAGGGTCTGGTCCCCGCCGGAGTCGACAAGTTCGTCTACCTTGCGGCTCCGGTGATCGCCGCGGTGCCCGCCTTCATCGCCTTCGCCGTCATCCCGATGGGCGGTGAGGTCTCGATCTTCGGCCACCGCACCGCATTGCAGTTGACGGACATGCCCGTCGCCGTCCTGTACATCCTGGCGGCGACCTCCATCGGTGTGTACGGGATCGTGCTGGCCGGGTGGGCGTCAGGGTCGACGTATCCACTGCTGGGCGGCATTCGCTCGAGCGCGCAGGTGATTTCGTATGAGATCGCCATGGCGCTGTCGTTCGTGGCGGTGTTCATCTACGCGGGCACGATGTCGACCTCCGGCATCGTCGCCGCCCAGGACGGCACCTGGTTCATCTTCCTGCTGCTGCCGTCGTTCCTGGTTTACATGGTCTCGATGGTGGGCGAAACGAACCGTGCGCCTTTCGATCTCCCCGAAGCCGAGGGCGAACTGGTCGGCGGTTTCCACACCGAGTACTCGTCGATCAAGTTCGCGATGTTCATGCTCGCCGAGTACGTCAACATGACCACCGTCTCCGCGCTGGCGACCACGATGTTCCTGGGCGGCTGGCACGCCCCGTGGCCCCTCAACATGTGGGATGGCGCGAACACCGGTTGGTGGCCACTGCTGTGGTTCGTCGCCAAGGTGTGGGGGTTCATGTTCCTGTTCTTCTGGCTGCGCGCCACGCTGCCCCGCATGCGCTACGACCAGTTCATGGGGCTGGGATGGAAAGCGCTCATCCCGTTCTCGTTGGCCTGGATCATGATCGTCGCCACGGCGCGCGCGCTCCGCAACGAGGGCTTCAGTCAGGTGACGACGACGCTGGCCTCCCTCGGCGCCATCGCGGTGCTGCTGATCGCCGTGGCGCTGTGGCGGTCGGCGCGCCGACGCAACGTTCGCGCCATCCCGCGGCAGAAGCTCGATCCGGAGATCTTCCCCACCCCGCCCCTGCCGGGCAGCACGCAGACCGCAACCAAGGAGCCAGCCGATGCCTAAGTTCCTCGACGCGCTGAAAGGTTTCGGGGTCACCTTCGGAACCATGTTCAAAAGGCCGATCACCGAGGAGTATCCGGAGAAGCCGGGACCCGTCGCCAAGCGCTATCACGGCCGGCACCAACTGAACCGGTACCCCGACGGCCTGGAGAAGTGCATCGGCTGCGAACTGTGCGCCTGGGCCTGCCCCGCCGACGCCATCTATGTCGAGGGCGACGACAACACCGAGGACGAACGGTATTCCCCCGGTGAGCGCTACGGGCGCGTCTACCAGATCAACTATCTGCGCTGTATCGGCTGCGGGCTGTGCATCGAGGCCTGCCCCACCCGGGCGTTGACGATGACCAACGACTACGAGATGGCCGACGACAACCGCGCCGACCTGATCTGGGGTAAGGACAAGTTGTTGGCGCCGTTGCGGTCCGGCATGCTGCCGCCGCCGCATCCGATGGCCCCCGGCGCCACCGACGAGGACTACTACCTGGGCAATATCGGACCCGTGGAGCAAAAGACCCAGAAGGTCACCGGGGACGTTCGATGAGGCTCGACCTGCTCGCGGCCGTGGCCGCCGACAACCCGGGGCAGACCACGACCACCGAGGCCGTGCTGTTCTGGGTGTTGGGGATCGTGGCGGTCGTCGGTGCGCTCGGTGTGATCGCCGCACCGAAAGCGGTGTACTCCGCAATGTTTCTGGCCATGACGATGATCGTGTTGGCGGTGTTCTACATCGCCCAGGGCGCGCTGTTCCTCGGTGTGGTCCAGGTGGTGGTTTACACCGGTGCCGTCATGATGATCTTCCTGTTCGTGCTGATGCTCATCGGTGTCGACTCGTCGGACTCGCTCGTGGAAACGATTCGCGGGCAACGGGTTGCCGGTGTCGTCACCGGTGTCGGTTTCGGTCTGCTGCTCATCGCGGGCATCGGCAACGTCTCGGTCGGCGGCTTCACCGGCCTGGCGCAGGCGAACGCGGGTGGCAACGTCGAGGGCTTGGCGGCGCTCATCTTCGTGCGCTACCTGTGGGCGTTCGAGTTGACCAGCGCGCTGCTGATCACGGCCGCGCTTGGCGCGATGGTGCTGGCACACCGGGAACGCTTCGGACGCCGCAAGACCCAGCGTGAACTCGCCGAAGAACGGTTCAAACCGGGCGGCTATCCGACGACGCTGCCCAATCCCGGTGTCTTCGCGCGCAACAACGCCGTCGACATCGCCGCCCGCCTACCTGACGGTTCCGGTTCAGAGCTGTCCGTCAGCCCCATCCTGCAGAAGCGGACCGTCACCGTGACGAACGGCCGAGGAGGCGGGGAGTGAATCCCGACAACTATCTCTATCTGTCGGCGCTGTTGTTCACGATAGGCGCGGCAGGGGTGCTGTTGCGGCGCAACGCGATCGTGGTGTTCATGTGCGTCGAGCTAATGTTGAACGCGGCCAACCTCGCGTTCGTCTCGTTCTCCCGCATGCACGGCCACCTCAACGGCCAAGTGGTCGCGTTCTTCACCATGGTGGTCGCCGCCTGCGAGGTGGTGGTCGGGCTGGCGATCATCATGAGCATCTTCCGTACCCGCCGGTCGGCTTCGGTCGACGACGCAAGCCTTCTGAAGAACTAGAGGCGCGATGACGATTCCTGTCTGGCTGACCATCGCGCTGCCGCTGGCCGGCGCGGCGATCCTGCTCCTCGGGGGACGACGGACCGACGCCTGGGGCCACCTGTTGGGCTGCGCCGCGGCCATCGGGTCGTTCGTCGTCGGTGCCGTGCTCTTCGTCGACATGCTGGGCCGTGACGCCGAACAGCGCGCGATCCACGAGGCGTTGTTCTCCTGGGTTCCGGTCGGCGGGCTGCAGGTGGACTTCGGCATGCAACTCGACCCGCTGTCGATGTGTTTCGTGTTGCTGATCACCGGTGTCGGCTCGCTGATCCACATCTACTCGGTCGGCTACATGGCCGAAGACCCCGGGCGGCGAAGGTTTTTCGCGTACCTGAACCTGTTCCTGTCGGCGATGCTGCTTCTGGTGCTCGCCGACAACTACCTCGGCCTCTACGTTGGCTGGGAGGGCGTCGGGTTGGCGTCCTATCTGCTGATCGGTTTCTGGGCGCACAAACCGTCGGCGGCGACGGCGGCAAAGAAGGCGTTCGTCGTCAACCGCGTCGGCGACATGGGGCTGGCCATCGCGATGATGGTGATGTTCGCCTACATCGGGTCCATTTCCTATGCGGGCGTCTTCGCCGCCGCGCCGAACGCCGGCGAGGGCGTGCTGACCGCGATCGGCCTGCTGCTCCTGCTGGCCGCGTGCGGTAAGTCGGCGCAGGTGCCGCTGCAGTCCTGGCTGGGCGATGCGATGGAGGGTCCGACACCGGTCTCGGCGTTGATCCATGCCGCCACCATGGTGACCGCGGGTGTGTACCTCATCGTGCGCTCCGGACCGGTGTTCGACCTCGCGCCCACCGCGCAACTCGGCGTCGTCATCGTCGGCGCCGTCACCCTGTTGTTCGGCGCGATCATCGGCTGCGCGAAGGACGACATCAAGAAAGCCCTTGCGGCGTCGACGATGTCGCAGATCGGCTACATGGTGCTGGCCGCCGGGCTCGGGCCGGTCGGCTACGCGTTCGCGATCATGCACCTGCTCACCCACGGCTTCTTCAAGGCCGGCCTGTTCCTGGGCGCCGGTTCGGTGATGCATGCGATGGACGACGAGGTCGACATGCGGCGCTACGGCGGCCTGCGCAAAGCGCTGCCGATCACGTTCGTCACATTCGGCCTCGGCTACCTCGCGATCATCGGGGTGCCGCCGCTGGCCGGATTCTTCTCCAAAGACGGGATCATCGAAGCGGCGCTCGGCGCAGGAGGTGTCAAGGGCTTGATCCTGGGCGGCGTGACGATCCTGGGCGCCGGCATCACCGCGTTCTACATGACCAGGGTGATGCTGATGACGTTCTTCGGCGAGAAGCGTTGGGCTCCCAATGCGCATCCGCATGAAGCCCCGGCGGTGATGACCTGGCCGATGATCCTGCTGGCCGTCGGCTCCGTGGGCTCGGGGGCGGCGTTCGCGATCGGCGGCACGCTGGAGCACTGGCTCGAACCGGTCGTCGGCGCACACGAGGTACACCACGTCGCACCCGTCTGGGTGGTGACGACGGTGATCCTGACCGTCGTCGCCGTCGGCGTCCTCATCGCCTACCGCATGTACGGAAGAAAGCCTGTGCCAGAAGACGTCCCGGACGGTTCGGCGCTCACTGTCGCGGCGCGCAATGATCTGTACGGCGATGCGTTCAACGAGGCGGCGCTGATGCGGCCCGGCCAACTGCTGACCCGCGGGCTCGTCGAGATCGACGAGGAGGCGGTCGACGGCGCGGCCACCGGGTTGGCAGGGCTGGTCAGCCGCCTGTCGACGGGTCTGCGGCGCCTACAGACGGGTTATGCCCGCTCTTATGCGCTTTCGATGCTTTCAGGTGCGGTTCTGGTGGTCGCGGCGATCCTGGCGGTGCAACTCTGGTGAACAACTTCCCCTGGCTCACGGTGCTGTGGGCGACGCCGACCGTCGGCGCCGCGCTGACGATCCTGCTGCCTGCCGCCCAACGGGTGCTGGCCAAATGGTTCGCGTTGGCCGTCTCGATCGCGGTCCTGGCGATCACCGCCGTTGTGGCGGTCGGCTTCCAACCCGGTGGCGAGCAGTACCAGTTCGTCGAATCCCACCGCTGGATCCCGTCATTCGGCACCGGCTACATCCTGGGTGTCGACGGCATCGCACTGGCGATCGTAGTGCTCACCGCGGTCCTGGTGCCGCTGCTGATCATCGCGGGCTGGAACGACGCCGACGGCCAGACCGGCCTGCGCGGACGGTCGGTGCAGACCTACCTCGCGTTGACGCTGGCCGTCGAGGGCATGGTCCTGATGTCGCTGGTGTCGCTGGACATCCTGCTGTTCTACGTGTTCTTCGAAGCGATGCTGATTCCGATGTACTTCCTCATCGGCGGCTTCGGCGGCGAGAACCGGAGCAAGGCGGCGGTGAAGTTCCTGCTGTACAACCTGTTCGGCGGTCTGATCATGCTGGCCGCGGTGATCGGGCTGTATGTGGTGACCGCCTCGAGTGACACGTTCGCCGCGGGCACGTTCGACTTCCGCGAGATCGTCTCCGCGGTGTCCAGCGGTGAGTTCGCCGTCAACCCCGCCGTGATGAACCTGTTATTCCTCGGCTTCATGTTCGCGTTCGCGGTCAAGGCGCCGTTGTGGCCGTTCCACCGCTGGCTGCCCGACGCGGCCGTCGAGGCCACCCCGGCCAGCGCGGTGCTGATGATGGCGGTCATGGACAAGGTCGGGACCTTCGGGATGCTGCGGTACTGCCTGCAGTTGTTCCCCGACGCGTCAACGTATTTCCAACCCCTGGTCGTCACGCTGGCGGTGATCGGCATCGTCTACGGCGCGATCCTCGCGATCGGCCAGACCGACGTGATGCGGTTGATCGCCTACACGTCGATCTCCCACTTCGGGTTCATCATCCTGGGCATCTTCGTGATGACCAGCCAGGGCCAGTCCGGTTCGACGTTGTACATGATCAACCACGGTCTGTCGACGGCCGCCCTGTTCCTGATCGCAGGGTTCCTGGTGTCGCGCAGGGGCACTCGACTGATCCGGGCGTTCGGTGGTGTCCAGAAGGTGGCACCGGTGATGGCGGGCACATTCCTCGTCGCCGGACTGGCGACGCTGTCGCTGCCCGGTCTGGCGCCGTTCATCAGCGAATTCCTGGTGCTCATCGGCACATTCACGCGGTACCCGGTGCTGGCGGTGTTCGCGGCCACGGCGCTGGTGCTGTCGGCGATCTACATCCTGTGGATGTACCAGCGGATGATGACCGGAGCCGTCACCGAGGGCAACGAGCGGGTGCGCGACCTGGTGCCGCGCGAACTCGTCGTCGTCGCACCGTTGATCGCCCTTCTGATCGTGCTGGGGGTGTATCCAAAACCTGCGCTCGACGTCATCAACCCTGCGGTCGATCACATCCTGACGACCATCGACCAACCTGATCCCGTACCCAGAGTCGCGGAAGGGCCGAGACCATGACCCTCACCCCGCCGACCGTCGAATACGGTCTGGTCTGCCCGATGCTGATCGTGTTCGGGGTCGCCATCGCGGGCGTCCTCGTTGAGGCGTTCCTGCCGCGGCGGCACCGGTACGCGAGCCAGCTGGTGCTGTGCTTCGGTGGGCTGGCGGCCGCCCTGGTCGCCGTGGTGGTGCTCGCACGTACCCTGCACGGCTCCGTCGGCCGCTCGGCCGTGATGGGTGCGGTCGTCATCGACGCCCCCGCACTGTTCCTGCAGGGCACCATCCTGCTCGTCGGTGTGCTCGGCGTCCTGCTGATCGCTGAGCGACAGGTCGGCGCTGAGGTCGCCGAGGGCGGTCGCCGCGGCCTCGACGGATTCACCCCCCAGGCGTCGGCCGTACCCGGCAGCGTCGCCGAACAAGTGGCCACCAAGGCCGGCGTGATCCAGACCGAGGTCTTCCCGCTGACGATGTTCGCCATCGGCGGCATGCTGCTGTTCCCGGCATCCGATGACCTGCTGACCATGTTCATCGCGCTGGAGATCCTGTCGCTGCCGCTGTACCTGTTGTGCGGGCTGGCGCGCAAGCGTCGCCTGCTGTCCCAAGAGGCGGCGCTGAAATACTTTCTGCTGGGTGCATTCTCGTCGGCGTTCTTCCTCTACGGCGTGGCCATGCTGTACGGATACGCCGGTACGTTGGATTTGGTCGGTATCGCGGAGGCCGTCGCCGCGGGATCGGGTAAGACGTCGCTGGCCCTGATCGGGATCGGACTGGTACTGGTCGGTGTGCTGTTCAAAGTCGGTGCCGTCCCGTTCCACAGCTGGGTCCCCGACGTGTATCAGGGCGCGCCGACGCCGATCACGGCGTTCATGGCTGCGGCGACGAAGATCGCCGCATTCGGCGCGCTGCTGCGCGTGTTCTACGTCGCGCTGCCCGAACTGCGCGACGACTGGCGACCCGTGCTGTGGGCGATCGCGATCCTGACGATGGTGGTCGGCACCGTGGCAGCGGTGACCCAGGCCGACGTCAAGCGGATGCTGGCGTATTCGGCGGTGTCGCACACCGGTTTCATCCTCACCGGTGTGATTGCCGCGAACGAAGCGGGACTGTCGTCGACGCTGTTCTATCTGTTCGCGTACGGCTTCAGCACCGTGGGGGCGTTCGCCGTGGTCGGTCTGGTTCGCGACGGTGCCGGCGAGGAAGACACCGCAATGGCGCGCTGGGCGGGACTCGGGCGTCGCTATCCGATTGTGGGGATTGTCTTTTCGCTGTTCCTCCTCGCGTTCGCCGGGATCCCATTGACCAGCGGCTTCGTGGCGAAGTTCGCGGTGTTCAAGGCGGCCGGCGAGGGCGGAGCGATGCCGTTGGTGGTTGTCGGCGTCCTTGCAAGCGCGATCGCCGCGTACTTCTATGTGCGGGTGATCGTGTTGATGTTCTTCACCGATCCGCCCGAGAACGCCCCGACGCTGGTGGTGCCGAGTGTGCTCAGCACGACGGTCGTGACGGTCACCGCGGCGGTCACGTTCGCGCTGGGCGCGCTGCCGCAACCGCTTCTGGATCTGGCCAACAACGCCGACCAGTTCCTGCATTAGTCGCGTGACAGCAGGCCGACCTGACGGTAAGCGGATTCGAGGTAGCGCCGCATCTGCCGCTCGGTCACCGGATTCGGTTGCAGAACCCGATAGGTCACCGCGCCGGCCAGCATGTCCACGAGAACCTCGAGGTCGGCGTCCTCGTCGACCGCGCTGTCGCGCTGCGCGCGCTCGAGCATGGCGAGGACAAGGTCGCGGCGGGGCTGGATGTAGCGGTCCCAGTACGTCCGCATCAGCTCGGGATGTGTGACGGCCGACCCGAAGATCTGCGCGATCAATGCGCGAAAGCGAGGATCGGTCGCTGTGCGAGCGGCTCCGGATAGGTTGTGTCGCACCAGATCATGAACGCTGCCGGCGGTGATCTCCTTGCGGGTGGGCCACTGTATGTCCGTGCTCACATGCGCCTCGATCGCATCGGCGACCAGTTGCTCCTTTCCCGACCAACGGCGGTAGATCGTAGGTTTGCCGACGCCGGCGCGTTTGGCCACCTGCTCGATGCTCATACCCGCGATCCCGCGCTCGACGAACACGTCGAGCGCTGCCTGCAAGATGGCGGTGTCGAGGTCCTTGCTGCGTGGCCGGCCCCGACTCGGCGCCGTCATCGCACGCTGCCCGTTGCCAGCGCACGACTCAACCATCGGCGCAACGCCTTTGGCTGCCGTCCGCGCCAGGCGAGGTGGCCGTCGGGGCGCACCAGCATCGGATCGCCATCAATGTGCCGATCGATGATGGCGATCCGAGTCTCGCCGAGGTGCTCGGTCACGATCCTCGCCAGATTGTCGTCGGCTCCCAAAAGCCCCCAGCGCCCATGTAATTCGTCGCCCGAGATCCCGGGCACACGGTCCCCCGGACGCAGGCCCGACAATCGGCAAGACCGATCCGCCAACGGACCCCGGCGGTACGTCACCCACAACTGCGAGGTTCGGTAGGTCACCCAACGCTGCACTGCGGGCAGGTTCATCACCGGGACCACGACACGGTCGCGAATAACGCGGCCTATGCTGCTCTGCGCCACATTGACTTTGGTGACCGCGCTCGTGTTGCGCAGCACCTCGGTGGCGAGCGGACGTCGTTCAGACTCGTATGTGTCGAGCAGCTTCTCGTCGGCGGTGCCCGCCGTGACGAGCGCCAGTTTCCACGCAAGGTTCTCGGCGTCCCCGAGACCCGTCAGCATCCCCTGTCCGCCGAACGGCGCATGCGTGTGCGCCGCGTCGCCTGCGATCAGCACCCGGCCACGCCGGTAGGTTGTCGCCAATCGGCGGTGCACGCTGAACATCGACAGCCATTCCGCGTGCTCGATCGGCGCAGAGCGGCCGGTGCGCTCGGGAATGATCCGGTTCAACCGCGCGAGAATCTCGTCGTCCGTGGGCTTTTGCTGCCCCGAATGCGGATCGTAGGCGATGATGCGCCACAGACCGCCGGGCATCGGCATCGCTCCGAGCATGCCGTCCTGGTGTAGCCAGCCGGTCGTGCCTGAGCGGTCGAGGTCCCAGTCGATGCGGAGGTCGGCGAGCAGGAAGCGTTCGGTGAGGCGCACCCCGGGGAAGTCGATGCCCGCGGCGCGACGGGTGGCGCTGCCGGCCCCGTCGCAGCCGATCAGCCAGTCGGCGGTGAGGTCGTTCCCACCGGCGAAGACTGCCGTGACGGTCCCGCCGCGCTGGTGGACATCGGTAAGCCTTGTACCCCAACTGATCTTGCCACCCAGTTCGGTGAACCGGTCCCGGAGAGCGGCCTCGACCGCAGCTTGGGAGATCACCATCGGTGGAGCGGCGGTATCCATACCGGGATCGCCGAAGCGGATGCGCATGATCGGCTTGTCGCCCAGGTAGGTCAGGATGCTCATCGCCCGCACCGACTTTTCGGGAAGGTCGCCGAGCGCACCGAGGCGGTCGAGCACCTCGGAGCCGCGGGCGTGCAGGAAGTTGGCCCGCGACGTCGTCGCGGGCGCGGCCGCCGCGTCGATCACCCGGACACGGACACCCTGCAGCAGCAGACCACATGCGGCCGCCAGACCCGTCGGCCCCGCCCCGACCACGAGAACGTCGGAAACCATCGCCTCCTCTTTCCGTTACGGTACCGTTTCGTAAATACTGTAGGCGATAACCCGGCCACACGCTAGATTCGGTTCCCATGACCGAACCGCTGGTGCTCGTCGACGACCGTGGTCCCGTGCGAGTGCTGACCCTCAACCGGCCGGAGGCTCGAAACGCCTTGAGTCGCGGACTGATCAAGGCCACTTACAACGCGCTCACCGAGGCCGACGCCGACGAGTCCGTCAACGCCGTGGTCCTCACCGGCACAGACCCCGCGTTCTGCGCCGGCGTCGACCTCAAGGAGGCCCAGCGCGACGGCCTGAGCTATTTCGAGGAGTTCCGGTCGCAGAGTTGCATCGCCGCGACGGGCAACATGCGCACACCGATCGTCGGCGCCATCAACGGCGCGACCTTCACCGGTGGGCTGGAGATGGCCCTGGGCTGCGATTTCCTCATCGCCTCCGAACGCGCCGTGTTCGCCGACACACACGCCAGGGTCGGCATCCTGCCCGGAGGCGGCATGACCGCCCGACTCCCCCAGGTGGTGGGGCTGGCCATGGCCCGGCGGCTGTCGATGACCGGCGAGGTCGTCGATGCCGCGCGCGCCGAGCGCATCGGCCTGGTCACCGAGGTCGTCGCCCACGACCGGCTGGTCGACCGCGCCGCCGAACTGGCCGCACAGATCGCCGAGGTGCCTGCGACAGTCATGCTCGGGCTGAAGGAGATCTACACGACGGGCGCGGCCGCGGTGATCGATCCCGCGCTGGCCGCCGAGGAGAAGATCGCGTTCGCCCAGCACCGCGACTTCGCCGGTCTCGGCGACCGGTTCCAGGCCATCTCGGAGCGCAACAAGCGCCAGATCGACAGCTGACCTTCTGTAGCTTCTGTGCCGTCTGTGCCGCGACGGTGCGTGTCTGCTGACGGCACGCGGGCGTTCTGCGACGTTTTGCGCGCGCTCGCGGGCGTCGAACGTGCGCAAAGTGTCGAGTTTTCGCGGCGTGTCGACTGCAGACCCGCACGCTCGCGCCACAAGGGGGGACGGGCGCGACGGGCACAACAGGGGGTTAGCGGCGTTGGCGCAGCAGGATGAATTCGACTGTGCGGCTGCCGCCGAACTCGGGGCGCGGGGCCGTCGTCGACTCCACCTGTTTGCGCGCGTGCACCGTGATCGGGGTGTGCGGGTCGAGCACCGACAGGTAAACCCTGTGCTCGGCCAGTGACGTGACCGCCCGCTCGAAGGCTCCGTCGTCGATCACCTCGACGTGCGTTGCCTGCGGCCCGTTCTGAAACAGCCAGCGCGGCGGGTGGGGCAGGCTGTCGTAGGCCTCGACGACGGCCGCGGCGAACTCCATGTGATCGCGCTGGTTGGGCGCGCCGGGCGCCCACTCGGGACCCCCGTAGATGCTGATCACCACATCGGGCTGGAGTTCACTGATCGCCTCGACAATCCTGGCCCGCAGTTCGGGGCTGTTGCGGATCTCGCCGTCCGGGAACTCCCAGAACCGGACGTCGGCCACACCGACGACCGCTGCCGATCGCATCTGTTCGTGCTCTCGCAGCGGGCCGGCCTGTTCGAGGGCCATCCCCGCGATGCCCGCTTCGCCGCGACTCGCCAGTGCGTAATGGACCCGCCTGCCCGCAGAAGTCCACTTCGCCACCGCCGCGGCGCACCCGTACTCGGGATCATCGGGGTGCGGCACCAACACGAGGGCGGAACGCCAATCGGAGGGAAACGCGTCAAACACGCCCTCTATGCCACCACACCGTGCACGACGATGGCTGTGGTCTGCTCAACCCAGTCGTCGCCGAGCGGCTCGCCCGGCCGCAGCAGCATCCCCAGCAGCGTCGCCCCGCCGATCACCTCCACCAACCGGTCCGGGTCGACGTCGGGATAGACCTCACCCCGCCGAACCGCGTCGGCCACCCGGTCGCGCACGGCCGCGAACACACCGGTGAACCGGTCCATCACACGAACGTTGAGCTCGTCGTCGGCGACCATGTCGGCGATCAGACCGGGCAGCGCCGCCCGCACCACCGGAGACGCGAATACGTCTCGGGTGGCGGTGAGCATGGCGCGGATGTCGGCGGCGATGTCCCCCGGCGGGGTGGCGATCGCGGTCGGCGCGGCGGGGAACGCCGCTTCGTGCACCAGCTCGGCCTTGCTCGACCACCGGCGGTACAGCGCGGTCTTGGTGGTGCCCGCCCGCTCGGCCACCGCGGCGATCGTCAGATTCGAATATCCGATCTCCGCAAGGAGATCCGCCGTCGCGCGCAATATGGCAGCGTCAATGCGTGGATCCCGGGGCCGCCCGGCGCCCGGGGTCTTGTCAACCGATGACGCGTCTGGTTTCATAACGCTACCCACCGTATCGTAATTATCGGCGAAAGAAGAGGCTGTGGCCAACGAACCGGCTGTCGAAGACGTCAGCCGCCTCGAACATTCAAGTCGCGATCTGTCCACCCTGCCCGGTGTGATGTCCCGATGGCTGTCGACCGTCCTGCCGGGCGGGGCAGCACCAGAGATCACCGTGGAAAGTGGCGTCGACGCCAATGGGATGTCCTCGGAGACGATCATCCTGACCGGGCGATGGTCCGTCGATGGGCAACCGCAGGACCAGAAGTGGGTGGCGCGGGTGGCGCCGACTACCGAGGACGTTCCGGTGTTCTCGTCGTACCGGATGGATCATCAGTTCGACGTGATCCGGTTGGTGCAGGAGAAGACCGACGTTCCGGTGCCGCAGGTGCGTTGGCTGGAGAACAGCGGCGACGTGCTCGGTACTCCGTTCTTCCTCATGGATTACGTCGACGGCCGGGTGCCGCCCGATGTCATGCCTTACACGTTCGGGGGGAACTGGTTCGCCGACTCCCCCGCCGAACAGCGCCGCGAACTGCAGGACGCGACCGTCGGCGTGATCGCCAAACTGCATTCGATTCCCGAACCCGAGACGGTGTTCGGATTTCTCGACGACGGATCCGACCGGAACGCGTTGCGGCGCAATCTCAACTGGCTCCAGGACTGGTATCAGTTCGCTGTCCCCGACATCGGGCGCTCATCGCTGGTCGAGCGCGCGCTCGACTGGCTGGAGGCGAACTGGCCGGCCGACGCCGCGGGCAACGACCCCGTCCTGGTCTGGGGCGACTCCCGCGTGGGCAACGTGCTGTACTCCGGCTACCAGCCGGTGGCCGTCCTCGACTGGGAGATGGCCACACTCGGGCCGCGCGAGATGGATGCGGCGTGGATGATATTCGCGCACAACGTCTTCCAGGAGCTGGCCGGCCTTGCCGGATTGCCGGGGCTGCCCGACTTCATGCGCGAGGAGGACGTCAAGAAGACCTATGCGGCGCTGACCGGGGTCGAACTCGGCGACCTGAACTGGTTCTACGTCTACTCCGGTGTGATCTGGGCGTGTGTGTTCATGCGCACCAGCGCGCGGCGAGTGCGGTTCGGCGAGATCGAACAACCCGACGACGTCGAATCGCTGTTCTATCACGGCGCGCTGTTGAAACGACTCATTGGAGATGACTCCTGATGCTCGGTCCCACCGACGAATTCCCGATTCACCAGATCCCCCAACCGATCGCGTGGCCGGGATCCTCCGACCGCAACTTCTACGACCGGTCCTACTTCAATGCCCACGACCGCACCGGCGACATCTTCGTGATCACCGGCATCGGGTACTACCCGAACCTGGGGGTGAAGGACGCGTTCGTCCTGGCCAGGCGCGGCGACACCCAGACCGCGGTGCATCTGTCCGACGGCATCGACTCCGACCGGCTCAACCAGCACGTGCTCGGCTACCGCGTCGAGGTCACCGAACCACTGCGCAAGCTGCGGATCGTGCTCGAGGAAACCGAGGGCATCGCCGTCGACCTGACCTGGAACGGTCTGTTCGACGCCATCCAGGAGCAGCGGCACGTCCTACGCACCGGCACCCGAATCACGTTGGACGCCCAGCGATTCGCGCAGGTCGGGTCGTGGAGCGGGGTGATCTCGATCGACGGCGAGGACATCTCCGTCGACCCGGACGTGTGGATCGGCAGCCGCGACCGGTCGTGGGGCATCCGCCCCATCGGCGAGGCGGAACCCTCCGGCCGCCCCGCCGATCCCCCGTTCGAGGGCATGTGGTGGCTGTACGTGCCGATGGCGTTCGACGACTTCGGGATCTGCCTGATCATCCAGGAGGATCCGACCGGGTTCCGCAGCCTCAACGACTGCACCCGCATCTGGCGCGACGGCCGCGTCGAACAACTCGGCTGGCCGCGAGTGAAGATCCACTACACCTCGGGCACCCGAATCCCCTACGGCGCCACCATCGAAGCGACCACCCCGGACGGGTCGCCGGTGGTGTTCGAGGTCGAGTCGAAGCTGGCGGTACCGATCCACATCGGCGGCGGGTACGGCGGTGACTCCGATTGGCTCCACGGGGTGTGGAAGGGTGACAAGTTCACCGAACGCCTCACCTACGACATGACCGATCCGGCGGTCAACGGCCGCGCCATGTTCGGCGTCATCGACCACGTCGGCCGCGCCGAGTGCACCGAAGGGGGTAAGACCAGTGAAGGGTGGGGCCTGTTCGAACACGGTGCGCTCGGTCGACATGACCCGTCGGGCTTCAAGGACTGGTTGACCCTGGCCGACTGAGCCGGCTGAGCGGTTCGGTGCGCTAACCGTCGCTGCGCGATCAGTAGCGCACCGAAATCGCAGACTTTCAGGCGACCGTTGTCACCCGCACCGGTGCGCGGCCGAACACCATCGACTCCTCGATCCGGTCGAGCCGGTGGTCGATCGCGTCGAGCACATAGTTGTGCCGGACGTTCCACGGCCGGTGCGTACCCGACTTCGGCAGGACATGCGCCGCGCGTTGTACGTAGCCGGCGTTGATGTTCCACGCGGGTTTCTCCGCCATGGGCTTGTCCCCGAGATGCGGGTATGCGTGCGTATAGCCGTGAGAATCCATGTAGGAGATCAGCTTTGCGAACGCCCGAGCGGTCAGGTCGGCGCGCAACGTCCACGACGCGTTGATGTAGCCGACGCACCAGGCCAGGTTGGGCACGTCCTCGAGCATGTGCTCCTTGTAGACGAACCGGTCCTGCGGTTTGACCTCCTCGCCGTCGATGCTGATCAAAACCCCGCCGAGCGCCTGCAATTGGATGCCGGTCGCTGTGATGATCACGTCGGCGTCGATCCGCTGCCTGGACCGCAACGCGACGCCGGACGAATCGATGTGGTCGATCTGGTCGGTCACCACGTCGAGGCGGCCCGTGTTGATCGCGTCGTAGAAGTCGTTGTCGAGCATCGCGCACAACCGTTGGTCCCACGGGTCGTACCGCGGCTTGAAGTGCACGTCGACCGGATAGCCCTTGGGCAGATTGCGTTTGGCGTAGTTGCGGATGTAGCGCCTGCTGAGCTTGGGCGCCACCTTGGCGAACGCATAGATGAACACCGTGAAGATGGTGTTGTAGATGCGCGCACCCCAGTAACCGGCCCGGCCGGGCAGCACCTTGCGCAGCGCCTGCACGATGGGGTTGATCCGTGGCCCCGACAGCATGTAGGTAGGCGAGCGCTGCAGCATGGTCACGTGGCCGGCCTTCTCGGTCAGCGACGGGATCATGCTCACCGCCGTCGCGCCGCTGCCGATGACCACGATGCGTTTGCCGGTGTAGTCCAGCGACTCCGGCCAATGCTGCGGGTGTACGACGTCGCCGCTGAACTCGTCGAGGCCGGGGAAGTCCGGACGGTAGGGCTCGTCGTAGTTGTAGTAGCCGGTTCCGAAGAACAGGAAGCGACTCCGGTACGTCTTGGGTGTCCCGTCCTGCTCGGTGTGCACCGTCCACGTATCGGTCGACGAGTCCCAGTCGGCCGACAACACGCGGGTGTTGAACCGGATGTGCTCGTCGATGCCGTGCTTGCGCGCGGTCTGAACCAGGTAGTCGCGGATGTCGGGCCCGTCGGCCACGTTCTCCGGCCGGGTCCAGGGCTCGAACGGGTAGCTCAACGTGAAGATGTCACTGTCGGAGCGGATGCCCGGATACGTGTGCAGGTCCCAGGTGCCGCCGATGCGGGCCCGCCGCTCCAGCACCTTGTAGGACGTGTGCGGGTTCTTCTCCTGCAGGCGGTAGGCCGCGCCGATCCCCGAGATGCCCGCCCCGATGATCAGCACATCGGAGTAGTCGTCAACACGCTCTTCGCGCCCATTGGCACTCATCCGCAACCTCCTTTGGTCCCGCTGAGTACCACCATAGGAGTCAACCTGTCAGTGCGTCGACGATCTCGGCCAACGCATCGATCGCGATGGGTCCGGGCTGGTAGAGGCAGACGCGGTCGGACACCCCGTCGACGCGGTCGCGGATGTGGGCGGCGATCTCGGCCGGGGTGCCGCACGCGGCGATGGTGTGCAGCACCTCGTCGTCGATCAGCGTGCCCATCTCCTGCCACCGGCCCTGTTTGGACAGCGCGTTGAGCTCGGGCTGCAGCTCGCCCCAGCCGTGCACGTCGAGCACCGGGCGGTAGGCCGGGGTGGAGCCGTAGAACGCCAGCAGCCGGCGGGTGGCCTCGTGGGCCGCATCGTGCGTGCCGACCGACACGATGATCTCGGGCACCAGCGCGAAGTCGTCGAGGGAGCGCCCCGACGACGCCAAGCCGGCGCGTACCTCGGGCATCGTCGCCTCGTGCAGGAATCGCTTCGAGCCGAACGGCATGACCAGCAGGCCGTCGGCGACGGCTGCGGTGGCGCGGGTCAGCTTCGGCCCGAGCGCGCCGAGATAGATCGGCGGTGGGCCGTACGGGTTGGGACCGGGATTGAACGTCGGGGTCATCAGCGTGTGCCGGAAGTATTCGCCGCGGAAGTCGAGACGTTCGCCGGTCTCCCATGCGGCGAACACCGCACGCAGCGCGGCGACCATCTCCTTCATCCGGGCGACAGGGCGGTCGAACGCCGCGCCGTATCGCTTCTCGACCTGCGTGCGCACCTGCGTTCCGAGGCCCAGCGTGAAGCGGCCCTCGGCGAGCACCTGATGGTCGTAGGCCTGGTGGGCGAGCTGAATGGGGTTGCGCGGAAACGCAATGGCGACGTTGGTCATCAGATCCAGACCGCCCACCGTCGACGCCAGCGTCAGCGGCGCGAAGACGTCGTGCGGTCCTTCGAAGGTGAACACCCCGCTGGCACCCGCGTCGCGCAGCAGTTGCGCCCGCTCGATCGCATCGGTTGGGCCGAACAACGCTGTCATGACCTTCACGGCGTGAGAGCCTAATCGCGTGACGATCCAAGCCAGTGCCGACGCGGTCGTCGTGGGCGCCGGATTCGCCGGTTTGGCGGCGGCGCGTGAGTTGGTCCGGCTCGGTTACGACGTCGTGGTCCTCGAAGGTCGCGACCGGGTCGGCGGGCGGTCGTCGACGGCGACGATCGCCGGCGTGCCCGTCGACCTCGGCGGCACCTTCATCGGACCCACGCAGGACGCCGTCGAAGAACTGGCCGCCGAACTGGGCTGTGCGACGGTGCCCACCTTCAGCGGTGGTAAGAACCTGATTCGATGGAGGGGCCGGGTCCGCTCGTATCGCAGCACGATTCCCCGGCTGTCGATCATCGAACTGCTCGACGTGTCGCGCATCCAGTGGCGCTTCGAGCGCGCCTGCCGGCGGGTGGCCGTCGAGGCGCCGTGGACCGCCCCGCACGCCCACGCCTTGGACGCCCTGTCGCTCGACGGCTGGTTGAAGTCGGTGCACGCGAGCGCCGGGACCCGAGACCTGATGGCGATCATGTCGCGCGTGACCTGGGGTTGTGAGCCCGACGCGGTGTCGATGTTGCATGCCGTGCGCTACGTCAGGGCCGCAGGCGGGCTCGACCGCATGCTCGACGTGGAAGGCGGTGCACAGCAGAGCCGCTTCCCGAACGGCACCCAGCAGATCGCGATTCGGATGGCCGAGGAGCTGGGCTCGCGCGTCGTGCTCGACGCCGCGGTGCGCAGCATCGAACGCCACAGCGACGGCACGCTCACCGTGACATCCGATCAAGGTGAGGTGCGCGCCAAAGCCGTCGTCGTCGCCATCCCTCCCGAACACCGCCAGGGGATCGAGTTCTCACCCGAGCTGCCCGCCGAGTACGGCAAGCTCGCGCAGCACTGGCCCCAGGGCAACCTGAGCAAGGCATACGCCGCATACGACAAGCCGTTCTGGCGCGCGAAAGGGCTTTCGGGAGAGGCGCTTTCCGACGAAGGCCCGGTGTTCATCACGTTCGACGTCAGCCCCTCCAACGACGGCAACGGAGGTGGCCCCGGCATCCTGCTGGGCTTCGTCGACGCCCGCTCGTTCGACTCGCTGCCGGCCGCACAGCGCCGGGAGCGGGCGCTCTCGGGGTTCGCGGGGCTGTTCGGCAACGCCGCGCTGGACCCGATCGACTATCTCGACCACTGCTGGGGTGCAGAAGATTTCGCGCCGGGAGGGCCGACGGCGGCCGTTCCGCCCGGCTCGTGGACGACATACGGCCCGTGGCTGCGCAAGCCGATCGACGGGATCTATTGGGCGGGAACCGAAACCGCTGACGCGTGGACCGGTTTTCTGGACGGCGCCGTCCGGTCCGGCAGGCGCGCCGCAGACGAAGTGCACCGCGCGCTGAGTAGTTGATCAGGAACTGACGCGGCGTTCGGCGGTCACCGACCGGATCAGGCCACGCAGATGCATGTTCACCTCGTCGGGACGCTCCAGGATGGCGCAGTGCCCGCCCGCCAACTCCACGAACTCGCTCAGATTGGGCGCCGCCTCGGCGATCCGACGCGACGACGTCACCGGAAGCAACCGGTCCTTGCGGCTGCCGATCACCAGCGTCGGCACGACCAGGTTGTTCAGCCCGATGTGTTGCGGTCCGAGATGGTCGACCAGCGTGCGGGCCCAGCCGCCGCGGCCGACCGGCGACGTCGCGGCGAACAGTTCATGCACGAACGAGGCGATCGCGGGATCGGCGTCGCGGCCGACCGCCAGCATCGAGACGAAGCGCTGATTCGGTCCGTAGATGGCGCGCGGAAGTGGCGTCGCACCGAACGTCTTCAGGAAGGTGCCCGCGGTGCGGACGCGGACGTTGGCCAGCGGCGCGGGCACGGGCAGCAACTTGACGTTGCGCAACAGGTCGCCGGTGGTGGTGTTGATGAGGGCAACGCCGTCGGCGCGTTCGGTCACCCGCTCGGCGTAGCGCTCGGCCCACGAGGTGATCGCTATGCCGCCCATCGAGTGGCCGGCGATGACCGCCCGTTCACCGGGCGCCAGCGTCGCATCCAGCACGGAATCGAGGTCGGCGGCCAGATGGTCGAGGCTGTAGGCGCCGCGGCGCACCGGCACCGCGCTGCGGCCGTGGCCGCGGTGGTCGAACGCGATCACGCGGTAGTCGCGCGACAGGTCGGCAATCTGATGGGCCCACACCCGCAGCGCACACGTGATGCCGTGCGCCAATACGATCGGATAACCGTCCTCGCGGCCGAAGACCTCGGCGTGTAAGCGGATGCCGTCCCTGGAGCGCACCTCGACGGCGCGTCCGGACGGGAGGGACTGAGCGGGGGCGAAGGCCGAAGCCCTCGACCGGCTGCGGGGACCACTGCTCATGTGCGCTCCGTTCGAACTCGGCAACGTTGCCGGATAAGTGAGCTTATCTAACAGTGTGCGCTTCGTGCGGCACCCCCCGCCGGGTTTCGGCGACTATCGGCGCAGCGGCGGAGGCTCCGACTTTCGAGTCGAGTTAAATGGCGGACATGCGCGCGATTCAGATTGCCAGCCTCGACGGACCACAAGCCGCCAAACTCGTCGAGGTCGACGAGCCGGACGGCGACGGCGCGGTCGTCATCGAGGTGCACGCGGCGGGGGTCGCGTTTCCCGATGTGCTGCAGTCGCGCGGGCTCTATCAGTACAAGCCGGAGATGCCCTACACGCCAGGCGGCGAGGTCGCGGGCGTGGTGCGCAGCGCTCCGGACAGCGCACATGTGAAGGCCGGCGATCGCGTCGCGGCGCTGACGATGCTGTGCGGCGCGATGGCCGAGGTCGTCGCACTGCCCGCCGAACGGGTCTTCAAGCTGCCCGACAACGTCTCCTTCGAGGCCGGTGCGGGCCTGCTCTTCAACGACCTCACGATGCACCACGCGCTGCGTACCCGCGGCCGGCTGGCCGAGGGCGAGACCGTGCTGGTGCACGGCGCGGCAGGCGGCATCGGCACGTCGACGCTGCGGTTGGCGCCGGCATGGGGTGCCTCTCGGGTGATCGCGGTGGTGAGCAACGAGGAAAAAGGTGCGGTGGCCACGGCGGCAGGCGCGACCGACGTCGTGCCGGTCGAGGGGTTCAAGGACAAGGTGAAGGAGCTGACCGAGGGCCGCGGCGTGGACATCGTCGTCGATCCGGTCGGCGGGGATCGGTTCACCGACTCGCTGCGCTCGTTGGCCCCGGGTGGACGGCTGCTCGTGGTCGGCTTCACCGGCGGCGAGATTCCCACCGTCAAGGTGAACCGGTTGCTGCTGAACAACGTCGATGCGGTCGGAGTCGGTTGGGGCGCTTGGACTTTCACCCATCCCAACTACTTGGCCGAGCAGTGGGCCGAACTCGAACCGCTTCTGGCGTCGGGCAAGGTGTCGGCGCCGCAACCGCAGGTGTTCCCGTTAGAGCGGGCCGCCGACGCGATCGCTGCGCTCGAGGATCGCTCGGCGAAGGGCAAGGTCGTCGTCGCCGTCCGGTGACTACAGGTAGGGGTCGGCCCAGGCGCTGACGATCCGCGCCGCCCGCGCCGCCTGATCCTTTTCGGTGAGCAGGTGATCGGCGCCTTCGAGTGAGACGAAGCTGCGCGGGTGACGCGCGCACTGGAAGATCTCGCTGGCGTTGGCGATGCCGACGGTGTTGTCGGTGGGCGAATGCATCACCAGAAGGGCTCGGCGCAGGTTGTGGATGCGATCGCGGAGGTCGGCATTGCGGACGTCTTCGACGAAGTGCCGCTTCAGCGTCAGCGCCTTGCCGCCGATGCGAAACTGCGCCTCCCCCTCTTCTTCGATCCGCTCCACGACCGCGTCGTAGATCCGTTCGACATGGGCGGGCTCGTAGGGGGCCGCGATGGTCGCGACCGCCTTCACCGTCGGGCAGTCGTGGGCGGCGGCGATGACGGCCGAGCCGCCGAAGGAATGCCCGACCAGCAGGCGCACCTCGCGGCCTTCGGCGTTCATGAACTCCACGGCACGCGCGGTGTCGGCGACCTTGTGTGAGAACGACCCGTCGCTCCAGTCGCCTTGCGAATCGCCGAGGCCGAGGTTGTCGAACCGCAGCATGCCGATGCCTTCGTCGGCGAGTCGTTTGCAGATCCGGCTGGCCGCCGGTGAGTCCTTGCCGAGCGTGAACCCGTGGGCGAAGACGCCCCAGCCGCGTACGTCACCGTCGGGAAGATCGATCACGCCCGCGAGAGCGGGTCCACTGGCGCTTGCGAAGCTGACGCGTTCACCCACGCGCGTCATCCTGTCATGGAGCTGACGGGTTCACTGCTGCTGCAGCAGGTCGCGTTTGACCTCGAGCCTGCGCAGCTTGCCCGACGAGGTTCGCGGCAGAGTACCGGGTTTGACGAAGACGACCTCGCTGGGCACCACACCGCATTCGGATGCGACGCGCTCGATGAGGTCGGCGCGCGACCGCGCCTCGTCGGGTCCGCGGAACTCGGCGACGATCGCGACACCGGGACGGATCGACCGCTCCCCCACCCCGATGGCGACCACGGCGCCTTCGCGCACACCGGCCGCTCCCGCGGCCACCCGCTCGACCTCCGCCGGGAAGATGTTGCGGCCGGCCACGGTGATCAGTTCCTTGGCGCGACCGCACACCACGAGGCTGCCGTCGACGAGGTAGCCGAGATCGCCTGTGGCGAACCAGTCGTCGGGATGCAACGGTGCGTCGTCGCGGTAACCCGACATCATCGAGGTACCGCGGATCAAGATCTCGCCGACCTTGCCGTCCCCGCGCTGTTCGACGCGCACCGACATGCCGGGTATCGGCTCGCCGAGCAGCGCATGACCGGCGTCGTCGATGACCAGGCCGCGACCGGGTTCGGGAACCGTTACCGCACAGGTGGATTCGGCCAAGCCATAGGAGGGCGCGAGCGCGCCCGCGTCGAATCCGAATCGGGCCATCTCCTCGGCGAAGCGCGCGGTGAGCGCGCAGTCGACGGGTTCGCCGCCGTTGAGCGCGAACCGCAGGCTGCCGAGGTCGACATCGGTGACGCGTCGCGAGTACTTCCCGATCAGGCCGTAGGCCATGTTGGGCGCAGCCGTGATCGTGGCGCGGCTCTCGGTGAGCCAGTTCAGCCACCGAAACGGCGACGCCTGGAAGGCCGCCGTCGGCGCCTGCCACACGTCGATGCCGGCCAACGCCCCGGCGAGCACGAAGCTCAGGCCCATGTCGTGGTACAGCGGCAGCCAGGAGCAGCCGACGTCGCCCGGTCCAACCCCAATCCGCGTGTTCAGGCCGTCGAGGTTGGCGAGCACCGCGTCCGGTGACAGCTGCACCGCGCGCGGCACGCCTGTGGAGCCTGCTGTGCCCTGCAGGATCGCGATGTCGGCGGCTCGGTCGGGTCGCCGGAAGTTCGTCGATCGGGTCAGCGGGGCGACCGAATCCAGTTCCTTGACGATCGGGCCGCTGTCGACGAGGCCCAGTTGCTCCAGCTGACGTCCCCGGCTGAGCACGTGGCTGACGCCCATGCCCGCGAACCGGGCCACCGTGGATTGCGCCCACTTGTCGGCGTCGGCGCCGCGGACGGGGCCGGGCGCGATGGTCACCGGCACGCCGGCCTGGAAGGCGCCGAGGATGGCCGCGATGAGTTCGACGGTGGGCTCGTTCGCCAGGCCGAGCGCGGCCACTTCCTCGTTGAGCAGCCAGTCGGCGACATTCTCGGCGCGGGCGTGCACTTCCGACCAGGGGTGGCGCGTCCACGTCCCGTCGTCGAAGACGTAGAGGCTGTTATCGGAGCTGGTCAACCGCTCGGCAAATGTCGCAGCCAACGATTTCATCTATAACCTCGCAGTGCTTACCCGCTCAATTCGCGATTTTCGGTCTAGTAAATATCGCCTAAGCTAACTTACGGGAATTTGCGGTGATCCTACGGGGTGGGAGGCTTCGTTCGTAGGCCAGCTTCAGCGGGCATCGGCCCAGACGTCGACCCGGTGCACCGGCAGACCGTGGCCGGGCAGTAGGTGTTCGACGGGCAGCGCGCGCATGCGCTGCTCGCTGCGTTTCGCGGCGGCGGCGTCGACGGTCTCGGGGGTGAACCAGGCTTGCCCGCCCGCGCTGAGCACCGCGTCGCCGGAGATCAGGGTCCGACTGTCGGCATGCCAGAACGCGGTCGAGTCGTCGGTGTGGCCGGGCACGTGCAGCACCTCCCAGCCCGGCGCGCCGGGCAGCGGCTGACCGTCGGCCAGCGGTCGCGCCCCGCCAAGGGCGTCACCGACCATCCCCTTACCTCCGCCGTACCCGGCGATGCGGGGGCCGTCGGCGAAGCCGCGCAGTCCGGTCAGGTCCAGCGGCTGGCTGATCAGGGTGGGCCAGATCTGGACGATCTTGCTCAGCGCCGGGGTGCGGGGCTGCCGCGTGCCGTCCAGATAGCTGAGAGTGACCTCGGGAAGATGGAGCGCCACGAGGTGTTCGGCGGCCAGTCGCGGCGCCCCGGCGACGTGGTCGCTGTGGCCGTGGGTGGCTGCGACCGCGCCGACGGTGCCGCGGTAGACCGACAGCACGCCCGCGACGTCGTCGGCGCTGCCGGGCATGCCCGCGTCGACCACGACAACGCCGCGGTCGCCACGGATCAGGTAGCAGTTGAAGATCCACCGCGAGAGGCGGATCACCCCGATGTCGTCGAGCGGATCAACGACCAACGCCATCGCAGGCTCCTTCGGTGGGGTCCACGTGAGAAGTGTGCGGTGCGGGACTCTCCTGCGGCAAGCATCGGGCCGACGCTTCCGGGAGCGGCGTAGCCAATGGGAAGCCAATGGGAAGCGAATGAGAACGGCCCCCGGAGTGTCCTCCGAGGGCCGTTCCACCTAGTAGCGGGGACAGGATTCGAACCTGCGACCTCTGGGTTATGAGCCCAGCGAGCTACCGAGCTGCTCCACCCCGCGTCGGGTGAACGCAACGTTACCGAAGGCGCTCGCGCAGTTCCAAATCGCGCGGTCACCGATGGTGGTGAATCGCGTCACCCCTGCGATTGCATGGCCGTTGGCGCCTCGCGAGCGACCGCAAATGTACGCACTGTGGCGGCGTGTCGCGGGACAAACACGGTCGCTCGCGGAACGCGTGGGCCGCTCGCGGAACCAGGGTGGGGTCAGTTCGCGGACTGGTATTTCTCCATCGCATCGTCGAGGCGTTGCAGCGCCTCGCCGAACTCGGCGAAGTTGCCGCCCTGCTGCGCCTGGCGCAGCCCGTCGAGCGCCGTGTTGACCTCCTGCAGCGCAGCGGCTTTCGCACCCGACAGCTCGACCGGCCCGCCCGGCGGCACCGCTGCCGCCGGCGGTTGCGGCGTCCGGCCCTGCTGGTTGGCCGGCGGGCGAGCCGACGGAGCTTCGCCGTCGGCCGGTGGCTGCGCCGCGGGCTGCTCGCCGCCGGTGCCCGCGATGGGCGCGGGGCCGGTGGCCGTGGCGTCCGCGCCGGGCCCGAACAACTCGATCAGCGCGTCGCGCACCGTCGGGCCGTAGCCGACCTTGTCGTTGTACATCATCGCCACGCGGATCAGGCGCGGGTACGACGACGCGGCGTCGCTGGCCCCGGGTGAGGCGTATACCGGTGCGACATAGAGCAATCCGCCCTCGGCGACCGGCAGCGTCAGCAGGTTGCCCCACCGGATGCGGTTCTGGTTGTCGCGGCCGATGACACCGAGGTCCTGGGACACCGCCGTATCGGTGCTGATCGCGTTGAACGCCAGCTTGGGACCGTTGACCTGTCCCGGGATCGTCAGCACGGTGATTTTGCCGTAGGTGTCCGGGTCGGAACTGGCACTCATGAACGCGGCCAGGAAGTCGCGGCGGAACCGGTTCATCGCACTGGTCAACTGGAACGATGCCGCACGCTCGTTGGCCGCAAGGTCTTTGGCCACGATGTAGTACGGCGGCTGATAGCTGCTCGCGGTGGGGTTGGGATCGAGCGGAACGTCCCAGAAGTCCGACGTCGAGAAGAAGGTGATCGGGTCGTCGACGTGGTACTTCGCCAGCAGCGCACGCTGCACCTTGAACAGGTCTTCCGGATAGCGCAGATGCTCCTGCAGTTCATCGGAGATCTCGCTCTTGGGCTTGACCGTGCCCGGGAACACCTTCATCCACGCCTGCAGCACCGGATCGTCTTCGTCCTGCGCGTACAGCGACACCGTGCCGTCGTAGGCGTCGACGGTGGCCTTGACCGAGTTGCGGATGTAGGACACCTGCTTGTCGGGCTGCAACCGGTTCAGCGCCACCTCGTTTGAGTCCACGGTGGCCGAGGACAAGGTCGTCAACTCCGAGTACGGGTAGTTGTCCAGCGTGGTGTAGCCGTCGACGATCCAGACGATGCGCTCGTTGACGATGGCCGGGTAGACCGCGGTGTCGGTGGTCAGCCACGGCGCCACCGCCTCGACCCGCTTGGCCGGGTCACGATTGAACAGGAGCTTGCTGTTCTCCCCGATCACGTTGGAGAACAGGAAGTTTCGCTCGGCGAACTTCGCGGCGAAGACGCTGCGCGTCAGCCAGTTGCCGATCGGAACGCCGCCCTCACCGGTGTAGGTGTAGTTGCGGGTCTCGACGTTGTTCTCGTAGTCGTACTCCCGCGGCGCACCGTTCTCCCCCACAATGGCGTAGTCGGCCGGGGTGTTGGCGATGACGGGGCCGTAGTAGATGCGGGGCTGGGCCAGCGGGGCGGGTCCGGGTGAGATCACCTCACCGTTCGCGCCGACCACACTGGCCAAAAACTCCGGGTAGCCGCCGTTCTGGTTGGGGTCGTTGGCCACGCCGCGCACGGTGTTGGCCGGCGAGGCGATGAAACCGTTGCCGTGGGTGTAGACCGAGTGGCGGTTGATCCAGTCGCGCTGGTTGTCGATCAACCGGTCGGGATTGAGTTCGCGCGCGGCGACCACATAGTCGCGTAGGTTCCCGTCCTCATCCCGGTACCGATCCATGTTCAGCTGGTCGGGGAAGTAGTAGAAGTTCTTGCCCTGCTGGAACTGGGTGAATGCCGGGCTGACGATGTTGGGGTCGAGCACGCGGATGTTGGACGTCGTGGCGCGGTCAGCGGCCACCTGGGCTGCGGTCGCGGGGGCGTTACCCGGATAGTCGCGATAGCTCACCACGTCGTCGGTGAGCCCGTAGGCCTGTCTGGTCGCCGAGATGCTTCGGCTGATGTATTCGCTTTCCTTCTGCGCCGCATTCGGTTTGACGCTGAACTGCTCGACGACCAGCGGCCAGCCCGCGCCGACAACCAGCGACGAGAGCAGCAACAACACCACGCCGATGGCGGGGATCCGCAGGTCGCGCAGCACGATCGCCGAGAACACCGCGGCCGCGCAGATCACGGCGATCGCCATCAGGATCAGCTTGGCGGGCAGCACCGCGTTGATGTCGGTGTAGCCCGCACCGGTGAACGGCTTGCCGCCGCGGGTGTGGCTCAGCAGCTCGTAGCGGTCCAACCAGTACGCGATCGCCTTGAGCAGCATCAGGATGCCGACCAGGGTGATCAACTGGATGCGCGCGGCACGGCTCAACGCACCGGCGCGGCCCGAGAGCCGGATACCGCCGAACAAGTAGTGGCCCAACAGGTTTCCGATGAAGGCCAGGAAGGTCGCGACGAACAGGTAGTTCAGGACCATCCGGTAGAACGGCAGGTCGAAGGCGTAGAAGCCCAGATCCTTACCGAACTGCGGGTCGGTGATCCCGAAGCTGTTGCCGTGCAGGAACAACTGGACCGTCTCCCACTGGCCCAGCGCGAACAACCCGACGAACAAGCCGATGAGCGCGGGAACCCCGAAGCCGACGAGGCGCAGCCGCGCCATCACCGCGGTGCGGTAGGCCGCGACCGGGTCGTTGGGGCCGTTGGTCGGCACGAACACCGGCCGGGTCCGGTAGGCCAGCGCCAACCCCGCGAACAGGATCGAACCGATCACCAGCGACACGACCAGGAACAGCAGGATCTGGGTGAACAGCACCGTGGTGAAAACCGAGCGGTAGCCGAGTTCGCCGAACCACAGCCAGTCGACGTAGGTGTCGACCAGCCGCGGGCCGATCAACAACAGGAGCACGATCACGGCTCCCAGCGCGATGAGAATTCGGCTACGTCGTGTCAGCTTCGGCATTCGTGCCGCGGGCCGCATACCCACTCGTTGACTCCAGTCCCGTTCCTGTACGTCGTGCTCGACGTGGCCCCAACTCTACGCAACGGCTTTTCGCCGATGACCTAACAATGGGGGCGTTCGCCACCGGCGGACAAGGTCTTCAACGCGTCGACGGCTTGCGACAGGGTCTCGACCTTGACCAGTTCCATACCGTCCTGCGGCGCCGTCTTGGCTTCTTCGCAGTTGTCGGCGGGCACCAGGAAGATGGTGGCGCCCTCCTCGCGCGCGCTCAGCATCTTGTGGGTGATGCCGCCGATCGAGCCGACCTCGCCGTCTCCGCTGATGGTGCCGCTGCCGGCGACGAACTTCCCGCCGTTGAGGTCGCCGGTGGTCAGTTTGTCGACCACCGCCAGCGAGAACATCAAGCCCGCCGACGGGCCGCCGATCTTCTCGAGGTTGAATTCGATCGAGAACGGCGCCCACGGCGCGTCGAGCACGCCGATGCCGAGGAGACCCTGGTCGCGATCGGGGTGCTTGCCCAGCGTGATGATGGCGACGCCGGACGGCGCATCCTTGCGGCGGTAGTCCAGCTTCACGGTGTCGCCGGGCTTGGTGTCCTTCAAAAGGGCTTGGAACTCCTCGAGTGTGGTCACCGGCGTGCCGTTGACGGCGTCGATCGCGTCACCGTCGCGCAGCTTTCCCGCCGACGGGCCCGGATCGTTGACGTTTTCCACCGTCACCGCCATCGGGAACTCCAGGAAATGCAGCGCGGCGTACTCGGCGCTGCGTTCGGAGTTGCGGAAATCGGTGGTGTTGGCCTCGTCGACCTCTTCGCGGGTCTTGTCCGGCGGGTAGACCAGGTCACGCGGGACCAGTTGTTCGCGGCCCGACAGCCACAGCGCCATCGCCTCGCCCAGCCTGAGCTGATCGCGCTGCGACACCGTGGTCATGTTCAGGTGCCCCGAGGTCGGATAGACATCGGTGCCCTCGATCTCGACGACCGGCTTACCGTCGAACTCGCCGAGCGTGTTGAACGTCGGCCCCGGCCCCAGGGAGACGAAGGGCACCGTCACCGCCGACACCAGCGCGCCGAACACCAGAATCGGCACGAGCGCGACGATCAACGTCAAAGTCCGCCTGTTCACGCCGCCCAATCTAAAGGTTGCGGTGCAAGCGACCGTGCCCACGACGTCCGTCGCCGGCCTGGTAGCCCGCTGCAACGCGGAAACGGGCGGTCCAGGGCGGGTTCGCTGTCAGCGTGAGGCGCCCACCCACGAGGCGCCGCCCTGGTGAGTACCGTTGGGGACATGGCTGACGTGCCTTTCGGCTTCTCCGCCGGCGACGACGACCCCGAGCGCGACAAGCGCAAGAAGGATCCCGACTCCGGATCCGGGGGGCCCGGCGACCCGTTCGGCATGGGCTTTCAAGGCGGATCCGAGTTCGACATGTCCCAGCTGGGGCAAATCTTCAGCAAGCTCGGGGAGATGTTCAGCGGCGCCTCCAGCGCGATGGCCGGCGGCAAACAATCCGGACCGGTGAACTACGACCTGGCCCGCCAGTTGGCGTCGAGCCAGATCGGTTTCGTCGCTCCGATTCCGGAGAAGACGTCGGCCGCGATCGTCGACGCCGTGCACCTGGCCGAGACCTGGCTCGACGGGGTGACAGCGCTTCCCGCGGGAACCAGCAAGTCGGTCGCCTGGACCCCGACGGACTGGATCGACAACACCCTCGACAGGTGGAAGCGGCTGTGCGACCCAGTCGCCGAACAGATCTCCACGGTGTGGGTGTCGGCGCTTCCCGAGGAGGCGCGCACCATGGCCGGTCCGCTGCTGTCGATGATGACGCAGATGGGTGGCATGGCGTTCGGCTCACAGCTGGGGCAGGCGCTGGGCAAGCTGTCGCGAGAAGTGTTGACCTCCACCGACATCGGGCTGCCCTTGGGCCCCAAGGGCGTGGCCGCGCTGATGCCCGAGGCGGTCGAGTCGCTGTCGGAGGGCCTCGAGCAACCGCGTAGCGAGATCCTGACGTTCCTGGCCGCCCGCGAGGCCGCCCATCACCGCCTGTTCAGCCACGTGCCGTGGCTGGCCAGCCAGCTGCTCAACGCGGTCGAGGCGTTCGCCCGCGGGATGAAGATCGACATGAGCGGCATCGAGGAACTGGCGTCCGGCCTCAACCCTGCCGCGCTGACCGACCCGGCTCAGATGGAACAGCTGCTCAACCAGGGCATCTTCGAGCCGAAGGCGACGCCGGAACAGACCGCGGCGCTCGAGCGGCTGGAGACGTTGCTCGCGCTGATCGAGGGGTGGGTGCAGACCGTCGTCTCCGACGCGCTCGGCGACCGTATTCCCGGCACGTCGGCGCTGGCGGAGATGCTGCGCAGGCGCCGCGGCACCGGCGGGCCCGCCGAGCAGACGTTCGCGACCCTGGTGGGCCTGGAGTTGCGTCCGCGCAAGATGCGCGAGGCCGCCGCGTTGTGGGAGCGGTTGACCGAGGCCGTCGGCTCCGACCGCCGCGACGCGGTGTGGCAGCACCCCGACCTGCTGCCCAGCGCAAAGGATCTCGACGAACCGGCCGGGTTCATCGACCGGATGATCGGCGGCGACACCAGCGGCATGGACAGCGCCATCGAGGAGGCGATCGCCGATCTCGAGAAGGACATCCAGAAGCCGGACGACGACGACCGGTAGCCGGTCGGTGACCGGTGACCCCTGTGGATAACTGGGGGTGACCCGCCGCCGGCGTGGCACGCTCGACCGATGACGCGCTATGCGTTGAGCGCCGCGACGCCGGTGCTGATGCGACCCGACGGTGCCGTGCAGGTGGGCTGGGATCCGCGGCGCGCCGTCGTGATCCGTCCGCCGGCCGGGCTTCCCACGTCGGCGCTGGCCGACATGCTGCGCCGCCTGCAGTCCGGCGCACGGGTGGCCGACCTTGCGGCGCTCGCCCCCGACGGCGCGGTCGTCGAGAACCTGCTGACGTCGTTGGTCGACGCCGGTGTCGTCACCGCCGCCGCCCGCCGGCGTGGCCGTTCCGCCGCGGTCCGCATCCACGGGCGCGGGCCGTTGTCGGATCTGCTCGCCGCGGCGCTGCGCTGTTCGGGTGCGCGCCTGAGCCTCAGCACCCGTACCGACACCGGTGCGCCGTCGGAGCCGACCGACCTCGTGGTTCTCACCGACTACCTGGTGGCCGATCCGCGTATGGTGCGCGAACTGCATGCGGTCGGGGTCGCCCATCTGCCGGTGCGGGTGCGCGACGGTGTCGGCCTGGTCGGGCCGCTGGTTCTTCCGGGTGTGACGAGTTGTTTGGCCTGCGCGGACCTGCATCGCAGCGACCGGGACGCGGCGTGGCCTGCCCTCGCAGCGCAACTGCGCCACACCGTCGGCAGCGCCGACCGGGCCACGCTGCTGGCCACCGCGGCGCTGGCGCTCAACCAGGTCGACCGGGTCCTTGCCGCGGTGCGCGGCGGCGTCGACGTCGAGGGCCACCCCGAACCGCCGCCGACGCTGGACACCACGTTGGAGTTCGACGTCAACGTGGGTTCGGTGGTGGCGCGGCGGTGGTCGCGCCATCCGCGCTGCGCGTGTTGACATCGGCCGTTGGCAAGTCGTTGCGCTGCGGGCAGCCGCGTCATGGATGATGGTCTGGTGAGTGAGATCAAACGGGGCAGCGCTGCGCGTAACGCCAAGTTGGCCGGCCTGGGCGCAGGGATGGCCGGGCGGGCCGCGCTGGGCTTCGGCAAACGGTTGACCGGCAAGTCGAAAGACGAGGTCAACGCCGAACTGATGGACAAAGCGGCTCAGCAGCTTTTCACCGTGCTCGGCGAGCTCAAGGGCGGCGCGATGAAGGTCGGTCAGGCGCTGTCGGTGATGGAGGCCGCAATCCCCGAGCAGTACGGCAAGCCGTACCGCGAGGCGCTGACCAAGCTTCAGCGGGAGGCCCCGCCGCTGCCCGCCGCCAAGGTGCACCGGGTGCTCAACGCGCAACTGGGCACCAAGTGGCGGGAGCGGTTCGCGTCGTTCGACGACCAGCCCGTCGCGTCGGCCAGCATCGGCCAGGTCCACAAGGCGGTGTGGTCGGACGGCCGCGAGGTCGCGGTCAAGATTCAGTACCCCGGCGCCGACGAGGCGCTGCGGGCCGACCTGAAGACGATGCAGCGCATGGTGGGCGTCCTCAAGCAGCTGTCCCCGGGCGCCGACGTCGACAGTGTGGTCAAAGAACTCATCGAACGCACCGAGATGGAGCTCGACTACCGGCTGGAGGCCGACAACCAGCGCGCGTTCGCCAAGGCCTACGAAGGCCACCCGCGCTTCGTGGTTCCCCGCATCGTGGCCAGCGCGCCCAAGGTCGTGATCCAGGAGTGGATCGAGGGAGTGCCGATGTCGGTGATCATCCGAGAGGGCACCCAGGAACAACGAGACCTGATGGGCACCAGGCTTTTCGAGCTGACCTACGACGCCCCCCGCCGGCTCGAGATGATGCACGGGGACACCCATCCCGGCAACTTCATGCTGCTGCCCGAGGAGAAGATGGGTGTCATCGACTTCGGCGCGGTGGCCCCGATGCCCGGCGGTATTCCGATCGAGATCGGTTTGGCGACGCGCTATGCGCTCAACGACGACTACGACAACCTGCTCACCACGATGCAGAACATCGGCTTCATCCAGAAGGGCGAGCAGGTGTCCAAGCGCGAGATGGACGACATGATGCGCCAGTACGTCGAACCGCTCGAGGTCGAGGTCTTCCACTACAACCGAAAGTGGCTGCAGCGCATCACGACCGCCAATATGCGCCCCGAACGCGCCGCAGGCCAGATCAAGGCCGCCCGGCAGATGGACATCCCGGCCCAGCTCGCGATTCCGATGCGGGTGATCGCGTCCAACGTCGCGATCGCATGTCAGCTCGATGCGCATGTTCCAGCGAGAAAGCTTGCCACCGAGCTCATTCCGGGCTTCGCCGACGAAGCGGCCTGACGCAGCCCCCCCGGGCGGGTCGGATGCGCCCACCCCGCCCCTCGGTACGGATTGTGAATCTGACGACGCATCTCGTGGGTTGAGCGTCGCCAGATTCACAATCGAGCGCGCGCAGGTCGCCCCGTGTGCGGCTATGCTGCTGCCGGGTTCCCGACGGTGTTCTTGCGCGGCCGGCCACGTGGCCGCTTGCGCGCGATGACGGAGCCCCGTTCGAGGATCTCGCCGCCCCAAACGCCCCACGGCTCTTGCCTTTCCAGCGCGGCGGCCAGGCACTCACGCCGGATCGGGCACTCTGCGCACAGCGCCTTGGCGCGTTCGAGTTCGACGGGATTCTCGGCGAACCACATATCGGGATCGCCCCTGTGACACGGCACCGCCAGCTTCGTCTTCTCTCGGCATGTCCCGAGTGACATGTCCAGTCCTTCCCTGGTCGTGGTGGGTTTCGAATCATTTCCTCGCTGGATCCGGGACCAGGGCTTTGGCGTGGTGTCCAAAAGACCAAGGCCACGGATCCGACTGCGGGTCCGTGGCCTTTTCGGCGAAATCGTGGGCTTACCTAGGTGGTGCCCCGATCGACGGACGACACAGTCGCGGCGGCGGCGCGGCGCTTGCGCTGCGGGGTGATGGCAGCGGCGGCACCGGCGGCGTGCGCGGCGGCGAACGCGGGATGCGCCGCGGCGGCGGCGACATGGAGGGTCCGCGTCATGCCAGCAACGGCTACGCCGGTGAACGCGTAGTTGCTACCCATGATGTCGGTCCCTCCTTTCGCACAAAAAGACACCCAAACGGTGTGATGTTGAGGCTAAGCGTAACAGCGGCGGCTGACAATTGATTTTTGACCAGCGGGTTTGGCGCGATCTTTACGAGGTTTGGCCGTGCGGGTCGCCGGCCTGTCCCCGCCCGCCTACCGGGTCCGGCTCTTGACGAGGGCGAGCACGTCGGCGCCGTACTGCTCGAGCTTGCGTGCCCCGATGCCCGGGATCGCGACCAGTGCGGCGTCGTCGGTGGGCAACGTCTCGGCGATCGCGATCAGCGTGTTGTCGGTGAACACCACATACGCCGGCACGCTCATCTCCTTGGAGGTGCGCAATCTCCAGTCCTTGAGGTCGCTGAGCAGCTGCTCGTCGATGTCGGACGGGCAGGTTTCGCAGCGGCGCAACATGATCGCGGCCGGTGCGGTCAATACGCTGTTGCACACCCGACAGCGGGGGGTGGCGCCGCGCACACGTCGAGGCTTGGAAGGTGTGTCGCTGGTGTTCGACGACTGCGGCGCGATGCCGTTGAGGAACCGCGACGGTTTGCGGCTCTGCCGTCCGCCGGGAGCCCTGGCGAGCGCCCAGCTGAGCGCCAAATGCACACGCGCCCTGGTGATTCCGACGTAGAGCAGCCGGCGTTCCTCTTCGACCGCCTCGCTGTCGGGACCGTGCGCGAGAGCGTGGGAGATGGGCAGCGTGCCGTCGGCGAGGCCGACGAGGAACACCGCGTCCCACTCCAAGCCCTTCGCCGCGTGCAGCGAGGCGAGCGTGACGCCCTGCACGATCGGAGGGTGGCGCGCGTCGGCGCGCTGGCGCAGTTCGACGAGCAGTGCGCGCAGGTCGAGGGTGGGACGCAGCGCGACTTCCTCGTCGACGAGTTCGGCAAGCGATGTCAACGCTTCCCACCGTTCCCTCGCCTTGGTGCCCGGCGGCGGCTCGGAGGTGAGCCCGAGCGGTTCGAGCACCGCGCGCACCACCTCGGGTAGAGGGCTGTCGACGTCGGGTTCGGCACTGCGTTCGGCCGCGCGCTGCAACGCCACCAGCGACTGGCGGATCTCCTGACGGCTGAAGAACCCTTCGCCGCCGCGCACCTGGAACGGGACGCCGGCTTCGGTGAGCGCCTCCTCGTAGACCTCCGACTGGGCGTTGATGCGGTAGAGCACCGCGATCTCGGCCGGTTCCGTGCCGGATTCGAGAAGTCGTTTGATGTTTTTTGCCACCGCCTTGGCCTCGGCGACCTCGTCGGGATATTCGGCGAACCGGGGCGCGGGGCCGGCATCGCGCTGCCCCACCAGGTGCAGCTTGCTGCCCGCCATCCGGCCGCGCGCACCGGCGATGACCCGGTTGGCCAGCGACACCACCTGCGGGGTCGAGCGGTAGTCGCGTTCCAGGCGGACCACCGCCGCGTCGGGGAAGCGCCGGGAGAAGTCGAGGAGGTAGCGGGGGGTGGCGCCGGTGAAGGAGTAGATGGTCTGGTTGGCGTCGCCGACGACGGTGAGGTCGTCGCGCTCCCCGAGCCAGGCGTCGAGCACGCGCTGCTGCAGGGGTGTCACGTCCTGGTATTCGTCGACGACGAAGCAGCGGTAGCGATCGCGGAACTCCTGACCCACCGCGGCGTCGTTCTCGATTGCCGCGGCGGTGTGCAGCAGCAGGTCGTCGAAGTCGAGCAGGGTGGTCCCGTCGCTGCGGGCCTTGAGCGCCTCGTAGCCGGTGTAGACAGCGGCCACCTTCGCCGCGTCGAACGGGATGTCGCGGCCGACCTGTGCGACCGCGTTCGGATAGTCCTCGGGACTGATCAGCGACGCCTTGGCCCACTCGATCTCGCCGGCGAGGTCGCGCACGTCGTCGGTGCTGGTCGACAGCCGGGCCCGGTTGGCGGCTTGGGCCACCACCGCGAATTTGGTGTCGAGAAGCTCCCAGGTGGTGTTGCCCACGACGCGGGGCCAGAAGTACGACAGCTGGCGGCGCGCGGCGGCGTGAAACGTCATCGCCTGCACCGAACCGGTGCCGACGCCGCCGAAGGCCGCGTCGAGCGCACGCAACCGGGCCCGCATCTCACCGGCCGCGCGCTGGGTGAAGGTGACCGCGAGGACCTGCCCGGGCGCGACGTGGCCCGCGGCAACCAGGTGGGCGATGCGCCGGGTGATCGTGCGGGTCTTACCGGTGCCTGCGCCGGCGAGCACGCACACCGGACCGCGTGGGGCGAGCACCGCCTCGCGCTGCTCGTCGTCGAGGTCGTCGACGGTGTCCGGGCGGCTACCCACCGAAGCGACCTCTACCGACATGCGGTCCATCTTGGCAGGGGCCGGTGACAAATGACCGGTACGCCGTCGGGCATGTTCGGTTCATCGGATACGTTGAACGCCTTATGAGCGCAGCACAGACTCCCGTGATCATGTACACCACCACCTGGTGTGGCTACTGCGTGCGTCTGAAGAAGGCGCTACAGGCCGAGGGCATCGCGTTCACCGAGGTCGACATCGAGAAGGACCCCGCGGCTGCGGAGTTCGTCGCCAACGCCAACGGCGGCAACCAGACCGTTCCGACGCTGAAGCTGCCCGACGGTTCGACCTTGACGAACCCGACCGCACGCGAGGTCAAGGCAAAGCTCGGCGGCTGAGCGATCAGTCGAGCGCGGCCCAGGACTCGATGATCTCCCGCGCGATCGAGATCGACCCGGGCAGCAGCAGCCGTGACGGCGAGTTGGTGCTCCAGTCTCCGTGGTCGAGGGCCTCGCGGATCTCGGCTCGGGTGAACCAGCCGGCCTCGCCGATCTCGCCGTCGTTGAACGACATCTCCTGCTCGGGGTCGCCGATGGCGTGGAACCCGACCATCAGCGACCGCGGAAACGGCCACGGCTGGCTGCCCAGGTAGGTCACGTCGGTCACCGTCAGCCCGATCTCTTCGAAGATCTCACGGGCGACGCAGGTCTCGAACGACTCACCGGCCTCGACGAAGCCGGCCAGGATCGAGAACAGCCGCTCCGGCCACACCGCCTGGCGGGCCAGCACCGCGCGGTCGTGTCCGTCGTGCACCAGGCAGATGACCGCGGGGTCGATACGGGGAAACTCCTCGCGACCGCTGACGGGGTCGACCCGAGCCCAGCCGCCCCTGGCGGATTTGGTCGGTGAGCCGTCGACGCTGCTGAACCGCGCGCTGTCGTGCCAGTTGAGCAGCGCGGTCGCCGTCGCGACGAGTTGCGCGCTGGTGTCGTCGAAGACCTGACCGGCCCGGCGCAGGTCGAGCACCTCGGTTTGGGTGTGCGGGTCTTCCGGCCCCTCGAGGGCGCCGCGGATCGCCCACACATGGCGACCGTCGTTGAGCCGCCCGAGGAAGACCGCGTGCTCCGGCGGCCGATCGCCCAGTTTGGCGGCGCCGCCGAGGACGACGCTGCCGTCGGCGATCAAGACCTGGTTGCGGCGATCGACGCGCAGCACCAGCGCGTCGGGCCATCCGGCCAGCGCGGCGTCGACGTCGGTGCGCAGGGTGTCGGCGCGGTCGGCACCCACGCGCGACAGCAGCGGTATGTTGCGCAGGCGAAACGGCGTCATCTGCCGGCTGTCACTCGGCGTCGGCATTGCGGATGTAGAGCAGCCGATCGCCGGACTCGACGGTGTCCACCTCCGGTGAGTCGACGCGCAGCAACTCCCCTCCGCGGACCACGCCGAGGACGATGTCGTGCAGGTGCCGCGGAGATCCGCCCACCTCCTTGGGCGTCACCTCCCGCTCGGCGATCGCGAAACCGGCGTCCGGTGTCAGCAGGTCTTCCATGATCTGCACGACGCTGGGGGTCTGGGTGGCGATCCCGAGCAGTCGGCCCGCGGTTTCCGAAGACACCACCGTCGAGTCGGCGCCCGATTGCTTGAGCAGGTGCTGGTTGTCGGACTCGCGGGCCGCGGCGATGATCTTGGCCTTGGGTGCCAGTTCGCGCGCGGTCAGGGTGACCAGCACCGCGCTGGCGTCGTCGTCGGTGGCGACGATGATCGACTTCGCGTGCTGGGCGCTGGCCAGGCGCAGGATGTCGGCCTTGGTCGCGTCGCCGTGGACGGTGACCAACCCGGCGCTGCGGGCGCGTTCGAGAGCGCCGGCGTTCTCGTCGACGACGACGATGTCGGCGGGCGCGACCTCGTCGCCGACCATCGCGGCGACCGCCGTTCTGCCCTTGGTGCCGTAGCCGATGACGACGGTGTGGTTGCGCACTCTGCTCCTCCATCGCTGGATCTTCAATGCCGCGCGCGATTGGCTGGTCAGCGTCTCGACGGTGGTGCCGATGAGCACGATCAGGAAGGCGACGCGCAGCGGGGTGATCACCAGGACGTTGATCAACCGGGCTTCGGGGGTGAACGGGGTGATGTCGCCGTAGCCGGTCGTCGACAGCGAGACCGTCGCGTAGTACAGGCAGTCCAGGAACGACAGCTGGTTGTCCTGGACATCGCGGTAGCCGTCGCGGTCGAAATACACGATGAGCACGGCGGCGGCCAGCGCCAACGTCGCGTAGATGACGCGGCGGATGATCCGCTGGGTCGGGCTGATGAACGGTTCGGGGATCCGCAGGATGTCGACGAGCCGCGAGTCGGGCTGTGTAGTCAGGTCCTGCTCGATCGCGGCGAGCCGGCGCCGCAACCTACCTTTTGCCACGAGGACCCGTTACCGGTCCCGCAGGGGTGTGCACGCCACAATGTAATCATGACCTCTCCCCCGCCCGAACTGCAGCAAATGGCCAGCCCGTCGCGCGCCTACCGGATGGCGGCCGGCCTGCTGGGTATCGGGACATTGCACTTCGTCGCGCCGAAGCCGTTCGACGACATCATCCCCGCCGAGCTGCCCGGCAGTCCGCGGTTCTACACGTACGCCTCCGGCGTCGCCGAGCTCGGGGTGGCGGGCCTGCTTCTGGCGCCGAAGACGCGACGCTTCGGTGCGTTGGCCGCGGTAGCGCTGTTCGTCGCGGTGTTCCCGGGCAACGTCAACATGGTCCGGTTGTGGTGGGACAAGCCGCTGCCGATGCGGTTGGTCGCGATCGCGCGCCTGCCGCTGCAGATTCCGATGATCGTCCAGGCCGTGGAGGTCTACCGCGAGTCGTAAGCCTCCCAGGCCTTTCAGGCCGCTTCCAGCAGGCTGGCGAGTTCGTCGACGCCGGGCAGCGTCTCGGGGGTGACGGTGGTACCGCTGCGCACATAGTGGAACGCCGCCCGCACCGACTCGACCGGACATCCGTGCAGCGCGGCCCACGCCAACCGGTACACCGCGAGCTGAATCGCATTGTGTTGTAGGGCTTCCGCGGTGCTCGGCGGCTCGCCCGTCTTCCAGTCCACCACGGTGGCTCCGCCGTCGTCGTCGACGAACACCGCGTCGATACGTCCCCGGACCACCCTGCCGCCGATCACCATGTCGAACGGCACCTCGACGTCGACCGGGGTGCGCGCCGCCCACGGCGACACCGCGAACGCCGCCTGCAACTCGGCGAGTTCCTCGGCCACGGCGGCGTCATGATCGACCGCACCCGGCAGGTCGTCGAGGTCGAACAACCGCTCGGCGTGATAGAAACGTTGCACCCAGTCGTGAAATGCCGTGCCCAGCAACGCATGTGGATCCGGACGCGTCGGCAGCCTACGGCGCAGCCGCTGCGCGACGGCTTCGGGGTTCTTGCCGAGCTCCACCATGGTGCTGACCGACACCTGTAGAGGAAGCGGAGGCGCAGACGGTTCGACGGCCCGGGTGCGTTCGGCGATGAGCGCGTCGACGTCGGCCTCCCACCCTTCTGCGGAGTCGATGGGTTCGTCGTCGCGGGCGTTCGACATCGCCTCCGCCACAAGCGTGGCCCCGCGCGCCACGTCGGCGCGGCGCGCACCCGCAGGATCTGCGGGCCAGACGGCTTCGACCACCTTGTCCCGCAACGGGTTCGGTTCGCCGTCGGGTGGGTCGGGCGCCCAGTGTTCGATCACACCACAGGGCTCGCCCTCGTCGGCGGACTTGTCGATGATGTCTTTGAGCTCGCAGAGGAACTCCGACGGGCCGCGGGCCTTGCTCTCCGAGGCTCCCCAGTGGTGACCCGACAGGAACAGCGTGTCCTCGGCGCGGGTGAGCGCCACATAGAGCAAGCGGCGTTCCTCATCGATGCGGCGCTGTTCGAGGCTTCTCTTGTGCTCGCCGATCACGTCGGACAATCGTTTGCGGTCGTTGACGTCGCTGGTGTCGAGCACCGGGACGCCGTGCTCGGAGAGCGTGGCCCGGTCGCCGCGCAGCAGCGGAGGGAGGTCGCCGACGTCGGTCAGCCACGTGCGGGCGGTGCCGGTCGAAGGAAAGACGCGGCCGCTGAGGTGCGGAACGGCGACCACCTGCCATTCGAGTCCCTTCGCCGCGTGGATGGTCATGATCTGCACCCGGTCGGCCGCGACAGACCCTGGGGCCGGGGCCAGGCCGTTCTCCACCTCCTCGGCGGCGTCGAGGTAGGCAAGCAGGCTGCTGACATCGGCGCCGGGACGGTCGGCGAAGTCGGCCACCACATCGGCGAACGCGTCGAGATGTTCGGTGCCCGACCAGCCCGCCGTGACGGGGCGGCGCGCGCGTACCTCGGTGTCGATGCCGAGCACGCGGCGCACCTCGGAGACGAGCTCGGGAAGCGGGTGCGACAGATGGGCCCGTAAAGCGGTCAGCTCGCGGCCCAGCGCGACGATCCGCGCGTACCCCGTCGGCGAATACGCCGCAGATGCACCGGGATCGGTGACCGCTTCGGCGAGACACGCGGTATCGGCGTCGGGTGCCGCTTGGGCGGCGATGCGTTCGGCGGCCCCGGCTGGGGCTTCGGCTCTGTCGTCGAGTTGTACAGCGCGCCGCCACAGCGCGGTGATGTCGCGGCCACTCAGCCGCCACCGTGGCCCGGTGAGGACCCGCATGGCCGCGCTGCCCGCGGTCGGGTCGGCCATCATCCGCAACATCGCCACCACGTCGGCGACCTCCGGCACACCGAGGAGGCCGGCCAGCCCGACGACTTCGACCGGCACCCCGCGGGCGGCGAGCGCTTCGGCCATCGGCGCGGCATCGGCGTTTCGGCGCACCAGCACGGCCGTCGTCGGTGCGGGCACCCCGTCTTTGCGCGACCGCTCGAAGATGTCGGAGATATGGTCGGCCAGCCACTCCCGTTCGGCCGCAACGTCGTTCAGCAGGGCACAGCGGATGGCGCCCAGCGGTGCGTCCGGCCTGGGCAGCAGTGAGCGCACCGCCACCGAACGACGCCGCGCCTGCGCCGAAACCGCGTTGGCCAGATACAGCGCACGCGGCGGATTGCGCCAGCTCGTGCGCAGTTCCAGGGTGGGCGCCGGCGTGCCGTCCGAACGGGGGAAGTCGGTGGTGAAGCGCGGTAGGTTGGTGGCCGACGCACCGCGCCACCCGTAGATCGACTGGATGGGATCGCCGACCGCGGTCAGCGCGAGGTCGTCGTCGGCTCCGCCGCCGAACAACGACGACAAGGCGACCCGCTGCGCATGCCCGGTGTCCTGGTATTCGTCGAGCAATACCACCCGATACCGCTGGCGCAGTTGTTCACCCACGTGCGGGAAGTTCTCGGCCAGCCTGGCCGCCGACGCCATCTGCATGCCGAAGTCCATCACCTTGTCGGCCCGCATCCGCTGGTGCAGGGTGTCGATCAGCGGGACCAGCTCGGTGCGCTCGGTTTGGGTGGCCAGCAGCCGCAGCAGCCACTGGCTGGGGCCCCGGTCGCGTTGGTACGGACCGGCGGGCAGCGTATGCACCAACCGCTCGAGCTCGACGTGTGTGTCGCGCAACTGGTCGGTGTCGACAAGGTGCTCGGCGAGCTGACCCGCGAGCCGCAGCACCATCGACGTCACCGCCGCCGGTGTCTTCTCGGTGTGCAGTTCGGGGTGCTGACACACCACGCGGAAGGCCAACTGCCACAGTTCGGTTTCGCTCAGCAGCCGGGTCTCAGGTTCGACCGGCAGCAGCAGGCCGTGCTCGCGCAGCAGGTTACCGGCGAAGGCGTGATACGTGCTGACGGTCGGTGGCTCGTCGGCGAAGGCAGCGCCGCCGAGAAGGCCGGCGCCCGCGAGCCGGGCCAGTCGGGTGCGGACCCGGCGCAGCAGCTGGCCGGCGGCCTTGCGGGTGAAGGTGAGGCCGAGAACCTCGCCGGGATGCGCGTACCCGTTGGCGACCAGCCACACCACCCGCGCGGCCATCGTCTCGGTCTTGCCCGCGCCGGCGCCGGCGATGACCACCAGAGGCCCGGGCGGGGCGGCGATCACGGCGGCCTGCTCCTCGGTCGGCGCGAAAAGGCCGAGGGCCGCGGCGAGTTCGTGTGGACTGTATCGCGCGGTCATGGCTGTCCTCCGGTCCCGGCCTGGGCGGGACACATGGCCCGGACGGGGCAATGGCCGCATCCGTCGTTGATCCGCGCGACGAACTGCGGGCCCTGGGTGGCAGCCGCTGCCGCGCGCACCGTGTCGCGCCACTCGGCGTGCTTCTCCGGTGTCAGCGCGTCCTGTGTGCGCTCGGTAGGCCCCGATGCGCAGGTTTTGCCGAGATAGACCAAGCGGCCACCACCCGGAGAGTCCCCTTGTCCCAGCAGACCTTCCGCGATGGCCAGCTGATACATCGCCAACTGGGCGTGGTTCTGGGCGTCATCCTTGGTCACCGGGCTCTTGCCGGTCTTGAGATCGACCACGACGAGCCGGCCCTCGCTGTCGCGTTCGAGGCGGTCGACACGTCCGCGCACACGCACGTCGGGTCCACCATCGACACCCTCGATCACGACACCGTCGACACCGACCTCGCTGCCCACCTCGGTGAGCTGGCCGCGGGTCTGCGCACGCCACTGCTCAAACGTCGCCAACATCGCACGGTGCCTGTCGAGTTCGTTGTCGGCGTACCAGCGTGACTCGAATGGCAGCTTGGGCCAGACCTTCTCGAGCTCGTTGACCATCTGGCTCTCGGTGCGCCCCGGATCGGCGACGAGGGCGTGCACCAACGAGCCGACCGCCGAGCGCACATCGCGACCGTCGGCGCCGCCGTGCCGTTCCAGCAGCCAGCGCAATGGGCAGTCGGTGAGCATCTGCAGCGTCGACGGCGACAATGTCACGGTGTGGCCGTCACCGCTCCACAATGGGTCCTCGCTGGACAGCGGAGTCATCGACTGCCACTGCGCCGGGTCCGCACCGGGCACGTCGGCGGCCGCCAGCCGCGCCAGCAGTGTTGCCGCGCAAGCCCTTGCGGTGTCGTCGACCGCATCGTCGGACGCGCACACCACGGCGCGCAGTCGGCCGACCAATGCTGCGGGGGCCAGTACGCGCGGTGCGCTGACCGGCTCGGTGAGGTCGGAATCGCGATCGCCCGATAGTGCGGCCAACTCGTAGCAGAACGCCGACGGGAGCAGCGACTCGTCGCCGTTATCGCTGTCGACTGCCGTCACCAACAGACGGCTGCGGGCACGACCCATCGCGGCGATGAGCAACCGGCGTTCCTCCGCCAACAGCGGCGCCCGCGTCGACACGCTTGCAGCGTGCTGGGTGACACCGTCGAGCAGGTCGACCAGCTGCTGGGTGGCCAACACCCCGCCACGCGGAACGGTGTTGGGCCACAGCCCTTCCTGCACACCGGCGATGACGACGAGCTCCCACTCGCGGCCCGTCGCGGCGTGCGCGCTGAGCACGGCGACCGCTTCGGCGTCCACGCGCTCATCGCGGGCGGGCGATCCGAGACCGGCGACATGGTCGAGCAACCCGCGCAGCGTCGCGCCTGCGGTGCGGTTCACGTACTGCTCGGCGACGTCGAAGAGCGCGGTGACGGCGTCGAGGTCCCGGTCGGCCTGTGTGCCGGACACACCGCCGCGTTCGCTCGCCGCCAGCCAGCGTCGTTGCAGCCCGCAGCGCTGCCAGGCCTGCCACAGCGTGTAGCGCGGATCGGCGCCCGTCTCGGCACTGCGCCGGGCCGCCGCCAGCACCTTGCGCACGCGATCCAAGGGCCGGCCCAGGTTCTCCGGCAATCCGTCGACTCCGTGCTCCACCGCCTCGACCAGCAGATCGCCGAAATCTCGTGGCGGTTGCGAGCCGTCGATGCGTCGCAGCGCGCGCCGAAGTTGGCGCAGCGACACCGGATCGACGCGGCCGATCGGTCCCGTCACAAGCGACACCGCCTGCTCGGCGTCGAGTCCCTGCGACGTTGCCGCCAGCACGGTGAGCAGCGCCTGCACGGCGGGTTGGTCGCCGAGCGGTGTCGCGGGCGACGGCGCGTCCACCGGGACTCCGGCCGCGGCCAGTGTGCGAGCCAGCGCCGCACCGAGGCGGGGCATCGAACGCACGACGACGGCCATCTGGGACCACGGGACGCCGTCGACGAGGTGCGCCCGTCGTAGCGCGTCGGTGATCATCGCCGCCTCCGCGTGCGGAGAGGCGGCGATGCGCACGGCCAGTGCGCCTGTTGGGCCGGGCGCCCCGGTCAGCACGCGCCCCCCGTCGACACCGGACAGTCGTCGCGCGACGTCGGTGATGGCCTCGGCGATCGCGGGTGCGCAGCGGTGCGATTCGGTCAGCACGATCGCCGGCTCGTCACCGCGCAGCAGCGCCGGGTCGGCGCCGCGGTAGCCGAAGATCGCCTGATTGGGATCACCTGCGAACACGGCGGTTTCGGCGCCCTGGGCCAACACCCGGACCAGCAGCGCCGCCTGCGGATCGAGCTGCTGCGCATCGTCGACGAGGAGGATCTTGACGCGGCCACGTTCGGCGGCCAGCAGCTCGCCGTCGGTGCCCAACGCCTCCAGCGCCGCCCCGACCAGTTCGGCCGCTCCCAATGCGGGGATGGTGGCCTGCGGCGCCGCCATACCGACGGCCGAGCGCAACAGCATGATCTGCTCGTAGGCCTGGGCGAATTGGCCGGCCGCCAGCCACTCCGTCCTGCCCGAGCGCCGCCCGATGCGCTGCAGTTCGACGGGATCGACCCCGCGCTCGGCGCAGCGGGCCAACAGGTCTCGCAGCTCGTTGGCGAAGCCGACCGTGCTCAACGCCGGGCGCAGATGGTGCGGCCACGCCGTCGCCGCGCGGTCGCCGTCCTCGATGTCGCCGGCGAGCAGCTCCCGGATGATCCCGTCCTGTTCGGCGCTGGTGATCAGCCGCGGCGGCGGATCGCCGTTGCGCTGAGCGGCCAGCCGCAGCACCGCGAACGCATACGAGTGCACGGTGCGCACCAACGGTTCGCGCACGACTGTGCGGCTGCCGGCCTGTAACAGCGTTGAGGTGATGCGCGCCCGCACCTGCGCGCCGAGGCGTGCCGAACCGGTCAGCAGCAGAACCGATTCCGGATCGACGCCGGTGGCGATGTGCGCGACCGCCGTCTGGATCAGCAGCGAGCTCTTGCCGGTGCCGGGTCCGCCGATCACACGGAAAACGCCGCGCGCGCCGGGATCGGTGAGTGCGCTCGGCGTGAGGTCGGTGTGCGGTGCGGACATGTGGGCATGACACCACGGGGGTCCGACAAGTGGCCGTCGCCCGAGGCTGGCAGCATCGATAGCCGTGACCGAACTCCTGCACGTTCACCGCTACGGGCCTGCCGGGCCCGCACAGGTGTTGGCGATCCACGGCCTGACCGGGCACGGGCAGCGATGGCAGACGCTGGCCACACGCCACTTGCGCGAGTACGCGGTTCTCGCACCAGACCTCATCGGGCACGGCCGTGCCTCCTGGGCGGCTCCGTGGTCGATCGACTCGAACGTCGCGGCGCTGGCCGCGCTGCTCGAGGGTCCCGCGGTGGTGGTCGGCCACTCCTTCGGCGGAGCGGTGGCGCTGAATCTGGCTGCCGCCCGGCCAGACCTGGTGTCGCGGATCATCCTGCTGGACCCGGCCGTCGGCCTGGACGGCGACTGGATGCGCCAGATCGCCGACGACATGTTCGCCTCCCCCGACTACACCGACCGCGCCGAGGCGCGCGCCGAGAAGGCGAACGGCTCATGGGGTGAGGTCGAGTCGGCCGAGCTGGATCGCGAGCTCGACGAGCATCTGATCGATCTGCCGTCCGGACGGGTCGGCTGGCGGATCAGCATCCCGGCGATGCTGTCGTACTGGAGCGAGCTCGCTCGCCCGGTCACGTTGCCCCCAAGGGGTATTCCCACGACACTCGTGCGGGCAGCACGCACCAGACCACCGTATGCGACCGACGACATCGTCACGGCGCTGGCGCAGCGCCTCGGCGCGGACTTCACGTTGCTGGAGTGGGACTGCGACCACATGGTTGCGCAGGCCAAGCCCGCCGAGACGGCGGCGTTGATCCGCGAGCAGCTCGGCTCCTAGCGATGGCGCCGGTCACCGACGAACAGGTGGAGGCCGTGCGCGCGCTGGTGGCCGCGATCCCGCCGGGCCGGGTGTCGACCTACGGCGACATCGCCGATGCCGCCGGGCTTTCCAGTCCCCGCATCGTCGGCTGGATCATGCGCACCGACTCGTCGGACCTGCCGTGGCATCGGGTGATTCGCGCGTCCGGTCGGCCCGCGCCGCACCTGAGCGCTCGACAGCTCGAACGACTGCGCGCCGAGGGTGTGCTTGCCGAGGACGGCCGGGTGAACCTGCGCGCCGTGCGCCACGAATTCTGAAGGTGTCGAGTGTGGGGTTGACGCACGCTCCGAGCGCCGCGCGCGTGCGGGTAACCCACGTTCGGCGTGGCGACGCTCAGAGCACGACGCTCAGAGCACCAGGCGGACCAGAGCCGCCGTCCGCGCGAGACCGGGGAACGCGGCGGCCGTCGAACGCGGATGAAGGGCGTGCACGGCGATGCGGAACATCAACGCGCGCAACAACATCTGCGACCACTCGGGAAGCGGACTCCAGCGTTCGATCAGCCCGTCGTCGGCCTCGCCCCAGGACAGTGCGTCCACCACGACGACACCGGCGGCCCACGACGCCGGCCGCCAGTACGGGATGATGTCGGTGATCCCGGGCGCGGCGGTGCCTGCGAAAAGCACTGTGCCGTAGAGGTCGCCGTGGACCAGCTGGCTGGGGCTCTTCGTCGGCTTACGCAGAGTGGCAAGCTGACTGAGCAACTCGATCGAGCGTTGCCCGTCGGCCGACCCCGGCGACACCTTGGCACCCGGCGGCAACGAGTGCAGCGGCCGTTCCTCCCAGGCGGCGCGGTCGGCCGCGATGAACACGTCCACGTCAGCCCACGGCGCGACCGGCGGCTGTGTCAGAAACCTCGGGCGTTCGAGTTTGGCCGTCGCCTCATGGAGTCGCACCGCGGCCGAAACCACCTCGTCGTGGCGGGGTTCCGGCGTCCCGGCGACAAAGGTGTCCGCACGCCACCCAGCTACCACATACCGCCCGTCCGTCGAACGCACCGGACGCGCCAGGCGCACCCCGTCGACGAACAACGTCTCGCGGACCTTGGCCGACCATGCGGCGCGGGCGTGGTCGGCGACCATCGACACCACCACTTCGCCACAGCGCCAGCCGCCCTCCCAGCCCGGCCCGAGTGCAACGGGCTCAACACCGGTCAGGCCGAACGCGGCCAGCACATGATCCGGTGGCCGTTCGACAGTCACCACCTCAGCGTAAGCGGAGTTTCGGCAAACCAGCCGTTAGTACATGACCATGTCGGGTTCGAGTTGTCTACCCCACGCGACGATGCCGCCTTGCACATGCATCGCGTCGGAGAACCCGGCGTTCTTCGCGATCGCCAACACCTCGGCAGAGCGCACACCGGTCTTGCAGTAGAACACCGGCGTCCGGTCGGTCGGCAACTTGGCCAGCGCCTCCCCGGATTCGAAGGCGCCCTTGGGGATCAGCTCGGCGCCCTGAATGCGGTTGATGTCCCACTCGACCTGTTCGCGCACGTCGATCAGCGCCAACGGCTTGCCCGAATCGAGCAGCTCCTTGAGTTCGCGAGGGGTGATCGTCGCATCGGCGGCGGCCTCGGCGGCGGCGTCGGACACCACGCCGCAGAACTCCTCATAGTCGATCAGCTCGGTGATTTTCGGGGTCGACGGGTCCTTGCGGATCTTGATCGTGCGGTAGGTCATGTCGAGTGCGTCGTAGACCATCAGGCGGCCCAGCAGCGTTTCGCCGATGCCGGTGATCAGCTTGATGGCCTCGGTGCCCATCACCGATGCCACCGAGGCGCACAGGATGCCGAGCACCCCGCCCTCCGCGCACGACGGCACCATTCCCGGCGGCGGCGGCTCGGGGTACAGGTCGCGGTAGTTCAGTCCTCGCTCATTGCCGCCCTCGTCGGCCGGGGCGTCTTCCCAGAACACGGAGATCTGGCCCTCGAACCGGTAGATCGAACCCCACACATAGGGCTTGTGGGCCAGCACGGCGGCGTCGTTGACGAGGTAGCGCGTCGCGAAGTTGTCGGTGCCGTCCAGGATCAGGTCGTACTGCTCGAACAGCTCGACGGCGTTCTCGGGTTCGAGCCGGAACTGGTGCAGCCGCACGTCGACCAGCGGGTTGATGTCAAGAATCGAGTCACGCGCGCTTTCGGCCTTCGACCGGCCGATGTCGGACTGGCCGTGGATGATCTGGCGCTGCAGGTTGGACTCGTCGACCACGTCGAACTCGACGAGCCCGATCGTGCCGACGCCCGCGGCCGCCAGGTACAGCAGCGTCGGCGAGCCCAGCCCGCCGGCGCCGATGACCAGTACCCGGGCGTTCTTCAGTCGCTTCTGCCCGTCCAGGCCCAGGTCGGGAATGATGAGGTGACGGCTGTAGCGCGCCACTTCCTCGCGGGTGAGTTCGGCCGCCGGTTCTACCAGCGGCGGCAACGGTGTCGACACCGTGTTTCTCCTTGATCCACCTGATTCAACGTCTATGACCATCACAGCAGTTACGACATTCAACAGCAACGAGCGGCGATCGCTTCCCCCAGGACCGTGGCCGCTCACCGTGGGCGAGCGACCGCCGTTGTACGCCCAGGCACGGCGTGTCGCCGCACAGCCACGGTCACTCGCGGCAGGGGAAGGAAGGAACTCAGGCGATCGGGTACGGCCAGGGGTTCGGTTTGCAGGTGTGATTGTCGGGCTGGACCGACTGCGGGTCGAAGCGCGCGGCGTCGTTGTTGTTGGTCGAGAAGGTCTGCTGCATCATGACCGGCGCGAGTTGGTCGTTGCCCCCGCACGGCTCGTGCCGTTGGTAACCGATCGCGTGGCCGACCTCGTGGTTGATCAGGTACTGCCGATAGGAGCCGACGTCACCCTGGAAGGGCACCGCACCGCGCACCCAGCGCGCCTCGTTGATGAACACGCGCGGCTGCCCGTCCCGGTAGGCCGGGTTGTAGCAGGACGCCTCCAGCTGGATGTCGTAGCCGCAGCCCTCGCGCACGGTCATCGGCGTGCTCAACGACACCCGGAAGTCCGGTTCGATTCCTGACGTCCCGTCGATGCGGGTGAAGGCGAACTGCGGATTGTGGGTCCAGCTCTTGGGGTTGGCCAGCGTCTCGGTGACCATGCGGGCGAACGCCTCGTCGCCGCCGAATGTCGTGGTGTCGATCCCGTCCTCGACCTCGACGGTGTAGGTGAACACCTTCGCGGTGCCCTGGCCGACCTGCGAGGTCGCCCCGGGCACGACGTGCCACGTCTTGGCGCCGGCCTCGGTGAACGGGCCACCCTGGGGCAGGATTCCGGTCGGCAGGTCCGCGTCGAACTGGGTCAACCCCTTGGGCGGGGCACCGATGATCGCGGTGCTGGCCACGCCGATGGTTGGCGGGCCCTGCACCGGGCCCTCGGCCTGCTTGGGTGCGGGCGCGCCCGTGCCGGTGATGGTCTGGTAGACGACGACCGCGGTCAACACGATCAAAACGGGCAACGCATAGGCCCGCCAGCCGTAAGTGGAGACGAAGCGACCGAGCCACGACTGCTTGCGGAAGCCGCGGTGCTCATCGCGATTGGACCTCACCCGTCCCGAGCTCTCTGCGAGGGGATCGCGTTGGGCGCGCAACGGCTCGCGCCATTCATTGCGCAGCGCGGGCACGCGAACACCCCCGCCGGGTTCGGGACCCATCTGTCCTCCTCGCGTACGGGAGTCGTAGGTCACCGCAACAGGATGACACAGGCCGACGTCCTCATACTTTCGGCGCGCCATCGACCACCTTAAGCGCTGTGATCCGCGCCTCACCTGCATGCTTTATCAACGGTAGTAAGGTCATTGCGATAACCGGTGCCCGTCGACGCAGATGAAGGATGTGATGAGCGATCTCGCCAACACCGCCGCGAGGAGAGGCGCGCAGCCGGGCGGCGAAGTGTTGAATCGGCGCGGCGGCAGGCTGCCGCGCGATGAGCGTCGAGGGCAGCTACTGGTCGCTGCCAGCGAGGTTTTCGTCGACCGTGGCTACCACGCGGCGGGCATGGATGAGATCGCCGAACGCGCCGGGGTTAGCAAACCCGTTCTGTACCAACATTTCTCGTCCAAGTTGGAGCTCTACCTGGCGGTACTCGCCAAGCATGTGGAGAACCTCGTCTCCGGTGTGCGCCAGGCGCTGCGCACGACCACCGACAACCGGCAGCGGTTGCGCGCGGCGGTCCAGGCGTTCTTCGACTTCATCGAGCACGACGGCCAGGGCTACCGGTTGATCTTCGAGAACGACTACGTCAACGAACCGCAGGTCGCCGCGCAGGTGAAGGTGGCCACCGAGGCGTGCACCGACGCAGTGTTCGACCTGATCAGCCGCGACTCCGGACTCGAGGCGCACCGGGCCAGGATGATCGCGGTCGGTCTGGTCGCCATCAGCGTCGACTCCGCACGCTACTGGCTCAACAACGACCGCCCGATCTCCAAGGACGACGCGGTCGAGGGCACGGTCCAGTTCGCTTGGGGCGGACTGTCACACGTGCCGCTTACCCGGTCTTAGATCCGATCCCGACCCCGAAGCCGACGCGTCGGACATCGGCAGCGCCGATCTCCACGTAGGCGATCTTGGATGTCTGCACGAGGAAGCGCCGGCCCTTCTCGTCGGTGAGGGCCAGCACACCCGAATCCTTGGCCAGCGCCTCGGTGAACAACTGCTCCACCTCGCTGGGTGTCTGCGCGCTGTTGAAGCTCAGCTCGCGCGGGCTGTCCGTGACACCGATCTTGACCTCCACGCCGTGGGCCCCTTTCGTTTTCGAAGAACTTGAGCCAAGGCTAGTGGACGACCCGCTGACCGACCGCACCACGGCGGTGAGTTCGCGGTCGGCGAAGCGCCGAGACCTACGGCGACCGAACCGAGTCCGGACCGTAACCAACACACCAGCCGCTGAACCTCATCTGTCACTTCTGCCTCGATAGCATCAGGCGCGGCAAGATCTTCTACGCTCGAGACGACACCGGGAAAACCCACATGAACAGGTCTTACACCGCGCACTCACCGTATTCGCTGGCCCCGACGGAGCGGATTCCCAGCTACTCCGATTACTCGGAGCCGCCTGCCGAAGACTTCGACTACGACTACCCCGGTTCGCCCGAGTTCGAGGACTACGACGACTACGAGCAGTCATACGACGAGGAGAGCATCGACCGACGCTGGATGTGGGTCGCCGGCATCGCCGGGGTGATCCTGTTCATCGCGATCGGCACCACCGGCATCATCCTCGGCGGCGGCGACAGCGGTTCGGTGTCGGCCACCGCGACATCGGAGGCGCCGGTGCCGTCGAGCGCTCCCGCCACCACCGCGCCGAGCGCGGGAACGGCGGCGCCCCTCGTTCCCTCGCTGCCGCCGGAGACCGTCACGACGGTCACCCCGAGCGCCGAGACGACGCCACCGCCCGCACCGAGCACGACGGCACAGGCAGCCGTTCCGCCGCCCGCACCGCCGTCACCGCGCACCGTGACCTACCGGGTGACGGGTAACCGCCAGCTGCTCGACCTGGTGACCGTGATCTACACCGACGGCCAGGGCGCGCTGCGCACCGACGTCAACGTCGCGCTGCCCTGGGTCAAGCAGGTGGTCCTCGACCCGGGCGTTGAACTGAAATCGGTCACCGCGACCAGCGTCGGCGGCCAGCTGAACTGCAGCATCCTCGACGCCGCCGGCACGCTGATCGCCGCGCAGAACAACAACTCGATGATCGCGACCTGCACCCAGTAGGTCAGGCGAGGCCCAGCTCCTCCATCCGGGAGGCGTGTGTCCGCTGGAGCCGGTCGAAGAACTCGGTCATCTGAGTCAGACCTTCACCGCTGGCCAGCACCAGGTCGACGAGCTCGTCGTGATCGGCCATCACGAACTGCGCCTGGGTGATGGCCTCACCGAGGAGCCGCCGCGACCACAGCGCGAGCCGGTGGCGCTGCCGGTCGCTGGCCGTCACCGCCGCGCGCACCTCGGCGACGACGAACTGGGAGTGGCCGGTCTCCGACAGCACCGCGCGCACCACGTCGGCGACCTCGTCGGGCAGGGCATGGGCGATCTCGAGGTAGAAGTCGGCCGCCAGCGCGTCGCCGACATAGGTCTTCACCAGTGCCTCGAGCCAGGTGCTCGGGGTGGTCAGCCGGTGGTAATTCTCAAGGGCGGACGCGTATTTCGTCATCGCGGGCACGACGTCGACTCCGCGGCGCTCGAGCGCGTCGCGCAGCACCTCGTAGTGGTTCATCTCCGCGGCCGCCATGCTCGCCATGTTGATGCGCCCGCGAAGGTTCGGCGCCATTCGCGCTTCGTCGGTGAGGCGGTAGAACGCGGCGACCTCGCCATAGGCCAGCAGCGCGAAAAGCTCGTTGACGCCGGGATGGTCGGCCGACACACCCGAGGTTGCCGAGTCGGTCTGCCCGGGTGCCGGAGGCGTCGCGTTCATGGGCCCAACAATAAACGCCGACGGCGGGTGGCTCGTCGGGCGAGCGCCGCCAGGTACGATGGGTTCGGGCGGTGGCATTTCAAGGCATCTGCAAAACATTTGCAGAGCCCGCCGCGACCCAAAGAAATGTGCGTGCACGCAGTCGGTCCGCCTACCTCAGTGCAGGGCCTTGGTCTTCACAGGCCAGCTTTTGTCGAACTCGTGCGCGCGTGGAAGCCATGAGGACGACAACTGAAAGGCCTCGTTTCGCGTATGACGCATCTCAATCCCACATTTGCTGAACTGGGAGTTCGCGACGAAATCGTCCGCGCTCTCGCCGAGGACGGCAAGCAGCATCCCTTCGCCATCCAAGAGCTGACCATGCCGATGGCATTGGCCGGCGACGACCTGATCGGCCAGGCCCGCACCGGTATGGGCAAGACGCTGGCATTCGGCGTGCCCCTGCTCCAGCGGATCACCACCGACCCCGACCGCCCCCTGACGGGCGTCCCGCGGGCCTTGGTGGTCGTACCCACCCGCGAGCTGTGTCTGCAGGTATACGGCGACCTGGCGGCCGCTGCGAAGTACCTGACCGTCGGCGACCGCAAGCTGTCGGTCACCTCGATCTACGGTGGACGGCCCTACGAAGGACAGATCGAGGCGCTCGAGAAGGGCGTCGACGTGGTCGTCGGCACACCGGGCCGGCTGCTCGACCTGGCCCAGCAAGGGCACCTGAAGCTGGGCGGACTGTCCATGCTGGTGCTCGACGAGGCCGACGAGATGCTCGACCTGGGCTTCTTGCCCGACATCGAGCGGATCCTGCGCCAGATCCCCGACAACAGGCAGTCGATGCTGTTCTCGGCGACGATGCCGGACCCCATCATCACGCTGGCCCGGACCTTCATGAACCAGCCGACGCACATCCGGGCCGAGGCCCCGCATTCGGCGGCCACCCACGACACCACCGAGCAGTTCGCCTACCGCGCGCACGCCCTGGACAAAGTCGAGATGGTCGCCCGCATCCTGCAGGCCGAGGGTCGAGGCGCGACGATGATCTTCACCCGCACCAAGCGCACCGCGCAGAAGGTCTCCGACGAACTGGCCGAACGCGGCTTCAAGGTCGGCGCCGTGCACGGTGACCTCGGTCAGGGCGCGCGCGAGAAGGCACTCAAGGCGTTCCGCACCGGCGAGATCGACGTCCTGGTCGCCACCGACGTCGCCGCCCGCGGCATCGACATCGACGACGTCACCCACGTGATCAACTACCAGATCCCCGAGGACGAGCAGGCCTACGTGCACCGCATCGGCCGCACCGGGCGCGCGGGCAAGACCGGTGTCGCGGTGACCCTCGTCGACTGGGACGAGTTGGCGCGCTGGACGATGATCGACAAGGCGCTGAACCTCGGCTGCCCCGATCCCGCCGAGACGTATTCGAGCTCACCGCACCTCTACAGCGAACTGGGCATTCCCGCCGATGCCTCCGGCACCGTCGGCGAGCCCGTGAAGGTGCAGAGCAGCAGGCGCGCCCCGGCCGAGAAGTCCGACGACCGCCCCGCGCGCAACCGCAACCGCACACGTCGCCGCACCCGCGGCGGCAAGTCGGCCACCGGCCACCCGGACGCGTCCACAACGCCGTCCGATCAGGCTTCTTCCGGCGAGACGGGCGAAGGGTCCGGCGATACGGCTCCTGCCAAGCGCAGGCGTAGGCGCCGACCCCGCAAGGCTCCGGCCAGCACCGGCTAGTCCACCGCCTCCCCCGCGATGGTCAAACCCGAACGCCGCACGCGCACCGATGTGATGGTGGCGCTGGCGATTGGCGTCGTGGTCGCGGTGACGGCCGGGCTGGTGTGGTGGACCAGCGACGCGCGGGCCACGATCAGCAGACCCGCGGACGGCCCGGTTCCGGCACTGACCCCCGCCAAGGCGGTTCCGCAGTCGCTGCGCCAGGTGTGGAGCGCACCCAGCGCAGCCACCACGATGCCGCTGGTCATCGGCGGTGCGGTGGTGACCGGCGACGGGCGGGCCGTGGAGGGCCGCGACCCCGCGACCGGGACCACGCTGTGGAGTTACGAGCGTGATCTCGACCTGTGCGGGGTCAGCTACGTCTACCAGTACGCGGTCGCCGTCTACCCCGACACCCGCGGCTGTGGCCAGGTCAGCACGATCGACGCCAAGACCGGCATGCGCGGTCCGGCGCGGTCGTCCTACGCCGACCCCTCAGTGACCCTGTCTTCGGACGGCACCGCGGTGCTCTCGGCGGGTGAGAACCGGCTCGAGCTGTGGCGTTCCGACATGGTCCGAATGCTGAGCTACGGCGCGCTGGATGCGCGCATCAAGCCGGATGTCCCCTCGCGGCCGCTGTGTCGGTTGGTGTCCGCTCAAGCGAGTTCGAGCGCGGTGTCGGTGCTCGAGGCGTGCCCGCGGCAGCCCGATCTGCGCCTGACGCTGCTGCGGCCCTCCGACGAGGAGGACACCCCCGAGTTGAGGTATGTCCAGCAACCGGGTGTCACACCGGATTCGGGCGCACGCGTGGTGGCCGTGGCCGACACGATGACCGCGCTCTACGTGCCCACACCCAAGCCCGTGGTGAACATCGTCGACGAGACGGGCGCGACGGTCGCCAGCACCCCGGTGCCAAGCCCGCCGTCGCCGCAGGCCACGATGTCGCGGGCGGGCGACCTGATCACGTGGTGGACCGGCGACAGCGTAATGGTGTTCTCCGCCAACGGATTTGAATACCGATACACCGTCACGCCCGAGGGCCGCAACAAGCCGCTGGGGCCGGCGACGATCATGGCGGGGCGGTTGCTGGTCCCCGTCACCGACGGCTACGACGTGTTCGACCCCGCGACCGGGCAGGGTGAACGCCACATTCCCGTGACACGGCCGCCGAGCGCGGCGCCGGTGGTGCCCGCGGTCGCCGGTTCGATGGTGATCGAACAGCGCGGCGAGGAACTGGTGGCGCTCGGCCAGTCGTAACTTGGGTGCACTACCAGTCGCGCAGCGATCGGTAGTACACCGAAATCGCTATATGTCTGGGGCGAACGTCGGCATCGGCTTGCCGTTCTTCCAGTGCTTGAGCAGCGCGGTGGCCAGCTCGCGGTAGGCGCCCGCACCCTTGTTCTTGCGGCTGGCCAACACCGACGCTCCCGAGGCGCTCGCTTCGGCGAAGCGGACGGTGCGCGGGATCGGCGGCGCCAGCACCGGCAGGTCGTAGCGGTCGGCGACGTCGAGCAGCACGTCGCGGCTGTGGGTCGTGCGCGAGTCGTACAGCGTCGGCAGCGCGCCCAGCAGTTTGAGATCGGGGTTCGTGATCGCCTGAACGTCGGCGATGGTGCGCAGGAACTGCCCGACCCCGCGGTGCGCCAAGGTCTCGCACTGCAGCGGCACGATCACGTCGTCGGCGGCGGTCAACCCGTTGAGCGTGAGCACGCCGAGCGACGGCGGACAGTCGATGATCACGATGTCGTAGTCGGACCTGCCCGATGAAGACGGCGTTCCGGCTCCTCGGCCTGATGTCGCCGGCGTTCCGGCTCCTCGGCCTGATGTCGCCGGCGTTCCGGCTCCTCGGCCTGATGTCGCCGGCGTTCCGGCTCCGACACCGAGCTTGGCCAGCGCCCTCTTGAGCGCGTACTCGCGCCCGGCGCGCATCAACAGCATGGCCTCGGCCCCCGCCAAGTCGATGTTGGCGGGCAGCAGTGTCATCCCCTCGGGCGTCTCCAGCAGGGCGACGTCGGGTTCGACCTCGCCGAGCAGCACTTCGTGGATCGACACCGCCAGCTTGTCCGGGTCGTGGCCCAGGGAGAACGTCAGGGACCCCTGCGGGTCGAGGTCCACGAGCAGGACCCGCTTACCCGTCTCCTGAATCGCCGCACCCAACGACGCCACCGTCGTCGTCTTGGCTACCCCACCCTTTTGATTGGCGACCGCAAGTACTCGCGTCACGGTGCCCATCGTTGCATGGGTCGGGACACCGCGACCGACCGTGCGGCAGAATCAGTGAGCGTGGCCCTTTTGGAGCACCGCCTGATCCTGCTTCGTCACGGCGAAACGGAGTGGTCGAGAAGCGGTCGGCACACCAGCCACACCGATCTCGAACTGACCGCGGTCGGCGTGGAACGCGCCAAGCTGGCCGCCGAAGCGCTGGCCGAACTGGAACTGGACCACCCCCTGGTGCTGTCCAGCCCATTGCGGCGCGCGGTGCAGACCGCCGAACTGGCCGGGCTGAACATCGACGAGGTGTCGCCGCTTCTGCGGGAATGGGACTACGGCCGCTACGAGGGGCTGACGACGCCCGAGATCCGCGAGACCGTCCCCGACTGGCTGATCTGGACGCACGGCGCCGACGGCGGCGAGAGCGTGGAGACGGTCACGCAGCGCGCCGACCGCGCCCTGGAGTCGGCGCTGAGCCATATGACATCGCGCGACGTCGTGTTCGTGGGCCACGCGCACTTCTCCCGCTCGATGATCGCGCGGTGGGTCGAGCTGCCGGTGTCCGACGGGATCCGGTTCGCGATGGCGCCCGCGTCGCTGGCCGTCCTCGGATTCGAGCACGCCATGCGCCAGATCATCGCGCAGGGACTGACCGGCCATCAGGATCCGTGTAAACCACGGTGACCCGCGAACCGTCCTTCGTCCTGGCCTCCCGCGGCGCCGTCGTCGCGGAGGGAGTGCACACCGCGTTCCCGAAGGTCGCTGAGGCGCGAGCCGCGCTGGCATCGCACAGCGCCCCGATCATCGTGGGGGCGTTGCCTTTCGACCTGACCAAACCGGCGGCGCTGATCCGCCCGCAGAGCGTCCAGTTCCTCGACGCGCTGCCGGACTGGCCGCTACGCCCGATGCCCGGCGTACAGATAGCCGAGGCGCTGCCGGATCCCGAGGAACACCGCACGCGGGTCGCCAGCGCCGTCGACCGGCTCAACAGCCCGTCGAGCGGGCTGCACAAGGTCGTGCTCGCCAGGGCCCTTCGGCTGGCCGCCGACGGACCGCTGGACGCGCGCACCGTCCTGCACCGGCTCGTCAGCGCCGATCCCGCGGCCAACGGGTACCTCGCCGACCTGACCGCCGCGGGCGGTGGTTACTCCGGGAGCGTGCTGGTGGGCGCAAGCCCCGAGCTACTGGTGGCCCGCCGCGGCGATCAGGTGGTCTGCGCACCGTTCGCGGGTTCGGCGCCGCGCTCCCCCGATCCCGACACCGACGAGGCGAACGGCGCCGCGCTGGCCGCGTCGGCGAAGAACCTTCGCGAGCACCAGTTCGTGGTCGACACGATCCGCGACGCGCTCGAGCCGCTGTGCGCCGACCTCGAGGTAGCCGCCGAACCGGCGCTTCGCAAGACTGACTCGGTGTGGCATCTGGCCACCCGCATCACCGGCACACTTCGCGAAAGATCAATCACCGCACTGGACTTGGCCATCGCGCTGCACCCGACGCCTGCGGTCGGCGGGGTGCCCACCGCCGATGCGGCCGACCTGATCGCCGAGCTCGAAGGCGACCGGGGTTTCTACGCCGGTGCCGTCGGCTGGTGCGACCAACGAGGCGACGGCCGGTGGGTGGTGTCGATTCGCTGCGCGGCGCTGTCGGCGGATCGCCGTACGGCCGAGGCGTATTCGGGCGGCGGCATCGTCGCCGAATCCGATCCCGACGACGAACTCGAGGAAACCACAACCAAATTCACCACGATCCTCGCCGCGCTTGGCGCCGCGACGTGACCGAGCTGATCCGCAGGGTGCGCCCCGGCGACGAGCGTGAGCTGACCGCGATGGTCCACGAACTCGCCGAGTTCGAACACGCCGCGCACGAGTGCACCGTGACCGAAGACCAGATGCGCCGAGCGCTTTTCGACGAACCGGCCGCCGTCGCGGGCCACATCGCCGAGGTCGACGGACAGGCCGCCGCGGGCGCGCTGTGGTTTCGCAACTTCTCCACATGGGACGGTGTCGCCGGCATCCACCTCGAAGACCTCTACGTGCGCCCGCAGTTCCGCAGGCGCCGGTTGGCCCACAAGTTGTTGGCAACCCTGGCACGGGAGTGCACCACGCACGGTTACACCCGGTTGTCGTGGGCGGTGCTCGACTGGAACGTCAACGCGATCGCGCTCTACGAGGCCGTCGGCGGCAAGCAACAGACGGACTGGATCACTTACCGCGTCTCGGGGCCCGAACTGTCGGCGCTGGCCGCAGAATCGCCGTGAGTCCCCACCCACTCCAGGGTCGAGGGACTGAACAGCAGCGCCAGCGTCACCACCGCCACCACGCCGATCGGCGCGGCGTACAACCACTGGTGCGACCCGACGCCCATGTAGTAGACGACCGGCAGCAGCAGCAGTTGGGCGAACACGGCGATGCCACGCCCCCACCGCCTGCCCGTCCACAACGCCCACGCCGCGGCCAGCACACCGGCGCCCATGATCGCGAACCACAGCGCGGTGCCGTACTTGTTCAGCCCGGACTCTTCGGCCCTGCCGAACCCGCTCACCACATAGACCAGCGCCGCGACCAGGGCAGCCGCGCCCTCCACGGCGACCAGGACAGCGGCTTGGCGCACCGTCGTCGGAGATGGAACGATCACGCCTTCGAGCGTAGAGGGGCGCGCAGAACCGGTTCAGTAGGCTCAGACCCCGTGCGCGCCGTGCTGATCGTGAACCCGAATGCGACGTCAACGACTCCGGCCGGCCGTGATCTGTTGGCCCATGCGCTGGAGAGTCGGGTGAAGCTGACCGTCGCGCACACCGATCACCGCGGACATGCCATCGAGATCGCCCGCGACGCAGCGCGTGACGGCGTCGACGTCCTGATCGTGCACGGCGGCGACGGCACGGTGAACGAGGTGGTCAACGGCATTCTCGAGGTCGGTGGGCCGGGCGCGGCAGCGCCTGCCGTCGGCGTGGTGCCCGGCGGGTCGGCCAACGTCTTCGCGCGCGCCCTCGGCATCAGCCCGGACCCGATCGAGGCGACCAATCAGCTGATCGACCTGCTGTCGGAGTACCGCCGCCGCAAGTCGTGGCGGCGCATCGGGCTGATGGACTGCGGTGAACGCTGGGGCGTGTTCACCGCGGGGATGGGCGTCGACGGCGACGTGGTGGCCGCCGTCGAGGCGCAGCGCGCGAAGGGCCGCGTCGTCACCGCTTCGCGCTACATCCGCGTCGCCATCCGCGAGATGCTGGCCAGCACCCGTAAGGAACCGTCGCTGACCGTGCACCTGCCCGACCGCGAACCGATCGGCGGCGTGCACTTCGCGTTCGTGTCCAACGCCAGCCCCTGGACGTACGCCAACGCCCGCCCGGTCTGGACCAACCCGATGACAACATTCGAGACCGGCCTGGGTGTTTTCGCCACGACCAGCATGAATGTGTGGGCCAACCTGATGCTGGTGCGGCGGATGCTGTCCAAGAAAGCCCGCATCGAGGCCAAGCATCTGGTCCGTGACGACGACCTGTCGTGGCTGCAGGTCACCAGCGAGGCACCGGTCGCCTGCCAGATCGACGGCGACTACGTCGGATTACGCGATTCGATGATGTTCACCGCCGTCCCCGACGCGCTCGGCGTGTTGGCACCTGCACCTGGAGAGGTCTCTGACCTGCGGTGATCGGCCTGCGGCGTAGGATTTCGGGCGCAGTTGGATCGAGTCTAGTACAGACGAGTCTGCGGCGTGCGAAGCCACCCGGCTAGTGACATTGCGCACTTGTTAACTCGCGAGTATTGACATCTGTCCAGCCTGTGAAAGCATCGAAGCAACGTTGCAGAAACATTCAATGTGCACGCGTTAAACAGCCGAAGAATATGCCGTGCGCCGTGCTGCGCACGGGTGACGTATCTGACGAGGAGTTTGATCTAATGGATTGGCGCCACAAGGCGGTCTGTCGCGATGAGGATCCGGAACTGTTCTTCCCGGTGGGAAACAGCGGCCCGGCGCTCGCTCAGATCGCTGACGCGAAGCTCGTCTGCAACCGCTGTCCCGTGACCACTGAGTGCCTGACCTGGGCTTTGGAGTCCGGACAGGATGCCGGTGTCTGGGGCGGTATGAGCGAGGACGAGCGTCGCGCACTCAAGCGCCGCAATGCTCGCACCAAGGCCCGCAGCGGAGTCTGAGCACTACCCGAACCAAACAAGATACGGCCCCGACATTCGTCGGGGCCGTATCTTTCTGTAAATGCAATAACGGCCGCTTTACGACACGAAAGGCCGATTTGCGAATTGCGAAGTTTGCTACTGCGCGAGTCGACGCTGCCGGCCCAGCGGCACCCGCAGCACCACATCGGTTCCGCCGTCCTGTCCCTCGCGCATGCCCAGCGACCCGTCCAGTTCGGCAGACACCAGCGTCCGCACGATCTGCAATCCGAGCCGGTCGGCCTTCTCCAGGCTGAACCCGTCGGGTAGTCCCCGGCCGTCGTCGTGGACGACCACATCCAGCCACCTGGCCGAGCGCTCGGCGCGGATGGTGACACTGCCCTCGCGCACGCCGGGGTCGAAGGCGTGCTCGATGGCATTCTGCACCAGCTCGGTGATCACCATGATCAGCGCGGTGGCGCGGTCAGCGTCGAGCACACCGAGATCGCCGACCCGGCGGATGCGGATCGGACTGTCAACGGCGGCAACATCATTCATCATCGGCAGGATCCGGTCGACCACTTCGTCGAGGTTGACCTCCTCGTCCACCGACATCGACAGCGCATCGTGGACCAACGCGATCGAGGAGACCCGTCGCACCGATTCCATCAGCGCCTCGCGGCCTTCGTCGTTGTTGGTGCGACGGGCCTGCAGGCGCAGCAGCGCCGCGACGGTCTGCAGGTTGTTCTTCACCCGGTGGTGGATCTCGCGGATCGTGGCGTCCTTCGACAGCAGGGCGCGGTCGCGGCGCTTGACTTCTGTCACGTCGCGGATCAGCACCGCTGCGCCCACCGGTTGGCCGTGCACGACGAGCGGGAGCGTACGCATCAGCACGGCCGCACCACCGGCGTCGACCTCCATGCGCATGCTCGATCCGCCGGCCAGCGAGTCGCGCACATGGTTGGCCAGTTCCTGCGCCTCGAACGGGTCACCGATGAGCGGGCGTGTGACGGTGACCAGGTTGTGCCCGCCGAGTTCGGCGGCCAGCCCCATCCGGTGATAGGCCGAGATCGCGTTGGGGCTCGCAAAGGTAACCACACCCGCCCCGTCGAGCCGGATGAACCCGTCGCCGACGCGTGGGCTCGAGCGCGACATCGCGATGTCGCCCACGTTGGGGAAGGTGCCCTCCGAGAGCATGTGCAGGAGGTCGCCTGCACAGTCGAGGTAGGCCGACTCCAGCGGGCTGGCCTTCCTGGACTCCAATGCGGTCTGATGCGTCAGCACCGCGACCACCTCGTCCTTGTACCGGACTGGAACGGCCTCGACGTTGAGCCCTGGTGAAACCTGTTGTCCCGCGCCGTCTCCCACGACGATTTCACCCGCTGCGAACGCCGTGGCCACGAGTGGCATCGCGTCGGCGTCGGCCAGCGTGCTGACCGCGTCGGCCAGCAGTACCGTCGGCGCGGTGTTCGGCCGCACCTGCGCGACGCAGACCAGGGCGCCGTCGTCGCGGCGCACCCACATCAGGTAGTCGGCGAAGGACAGGTCGGCGAGTAGTTGCCATTCGCCGACCACCGCATGCAGGTGGTCCACCGCATTGCCGGGCAGCATGGTGTGCTCGGCGAGCAGATCACCGAGGGTGGACATCGGGGGTTACTTCCGGCGGTGGTTCACGACGCGGTGATCAGCTGATCACCGCGATGAGGTCACCGGCCTGGATGACGTCGCCAACCGAAACGCTGACCTTGCTCACGGTGCCCGCCACCTCGGCCAGCACCGGGATCTCCATCTTCATCGACTCCAGCAGCACCAGGGTGTCCCCCTCGCCGATCTGATCGCCCTCGCTCACCACGACCTCGAGCACACTGGCCACGATCTCAGCGCGAACGTCCTCGGCCATCATCACCCCATCCGCTTTCCGCTGCTGTACGACTTTCGGCCTACATCGAACCACACGACCGGCTTGTCAGCGCTGTCGCCGGGCCATGAGACAATGGTCCGAACGCGCCCGCCGAGCACGGGCCGAGAATCCCCAGAGCACTCGGAGGTAGACCATGGCCAAGCGTGGCCGTAAGAAGCGTGACCGCAAGCACACGAAGGCCAACCACGGTAAGCGGCCCAACGCCGGCTCGAAGTCGGTGCGCTAGCGCCTAGGCGTGATCCTCGGCGCTAACCGCGCCGGATGATGGTGGTGCGGCTGATCTCGATGCGCAGACGCTCGCGCAGGCTCTCCGGAGCTCTCTCGCCGCCGCACTTCTTCGCGATCAGGCTCTTGACCCGCTCCTCGACGCCGTAGTGGCGCAGGCATGCGGGGCACTCCTCGAGATGGTGCCGCAGCTTGTCGCGGGTTTCGGGGGTGCACTCACCGTCGAGCAGCGTCCACACCTCGGCAATGACAGCGGCGCATTCGGGATGCTCGGGGTCGATGGGACCGACGGGGGGCTGCCATCGCTCTTCGTCAGAGAACGAGCTCACGACGAGACCTCCTCGGGTGTGTCCATCTGCTGTCCCCGAATGAACCCGCGGTCGCGGGCCACGTCGGCCAGCAGCTCGCGGAGCTGGCGCCTGCCCCGGTGCAACCGGGACATCACCGTGCCTATCGGCGTGTCCATGATCTCGGCGATCTCTTTGTATGGGAAGCCCTCGACGTCGGCGTAATAGACCGCCATCCGAAAATCCTCCGGCAGCGCCTGCAGCGCTTCCTTGATCTCGTTGTCCGGCAGCGACTCGAGCGCCTCCACCTCGGCCGAGCGCAGTCCGGTCGACGAATGCTCGGCGTTGGCCGCGAGCTGCCAGTCGGTGATCTCCTCTGTGGGGTACTCCGCCGGCTGACGCTGTTTCTTGCGGTAGCTGTTGATGTAGGTGTTGGTGAGGATGCGGTAGAGCCACGCCTTGAGGTTGGTGCCCTCGCGGAACGACCGGAAGCCGGCGTACGCCTTGACCATGGTTTCCTGCAGCAGGTCCTCGGCGTCGGCGGGGTTGCGCGTCATCCGCAGCGCGCCGCCGTACAGCTGGTCGAGCAGCGGAATCGCGTCACGCTCGAAGCGCGCGGTGAGCTCGGCGTCGGTCTCCTGCGGTTCAGGAGCCTCTTGCGCCGAATCTCGGGTTGACCCGTCGGAGTCGGTCATGGTGGGGAACACCGTCCCTTCTGTCGCGGTGCCAGCGAACAAACCCGGCAGATCGACCGGGAGCACTGGAAAGTCCATAGCCAGCGTTGGCACCTGACCCCCTCCGCTCATCCTAGAGGTTGAGACCGACATGTTTTCTGCCCGCGAACTCCCGCCGCGGTGCAGCCACCGTCAACAACAGCGGCACCGGCCCCGATTGTTCCCCGAAGCCCGACGTAAGGGCGTCGCATTAGGCTGGCGCGGTGGCACGCGCAGCAACTCCGGCCATCGCCGCGCTGGTGGCCGCCGGTGTTGCGCATGAGGTTCTGCGCTACCGCCATGATCCGCGCCAGCCGTTCGGCGAGGAAGCCGTGGCGGCGCTTGTCCGGTCCGAAGGTGTGGAGCCTGAACAGATCTTCAAGACGCTGGTGCTGGCGTTGCCGACAGGCCTCGGCGTTGCGGTGGTGCCGGTTCCTGCCAAGCTTTCGCTGAAGGCGGCCGCGTCGGCGCTCGGCGCGCCCAGGGCCACCATGGCCGAACGCGCGGCCGCCGAGCGGTCCACGGGTTATGTGATCGGCGGTATCTCCCCGCTTGGGCAGCGGACGCCGCTGCCGACGGTGATCGACGAGACGGCGCTGCTGTGGGACCGGGTGCTGTGCAGCGCAGGCAAGCGCGGCTTGGAGGTCGCCGTGGCCCCGCAGGACCTGATCCGACTGACCGACGCGGTGACCGCAGCCATCTGCGCCTGAGCGTCCGGCGCCTGATTTTCCGCGAAACGGCATTCCAGCAGCGAAAGTTCGAGTGCGGACCTGCCGGAATGCAATTTCGCGGCGGATAGGGTGAGAGCATGTCGCTCAACGGGAAAACCATGTTCATCTCCGGTGCGAGCCGCGGCATCGGCCTGGCGATCGCCAAGCGCGCCGCGGCCGACGGCGCCAACATCGCGCTGATCGCGAAGACGGCCGAACCCCACCCCAAGCTGCCCGGCACGGTGTACACCGCGGCCAAGGAGCTGGAGGACGCCGGCGGGCAGGCGCTGCCGATCGTCGGCGACGTCCGCGACGGTGACTCGGTTGAGGCGGCGGTCGCCAAGACCGTCGAGCAGTTCGGCGGCATCGACATCTGCGTCAACAACGCCTCGGCGATCAACCTCGGTTCGATCGAGGACGTCCCCTTGAAGCGGTTCGACCTGATGAACGGCATCCAGATCCGCGGTACCTACGCGGTGTCGCAGGCTTGCATCCCCCACATGAAGGGCCGCGAGAACCCGCACATCCTGACGCTGTCGCCGCCAATCCGGCTGGAGTCGCAGTGGCTCAAGCCGACTGCCTACATGATGGCGAAGTTCGGGATGACGTTGTGCGCGTTGGGCATCGCCGAGGAGATGCGCGACGCCGGTATCGCGTCGAACACGCTGTGGCCTCGCACGCTGGTGGCGACCGCGGCCGTGCAGAACCTGTTGGGCGGCGATGAGGCGATGGGCCGCGCCCGTAAGCCCGACGTCTATGCCGACTCTGCCTACGTAATCCTTAACAAGCCCGCCCGCGAGTACACCGGGCAGTCCCTGCTGTGCGAGGACGTGCTGCTGGAGTCCGGCGTGACCGACCTGTCGGTGTACGACTGCGTTCCCGGTTCGGAACTGGGCGTCGATTTGTGGGTGGACACTCCGAACCCGCCGGGATACGCGGGCCCGTAGTCAGCGGACCCAGCTATAGGGGTCCTGGCCGCCGAGCGTCAGGGAACGCAGAGTTCGAATCCGAACAGGTTGGCAGGCCAGAACACCGCCGTCACCATGAACGCGCCGATGTCCGACCCGGCCGGGATCCGCGTGCGCAGCGCGGTGTCGATCAACTGCACCTGCTCGGCGTCGAAGAACGCCCACACCAGGCCGATCAGCAGGTAAGGGATCGACAGCCACATGCCTGCCTCGATCATCGCCTCGACGCTGACCCGGCGACTGAGCAGGCGGCGCAACGCCGTCATACCAGTGCCTTGTGCATACGGACCCGGCGGCGCACGTCGGCGAGCAGCACGTAGCTACCGCCCTGGCGAAGGAACACCGGCATGAACCTGTTGACGAAAGCGACTGTGAGGAAGAGCCATTCGAACAGGAACTGGGCAAATGCGTTCCACCGCAGGCCCATCTGTTCGCGGAACACCGGCGCGAGGAATCCGGTTGTCAGGAACTTCAGCAACGGCCGAAACGGCAGCCCCAGCAACGGGTTGATCATGCGCAGGTTCAGCATGTGCATCAGGTGCTCGCGGACCCGGTCGTCGATCTTCACCCGCTCGCACGCGACGCGCCAGTAGTCGTCGAACTCGGCGCGCGTCGGCGGCCACTGGTCTTCGGTGACCTGCAGGGTGGTGCCCAGCGGCCATGCGGAGCGGTAGAACTGCTCGGCCTGCTTCGGTGTCATCTCACCGCGCAGAAGCTGATAGGTGTCCTCCAGCCCGACGAAAAGACATGCGGCCACCCACATCTGCAGGTCGCGGTCGAACGCGTTGTATCGCACCGGGCTTTCGGCGGTCGACTTGACGTGCCGGTGCGCGCTGTTGACCGCCTCCCGGAACGCCGCGCGGTCATCGGGAGTCCCCAGCACCGAGACCGCGAGGTACTGGAAGGTCGTGCGCGCCCGCTTCCACGGGTGTTTGAGCAGGTTTCCCGAGTCGACCTTGCTCTCCGCGACGCCGTAGCCGACCTCCGGCCAGGACAGCTGCATGACGACGTTGGCGGCTCCCCCGGCGAACGCCCAGAAGTCCATCGCCTCTGCGGCGGTGACATCGGCGTCGGGGTCCCATCGGGCGGTGCGCCGTCGAACGGAGATGCGGTGGCGGTTCGTCATCCGACGCACACCGCCGAGAAGACCAGCGCCGGCCAGAACGCGACGGAACCGACCAGCTGGACGAACCAGGCCAGTCCGCTGCCGTCGAGCTGATCCAGGCGCAGGGCGGTCCAGCCGAGGCCGACGACGACGTAGGGTGCGGCGAGGATGAGCCCGGTGCCGATCCACTCGGCGATGGTCATTTCGAAGCTCAAGAGCTTCCTCACCGCAGTGACCATGCCTGACCCCCTCATCCGGCCTACCCGCACTATGTTAATGCCCATTCTGACGTGATCAGGCAGATGCGGGAAATCTCGAGCGCGGCACGGGGGTGCCGGTGCCGGTTCAGGAGAGCATCGAGCGCACGCTGTCGGCGAACGCCGCGGTGGTGAAGCAGGTCGGTTCGGCGAACTCCTCCAGGGTGAGGGCACCGGACCAGTCGGCGTCGGCGGCCGCCCGCAGCAGGGGCTTGCTCATCGCGACGGCATGCGGCGGGAGCGCGGCGATGCGCGAACACCAGTCGTCGGCGGCCGCGAGCAGACGGTCGTGATCGACGACCTCCTGCACCAGGCCGAGCCGTTGGGCCTCGCGGGCATCGATGTGTTGGCCGCGCAGATAGTAGGCCAGCGCGCCCTGATAGCCCAGCCGTCGGGTCAGCGCCCAACTGGTGCCGACCTCGGGGATCAGTCCCAGCTTGGCGAATGCGGGCACCACGACGGCACGTTCGCTGGCGATCACGAGATCACAGGTCAGCGCCCAGGCCAGCCCGACGCCTGCGGCTGCGCCGTTGAGCGCGGCGACGAAGATCGTGTCCGATCCGGCGATCAGCCGCGCGATACCCCCGAATTCGCGGCGGATCCAGCGCCAGATGTCGGCAGCGCCCTCCGGAGCGTCGAGTTGGTCGATCGCGGCGTCCATCATGCGGAGATCGCCCCCGGCGCTGAAGCCCGGGTCCGTGCCGGTGAGCACGACCGAACGCACGTCGGGGTCGGCGTCCAGGTCGGTCAGCGCGCGCCGAAGTTGGCGGACCAGCGGGGCGGACAGCACGTTGAGCCGTCGTGGCTCGTCGAGCGTGACGACGGCCCTGTCCCCGCGGTGTTCGACGCGCACGCGAAGCGGCGCGTCGGCCTCGTCGCCGCTGGTCACCATGTTCCGGTACAGCGAATCCGTCACGATAAGTCCTCCTCGGTATCGTTGGCGCGCAACGCCTTCCACGCAGCGTCGGCAAAGGTTTCGATGGTGCCCGGCGGTATCCGCTTGGCCGCTCCGGCGATCCAGTACCGGCTGTACTCCTGGGCGGGGCCCAGCCACAGCGCTGCCGTCACCCCCACGTGCATCGGCTGTAGCGCGCCGTAGCCGTGATGCGGACGCCACCAGTCTTTGATGGCTGCGAAGAAGGCGTCGTTGTGTGCACGCAATTCCGCGCTGTCGAGCCGGGGCCCGAGCAGCAGACCGGCCTCTCCGCGATGCGCCGAGATCCACCGCAGGTGATAGGTGACACCGCCGCGGATGCCGCCCTCGGCGGTGTCGTGTCCGCGCAGCATGGTGACGAACCCGGCCTGGTATTCGCTGAGCACCTCTGCGAAGACAGCGGCGGCGAGTGAAAGTTTGTCGGGGAAATGGTGATACAGCGCGCCGACGCTCACTTCGGCCTCGCGGCGCACCTCGTCGAGGGTGGCCGAGAGCGCGCCGTCGGACGCGAAGCGGCGGCGCGCGACGGCAAGTAACCGGCTCCGCGCATCGGGACGCGTCCGCGATGGCACGAGAATTACTCTAACTCAACCGAGGAATCCTCTGGCAAGGGTCAGGTGGCCTGGTAGAGGATGCCCCGCCCGACCGCTTCCCGCACGACGGGCAGCGCGGCCCGCGCCAGCGCGTCGGCGTCGACACCGTGAACGGTTGCGAGCAGGTCGATCAACGTCCCCAGCGGTGCCTCGCCCCGGCAGCCGGCCAACAACGCCCGCCCGATCTCGTCGACGCCGATGACCGCACCTGGCCCACCGGGGCGGCGCACGGCCGCGCCGACGACCTGCCAGCCCTCGGGCCCCGGCAGCGACTGTTCGTCGAGGAACACCGGCGCCGTCGACAGCCTCGCCGCCAGCAACTGCTCGTCGGAGGTGTTGTGCAGGTACTCCCGGCGCGCGAAGAACGAGTCGACCTCGTCTCCGGTGACGGCCTCATCGGCGCCGGTGAACGCCTCGACGATGTGCTCGGGCGGGCGGTGCTCGCCCAAACGTGGTGCACGCAACGCGATCACCCCCATACCGATGCCGGTGATGCCCTCGTCGGCGAACCAGTCGAGCCACTGCCCTCCGCGGCGCGCCGCTTGCTCTGAATCCTCTCCGGCGTCGGCCAACCACAGCGACACATAGCTGACCGGATCGGCGAGCTCGCGCTGCACCACCCACGCGTGCAAACCGCTGCCCGCCAACCACCTTCGCACCCGGTCGCCCCAGTCGTCTCGGCGGACGATCCAGTTCGCCATGACCAGCGCCGTGCCCCCGGGCTCCAGATGAGCACCGACCTGCTCGATCAGGTTGCGGCACAGGGTGTCCCCGGCAAGGCCCGAGTCGCGGTAGAGATAGTCGCGGTCGCCCGCGCCCACCACGAACGGCGGATTGGAGACGATGAGGTCAAAGCGCTCACCGACGACCGGCTCAAAAAGGCTGCCACACCGCAGATCCCAGGACATGTCGTTGAGCCGCGCGGTCGCCGCCGCGAGCGCGAGCGCCCGCTCGTTGGTGTCGGTGGCCACGATCTGCGCGCAGTGCCCGTTCAGGTGCAGCGCCTGCACTCCGCACCCGGTGCCGAGGTCGAGCGCGCGGGCGACCGGCTTGCGGACGACCGCGCGGGCCAGGGAGACCGACGCACCGCCGATACCGAGGACGTGGTCGCGGTGCACCGGTCCCGAGCGCATCGAGGCGTCCAGGTCGGAGACGACGAAGAAGTCGTTGACGCCGTCGCTGTGAGGCCGGACGTCAAGGGCGGCGCGCACGGTCCCCGCCGCCGCCCACTCCAGCACGCCATTCGCCACGAGTGCGTCGATATCGGAGCCGAGCGCGAGGAGGACGCGGTCGCCGGGTTCGGCCGAGCCCAGCAGGAACAACCGCACCAGCACCGCCAGGCGTTGCTGCTGTGCTGTCCCGGCGTCGAGGACGCGATCGGTGGCCCTCAGGGCCGGCCACCACACTCCCCTGGCGAACGCGGCGTCGGCGTCGTCGCCGAGCAACGCGGCCACCGCGTCGGTCGTGTACCCCGCGCTGCGCAGGTCGGCGGCCAGCGCATCGACGACGGCGACATCGGACAGCGGGCCGGGCGGGTCCGGCTGCGTCAAAGCAGGGTGCCTTGTTCAGCCTGGGGTTCGACGGGCTCGATCAGCTCCGGGCCGTTGTTGCGCACGCTGTTCACCAGCCGGGACACTTCGCGGATCTCGATGCGGTCGAGGTCGCCGTGGCCGCGCAACAGCCCCTCGTCGATTGGCGCGTCGGGGTCCAGCCAGCGGTCCCAGTCGCGTTCGCTGATGGTCAGCGGCATGCGGTCGTGGATGTCGGCAAGCGGTCCGGCGGCGTCGGTGGTGATGATCGTACAGCTGAGCAGCGGTTTGGCGTCCTTGGGTGCGTCTTTTGGTCGCCACGTCGTCCACAGCCCCGCCATGAACAGCGGCTCACCGTCGCCTGCGTACATGAAGAAGGGTGTCTTGGCGCCCTTCTGGCCCTGCCATTCGTACCAGCCGTCCATCGGCACCAGGCAGCGCTTGTTCTTGGCCGAGTTGCGGAAGGCCGGCGAGGTGGTCAGCTTCTCCGAACGGGCGTTGATCAGCAGCGGCCCCTTGGTCTCGGGGCTGCCGTCCTCTTTGGCCTTCACCCACGGCGGCACCAGGCCCCAGCGCATCGACCGCAGCCGCCGGGTGGCGTCGTCGTCGGGTTCGCTGTGGCGCTGGACCACGGTGCTGACAGTCGTGGTCGGCGCGACGTTGTAGTTCGGCCCCGACGCGTCCTTACCGCCGGAGGTGGCCGCCGTGGTCTCGTCGATCGCCTTGATCTTCTCGGCCAATAGCGCCGGGTCCGTGGTCACCGCGAAACGTCCACACATGAATCCCATGGTGGCACGGCGAGCCGACAGGGGAAGATGGAGCGGTGAGCGCGCCCGCAGACCAAGAACGCCAGGCCTGGCGTGCACCGTCGACGACGGCTCCGGTGCATGCCACCGTCACCGTGCCCGGCTCGAAATCGCAGACGAACCGGGCGTTGGTGTTGGCGGCGCTGGCCACGGCCAACGGCGAATCGACGATCAGCGGGGCGCTGCGCAGCCGCGACACCGACCTGATGATCGGGGCGCTGGCCGCGCTCGGCGTGACGGTCGAGGGCCATGCCGACGAACTGTCGGTCAGCGGGCGGATCGCGCCGAGCGAGGGTGCGCGCATCGACTGTGGACTGGCCGGCACGGTGTTGCGGTTCGTGCCACCGGTGGCGGCCCTGGGCACGGCCACCGTCACGTTCGACGGTGACGAACAGGCCCGTGCCCGCCCCATCGCACCCCTTCTCGACGCGTTGCGCGGCCTCGGTGTCGACATCGACGGCGATGGGCTCCCCTTCGCGGTGCGCGGCGCCGGATCAGTCACCGGTGGGACCGTGGAGATCGATGCCTCGGCCTCGTCACAGTTCGTCTCCGGGCTGCTGCTGTCGGGAGCGGGTTTCCGCGACGGGCTCACCGTCGTGCACACCGGCGACTCGGTCCCCTCCGCGCCGCATGTGGCGATGACGGTCGCGATGCTGCGCGACGCCGGAGTCGACGTCGACGACGGCCGCGACAACCAGTGGCGGGTGTCGCCGGGGCCGGTGGCCGCCCGGCACTGGGACATCGAGCCCGACCTGTCCAACGCGGTGCCGTTCCTGGCGGCCGCGGTGGTCAGCGGCGGCAGCGTGCGGTTGACGGGCTGGCCGCGGGTCAGCACGCAACCGGCCGATGCCATCATCTCGATTCTGAAGAAGCTGGGATCGGTTGTGCAACATGGCGATACCTACCTCGAAGTGTGTGGTGCCGAGGTGTACGGCGGTATCGACGTCGACCTGCACGAGGTCGGCGAGCTCACGCCCGCCGTTGCTGCGCTGGCGGCATTGGCCTCCCCCGGCTCAGTGTCGAAGCTGTCGGGTGTCGCGCATCTGCGTGGACACGAGACCGACCGGCTCGCGGCACTTTCGGCGGAGATCAACGGTCTCGGCGGTCAGTGCGAGGAGACCGAGGACGGGTTAGCGATCACGGCCCGACCGCTGCACGGCGGGCTGTGGCGGTCCTATGCCGACCACAGGATGGCCACCGCGGGCGCGATCGTGGGGCTTCGGGTCGCCGACGTCGCGGTCGAGAATATCGACACCACCGCCAAAACGTTGCCCGGTTTCCCACAGTTGTGGGCCGACATGCTCGCGGGGCAGACGGCGGAGGTCGACCCCGCTTGAACCGACGCGAGTACGACGAGTCCGATGTCCGGGTGCGGCCCGGCCGAGGCTCGCGGCCGCGGACCAAGATTCGGCCTGAGCACGCCGACGCGCAGGAAGCGATGGTGGTGACCGTCGACCGTGGGCGATGGGGCTGCGCGCTCGGCGGCGACCCGGACCGCCGCGTGGTCGCGATGCGGGCGCGCGAACTGGGCCGCACCCCGATCGTCGTCGGCGATGAGGTAGGAATCGTCGGCGACCTGTCCGGCCGGCCCGACACGCTGGCCCGCATCGTCCGACGCGGTGAACGGCGAACGGTGTTGCGCCGCACCGCCGATGACACCGACCCGACCGAGCGGGTCGTGGTGGCCAACGCCGACCAACTGCTGATCGTCGTCGCGCTGGCTGACCCGCCGCCGCGCACCGGGCTGGTCGAGCGCGCGCTGATCGCGGCCTATGCCGGCGGGCTGGAGCCAATCCTGTGCCTGACGAAGACGGATCTCGCTCCGCCCGAACCATTTGCGGCGCAATTCGCCGATCTTGATCTGAAAATCACCACGGCGGGTCGCGACGATCCGCTCGACGCGGTGGCCCCGATGCTCGCGGGGCGGGTCACCGTTCTGCTCGGGCATTCGGGGGTCGGAAAGTCGACGCTGGTGAATCGTCTTGTCCCCCAGGCGGAGCGGGCCACCGGAGAGGTGACCGACGTCGGGAAGGGCAGACATACGTCGACCCAGTCGGTGGCGCTGCCGCTGGAGTTCGGCGGGTGGGTGATCGATACGCCCGGCATCCGGTCGTTCGGACTGGCGCACATCGAACCCGATGATGTGCTGCTGGCGTTTTCGGATCTGGCCGAGGCGATCAAGGACTGCCCGCGCGGATGTGGGCACATGGGTGCGCCCGCCGATCCGGAGTGCGCACTCGACACGTTGACCGGCCCCGCGTTCGACCGTGTCGCCGCCGCCCGCCGGCTGCTGGCCGCCCTGCACGAGTCAGACTGGTAGCGCGCGCCTCGCACCCGTTGCGCGAGCGTGCGCGTCTGCATCCGACACGCCGCTGATTTACGGCAGTTTGTGCACGCCCGTCGTCGACGAGAGTGCGTGAAGTGCTGTCGACGCGGGACGGCTCGGCGCCGGACGCACGGTCACCGCGGCGCCAACGTGCGCAAAGTGTCGAGAATGCGCGGCGTGTCGTGCGCAAGCACGCACGCTCGCGCCACATGAGAGTGCGCTGGCGCCACATGAGAGTGCGCTCGCGCCACTGGAGAGTGCGCTAGGCGGCCAGTTTGGCGGCGCGCTTCTCGCGGCGACGGGCCCGCACGGCCGCGATTGACGACTTGAGACCACGCCGTTGGGTCGGCTCCAGTTCGGCGAACATCCGCTCGCTGCGCGTCTCCGGCGCATCGTCGGCGGTGTCGCGCAGGTACTTGTCCGGCAGCGACAGTTTGGCGATGGTCCGCCATGTCTTGCCGTACTGCACCAGGAACGAACCGGTCGTGTAGGGCAGGTCGTACTTGTCGCACACCTGCTGCACCCGGACCGAGATTTCGTGCAGCCGGTTACTCGGAAGGTCCGGATACAGATGGTGCTCGATCTGATGGCACAAATTGCCGCTCATGAACCGCAGTACCGGGCCGCCCTCGAAGTTGGCACTGCCCAGCATCTGTCGCAGATACCACTGGCCCTTGCTCTCACCGACCATGTCGGTCTTGGTGAATTTCTCTGCGCCGTCAGGGAAGTGACCGCAGAAGATGACCGCATTCGACCAGACGTTGCGGATCACGTTCGCGACCGCGTTCGCCGTCAGCGTCGACCGGTATGTCGCACCGGGCGACAGCGAGGTCAATGCGGGGTAGGCGACGTAGTCCTTGACCAACTGCGCGCCCGCCTTGGCGGCGAACTCGCGCGCCCGGATCTTGCTTTCGTCGCGGTTGTCCCTGCCCTTGAAGATCTTGCCCAACTCCACGTGCTGCAGGCCGACGCCCCACTCGAAGCCGAGCGCGAGAATCGTGTTGTACAGCAGGTTTCCGAGGTTAAACGGCTTCCACTTGGTGTCCCGGGTGACCCGTAACAGGCCATAGCCCACGTCGTCGTCCATGCCCAGGATGTTGGTGTACTTGTGATGCATGAAGTTGTGGGTGAAGCGCCAGTGCTTGGACGAACCACTCATGTCCCACTCCCACGTCGAGGAGTGAATCTCGGGATCGTTCATCCAATCCCACTGCCCGTGCATGACGTTGTGGCCGATCTCCATGTTCTCGATGATCTTGGCCACGCCCAGGGTCACGGTTCCTGCCCACCAGGCCGAGCGGCGTGAGCTTGCCGCCAGCATCAGGCGGGCCGCGACCTCCAGCGCACGCTGGCCGGCGATGGTGCGACGGATATAGCGCGCGTCGCGCTCACCGCGGGAGTCTTCGATGTCCTGCCGGATCGCATCCAGTTCCACAGCCAGACTCTCGATATCCGCATCAGTCAGATGCGCGAATTCGGGAACGTCAGTGATTGCCATCGTCAAGCCTCCTCTCGCGTGCCTACGATACCGTAACCTACGTACCCGTAGGTTACCGGCCAGTAAACCTCAGACATCGAGCACGCAATCGCCCGATGCCGCGGAGATACATGTCTGCACTCGGCTGCCCGGCTCGTGTTCAACACCGGTGCGCAGGTCACGGACGTGGCCCTCGACCAGGCCCACCACGCATGATTGGCAGATACCCATCCGGCAGCCGAACGGCATCTGGACCCCGACCTGCTCCCCGGCGTCCATCAGCGGAGTCGCGGCGTCCACGGTGGCCGTCTTGCCGCTGCGCGCGAACTCCACGGTGCCGCCCTGCCCGTGCACGGCGGCCTTGGACACCGCGAAACGCTCGAGGTGCAGGCGTTCACCGAGGCCGGCACTCGACCAGCACCGCTGGGCGGCATCGAGCATGCCCTCGGGACCACACGCCCAGGTCTGTCGCTCGCGCCAGTCGGGCACCTCGTCGTCGAGGCGCGACAGGTCCAGCCGGCCCTGGCTGCGCGTCGCGCGTGTCCGCAGTCGGTAGGAATGGTGCGCACGGGCCAGCTCGGCGAGTTCGGAGGCGAACATCACATCGGATTCGGTTGGCGCAGAATGCAAATGAACGATATCGGTGATCTGGTCGCGGCGGGCCAGCGTCCGCAGCATCGACATCACCGGCGTGATACCGGAGCCGCCGGTGAGGAACAGCACCTTCGCCGGGGCGGGGTCGGGCATGACGAAGTTGCCCTGCGGCGCGGCCAGCCGCACGATCGTGCCGGGCGCCAACCCGTCGACCAGATGCGTCGACAGGAACCCTTCGGGCATGGCCTTGACCGTGATGGAGATGGTTCGGGTGGTGCGCGACGGCGCCGAGGTCAGCGAATAGGACCGCCAGCGCCAACGGCCGTCGATCTGCACGCCGATTCCGATGTACTGACCGGGCTGGTAGTCGAACGAGAAGCCCCAGCCCGGCTTGATGACCAGCGTCGCCGAGTCCTCGGTTTCGCGTCGGACGCTCAGCACCCGGCCGCGCAGTTCGCGCGCCGACCACAGCGGGTTGGCGAGTTTGAGGTAGTCGTCGGGCAACAGCGGCGTGGTGACCCGTCCCACGATGGTCCGCAGCGCGCGCAGGCCCGGGTTCTTGGTCCCGGCGACCGTCGGCTTCACCGTGTCGGCGACGTTGGCCGACACCTTGATGGAGTTCTTGGCCATGAACCTACGGTACCGTAACTTACGCAGCCGTATCCAGCCGGGATCAGGGCCGACGGGGCTCAGAGCAGGTCGAGCAGGAACGGCAACTCCTGCGGCGCGTACCAAGCCAGGTCGTGGTCCTGGGCATCACCGACGACGAAGTCGGCATCCTCGTCGCCGAGGTCCGCGTCGTCGACGGCCTCGATCGCGTGCAACACCGCGGACTCGGCTTCGGCATTGTCGACATAGGCGGCGATGACGTCCTCCAAGGCGACCGGACCGGCCAGCCGCACCACCGCGTCATCGAGATCGGGGCGCGGCGTCACGCCGTCGACCTCGGCCTCCACCACCGCGCGGCGCGGCGGCAGGTCGCCCACCCCTTCGCTTCCGAGCAGGCGCAGCGACGCCAGCGCGGCTTCCCGGCGCGCGACCTCGGCGAGTTCTTCGTCGTCGCCCTCGGCGTAGGACTCGCGCAGGGCGGGCGTCACCGCAAACGCCGTACCGCTGCGGGCATGGAGCACCCGGTCGGCCACGAGCTGCTGCAGCATGGTCAGGGTCGCGGGGATGTAGACGCGCACCAGGCGAGATTAGTCGTCGGGCGATTTCTCGCTCGCCGGATCCTTCTCCACCGAGATGACGAAGTCGTCACCGTGCTCCGTGACGCCGTGGATGACCGCGCTGTCGACGGCCTCTTCGGCATACTTCTTTCGCACCATCATCGGGTCGCGGCGCAGGTCCTTGACCAACCCCACGGCCAGGCCGACCATCACCACGACGAACGGCAGCGCCGCGATGATGGTGATGGACTGCAACCCGGTCAACGCGTCCTCCCCGCCGACCAGCAGCATCACCGCAGCGACGGCGCCGGTGGCTACACCCCAGAAGATCACGGTGGCTCGACCGGGTCTGATCGTGCCGCGTTCGGACAGCGATCCCATCACCACCGACGCGGCGTCCGCGCCGGAGACGAAGAAGATCGCCACCAGCGCCATCACCAGCACGCTGGCGATGGTCGCGATCGGATACTGCTCGAGCAGGCCGAAGAGCTGAGCCTCGATGCTGCCTTCGCCGGCGAGGTCGGTGCCCTCCTCCTGTACGCGGATCGCCGAACCGCCGAACACCGCGAACCACACGAGTGACACCAGGCTCGGCACCAACAACACGCCGGTGACGAACTGACGGATGGTGCGCCCCCGCGAGATCCGCGCGATGAACATGCCGACGAACGGCGTCCACGACACCCACCACGCCCAGTAGAAGATCGTCCACGACTGCAGCCACACGTTGACCGCGGAGCCTTCGGCGCCGGTGCGCGCCGACATCATCGCGAAGTCCGCCATGTAGCTGCCCAGCGATGTCGGCAGCAGGTTGAGGATGAAAACCGTTGGCCCGACGACGAATACGAATAACGCGAGCACCATCGCCAGCACCATGTTGATGTTGGACAGCCACTGGATGCCGCGCGCGACCCCGGAGACCGCCGACAGCACGAACGCCATCGTGAGCACCGTGATGATGACGACGAGGATGGCGTTGCCGGTTTCCCCGATACCGCCGACGATCTGCAGGCCGCTGCGGATCTGCAGCGCACCCAGACCGAGCGAGGCGGCCGAGCCGAACAGCGTGGCGAAGATCGCCAGCATGTCGATGACCTTGCCCCACGGTCCGTTGGCGCGCGAGCCCAGCAGCGGTTCGAACGCCGCGCTGATCAGCTGCAGTCGGCCCTTGCGGTAGACGCCGTAGGCGATCGCCAGACCGACCACCGCGTAGATCGCCCACGGGTGCAGCGACCAGTGGAACAGCGTGGTGGCCATCGCGGTCTGCACGGCCTCGGTGTTGCCCGGCTCGCCGGTGCCCGGTGGCGGTGTCGCGTAGTGCGAAAGCGGCTCGGCTACCCCGAAGAACATCAGCCCGATCCCCATGCCGGCGCTGAACATCATCGCGACCCACGACACCCCGTGGAACTCGGGTTCCTCGTCGTCACGACCAAGTGGGATGGCGCCGAAGCGACCGATCGCCAGCCACAGGATGAACACCACGAAACCGGAGGCCGTCAGCACGAACAGCCACCCGGTGGTGTCCATGACCCACGTCAGCGCGCTGTCCGAGGCGGAGGCCAGCGACTCCGTGCTGACGAAGCCCCACACCAGGAAGGCAATCGCAATGACCGCGGTGACCCCGAAGACGATCCAGTCCACGCCGCGCGAGCGGGTGAACGCGTCATCGTGTGGCGGCAGGTCGAGTGCCGGGTGGGGTACGACGGAATCGGTCGGTGACCGGAATGCGCGCTGTGTGGCGGACCTGGCTTTTCCTGGCGTCTCGTTCTCTGCGCTCGTCGTCATGGTGACCCAATTCGACCCCGCTGGCGGTGAGAGAGTCAATCCCGCAAACGCATAGAGGGTGTTATTGGGCCGCTTCTAGCAGTTCTTCCATCGATTCGCGCAGCAGACTCGGCAAAACATCGACGTCGCTCATCGCGTCGCGGTCGGCATTGATGCCGAAGTAGACCATGCCGTGGTAGGACGTCACCCCCAGCGCCAGCACCTGGTTGCTCAAAAGCGGCGGTACCGCGTAGGTCTCCAGCAGTTTGGTGCCCGCGATGTACATCTGATGCTGTGCGCCCGGCACGTTGGTGATCAGCAGGTTGAACTGGCGCGCCGAGAACGTGGTCGCCACCCGGATGCCCATCGCGTGCAGGGTCGGCGGCGCGAACCCGGACAGCGTCACGATGGTTCTCGCGTCGACCAGGCTCGCGGCGGTGGACGCCGATTCGGTGGCGTGGGCGATCTGCGAGAGCCGCACCACCGGGTTGCCCTCACCGACGGGAAGGTCGACGAGAAACGGCGTCACCTCGCTGATGGCCTGGCCCGGGCCGGTCGCGTCGAGTTCGGCATCCGGATACACCGACATGGGCGCCATCGCCCGCACCCTCGCGGTCGAGGTCACCGGTTCACCGCGCGACATCAGCCAATTGCGTAACGCGCCGGCCACCACGGCCAGCACCACGTCGTTGACGTCGCAGTCGTAGCGGGCGCGCACCGCGCGGAAGTCCTCGAGCCGCCCGCAGGCGACGGTGAACCGCCGGTTGCGCGACACGGTGGTGTTCAGCGGGCTGCTCGGCGCGGTGCCGCGCGCCACGGTGCGGACCACCTCGAGGGCACGGCGGCCCATGTCGACCAACTGGCCCGCGTTGGTGGCGACGTCGACGACGGCGTTGCGGACCGCACTGATCTGCTCGGCGGGCCGCGTGATCCACTCGCCGAGCGCACCGAGCAGCAACTGCCGATCGCTGGGCTCGCGCAACGGGATCCAGATGTCCTCACCGAACTCCGGCGGCTTCTGGGTGCGGTCGGCGATGACGTGGCCGATCTCGAGGGCAGTCATGCCGTTCACCAACGCCTGGTGCGACTTCGTGTAGATCGCGAGGCGGTTCTTGGCCAGGCCTTCGATCAGGTACATCTCCCACAACGGCCGCGACCTGTCCAGCGGCCGGGACCCCAGCCGCGCGATGAGCTCGTGCAACTGGGCGTCGCTGCCCGGCGACGGCAGCGCGGAGCGACGGATGTGGTAGGTGATGTCGAAGTCGCGATCGTCCACCCACACCGGGCGCGCCAGGCCCAACGTCACCTCACGCACCTTCTGCCGGTAGCGGGGTATCTGCGGCAGCCGCTGTTCGACGGTGGCCAGCAGGGTCTCGTAGCTCAGGCCGCTGCGGGGTTTGCGAAGGATCGACAGCGAACCCACGTACATCGGCGTCGACGTGTTCTCCAGGCGGTAGAACGACGCGTCCGCCGTCGACAACCGGGTGACCATCGCGACGTCGTCCCTCCCCTGTACTGCCGCGGTCCGACCGCGGGCGCCGAAGTCCCCGCCACGCTATAGGCAAACCCCGCAGATGCGCATCACGGGTGCTTATCGCTGTCTCGGAGGCCCCGCGGACCGTGCGATCATGGTGGTGTCTGCCCACTCTCCAGCAGACGGGTCCCGTCTCGTCGAGTCGCTGGAGAACGCGTTGTGACATCCTTTCGCACCCCTGCCGAGGCCGCGTCCGGCCCCGACGAACAGCGACCGGCTGCACTGGTGGCACCGGTCATCGACTGTGAACCGCCTCCCCTCGGTGTCGGCGCCTGCCCGCCACCGTCGCCAAAAGCGCTGCGCCGCCGACCATCCGCTGGTGTACACGCTCGGCACCCGCAAGTGCCGGTCCCCGCCGAGCCCGCCCCGCCGCGCGCGGCGGTCGCCTTCGCCGATGCGGCGTTGCGCAGGGTGCTCGAGGTGATCGACCGGCGGCGCCCCGTCGCCCAGTTGCAGCCGCTGTTGGCACCGGCGCTGATCGAAACCGTGCTCGCGTTCACCCGCCACCCGCACTCGACCGTCGCCACCCTGCGCCGGGTCAGGGTGCGCGTGACCGATGACGACGGTCCGGCCGCGGAGGTATTCGGCACTTACAGTCGCGGACAGCGCATCCGCGCGATCGCGGCGCGCATCGCGTACGACGGCCGGCGCTGGCGGGTGGTCGCGCTGCAGATCGGTTGAGCGCTAGCCTGCTCGCGTGCAGGGAGACTCGATCAGCGTGCAGCGCGTCATCAAGGCGCCCCCGGACGCGATCTTCGCCTTACTCGCCGACGCCGGCAGGCATCCGGCCTTCGACGGCTCGGGCACCGTCGCTCACACATCCGGCGAGAAGTCTCAACCTCTCTCTGCCGGTGCGACATTCGGCATGGCGATGCGCGGAAGGCCCGAATCGCTGTTCCTTGGGTACCGGACCACCAACACCGTCGTCGAGTTCGAACCTGACCGCCGCATCGCGTGGAAGACGACGATGGGTCCCCTCGGGCTGATCGGCGGGCGCGTCTGGCGCTACGAGCTCGAACCGACGCCGGAGGGCACGCTGGTGCGTGAAACCTGGGACGTATCCGAGGACCGGCAACGCCTGCTGCTCAAGAGGGGCGGCGCACCCAAGCAAGCCGAAGACGGGATGCGGGCCACGCTGGGCCGGATCGCCGCGCTCGTCGAGCCCTCTTAACGCCTGCGCATCGCCTTCTGCTCACGGGCCTGCTGGCGCGCGGCTTCGCGCCGCTGCTTGCGGGTGCCGCCGCTGGGCGCCGCCTGCCGCGGGGCGCCACTGCCGTTGCCCGACCGCTGCACCTCGGCCGAGCCGTCCTCCGACGGCCCGGTGTAGGTCAGCGGACGCGACTCGTCGTCGATTCCCTTGGCGCGCAGGCCCGTTCCGGTCGGCCGTTCCTTGGTCGCCACCCCACCCTGGGCTTGTGCGGCGGCCTCGGCGAACTCGCTCAGACCGGACGGCGGTGCGACCGGGGCGACGGTCGGCTGCGGCGCGGGTTCGACTGCGACGTTGAACAGGAACCCGACCGACTCCTCCTTGAGCCCCTCGAGCATTCCGATGAACATGTCGTAACCCTCGCGCTGGTACTCGACGAGCGGATCGCGCTGCGCCATCGCCCGCAGCCCGATGCCCTCCTTGAGGTAGTCCATCTCGTAGAGGTGTTCGCGCCACTTGCGGTCCAGCACGTTGAGCAGCACGTTGCGCTCCAACTGGCGCATCGCGCCTTCGCCCGCGATTTCCTCGATCTGCTTCTCCCGCTCGGCGTATGCGCGGTCGGCGTCGGCGATCAACGCCTCCAGCAGTTCCTCGCGCGTCAACTCGCCGGGCTCACCGATCGCGTCGGAGTCGATCAGGTCGTGGTGGTCGATGCCCACGGGGTACAGCTGCCGCAGCGCGGTCCAGAGCTGTTCGAGATCCCAGTCCTCGGAGTAGCCCTCAGCCGTGGCCCCGTCGACGTAGGCGGTGATCACGTCGACGAGCATGTTGCGGGCCTGTTCGGCGAGGTTCTCGCCCTCCAGGATGCGCCTGCGCTCCTCGTAGATGACGACGCGCTGCTTGTTCATCACCTCGTCGTACTTGAGGACGTTCTTGCGGACCTCGAAGTTCTGCTGCTCGACCTGCGTCTGCGCGCTCTTGATGGCGCGGGTGACCATCTTCGCCTCGATCGGCACGTCGTCGGGCAGGTTGAGCCTGGTCAGCAACGCCTCCAGGGTGGCGCCGTTGAACCGTCGCATCAGCTCGTCACCCAGCGACAGGTAGAACCGGGATTCGCCGGGGTCGCCCTGGCGGCCGGAGCGGCCGCGCAACTGGTTGTCGATGCGGCGGGACTCGTGCCGTTCGGTGCCCAGCACGTACAGCCCGCCCGCGGCGATGACGTCCTCGGCCTCGCGCGCGCACTCGGCTTTGACCGCGGACAGCGTCTCGTGCCAGACCTTCTCGTACTCGTCCGGCGTCTCCACCGGGTCCAGGCCGCGTTCGCGCAACCGCTTGTCGGTGAGGAAGTCCGGGTTGCCGCCGAGCACAATGTCGGTACCGCGGCCCGCCATGTTCGTCGCGACGGTGATCGCGCCCAGCCGGCCGGCCTCGGCGATGATCGAGGCCTCCTGCTCGTGGTACTTCGCGTTGAGCACGTTGTGCGGGATTCTGCGCTTGGTGAACTGGCGCGACAGGTACTCCGAGCGCTCCACGCTGGTGGTGCCGATCAGGACCGGCTGCCCCTTCTCGTAGCGCTCGGCGACGTCGTCGACGACCGCGATGTACTTGGCCTCTTCGGTCTTGTAGATCAGGTCGGACTGGTCGGCGCGGATCATCGGCTTGTTGGTCGGGATGGGAACCACGCCGAGCTTGTAGATCTCGTGCAGCTCGGCCGCCTCGGTCTGCGCCGTGCCGGTCATGCCTGCGAGCTTGTCGTAGAGGCGGAAGTAGTTCTGCAGCGTGATCGTGGCCAGGGTCTGGTTCTCGGCCTTGATCTCGACGCGCTCCTTGGCCTCGATGGCCTGGTGCATGCCCTCGTTGTAGCGACGGCCGACCAGCACGCGACCGGTGAATTCGTCGACGATGAGCACGTCACCGTCGCGCACGATGTAGTCCTTGTCGCGCTGGAACAGCTCCTTGGCCTTGAGCGCGTTGTTCAGGTAGCTGACCAGCGGCGAGTTGGCCGCCTCGTAGAGGTTGTCGATGCCCAGCTGGTCCTCGACGAACTCGACGCCGAGTTCGTGCACACCGACGGTGCGCTTGCGGATGTCGACCTCGTAGTGGACGTCCTTTTCCATCAGTGGCACGATCCGCGCGAACTCGGTGTACCACTGCGACGCGCCGTCGGCGGGGCCGGAGATGATCAGCGGGGTGCGGGCCTCGTCGATGAGGATGGAGTCGACCTCGTCGACAATCGCGAAGTTGTGTCCGCGCTGGACCAGGTCGGCCAGGGAGTGCGCCATGTTGTCGCGCAGGTAGTCGAAGCCGAACTCGTTGTTGGTGCCGTACGTGATGTCGGCGGCGTAGGCGGTCCGCCGCTGGTCAGGGGTCATCTGCGCCAGGATCACGTCGACCTCCAGGCCGAGGAAGCGGTGCACACGGCCCATCCACTCGGCGTCGCGCCTGGCCAGGTAGTCGTTCACGGTGACGATGTGCACGCCCTTGCCCGACAGTGCGTTGAGGTAGGCCGGGAGCACGCCGGTCAGCGTCTTACCCTCACCGGTCTTCATCTCGGCGACGTTGCCGAAGTGCAGCGCCGCGCCGCCCATCAACTGCACCTTGAACGGCTTCTGGTCGAGCACTCGCCAGGCCGCCTCGCGGGCGACGGCGAACGCTTCGGGCAGCAGGTCGTCAAGGCTTTCGCCGTTGTCCACGCGCTTTTTGAACTCGTCGGTCTTGGCCCGCAGTTCAGCGTCGGTCAGCTTCTCGACGTCGCCTTCCAGGGAGTCGACGTAGTCGGCCACCCCCTTGAGGCGTTTGACCATCCGGCCCTCGCCGAGACGCAGCAACTTTTGAAGCACGCTAGTTCCCCTATGGGTTTGGAAGTCTTGAGCTCAACCCATGGTAGGCGACATGCACCCAGACCCGGCCCAGCTGCGTCAGGCCGGGCGAAATAGTGGTCGGTCCGGTTCGGGTGAGCCGGACCGACCACGCGGCTCAGGCGAGCCGAATTAAGCCTCCCGGCTCAGGCGAGCCGAATTAAGCCGTAGTCGTAGGCGTGCCTGCGGTAGACCACGGAGGGCAGGTCGCTCTCCTTGTCATGAAAGAGAAAGAAGTCGTGGCCGACCAGTTCCATCTGCGACAGCGCGTCGTCGACAGTCATCGGGGTGGCCGGGTGCTCCTTGATCCGCACGATGCGTCCGGGCTCGTGCTCGTCGAGCGCCGCGCCGTCGTGTTCGGGCGGCGTCGCGGTCAGCGGCTCGGGTGGTGCGGTGACCGCGGTGGCCTTGGCGACCGATACCGGGGTCTTGTCGCCATAGTGGATCTTGCGGCGATCACGCGCACGGCGCAGCCGCTCGGCGAGCTTGTCCACCGCTGATTCCATCGCGCCGTAGAAGCTGTCGGCACAGGCTTCGGCGCGGACCACCGGGCCGCGGCCACGTGCGGTGATCTCCACGTGTTGGCAGTACTTGCGTTGACGTCGGTTCCGCTCGTGGTCGAGCTCGACGTCGAACAGATAGATCGTGCGGTCGAATCGTTCCAGGCGTGACAGTTTCTCTGCGACGTACGTGCGGAAGTGGTCGGGGATCTCGACGTTGCGGCCGGTGACCGCGACTTCGGCGCGCGGTCGCGTTTCGGGCGTTTCGTCCTCGATCACCATCGTTCGGGAGTCCAGGGATTGGCTTGACATGCTTGGCAACTCGTTTCTTCGGCGTCCGCACGCGTGAGCGTGCCCGGGTTGTCGTGATCCGCACCGACGGGGCTTTGCATGTCTCGCCGCTCGCCGGTGCAAGGTGTCGTCTACTCACCTCCTACCGCGTCGGCGATGCTGGCGCTTCGTATCTGAGCGCCGGCCGTGAGTCATTCACGGGTGTTGAAGCCGACGGTAGCCGCGTTCACCCGGTAGTGCCAGTGAATCCGGGTACCTGTTTCCAGTTCTTCACCTCGGTCTGATATGTGAGCCTGGATTCGGCCTCGCGGCGCGGTCACGCGTTTGCCACAACCAGCACGGCCGCCACGCGCGCCCCAACGGTGTGCAGCACGCGAACCGACTCGGCGGCGGTGGCGCCGGTGGTGACGATGTCGTCGACGACGAGTACTTCGTCCGCGACGGGCCGCACGACCCGGACCCGCCCGCCGATGTTGCGCTGTCGATCGGCGGTGGACAACCCGACCGAATCCGCCACGAGAGCGCGTGTGCGCAGCGCCTGGACGACGCCCACCCCCGGCAGGTCGGCGGCGGCGGTACGGGCCATCCGGGTCACCGGGTCGCCGCCGCGGCGCCGGGCCGACCACCGGCGGGTCGGTGCGGGGACCACCGTCAGCGGGGTATCGAGAAGACCCCAGGTCAGCAGGTGGGACAGGCCGGCCCGCAGCGCGCCGGCGAGTGGGCGCAGCAGATCGGTTCGGCCATGCTCCTTGACCGCGATGACGGCTGCTCGCCGCGGCCCCGCGTAACGGCCCAGGGAGTACACCGGGACGCCGGGATCCACGCGCGGCGAGACGAGGTGCGGATCGTCTGCCCTGACCGTCAGAGTCGCCGCGCACGCCGCGCACCACCGCGTCGACGGTGCGCCGCAGCCGCCGCACTGCAGCGGGAGAACGAGATCGAGCACGCGGTCAGTGTGACGGTGATCGGTGACACCGGGATGGGGTACTCCGTGGGCATGCAGGACCAACGGGAGCCATGGATCGTCGATTGCCTGGTGAGCGCGTTCGCCGATCTGATGAAGGCCGATCCAGATGCGTTCCGGACCAAGTTCCGCAAGATGGCGGCCGAGCCCTTCGCCTTCTACCGCGGCAGCGCCTGTGTCTTCTACGGCGACGTCGCCGCGCGCGAGGACCGCTGGGCCGACGAGCGCACCAGCCGGGTGTGGATCCAGGGCGATCTGCACACCGAGAACTTCGGCACCTACATGGACGGCGAAGGCACGCTGATCTTCGACGTCAACGACTTCGACGAGGCCTACATCGGTCACTTCACCTGGGACCTGCAGCGGTTCGCGGCCAGTGTCGCGCTGATGTGTTGGCAGAAAGCACTTTCCGACCATGAAATCAGCAGGCTGATCGACACGTTCGTGCGTTCCTACGTCGACCAGGTGCGGTGGTTCCTCCAAGCCGACGACGACACGAGCTTCTCACTGAACCTCGACACCGCCCGGGGCGCCGTCCTGACTACGTTGCAGAGCGCCCGGTTGTCGACGCGAGCCGAGATGCTGGACCGCCTCACCGTCGTCGATGACTGGGACCGACGGTTCCGCGACGCCGCGGGCGTGCGACGACTCGGTGACGCCGAACGCGAGAAAGTCGAGGCCGCCTTCGCCAGGTACCTCGACACCATTCCGAAAACCAAACGCTTCCAAGGCATCACCTACGACATCAAGGATGTCATCGGTAAGTCGGGGCACGGTATCGGCAGCGCGGGTCTGCCGACTTACACCGTGCTGATCGAGGGATTCAACCAGGCCCTGGACAACGACGCGGTGCTGTCGATGAAGCAGGGCAACGTGGCAGCGCCCAGCCGCGTCGTCGATGCCGGCAGCCTGGGCCGGCATTTCCGACACCACGGTCATCGCACCGCCTTGTCACAACGCGCGCTGCAGGCACACGCCGATCCGCTGCTCGGCTACACCGACATCGACGACGTCGGCTTCGTCGTCAGCGAAATATCGCCGTACGAGACGGATCTGGACTGGAGCGAGTTGACCGAACCGGACGAATTGGCCGAAGTGATCGCGCAGTTGGGGCGCGCGGTGGCCAAAGTCCACTGTGTCGGGGACGCCGACAGCGACCAGCAGGTGGTGGAATTCCAAACCGAGGAGGCGATCGACGCGGTCATCGGCAACCATGTCGACGAGTTCTCGGCCGACCTCGTGACGTTCGGGCGGGAGTACGCCCGCGTCGTGCGCGACGATCATCGTCATTTCGTGGAAGCGTTTCGCGAAGGGCGCATCCCGGGGGTCTCATCGATCTGACTGCAGCACGTCAACAGCAGCGGAGAGTGTTTCACGCGAGATCCTGCGGGAGGGTCCGTTATCTCGCCGGTTTCACGACCCTGGTGTGGAAATCGGCGCTGGCATCGCTCAGCCCGGCAGCACGGGTTCGGCGCCGGGCACCAGCAGCGGACGCACCTCGGCCCACGCCGGATCGTCCTCGGCCACCGAACCGGACAGCTGCACGACCCCGCGGGCATCGGCCACGTACACCGTCGACGGGTTGGCCGCCACGGTGGTGACCGGCATCAGCAGGTTGCGGCTCGGCCCGTCGGAGTTGACGCCGTCGAGGTTGACGTACGAGACCGGATGCGCAGGATCGGTGCGGCTCACCACGATGTCGTCGCCGGTGCGCCATGACAGCGACACCACGGTGTTGCCCAGGCCGTAGCCCAGCCGTCGCGGGTAGATCAGCGCGTAGCCGCCGCCGGGGGTCTGTTCGACACCGGCCAGGACCACCCGGCCGTCGATCACCATCGCCGCGCGGGTGCCGTCGCGTGACAGCTGCAGTTCGGTGATCACGCCGGGAAACCTGCTCGACACCAGCGTGGAGTCGACCGGTATGCGCGCCGGCTGGCCCGACGCGTCCTGGATGACGCGCACGACGTTGTTGCCGTCGATCACCACCCAGACCGCGTTGTCGAGCGACCAGCTCGGCCGCGACAGGCTTCGCGCGTCCAACACCTGCGACGCGGCCCCGCCGAGCGTCCCCACCCACATCGACGACGCCATATCGGGTGCGCCCGGACGCACCGTGACGATCGAGGCCACCTCCTGCCCGCTTCGGGACACCGCCGCCGCGGTCTGGTTCGGCATCTGCCCGAACTGCCCGGGAACCCGCGGCGCCCGTCGGCCGTCGAGCGCGACGAGCGAACCGCCCACCAACGCGTGCAGACCGGCGGCCACTCCCGAGGCCGCGCCGGGGTCGGTGGCCGCCACGTCGGAGGTCTTCCATCCGTCGACGAAGCGGTCGTCTAAGGCGGCGCCGTCGGCGTTGATCACGTACGGCCCATTCACCCCCGCACGGGACAGCGTCCAGATGAGTTGCGCCGCAAGCAGTTGCCTGCTGTGCGGATCGGTGGTCGACAGATTGTCCAGATCGATCCTGGCGCCGCCGTAGCCGCGGCCGACACCCATCTTGCCGCCGTCGGCGCGCGTCACCGGGCCCCGCAGTTTCAGCGGCGGTTCGAGGAGGTTGCGGACGGTCTTGGCCATCTCCGGTCGCGGCCCGGCGATCAGCTTGCTCACCAGTTCGGTGGCCAACTGGTCGGGATCGGACACCGCGACATAGCGCGGATCGGGCACCACGGTGCTGCCGGTCGGGTCGACGAAATACAGGGTGTTGCGCCGGTAGGTGGCCTGGAACTGTTGCCAGTCGAGGAAGACGCCGTTGGGCAGTTTGTCGATGCGCCAACCGTCGGCGGTCTTGACCAGTTCGATCGGCCCCGGGTCGGGCAGCGCGCCCTCGCCCGTCTCGAAAACCCCCATGTCCGACAGCGATCCGAGGATGTCGGCGCGCATGGTCACCGACACCCGGTCGGGGCCGCGCGTCTCGATGAACACCACGTTGTCGATCAGCAGCGCGCTGCCCGCGTCATCCCACGCTTGCGACGCGGATTCGGTCAGAAATTGGCGCGCGGCCAGATGCCGGTTCGCGGGATCTGCGGTGGCTTTGAGGAATTCGCGCAGCAACACGTCGGGATCCATGCCCGGAGTCGGCTTGGGCAGGCTCGGCGGGGCGGGCCGGTCGACGGTTCCGATCGCTTGCGGCGAGGACGAACTGGGCACGCCTGCACAGCCGGTGAGAACCAACGCCAGCACGCTCAGGACTGCCAGCAGGATTCTCACACGGACTCCTGCGCGGGTTCGCGATCGCGGCTGCGCGGCGGGACATCCTCGGGCCCAACGGGTTTGAGCGGCAGCGGGCTGGTGGTCACCTTGTGCCCGCGGACGAGCGGCAGCGTGAGACGGAAGCAGGCGCCGTTACCCGGCTCACCCCAGGCCTCCAGCCTGCCCTGGTGCAGGCGGGCGTCCTCGATGCTGATCGCCAGACCGAGACCTGTGCCGCCGGAACGACGCACCCGCGAGGGGTCCGACCGCCAGAACCTGCTGAATACCAGCTTCTCCTCGCCGGGCCGCAGCCCCACCCCGTGGTCGCGGACGGTGACGGCGACGGTGTCGTCGTCGGCGGCCATCCGGATGCGGACAGGTTTGTGCTCGGCGTGGTCGATGGCGTTGGCGATGAGGTTACGCAGGATGCGCTCCACGCGCCGCGGGTCGACCTCGGCGATGACTTCCTCGGAGGGCATGTCGACGACGAGTTCGACGTCGGCGTCTTGAGCCAGGTGCCCAACGTTGTCCAACGCGCTTCGCACCGTCGACCGCAGATCCAGCGACTCGACCGACAGCTCGGCGACACCGGCGTCGTGGCGGGAGATCTCCAACAGATCGTTGAGCAACGTCTCGAACCGGTCGAGCTCGTTGACCATCAGCTCGGTGGACCGGCGCAGCGCGGGATCGAGGTCCTCGCTGTGGTCGTAGATCAGGTCGGCGGCCATGCGCACTGTCGTCAGCGGGGTGCGCAGTTCGTGGCTGACGTCGGAGGTGAACCGGCGCTGCAGGTTCCCGAACTCCTCGAGTTGGGTGATCTGGCGGTGCAGGCTCTCGGCCATGTCGTTGAACGAGACGGCGAGGCGGGCCATGTCGTCCTCGCCGCGCACCGGCATGCGTTCGGTGAGGTGGCCTTCGGCGAACCGTTCGGCGATGCGCGACGCGGAGCGCACCGGCAGCACGATCTGGCGCGCCACCAGCAAGGCGATCGCGGCGAGCAGGCCGAGCAGCACCACGCCGCCGGTGGCCATCGTCCCGCGCACCAGCGCGATCGTGGACTCCTCGTTGTTGAGCGGGAAGATCAGGTAGAGCTCGAGATTGGTCACCGATGACGACGTCGGACTGCCGACGATCAGCGCGGGCCCGGAGAAGCTGTCGGTGTGCACGGTCGCGTACTGATAGCTGACCTGGCCTGCCTTGACGAACTCCCGCAGCGTGTTGGGCACCTGCTGGACCGGGCCTGCCGCGGTCGCCGCACGCGGCCCGTCACCGGGCACCACCAGAACCGCGTCGTAGGTGCCCGCGAGGCCCGGCTCGGCGTCAGCGCTGCGATCGATCAGCGTGTTGCGCGCCAACTGCAGGCTGCTGTCGAGCGAGCGGGTTTCCTCACCACCGACGATTCCGCTGACTGTGGTGCGTGCGCGGTCGATCTGCTCGGTGGCCGCGCGGACCTTGACCTCGAGGATGCGATCGGTGATCTGGCTGGTCAGCACGAATCCGAGCACCAGGATCACGGCCAGCGACAGGCCCAACGTCAACGAGACGACACGCAGCTGCAAGGAGCGCCGCCACGCCAGACTCAACGCCCGGCCCAGCGCTCCCAGCCCCCGCACCAGCGGCGCCGAGCGCCGATGGATGCGTCGTCTGGAGCTGAAGATCACGGCGCCCGCCGAGCGGTCAACACGGCGACCGCCAAGCGGTCGGGATCACGACCACGGCCGACAGCCGTGCATGTCACGGCGGTCCGGCCTTGTACCCCACTCCTCGAACGGTGAGCACCACCTGCGGGTTCTCCGGGTCCTTCTCGACCTTGGCCCGCAACCGTTGGACATGCACGTTCACCAAACGGGTGTCCGCGGGGTGTCGATAACCCCACACCTGTTCGAGCAGCACATCACGAGTAAACACCTGCCGCGGTTTGCGCGCCAACGCCACCAACAGGTCGAACTCCAGCGGGGTCAGCGAGATCTGCTCGCCCTGACGGGTGACCTTGTGCGCGGGCACGTCGATGTCGACGTCGCCGATCGACAGCATCTCGGCGGGCTCGTCCTCGTTGCGCCGCAGCCGGGCCCGCACACGGGCGACGAGCTCTTTGGGCTTGAACGGCTTCATCACGTAGTCGTCGGCGCCGGACTCCAGGCCCAGTACGACGTCGACCGTGTCGGTCTTGGCGGTCAGCATGACGATCGGCACGCCGGAATCCGCGCGGAGCACACGGCAGACGTCGATGCCGTTCATGCCGGGCAGCATCAGGTCGAGAAGGACCAGATCGGGCCGCAGCTCGCGGACCGCGGTCAGCGCTTGGGTGCCGTCGCCGATGACGGCGGTGTCGAAGCCTTCGCCCCGCAGCACGATGGTGAGCATCTCGGCGAGCGACGGGTCATCGTCGACAACCAGAATCCTTTGCCTCATGGAGACCATGGTGTCACCGAATTGCGATAAACCCCGGCTACCACACGGCGCGTTTCGCGCTTTGACCGGCGAATGGCGCCGAACGGGGCTAGTGAGCGTCCAGTTCGGCGGCGAGCGCGACCGGATCGACGTCGGGTCCGGCGACCTTCCAGCGTCCGCACCACTGCGATGCGGCCAGTGCGGCGTAGACGTCGGAAGTGCGTTGCTGCAGCCCGCCGTCGCGCTCGTAGGCGTCTTTGGCCCGGTCCACCTCGGTGTTGGCGCGCTGCTCGGCGCGCTGGGCCGCCAGTTCTATGGGCACGGCCAGCAGCACCTGTGCGTCCGGCCGCGGAAGCGCGAGGCGCTCGTACTCCAGGGCGCGCACCCACTCGACGACCTCGCCGTCGGCGTCCTGGCGAAGGCGCGCGGCGCTGTACGCGGCGTTGGACGCGACATAGCGGTCCAGGATGACGACGTCGTGGGTGTCCTGCAGGCGCTCGATCTCGCCTCGGGCGCGGGCACGGTCGAGCGCGAACAACACCGCCATCGCGTACACGGAGTCGGCGAGGTCACCGTGGGACCCGTGCAGCGCCTCGGCGGCCACGTCGGCCTCCACCGACTGGCCGTAGCGCGGAAACGCCAGGCTCGTCACCGTCCTGCCCTCGGCTTCCAACGCGGTTCGAAGTCCGTTGGTCAAGGTGCGCTTACCCGCTCCGTCGACCCCCTCGATGACCATCAGCACGGCTGTGAGACTAGCTTTGCCCAGTCGCCGCCCGCGGCATCAGACGTCGTGTGCTGTCGGATCGGCGGCTCCTCGATGAGCATGCGCAGCACCCGCAGCACGATGGCGGCGTGCGGCCGGCCCCTGACCATTTGGCGACCTCGTCGGTGCCGTAGTGCGCCGAGCGGTCTACGCCGCGTCAGAACCGCCCGCAGTTAGACGCTGTCGGCACACCCTTGAATCGGTCCGCGATCCACTGCATGGCGGGTTCACCGTCGACCAGCATGGGCAGGCCGTGGTTGACCATCGCCTTGTTGAGGAACGGCGGTTGCTCGTTGGTGCGCGCCTCGACGTCTGCGCCCTGGGCACACCAGTCGCGACCCATCTGCATCGCCGGCGCCCACGGGACCAGCGGGTCGTACCGGTTGGCGTTGATGAGTACGGGCGCATTGGGTTTCGTGCGACCCAGCTTCTGCTCGTCGAACAGCGACTTGAACGGCTCCTGCTCGACGAGTTCGAAGATGTCCTGATTGAAGTACGGCTGCAGGTGCCGGAACATGAACTTCGTCAGCGTCTCTGCGACGCACTGGTCCTGCACCTTGAAGAGCATGTCGGCGCCGCGCGGTGTCAGCGTCGCCCGGATCGCCGCCTCGTGTTCGGGGTAGGCCGTCATCACCCCGTTCAGCGCATAACCCACCGCTCCGATCAGCATGCTGCCGTCGATGAACGGGAACAGCGCCTTCAGGTCGGCGGGCGGCGCCCCAGCGTAGGAACCGACCACGTCGAGTTCGGGGGCGTAGCTCTCGGCCATCTCCGCGGCCGATGCCGCCGCCCCCCCGCCTTGTGAGTAACCCCAGAACGCCAGCGGGCCGTCGGGGGCCAGCGAGGTGCCGGGCAGGGTCTTGGCGGCGCGGGCGGCGTCGAGCATCGCGTGGCCCTGCGACACCCGGTTCGCGTAGGTGTGCAGCCCCGGGGTGCCTAGGCCTTCATAGTCGGTCATGACGATCGCGAACCCGCGCGCGACCATCGTCGCGACGAACAACTCCTCGTAGTTGAACGCGATGTCGAGGTACGGCGACCAGTGGATGCCCTGATTGAACTGCCGCGACGGCGCGCACTGGTCGCCCTGGCCCTGGGTGCCGGGACCGTAGACGATCAGCGGGCGCGGCCCGCCGAACGGCCACGGCGCGTGCGGTTCGAAGTACGTGCCGGTGACGACGTTCGGGTTTCCCCGAGCGTCGTTGCTGAGGTACATGATTCGTGTGCCGTCGGCCATGATCATGCCGAGTTGGCCGGACGGTTCGAGCACCAGGCGCGACGGCTCCGTGCGGACCAGATCGCCGGGCTTGCCCGGCGGCAGCGGATCCGGCGGCGTGTAGAACGCCTGGTATTCGTCCTCGTTGAAATAGGGGTGGTGATGGTCGATGGTCGGGTCGTCGGCCGCCGCCGGCACCGGGGTCCCGAAGGAAACGACCATGAGGGCAATCGCGATTCCGACGATGCGACCCACCGATCGGACGTTAGCAACGAAAATCGTTTCATGACGCCTGTTTCCGGCTCAAGCATCGCGCCATGGCGGTCGAGCGATGAGTTCGGGCGCCGGCGCGGGTCTCCTTAGCCGAACCCTTTCGTGACGAGGAGGCAGTGGGTATGACGACTCATGCGGTCGGGACGCGTGAACAGTGGCGAACGGCCTACGAGCGGCAGCTGGCCAACGAGAAGGAGCTGACTCGCAGGGCCACCGAGCTGGCGCAGCAGCGGCAGGCGCTGCCGTGGGTGCGCGTGGACAAGCTGTACGAGTTCGACACCACCGCGGGACGTCGCACGCTCGCCGAGCTGTTCGACGGCAGATCACAGTTGATCGTGCGGCACTTCATGCACGGGCCGAAGACACCGGAGGGCTGCCCGGGATGCACCTTCGAAACCGACAACCTGGTCGGCGCGGTGGCTCACCTCGCGCGGCGCGACGTCACCTTCATCCTGTCGTCGCGCTCGCCGTTGCCGGTGTTGACCGCGTACAAGCAGCGGATGGGCTGGGACATCGAGTGGGTGTCGTCGGGCGGCAGCGATTTCGACGCCGACTTCTTCAGCTACATGCACGTCCCGACGCCGCGCCGCGACTTCGGATCGGGCAGCGGCAGCATGCTCGACGTGATGGAGCTGATGGCGCTAAGCTGTTTCGCGCTGGAGGACGGCGTCGTCTACCACACCTACTCGACCTACGATCGCGGCACCGAAGCGCTTAACGCCACCTGGCAGCTGTTGGACCGGGCGCCCAAAGGCCGCGGCGAGGACTTCTCCGACTGGCCGCGCAAGCGCGACGAATATCCGGCGTAGCGAAGCTTGAGGGTTGCTGCACGCCTCCTGTGAACCTGCTTGGGAGCCAGCGCATCAGCAATCACCCGGTTCCACACTGGCAGTCACACCCTGACCGAAGGAGCCCGTCCGATGTTCGGAACCCGTAGGGCGTACCCGCTCTCGTTGGCCGTCGTGGCCGGCGCCGCGCTGCTCGGCTTGCCCCCGTTGGCCAACGCCGAGCCGGCGAACTGCACCAGCGCCGATCTCGAAGGCGTCCGCGCCGGGGTCGACGCGTCAACGTCGGCCTACTTATTCACCCATCCTGACCTCAACGGCTTCATGAGCACCCTCAGAGGCATGTCGCGTGAGGGGGTGGCCGAGCAGGTGAGGGGATACATGGCCAGCCATCCGCAGGAGAACGCCGAGATGGCGCGTATCCGGCAGCCGCTGATGGATCTGAAGAACCACTGCGGAGGCTTGGACCCGACACCCTGAACCACTGCAGCACAACCCGTTCGGGGCCGACGCCCGAGAAACGAAAGCCCCCGGCACGCGGATGTGCCGGGGGACCTTCGGGTGACGCTCAGTAGCGGTAGTGCTCGGGCTTGTACGGGCCCTCGACGTCGACACCGATGTACTCGGCCTGCTCCTTGGTGAGGCGAGTGAGAGTGCCACCCAGTGCTTCCACGTGGATCTTGGCGACCTTCTCGTCGAGGTGCTTGGCCAACCGGTAGACCGCGTTGTCGTACTCGTCGTTCTTGGTCCACAGCTCGATCTGCGCGATGACCTGGTTGGAGAAGCTGTTGCTCATCACGAACGACGGGTGGCCGGTCGCGTTACCCAGGTTGAGCAGCCGGCCCTCGGACAGCACCACGATCGACTTGCCGTTGTCGAAGATCCACTGGTCGACCTGCGGCTTGATGTTGAGCTTCTTGGCGCCCGAGCGCTCGAGGGCGGCCATGTCGATCTCGTTGTCGAAGTGGCCGATGTTGCCCAGGATCGCCTGGTCCTTCATCGCGCGCATGTGGTCGAGCGTGATGATGTCCTTGTTGCCCGTCGAGGTGATGACGATGTCGGCCTCGCCGATGGCCTGCTCGACGGTGACCACGTCGAAGCCGTCCATCAGCGCCTGCAGCGCGTTGATCGGGTCGATCTCGGTAACCGACACCCGCGCGCCCTGGCCTGCCAGCGACTCCGCGCAGCCCTTGCCGACGTCGCCGTAGCCGCAGATCAGCACCTTCTTGCCGCCGATCAGCACGTCCGTGCCGCGGTTGATGCCGTCGATCAGCGAGTGCCGGGTGCCGTACTTGTTGTCGAACTTGCTCTTGGTGACCGAGTCGTTGACGTTGATCGCCGGGAACGGCAGCTCACCGACGGCCTCGAACTGGTAGAGGCGCAGCACGCCGGTCGTCGTCTCCTCGGTGACGCCCTTGACCGACTCGGCGATCTTCGTCCACTTCGTCTTGTCGGTCTCGAAGCGCTCGCGCAGCACACCGAGGAAGACCTTCCACTCCGCCGGATCGTCGTCCTCGGCGGGCGGGACCACACCCTGCTTCTCGTACTGTGCGCCGCGCAGCACCATCATCGTGGCGTCGCCGCCGTCGTCGAGGATCATGTTGGCCGGCTCGCCCTCCCAGGTGAGCATCTGCTCGGCGGCCCACCAGTACTCCTCGAGCGTCTCGCCCTTCCACGCGAACACCGGGGTGCCCTTCGGCTCCTCCGGCGTGCCGTGCGGGCCGACGACGACGGCCGCGGCGGCGTGATCCTGGGTGGAGAAGATGTTGCACGACGCCCAGCGGACGTCGGCGCCCAGCGCCGTCAGCGTCTCGATCAGCACCGCCGTCTGCACGGTCATGTGCAGCGAGCCCGAGATCCGCGCGCCCTTGAGCGGCTGCACATCGTGGTACTCCTCGCGCAGCGCCATCAAACCGGGCATCTCGTGCTCGGCCAGGCGGATCTCCTTGCGGCCGAAGTCGGCCAGTGACAGGTCGGCGACCTTGTAGTCGATCCCGTTGCGGGAGTCGGCCTTCAGCTCAGTCATGTAGAGCCCCTTTTCATTCGTCATTGCCTATGAGCGCACAGATGTGCGCACGGCGACATCCATGTAGACATCCAAAGCCTGCGGGCTCGCGGGACAGGCGCTTGTGCGGTGAAACCGGCCGTGGCGCTCTGACAGCTAAGGAATATCGATAACACCGTAGCGTTCGGCGAAGGGCGTCATCAATCGGGCCAGGTCACGGGCCACGTCGTGCCCCCGGGCGGGCGATGCGCTGGGGTCGGCTTCCGGCGGCATCGAGACGTAGCTCATCGCGAGCCGGACGATGGCCCTGGCCAGCACTCCGGCGTCCTCTTCGCTGGTCTTCACCCAGCTGTCGACGAACGTCTGCGTCAGCCGCCGACTGCAGTGGATGATGATCGGACCGCTGTCGGTGGTGATGAGCTGCAGCAGATCGGGCTTGGCCTCGCCGGTCAGCAACGAGATCACCAGCGGGTCGGCTGCCGACTCGGCGAAGAAGTCGCGGAAGCCCTGGCTGAACGCGGCGAAGACGTCGCCGACGTTGCCCGCGATGGCGTCGTCGATCTGGTCGACGAGCCGGTCGGCAAGGCGCATCGCGTACGCCTGCGCCAGCCCCTGGCGCGAGCCGAACTCGTTGTAGATGGTCTGCCTGCTGATGCCTGCCGCCTTGGCGACGTCGGCCAGGGTGATCGCCGACCAGTCGCGGGTGAGCAGCAGTTCGCGCATGCCGTCCAGAATGGAATCGCGTAGCAGCACCCTCGACGCTTCGGCGTACGGGATGCGCTGCGCGGTCCGGCGCGGGCTGTTCACACGCGCGAGACTATTCCTTTCCTCCATCGCTTCGCTCGCCCAGGCATCGTCACGGACGGGCGACCTCGACCATCTCGAAGTCGGACTTGGCCGCGCCGCAGTCCGGGCAACTCCAGTCATCGGGAATGTCGTCCCACCGTGTGCCCGGGGCGATCCCGTCCTCGGGCCAGCCCTTCTCCTCGTCGTACTCGAATCCGCACTGCACGCAGACGAACAGTTTGTAATCCATCTGTTGTTCCTCTTCTCGGGTTGGGGTCATACCGGTTCGAAGTCAACCTTCTCCCGCACGGCGCAATCGGGGCAGCACCAGTCGTCGGGAATCTCACTGAACGGCGTGCCGGGCGAAAAGCCCTCGCGCGGTGCACCTTTGGCTTCGTCGTAGACGTAGTCACAACCCGGGCAGCGGTAGGCGGTCACTGGACCGTTCCCGCGTACCGTGCCATCACCTTGTCGCGCATCCGCGGGTGGATGTTGACGCGGGCGATGTCGCCGTCGTAGTGGTCGAGCACCCGGTGGTCCATCACCTTGCGCCACAGCGGCGGGAAGTACGTCAGCGCGATCATCGACGCGTAACCGCTCGGCAGGTTCGGCGCACCCTCCATGCTGCGCAGCGTCTGGTAGCGCCGGGTCGGGTTGGCGTGGTGATCGCTGTGGCGCTGCAGGTGATACAGGAACAGGTTGGTCACGATGTGATCGGAGTTCCAACTGTGCGCCGGCGCGCAGCGCTCGTAGCGGCCGGACTCGAGTTTCTGGCGCAGCAGCCCGTAGTGCTCGAGATAGTTCACCGTCTCCAGCAGCGTGAAGCCGAACACCGCCGAGATGACGATGTAGGGAATCAAGGCCCAGCCGAAGACCGCGATCAGCGCACCGTAGAACACGGCCGACATCGCCCAGGCGTTGAGGACGTCGTTGGACCAGTGCCACTTACTCTTGCCTGCGCGCTCGAGCCGCTTGGCCTCCAGCTCCCACGCCGACCTCAGTGATCCGAAGACGCTGCGCGGCAGGAACTCCCAGAACGTCTCACCGAAACGGGCCGATGCGGGATCCTCGGGGGTCGCGACGCGGACGTGGTGTCCGCGGTTGTGCTCGATGTAGAAGTGGCCGTAGCAGGTCTGCGCCAGCGTGATCTTGGCCAGCCACCGTTCCAGCGAGTCCTTCTTGTGCCCCATCTCGTGGGCGGTGTTGATGCCGACTCCGCCGAGCAGGCCGACCGACAGCGCCAGGCCGATCTTGGCGGGCCAGCCCAGTCCCCCGTCGAAGCCGAGCCAACTCAGATCCGACGCGGTGAACAGATAGGCGCCGACGATCACGCTGGCGTACTGGAACGGGATGTAGGCGTAGGTGCAGTAGCGGTAGTACTTGTCGTTCTCCAACCGCTCCATCACCTCGTCGGGCGGGTTCTGCCCGTCCGGCCCGAACTTCAGATCCAGTGCAGGCAGCAGGATGTAGAGCAGGATCGGCCCGATCCAGAACGGCACTTGCGCGGCGGCGTGCCAGCCCCACTGGTTGAACGCCCACACCAGCGGCAGCATGACGAACAGCGCCGTCGGCGCGATCAAGCCCATCAGCCACAGGTAGCGCTTCCTGTCCCGCCACTGAGCGATGTCCGGTTCCGGTGTCGTCTGCGTGGTCATTGCCCGCCTCCTGGAGTGAGTGCCATCACGTCTTGAGTTTGACTATAAGGGCCAATTTGTCTGCTGTCTAGACACACGAGCATTGTTTGTAAAGCAATCTTGGCGCCCGACGTCGCGCGAGGGCTCCACCTTGTACGGTTTGAGCCCCCGATGGCGTACCAGGCGAGCGCTCGCGCAGGTGTGGCGGGCTACGCCGAGAGTGTCTGGCTTTCGCGGCGGCCGAGCACCGAGTGACGACGGCCGTACAGGAAGTAGATGACCACACCGACCGCCATCCAGATCAGGAAACGGATCCACGTCAGCGCGGTGAGGTTCAGCATCAACCACACGCACGCCACGATCGAGGCGATCGGCAACCACGGCACGCCCGGCACCCGGAAGCCACGCTCCAAGTCGGGCCGGGAGCGTCGAAGCACGATCACGCCCGCGGACACCAGCACGAACGCGAACAGCGTCCCGATGTTGACCATCTCCTCGAGCTTGCCGATCGGGAACACCGACGCGGTGATGGCCACCAGCACGCCGACGATCAGCGTGATGCGCACCGGCGTGCCGTGACGTCCGGTCTTGGCCAGCTCACGCGGAATCAAGCCGTCGCGCGACATCGCGAAGAACACCCGCGTCTGGCCGAGCACCAGCACGATCACCACCGTCGTCAGACCCGCGAGCGCACCGATCGAGATCACCTTTGCCGCCCAGTCGATCCCGTTGGCGCTGAACGCCGTTGCGAGGTTGGCCTTCTCCCCCGCCTCGCGCAGTTCGGTGTAGTGCACCATGCCGGTCAACACCAGGGCCACCGCGACGTAGAGCACCGTGACGATCCCGAGCGAGGCCAGGATGCCGCGGGAGACGTCGCGCTGCGGGTTCTTGGTCTCCTCCGCAGTGGTGGCCACGACGTCGAACCCGATGAACGCGAAGAACACGATGGAGGCGCCGGCCAACAAGCCGTACCACCCGTAGCTGCTGCCCTCGGCGCCGGTGATCAGCGAGAGCAGCGACTGGTCGGTGCCCCGTCCGCCTTCCCCGGGTTCGGCCGGCGGCACGAAGGGCGAATAGTTGGCCGCCTTGATGTAAAACGCCCCGACGGCGACCACGAGCAGCACTACGGCCACCTTGATCACGGTGATCGCCAGGCTGACCCCGGCTGAGAGCTTCGTCCCCAAGGCCAGGATGGTGGTGACGAACGCGATGATCAGCAGTGCGCCCCAATCCAATTGCACCACACCGAAATCCGCTGTCCCGCCGCCGAACTCGAACACCTCGCCGAGGTAACTCGACCACCCCTTAGCGACCACCGCCGACGCGACCGCGAACTCGAGGATCAGGTCCCAGCCGATGATCCAGGCGATGAACTCGCCGAACGTCGCGTAGGAGAACGTGTAGGCGCTGCCCGCGACCGGAACCGTGGAGGCGAACTCCGCGTAACACAGCGCGGCCAGCCCGCAGGCGATCGCGGCGAGGACGAACGAGATGGAGATCGCGGGGCCGGTGATGTTACCGGCGGTCGAGGCGGTGATCGTGAAGATGCCCGCCCCGATCACGACGGACACCCCGAACACGGTGAGGTCCCACCAGTTCAGGTCCTTGCGTAACCGGGTGTCGGGGTCATCGGTGTCGGCGATCGACTGCTCCACCGACTTCGTCCGCCGAGCCATCGCACGTCCTCCCGTTGGGTCCGTTCCGGCAATCTACCGAGTACCGTGCACCCAATGGGGCGGAGTTATAAACACGTGGCCGTCATCGGGGGCAGTCTCGCGGGCATGTGCGCGGCCCGGGTCCTCTCGGACGTCAGCGATCGGATCACCATCTACGAACGCGACGACCTACCCGATGATCCCGCCAACCGCGCGGCCGTACCGCAAGGCCGCCACGTGCATCTGCTGATGGCCCGCGGCGCCGCGGAGTTCGAAAGCCACTTCCCCGGCCTGCTCGCCGACATGGTCGCCGACGGGGTGCCGATCCTGGAGAACCGGCCCGACTGCATCCACTTCGGCGCGGCCGGCCACGTGCTCGGCACCGCACACCGGTTGCGCGACGAGTTCACCGCCTACGTGCCCAGCAGGCCGCAACTCGAATGGCAGATCCGCAAGCGGGTGAAGCACATCGACAACGTCGACTTCGTGCACGCCGGCGTCCTCGAACCCGTCTACGACGCCGCGCGGGAGCGGGTGACCGGTGTGCTGCTCGATTCGGGTCAGATCGTCGACGCCGATCTGGTGGTCGACGCCGCCGGCCGAGGCACCCGCCTGCCCGCGTGGCTCGAGAAGTGGGGTTACTCGCGGCCGGCCGAGGAAACGGTCGACGTCGGCATCGCCTACGCCAGCCACCAATTCCACGTCCCCGAGGGCCTACTGGCCGAGAAGGTGGTGGTCGCAGGCGCTTCGCGAGAACAACCGCTCGGCATCGGCATGCTGTTCTACGAGGACGGCAACTGGAACGTCACAGCCTTCGGTGTAGGCAAGGTGCCGCCGCCACATACCGTCGAGCAGATCCTCGACCTGGCCGACGAGATCCTGCCACCGCACGTGTCGTCCGCGCTGCGCCAGGCCACCCCACTGGGCGAGACCGCGTTTCACCGGTATCCGACGAGTCGGTGGCGCCGCTACGACACCCTGGAACGCTTCCCGGCAGGCATCATCCCGTTCGGCGACGCCGTGGTCAGCTTCAACCCGACATTCGGCCAGGGTATGACGATGACGGCGATCCAGGCCGGCAACCTGCGATCCGTGCTGGCGTCCGGCGATCCGGACGTGGCCGGTCGTCTCGCGAAGGCGACCGCCAAGACGACGTGGCCGGTCTGGGTGATGACGGCCATCGGCGACCTGACGCTGCACAACGCGACCGGCGAAGCCAAGTGGTGGTACAAGCCGGTCGGCGGGCTGTTCGATCAGTTTCTCGGCGCCGCGGAGACCGATCCCGTTCTCGCCGAATGGTTTCTGCGCCGGTTCAGCCTGCTCGACAGCCTCTACATGGTGCCGTCGCCGCGACTGGTGGGCCGCACCATCCGGCACAACCTGCGGCTGTGGCTGGCCGAGAAGCGCGCGGGCAAACAAGCGGTCATGGTGCCTCAATCGGCGTGAACCTCGCGCAAGCGGGTAATTTCGTGGCCATGACGGAGACGCGATGAGCGCGGGACTGTTCGGGCTTCTCGACGACGTCGCGGTGCTGGCACGGTTGGCCGCCGCATCGGTCGACGACATCGGGGCGGCCGCGGGGCGGGCGACCGCCAAGGCGGCGGGCGTCGTCATCGACGACACCGCCGTGACGCCGCAGTACGTTCACGGGCTGGCCGCAGAGCGCGAACTGCCGATCATCAAGCGCATCGCGATCGGCTCCCTGCGCAACAAGCTGCTGTTCATCCTTCCCGCCGCGCTGTTGCTGAGCCAGTTCCTGCCATGGCTGCTGACGCCGCTGCTCATGCTCGGCGCGACGTATCTGTGCTACGAGGGCGCCGAGAAGGTGTGGGGCCGTATCCGGGGCCACGACCACCATGCCGCGCCCGTCGCGGAGGTGGGCGAGGACGCCGAGAAGTACATGGTGACCGGCGCCATCCGCACCGATTTCATCCTGTCGGCGGAGATCATGGTGATCGCGCTGAACGAGGTGGCCGATCAGTCCTTCTGGCCGCGGCTGATCATCCTGATCGTCGTGGCGATCGTGATCACGATCGCGGTGTACGGCGTGGTAGCCGGCATCGTGAAGATGGACGACATCGGGCTACGACTGGCTCAACGCAGTTCGACGTTCGCGCAGAAGATCGGCCGCGGCCTGGTGGCCGGGATGCCGAAACTGCTTGCGGCGCTGTCACTCATCGGCACGGTCGCGATGCTGTGGGTTGGCGGCCACATCCTGCTGCTGGGAACCGACGAGTTGGGTTGGCACCTGCCGTACGGCTTCGTGCACCACCTCGAGGAGATCGTCCGCGATGCCGTGGGCGGCATCGGCGGCGTGCTGGCGTGGCTGGTGAACACGGCCGCGTCGGCGGTCATCGGCCTGGTGGTCGGCGCGATCGTCGTCGCGGTGGTGCATGTGTTGCCGTTCGGCCGCCGCCCCAAGGAGGACGCGGCGCACTGAGCGTTAGATGCCGACCGTGGCGCGGAAAAGCTTCGTCGGTTCGGTGGCCGCCAGCCGGATCGGCCCCTCGTCGGCGGGAACCCACGCCGCAGATCCCCGGGTCAGCGTGACGGTGCCGCCCTTGGCGTGCACCACCGTCGAACCCTCGGCGCACAGCAACAGCTGCGGACCGTCGTGCCGCGTGGGCGCGTCGATCTCGTAACCGAGCCTCTCGGCGTCGATGTCGAGCACCGACAGCGAAAACTCCTGAGCCGGGGTGCGGTACACCCATTCGATGCCGTCTTCGACGTTTTCGGGCCGGACCACCACGTCTTCGGCGGGCGTGAAGTCGAGCACCCGCAACAACTCGGGGACATCGACGTGCTTGGGCGTCAGCCCACCGCGTAACACGTTGTCGGAGTTGGCCATCACCTCGACGCCGACGCCGCTGAGATAGGTGTGCAGGTTACCCGCGGGCAGGTAGATGCCTTCGCCAGGACTCAGGGTGATGCGGTTCAGCAACAGGGACGCCAGCACACCGGCGTCACCGGGATACCGTTCGCCGAGTTCAAGCACCGTCTTCGCCTCGGCCGCGAATTCGTCTCTGCCCGAACACACGTAGTGGATGGCCCCGTCGATCACCGCGGGCACCAGAACATCGAGATCGGGTTGGGGCGCGGTGATCCAGGTCGTGAACAACGCGCGCAGTCCGTCGCCGTCCGGTTGGCCGGAGAGCAGGTTGACGAACGGATCAAGATCGCTGACCTCGAGCGCACGCATCAACTCAATGGTTCGGGGCACCGGCCGGAAACCGGCGAGCGCCTCGAACGGCCGCACGGCCACGATCAATTCGGGCTTGTGGCTGGGGTCGCGGTAGTTGCGGTTGGGCGCCGAGACCGGGATACCGAGCCTGTTCTCCCGTTCATAGCCCTCGACCGCCTGCTCGGCGCTGGGATGCGCCTGCAGCGACAGCGGCTCGTCAGCGGCCAGCACCTTGACCAGAAACGGCAGCGCCTCGCCGAAGCGCGCGCAGACCGCCGCGCCCAACTGCCCCTCGGGATCGTCACGCAGCGCATCCAGCAGCGAAAGCTCACCGGCTTCGGTCTCCAACATGGCAGGGTCACCGGGATGGGCGCCGAACCAGAGCTCGGCTTCGGGATGTGCTGTGGGACTGGGCTTTCCAGTGAACTCGGCAATGTCGGTGCGCGAACCCCAGGCATAGGTCCGCACCGCTCCGCGTAGCAAGTGCACTTGGCTAACCTCGAACTAGTTTCAGGTAGACGGCGGTCATCTCCAAGCGGACGGCGAGCATGGCCAACTGTTGCTCCATGCTGCCCGCCGCCGTCGACGCGTCCGGCACCGCTGCTGCCTCCGGCAGTTCCGGCACGTCCTGGGCGCTGATCACATCGACATCGTCCAGATCCGCGGCCCGGGCGGCGACGATCGGCTGCTCGGCATCGGTGGTGAGCACGAATGTGCGCATCCGCCGGGGAAGCGGACCGTCGATCTGTTCGTCGTGGAACATCGACTGCTCCCGGTCCGCCGCCGACGTGCCCCCCATGCCGCCGCGCAGCACGACGAGCGCATCGGCGAAGCCGGCGGCGGCGACGACCCGATGGGCGACGCGCAACATGGTGGCCGCGCAGTGCCGGGCCAGCGCCAGCGTCGCCGCGCTGTCGCCGGCCAGCACCACTTCGCGCTCCGACATCCGTTCGGCCAGTGTCTTGGCCGGATTGGTGAACAGCTCTCGGTTCGCGCTGTTGCGAAGCGCCTCGGCGTCGAGTTCGTCGGCCATCGCGTCGAGATCGACGTGCATGGTGGGGTCGACGACGTCGAGGGTGGCCAGGCCTGCGGCGAGGTAGCGAACGAACCCGAACTCATCGGGCACCCACACCCTGGGCGACAGCACCGCCGCCCGACCGGCCGCGACGTCGCGCAGCGGCCCTTCATACGGCGCGGCGACCACGATGCGCGCCCCGCGGCGCACTCCGGTGGCGGCCGCGTTCACCAGAGCGGGATCGCCCGGGTCGTCGCCCGCGACGACCAAGACATCCAATGGGCCGATCCACGGCGGCACCTCGGAGGCGACGACGATGGGTGCGGCCACCGATCCGCCCCATGCCGAAGCGAGCAGCGATCCGGCGGTTTCCGCATTGCCGCGACCGGCGACCCAGATCACCGTCCGCGGTGTCCCGTCGGTGCGCAGAGAATCGAGTTCGCCCTCCGCGAGCGCGGCGGCGGTGGCACGCACCTGGGCGCCCGCCATCGACGCGGCGCGCAGCTGGCCGTCGCGGTCGGCGCCGAGCAGTGCGTCGACGTCGTCGAGGTCGATGATCGCGGCCGAAGGAGACGGCCCGGTGGTCACGTGACCACCTCGGAGTTGGACGGGAGTCGCCCACGGACGGTGTCGGAGACCTGTCCGACGATCCGGTCGACCTCGTCGGTGGTGCGGGCTTCGACGTTGAGTCGCAGCAGCGGTTCGGTGTTGGACATGCGCAGGTTGAACCAGGTGCCCTCGCCGAGGTCGACGGTCACACCGTCGAGGTGGTCGATGGAGTGGATCCGGTTGCCGAACGCCTTGAGCACCTCGTCGACGCATCGCTCGGCGTCGGTGACGGTGAAGTTGATCTCGCCGGACGCCTCGTAGCGCTGGTAGTCGGCCATGATCTCCGACAGCGGCCGGTCTTGTTCGCCGAGCGCGGCCAACACGTGGAGGGCGGCCAGCATTCCGGAGTCGGCGCCCCAGAAGTCGCGGAAGTAGTAGTGCGCCGAATGTTCTCCGCCGAAGATCGCGCCGGTCTCGGCCATCAGCGCCTTGATATAGGAATGCCCGACGCGGCTGCGAACCGGCGTACCGCCGCGCTCCGTCACCAGTTCGGGCACTGCCCGCGAGGTGATCAGGTTGTGAATCACCGTGGCGCCGATCTCCCTGCCGAGTTCCCGCGCGGCGACCAACGCGGTCACCGCTGACGGCGAGACCGGATGCCCTTTCTCGTCGACGACGAAACACCGGTCGGCGTCTCCGTCGAACGCCAGGCCGATATCGGCGCCGGTCTGCACGACGAAGGCCTGAAGATCGGTCAGGTTCGCCGGATCCAGCGGGTTGGCTTCGTGATTGGGGAACGTGCCGTCGAGTTCGAAGTACAGCGGCGCCAGCGTGATACCCGAGATCGGCCCCAGCACCGCGGGCGTGGTGTGGCCCGCCATGCCGTTGCCCGCGTCGACGGCGACCTTGAGCGGTCGCAGGTCGGCAAGGCTCACCAGCGAGCGCAGGAACTCGCCGTAGTCGGCCAACACGTCGCGGTCGTTGATCGTGCCGTGCGCACCGTCGTAGCCGGGGACGCCGGCGATGACCTCTTCGGCGATGGTCGACAGGCCGGTGTCCTTGCCCACGGGTTTGGCGCCGGCGCGACAGAGCTTGATGCCGTTGTAGGCGGCCGGGTTGTGGCTCGCGGTGAACATCGCGCCGGGGCAGTCCATGAGGCCCGACGCGAAGTACAGCTGGTCTGTCGAGGCGAGTCCGATCCTCACCACGTCGAGGCCCTGGGCGGTCACGCCATCGGCGAACGCGTCCGCCAGTGCGGGTGAGCTGGCCCGCATGTCGTAGCCGACGACGACCTGCGAGGCGCTGTCTCGGACGAGGCGGGCGAAGGCGCCGCCCACGTCGGCGACGAACGACTCGTCGAGTTCCGTACCGACCAGGCCGCGCACGTCATAAGCCTTGATGACGCGATGAACCGCCGCGGCGGGCCGGGACATTAGGACTCCTTGTGACACGGACTACTACTGGCGCCAGCCTAACGGTCCGGACAGACGTGCACGTCGGCTAGTCGGTGGGGTCCGGCAGCACCCGCAGATGGCCGCGGCGGCGGCCGTTGGACTCGGGTCGCCTGGCAGGCGGCGCCATCAGCGAGCCGCCGGGTGCACCGGTGACGGGGTCGGAGAACCCGGTCGCCATCCGGTTGATCGGCGGAGCGACGTCGCGCCCCTCTCGGACCGCATCGGCCAGCGCGACGAGGTCGTCTTCGTCCGGATGTGAGGGCAGCGGGCCGGCGTGCCGCACCAGTTCCCAGCCGCGGGGCGCGGTGACGCGGCCGGCGTGCACGACGCACAGGTCCCATGAATGCGGTTCGGCCACCGTCGCGAGGGGGCCGACGACCGCCGTGGAGTCGGCGTAGACGAATGTCAGCGTCGCGACCGCATAGTGCGGACACCCGGGCCGGCAGCAGCGACGGGGAACGTTCACAGCGGAAGGCTATCGTGGCCGCACTCCGCATGCCGCCGGACACGCGCAGCCTGCCGACGGCCGATCTCGAACCGTTACGATCCAGTTCATCGCGCACGAAAGGAGCACCCAAGCGGTGGCCAAGCGTGGACACATGCGCGCGCGCCGGGGTCGCGGGATGCGCGGGCCCTTACTCCCCCCGACCGTGCCAGGCTGGCGCAGTCGCGCCGAGAGGTTCGACATGGCGGTGCTGGAGGCCTACGAGCCGATCGAGCGGCGTTGGCAGGACCGGCTGGCGACACTGGACGTCGCGGTGGACGAGATACCACGCATTGCGCCCAAGGATCCCGACAGTGTGCAGTGGCCGCCGGAAGTGATCGCCGACGGGCCGATCGCGCTGGCCCGGCTGATCCCGGCGGGCGTGGACGTCAGGGGGAACGCCACACGCGCGCGAATTGTGCTGTTTCGCAAACCAATCGAGCGGCGGGCCAAGGATTCAGTCGAGCTCGAGGAGCTGCTGCATGAAATCCTGGTGGCTCAGGTCGCCACATATCTGGGCGTCGAGCCTTCCGTCATCGACCCGACGATCGACGACGACTGATCTCGCGGCTCAGATGATTCCGCGCTTGAGGCGGCGACGCTCGCGCTCGGACAGGCCGCCCCAGATACCGAAGCGCTCGTCATGCGCCAACGCGTAATCCAGGCAGGCGTCGCGCACCTCGCAGCCCTGGCAGATGCGCTTGGCTTCGCGCGTCGAGCCGCCCTTCTCCGGAAAGAACGCCTCGGGGTCGGTTTGGGCGCACAGCGCCTTCTCCTGCCAGAGTTCGTCCTCCGGTGTCAGTGCCGGCGCCACCTCGATCGGGTCGGGCACCAAACTCAGTTGGGGACGCCGGGGCGTCTCAACCGGTGCCGGTTCCGAATGGGCGTGCGGCGCGCTGTCTACTGAGCCGAAGACTCGGCTGTCGAACCGAACCAGACGATCGAAATCGCCGTACTCAAAAGACATCTTCCGCCTCCTCACCTGGTCTCGTTGATCCCCTATAAGTGGCCCGCAGAGATGCGGAACACTTCCAATTCGAACAAGTGATCGAATCTCGGTCTGCGGCACCGGAACCGGATGGCCTACCGGGAAATGACACTGCTGTGATTACACACGCGTCAGTCGCCCTGGTCAAGCTCTAGAACAGGAATTCATACCATTCCGTGATCGAAATACGGCGAGTCGTGACCTCGGCGTGTCCATCACACTCCCGCCCACCGGCCCGGGCCGCCGCTCCTGCCCGTACCGAATTCGGTTGGACGGCCTACGCTCGGTCGATGTGAAGGTCACCGTACTGGTCGGCGGCGTCGGCGGCGCCCGCTTCCTGCTTGGCGTGCAACATCTGTTGGGGCTTGGGCAGTTTGGTGGCGCCAAAGGTACTGCTGGGACTGATGATACTGCTGAGCACGAATTGACTGCAGTGGTCAATGTGGGTGACGACGCGTGGATGTTCGGCGTGCGGATCTGTCCGGACCTCGACACCTGCATGTACACCCTCGGCGGAGGTATCGATCCCGAACGCGGCTGGGGACATCGCAACGAAACCTGGCATGCCAAGGAGGAACTCGCGGCCTACGGCGTGCAGCCCGACTGGTTCGGCCTCGGAGACCGGGACCTGGCGACACATCTCGTGCGCAGCCAGATGTTGCGCGCGGGCTATCCGCTGTCGCAGGTGACCGAGGCGCTGTGTGCGCGATGGGCCCCCGGGGCCAGGCTGCTGCCCGCCAGTGACGACCGGAGCGAAACCCACGTCGTCATTACCGATCCCGGACCCGGCGAGTACGCAGGCGAGAAACGTGCCATCCACTTTCAGGAGTGGTGGGTGCGATACCGGGCGAAAGTACCAACGCACAGCTTCGCTTTCGTCGGCGCCGAAAAGGCCACTGCCGGACCCGGCGTCGCCGAGGCCATCGAAGCCGCCGACGTCGTGCTCATCGCGCCGTCCAACCCGGTGGTGAGCATCGGCGCGATCCTGGCCGTACCCGGTATCCGCGGCGCGCTGCGTTCCACACCGGCGCCGGTCATCGGCTACTCCCCGATCATCGGCGGAAAGCCGTTGCGCGGCATGGCCGATGAATGCCTGTCGGTGATCGGCGTGCCGAGCACGTCCGAAGCCGTGGGCAAACACTACGGCGCGCGCTCCGGTGTCGGCATCCTCGACGGCTGGTTGGTGCACGAGGGAGACGGCGCGGCGATCGACGGTGTCGACGTGCGTGCGGTGCCACTGCTCATGACCGACCCCGAGGTCACCGCCGAGATGGTTCGCGCCGGAATGGATTTGGCAGGCGTGAAGCCATGAGCGGCGGCGACCCCGGCTCAACGGCGCCCCCGAGCGGCGACCATGGCTCGGCCGCCGCGGTGGAGCTGCTGCCCATTGCGGGGTTGCCCGAGTTCCGCCCCGGCGACGACCTTGCCTCGGCGATCGCCGAGGCCGCGCCGTGGCTGCGTGACGACGACATCGTCGTGGTCACCAGCAAGGTGATGTCGAAGTGCGAGGGCCGCATCGTCGATGCGCCGATCGACCCCGAGGAGCGCGACGTGCTGCGGCGCAGGCTCATCGACGCCGAGGCGGTCCGCGTGCTGGCGCGCAAGGGCCGCACGTTGATCACCGAGAACGCGATCGGGCTGGTTCAGGCCGCAGCTGGTGTCGACGGCTCCAACGTCGACTCCGCCGAACTCGCGCTGCTGCCAACCGATCCCGACGCCAGCGCCGCGGCACTGGCGTCCGCGCTGCGCGAGCGGCTCGGCGTGACGGTCGGCGTCGTCGTCACCGACACCATGGGCCGGGCCTGGCGCAACGGGCAGACCGACGTGGCGATCGGCGCGGCCGGCGTGACCGTGCTGCACGGTTACGGCGGTTCGGTCGACCGGCACGGCAACGAACTGATCGTCACCGAGATCGCGGTGGCCGACGAGATCGCCGCGGCAGCGGATCTGGTGAAGGGCAAGCTGACCGACATCCCGGTCGCGGTGGTGCGCGGGTTACGGCTGCCCGACGACGGTTCCACCGCGCGCCGGCTGGTGCGGGCGGGCGAGGAGGACCTGTTCTGGCTCGGCACCGAGGAGGCCATCGCGCTCGGCAGGAGTCAGGCGCAGCTGTTGCGCCGATCGGTGCGGCAGTTCACGGCCGAGCCCGTAGATCCGGAGCTGGTGGAATCCGCTGTCGCCGAGGCCCTCACGGCGCCGGCGCCGCATCACACCCGACCGGTGCGGTTCGTGTGGTTACAGGATCCCGCCCGACGGAAGGTCCTGCTCGATCGGATGAAGGACAAGTGGCGCGCCGACCTCACCGCCGACGGGCGTGCCGCCGACGCCGTCGAGCGTCGCGTCGAACGCGGCCGGATCCTCTACGACGCACCGGAGGTCGTCATCCCGTTTTTGGTGCCCGACGGCGCGCACGACTATCCGGACGCCGACCGCACGGCCGCAGAGCACACGATGTTCACCGTCGCGGTCGGCGCGGCGGTGCAGGCGCTTCTGGTGGCGTTGGCGGTGCGGGGTGTCGGGAGCTGCTGGATCGGGTCGACGATCTTCGCCCCCGACATCGTCCGTGAGGAGCTCGACCTGCCCGAGGACTGGGAACCGTTGGGCGCGATCGCGATCGGCTACGCGCAGGACGGGCCGCCGTCCGGCCCGCGGCCTCCCGTGCCGACCGACGGACTGCTGGTGCGCAAGTGAGCCTGCACGCATCAGCGGTGGAGGTGCTGAGCCGTTGGCGCGCACCGGATCCCGCACAGGACACCCTGCGGCACGCGGTGTTGGCGTTCTTGGCGGCCCGACCCGACGGTTGCCTGCGTGAATGCGTCGCGGGCCACGTCACCGGGTCGGCCCTCGTGCTCGACCACACCGGGACCCACGCACTGCTGACACTGCACCCCCGGTTCGGGCGATGGCTGCAACTCGGCGGGCATTGCGAGCCGACCGATCCCGATGTCGTGACGGCCGCACTGCGAGAGGCCACCGAGGAGTCCGGCATCGGTGGTCTCACGATCGACCCGACCATGGCCGCGCTGCACGTCCACCCCGTCACGTGCTCGCTGGGGGTGCCGACGCGTCACCTCGACATGCAGTTCATCGTCCACGCGCCCGCCGACGCCGAAATCGCCATCAGCAACGAGTCTTTGGACCTGCGGTGGTGGCCGTTGGACGCGCTGCCCGAGGATTGCGATTTCGGTCTCACACAGTTGGCGGCGGCCGCCCGCGCCAGGTGATTTCGGTGTCATCCGTTGCGCTCAGCGCAACCAACGACACCGAAATCGCGGGCTAGACGTCGGTCGAGAACCGGATCCCGCCGTCGGGAATCGTCACCCCCGGCCACACCCGTGCACCGCGCAACAGCTCGCAGCGGGCACCGATGTCGGCGCCGTCGCCGATCACACCGTCGCGGATCAGCGCGCGCGGGCCGATGCGGGCACCGAACCCGACGATCGAGCGTTCGATCACCGCGCCGGCGCCCACCCGCGCGCCGTCGAAGATGACCGCGCCGTCCAACCGTGCGCCCCCGGCGATCTCGGCGCCGCGACCGACCACCGCGCCACCAATCAACAGCGCCCCTGGTGCGACGCTGGCGCCGTCGTGCACCAGCTTTTCCCCGCGGTGCCCGCCGAGCGCAGGCGACGGCGCGATACCGCGTACCAGATCCGCCGATCCCCGTACGAAATCCTCCGGTGTGCCCATGTCGCGCCAGTAGGTGGAATCGACGTAGCCGCACACCCGGAGCCCGTCGGAAAGCAGGCCCGGGAACACCTCGCGTTCGACCGAAAGCGCCCGACCCTTGGGTATGCGCTCGATCACCTCGCGCTTGAACACGTAGCAGCCGGCGTTGATCTGATCGGTCGGCGGGTCTTGGGTCTTCTCGAGGAAGGCGGTCACCATGCCGTCGGAATCGGTTGGCACGCAACCGAACGCCCGAGGGTCACCGACACGCACCAGGTGCAGCGTCACGTCGGCGGCGTTGTCCTCATGCGAGTCCAGCAGCGCGCGAAGGTCGGCACCCGACAACACGTCGCCGTTGAACACCAGCGCGGTGTCGTGGCGCAGCTTCCCCGTGACGTTGGCGATGCCGCCGCCGGTGCCCAGCGGTTCGGTCTCGACGACGTATTCGATCTGCAGGCCGAATTTGGATCCGTCGCCGAACTCGGACTCGAACACCGCGGCCTTGTACGACGTGCCCAGCACGACATGCTCGATACCGGCCTCGGCGATGCGCGACAACAGGTGCGTCAGAAACGGCAAGCCGGCCGTCGGCAGCATCGGCTTGGGCGCGGACAGGGTCAGCGGCCGCAGCCGGGTGCCCAAGCCACCGACGAGGATGACGGCGTCGACGTGTGCGGGATTCACTTGCGCCGTCCTTTCGCCCGGTTGCGTCGTGAGTTGCGGACCACCAGGCCCGCACGTGCGGCGAGCGAGCTTCGGATCGTCCACCGCAGCGGACCCTGCCACCACCTGGGGTATCGATCCGCGAGGAAAGTGTAGGTGCTGGTGTGATGGGCGGCCAAGTTGCGCGCGGGGTCCTTGCCGGTCGCGTGACCCTTGTCGTGCAAAACCTCGGCCGCCGGCACATACACGTTCTGCCAGCCCGCCCGCGAGAGTCGATCACCGAGGTCGACGTCCTCCATGTACATGAAGTAGCGCTCGTCGAAGCCCGAGATCTCCTCGAACGCGGACCGGCGCAGCAACAGACACGATCCCGACAGCCAGCCGACGGCGCGTTCGCTGGGCTCCCGGCGCTCCTGGCGGTATTCGGCGGTCCACGGGTTGGACTTCCAGAACGGCCCCACGACGGCGTGCATCCCGCCGCGCACGAGGCTGGGCTGGTGCCGCGCCGACGGGTACACCGCACCGTCCGGGTCGCGGATCAGCGGGCCGAGCGAACCCGCGTGCGGCCAGCGGGCAGCGGCCTCCAGCAGGATGTCGATGCTGCGCGGACCCCACTGCACGTCGGGGTTGGCCACGATGAAGAAGTCGTTGTTGTCCGACTCCGTCAGGTACTCCGCGACTGCGCGGTTCACCGCGCTGCCGTATCCGAGATTGCCGCCGGTGGGCAGCAATCGGACGTTGGGATAGCGTGCGAGCGCCTCTTCGGGTGCGCCGTCGGTCGAGCCGTTGTCGGCCATCACCACTGTCACCGGCCGGTCGGTGGCGTGCGACAGCGTCGCCAGGAACCGGTTGAGGTGTGGACCCGGCGAGTACGTCACAGTGACGACCACCAACTCGTCACTCATGTGCCACCCGTTCCGAACTCACGGCGTCGAGGGTATCGGGCCGCCACGCCCGTACCGCGACAGCGCATCCGCGAGCGCCTCGCGCCACGGTCGCAGCGGGGTGAGGCCGGCATCGGCGGACCGCCGGCCCGACAGCGCGGTGTACGTCGGACGCTGCGCGGGCCGTGGGTTTTCGGCGCCGGCGACGGGCCGCACCCGCCCGGGGTCTGCGCCGACGGCCTCGAAGATCGCGCGCGCCTGGTCGTAGCGGCTGGCCTCCCCGTCGTTGGCGGCGTGCAGCACCGGTGCACTGATCGCGCCGTCGGCGATCTCCAGCAGCGCCGCGGCGAGGTCACCGGCGTAGGTCGGGGATGCGGTCTGGTCGGCCACCGCCTCGACCGTGTCGTCGCCGGCCGCCTTTCGGCGCATGGTCGCGGCGACGTCCGTACCGTCGCCGCCTTCGTACACCCACGACGTGCGCACGACGTGCGCGCCGGGCAGGGCGGCCAACACCGCCCGCTCCCCAGCGAGTTTGGTGCGGCCGTAGACGTTCACCGGCGCGGTCTCTTCGTCGATCTCATACGGGCGGCGCGCTGTGCCGGAGAACACGTAGTCGGTCGAGATGTGGATCAGGCGGGCGCCGACGGCCGCGCACGCCCGCGCGAGGTGAGCCGGTCCGTCGGCATTGACCGCGTGCGCACGGTCCTGTTCGGTCTCGGCCGCGTCCACGTTGGTGTACGCGGCGCAGTTGATCACCACGTCACTGGATTCGATGACACGCTGGGCGGCCGCCGCATCGGTGATGTCGAGCTCCGACGACGTCAGCGCCAGCACCTCGCGGCCCTGCTGGCGGGCCTGAGCTGCGAGAACCCGACCGACCATGCCGCCTGCACCGGGAATGACGATCCGGCCCGGCCCGCGAGAAGTCATGGTCACGAGTCTGGCACGCCGAGGCGCGCTACCCGCTTCGTGCCCGTCTCGCCAGTAGCCTGGGCTGATGCCCGGTCGAATGCTCCGTGTCATCGCCGTGTCCGCGGCCTTGGCGATCGTGGTCGGTACGGGCGTCGCGTGGGGCAAGATCCGCTCGTTCGAATCCGGCATCAACCACATCTCGTCGATCGCGCTGGGCGAGGGCGGCGAAGACGGCGCGATCGACATCCTGCTCGTCGGCATGGATAGCCGCACCGACGCGCACGGGAATCCTCTATCCCAGGAGGAACTGGCGACGCTGCGGGCGGGCGACGACGAAGCCACCAACACCGACACGATCATCTTGATCCGCGTCCCCAACAACGGAAAATCCGCGACCGCCATCTCGATCCCGCGCGACTCCTATGTCGAGGCACCGGGCATCGGCAAGATGAAGATCAACGGCGTATACGGCTCGGAACATCTCGAGAAGATGACCGAGCTCGTCGAGCAGAAGGGCGTGGACCCGGCCGAAGCCGAACCGCAGGCCAAGGAAGCCGGGCGCGAGGCCCTGATCAAGACGGTGGCCAACCTCACCGGCGTCACCGTCGACCACTACGCCGAGATCGGGCTGCTGGGCTTCGCGTTGATCACCGACGCCCTCGGTGGCGTCAACGTGTGCTTGAAAGAGCCCGTGTACGAACCCCTTTCGGGAGCCGACTTTCCTGCGGGCTGGCAGAAGCTCAACGGTCCGCAGGCGCTGAGCTTCGTCCGGCAGCGCCACGATCTGCCACGCGGCGACCTCGACCGGGTGACGCGCCAGCAGGCGGTGATGGCTTCCCTTGCGCACGAGGTGATCTCCGGTAAGACGCTGTCGAGTCCGGCCACCTTGAACCGGCTGCAGGACGCCGTGCAGCGCTCCGTCGTGCTCTCCGACGGTTGGGACGTCATGCAATTCGCCGAGCACCTGCAGAAGCTGGCCGCGGGCAACGTCGCGTTCGCCACCATTCCGGTGCTGCAGGAGAACGGCTGGAGCGACGACGGGATGCAGAGCGTCGTGCGCGTGGACCCCAGTGAGGTCAAGAGCTGGGTCGAAGGCCTGTTGCACGATCAGGGCGAAGGAAAGACCGAGGAGATCGCCTACACGCCCGACAAGACCACCGTCGAGGTGGTCAACGCCACCGAGGTCAACGGCCTGGCCGCCGCGGTGTCGCAGGTGCTGACCAACAAGGGGTTCACCCCCGGTGCGACGGGCAACCACGAGGGCGACCCGGTGGCCACCACCCAGGTTCGCGCCAACAAGGCCGATGACCTTGGCGCACAGGCTGTCTCGAAGGACCTGGGCGAGTTGGCGATCGTCGAGGACCCGTCGGTGGCCCCGGGGCACGTTCGCGTGGTGCTGGCCGACGACTACACCGGTCCGGGTTCGGGCCTGGACGGCAGCAACGTTCCGACGCTGACCACCGGTTCGGTGGCCGTCGGTTCGACCGAGACCGCTCCGCCCCCGTCGCCGATCCTGACCGCCGGATCCGACGACCCGGAGTGCGTCAACTAACGTCGACGAGCGTGACGACCGTCAGTGGGGCAATCCTCGACCCGCTCATGGCCTCGGACCCCGCAGGCCCCCGCATCACCTACTACGACGACGCAACCGGCGAACGCATCGAGTTGTCCACCGCCACGCTCGCGAACTGGGCCGCCAAGACCGCCAACCTGTTACGCGATGAGTTGGGCGCAGGCCCGTCGTCTCGCATCGCGGTCCTGCTGCCCGCACACTGGCAGAGTGCCGCCGTGTTCTTCGGTATCTGGTGGATCGGTGCCGAGGTGGTGCTCGGGGACGCTTCGGTGGACTCCGCCGACGTCGCGCTGTGCACCGCGGACCGGTTGGCCGAGGCCGACGAGGCCGTCGGGATGGGCAGCGGAATAGGCGAGGTCGCGGTGCTGTCGCTGGATCCGTTCGGCAAGCCCGCGGCCGATCTGCCGGTCGGTGTCACCGACTACGCCACCGCGGTGCGGGTACACGGCGACCAGATCTCACCGGAGCGCATGCCCGGCCCCGCGCTCAACGGCCGCGGCGTCGACGAGGTACTCGCCGCGGCCCGCCAGTCCGCCGCGGCACAGGGTTTCACCGCATCCGACCGGGTGCTGTCCAGCGCCGGATGGGATACCGCCGACGAGCTCGTCGACCACATGCTGGCCGTCTTCGCCGTCGGCGCCTCGCTCGTGCAGGTGGCCAATGCCGATGCCGCGCTGGCCGACCGCCGCAGGGCCACCGAGAAGGTCACCAAGGGCTGAGAAGTCGTTCCGGCGAAATGGGGCTTTCGCCGACGCTGAAGCCCCCGCAGTGCCACGCTGGAGGGCGTGATCGGCCGGCGCGAATTCTTCGTGCTGTCGGCGGGCGTGGCGGCCGCCGTCGTGGGCGGCTGTTCGTCGAAGACGCCCGAGCCCGCGTCGGCCGATCGGGCCTCGGGGCCGGGGTTCGACATCACGTTCACCCCTGCCGAAGTTGACGTCGACCTCGGCGGAGTCACCGTCCGCACCTGGGCGTACGGCGACCGGGTGCCCGGCCCGGAGATCCGGATCCGCAGAGGCGACAGGATGCGCGCACAACTGGACAACGGGTTGCCCGCCCCGACCACCATCCACTGGCACGGTCTGGCCATCCCCAACGCCATGGACGGCGTGCCCGTGTTGACGCAGCCCGCCGTGCCCGCGGGCCAGTCGTTCACCTACGACATCGTCGTGCCCGACGCCGGGACGTACTGGTACCACTCCCATGAGGGCACCCAACTCGACCGCGGGCTTTACGGCCCGCTGATCATCGAAGACCCCGCCGACGGCGCCGACTACGACGACGAACTCGTCGTCGTGCTCGACGATTGGGTCGACGGCACCGGCCGCACCCCCGACCAGGTCCTTGCCGAACTGAACAAGGCGGGCATGCCGGCGATGCCGAACATCCCGGACGCCGGCATCACCCCGGCCACCCCGCTCGGCGACGACGGCGGCGACGTCACCTACCCCTACTACGTCATCAACGGACGGGTGACCGCCGATCCGCAGGTCGTCGATTATCGTGCCGGACAACGCATCCGGCTACGTGTTATCAACGCCGGTTCGGACACCGCGTTCCAGGTCGGCGTGCCCGGACACCCGCTGCGGGTGATCGCGACCGACGGGTTCCCGGTCGAGTCCAGGCAGGCCGATTCGGTCATCCTCGGGATGGGAGAACGGGCCGATGCGATCGTCACCCTGCAGGCGTCGGCGCCGGTCATCGCCGCGGCGTACCGCAAGGAGGGCTACGCGCGGCTCGACATGCGCGTCAACAACAAGGCAGGCACGGGCAACATCGACGACTACGTCGCGACGCTGCGGACTCAGCCTCCGCTCGACACCGCGACGCTGGCGGCCACACCCGAGGTGAACCTGCCCGACCGCGCCGCCCAGCAGGTCATCGACATGCGGTTGGCCGGTCCGGTCGACGGCTACAGCTGGACGATCAACGGAAAGCGCTACGACCCGCCCCGCGACGGATACGCGGTCACACGTGACCAGCGCGTGCGCATCCGCTATGTCAACGAGTCGAAGATGTTCCACCCCATGCACTTACACGGCCACACGTTCCAGGTGATGGGGGCCGACGGCCCGCGGGCCCGCAAGGACACGGTGCTCGTCGCGCCGCTGCGCACCGTCGACATCGACTTCGACACCGACAACCCCGGGCGGTGGATCACCCACTGCCACAACACATATCACCTCGAAGCGGGGATGGGCACCTTCATCGAGTACACCTGAGCGGGGCCTATTTCAGCAGCGCGCGGGACATCACCACGCGCTGAATCTGGTTGGTGCCCTCGTAGATCTGGGTGATCTTGGCGTCGCGCATCATCCGCTCGACCGGGAAGTCGGTGGTGTAGCCGTAACCGCCGAACAGTTGGACCGCGTTCGTGGTGACCTCCATCGCGACATCGGAGGCCAAGCACTTCGACGCCGAGGAGATGAACCCGAGTTCGGACTCACCGCGTTCGGCCCTGGCGGCGGCGGAGTACACCGTCAACCGCGCGGCCTCGATCTTCATCGCCATGTCGGCGAGCATGAACTGCACCGCCTGGAAGTCGGCGATCGGCCTGCCGAACTGTTTGCGCTCCTTGACATATGCGATCGACGCGTCGAGCGCGCCCTGCGCGATGCCGACCGCCTGCGCACCGATCGTCGGCCGAGTGTGGTCCAAGGTGGCCAGCGCGGTCTTGAAACCGGTGCCCTCCTCGCCGATGATCCGGTCGGCGGGGATCCGGCAGTCCTCGAAGTACAACTCCGTGGTGGGCGATCCCTTGATGCCCATCTTCTTCTCCTTGGCGCCGATGGAGAAGCCGGGATCGTCGCGGTGCACGACGAACGCCGAGATGCCGTTGGCCTTCTTGTCGGGATCGGTCACCGCCATCACCGTGTACCACGTCGACTGGCCGCCGTTGGAGATCCAGCACTTGGCGCCGTTGAGCACCCACTCGTCGCCCTCACGGCGGGCCCTGGTGCGCATCGATGCGGCGTCGCTGCCGGCCTCACGCTCGGACAGCGCGTACGACGCGACGGCTTCACCGGCGGCGATCGACGGCAGCACCTGTTTCTTGAGTTCCTCGCTGCCGCGCAGCAACAGACCCATGGTGCCCAGCTTGTTGCAGATCGGGATCAGCGACGACGACGCGCACACCCGCGCGACCTCTTCGATCACGATGCACGCCGCGATCGAGTCGCCGCCCTGACCGCCGTACTCCTCGGGGATGTGGATGGCGGCCATCCCCGACGAGGTCAGCGCCGCCAGCGCCTCGTCGGTGTAGCGCGCCTTCTCGTCGACGTCGGCCGCGTGCGGGGCGATCTCCTTCTCGCAGAGGTCGCGCAGCACCGCACGCAGTTCGTTGTGCTCGTCGGAGAGCTGAAAGAGGTCGAATGACGGGTTGCCGATGGCCATGAAAAACTCCTTGCTACTCGCCGGTAACCCTACTCCCGCGGATCCGGCACCCTATTCGCCGAGGAGGCGGTCGCGCAGCGCCGCATCCTTCTGCAGAACCGTGTCGTGCAGGTCGGCTTGGAACTGTACGACCCGCTTGCGCAGCGCCGCATCCGCCGACCCGAGGATCCGCACCGCCAGCAAGCCCGCGTTGCGGGCGCCGCCGATCGACACCGTGGCCACCGGCACGCCTGCGGGCATCTGCGCGATCGACAGCAGCGAGTCCAAGCCGTCGAGCTTGGCCAGCGGCACCGGCACGCCGATGACGGGCAGCGGGGTCGCCGAGGCCACCATGCCCGGCAGATGCGCCGCGCCGCCCGCCCCGGCGATGATCACCTCGATCCCGCGGTCCGCGGCGCTCTGGGCGTACTCGAGCATGCGGACCGGCGTGCGGTGTGCGGAGACCACGCCGACCTCGAAGGGCACCTCGAACTCGGCAAGCGCGTGCGCGGCGTCCTCCATCACCGACCAGTCGCTGTCGCTGCCCATGATCAGGCCGACCCGCGGCGCAGCAGCACTACTCATGTGGATCCCATCCGTCCGTCCATTCCGCGTGCGACAACCAGTGTGCCGCTCTGGCCGCGCGTTCGCGCACATCGGCGACGAACGCGTCGTCGTCAAGAGAACCGGCGGGCGCGCCGAGAACGTTGACGTGACCGATCTTTCGGCCGGGCCGCTCGGCCTTGCCGTACAGATGCACCTTCGCGTCGGGCATCCTGGCGAACAGGTGGTGCAGCCGCTCGTCCATCGCCATCGCCGGTGTCTGTTGTGCGCCAAGCACATTGGCCATCACCGTGACCGGGACGACCTGTGCGGTGTCGCCGAGCGGATAGTCGAGGACCGCACGCAGGTGCTGTTCGAACTGGCTGGTCTGCGCGCCGTCCATGGTCCAGTGCCCGGAGTTGTGCGGGCGCATGGCGAGCTCGTTGACGAGCAGGGCGCCTTCGACGGTTTCGAACAACTCGACGGCCAGCACCCCGACGACTCCAAGTTCGGAGGCCAGCCGCAAGCCCAATTGCCCTGCCGCTGAGCGCAACTCGTCATCAAGGCCCGGTGCCGGTGCAATCACCTCGACGCAGATGCCGTCGCGCTGCACGGTTTCCACCACCGGCCACGCCGCGCCCTGCCCGAACGGCGAACGCGCGACCAGGGCCGCCAGTTCGCGCCGCATTGCGACCCTCTCCTCCACCATCACGTCCGCCCCGCCGTCCAGGTAGCGCTGAGCGGCCTCGCGCGCCTCGGCGAGGTCGCCGGCCAGCGTGACCCCACGGCCGTCGTAACCGCCGCGCACCGTCTTGACCACGACGGGACCTTCGATCCGTGCGGCGAACGCGTCGATGTCGGACAGGTCGTCGACCGCCGCGAACCGCGGCACCGGCGCGCCGAGCGCCTCGAGCCTGCGGCGCATCACCAGCTTGTCCTGGGCGTGGATCAGCGCCGACGGCGGAGGAGCCACGTTGACACCGTCGGCCAGCAGCTTTTCCAGCAGTTCGGCGGGCACGTGCTCGTGGTCGAAGGTCAGCGCGTCGGCGCCGGAGGCGGCACGGCGCAACGCGTCGAGATCGGTGTGTGTGCCCAACACCACATCCGGGCTCACCTGCGCGGCCGGGTCGCCGGCGTCCACGGCGAGGACGCGCAGCGTCTGGCCGAGCGCGATCGCGGCCTGATGGGTCATCCTGGCAAGCTGACCACCGCCGACCATGGCCACCACCGGCGGCCCTTTGGGGTTCTGTGACACGTCTTCATGGTGTCATGTCCACGGCGCCGGGTCGGTTCCGATGCACCGGCTGCGACCTGCATGAGTACACGTAGAGTGCGGTATTTCCGTACACTGCCCTGTTGTGTCCTTTACCGATGCGACGATCGCACGGCTGCCCCGCCCGGTACGGCCGTACTTCGAGCGGCATCATGAACTGATCAAGTTCGCGATCGTCGGCGCGACGACGTTCCTCATCGACACATCGGTCTTTTACACGCTCAAGCTGACGGTGCTCGAGCCCAAGCCGGTCACGGCGAAGATCATCGCGGGCATCGTCGCGGTGATCGCGTCCTACATCCTCAACCGCGAGTGGAGCTTCCGCGACCGCGGCGGCCGCGAGCGTCATCACGAGGCGCTGCTGTTCTTCGGCGTCAGCGGGGTCGGCGTGCTGTTGAGCATGGCCCCGCTGTGGATCTCCAGCTACGTGCTGATGCTGCGGGTGCCCGAAGTCAGCCTGACCGTGGAGAACATCGCCGACTTCATCTCGGCCTACATCATCGGCAACCTGCTGCAGATGGCGTTCCGGTTCTGGGCGTTCCGGCGCTGGGTGTTCCCCGACGAATTCGGCCGCAACCCGGACCGGGCGATGGAGTCGCTTACCGCGGGCGGGCTCGCCGAACTCCTCGAGGACCACCACGAAGGGGTCACCGCCGAGCACGCCGAAGGCAACGTCACCCCGCTGCGCCGCCCCGGCCGACGCGCCCGCGGCGCCGCTCAGCTCGGCGACTCCTCCGAGCCCAGGGTGTCGAAGACCTCGTGATACAGCAGCGAGTGGACCCGCTCCACTCGCGGGATGTCGTCGAACGCGATCGGGTCTTGGGCCGCTGACTCGATGATCAATGTGCCGGTCCGCAACATGCGGTCCAGCAATCCGTGGCGGAACTCGACGCTGTTGATCCGCGCCAGCGGGATGTCGATTCCCGACCGGGTCAGCACCCCGTGCCGGAACATCACCCGGCGGTCGGTGATCACGAAGTGCGTCGTCCACCAACTCAGGAACGGCCAGATCGTCAGCCACCCGATGATCACCAGCCAGATCGCGCCGATCACGATCAGCACGACGTTGCGGGCGGTCTGATCCCACTCCATGGTGTTGACATATCCGGCGCCGAACGCGGCCAGCGCGGTCACCAGCAGCAATACCAGGACCGGCCCGATCAGCCGCTTCCAATGCGGATGGCGGTGCAAGACCACCTGCTCGTCCGAGGCGAGCACATTGTCGGGATAACCCATGCGATGACCTTAGAGCGAAATCACTGGTCGGGCCGCAGATGGACGATGTCGCCTGCGGAGACGATCACCGACCGGCCGTCGGCATCGATGACCAGCCGACCCTGCTCGTCGACGTCTCGCGCCACGCCGACGACCTGCTGATCGCCGGGCAGCAGCGCGCGGACCCGCCGGCCCAGCGTGAGGCTGCGGGCGCGATAGTTGGCGGCAAGGCCGGCGTCGGCGCCCGCTGCCCGAGCCCACGATTCGACGCGGTTGCCCAGCTCGTGCAGCAGGCGTACGACCAGGCGCTGCCGGTCGGGTGCCGGGACACCGAGGTCCACCAGCGAGGTGGCCCCCTCGACGCCGACGTCCTCACCGCGCAGCGAGACGTTGAGCCCGACGCCGAGCACGACGGCCTGTTGACCGCCCGCGACCTCGGCCAGGATTCCGGCCAGCTTGCCGCCTCCGGCGAGTACGTCGTTGGGCCACTTCAGGCCGGCCGTGACACCGGTGTCGGCGACCGCGTCGACGACGGCCACGCCGGTCGCCAGCGGCAGCCAGCCCCAGGCGGAGCTGGGCACCTCGGTCCCGTCGAGGCCCACCGACATCGTGATCTGCGCGAACGGCACCGCCGACCAGCTGCGGCCCCGGCGGCCACGGCCCGCGGTCTGGTTCTCGGCGATCAGCACCGCGCCGGCGATGTCCTCGCCGCCCCCGGCACGTGCGATCAAGTCGGCGTTGGTCGACCCGGTCTCGGCCACCACGTCGATGCGCCGCCACGCGCGCGAACCGGCGAAGACCTGCTCGCGCAGCGCCTCGACGTCGAGCGGAGCCGGGTGCGCGGTCATCGGAATCGGACTCCCATCTCCAAGACGCGTTCGGCCCTCACTACTACCACCGACGGGTCGGCGCGCGGTGCGCGAGGCGTCCTTAAGGGGACCTTAAGGACGCGCCGTCGGTCGCGCGCCGGTCGTTCGTTAGCATCGACCACCATGACCTCCGTTCAGAAGCCGTCGGTCGAGCCGTCAGGCGAACACGAGATCGACATCCACACCACCGCGGGCAAGCTGGCCGATCTGCGCAGGCGCGCCGAGGAGACCTTGCACCCGGTCGGCGAGGAAGCGGTCGAGAAGACACACGCCAAGGGCAAGCTCACCGCTCGTGAACGCATCCTGGCGCTGCTCGACGAGGGCTCGTTCGTCGAACTGGACGCGTTGGCCCGCCACCGCAGCACCAACTTCGGGATGGAGGCCAACCGCCCGCTCGGCGACGGCGTGGTGACCGGTTACGGCACCATCGACGGCCGCGAAGTGTGCATCTTCAGCCAGGACGCGACGGTCTTCGGCGGCAGCCTCGGCGAGGTGTACGGCGAGAAGATCGTCAAGGTGCAGGAATTGGCGATCAAGACCGGCAGGCCGTTGATCGGCATCAACGACGGTGCGGGCGCGCGCATCCAAGAGGGCGTGGTCTCACTTGGCTTGTACAGCAACATCTTCCATAACAACATCCTGGCCTCCGGCGTGATCCCGCAGATCTCGCTGATCATGGGCGCAGCGGCGGGCGGCCACGTGTACTCCCCCGCGCTGACCGACTTCGTGATCATGGTCGACCAGACCAGCCAGATGTTCATCACCGGACCCGACGTCATCAAGACCGTCACCGGTGAAGAGGTGACGATGGAGGAACTCGGCGGCGCGCACACCCACATGTCGAAGTCGGGGCTGGCGCACTACGTGGCCTCCGGCGAGCAGGATGCGTTCGACTATGTGCGCGAACTGCTCTCGTACCTGCCGAGCAACAACTACGCCGACCCGCCGCGCTACCCGGAGGCGGTTCCCGAGGGGCCGATCGAGGACAACCTCACCGACGAGGACATCGAGCTGGACACGCTGATTCCGGACTCCCCGAACCAGCCTTACGACATGCACGAGGTCATCACCCGCATTCTCGACGAGGACGAGTTCCTCGAGGTGCAGGCCGGTTACGCGCAGAACATCATCGTCGGGTTCGGCCGCATCGAGGGCCGCCCGGTCGGCATCGTGGCCAACCAGCCGACACAGTTCGCCGGCTGCCTGGACATCAACGCCTCGGAGAAGGCGGCGCGGTTCATCCGGACCTGCGACTGCTTCAACGTCCCGATCGTGATGCTGGTCGACGTGCCGGGCTTCTTGCCGGGTACCGGCCAGGAGTACAACGGCATCATCCGGCGCGGGGCCAAGCTGCTCTATGCCTACGGGGAGGCCACCGTCGCCAAGATCACCGTGATCACCCGCAAGGCCTACGGCGGCGCCTACTGCGTCATGGGGTCCAAGGAGATGGGCGCCGACGTGAACGTCGCCTGGCCGACCGCGCAGATCGCGGTGATGGGCGCTTCCGGCGCCGTCGGCTTCGTGTACCGCAGCAAGCTCAAGGAGGCGGCCAAGAACGGCGAGGATGTCGACGCGCTGCGTCTGGAGCTGCAGCAGGAGTACGAGGACACCCTGGTCAACCCGTACATCGCGGCCGAACGCGGGTACGTCGACGCGGTGATCCCGCCGTCGCACACGCGCGGTTACGTCGCGAACGCGCTGCGGTTGCTGGAACGCAAGATCACGCAGATTCCGCCCAAGAAGCACGGGAACATTCCCCTGTGAGCGGGGCGAACAATTCAACGCCTGTGAGCGGCGATTCAATGACCGAGGGCGGCGTGGAGGCGGAAGTGACGGTGACCGACGAGCAGAGCGCCGCCCAGCAGGATCACGAGGCGCACATCCAGGTCGTCAGGGGTGAGCCGAGCCAGGACGAGCTCGCCGCGCTGATCGCGGTGCTGGCCGCCGCGTCGAGCGTGCCGTCCGAATCGCGCGAGCAGGAAGAGAACCTCTGGGGTCATCCCGTCGACCGGCTGCGGTACACGCCCTTCAGCTGGCAGCGGGTGACGCTCGTGGAACGGGCACACATGCGCCGTCGATGACGCGCGTCGTCCTCGCCTCGGCGTCCCCCGGTCGTCGAAAAGTCCTGCGGCAGGCCGGAATCGATCCGCTGATCGTGGTGTCCGGCGTCGACGAGGACGCCGTCGTCGCCGGGCTCGCCGCCGCGGCGACACCCGCGCAAGTGACGGTCGCCCTCGCCACGGCCAAGGCCGACGCCGTCGTCGCCGGACTCGATCCGGCAGTCCGTGCCGACTGCGTCGTGATCGGCTGCGATTCCATGCTTTTCCGCGACGGGACATTGGCGGGCAAACCCGCCTCTGCCGAGGCCGCACTCGCCGGCTGGCAGCAGATGGCCGGCTCCTCCGGTCGGCTCCACACGGGTCACTGCATGATCCGCTTGCAGGACAACGGCATTGTGTGCCGGCTGGCCGAAGCCGAGGCCACCACCGTGCACTTCGCGGTGCCGTCGAGGGCCGATCTCGAGGCCTACGTCGCCAGCGGCGAGCCGACGGCGGTGGCGGGCGGCTTCACCCTCGACGGTTTGGGCGGCTGGTTCATCGAGGGCGTGGACGGCGACCCGTCATCGGTGATCGGCATCGGACTGCCCCTGGTCCGCGGCATGTTCGAGCGCGCCGGGCTGTCGCTGGCCGACCTCTGGCGCGATAACCCGGTCACCTGACCCCACGGGGCACGCCTGCCTCGGTAGGCTCGGGTTCGTGCCTCTACCTGCCGATCCAGACCCTGCCCTGCAGTCATACGCCCATCCCGAACGCCTGGTCACCGCCGATTGGTTGTCGGCCAACCTGGGCAGGCCGGGACTGGCCATCGTGGAGTCCGACGAGGACGTGCTGCTCTACGACACCGGTCACATACCGGGTGCGGTCAAGATCGACTGGCACACCGACCTAAACGACCCGCACGTGCGCGACTACATCACCGGCGAACAGTTCGCCGACCTGATGAACCGCAAGGGCATCGCCCGCGACGACACCGTGGTGATCTACGGCGACAAGAGCAACTGGTGGGCGGCATATGCCCTCTGGGTGTTCACGCTGTTCGGCCACCCGGACGTCCGGCTCCTCAACGGGGGCCGCGACCTGTGGATCTCCGACGGCCGGGAAACCACGCTCGACGTGCCGAGCAAGACCAGCACCGGCTACCCCGTCGTGGAGCGCGACGACGCGCCGATCCGCGCGTTCAAGGAGGACGTTCTCGACGCGCTCGGAAAGGCGCCTCTGATCGACGTCCGCTCGCCGCAGGAGTACACCGGGGAACGCACCCACATGCCCGACTACCCCGAGGAGGGCGCGCTCCGGGGCGGCCACATACCGACCGCTCGGTCGATTCCGTGGGCCAAGGCTGCTGACGACAGTGGCCGGTTCCGCAGCCGTGCCGAGCTCGAGGATTTGTACGGCTTTTTGACCCCCGACGACGAGACGATCGTCTACTGCCGCATCGGTGAGCGTTCGAGCCACACCTGGTTCGTGCTGACCCACCTGCTGGGGCTGCCCGGCGTCCGCAATTACGACGGTTCGTGGACCGAATGGGGCAACGCCGTCCGGGTGCCGGTCACCGCCGGGCCCGAACCAGGGGAGGTGCCGGGCTCCTCATGAGGGCAATGCCGGCCGCGCTGGCGGAGGTGGTGACGGACTTCAAGGAGGTGCAGGGTCAGGACAAGCTGCAACTGCTCCTGGAGTTCGCCAACGAGTTGCCTCCGCTGCCCGCCGACCTCGAAGAGACCGCGATGGAACCGGTGCCCGAATGCCAATCACCGCTGTTCCTCCACGTCGACGCCGACAATCGCGAGCATGTCCGGCTGTACTTCAGCGCGCCCGCCGAAGCGCCGACGACGCGTGGGTTCGCCGCCATCCTGGCCGCGGGGCTCGATGATCTCTCCGCCGACGAGATCCTGGCCGTGCCCGACGACTTCTACTCCGAACTGGGGCTCGCCGCCCTGATCAGCCCGCTGCGGTTGCGCGGGATGTCGGCGATGCTGGCCCGCATCAAGAAGCGGCTGCGCTGACGCGCTTGGGCCGAGCGATCACCTGTGCAGAATTCCGGGGGGCTGAATCCGTACCTGGATGAACGCTCACGGATGTGTGGGGCAGCCCCGGTTTATTACTCGCGGGTAAGGGACCGGCTCGCCGAGACCTCAGCAGGGCCGCATAAACTCCCTCCGTTACATTCTTAAAGACGTTTCTTAGACATGCCACCAGGAGGCGCAGTGCCCAGTCACGCCAGCTCGAAGATCTCCAAGGTGCTGGTCGCCAACCGCGGGGAGATCGCGGTCCGGGTGATCAGGGCCGCCAAGGACGCCGGGCTGCAGAGCGTGGCGGTGTACGCCGAACCCGATGCCGACGCTCCTCACGTACGACTCGCCGATGAGGCGTTCGCACTGGGCGGGCAGACCTCCGCGGAGTCGTACCTGGTGTTCGAGAAGCTGCTCGACGCCGCCGAGAAGTCCGGAGCCAACGCGATTCACCCGGGCTACGGGTTCCTGTCCGAGAACGCTGATTTCGCACAGGCGGTCCTCGACGCCGGCCTGATCTGGATCGGGCCCAGCCCGCAGTCGATCCGCGACCTCGGTGACAAGGTGACCGCCCGCCACATCGCCGCGCGCGCCCAGGCGCCGCTGGTGCCGGGCACCTCGGATCCGGTCAAGGACGCCGACGAGGTCGTCGCGTTCGCCAAGGAGTACGGCGTGCCGGTCGCGATCAAGGCCGCGTTCGGCGGCGGCGGCCGCGGCATGAAGGTGGCCCGCACCATCGAAGAGATCCCTGAGCTGTACGACTCGGCGGTCCGCGAGGCCGTCGCGGCGTTCGGCCGCGGTGAGTGCTTCGTCGAGCGCTACCTCGACAAGCCCCGCCACGTCGAGGCTCAGGTGATCGCCGACCAGCACGGCAACGTCGTCGTCGCGGGCACCCGCGACTGCTCGCTGCAGCGCCGCTTCCAGAAGCTGGTCGAGGAGGCGCCGGCGCCGTTCCTGACCGACGCTCAGCGCAAGGAGATCCACGAGTCGGCCAAGCGCATCTGCAAGGAGGCCGGCTACTACGGCGCAGGCACTGTCGAGTACCTCGTCGGCCAGGACGGGCTGATCTCGTTCCTCGAGGTGAACACCCGTCTGCAGGTGGAGCATCCGGTGACCGAGGAGACCTCGGGCATCGACCTGGTGCGCCAGCAGTTCCGCATCGCCAACGGCGAACCGCTCGACATCACCGAGGACCCGACGCCTCGCGGCCACTCCATCGAGTTCCGCATCAACGGTGAGGACGCGGGTCGCGGCTTCCTGCCCGCCCCCGGCCCTGTCACCACGTTCGTGCCGCCTACCGGCCCCGGTGTGCGGCTGGACTCCGGCGTCGAGAGCGGTTCGGTCATCGGCGGCCAGTTCGACTCGATGCTGGCCAAGCTGATCGTCACCGGCGCCAACCGCCAAGAGGCCCTCGAGCGGTCCCGTCGCGCGCTGGACGAGTTCACCGTCGAAGGGCTGGCCACGGTCATCCCGTTCCACCGGGCGGTCGTGTCCGATCCCGCGTTCATCGGCGACGACAACGGCTTCACCGTGCACACACGCTGGATCGAAACCGAGTGGGACAACACGATCGAGCCGTTCACCGGCGGCGATCCGATCGAGGAAGAGGACACCGTCCCGCGGCAGACCGTGGTCGTCGAGGTCGGCGGCCGCCGGCTGGAGGTGTCGCTGCCCGGCGATCTCGCGCTCGGTGGCGGCGGCGGTGCGGGCGGCGCCGGTTCCAATGTCGTGCGCAAGAAGCCCAAGGCCCGCAAGCGTGGCGGCGGCGGCGGAGCGGCGGCCTCCGGCGATGCCGTGACCGCGCCGATGCAGGGCACCGTGGTCAAGGTCGCCGTCGAGGAGGGCCAGGAGGTCTCCGCCGGTGACCTCGTCGTCGTTCTCGAGGCGATGAAGATGGAGAACCCGGTCACCGCGCACAAGGACGGCACGATCACCGGCTTGGCGGTCGAGCCCGGCGCGGCGATCACCCAGGGCACCGTCCTCGCCGAGATCAAGTGATTTCGGTGCGCAACCGATCGCGCAGCGAGCGTTAGCGCACCGAAGTCGCCATGGAGCCCGTCGAAATCAACGCCGGCGCATGGTATTTGCGCGCGCCGCGCGATGACGAGCTGATCGACGACGCCCCCGCGCTCGCCGAGATGGGTGAGACCGATCCCGGTTACATCGCTCGTTGCCGCGCGCAGTGGTTGTCCGACACCGCATACACCTGGGCGGTGTGTGAACCGACCACCGGCGAGATGCTGGCCGAGATCAGGATCGACCCGCAGGCCGCGGTGGTGCACACGCGATTTCGCGACGGCTACGCCGATGCGGCCGCGATCGCCGAGCACTCCGTACGCCGCTTCGCGACGGCGATGCTGGGCCTCACGGTCACCTGATTGCCGGCTCGCCGGCGTGACCTGACATCACCTGACGTCGATGTCGCGACCCGTCGCCAGATCGGCACAATCGACCGCAACGACGTCGTCGCGCGCTGCCAGAAACGAGCGCGCGCCCTCGTCGCCGTGGACCTCTTCGAGCAGCGCGGCCCAGTGCCTGCGCGCGATCACCACGGGGTGGCCAGGCGATTGCCCGTAGCGTGCGCGCGCGATACCCGACTCCGACGCCACCGCCGCGTCCACCACCCGACCCACGACGTCCGCTCCGACATCGGGTGTGTCGACGGTGTGCAGCACGGCGTAATCGGCCTCGACCGCCGAGAGCCCGGCCCGCAGCGATGCCGACAACCCGTCCGCCCAGGCCTCGGCGAACACAGCGCGCGCAGGCCGGGGAACCTCGACCACCGCCGCACCCAGCACCACCACCACATCGCCACATCCGCCGTCCCTCAAGGCGTTGACCGCGGCTCTGAGCCATTCACCTTGAGCTGCAAGCACTTTGGGCATCCCGTAGCGGGTGCCCGCGCCTGCGGCCAGCACCACACCGGTGACCTTCAGCGTCATCGCGCACCCACTCTCCGATGTGACTCTAGTTTCGTCAAATTTGTCATGAAGTCAGGGTTTTGACCGCTGTGACCAGCGGTTACGGCGGCGGTCTTGATAGCGATTGTGCATGGTCAGTTAGCAGCGTAGGGTTCAGTCCAGGTTGAGTTCACAGCCGAGCTGGAACGTCATCGACGTGCAAGGGCAGAACTCCCCGCCTCTGCTGCGACGGCTTTGAATACGCAGGGCCCAAATTTTTGACGTGAACCACAGTACGAATGAGACATTCACTGATGGAGTCACACATGTCTAATCCCGATTTATCAGTCGCTGTACAAGCGCAGTCCGACGAGACTCGCGACTGCCACACCGCGCACTTCGTGACCCGCCGGGTGCAGCCGGACACCGCGATCGTCAGCGCCCACGGTGAGATCGACGCCGCGAACTCCCAGGAGTTCGTCGACTACGCGATGCGCCACGCCACAGAGCTCGAGCGCATCGTCGTCGACCTGTCGGGCGTCGAATTCTTCGGCACCGCAGGGTTCTCCGCGCTGCACACGCTCAACGTGCGCACCGCAGGCGAGAAGATCGAGTGGGCGCTGTTGCCGAGTGCATCGGTCAGCCGCTTGTTGCGGATCTGCGATCCTGATGCTGCATTGCCCGTCTGCGACAGCATCGAGACAGCGCTCGCGGATGGCAAGAGCACCAAGCCCCTACTGCAACTGGTCCCGGAGTCGAGTTAGGGATTTCGCGAGCAGACGCGACACGTGCATCTGCGAGATACCAACGCGCTCAGCGATTTGCGTCTGGGTGAGTGACTCGAAGAAGCGCAGCAGCAACACGGTGCGTTCGCGTTCGGGCAGCGCAGCGAGCAAGGGCCGCAACGCTTCCCGGTTCTCGATCTGGTCAAGACCCAGGTCGACGTCGCCCAGTGTATCGGCGATCGCGGGGGCATCCTCGGTTCCGCTGCCGCCGCTGTCGATCGACAGCGTGTTGTAGGAGCTTCCGGCCACCAGGCCCTCGACGACCTCGTCGCGGTCCATGCCCAGCTCGGCCGCCAGCTCTGACGCGGTCGGGGCGCGGCCGAGGCGCTGCGACAACTCCGCGGTGGCGGCGCCGAGTCGCAGATGGAGCTCCTTGAGCCGCCGGGGCACCTTGACCGACCAACTGTTGTCGCGGAAGTGCCGTCGGACCTCGCCCATGATGGTGGGCACCGCGAACGAGACGAAGTCCGAGCCGGCCTCGACGTCGAAGCGGATCACCGCATTCACCAGCCCGACACGGGCGACCTGCACGAGATCCTCGCGTGGCTCACCGCGCCCGTCGAAGCGCCGCGCGATGTGGTCGGCCAAAGGAAGGCAACGCTCGACGATGCGGTCGCGCTGCCGCTGGAACTTCGGCGAGTCCTCCGGCACGTTCTTCAGCTCGCGGAACATGTCGGCGACATCCGCGTACTCAGAGTTCGAACGCGACGACGAACCCTGTGACGTCGACGGCGTCACTGCAGCGTCGCTCGTCTCGTCGTCATGGAGATCCCGAACACCTGGGCGTTCTCGGGCCCCTGCCCGTTCTCGAAGGTCTTCACTTCATCGGTCAGCGAACTCAGCACGTGCCAGCTGAAGCTACCGGGCGCCAGGATGTCGGAACTCTTACACGTGGTGGACGCATCGATGACGACCGCGTCGTCGCGTGGGTCGATGACGAGCAGCAGTACGGAGTTGGGTACCGCGGATCGAATCAGCCTGGTGCAGGCCTCGTCGACCGCGAGACGCAGGTCGGCGACCGCATCGAAGTCCAGGTCTTCGAAGGTCGCCACCGCGGCGACCAGGGTGCGCAGCACCGCAAGGTTCTCGAGTTCGGCGGCGACCCGGAGTTCCACCGACCGCGCGCCGTGCCCGTGCCCATTGTTCTTGTTGGCGACGTCGGCCATTTGACCTCCCGGCAATGTCGAAGCGAGATTACCCCAGGTCGGATCCCACCTAACCACGAGTACTCCGGTGATCCCCGAACGACGACGTGTGCGGGACGCCGGCGCGGGTATTTATCCGGTCATGGAGAAGTTCCCACCCCGCGCGCGACGCCTCGGGCCGACAAAACAGCGAACCCGACTGTGACGAGCGGCATTTTGACGGCGCGACAAAGTAAGACTTCTCCATGGTGGGGGTTCTTTACCCCTGTGCGCTCGGGGTCCAAACATGCGACTTCGCCGTAGCGTCGTCAGCGGTCCCGGCCTGCGCCGGTTGCGCCGCGGACGCGGGTTCTCCTACCACCATGCCGACGAGAGCCCGGTCACCGACGAGAAGACCCTGCAACGCATCAAGGAGCTCGTCATCCCGCCCGCCTGGAAGAAGGTGTGGATCTGCCCGCATCCCAACGGGCACATCCAGGCGGTGGGCACCGACGCCGCGGGCCGGCGCCAATACCTGTACCACCAGAGGTGGCAGGAGGAGCGCAACGAGGAGAAGTTCGACCGGGTCCTGGAGATGTCTGCCGCGCTGCCCGAGATGCGCAGGCGCATCGCGGCGGACTTGCGTAGCCGCGGCCTGCACCGCGACCGGGTGCTGGCACTCGCGCTGCACCTGGCCGATCTCGGCTTCTTCCGCTCGGGCTCGGAGCAGTACGCCGAGGAAAACAACTCGTACGGCATCGCCACACTGCGCTGTGAACACGTGACGCTGCAGCGCAACGCGATCGAGTTCGACTTCCCCGCCAAGAGCGGGGTGCGACGAACGCTGCTGATCGACGACCCCGAAGCGGTCCGCTCGGTACGGGCTCTGTTGCGCCGCCCCGAACGCACCGAGCGGTTACTGGTGTGCCGCAGCGGTTCGAGCTGGATCGACATCCACGCCGACGACCTGAACACACGGTTCAAGGAGCTCGTCGGGGATCGGTACACGGTCAAGGACCTGCGAACGTGGCACGGCACGGTGCTGGCCGCAGCGGCGTTCGTCGATGCCGACCCGCCGGTCAACAAGACTGTGATCAAGCGCGTCGAGACCGCCGTGATGAAGGAGGTCGCCGAGGAACTCGGCAACACTCCCGCGGTGGCCCGAGGTTCCTACGTCGACCCGCGAGTCGTGCAGGCCTACGAGTCCGAGCTCACCATCGCCTCGGCCGCCCGCCGTGCCGCGAAGATGAAGACTTTGGCCGAACGGCAGGAGGTGCTCGACCGCGGCACGGCCCGCCTCATCCGCAAGGTCGCCAAAGGTCAGTAACCAGACGGGCTCCCGTTGCCCAGATAGGTCAGCCCGAAATCGGTGAGCAGCGCTGCATCGAGCAGGTTGCGGGTATCGACGACGACGGCTCCCGGCGCGTGCTCGGCGATCAGGGCCCAGTCCAGTTCGCGAAACTCCGGCCACTCGGTGAGCACCACGATGGCGTCGGCGTCTTTTGCCGCCAGATACGGATCGTCGACGGCGACGATCGACGACCCCCGCAACCGCGACTGATCCATCGCCGGGAGCCTCGGGTCGTATCCGGTGACCTGCGCCCCGGTCCCGACCAGATCGGCGCAGATCGTCAGCGCCGGTGAATCACGCAGGTCACTGGTACCGGCCTTGAACGTCAGACCCAGCGCGGTGATCCGGGCCCGGCCGAGCGGAGTGGCCATGGACCGGGCCAGCGTCGACGCGATCCGCGCGGCCTGCGTGGCGTTCGTCAAGCGAGCCGATTCGATCTCCGGCAGGCCCACGCCCGCCACCCTGCCGGTGTGCAGGATGGCCGCGGTGTCCTTCGGCAGGCAAGATCCGCCCCACCCCGGTCCCGGTTGCAAAAAGTGCGCACCGATGCGCACGTCGGCTCCCATGCAGCGGGTGACGTCGGCGATGTCGGCGCCCATCCGGGCGCACAGCCGGGCCAGCGAGTTGGCGTAGGAGATCTTCACCGCGAGAAATGCATTGCTGGCGTACTTCGCCAACTCCGCGCTTTCCGGGCTCATCCGGAAAATCTGCGCGTGGTTTCCGTACACGCGCGACACCAGCTCGGCGGCTTCGTCGTCTTCGGCGCCGATCACGATGCGGTCGGGGTTACGGAAGTCGTATACGGCGTGGCTCTCGCGGAGGAACTCGGGATTGGAGACCCCGCGAATTCCGGCCTGCCGCAACCGCTGTTCGACCCGCCGGGTGGTGCCGACCGGAACCGTCGACTTGAGCACCAGCACCGAACCCGGTCGCAGCACGGTGGCGAGTTGCTCGACCGCCGCGTCGACCGCCGACAGGTCCGCCGATCCGTCGGATCCGCTCGGCGTCGGCACGCAGATGAACACCACGTCGCACTCGGCCAGATCCGGATATTCGACAGTGAATTCGAGCGTCCCGGAGTCCAATCCGTGACAAAGTAGCTCGGCCAGGCCGGGCTCGTCCAGCAGGGGAACACCGCTGCGGAGCTGCGCGACGCGGCGGGCGTCGACGTCGACGCACACCGTGTCGTGACCACGTTCGGCCAGACACACCGCGGTCGTCAGGCCGACGTAGCCCGCACCGATCACCCCGACTCGGATGGTGTTCATGCACAGTCCTTCAACAAGCTCTCGGTGGCGGCGAGTACGCGACCGACCGTGATCAGCAGCAGCCCCCGGTGCGGTTGGTCGGCGTGCGGATCGCCCTTGTCACCGGCCCACACCGCGATGTGCGGACCCGCTCCCCTCGGGCCCCACCGGTTCGGCGGTGTCGGACCGAACAGCAGCACCGACGGCGTGCCGGTCGCGGTCGCGATGTGTCCGACGCCGGTGTCACCACAGATCAACAAGCGGCAATCGTGGATCAGCGCGACGAGTTCGAGCAGGCCGAGAGTGCCTGCGAGCACGCTGGATCGGGGCAACCGCGCGGCGTCAGCCACTGACCGGGCAAGGTCGACTTCACTGTCGTCGCCGGTGATGACCACGTCGTGGCCCCGGTTTCGCAGCGCGGCGGCGACCTGTCCGAAACGATCCGCTGGCCACCGCCGCGCGGCGGATGCGGCGCCCGGGTGGATCACCACCGTCGACGAGCGGTTCGGATAGCCGTCCGGCCGCTGGATCGCCAGATCCTGTGAATCACAGGTGATTCCGACCCACTCGAGCAGCGCACACCAGCGGTCGACCTCGTGCAGTTCGGCCCGCCACGGTGGGCCGTCGACCCCCGGATATGCGGGATGCCGGTGACTGATCAGGGTTCGGGGCCGTATCGCGAGCAGATCGGCGATGCTTTCGGGGCCGGAGCCGTGCAGGTTGACCGCGAGTGCGGGCGGGTCGCTGCGGGGACGCAGCCGGCCGAGGCCGGGTGTGGGATCGAGCTCGTCGACCGCACCGGTGAGCATCACCAGATCGCGGTAGCGTTCCGGGGCGGCGAGCACGATGTGGGCGTCGGGGTGTGCCCGCCGCAGCCCACGCAGCGCCGGAATCCCGGTGAGCAGATCCCCGAGGCCCAGCGCCCGCAGGACCACGATGGTCTCAGGGATGGCCTCCGGGTTCACGGCCACGAAGACTCCGTGGACGCGCACACCACCAGCTCACGCACCTCGCACCCGGCCGGCTGAGCCAGGGCGAACACGACGGTGTCGGCAACGTGTTCGGGCCGGTTGAGCTTTGCGTCCGGCGGCGGCTTGTACTGCTCGTCGCGGCTGTCGAAGAACGCCGTGTGCATACCGCCGGGGATCAGCGTCGTGACACCGACGTCCCCCGCCAGTTCCGCGGCCAACGCGCGGGAGAATCCGATGACCCCGAACTTGGAGGCGCAGTACGCGGTCGCGTCGCTGACGGCCTTGATCCCCAAAGTCGATGCGCACGTGACGATCCGGCCGCCGGTGTCCTTCAGGTACGGCAACGCCGAGCGGATCACCGCCGCGGTGCCCAGCAGGTTGACGTGGATGACGCGTTCCCAGTCCTTGACCGCGACATCGGCGAGCTTGCCGCACATGTCGGTGCCTCCGGCGGTGAACACGCCGTGGACCTGACCGCCGACGTGATCGGCCAGTTCACGTACCGCCGCCTCCACCGCCTCGGTGTCGGCGAGATCGGCCCGCGCGAAGGCCACACCCGGTTTCGGATCGTTGCGGTCGATCACCAGCGGCGTACCGCCCTGGCGCGCAACGGCTTCCACCGTGGCCGCCCCGAGTCCCGACGCGCCGCCGGTGATGATGATGTTGCCCAGAGCCATTGAGAGTTCCTTTCGGTTCACGACCGCGCTGCGGCGATCAGATTTGACGATGAGTAACCGGCGACGGTCGGCAGCAGCACGACCTCACCGCCGTGGCGGCGGACCACGTCGGCCTCGGGAAGGTCGGCCTCGGTGTAGTCGCCGCCCTTGACCCAGATGTCGGGCCGCAGTTGCTCCAGCGCCGCCTCTGGTGACAGTTCGTCGAAGATCACCACGGCGTCGACACATGCCAGTGCGCCGAGCACCCGTGCCCTGTCCTGATCCGCGACGACGGGCCTGCGCGGTCCCTTCAGCGCGCGCACCGAGGTGTCGGAGTTCAGCAGCACCACAAGCGCGTCGCCGAGATCGCGCGCCTGCCGCAGCAGGCGGACATGACCGGTGTGCAGCAGGTCGAAGCAGCCGCCGGTGGCGACCAGCCGGCCTGCGCGCCGGCGCAAGCGGTCCCGGACCTCGGCGATGTCACCGGTGAGCGCGGTCGACGTTGCCGCCGAATGGGTTCCACCGACTGCCGCGGCGCTCGACACACCAACCGCACCGCCGGCGGCGACGAACCTGCTGGCGGCGTCCACCGCGTCGGCGACGGCGTCGTGAACACCCTTACCCGCCGCGAGTGCCATGGTGGCCGCGATCGCGAACCGGTCCCCCGCGCCGCAGGTGTCGCCGTGGTCAACCCGTGCGACCGAATCCCGCACGGGGTGGTGCTCGTTCCGGGTGTCGGTGGCCAGGAGTGCACCCCTGGAACCCAGGGTCACGCACACCGCTCGCGCCGCCCACTGTTCGCGCAATGACTCCGCCGAGCGTCCCGCCGCCTCGTCCTGGTTCGGGGTGACCAGCCAGCAGCCCGGGACAGGTTCGCTCCCGCGCGGATGCGGGTCCCATACCGTCGGCACTCGCCGCGCGGCCGAGGCGATGAGCTTGCGAACCTCACCGTGCGCGGTGATGCCGCGCCCGTAGTCGGCCACACAGACCGCGGCGGCCTGCCCGAGCACCTCGGCCACCTCGGGGGGTACCGCGTCCCCAGCGGCTGCTCCATCACCATGGTCGAGCCGCAGCATGGACTGCCCGGCCGCACGGATCCTGGTCTTACACACCGTGTTCCCGGCCATCGGCAAACCGATGACCCGCACGCCGGCATCGGCCAGCAGGTCGGTCAGCGCGCGGCCTTCGGCGTCGTCGCCGACCGCGGTCACCAGCACCACATCGCAGCCCGTCCGCGCGGCGAGCACCGCGGCCAGTCCCGCCCCGCCCGGGCGTCGCCATATCCGTTCGGTGTCGACGACCGGGACGGGCGCCTCGGGACTGAGCCGGGTTGCGGTGCCTTCGATATCGACGTCGAGCATGGAATCGCCGATGACGACCAATGGCTCACTCATGGGAGGCCCCCGACAGAACCTCGTCGACGGCGATGCACAGCGCATGCACGAGGAGCAGGTGGACCTCCTGGACCGTCGCGGTGGTCGGCGCTTCGACGCAGACGGCGTCGTCGCACATCGCGGCGAGGGGATTGGGCTGAGGGCCGGTGAAGGCCCATGTAGCGAGGCCGGTTTCGTGTGCAGCCTTGACGGCAGCGAGCACATTCGGACTCGTCCCGCTGGTCGACAGCGAGACCAGTACGTCGCCCGGCCTACCGTGTGCGCGCACGCCTCTGGCGAATATCTCGTCGATTCCGTAGTCGTTGCCGATCGCGGTGAGCGCCGAGGTGTCAGCGTGTAGCGAGATGGCGGACATGGGCATTCGCTCGTCTCGGAAGCGGCCGACCAGTTCCGCGGTCAGATGTTGCGCCTCGGCCGCGCTACCGCCGTTGCCGCACGCGAGTAGCCGGCCGCCGGTGGTGAGGACATCGGCGAGCCGTCGCCCCCACGCGGCCAGCTTGGGCGCCTCCGGTGTGAGGTGGCGGGCCGCCTGTGACAATGCGGAGAAGTGGGTTTCGATCGTCGGATTCATTGCCGTCCTCCAATTCGGTTGACCGCGTCGAGCAGTTCGTCGTCGGTGATGCCGTCCAGGCACGGGTGCCCGCGCACCGGGCAGACGCGGGCCCGGGTGAGCCGACAGGGGGCCTGTTGGTCTCCGAGCCGAATGACGGTGGACCCGTACGGGCTCCACTGTGAGGCGGGCACGACGGGAGCGAACAACGAGACCACCGGTGTGCCGACGGCCGCCGCCAGGTGGGCGGGCCCGGTGTTGGGTGCGATCACCATCCGCGCCGCGGCGTAGACGGCCGCCAACGTCTCCAGGGTCGTGCGCCCTCCGAGGTCGGTGGCCGACTCCCCCGCTACCGCAGCGGTGAGCTCGCTTTCGCCGGGATCGCCGGTGACGACGACCCGGTACCCAGCGGCGACGAGTGCCTCGACCATGCCGATGCTGCGCTGCGTGGTCGGTCGACGCGCGGGCACGGCGGCTCCGGGATGGAAGACGACAAACGGTGCATCGCCCGCTGATTCGGCGATTTCGGTGGGCAGTGGCGGTGGCTGCCGCACCCGCAGCGTGCCGTCGTCACCGTCGGGCAGCTCGCAACCGGCCGCCGTGGCCAACGACAGCGCACGCTCGGGCTCGGGTATGCCGTCGGGAACGTGGTGGCGAAGGTCGAGCAGTGTTCCGGGATAGTCCTCGCTGATCGCCCCGACCCACGGCACCGAAGCCATCCGGCAGATCAATGCCAGCGGCAGCGGGGACTGATGAAACGACGTGAAGATGTAGACCCGCTCGGGGGCGATGTCGCGCAACTGTTTGACCAACGCCTCCACGTGTCCCGCGGTCAGCTCGGGTGAGTCGAAGTCCACCCACGGCGCCTGCCACTCGATGATGTCGTCGACGGCGGGCAGGAGCTCGGCGGCGGCTCGCCCGCGCGGCCCAGCCAGAAAGGTGACCTCGTCGTGTGTTTCGGCCACGGCGCGGACCGCGGGGCCGGTGATCAACACGTCCCCTGCGCTGTCCAAGCGCGCAACGACCGCCCGGCTCATCGGCAGTCCCTGAGCACCATGGACACCGCTTCGTCGATGCTCGTCGCGACGCGCGCCTTGATCAGTGCCTCACTGATCTCCTGGCGCAGCGTGCGGTCGGTGGGCACGAGTATCGCGTCGGCGCCCGCGGACAGCGCGGCCTCGACGTCTCCGCCGGTGTCGCCGATCATTACACACCGGGAGGGGTGCACGCCCAGCGCGGCGGCGGCGTCTTCGACCATGCCGGGAGCGGGTTTACGGCAGCGGCATTCGTCGTCGGCGTCGTGCGCGCACAGGTGCCACGAGTCGAACGGGCCCAGCGCCGAATCGACCTCCGCGTTGACGGATTCGAGTTGTTCGGTGCTGATCAACCCCTTGGCCACCCCGGACTGGTTACTCACGATGGCCAGCAGTAACCCGTTGCGACGCAACCGATCCAATGCGCGGTGCGCGCCCGGCAGCGGGCGGACACGGGCCGGATCGTTGAGGTAGGGCCCGTCCTCGATGATCGTGTCGTCGCGGTCGAGCAACACCGCCAGCGGCGGATCGCGCCGCGCGCTGCGAAACGCCCACTCCCCAACCACGCGGTGCCACACCGCGACCGGCGGGATCAGCGCGCTGGTGAGCGTCATCCGTGCGGCCTCGGTGAAGGTTCGGGGTCCGGACCAGAACCGGCGGATCGCGAACTGTCCGGTCAGCAGCGCCCATGCCGCGGCGGCGGTGCGCGCGACGCGCCAGCGGCGCGCCACCGCACTCAGCGCCGCGACGACGGCTGCGGCCGTGGTCACCGAGTGCGCCGGGACCCGGCCTCGACCCTCACCGATCGCCGAGCGCCAGCGCCTGCCGAACTTGCGGCGAAGCAACGCGTTGTCCCGGTTGCCGATCTGGGCGCGCACGCTGCTCATCAGCGTGGCGTTCGCGACCGGATGGGTGCACCGGCGGGATCCGCGGACAATCCCGTTGCCGGCCTGATTGATTCGCAGCGCGATGTCCGAGTCCTCTCGGTAGGCCCGGGGGAACCGTTCGTCGAACCCCCCGACGTCGACCAGGACGTCGCGCCGGAAAGCCATATCGGCGGTGATCCACTTGGCCTCGGCGAGTCGCTGGGTGCGTTGTTCGTCGTCGGTGGCCTTGCGGCCGGCCACTCGCGGCACCTCGATCACCGCTTGTGAGCCTGCGGCCGACTCCACGTCGGCCTTGGCCAGGTCCTCGACCAGCGCGGTGAACCAGTCAGGTTGCGGGACAACGTCATCGTCGAGGAAGCACACCCATTCGGTCCGGGTCGCACGCCAGCCCGTGTTGCGGGCGGCCGCCGGCCCTCGTCCCCCGCTGCGCAGCACGGTGACCGGAAGCCGTGAGTCCACCTCCAGCGGCGGATGAGGCCGCGGGCGGTCGTCGACGACGATCACCGCAGCCGGTGCCGGCCCGGCGGACCCGTCGAATTCTGCGAGCAGGCGGTGCAGCGACGGCCGCCCGACCGTCGGTACCACGACCGAGAACGACGGCGTCATGCCGGCCGCCTCACGATGAACGGACCGATCGCCAGCACGTCGATCGGTGCGCTGCCGAAACATTCGAGTGCGTCGCGCGGGGTGTCGACCATCGGCCGCCCGGCGGTGTTGAAGCTGGTGTTGACGATCACCGGGACACCGGTGCGGCCGGCGAACCTGCTGATCGTGTCGTGCAGCAGTGGGTGGCTGCGGTCGACGGTCTGGATGCGTGCGGTGCCGTCGACGTGGGTGACCGCGGGAATCCGGTCCCGCCACTGGGCGGCGACCTCGTGCACGAACAACATGTACGGGCTCGGAATAGGTCCGCCGGAGAAGATCTCGGCGGCGCGTTCGGCGAGCACCATTGGGGCGACCGGCCGGAACTGTTCACGGCCCTTCACGGTGTTGAGTCGCTCCAGGTTCTCGATGCGCCGGGGGTCGGCCAGCAGTGATCGCTGGCCGAGCGCGCGTGGCCCGAACTCGGCACGACCCTGGAACCAGCCGACGAGTTTGTTGTCAGCCAACGCGTCTCCGATCGCGCCGGCCAGATCCGTGGGCCGTTCGTGAGGTATCGCGGCTTCGGTGAGCACCGCGGCGATCTCGTCGTCGGAGATCCCGCGGCCCAGCGCCGCCGACGGCATCGGCGCAATCGGTTCACCGGCGTCGCCCGCCAGCGCCAGTGCCGCGCCGAGCGCGGTTCCCGAGTCCCCCGCTGCGGGTTGCACCCACACGTTCGAGAAGCCGCCGCTGCGGAAGATCTTCGAGTTGGCCACGCAGTTGAGGGCGACACCTCCTGCCAGACAGAGGCTTTCGTGGTCGGTGCGGTCGCGAAGCCAGCCGACGAGGTCGAGCAGCACTTCCTCGACAACCGTCTGGACGCTGCACGCCAGGTCGGCGTGCTCGGGTTCGGGCCGGTCCAGCGCGTGTCCCTTCCCCGCGCCGGGCGCACGGGCGGGAGTGATCGAGTTCCAGTCCACCGGTTCGGTGCGGAAACCACCGTCGGCGCAGGCGTAGACCGCCTCGCGGAACCTGTCGGCGAACCGTGGCGTCCCGTAGGACGCCATCGCCATCACCTTGTACTCGTCGCTGGAGCGCTTGAATCCGAGGTGCTCGGTGAGGCTTTCGTAGAACAGACCCAGCGAGTGCGGAAGCGACTGTGTCGCGAGCACGTCGAGCTTGTGGTCGCGATAGCTCCCAGCCAGCATCGAGGACCGCTCGCCACGGCCGTCTACGACCAGCACCGCGCAGTCGGGGTGGGGGGAGGCCAACGCGGTGGACGCGGCGTGCGCGACGTGATGGCGGACGTGCCGCACAATGCCCGGGTCGAGCCCGGGCAGGGCGGACCGCAGAAAACGGGGGGCCCGGTCGGCGTAGAGCGTGCGCAGGTACTCCCAGTCGCGGTCCAGGCCGGCGAGCCCGTCGGTGGACTCGTCCATCAGGCGCGGGTCGTAGGAGTATCCGACCAGATCCAGGTCCGACGGTTTCAGGCCCGCCTGCTCGAGGCACCAACGCGCCGATTCCACCGGCAACTCCCACGTCGAGAACGGCACGGCCTGTTTGCCGTGCTTGCGGCGCGTGAACCGCTCCTCCTCTGCGGCCGCGACGATCTGACCGTCCACCACGAGCGCGACAGCCGGATCGTGGAACACCGCGTTGATTCCGAGAATGCGCATGACTTCCTCAACTCCCCTGCAGTGCAACGGTTGCCGATTTCCGGCGGAACCAGTCGACGGTCATCGACAGGCCGTCGGTGTAGCTGACTCGCGGACGCCACCCCAGCAGCTCGCGCGCCAGCGAGGTGTCCGGGCACCGGCGCTGCGGGTCGTCCTGCGGCGCCGGACGGAACTCGATCGGCGAGTCGCTTGCTGCCAGATCCCGGATGAGCTCCGCGATGCGCAGCACCGTCAGTTCGTCGGGGTTGCCGACGTTGACGGGTCCGGTGCAATCGGATTCGGCCAGGGCGATCAGCGCCGCGACGGTGTCGCCGACGAAACACAACGACCGGGTCTGGGCGCCGGTTCCGTTCACCGTGATCGGCTCACCCGTCAATGCCTGGTGGCAGAAGGTCGGCACGACCCGGCCGTCGTCGTGCCGCATCCGCGGTCCGTATGTGTTGAAGATCCGCGCCACGGCGATGTCGGCCGACCGCTCTCGCAGATAGGCGAATGTCAGCGCCTCGGCGAACCGCTTGGCTTCGTCGTACACGCTGCGCGGGCCGATCGGATTGACGTTGCCCCAATACGATTCGCGCTGCGGATGTTCCAACGGATCGCCGTAGACCTCGCTGGTGGAGGCCAGCACCAGCCGCGCACCGCACCGCTGCGCGAACTCGAGCATGTGTGAGGTGCCGAGCGCCCCGGTGCGAAGCGTGTGGATCGGCAACTGCAGATAGTCCACCGGGGAGGCCGGTGATGCGAGGTGGAAGACGGTGTCGATTCCCGACGGCAGGTCGGGCAGCGACTCGGTGATGTCGTGCGCGACGAACCGGTATCCCGGTCGGTCCACGAACAGGTCGGCGGCGGTCGGCGCGCTGGTGGACAGGTCGTCGACACAGGTCACCTCGACACCCCTGTCGAGCAGTCGCTCGCACAGGTGTCCTCCGAGAAACCCTCCGCCGCCGGTGACCAGCGCGCGATTGATGTCATGCATCGTTTGCCTTCCGATTCCGCGGGTAGCCGTCTGGGTCATGCAGGGCCCAGCTTCCACCGACGTCTCGTTCGTGATCGCCAGCCAGAATCGCGCCGCGGAGTTGTCGACCGTGGTGGCCAGGCTGCTCGACACGACACCGTGTCCGATCGTCGTGGTGGACAACGCCTCCACCGACGACACCGCAGCGATCATCAACGGCATGGCGGCACGGTCCGCAGGCCGCCTTGAACTCGTCGAGCTCGACACCAACCTCGGCGCGGTCGGACGCAACGTCGGGGTGGCGGCGTGCCGCACGCCGTACGTGGCGTTCTGCGACGACGACTCCTGGTGGATGCCGGAGGCTCCCCAGATCGGTGCGGAGACCTTCGAACGTCATCCATCGGTGGGACTGCTTGCCGCGCGCACGATCGTCTGGCCGCAGCGCCGGGAGGATTCGTTCTGCGCGATGCTCGCCGACAGCGCGCTCGGCAGGCGGCCGGACCTGCCGGGTCCGTCGATCCTGGGCTTCATGAGTTGCGCGGCCATGGTGCGCAAGCGGGCATTCGAAGAAGCCGGCGGCTTCAGCCCCATCCTGCACTTCCGCGGGGAGGAGCAACTGCTCGCACTCGATATGGCCGCGGCGGGCTGGGACCTCTGCTACTACCCCGAACTGCTGGCCATTCACCAGCCGTCCTCGGTGCGCGCCGCGTCCGCGGCCCAAGCCGCGAGGGTGCTGCGCAACGATGTCCTCACCACATGGCTGCGACGCCCGATCCGCCACTGCCTCAGCGCAAGCGGGCGCTTGGCCGTGGCGGCGCTGCGCGACCGCGACCATGCCAGGGGTGCGGCCCAGGCCGTGGCCCGGATTCCTGCGGTGGTCGTCCAGCGGCGGCCGCTCCCCCGTGAGCTGGAGGAAGCGGTGAGGGTGCTGGAGTCGGGCTGAGCCGGTCATCCGGACGACAGGCTCGTCGCCGGCTCCGGTTGCGGGACCCGCACCGGCACCAATCGGTCGTAGATCCGCTGGATGTCGGCGGCGATCCGGTCCCACGAGTAGCGGGCCCGCGCGCGATCCCGTCCGGCGGCGCCCATGCTCTGCCTGAGGAAGTCGTCGCGGAGCAGCCTGTTCACCGTCTTGGCCACCTCGTCGGGCCGCTGGGGCTTGAGCAGCTGTCCGGTCACGTCGTGGACGACGGTGTCGAGCATTCCGCCGACCGCCGACGCCACCACCGGCACCCCGCACGCCATCGCCTCGAGCGGCACGATGCCGAACGGTTCGTACCAGGGAGTGCACGCCACCACGTCGGCCGATCGAAGAATCGCGGGCATGTCCGCCCGGGACACCGATCCGTACAGCATCACTCGGTCCGCGACACCCAATTCCGTTGCCAGATCCATCAATCGACGTGCCTCGGGATCGGAGCCGAGTTGTGACTGGTCGGGTCCACCGACTATCACCAGTTCGGTATCGGGCAGATGGGGCAACGCGCGCACCACGACATCGAAACCCTTACGGGGCACGAACCGGCCGACGCTGACGATGCGGTGCTGCTCGGAGCGCGGTGCCACAGGTCCTTCCGGGCTGAACAGGTCGAGGTCGACGCCGCAGGGCACCACGGAGATCCGGTTGCGGGAGCGCCCCATTCGCATCAGCTCGAACACCTCGTCGGTGCAGGTGGCCGCGACCCAGGTGGCGGAACGCGCCACCGTCGCCTCCAGGCGCAACCGTTCCGGCGGGCTGGTGTCCTGCACACCCTGGTGGCGCCGTTTCACCACGCCCAGCGCGTGAAACGTCTGGACCGCAGGCAGATTGAGATGGCGCGCGGCGAGTTGCGTTGCGATACCCGACATCCAGAAGTGGGCGTGCGCGACATCGGGTCGATCCGCAGCCCAGTCGGCGTCGAGGAACTGGGCGAACGGACCCATGTACGAGAGGAGTTCGTCCTTGGGTAACGGCTCCGGCGGGCCGGCCGCGACGTGCACAACGGTGTATCCCTCGGGTGTGACCACGCGGTCAGGCAGCTCCGGGTCGTCCCTCCTGGTGTAGACGCTCACCTGATGACCGCGTCTGGTCAGCGCCGCCGACAACTCGGCGACGTGTACGTTCTGCCCACCGGCATCGACCCCGCCGAGCGCGGCGAGCGGGCTGGCGTGTTCAGACACCATTGCGATCTTCATCGGCGCCCTCCTTTCGTTGTCATCGACAGCACTCATCGATGAGGTCGTCCCATTGCGCGAGGAACCGATCGATTCCGAACTGCGCCATGGCGAAATCGCGCGCCGCCTTACCCGCCGCCGAGGCGGCCGCGCCGTCTGCGACGAACGACGACAGAGCGCGCGAAAGTGTGTCCATATCGACGCTCACCACGCCGGCCTCGGGCGGCACCACCAGTGGTGCCATCGTCGAGGCGACGGCGACCACCGGCATCCCCATGAACATCGCCTCGATCAGCGACAGGCCCAGAGACGTCCATCGGGCGGTGTGCAGGAACACGCGACGGCGGGCCACCTCGGGCAGCAACGCCGCAGTGGGCACGTCGCCCCTCCCGCGCACCTGCGGGCTCGTGATGCATTCGCTGAGCACGTCGGTGTCGATGCCCCACACGTCGATCGGGACCTTTTGCCCGAACGCCGCCAGCAAATCCGCACCGACCGTGCGCCAGCGGCGGCAGGGTTCGTTGATCATCGTCGCCGCGGCCTCGACGTCGCCCTGGTAGAGCGAGCCCGGATCGGCAATCCCGTGCGTGATGACGCGGGTGGGCGCGGCACCGTTGTTCCACATGAGCCGGTTGAAGTCGGTCACGTGCACGATCGGGATGTCGCTCCGTTCAGCAACCGGATGGACGCTGTCGACCGCGAACGGTCGCGGAGCGTTGTGCTCCACGTAGACGGCGGGTACGTCCAGACCGGGTCGCCGTCCCAGCCATCGGCTCGTCAGCTCGATCTCTTCGGGACGCTGCAACACCACCAGATCGATCGGCTCGTCATACAGTTCAGGCGGCGAAACCTCCTCAGCGCGTGGCCAATTCCGACCACAGAGTCCTCGGCCGTCGGCATCCCTCTCGCTATTCACAGGTAACACACAGCGATGGCGGCCGGCGACGAAAGACTCCGTCCAGGACCCGTGTACGTGCCAGAGCAGCACCGAACGCGGACTCGAGACGGCCGACATGTGGCCCGCCTACCCGAGCCCCTGACCAGCAAAACGGTCCCCCCACGACTCTTCGCATCGCGGACAAGTGCCGATTCGTATTCCGGACGGTTCACTTCGGGGCGCGGATGAGCTGCGGCATCGACCACCGTTTCGCTATGTGGGCCGGGGGTACACCGGTGGGCATGTCAGACAGCGAAGGCCTGCCCGACGACGTTCCCGTGGCCGACGCGGTGGAACAACAGCGCACCGCCAGCGAACCGGTTCTCGACGAGGAGGCGGGCGCTGATTCGGAACCGAATCCACCTTTGGAGGCGTCGCCCGCCGACTGGCAGGAGCAGCTGGAGGCGGTCGAGATTGACCCCGAGGATGACGTGCCGGCGGAGTGAGCCCGGACGCGCGAGCGTTTAGTCGTTCAGGCCCTCGGGAACCCGACACCTGCGCGAGGAAGTTCCTCGTGGTTGGACTGATCCACTGCACTGCGGAAGGTGAACATGACCGAGAAGAACAGTGGCCCTGAAGAAGGCATCAAGGGCGTCGTCGAAGACGTAAAGGGCAAAGCTAAGGAAACGGTCGGCACCGTCACCGGCCGCGACGACATGGTTCGCGAAGGCAAGGCCCAGCAGGACAAGGCCGATGCCCAGCAGGACGCCGCCAAGAAGGAAGCCGAGGCGGAATCTGCGCGCGCAGGCGCCGATGCCGCCGAGAAGCGCCAGGAGAACGAGCAGTAACCGATCCAAATCGGGAAAGCCCAGCCGAACCGGCTGGGCTTTTCTCTTTCCGTGCGTCAGCTACTCGGTTTTTGCCGTTGCGCTTCGGGATGTTCTGCGTACCAACGATCTTCGATCTTACGTACCCGCAGATGCTCTACGAGCAGCCAGCCGCCGCCGATGATGAACAGCACAGCCGACCCGCTGCCCAGTCCGACGCCGACGCCGTGTTCGTCGGCGCCGTGAGCCGCCAGCGCCGAGACGAACAGCACCAGGGCAATACCGATGAGGATCAGCCCCGGCATGTTCTTGGTGTCCTTCATCGACTCCCCGGCGTGCGGACGCGTCGTCCTCGCGTGGTCGACGGGGTCCTTCGGGCTTTTCATCGGTACTCCTCTCTCGGCATACCTCCGCCCGGGTATGGGCTATTGACAACGCTAGAACTACCCGACCGCAGAGGGGCAGAAACCGGCCGAACGCCGGCCTTCACTCATACGGCGGGTACTGGTCTGCCCGCAGGGCCCTTGCGAGATGAGCTGCGTTGCGGGCCAACGCGGCAGTCGTCGACGCGACGGGCTCGGGTACCTCGTCGAGATCCTTGTAGTCCTTGCTCTGCATCGCTTCGCCGGTCCAGTAGGTGCCGCCCTGGGCCGAGATGGTGTAGCCGATGTCGTTGAGGCCTTGAAAGCAGTCGGCGATCACCTTGTGAGCGCCGTCCTCGTTGCCGACGACACCGACCACGGCGACCTTGCCGACCATGATCGGCCGGCCGGCGTCGTCGGTGCTCGACAGTTCGGCATCGAGGCGTTCCAGCACACGCTGCGTGACGCTGGACGGATGTCCCAACCAGATCGGGGTGCACAACACCAGGATGTCGGCGCGCAACAGTTTCTCGCGGATGCGGGGCCATTCGTCGCCGTCTCCCATGTCGGCCTCGACGCCCGGTGCGATCGCGTAGTCGACGCAGCGCAGCACCTCCGTCTCGACACCCGCACCGCGCAGCTTCTCGCAGATGTGTTCGGCCATCAACGCGCTGCTCGACTCCGCGGGGCTGGGCTTGAGGCTGCACACCAACGCCACGGCGGTCAGCGGTCGGTCTGCATTCGCGGGGGCGCTCATGCGCCGAACACCGGGAACCCGGTGAGGGCGGGCATGCTCGTCGTGAGCACCAAAAGCATGGACGCCAGCAGGAACCATCCCGCGCCTTGCCACGCCGACGACATATCGCCTCTGCGCCAGAGCTGATAGGCCCGGAAGAACGCCCGCAGCCCGCCGACCAACAGAACGGCGGGTGCCGCGAGCGCCAGCAGGGTCCGCTGGGGCGCCCCGCAAGCCAGGCTGTCGGCCGTCGCGCCCTGGCAGGTACTCACCCACACCATCGCGCCGATCAGGAAGATGGCACCGGTCGCGCCGATCCCGAGGGCGAACCGTGCCGCGTCGCGGATGCCGGTGTCGACTTGTCTCAGCTCGGTGGGACCGTGGTACACGACGAGAACTCCCGAATTTGCTGCTGAATCAGCGGAATAGGTATGACGCAGCGCAGAGTTCCCGGTCAAAACGTGCGGTAAACCTCAATCTCGAACGCGATAGTGTGCGGTGAGCAGCAGCCTGTCGTAGGTCGACCGCGGCGGCAACTCCTCCTCATAGGTGAGCCCGAGGAAATCCTTGGCGATTTGCTCGGCCAAGATTCGCAGCTTGGTGTTGGTCTCCTGCGACCGCCACCGGAGCAACTCGAACGCCGAATCGGCGGAGATCCGGTAGATCAGCATCAGCATCCCTTTGGCCTGCTCGATCGGGCCGCGGACCTCCGCCATCTCGGTGACCGCCGCGCTGAAGGCCCTGTCGTGCCGCTGCAGCGTGGACGGGGTGACGTCGACATAGAACCCGTGGGTTCCGACTACCTGATCGTTGTCGTCGAAGAGTTGGTCGCCGACCACGACCACGTGGTGCACCTCGCCGTGGGTGTCGATGATCCGGTGGCGGGTGGAGAACGCGCCCGACGTACGGCGAATCTCCTCCAATGTCGCCGCCACCTGGCGGTAGTCGTCGGGATGTTTGTGTGACAGCACGAGTTCCGTCGACGGTTCCGTGGTACCCGGCTCGTAGCCGTGCATCCGTTCGACTTGCGGCGACCACTCCCAGCGTTCGTCGGCGAAGTAGAACCGGAACCAGCCCACCCGGTGCGGGTCGCCGCCGGCAAGCGCCTGCTCGACGGGTGTCTGCCCGTCGGTATCGGGCAGCTCGTCACTCATGATCGCAGGTTAACGCCGGTGATCGCACACGTGTATTGCAGCACGATCGTCCACTGGTTTCTCGGACAAGCACCGGATCGGCCGACGCGGGGATGTCGGGGTCGCGCCTTACGATCCGTGACGTGAGCGTAAAGCTGTACCTGGCAACGGCCTCGGCGGCGGGCGTCGCGGGGTGGCTGGTCGGGGTCTCCCCGCAGTGGAGCCTCGCACTAGGACTGGTCGCGCCGCTGGTGCTCGCCGCGCTTCCGCGCTTCCTCGCAGGCACGCTCGTCGGCGTCGCCACTCCCAGCGCACGCGAGGACCTCACCGCGGCGATGTCGGGCCCGGAGTTCGAGGATCATGTGGCGCGAGTGGCCCGGTCGTGCGGAGCGCCGGTGATCATGACCGCGATCACCGGAGACTGGGGCGTCGACATCATCGTCGGCAAGCGACCGGATCGCCTTGCCATCCAGTGCAAACGACAGTCGCGCCCGGTCGGCGCGACCGCCGTGCAGGAAGTGGTGGCAGGTGCGCCGATGCAGGACTGCACCAAGACGATGGTCGTCACGAACCACGAATTCACCACCGCTGCACGCAAACTCGCCGAGCTCCACGGATGTGAGCTGGTCGGCGGCGCCGACCTCCCGCGGTTACGGTCGACGATCCGGCGACTGCTCGAGCCGTCGGCGCCCTGACTGCGCGAACGTGCCGTTTCATACGCGACACGCCGCGAGAAGCGGATGAGACCGCACAATCGCGTCGGCAAACCTGTGGATAACGTGGGCTCTCACGCCGAACGATGTCGTGGTGGGGCGCGACCGTTGCGGCCATGGAAGATCTCGACTGGCCGTTTCGAGCAACCGAGGCACTCGACGCGGGACTACTGACGTTTCGCGAGTTGCGGCAGTGCCACACCGGTATCTATCCCGGAGTATGGGTGCCGCGGGGGGCCGAGCTGTCGGCCGTCGACCGGGCCAGAGCCGCCTGGCTGTGGTCACGCCGACGCGGCGTACTGGCAGGCCTATCGGCGTCGGCAATACACGGCGCGAAATGGATCGAGTCTGACGTCCCCGCCGAACTCGTGTTGTCCAATCGGCGACCGCCGAAACAGATCACCGTCCACAGCGACACACTGTTGCCGGAGGAGATCCAGATGGCCCACCGGATGCCCGTGACGACGCCGGAGCGCACCGCGTTCGACCTCGGCCGCCGGCTCCCGCTCGATGAAGGGGTTCAACGCATCGACGCGCTGATGAATGCGACGGACCTCAAGCCCGCCGACATCGACGAGGTGGCGCAGCGCCATCCCGGCGTGCGCGGCTTGCGGCAGCTGCGCCGAACACTGGACCTCGTCGACGGCGGCGCGGAGTCGCCGTACGAATCACTGACCCGACTGTTGCTGATACAGGCTGGATTTCCGCGTCCGGAAACCCAGATACGGGTGCTCGACCGTTCGGGGCGCGTGGTCGCACGCATCGATCTCGGATGGCGGCAGTACCGCGTCGGCGTGGATTTCGAAGGCGCACACCACTGGACTGACCCGCGACAACGTACGGCCGATGCCGAGCGGTACTGGCTGCTACCGCGTCTCGGCTGGAACGACATCCGACTGACCAGCGGCATGTTGCACAACCAGCCGCGGATCTTTCTCGAGCGAGTCGGCGAGGCGCTGATCGCCCGCGGCTGCCCGAAAACATGGTGACCGTGCGGTTTCATACGCGAACTCGGCGTGTCGCGGATGAAACCGCACGATCGACCGGTCGCAGCACGCTACAGGATCGGCCTGCCGCCAGTCACCGCGATCCGCGCGCCCGTCACATAGCTCGCCTCGTCGGACGCCAGCATCACATAGACCGGCGCCAGTTCGACCGGCTGGCCCGCACGGCCCAGCGGCGTGTTCTCCCCGAACTGCTTGACCTTCTCCGGCGGCATCGTCGAGGGGATCAACGGCGTCCAGATCGGGCCCGGTGCAACGCTGTTGGCGCGAATGCCCTTCTCGCCCAGCATCTCCGCCAAGCTCGCGGAGAAGTTGGCGATCGCCGCCTTGGTGGCCGCGTATGGCGCCAGCTTCGGGTTCGGCATGTCGGAGTTCACCGATGAACTGCCGATTATCGACGCACCGGCGCCCATGTGCGGAAGCGCGGCCTTCACGAGGTAGAAGTACGCCCCGATGTTGAGCCGGAACGTGTAATCCCACTCCTCGTCGCTGATTTCGTCGAGGGTGTCGTGCGTCATCTGGTAGGCGGCGTTGTTGACGAGCACATCGATGCCGCCGAATTCCTCGACGGCGCGGTCCACGACGGCGCGGCAGTGCGCCGGGTCGGAGAGATCACCGGGCATCAGCACACATTTGCGCCCGGCGTCCTCGACGTACTTCTGGACCTCCTTGGCGTCGCCGTCCTCGTTCAGGTAAGCGATCAGCACGTCGGCGCCCTCGCGCGCGTAGGCGATCGCGACCGCACGGCCGATTCCGCTGTCGCCTCCGGTGATGACCGCGCGCTTACCGGTCAGCCGGCCCGACCCCTGGTAGCTCGTCTCCCCGCAGTCGGGGGCCGGGGTCATGTCGCTCTGCACACCCGGCGGGGACTGCTGCTGTTCTGGAAACTCATTGATGGCCTCTCGTGCTCGCGGAATGTCTCGCACTCGGGGTTACCCCCGAGGGCTTCGAATACTCCGCGGCACGTCGGAAGAGCCGCTGTTTGACATGTGTTCACTAGGATGACGCCATGGCCGAGTCCCGACGGCGGCTCTCCCCCGCCGACCGACGCAGCGAACTGCTGACGCTCGGTGCCGAGGTGTTCGGTCAGCGGCCCTACGACGAGGTCCGCATCGACGAGATCGCCGAGCGCGCCGGAGTGTCGCGTGCGCTGATGTACCACTACTTCCCGGACAAGCGGGCGTTCTTCGCCGCGGTGATCCGCGCCGAGGGCGAGCGGCTGTTCGAGGCCACCAATGTGCCACCGCGCCCTGGGCAGAGCCTCTTCGACCAGGTGCGCGAGGGTGTGCTCGCGTATCTGCGCTACGACGACGAACACCCCCACGGCGCATGGGCCGCCTACGTGGGATCGGGCCGCTCCGACCCGGTGCTGCGGGGCATCGAGGACACCGACAACGACCGTCAGGCCAACCGCATCCTCGGCCGCATCCATGCCGCCGTCGGCGACGACCTGGACTCCAAGGTGGAGCGCGATCTCCGCATCACCGTCTACGGCTGGCTGGCCTTCACTTTCGAGATGTGCAGACAACGGCTCATGGACCCGTCCATCGAGGCCGGTCCGGTCGCCGACGCGTGCGCACACGCCTTGTTCGACGCCGTCGGACGGGTCGGTGGCATCCCTTCTGCCCTCCGCGAAGCGGTCTCGCCGAAACGCCGCTGACCTGTGCCTTCGGCGCGCTAACTAGCGCTGGACGATACCTACAGCACCGAAATCGCCGGAAACGTGTCGGTGGCGGGGTGCACGATGGATGTCGATGAGCAATTCCCCCCTCGCCCGGTTCAGCGACCTGACCCGGGAATGGTTCACCGGCACGTTCGCCGAGCCGACGCCCGCCCAGGCCCAGGCCTGGTCGGCGATCGCGGACGGGGACAACACGCTCGTCATCGCGCCGACCGGGTCCGGTAAGACGCTCGCGGCGTTCCTATGGGCAATCGATCAACTGGCATCCGTCCCCGCCGAACCGCGAGCCGGCACCAAAGTGCTGTACGTCTCGCCGCTCAAGGCGCTCGCCGTCGACGTGGAGCGCAACCTGCGCACCCCGCTGACCGGTATCGCCCGGGTGGGCGAACGGCGCGGCGTGCCGGCCCCGCAGATCAGCGTCGGCGTGCGCTCCGGCGACACCTCCCCGGCGCAACGGCGCGAACTGATCACCCGGCCGCCCGACATCCTCATCACCACGCCCGAATCGCTGTTTTTGATGTTGACCTCGGCGGCGCGCGACACCCTGGCCAACGTCCGGACCGTCATCGTCGACGAGGTGCACGCCGTCGCGGCCACCAAACGCGGCGCCCACCTCGCGCTGTCGCTGGAGCGGCTGGACCAACTTCTTAACACGCCCGCGCAGCGGATCGGGTTGTCGGCCACCGTACGACCCCCAGAGGAGGTGGCGCGGTTCCTGTCGGGTCAGGCCCGCACGACGATCGTGGCGCCGCCCGCCGCCAAGACGTTCGACCTGTCGGTCCAGGTGCCGGTGCCCGATATGGCGAACCTCGAGAACAACACCATCTGGCCCGACGTCGAGGAACGCATCGTCGACCTGGTCGAATCGCACAACTCGTCGATCGTGTTCGCCAACTCGCGACGGCTCGCCGAACGACTCACGTCGCGGCTCAACGAGATTCACGCCGAACGCACCGGCCAAGAGCTCGAGACGGGACCCAACACCGGCGTCGCAGGCGGCTCACCCGCGCACATCATGGGCAGCGGGCAGGCTTCGGGTGCACCCACGCTGCTGGCCCGCGCGCATCACGGCTCGGTCAGCAAGGAACAGCGGGCGATCGTCGAGGACGACCTGAAAAGCGGCCGGCTCAAGGCCGTCGTCGCGACCTCGAGTCTGGAACTCGGGATCGACATGGGCGCAGTCGATCTGGTGATCCAAGTGGAGGCCCCGCCCTCGGTGGCCAGCGGGCTGCAGCGCATCGGCCGCGCCGGCCACCAGGTCGGCGAGATCTCGCAGGGTGTGCTGTTCCCCAAGCACCGCACCGACCTGATCGGCTGCGCGGTGACGGTGAAGCGGATGCTCTCCGGTGAGATCGAGACCATGCGGGTGCCGACCAACCCGCTCGACGTGCTCGCGCAGCACACGGTCGCCGCGTGTGCGCTCGAACCGCTCGACGCCGACCGCTGGTTCGACGCCGTGCGGCGCAGCGCCCCGTTCGCCACCCTGCCGCGCAGCGCGTTCGAGGCGACGCTGGATCTGCTTTCGGGTAAGTATCCGTCGACGGAGTTCGCCGAGCTGCGACCCCGCCTGGTGTACGACCGCGATACCGGCACGCTGACGGCCCGGCCCGGCGCACAGCGGCTGGCGGTCACCAGCGGCGGCGCGATCCCCGACCGCGGGTTGTTCACGGTCTATCTGGCCACCGATTCCGAAAAGCCCTCCCGCGTCGGGGAACTCGACGAGGAGATGGTGTACGAGTCACGCCCGGGTGATGTCATCTCGCTGGGCGCGACGAGTTGGCGGATCACCGAGATAACCCACGACCGCGTCCTGGTGATCCCCGCGCCCGGTCAGCCGGCGCGACTCCCGTTCTGGCGCGGCGACGGCGTCGGCCGCCCAGCCGAACTGGGCGCTGCGGTCGGGGCGTACACCGGCGAGCTGGCCCGCCTCGGTAAGGACGAATTTGACCAGCGTTGCCGCTCAATGGGTTTCGACCAGTTCGCCACCGACAACCTGTGGCAGCTGATCGACGACCAGCGCCAAGCCACGGGTGTCGTCCCTTCGGACGCCACGTTCGTCGTCGAACGGTTCCGCGATGAACTCGGCGACTGGCGCGTCATCTTGCACTCGCCCTTCGGACTGCGGGTGCACGGCCCGCTCGCGCTGGCGGTTTCGCGAAGGCTGCGTGAGCGGTACGGCATCGAGGAGAAGCCCACCGCGTCCGACGACGGCATCATCGTGCGGCTGCCCGACACCGAGGACGCGCCTCCCGGCGCGGACCTGTTCGTCTTCGACGCCGACGAGATCGAGCCGATCGTCACCGCCGAGGTCGGAGGCTCGGCGCTGTTCGCGTCCCGTTTCCGCGAGTGTGCGGCCCGCGCGCTGCTGCTGCCGCGCCGCCATCCTGGCAAGCGTTCCCCGCTGTGGCATCAGCGCCAGCGCGCCGCGCAATTGCTCGACGTCGCGCGCAAGTATCCCGACTTCCCGATCGTGTTGGAGGCCGTGCGGGAGTGCCTGCAGGACGTCTACGACGTGCCCGCACTGACGGAGCTGATGCACCGGGTTGCACAGCGCCGGTTGCGCATCGTCGAGGTGGAGACCACCACGCCGTCACCGTTCGCCGCGTCGCTGCTGTTCGGCTATGTCGGCGCCTTCATGTACGAGGGCGACAGCCCGCTGGCCGAACGCCGCGCGGCGGCACTGTCGCTGGACAGCGTCCTGCTCGCCGAACTGCTGGGCCGGGTCGAGCTGCGGGAGCTGCTCGATCCGCAGGTCATCACGAGTACAACGCGACAACTGCAGCATCTGAGCGACGACCGGCGGGCCCGTGACGCCGAGGGTATCGCCGACCTGCTGCGGCTGCTGGGCCCGTTGACCGAAGCCGAGATCGCCGACCGCTGCACGACTTCCGACATCGGCGGCTGGCTCGAGGGCCTGCGCGCCGCCAAGCGCGCGTTGACCGTGTCGTTCGCCGACCAGACGTGGTGGGCCGCGATCGAGGACATCGGCCTGTTGCGCGACGGCGTGGGTGTGGCCGTGCCGGTCGGGGTGCCGACGGCGTTCACCGAGTCTGTCGACGACCCGCTGGGTGAGCTGCTCGGCCGCTACGCCCGCACCCGCGGGCCGTTCACCACACACGATGCGGCCGCGCGGTTCGGCCTGGGTCTGCGCGTCACCGCCGACGTGCTGGGCCGGATGGCCATCGACGGCAAGCTGATTCGCGGTGAGTTCACCGATCTGCCGGTCGCCGACCCCGGCGCTGCTGAGCAATGGTGCGACAGCGACGTGCTCAAGATTTTGCGGCGCCGGTCGCTGGCGGCGCTGCGCGCACAGATCGAGCCGGTCAGCACCGCGGCGTACGGGCGCTTCCTGCCCGCGTGGCAGACGGTTGGCTCGGCGCACAACAGCGGCGTCGACGGGCTCGTTGCCGTGATCGATCAGCTTGCGGGCGTGCCGATTCCGGCTTCGGCCGTCGAGCCGCTGGTGTTCGGTCAGCGCGTCCGCGACTACCAGCCCGCCATGCTCGACGAACTGCTGGCCTCCGGTGAGGTCACCTGGTCGGGAGCCGGCCAGATCGGTGGCGGCGACGGGTGGATCGCCTTCCATGCCGCCGAGTCGGCGCCGTTGACGTTGACCGCCCCCACCGAGATCGAGTTCACCGACACCCACCGGGCGATCCTCGATGCGCTCGGCTCACCCGGTCAGGCTGGCGGCGCTTACTTCTTCCGTCAGCTCGCGGACAACCCGACCGAAGACCACAAGAACGCGCTGTGGGATCTGGTCTGGGCGGGCTGGATCACCGGCGACACGTTCGCGCCGGTGCGCGCGAAGCTGATGGGCACCCGCGGGGCGTCGGGGCGGCGCGGCGCACCCGCGCACCGCCAGCGGCGACGGGCGCCGCGGCTCAGTAGCTACAGCGTCGCGCACGCCCAGACCCGCAACGCCGACCCCACGGTGGCGGGCCGGTGGTCGGCGCTGCCGGTCGCCGAACCGGAATCGACTGTGCGCGCGCACTTCCAGGCCGAACTGCTGCTCGGCAGGCACGGCGTGCTGACCAAGGGCGCCGTCGGCGCGGAGGGCGTGCCCGGCGGCTTCGCGATGCTCTACAAGGTGCTGACGGCGTTCGAGGATGCCGGCCGATGCCAGCGGGGCTATTTCGTCGAGTCACTCGGCGGGGCCCAGTTCGCCGTCGCATCCACGGTGGACCGCTTGCGGACCTATCTGGACAGCGTCGACCAGGACCACCGCGAGTACCACGCGGTCGTCCTGGCGGCCGCCGATCCGGCAAACCCCTACGGCGCCGCACTTCCGTGGCCGACACGGCGATCCGATGACGACGTCACGCACCGCCCCGGTCGTAAAGCCGGTGCGCTGGTCGCGATGGTCGACGGCGAACTGGTGTGGTTCCTCGAACGTGGCGGGCGCTCGCTGTTGAGCTTCGCCGAGGACACCGACGCGCACGTCGCCGCCGCCGCGGCCCTGGCCGATCTGGTCAGCAGCGGTCGGGTCGGATCGTTTCTCGTCGAGAAGGTCAACGGGGTCCCGGTTCTCGAACCGGGTGCAGAAGGCGAGCGCGCCGCGGTGCACGACGCCCTGCTGGGCGCTGGGTTCGCCCGTACACCGCGCGGCCTGCGGTTACGGTGATGAGAGCCTGCGCGACGAACAGAAGGCGCTGAGGCATGCCCGAAGGCGACACGGTCTACCGCACCGCCACGAAGCTGCGCGAGGCGTTGGTCGGCAAGCCGCTCACCCGTTGTGACGTTCGGGTGCCCAAGTTCGCCACGGTCGACCTGACGGGCTGCGTCGTCGACGAGGTGATCGACCGGGGTAAGCACCTGTTCATCCGCGTCGGGGACGCCAGCATCCACTCACATCTGAAGATGGAGGGCGCCTGGCTGGTTGGCGGCCAGATCCGTCGGGTACCGGAGTACAAGATCCGGATCCTGTTGCACACCAGCGATTCCCGAGCTGCCGGTGTCGACCTCGGTGTGCTGGAGATCCTGCAGCGTGACCACGATATGGAAGCCGTCGCCCACCTCGGCCCCGACCTGCTCGGCGACGACTGGGAACCGCGCGTCGCCAGGGCCAACCTCGTCGAGGACCCGGAACGGCCGCTGGCCGACGCGCTGCTGGACCAGCGCGTGATGGCGGGCGTCGGCAACGTCTACGCCAACGAGCTCTGCTTCGTCACCGGCTACCTGCCCACCACCCCGGTCGGCAAGGTCAAGGACCCGCTGCGGATGGTGCAGCGGGCCCGAGACATGCTGTGGCTGAACAGGTCCCGCGTCAACCGGACCACGACCGGTGACACCCGCGGCGGTCGCGACCTGTGGGTCTATGGCCGGCGTGGCCGACCGTGCCGACGGTGTGGCACGCCCATCGAGTCGGACTCGGTGCGTCCCGGCAAGCCGGGCGATCGCGTCTCGTACTGGTGTCCGGTCTGCCAGACCTGAACCGTGCCGAAACTGCGGTTTATGACGGGTTTCGGCCGATTCCCATCAGAAACCGCAGTCTCGCCGCGCCGGAGGCGTTACGGCAACGCCAGTCGGACGATCTTGCGCACCACCGTCGCGAACTGCCGCGGCAGCGACCCCGCGTTGTACGGAATCCCGTAGCGGGTGCAGATGTCCTTGACCTCTTCGGAGATCTCGGCCAGGCGGTGCGCCGGGATGTCGGGGAACAGGTGGTGCTCGATCTGGAACGACAGATTCCCGCTCAGAATGTGGAACAGCCTTCCACCCGTCAGGTTCGCCGAGCCGAGCACCTGCCGGAAGTACCACTGACCGCGCGTCTCGGCCTTGGTCTCCTCGACGGAGAACTCCTGCACGTCATCGGGGAAGTGGCCGCAGAAGATGATCATGTACGCCCACACGTTGCGCATCAGGTTCGCGGTCAGGTTCCCCGCGACGACCCACGGGGCGAACGGCCCGGCCAGCAGCGGGAACGCGACATAATCCTTGAGCGTCTGGCGTTTGGTCTTGCGCCAGATGCCCTCGAGGATCTCGCGCTTGTCGGCGATCGTGATCTCACCGGCGCGGATGCGCTCGGTTTCGAGTTCGTGCAGCGCGACGCCGTACTGAAACAGCACCATCAGCAGGAAGGCGTAGACGGGGTTGCCGAGGAAGTACGGCGTCCACTTCTGGTCCTTGCTCATCCGCAGGATGCCGTAACCGACGTCGCGGTCCATCCCGACGATGTTGGTGTAGGTGTGATGCATGTAGTTGTGCGAGTGGCGCCACTGCTCGCCCGGGCAGGCGGTGTCCCACTCGAAGCCCCGGCTGGAGATGTTCGGATCGCCCATCCAGTCGTATTGACCGTGCATGACGTTGTGGCCGATCTCCATGTTGTCGAGGATCTTCGACAGTCCCAGCAGCGCGGTGCCCGCCAGCCAGAACGGCGGGAACACTCCGCCGAACAGCAGGGCCCGCCCGCCGATCTCAAATGCGCGCTGCGTCTTGATGATTCGACGGATGTAGGTGGCATCGCGCTCGCCGAGGTCGGCGATCACGCGCTCCTTGAGCGCGTCGAGTTCGCGGCCGAAGGCCTCGGCCTGCTCGGCGGTCAGACTGATCTTCCTGCCCGCCACCGTCTTTTCGAGGGTGTGCGGTTTCGAAGTGGTATCGGTGATGACAGTCATGTCGAACTCCTTTTCGGTTTCTACAACGCGAGGTCGACGTCGCCGACAGGAGCCGAGACGCAGATCTGCACGTCTTCGTTCTCCGCGGTCGACACCGCGCCGGTGACCAGGTTCTTCACCACGCCGCGCGTCTTGCGGCGGGTGCAGCTGTGGCAGATGCCCATTCGGCATCCGCTTTCGGGGGTCAGGCCTGCGTTTTCGGCCTGCTCCAGCAGCGGGCGGCCGTCGTCGGTCACCGCGACTCCGCTGTCGGCGAACGTGATCGTGCCGCCCGACGGTTCGGCGGGCGCGGTGTACGTCGGCGGGACAAAGCTTTCCGAGACCACGTTCGTGCAGTGCTCGCGCACGGCCGATGCGAGTTCGGGCGGGCCGCAGACGAACACCGCGTCGGGGTCGGGCATCGCCGCCGCCAGATGTGCGGGTCCGAACCGGCCGGTCAGGTCGGAGCCGGCCGTCGACCGCGTGTATCCGTGCAGCACCCGCACGCCGGTCATGGCGTCGAGCTCGGCGCGGTAGCACGCGTCCTCGGCCGAGCGGGCGTAGTGGATGAATGCCACCTCGCCGTCGTACCCGCCGGCTCGCAGCGTCCGCGCCATCGACATCACCGGTGTGATGCCGCTGCCGCCCGACACGAACAGGATGCGGCGCGGTGCGTCGTCGGGGAGCACGAAGTTGCCGCCGACCGAGTCAAGACCCACCACCATGCCGGGGCGGGCGTTCTCGCACAGGTAACCGGAGACCAGCCCGCCGTCATGGCGTCCCACCGTGAGCTCGAGATAGGGGGCGCCCTCGGCGTTGGCCGGAGAGTAGGGCCGGGTGCGACGACGACCGTCGATCTCGACCGTGAGGTTGATGTGCTGTCCGGCGCGAAAACCGGTGAACGCCTGATTCGGCTCCAGCGTGAGGGTGACGCTGCGCGGGGTCTGCCGCCGCACCGCGACCACTTCCGCGCGAGCATCCGAGCGCGTCCACGTGGGCGCGACAAGCTCGGTGTATCGGTCCACGCCATGGGGGCCGGTGAGCAGGTCGACCAGCGGCGACCCGAGCACCCTGTCCCGGAGACCACGCGTCAACGTTTGAGTGAACATATGTACACCGTCCCCGCATGTGCAGCACCTCGTCAACCCATTCACCCAGGTTGTGGTATGTTTCACACAGTGAACAGTCGTACGCCTGGCTCACGGTCGAGCCGGTCGGGACGGTCACGATCGCGCGAGCACCCGCGCACGACCATGTCCCGCGAAGAGCGCAAGGAGGCCACCCGGCAGGCGATCGTCGCGGCCGCCCTCAAGTTGCTCGAAGACCGCAGCTTCTCCGCGCTGAGCCTGCGCGAGGTCACCCGCGAAGCGGGTATCGTGCCTGCGGCCTTCTACCGGCATTTTGAGTCGATGGAAGCCCTCGGGCTCGTCCTCATCGACGAGTCGTTCCGCAGCCTGCGCGACATGCTGCGCGGGGCCCGCGCCGGCAAGCTCGACCCGAAACGGGTCATCGAGTCCAGCGTCGACATCCTCATCGACGGCGTGAACGAACGGCGCGAGCACTGGCGGTTCATCGGCCGCGAACGGAACAGCGGCGTCACCGTTCTGCGCTACGCCATCCGCACCGAGATCCGGCTGATCACCTCCGAGCTCGCGATCGACCTGGCCCGTTTCCCGAACCTGAACACGTGGAGCAGCGAAGATCTCAACATCCTGGCCAGCCTGTTCGTCAACGCGATGATCGTGATCGCCGAGGCCATCGAGGACGCCCACGACCAGGCCGCGCTCAACGAGATCAAGCGGGTGGCAGTCAAGCAGCTGCGGATGATCGCAGTGGGTGTCGGGGGATGGCGCAGCAGCGGGTGAAATCCGGCGCGGGTTAGCGTGTGCTGGATGCCGCACCTCGAATTGGCCTACCCCCGCCCCGACATCGCCGTGCTCACGCTGAACCGCCCCGAGAAGCTCAACGCACTGTCTTACGAACTCGTCGAGGACCTCCACTCGACGCTGGCGCAAATCGACTCCAACAACGAGTGCCGCGTCGTCGTGCTCACCGGCGCCGGACGTGGGTTCTGCTCGGGTCTGGACCTCACCGATCCCAACCCGGAGAAGACAGGCCAGGGAACGGAGTTCCCGCGTTCGGGCATGCGTTGGCAGGAACGCATCGCCGACCTGACCGCACGCATCCACCGGCTGCGCCAACCGGTGATCGCCGCCGTGAACGGGGTCGCGTACGGCGGGGGAATGGGCATCGCGCTGGCCTGCGACATCCGCATCGCCTCGGAGTCGGCGCGCTTCTGCACACAGTTCATCAAGCTGGGCCTCGGTGGCTGCGACATCGGGGTCAGCTACACGCTTCCGCGGATCATCGGCGCCGGCCCGGCGTTCGACCTCATCCTCACCGCGCGCGCTGTCGACGCCCCCGAAGCGCTGAGGCTCGGCCTGGTGTCGCGGGTGTCGACCGACGAAGCGATCGTTTTCGACGCCATGGCGATCGCCGAGATACTCTGCGGCTACGGCAAGTTCGGCCTCGAGTCGACGAAGCAGGTGCTGTGGGCGAACCTGGAGGCGTCGAGCCTGGAAGCGGCCCTGCACTTGGAGAACCGCAGCCAGATCCTGGCCTCGACCAGCGGCGAGATGCGCGAGGCTAGCGAGGCGTTCCGCCGCCGTCCACGATCATGACCGTTCCGGTGATGTAGCTGCCGGCATCCGAGGCCAACAGCAGGGCGGTGCCGACCATCTCGTCGGGCGATGCGAGTCGTTTGAGGAAGGTGCTGCGCGCCATCCCGTCGACGACCTCCTGCGGGTTGTTGCGCATCATGTCGGTGTCCACCGGTCCGGGGGCGATCGCGTTCACCCGGATGCCCGAGGGCGCGAACTCGGCGGCCATCGATCGGGTGAACGACATCAGTGCGGCCTTGTTGGCAGAGTAGATCGAGGTCAACGCCGAGAAGTTGAACGCCCCAACCGAGACCATGTTGATCACACTGGCTTTCGCGCTGGCCTTCAGGTAGGGCAGGGCCGCCTGCACCAGGAACACCGGCCCGCGCAGGTTGACCTCGAAGGATTTCGTCAACGCATCGGGCGTCATCGCACCCAGTGGTTGCGCCAGGGCGTTGGCGGCGTTGTTGACCACCACGTCGACACCGCCGTACTCGTCGACGGTGCGCTGCACCAGCGCCTCGAGGGCATCGACCTCACCCAGGTGGGTCGGCACGCCGACCGCCGAACCCCCGAGGTGGCGCAGATGTTCCGCGGCCCGCTCGCAGGCCTCGGGTTTGCGGCTGGCCACGACGACGCGGGCGCCGGCGAGGACGAAGCCCTCGGCCAACGCGAGGCCGATGCCCCTCGTGCCGCCCGTGACGATCACGGTGCGGTCGGTCATATCGAAGAGACGGTCGAACGAAGCGCGGTCCACGGCCGTCAGTCAAGCAGATGGGTCAGCGGTCAGATGCAACCGCTCACGCTGATCCGTCGCCACACATTCGCGCACACGCTGACGTTCGGCGCAGGTGGCGGCGGTGGTGGCGGAGGAGGCGGTGGCGGCAACTCGTTGAGATACGAAAGCGGGTCCGCGCAGCCGGTCACGTCGACGAACCTGCCGCCGACCGAACCGCAGAGCGTCGCCTCGGCGCTCGGCGGGTTCACCGTCACCAATCCCCCGGCGAACAAGGCCGCAGCAGCGCACAGCACTACCTTGCGCACATCTCCTCCCTCCGGCGACGTGCCAAGCGCCGTCGCCCGACCCGATTGTGGCAGTGACGCACGCGTCAGGGGGCCGAATGCGCGATCGGCGAGTCGCCGTAACGAACCCCTCAGCGTCTTCGATGTCTACTGCGATGCCCGAACCATTCCTTCCTGTATGGTGGCCGCATCCGGCTCCGAACAGGATCACCAGCCGTACATCTAGCTCACCTATTCACCATTTGCTCCATCTTGGCGTGCGGCCTCGGCGCAGCGGCGAGACACACTCGGTCCGGAAGGCAGCGCACAGCCCGCGCGACCCGTGGCACCGGCGACGGATCGATGCTAGGCTAGATGAGCGTCTCGACTTTGCATTTACGGTGTGGCACACCAACTCTCACGCATTCACGCGAGCTTGATCGATTCCACGATCGGTGCGCGATGCCTGCACGAACCGGGTGGTTCGTCCATGCCGATGCAAAGCATAGGGAAACACCTGATTCCTCGCGGCCTGCTCCTGACTAGGTTTGCTATGGCGTCCGGTGCGCAGCACCCGAACAGCATTTCCGTCGATGGTTTCCAGCAGGGGGGACTAGTAGTCGTGGCCGTGAACACCGAGCTGTCGAACAACCGGCACCGTGTGCGCAAGATACTCAGCCGGATGGCGGCCGTACCGCTGGCCTTGGCGGCGGGTTTCGCGATCTGCGCGGCCCCGGCGAACGCGGCCGAGGCGTGGCAGCGGCAGAGCCCGCCGCTGTCGACGCCGTGGACGCATCTCGTCGGACCCAACAACGCCCTGCCGGAATACCCCCGTCCGCAGATGGCGCGGGCGCGCTGGCTGAACCTCAACGGGGTCTGGGCCTACACCGGGCGCTCGCAGGACACCGCGGTGACGACGCCGCCGTCGGCCAAGGAGTTCGACGAGAAGATCCTGGTCCCCTACCCCACGGAGTCGGCGCTGTCGGGGATCAAGCGTCATGACGACCAGATGTGGTACCGCAAGAACTTTCAGGTGCCGGGCACCTGGCGCGGGCAGCGGGTACTGCTGCACTTCGGCGCGGTCGACCAGACCGCGACGGTGTGGGTCAACAACAAGCGTGTCGCCCACCACGAGGGTGGGTTCACCGCGTTCAGCGCCGACATCACCGACGCACTGCGCTGGTCGGGCACCCAGGAGATCGTCGTGCGCGCCGAGGATCGCAACGAAGCCGCACCGTTCGCCGTCGGCAAGCAGCGCAACGATCCCGAGGGTCTCTTCTACACCGGCGCGTCAGGCATCTGGCAGACGGTGTGGATGGAACCCGTGCGCGCCGCCCACGTTGAGAAGCTCGATGTCACAGCGGATTTGAAGGGTTTCACCGTCACAACGCGCTCCACGGGGACGACCGACGAACGCGCCGAGGTGATCGTGTCGGCTCCCGACGGTCCGACGGTGGCCCGCAACTACGGGGAACCGGGCAAGCCGGTGCGCGTACAAATTCCGGACCCACACCTGTGGACACCGGACGACCCGTACCTCTACGACCTGCAGGTGCGGCTGGTCACGCCCGAAGGCAAGGTCGTCGACGAGGTCAACAGCTACGGCGGTCTGCGCACCATCAGCACGGTCAGAGACCCGCAGGGCCGTCCGCGAATCGCGTTGAACGACAAGATCACGTTCCTGCACGGTCCGCTGGACCAGGGCTACTGGCCCGACGGCATCTTCACCGCTCCCACCGACGACGCACTGAGGTTCGACCTCGAACGCACCAAGGCGCTCGGCATGAACTTCGTGCGCAAGCACGCGAAAGTGGAACCGGCGCGCTGGTACTACTGGACGGACAAGCTTGGGCTGCTGGTGTGGCAGGACATGCCGTCGCTCGACGTGTCCCTCGACATTCCGGTCGGCCCCGCACCGGAGCCGTCGCCGCAGGCGAAGGTCAACTTCGAACGCGAACTCGTCGAGATGATCGACCAGTTGCGAAGCGTCACTTCGATCGTCGGCTGGGTCCCGTTCAACGAGGGATGGGGCGAATTCGACACCGCGCGGATCGCAGGTGTGGCCAAGGCCGCCGACCCGACCCGGATGGTGAACGCCAACAGCGGGGTGAACTGCTGCAAGTCCAGGCCCGACAGCAGGGCCGGCGACGTCTACGACGACCACACCTACGTCGGCCCCGGCCGCCCGGTCCTGCACGACAACCCGGCCACCCCGCGCGACGAGCGCACGATGCTCGGCAACCGTCCGATACCGCTCGAGCATCGCGTGGTGGTGAACGGTGAGTATGGCGGGCTCGGGCTGATCCCCCACGGCAATCGCTGGCCGGGCAGGCCGCAGGCCTACGAAATGACCGACAGCCGAGCGCGATTGACCGAGCGCTACGTCCAGGTGAGCCGCGACCTCGAGGACGAGGTCCGAAAGGGTGGCCTGTCCGGCGCCATCTACACCCAGACCACCGACGTCGAGAACGAGGTCAACGGGTACATGACCTACGACCGCTGGCTGGTCAAGATGTCGCTGCGGACGGTCGCCGAACGCAACCGCGCCGTGATCGCCGCGGGGGCAAAGGTCGACGAGCCGGTCGAGCGTCGCTGAGTCACAAGGTCCGGGTGCTGACGAAGTCGCATTGACGTCCGATGAGCGGGTCGGTGAACTCGAGGCGTTGTGCGAGAAGCTGCAGCGGGCGCGAGAAGTCGTCCGGGGCGACGTCGGTCACCGCCGGGTACAGCGGATCGTTGACGATCGGCAGGCCCAGCGAGGCCATGTGCACCCGAAGCTGATGCGTGCGGCCGGTCTGCGGTGTCAGCCGATACAGTCCGTCACCGAGATGCTCGATCACCGTCTCGGCGTTCGGCTCGCCCGGCTCCTCCACCGCCTGTAACCGTCCACGCCGCTTGACGATTCGACTGCGCACCGTGATCGGAAACTCAAGCGCCGGATCCGCTGCGGCCCGCGCCAGATACGTCTTGCGCACCTGACCGCGCGCGAACATGGTCTGATACGCGCCGCGCACCTCGCGCCGCGTCGTGAACAGCAGCACACCGGCGGTCAACCGGTCCAGGCGATGCGCCGGCGACAACTCCGGCAGGTCCAGTTCGCGGCGCAGCCGCACCAGCGCGGTCTGCGCGACATGGCGACCGCGCGGCATCGTCGCCAGGTAGTGTGGTTTGTCGACCACCACGATGTCGTCGTCGCGGTACAGCACGGGGATGTCGAACGGCACCGGAACCTCGTCGCGCAGTTCGCGGTACAGGTACACGAACGCACCGGGCGGCAGTACGGTCCCCGCGGTCACGACGTCGCCGTCGGCCGTGACCACCTCCCCCGCAAGCACTTTGGCCGCGGCCGCCTCACCGAACCGGTCGGCCAGCTCGACCAGGACCGCGCCGCCACGCAGCCGCACCCGTGCCGGACCCAACCCGTCGCGCACGGGCAGCGGCGCCGGGCGCCTCAATGCCTGCGCCTCAATTGAGCGGAACGGGTTCGAGGATCTCGGCGCGTGCTTCCGGTGCCGCCGCCCGCAACTCATCGGCGCACTCGTCGTCGGGTTCCTGCTGCGAGCGGATCTCCGCATCCACCCGCGCCAGATACGTGTTGACCTCGCGGTCGATGTCCTCGTCGCTCCAACCCAGCACCGGCGCAACCACTTCGGCGACCTCGCGCGCGCAGTCCACGCCGCGGTGCGGGTACTCGATCGATATCCGCATCCGCCGGGCCAGGATGTCCTCCAGATGCAATGCGCCCTCGGCGGCCACGGCGTAGAAAGCCTCGACCTTCAGGTAGACCGGCGCCTCGGTGATGGGGGTCAGCAGTTCTGGATTGCCCTCGGCCATCTGCAGTACCTCGCCGATCAGCGACCCGTACCGGTCCAGCAGGTGGCGCACCCGGTACGGATGCAGGTCGTAATGCTTTCCGACGCTCTGGGTCTGGTTGATCAGCGCGAAGTAGCCGTCGGCGCCCATCAGGGGGACCTTCTCGGTGATCGAGCGCGCCACCCGCGCCGGGATGTACTCGGCGGCAGCGTCGATGGCGTCCTCACCCATCACCCGATAGGTCGTGTACTTGCCGCCGGCGATCGCGACCAATCCCGGGGCGGGCACCGCGACGGCGTGCTCACGCGACAGCTTCGAGGTCTCCTCGCTCTCGCCGGCCAGCAACGGTCGCAGACCGGCGTATACGCCGTCGATGTCGTCGTGGGTCAGCGGCGTTGCCAACACCGTGTTGACGGTCTCGAGGAGGTAGTCGATGTCGACTTTGGTGGCCGCGGGGTGCGCCAAGTCCAGATTCCAGTCGGTGTCGGTGGTCCCGATGATCCAGTGCGTGCCCCACGGAATCACGAACAGCACCGACTTCTCGGTGCGCAGGATGATCGCCACCTCGCTGACGATCCGGTCACGCGGCACCACGATGTGTACGCCCTTGGAGGCGCGCACCCGAAATCGCCCGCGCTGCTTGGACAATGCCTGGATCTCGTCGGTCCACACACCGGTGGCGTTCACGACGACGTGCCCGTGCACCTCGGTCACAGAGCCGTTCTCGGAGTCGCGGACCTCCACGCCGGTGACGCGGTCTCCCTCCCGCAGCAACGCGACCACCTGCGTCGAGGTCCGCACCACGGCGCCGTAGTGCGCGGCCGTGCGCGCCACGGTCATCGTGTGGCGTGCGTCGTCGACCACCGTGTCGTAATACCGGATGCCGCCGATCAACGACGACCGCTTGAGCCCCGGCGCCAGCCGCAGCGCTCCGGACTTCGTCAGATGCTTCTGCGCCGGGACCGATTTCGCGCCACCCAGCTGGTCGTAGAGGAAGATGCCCGCCGCGACGTACGGACGCTCCCACCACCGGTTGGTCAGCGGAAACAGAAACGGCAGCGGTTTGACCAGATGCGGCGCCAGCGTCGTCAGCGATAGTTCGCGTTCGTGCAACGCCTCGCGCACCAACCCGAACTCCAACTGCTCGAGATAACGCAGCCCGCCGTGGAACATCTTCGACGACCGGCTCGACGTGCCCGACGCGAAGTCGCGCGCCTCGACGAGCGCGACCTTCAGACCGCGCGTGGCCGCATCCAGTGCCGCACCCGCCCCGACGACTCCCCCGCCGATCACGACGACGTCGAACTGCTCGCTGCCGAGCCGCTCCCAAGCCTCGGCCCGCTGCTGGGGACCCAGAAGCGTCTGCCCGTTCGCCGGGATCGGGTCACTCACCGGATTGGCTCCTAGTTACTCGTGGGTACACTCGCCCCGTCCAGGCTACGTGGACTCAGTCCAGATCGTCGTGCGCCATCAGGCGGCGGCCCGCTTCGGTGATCGACCCCGACAGCGACGGGTAGACCGAGAACGTCTGCGCCAGATCCTCGACGTCGTTGCCGTTCTGCACGGCCAGCGCGATCGGCATGATCAGCTCCGATGCGATCGGCGCAACCACCACACCGCCGATCACCACTCCGGTCGCCGGGCGGCAGAAGATCTTGACGAAACCCCGACGCAGGCTCGACATCTTGGCGCGGGCGTTCGTGTTGAGCGGCAGCGTGATCGTTCGCGCGGCCACCGAACCGTCGTCGATCCTGGACTGCGGCACCCCCACCGCGGCGATCTCGGGCCTGGTGAACACCGCCGCGGCTACCGTCCGCAACCGGATCGGTTCGAGCCCCTCGCCCAGCACGTGGTACATCGCGATGCGGCCCTGCATGGCGGCTACCGAGGCCAGCAGCATCAGGCCCGTGCAGTCACCGGCGGCGTAAATGCCGGGCACCCCGGTGCGCGACACCCGGTCGACCTTCAGATAGTCACCATCACCGAGCTCGATGCCCACCCGTTCGAGGCCAAGGCCGCTGGTGTTGGGCACCGACCCGACCGTCATCAACGCGTGGCTGCCCTCCACGGTGCGCCCGTCGGTCATCGTGACCAGCACACCGGAGCCGTTGCGCGTGACCGACTGGGCCCGCGCGTTCTTGACCAACGTCACACCGCGGTCGCTCAAAGCGTCCTCGAGCACGGCGGCGGCGTCGGAGTCCTCGTGAGGCAGGATCTGGTCGCGGCTCGCGACCACCGTCACCTTGACCCCGAGTTCGGTGTAGGCGTTGACGAACTCCGCGCCGGTGACACCGGAGCCGACGACGACGAGGTGCTCGGGCAGCTCGTCGAGGTCGTAGAGCTGGCGCCAGTTGAGGATGCGTTCGCCGTCGGGTTCGGCGCCGGGCAGCACGCGGGGGCTGGCGCCGGTGGCGATCAGCACGACGTCAGCCTTGATCGTGCTGACGGTGCCGTCGTGCTCGGTCACCTTGACCGTGTGGGTCGCCATCCCCGCCATGTCGTCGACCAGTTCACCGCGACCGGCGATCAGCGTGACGCCGTCGCTGCGCAGCCGTTCGGCGATATCGGCCGACTGCGCGGCGGCCAGCGTCTTGACCCGCTCGTTGAGCTTGGACAGCGCGATCTCGGCATCGGAGAACTCCAGCGCATACCCGAGGTCGGGGGCCCGACGCAGTTCGGTGCGCACACCGGTGGACGCGATGAATGTCTTGGACGGGACGCAATCCCACAGCACGCAGGCGCCGCCGATGCCGTCGGAGTCGATGACGGTGACCTCGGCAACTTCGGGTCCACGGGCCGCGGCGACCAGTGCGGCCTCATAGCCGGCGGGCCCGCCGCCGATGATCACGATGCGGGTTGCCACGTCCCCAACCTAACGAAGCGGGAGGTTGATCGCCCGCGCGGCGCGCGAACCCTTAGTCTTTCCTGGTGCCGCTCTATGCCGCTTATGGATCGAACATGCATCCGGAGCAGATGTTGCAGCGCGCACCTCATTCTCCGATGGCGGGAACGGGCTGGCTGTACGGCTGGCGTCTGACGTTCGGCGGGGCGGACATCGGCTGGGAGGGTGCGCTCGCCACCGTCGTCGAGGATCCGACGTCGAAGGTCTTCGTCGTGCTCTACGACATGACCAAGGACGACGAGTCCAACCTGGATCGCTGGGAAGGCTCGGAACTCGGTTTCCACAAGAAGATCCGTTGCCGGGTGCATCGGATCTCGTCGGACACCGACTTCGAGCCCGTGCTCGCCTGGCTGTACGTGGTGGACGCGTGGGAGGGTGGTTTGCCGTCGGCGCGCTATCTCGGCGTGATGGCCGACGCCGCCGAAATTGCAGGCGCGCCAGCCGAGTACGTCCACCACCTGCGGACCCGACCCGCACTCAACATCGGCCCGGGCTCCTAGCCCTAGTGCCGCGAGCGACCGTGTTTGTCCCGCGACACGCCGTACTTCGCGGACAATTCGCGGTCGCTCACGCCGCGCGAGCGCGCCGAAGCTGCCTGTCGATGCGGTCGACCAACTGCCACTGCCGGTGGCGGACGTCGTCGAAAACGATCGCAATCACCGTCCAGCCGACGTCGAGCAGCGCTGCACTCCGCCTGCGGTCGCGCCGCATGGCCTCGGGGTCGCTGTGCCAATCGACGCCGTCGTACTCGACGGCCACGTGCACGTCGGGCCACGCGAAGTCCAGGCGCCGCAGCTCGCCGTTACCGTCGACGACCTCGTACTGCAGCTCGGGTGTCGGCAGGCCACCGTCGATCATCGCGAGGCGCGCTTCGCTCTCCATCGGCGACTCCGAACGCGCGTCGGCCAGGGCGATCAACTCCCGAACGGCGACGATGCCGCGCCGCCCCGCCTGGGCGACCGCGGCGCGCCACAACTCGGTCCGATTGCAGGTGCCGCTTCGCAGAGCCGCGTCCAAGGTGGCCAGTGCCCTCGGGCGGCGTTGTGAGCGGGCGACTTCCACGGCGGTCCATGCCGGCGTCGTTGCCGGTCTGCCGCCGACGACACCCAGCGGCGCACCCTGACGACGATGAACGACCAAGCCGTCGCTCGATCGCAACCGTGAGCCCGGCGGGCTGAGCACGTGGAGGTCGGCCGGCTCCTCGGTATCGAAGCCGTACAACGCCGCGGCAGTATGCAGGCACGCCGCGACCGGCCTTCCGCAGCGGAAGTCCAGTCCCCGCAACAGCAATATGTCGTCGGGTTCGTCGAGGCAGTAGACGCCCGGCCAAAGTCGTTGCAGCGGGCCGGTTTCGAGCGCCTTCTCGAAACTCCGTCTGGTCAAGTGCTGCAGAATCTGGCCGCTGGACGCCAGTCCTGCCTGGGCGCTGAAGAGTTGCAGCAACTCTGGGTTCACCCGCCGATCGTCAACGACGAAGGCTCATCGCCCGCGGGTGTCGCACGCGAATGTGGATGAAGCGCGCTTTGGGGACGATCAACCGCCGCGAGCGACCGCTTACTGTCCGCTCATAGCGGCGTGTCGCGGGGCAGACACGGTCGCTCGCGGAAATTAGAACGCGGCGGCGTGGTCGATGATGTTGACGAGCACCCGCACCCCAACCGCGAGCGCCCTCTCGTCGAGGTCGAACGTCGGCTGATGCAAATCCAACTGAGGTCCGCGGCCGGTCCACACACCCAGCCGGGCCATGGCGCCGGGCACTTCCTCCAGGTACCACGAGAAGTCCTCGCCGCCACCGGACTGCCGGGTGTCGGCCAGCACGTCGGGTCCGATCGCCTCGATCGCGTGGGTGAGGATGCGCGTCGAGATCTCCTCGTTGACCACCGGCGGCACACCGCGACGGTACTGCACCGTGTACTCGATGTGTAGCGGCGCCAACAAAGACGAAATGATCTCCCGCACAATGTCTTCGAGTGTTTCCCAGGTGTCGCGGCTCGCGGTCCGGATGGTGCCGGCCAGCGTTCCGGTCTGCGGGATTGCGTTGGCGGCGACGCCCGCGTTCACCGCACCCCACACCATCACGGTGCTGTTGCGCGGATCGATGCGACGCGACAACACGCCAGGCACCCCGGTGATCAACGTGCCGAGCCCGTAAACGAGATCGCCGGTGAGATGCGGTCGCGAGGTGTGGCCACCGGGCGAATGCAACGTCACCTCGAGCTGATCGGCGGCCGACGTGATCGGCCCGGGCCGCATCGCCACCTTTCCGACCGCCAGCCGCGGGTCACAGTGCAACGCGAAGATCCGCGACACACCCGACAGCGCGCCCGCGGCGATCGCGTCGATCGCGCCGCCCGGCATCAGCTCCTCGGCGGCCTGGAAGATCAGCCGCACCCCGACGGGGAGTTCGGGCACCGACGCCAGCGCCAGCGCGGCGCCCAGCAGGATCGCGGTGTGCGCATCGTGCCCGCAGGCGTGCGATACGCCCGGAACCAGCGACGCGTACGCCGCGCCGGTCCGGTCGGCCATCGGCAGCGCGTCCATATCGGCACGCAAAGCGATCCGCGGCCCGTGCTCGGGCCCGAAGTCGCACGTCAGGCCGGTGCCGCCGGGCAGTACCTTCGGGTTCAGGCCCGCGTCGGCCAGCCGCGATGCGACGAACTGCGTGGTGGCGAACTCCTGGCGCCCCAACTCCGGATGCATGTGAATGTGGCGGCGCCACTCCACGAGGTCGTCGAAGTGGGCCGACAGCCACCGGGCGGCGGCGTGGGGCAGCACGCTCACGACGCCCGCCTCGCTTGCAGTTCCAGCACCCGGTCGCGTTCGCGGGGCGTCTCGGCCAACCGCACAACCGTGCGGGCCAGCATGACCGCGCCCTCGACGACCGCCTTGTCGGCGCTCGGGCTCGCCGCGGCCTCGGTGAACGCGGGCTGGTGCACCGACGCACCGCCCGCGTCGATGCCGACGATGGGGTGGATTCCGGGCATCACCTGCGTGACGTTGCCCATATCGGTGCTGCCCAGCGGCAACGCCGCCTCCAGTTCCGGGGAAACCGGGTCGCGGCCCATCCGCTGCATCTCAGCGCGGAACGTCTCGGCCAGCCAGGTGTCCGGGGTCAGTTCGTGGTAGCTGGGTTCGGTCTCGGCGACGTCGTGGCCGCAACCGGTGGCCACCGCCCCGGCCAGGAAGCAGTCCGCCATCCGCTGTTCGAGGTCGCGCAGCGACGTCGCGTCGTTGGCCCGCATCGTGTACTGCATCTCGGCTCGTGCCGGGATGACGTTGGTGGCCTGGCCGCCGTCGGTGACGATGCCGTGCGCCATCTGGCCCGGCGCCATCTGCTGGCGCAGCAGCCCGATCGCCACCTGCGCGACTGTGATCGCGTCGGCGGCGTTGACGCCGAGGTACGGCGCCACGGCGGCATGGGCTTCCCTGCCCTCGTACCGGACCGCGACCTGCGACAGTGCCAGCGACCGCGCGGCCGCGATGTCGAGCGGACCGGGGTGCAGCATCACCGAGGCGGCGACGTCGTCGAACGTGCCTGCGTTCAGCATCAGCACCTTCCCGCCGCCCGCCTCCTCGGCAGGCGTGCCGAGAAGCACCACCGTCAATCCCAGCCGGTCGGCCACGTCGGCCAAGGCCAGGGCGGCGCCGACGGCTGAGGCCGCAATGATGTTGTGCCCACAGGCGTGCCCGATACCGGGCAGCGCGTCGTACTCGGCGCAGACGCCGATGACGAGCGGCCCGCTGCCGTATTCGGCGCGAAACGCCGTCTCGAGCCCCGCGGGCGCCCGTGTCACCTCGAATCCGTATTCGGCGACCAGCGTCTGGGTCTTGGCGCAGCTGCGGTGTTCGGCGAACGCGAGTTCCGGCTCGGCGTGGATGGAATGCGAAAGTTCGACCAGGTCGTCACGGCGTCGGCGGACGGCGTCCTCAACGACGTCCGACGCGGTGGGTGCTGGCATCTTGGCAGTATCTCACTGCGGCCGCACGCCGGGTCCGACAGATAAGCTCGCCCACTGTGACCGATGCCCAGGCAGTGGCCGTCGAATCGGCCGTAGCGCTGGCCGAGCGCACCGGCGTCGACCGCCACGACGTCGCCGTCGTGCTCGGTTCGGGCTGGGCGCCTGCGGTGGAACGGCTGGGCGATCCGGTCGCCGTGGTTCCGGTCGCGGAGTTGCCGGGGTTCGCGCCACCGACGGCCGAGGGTCACGGCGGCCAGGTGTTGTCGATGCGCATCGCCGATCACCGAGTGCTGGTCTTCGTGGGCCGCATCCACCCCTACGAGGGCCACGACCTGCGCCACGTCGTGCATCCGGTCCGCGCCGCCTGCGCTTCCGGAGTGCACACCATCGTGTTGACCAACGCCGCGGGTGGGCTGCGCGAGGACTTCACCGTCGGACAGCCGGTTCTGATCGGCGACCACCTCAACCTGACCGGACGCTCGCCGCTGGTGGGCGCTCGGTTCGTCAACATGGTCGACGCGTACGCCCCGCGCCTGCGCGAGCTCGCCAGGGAGATCGACCCGACGCTGGTCGACGGCGTCTACGCCGGCCTGCCGGGGCCGCAGTACGAGACGCCCGCCGAGATCCGGATGCTGCGCATCGTGGGCGCCGACCTCGTCGGGATGTCGACCGTGCACGAGACCATCGCCGCCCGCGAAGCCGGCGCGCAGGTGCTGGGAGTATCGCTGGTGACGAACCTCGCGGCGGGCATGACCGGGCTGCCGCTCAACCATGAAGAGGTGCTGGAGGCCGGCCGTCAGTCGGCGACGCAGATGGGCACCCTGCTGGCCGCGGTCATCGCCCGGCTCTGAGGTCGAAGTCGCCGGAATATGCGGCCGTGAAACTGGGCACACTAACCGCATGACTGCGTCGCCGGCCACAAGTACTGCGCAGGAGTGGATCTCCCATGACCCGGATCCCAAAACCGCCGCCGAGCTCTCGGAGTGTTCCGATGAAGAGCTCGAGCAGCTGTTCGCACACCCCTTGACGTTCGGCACCGCCGGTCTGCGCGGGCCGTTGCGCGGTGGCCCCGGCGGGATGAACCTCGCCGTCGTGCTGCGGGCCAGCTGGGCCGTGGCCAAGGTGCTCAAGGACCGGGGCCTGGCCGGCCAGGACGTGATCGTGGGCCGCGACGCCCGGCACGGGTCCGACGACTTCGCGCTGGCTGCCGCTGAAGTGCTTGCCGCGCAGGGCTTTCCCGTGACCTTGTTCTTCACCGCCGTGCCAACCCCGACACTCGCGTTCGCGGTGCGCCATCGCCCCGCGGCGGCCGGTATCCAGATCACCGCCTCGCACAATCCGCCGTCCGACAACGGCTTCAAGGTGTTCTTCGGCGGCGGCTTCCCGATCAACTCGCCCACCGACCGCGAGATCGAGACGGCCATGGCCGAGGCACCGCACGCCGACGAGATCCCCCGTCAGGAGGTCACCCCGGGCGGCGTCGACGAAGTACAGCGCTATGTCGAACGCGCCGCGAATGTCCGGCACACCCACGGAGCGGTCCGCATTGCGTTCACCCCGCTGCACGGTGTTGGTGGGGAGTTCGCGCTCGACGCGTTCGTGCGCGCCGGACTGCCCGACGTGCACGTCGTCGACGAGCAGTTCGCACCCGACCCCGACTTCCCCACCGTCTCCACGGCCAACCCCGAAGAACCCGAGGCGGTCGAAGCGGTCCTGAGATTGGCCGGCGACGTCGACGCAGAAGTCGCAATAGCACTGGACCCCGACGCCGACCGATGTGCGGTCGGCGTTCCCACGTCCGATGGGTGGCGGATGCTCTCCGGCGACGAAACGGGTTGGCTGCTCGGCGATTACATCCTCTCGCAGATCGAGCCGGGACCGGTCATGGAGACGACGGTCGTGGCCAGCACCCTGGTGTCGTCGCGCATGCTCTCGGCGATCGCGCGGGAGCATGGTGCACAGCACGTCGAGACACCCACCGGCTTCAAGTGGCTCTCCCGAGCCGACGTCGACCTGCCCGGCAGCACGCTGGTGTACGCCTATGAAGAAGCGATCGGGCACTGTGTCGATCCGTCCGCGGTCCGGGACAAGGACGGCATCAGCGCGGCGGTGTTGATCTGCGATCTGATCGTCGCGCTGCGCGACCGCGGGCACACACTGCTCGATGCACTCGATGACCTGGCCCGCCGCCACGGTGTGCACACCACGACCGCGGTGTCACGAACCGTCGAGGACACCCACGAGGCCGCCGAGGTGATGAAACGTCTGCGGGAGACACCACCCGAGAGCATCGCCGGATACGACGTGGCCGTCACCGACCTGCTGCCCGAAGAGGGCACCGACGCGATGGTCATGTCCGGAGGCGACGACGACGTCTCGGTGCGCATCGTCGTGCGTCCCTCCGGCACCGAGCCGAAAGTCAAGTCCTACATCGAGGTTCGCTGTAGCGACGTCAACGATCTGGTCGGGGCCCAGGAGCGCGCACGACGCCTGCAGGACGAGCTGCGCGAGGTCGCCGCGCGTTGGTGATCGCCAGGCACTAACGCGGGCCGAACTGGCGGTCCCCCGCGTCACCGAGACCCGGCACGATGTAGGCGATGTCGTTGAGGCATTCGTCGATGGTCGCCGTGACCAAGCGGATGTTCGGAGCCGCCTTCTCCAGTGCGGCAAGGCCTTCGGGGGCGACGACGACGCAGACCGCCGTGACGTCAACGGCCCCGCGCGAATACAGCAATTCGACGGTGTGCACCATCGATCCGCCCGTCGCGAGCATCGGGTCCAGCACGATCACCGGCTGTGTGCTCAAATCCTCGGGCAGAGACTCCAAATACGGTGTCGGCTGATGGGTTTCCTCGTTGCGCGCCACACCGACGAAGCCGACCCGCGCCTCGGGTATCAGCGCGTGCGCCTGGTCCACCATGCCGAGGCCGGCGCGTAACACTGGTACGAGCAACGGCGGATTGGCCAGCCGGCAGCCGGTCGTCTCGGTGAGCGGGGTGCGCACCGGCACGGTTTCGACCGCGGCGTCGCGGGTGGCCTCGTACACCAGCATCAGCGTGAGATCGCGCAGTGCCGCCCGGAACGCGGCGTTGTTGGTGTTCTCGTCGCGCAGAGTGGTCAGTCGTGCGGCCGCCAGCGGGTGATCGACCACGCGCACATCCATGGGGCGACCATAGCGGGAACCGAGGGCCGCCGCGCCGCGTCCTACTCCATATGCACGCTGACACCGACGCGGTCCGAGCGTTGGCCGCGACCACCGCCGCGCATGCCGACGAACTGTCCGCCATCGCCTCGAAGCTGGCCAGCCTCACCACATCCGCTGCTGCATTCGGTCCCGTCGGCCGGCCGTTCCTCGCGGCGCTGGCCGACGCCGTCGAGCGTGAGGCCCGCATGGTGGCTTCGCTGCGCGATCACGCGTCGGCGAGCGGTGAGGCCGCACACCGGACGGCGCTCGCCTATGACGACGCCGACGACCGTGCGGGCACCCGGGTCCTTGGCGTCTGACGATGCCCAATGCGTTGGTCGCCGGCCTGGCGGCGCCCCTGCGGGACGTCCAGTCGCTGGTCGGCTCGGGCTCGGGTGCCGAGCTCACGACCGCGCTGCGCGATGTGCACAACGCCCTGCGGGAGGTGTCGGCGTCAGTCGGCCAGGCGTGGGGCCGCGCGGCGCAGCACTGGGCGGGCTCGGGTGCGGATGCGGCCGCGGGCGTGTTCACCGCGGCCGTCGCACAAACCGATGAGCTCGCGCAGCGGGTGGGGCGACTCGGCACGGCGGCTGAGGCGGCCGACGCCGCGGTGGCGCGCGCTCGTGAGCGCCTGAGCGACATCGTGGACACCTTCGAGGCGCGGGCGGCCGCGCTCGAGCCGTTCCTCGACTCGCCGGGTGTGGCGGAGGAGCTGGTCGCCGAGGCGCGGCGATCATTAGAAGAGGCCCTGGCGGTCGTCGAGGGATTGCGCGCCGAGCTGGACGAGTATGCCGCAGGTCTTCCCACTGCAGCATCAGCGCCTGCTGCCGGGCCGGCACCGACCGCGCCGTCGGGTTTCGGCGGTGGTGGTGCGGGACTGCCGATCGGTGCCGGAGGGCTGGGTGCTGGCGCTGGCGGTCTCGGAGCCGGCTCCGGTGCGAACTCGGCGGGCCTGGGCTCGCTGGTGCGCGACGTCGCGGAGCTGACCCGGCCACAGGCCCCGACTCCGGACGCGGCGACCTTCGGCGACGGTGTGGCGGTGCGGTTGCCCGACGGCAGCACGGCGACCGCACCGAACGCGACGGCCGCGAGCGCGGTCAGATATGCCCTGACCCAATTGGGGGTGCCCTACGACTGGGGCGGCACCACGCCGGGCGTCGGCCTGGACTGCAGCGGCTTGACGCAGTGGGCCTACTCGGAAGCCGGTTTGGCCCTGCCACGGTTGGCGCAGGAACAGGACGTCGGTGCCCCGGTCGCGGCGGGGAGCCTGCGGCCCGGTGACCTCGCGGTGTGGGACGGGCACGTGGCGATGGTGGTCGGCAACGGCCAGATGATCGAGGCAGGCGACCCGGTGAAGTTGTCGCCGATCCGGACCTCCAATGCCGGGCAGGGCTTCCAGGGGTTCTGGCGCCCGACGGCGTGAGGGCACTGTGCCAGCTTCGCCCCAGGTTTCGATCGTTAGGCTGTCCGCCATGGCTGCTGACATCGTGGCGATCCGGCTCGGCTTGACCAAGGGCGACCTGTACACGTTATGGGCTCCACGCTGGCGTGATGGCGGCGACGAGTGGGAGGCCTTCCTCGGCAAGGACGAGGATCTGTACGGGTTCGAGTCCGTCGCCGACCTCGTCGCGTTCGTCCGGACCGACAAGGACAACGACCTGGCCGATCACCCCGCATGGACCAAGATCACCGAGGCCAACGCCCACCGCCTGGATCCGGCCGAGCAGCACCAGTACGACGTCATCGGCGTGCCGGAGATCGTCGCGGAAAAGGTCAGCGAAGACGCGGTTCGGCAGCTGCACCGCACACTTGTGATCGTCTCGTCGCTCGGCTCGGTGTGCGAACTCCCGGTCGTCACAAGGTTTTTCAACGGCAATCCAGTGCTGGGCACACTCGGTGGCGGGATCGAAGCCTTCTCCGGCCGCAGCGGACGTAAGCGATGGGGCGAGATCGAGGCGGTCATCGCGCGGGCCTGGGACAACGTCGTCGACGCACTCGACGAGGTGATCACGACGCCCGACGTCGACACCACCGCCTCGCAGAAGGCCGAAGCCGAGCTGGCCGAGCCTGCACCGGAACCCGAGGACGACGAGCTGGTAGACGAGGTGTCCGAGGGCACCGAGGAGGATGCGGACGAGTCCGACGCCCTGAGCTCTCAGGCGCAGAGCCAGGTGCTGGGCAGCGACGAGGACTTCTGGCTCAAGGTCGGCATCGACCCGGTCCGGTTGATGACGAGCGCGGGTACCTACTACACGCTGCGCTGCTACCTCGACGATCAGCCGGTCTTCCTCGGCCGAAACGGGCGCATCAGCGTGTTCGGCTCCGAGCGGGCGCTGGCGCGTTACCTGGCCGACGAACACGACCACGACCTGTCCGGTCTTGCCACCTACGACGACATTCGCACGGCCGCCACCGACGGCTCGCTGCAGGTCGAGATCACCGACGACAACGTCTACGTGTTGACGGGCATCGTCGACGACCTCGCGGACGGACCCGATGCGCTGGACCGCGACCAATTGGAGCTCGCTGTCGAACTGCTCCGCGACGTCGGCGACTACTCGGAGGACACGACCGTCGATCAGACCCTCGATCCGGATCAGCCGCTCGGAAGGCTGATCGCGCACGTCCTGGAACCCGACACCGTCCGGGCACCGAGCCCGCCGTACGCCAAGGCCGTCGAACAGTGGGAGGCGTTGGAGGCGTTCGTCGAGTCGCGGCTACGCCCCGAATAGGGTCACTCGTCGACCGCGAGCGACCGCAAACTGTCACGCGCACGCGGCGTGTCGACGGGCAAACACGGCCGCTCGCGGGGGGTTGCCTAGCGGAGATCAGCCGATCAGGACGGCGTAGCGCGGCTTGATGACGTCGTCGATGATCGACAGTCGCTCGTCGAACGAGACGAACGCCGACTTCATCGCATTGATCGTGAACCGCTGCAGATCGCTCCAGCCGTAGCCGAAAGTCTCCACCAGGCGCAGCATCTCCTGGCTCATCGTCGTATCGCTCATCAGCCTGTTGTCGGTGTTGACGGTGACGCGGAAGCGCAGCCGGGCCAACAGGTCGAACGGATGCTCGGCGATGCTGGCCACCGCCCCGGTCTGCACGTTGGACGAGGGGCACATCTCGAACGGAATCCGCTTGTCGCGCAGCAGTGCCGCGAGCCGGCCCAGTTGCGCGGTGCCGTCGGGTGCGACGGTGATGTCGTCGACGATCCGAACGCCGTGGCCGAGGCGGTCGGCGCCGCAGTAGGCGATCGCCTCGTGGATCGACGGCAGACCGAAGGCCTCCCCCGCGTGAATCGTGAAGCGCGCGTTGTTGCCTCGCATGTACTCGAACGCGTCGAGATGCCGGGTGGGCGGATGGCCCGCTTCTGCGCCCGCGATGTCGAAACCGACAACGCCCTTGTCGCGGAACCGAACCGCCAGTTCGGCGATCTCGAGCGAGCGCGCCGCGTGCCGCATCGCGGTCACCAGGCAGCGCACGGTGATGGTCCGCCCTTCGGCGCTGGCGGCCTTCTCACCGTCGGCGAACCCGGCCATCACCGCGTCGACGACGGCGTCCAGCGACAGTCCGCCGTCGATGTGCAGTTCCGGCGCGAAGCGGACCTCGGCGTAAACCACGTTGTCGGCGGCGAGGTCCTCGACGCACTCGTAGGCCACCCGGTGCAGGGCCTCGGGTGTCTGCATGACGCCGACGGTGTGGGCGAACGGTTCGAGATAGCGCACCAGCGACCCGCTGTGCGCGGCAGTGCGGAAGAACGTCGCCAGCTCGTCGATTTCGGTCGCCGGAAGATCGTCGTAACCCGTCGCCTCGGCCAGTTCCAGGACGGTCGCCGGGCGCAGCCCGCCGTCCAGGTGGTCGTGCAGCAGCGCCTTGGGCGCTTGTCTGATCGAGTCCAGCGAAAGCGTCGTCATGTCGGTCTCCGGTCAGTCTCCGCTCGTGATTCGGTCGATGATCAGCGGACGCGACGGCGGTTCGGCGTCGCCGACGGCCCAGCCGCCATCCAGTTCGGCGATCGCCCCCTCGAAACGCTCGGGAGTCTCGGTGTACAGCGTGAACAGCGGCTCCCCGGCGCTCACCGGTTCGCCCACCCGCCGGTGGATGTACATCCCCGCGCCCGGCTGGACCCGCTCACCAGGAGCGGAGCGGCCCGCTCCGAGCCGCCACACCGCCAGACCCACCGCCATCGCGTCGATGCTCTCCATCCTGCCATCGCGCGGCGCCGTGATGGTTTCGGCGTGAGGACCGACGGGCAGGTCCTGGCCCAGATCACCGCCCTGCGCGGCGACGAGATCGCGGAACCGGTCCATCGCCGAGCCGTCCGCAAGGGTCTGGGCCGGGTCGACACCGTCGAGGCCCGCGGCATCGAGCATCTCGGCGGCCAGGGTGACCGTGAGCTCGACCACGTCGGGCGGACCGCCACCGGCGAGCACCTCCAGCGATTCGGCCACCTCCACGGCATTGCCGACGGCGCAGCCCAGCGGTGTGGACATGTCGGTCAGCACCGCCCGGGTGGTCAGGCCGTGCGCGGTGCCCAGTTCGACCATCGTGCGGGCCAACTCCCGCGACTCCTCCTCCGTCTTCAGGAAGGCACCAGAACCGACCTTGGTGTCGAGCACCAATGCGTTGGCGCCCTCCGCGATCTTCTTGCTCATCACCGAACTCGCGATCAACGGCAGCGACTCCGTGGTCGCCGTGATGTCGCGCAGCGCATATATCTTGCGGTCGGCGGGTGCCAGTTCACCGGCAGCGAAGATCGCGGCGCCCAAGTCGCAAAGCTGTTGGCGGATCTGGTGTTTGGAGATCTCAGCGGTGAACCCGGCGATGGACTCCAGCTTGTCGAGCGTGCCGCCGGTATGCCCGAGGCCTCGTCCGGCGGCCTGGGGCACCGCGCCGCCGCAAGCCATCACGACGGGCACCAGCGGGATGGTGGTCTTGTCTCCGACACCGCCGGTGGAGTGCTTGTCCACCAACGCCAGAGGCCTTCCGCCACGACGGAGATCGCTGAAGTCCATCCGCTCGCCGGAGTCGACCATCGCCGCCGTCCAACGGGCGATCTCGGCTGCCGTCATACCGCGCAGGAAAATCGCCATCAGCAACGCCGACATCTGCTCGTCGGCCACGCGGCCATGGGTGTAGGCGTCGATCACCCAGTCGATCGCCGCGTCCGAGAGCACCCCACCGTCACGCTTGGTCCGGATCACCGTCGGTGCATCAAATGTGAACTGCGTCACGGAGTTTCCCCATCCCGCGGCCGATCGCGGCGAGCCAGGTCCTGCGGGCCGAACGCGTCGGGAAGAAGCTCCGCCAGCGGCCGCGGTCCGCCCGGATGGTCGATCAGCATCTCCGGCCCGCCGTGCTCGAGCAGCACCTGACGACACCGGCCGCACGGCATGAGCAGGTCCCCCGCCGCGTCGACGCACGACAGCGCGATCAGTCGCCCGCCACCGCCCGAATGCAGGTCGCAGACCACCGCGCACTCCGCACAGAGACCAAGGCCATATGAGACATTTTCCACATTGCAACCAGTCGCCACCCGCCCGTCGTCGACCAGGGCGGCCGCGCCGACCGCAAACCCCGAATATGGCGCATAAGCTGCCCTGGAAACTTCAGTTGCCTTGTAACGCAACATATTCCAGTTGATCTCCGACATCGTCCCACCCTCGCCAGGCCGGTTCTGAATGCATTCCGATGCCCCCTCCGCGGAGCCGGGAATCGGAATAGGCAACCCTAACTTCGGCGTTTTTCAAGACATCGACGGCTAAACCGTAGTTCGTTTAGCAGTACAACTGGGTTTAGAGTCGCCCCGAGGTTTGGGTGAAGTGCACGAACCGGAACCGACCGCCAGGAAGAAGCCTGCCGCCCGGTGCAGCTCCGAAGCCCAATCGTCCACCGAAGGCGTTGGAGGCCAGATGAGTACTCAGATTTCCGGGGGACCGCCGGGATCCTCCGCGGCTCCACGATCGCGACCGTCGCGCAGACGAACCCTCTACCGCGGCGATCCCGGGATGTGGTCCTGGGTCCTGCACCGCATCACCGGTGCGACGATCTTCTTCTTCCTGTTCGTGCACGTGCTCGACACGGCGCTGGTGCGGGTCAGCCCGCAGGCCTATAACGAGGTCATCGAGACCTACAAGACTCCGCTGATCGGGCTGATGGAGATCGGGCTCGTCGTCGCCGTGCTCTACCACGCCCTGAACGGCATCCGGGTGATCCTCATCGACTTCTGGCAGCACGGCGCGCGCTATCAGCGGGTGATGCTGTGGATCGTGGTCGGCGTCTTCCTGGCGATCTTCATCCCGTCCCTCGGCATCATCGGCATGCACATGGCGGAGCGGTTCCTGTGAGCGCGCCAGCCGGCGGGCCCGCGGGAGCCTGGACGCCGCACCACCGCGAGGGCCGCATCGCCCCGGTGATGCAGAAGGAGCACGACAGGCCGGCCGGCCTGGACCACCCGCGGGCACCTCGGCGTCCGCGCGGCATCCCCTACTTCGAGAAATACGCGTGGCTGTTCATGCGGTTCTCGGGTGTCGCGCTGGTCTTTCTGGCGCTCGGCCACCTGTTCGTGATGCTGATGTGGGAGGACGGGGTCTATCGCATCGACTTCAACTACGTCGCCGAACGCTGGGCGTCGCCGTTCTGGCAGATCTGGGACATGGCGCTGCTGTGGCTGGCCCAGCTGCACGGAGCCAACGGGCTGCGCACGATTATCGGTGACTACGCGCGCAAGAACACCACGAAATTCTGGCTGAACTCGCTGTTGCTGCTGGCGACCGGATTCACCCTGGTGCTGGGCAGCTACGTGCTGGTGACCTTCGACGCGAACATCTCATGAGGGTGAGCAACACATGATTCAGGAACATCGCTACGACGTCGTCATCGTCGGTGCGGGCGGGGCCGGTATGCGCGCGGCGGTGGAGGCGGGACCGCGAGCGCGCACCGCGGTCCTGACCAAGCTGTACCCGACGCGCAGCCACACCGGCGCGGCCCAGGGCGGGATGTGCGCGGCGCTGGCCAACGTCGAAGAGGACAACTGGGAGTGGCACACCTTCGACACCGTCAAGGGCGGCGACTACCTCGCCGACCAGGACGCCGTCGAGATCATGTGCAAGGAAGCCATCGACGCGGTGCTGGACCTCGAAAAGATGGGGATGCCGTTCAACCGCACCCCCGAGGGCCGCATCGACCAACGCCGCTTCGGCGGGCACACCCGCGATCACGGCAAGGCTCCCGTGCGCCGGGCCTGTTATGCCGCCGACCGCACCGGCCACATGATCCTGCAGACGCTGTATCAGAACTGCGTCAAGCACGACGTCGAGTTCTTCAACGAGTTCTACGCGCTGGACATATCGATCACCGAGACGCAGTCCGGCCCCGTGGCCACCGGCGTCATCGCCTATGAGCTGGCCACCGGTGACATCCACGTCTTCCACGCCAAGGCCATCGTGTTCGCCACCGGCGGGTCGGGGCGGATGTACAAGACGACCTCCAATGCGCACACGTTGACCGGGGACGGTCTCGGCATCGTCTTCCGCAAGGGACTTCCCTTGGAGGACATGGAGTTTCACCAGTTCCATCCGACCGGCCTCGCCGGCCTCGGCATCCTGATCTCCGAGGCGGTGCGCGGTGAGGGCGGCCGGTTGCTCAACGGTGATGGCGAGCGCTTCATGGAGCGCTACGCGCCGACGATCGTCGACCTGGCCCCGCGCGACATCGTCGCCAGGTCGATGGTGCTCGAGGTGCTCGAGGGCCGCGGCGCGGGGCCGAACAAGGACTACGTCTACATCGACGTACGCCACCTCGGCGAGGACGTGCTCGAGGCCAAGCTGCCCGACATCACCGAGTTCGCCCGCACGTATTTGGGCGTCGACCCGGTCAAGGAGTTGGTGCCGGTCTACCCGACGTGCCACTACGTGATGGGCGGCATCCCGACCAACGTCAACGGCCAGGTGCTGCGCGACAACACGACGATCATTCCCGGCCTCTACGCCGCGGGTGAATGCGCGTGCGTGTCCGTCCACGGCGCCAACCGCCTGGGCACCAACTCGCTGCTGGACATCAACGTGTTCGGCCGGCGCGCCGGCATCGCCGCGGCCAATTACGCACTGGGACACGACCACGTCCCGCTTCCGCAGAATCCGGCGGGCATGGTGGTCGACTGGGTCGGCGACATCCTCTCCGAGCACGGCAACGAGCGCGTCGCCGACATCCGCGGCGCCCTGCAGCAGTCGATGGACAACAACGCCGCGGTGTTCCGCACCGAGGAGACGCTGAAGCAGGCGCTGACCGACATCCACGCACTCAAGGAGCGGTACTCGCGAATAACGGTGCACGACAAGGGCAAGCGCTACAACAGCGATCTGCTCGAAGCGATCGAGCTCGGCTTCCTGCTCGAGCTCGCCGAGGTCACCGTGGTCGGGGCGTTGAATCGCAAGGAGTCCCGTGGCGGCCATGCCCGCGAGGACTACCCCAACCGCGATGACACCAACTACATGCGCCACACCATGGCCTACAAGGAGGGCACCGACCTTCTGTCCGACATCCGGCTGGACTACAAGCCCGTGGTCCAGACCCGCTATGAGCCGATGGAACGGAAGTACTGATCAATGACTCCCGACGAGCACTTGTGCGAGGAGAAATGACCCTAGCGCCTGACGTGAAAGGCCCGGCCACCGGCGAACCCGAACTGCCGCCCGTGCCCGAGGGTTCGGTGATGGTGACGCTGAAGATCGCGCGGTTCAATCCGGAAGAGCCCGACGCCTACGCCGATTCGGGCGGCTGGCAGAGCTTCCGCGTTCCGTGCCTGCCCACCGACCGGCTGCTCAACCTGCTGCACTACGTGAAGTGGTACCTGGACGGCACGTTGACGTTCCGGCGGTCGTGCGCACACGGAGTGTGCGGCTCGGATGCGATGCGGATCAACGGCGTCAACCGGCTGGCGTGCAAGGTGCTGATGCGCGACATGCTGCCGAAGAACCCGAAGAAGCAGTTGACCATCACGATCGAGCCGATCCGCGGACTGCCCGTGGAGAAGGACCTGATCGTGGACATGGAGCCGTTCTTCGACGCCTACCGCGCGATCAAGCCGTACCTGGTCACCAGCGGCAATCCCCCTACGCGCGAACGTATTCAGAGCCAGACCGACCGGGCCCGCTACGACGACACCACCAAGTGCATCCTGTGTGCGTGCTGCACGACGAGCTGCCCGATCTACTGGAGCGAAGGGTCCTACTTCGGTCCCGCCGCGATCGTCAACGCGCACCGCTTCATCTTCGACAGCCGCGATGAGGCCGCCGCCGAGCGGCTCGACATCCTCAACGAGGTCGACGGGGTGTGGCGCTGCCGAACCACGTTCAACTGCACCGAGTCCTGCCCGCGCGGCATCCAGGTCACGCAGGCCATCCAGGAGGTCAAGCGCGCGCTGATGTTCGCGCGCTGATCTTCTTCCGCGAGCGCTGCGACTTCACGGGTCTGCGAACCAGAACGCTCCTTTCGCCGTTGTATCCACTACAGCAACGAAGAGGAGCACAGTGTCGATACTGTCCTGGCAGCCGTCGCCGACGGCGTGGCGCGCCTGTTCGCCCGAGCCTTCAACACCGAACCGAAGCCGGGCGTGCGATTCCCCGAGATCGAGGGTGATACCAGCACCGACGTCGTCGGCACCCGGCACGGCCCCACCGCGGTGACGATCTACCGGCCGCCGGCCGCGGCGACCGAACGTGCGGGCGTCTACGTCAACATCCACGGCGGTGGTTTTGTGGCCGGGCGCCAGGAGCAGGACGATCCGTGGTGCCGCTACCTGGCCGCGCACGCCGGGGTGGTCGTCGTCAACACCGACTACGTGCTCGCGCCCGGTCACCGGTTTCCCACCGCGGCCGAACAGTTGCTCGACGTGGTGCGGTGGGCCGCCTCCGAGGAACGGGACTGGGATGGCAGCCGGTTGTGCGTGGGCGGACAGAGCGCCGGGGGGAACCTGTCGGCCGCGATCAGCCGGATGGCCCTCGAGCAAGGCGGCCCGGCGATTGCGTTGCAGGTGCTGCATTATGCGGTGCTGGACCTGGTGACACCGGCGGCGAAGAAGCACTCCCCGCTGGGCCGCGACGCCGTTCTCAAACCGTGGATGGCCGAGGTCTTCGATACGGCCTACATCCCGCGGCGCGAGGATCGCAAACACCGACTCGCCTCGCCGGTGTGGGGGTCCAACGCCGACCACCTCGCCGGGATCGCCCCAGCGGTGGTCATCACCACCGAGTTCGACCTGCTCCGCGACGAAGGCGTCCGGTACGCCGCCGAGCTGGACGCCGCGGGCTCGCTGGTGCGCCACCACGACGTCCTGGGCGTCGACCACGCCTACAACGTCCGAAGCGACAACTCCGATGTGACGCGGCGCATGTACGGCCTGCTCGCAAAACACGTGCGTGACGCGACCGCTCCGCGGGCCTGACCGCGAATCGGGGCTCATTTCCTGCGCGCGGTCACACTTCGGCGGGCTGTCTCGTCTGCAAGGTATGACGACATCACGTATCGAACCCCTGCCCCCGCAGCGCGCGACGCTGCTGACCAAGCTCCTCTACCGAGTGGCCAAGCGCCGCTTCGGCGAGGTGCCCGAACCGTTCGCCGTGGCCGCGCACCATCCGCGGCTCATGATCGCCAACGTGGTGCACGAAGGCATGCTGCAGTCCGGGTCGAAGAAGCTGCCCACCAGCGTCCGTGAGCTCGCGGTGTTCTGGGCCGCCCGGACGGTCGGATGCTCGTGGTGTGTGGATTTCGGCGCGATGCTGCAACGCCTCGACGGCCTCGACGTCGACCGCCTCAAGCACATCGACGAATACGCGACGTCGCCGCTGTTCTCCGACGACGAGCGCGCCGCGATCGCTTACGCCGACGCGATGACCGGTGATCCGCACACGATCACCGACGAACAGGTCGACGACCTTCGCCAGCGGTTCGGCGACGACGGCGTCATCGAGCTGACGTATCAGATCGGCGTGGAGAACATGCGCGCACGGATGTACTCGGCGCTGGGTATCACCGAGCAGGGCTTCGGTTCGGGTGATGCGTGCCGGGTCCCGTGGATTACCGACGAGCCTTCAGCGGCGAGCCGGTGAACTTGTCCGGGTTGGCGATATCCCATATCGCGCAGACCTTGCCGTCGCGCACGGTCATCGCGGTGACCCGCGGCATCATCTCCGCATAGCCATCGTGGGCGGGTGCCCCGGGAGTCCAGCTGCCGAACTGACCGTTGATCAAAGCGGGCACACCCGTCTCGAGCCAGCCCGGTCCATAGCGACGGGCCAGCCCGAACAGGAACCGGGCCACCTTCTCCGGGCCGTGGATGACGCGCGGCGCGGTCGGCGCGCGGCGGTTCGAGTCCCCGGCGAAGGTGACATCGGGATGTAGCAGTGCCACAACGGCTTCCATGTCGCCCGCAGCGAGGGCTGCCATCAGCGCTCCGGCGACCTCGTTGTGGGCGTCGTCGGATACCGGCGGTGGCGCGTCGGCGACGGCACGCCGTGCCCGGGAGGCCAGCTGGCGCGCCGCCGCCGCACTGACACCGAGTACGTCGGCGATCTCTGCGAACGGCACCGAGAAGCCGTCGTGCAGTACGAACGCCACCCGCTGATCGGGGTTGAGCCGTTCGAGCACCACCATCGCGGCGAACCGGGCGTCTTCGCCGGCGACCACCGTCGCCAATGGGTCGTCACCGTCCAGCGGGGTGACCACCGGCTCCGGAAGCCATTGGCCGACATAGGTTTCGCGCCGGTGCGCCGCCGAACGAAGCCGGTCCAGGCCCAACCGGCTGACCACCGTCGTGAGCCAGGCCCGCAGGTCCTTGATCGACTCGTGGTGGGCGGCGCTCCAGCGCAACCAGGCGTCCTGGACGATGTCCTCGGCGTCGGCCATCGTGCCCGTGAGCCGGTAGGCGACGGACAGCAGGTGCGGCCGCAGCTCCTCGAACTCGTCGACCCGCGCGCTGGCGGTCATTCAGCCAGCCTAGTCCGCGCCAATACTTCCAGCGTGGCGCGCCCCCGGCAGTGCGATTGGCTTGCTAGGTTCGACCCTCGACATACCCGGACTTATGGAGGGGGACGCGGTTGATTCAGGTTCGGGCAGCGCTGCTGCTGGCGGCGGGACTGATTGCGGTACCGGGGATCCCGATGGCAGCGGCGGCCATGGTCGACGACGACGCCTGGCAGCCGGGCTCCGAGACCGCGCAGGTGGCCAGCGAGGACGGCAACGGGATCGGCTACCGCTCAGGGGACGAGCTCGTCATCGTGCAGGTCTTCGACCGGGGTGGGCGCGACGTGGATGCTGTCGCACGCCGGCTCATGCGGGCCGACCGCGTCACCGGTTCCAGCGCCGCGATGACAGGCGAGACCATCACCACCGCCGACGGCACCCTGACCGGTGAGGCGTGTGAACTCGTGGCCGGCGACCGGTTGGGCGAATGCGCGTTTCTGGCCGACGACGAGGTGATCGTGTGGGTCCAGACCCTCGGCACCGCCGACCAGCCCGCGCCGCCACTGGACGTCGTCGTGGCACCGATCAGAAGGGACCAGCCGTGACCGGCGATACCGTGCAAGCAACGCGTCCTGTGGTGTACCGCCCTGAGTCCGCGGTGTTCTGGGTGTTCGTGGTGGCCCTGATCGCCGGCACGCTTCTCTTGCTCGACGACTCCTGGTCCGTCATCCGCGCCACCCTCGACGCCCACCTCGACCTGGCGTGGCTGTGGCTGCTGTTCATCGTCTTCATGGTGTGGTTGATTTTCCGGTTCGACCCGTTCCGCAGCGGTCGGCGTCATCCGCAGGCACTCGTGGCCGGGTTCGCGCTGGGCGGCACCACAGCGGTGGCGATGGCGATGATCGGCAACGATGCGCTCGGCCAACTGTGGAGTCTGGTGCTCCCACCGGAGACGTTGACCGCCTGGCAGGCCTCGATCACCGCGCCGATCATCGAAGAGGCGTCCAAGGCGTTGTGCGCAGCGGTGGTGCTGGTGCTGTGCGGGCATGTGCTGCAGCGGATTTCGCACGCACTGATGCTCGGGATGTTCGTCGGCTTCGGTTTCGACCTGATGGAGGACCTGTCTTACGCCGCCAACAGTGCACTGCAGGATCTCGACTCGGATGTGGTCGGCGCGGGCGGCAATCTCCTCGTGCGGTTCTTCACCGCCGTGCCGGCGCACTGGACCTACACGGCGCTGACGTCGGTCGGCGTGCTGATGTTGCTCCCGACGTTCCGTAGCGCGTCGCACTGGCCGACCGGTCGGCGGCTGGCCACCGCATGCGGACTGCTGCTGAGCGGCCCACTGCTGCACTTCATCTGGAACGCACCGGGTCCGGTGGCGGCGATGCCGCTGAAGATACTCGGCGGCCTGGTGTTCTTCCTGATCGTCGCGGCCCTGTTACTGCGTGACGAGCGGCGCTGGGTGGTCGCCCGCATCCAAGCGGGCCGCGCCAGCGGCGAGTTCTCCGGCATCCGCGACGACCTTCTGGACTCGCTGCCGACGCGTCGCTGGCGCCGCGCCCTGAAAAAGGCGGCGAAAAAGGCCGGTGGCCGCGCAGCCGCCAAGGCGGTCAAGGCCCAACAACGTGCCGCGCTCGACCGGATACAAGCATCTTGGACCGCCGAGCCGACGTCCGCGGAGCCGGTGGCTCAGCACGGTTAGCGCTTCGTGAACACCGTGCGGTGCCAGTCCTTTTCGGCCACCCCGGTGATGTCGCTCATCACGTGCTTGACCGTGAGGTACTCCTCGAGCGAGTAGTCGCTCATGTCCTTGCCGAACCCTGACGCGCCGACACCGCCGTGCGGCATCTCGCTGATGATCGGGATGTGGTCGTTGATCCACACACAACCGGCCTTGATCTCCCGCGAGGCCCGCTGCGCGCGGTACACGTCACGCGTCCACGCCGATGCCGCCAGCCCGTAGTCTGTGTCGTTGGCCTGCCGCAGCGCGTCGTCGTCGTCGGTGAACGAGCGCACCGTCAGAACTGGCCCGAAGATTTCGTCGCGATACACCTCCGAGCGCTCGTCGACGTCGGCGATCACGGTCGGTAGATAGAACGAACCCGGCCGGTCCGGGGCCGACCCACCGCAGACGATTCGCCCGCCCTGACCGGCGGCGCGCTCGACCATGCCTGCCACTTTTGCCCGGTGCGCCATCGAGATCAGCGGTCCGAGATCGGTGTCCGGGTCGTGCGGATCGCCGACGACGACCTTGGAGAACACTTCGCCGACACCCGCGACAAAATCGTCGTAGAGCTCGCGCGCGACGATCGCCCGGGTCGCGGCCGTGCAGTCCTGACCGGTGTTGATCAATGCGGCGGCCGCAGCGCCCTGGACGGCGGCGTCGAGGTCCGCGTCGTCGAACACCACGAACGGTGCCTTACCGCCGAGCTCGAGCTGCACCCGGTGGCCGTGCACCGCCGCCGCGGCCATCACCTTGCGCCCCACCGGCGTCGAACCGGTGAACGTCACGACGTCGACGTCGCGGTGCCCGGCCAGCGCCGCGCCGACGTCGCCGCCCAACCCGGTGACCACGTTGAAGACGCCGTCGGGTAGACCCGCCTCCTTGGCGAGGCGCGCGAGCGTCAACGTGGTCAACGGCGTCAGCTCACACGGTTTGATCACCACCGAACAGCCGGCGGCCAACGCGGGCAACACCTTCCACACCGCCATCTGCAGCGGATAGTTCCACGGCGTGATCGTCGCGACCACGCCGACGGCTTCGCGACGGATGCTGGAGGTGTGGTCGCCGGAGTACTCGGCGCTGGCCTTGCCTTCCAGATGACGGGCCGCGCCTGCGAAGAAGTCGATGTTGTCGACGCTGCCGGGCACGTCGAACTCGGCGGCCAACCGCACCGGCTTGCCGGTGTGGCTGACCTCCTCGACGACCAGCGCGTCGGCGCTCGCGCCCGCCAACTGCGCCAGTTTGTACAGCACCGCCGAGCGCTCGGCCGGCGTGGCGCCCGACCACTCGGACAGCGCGCCTCGAGCAGACGCCACCGCGGTGTCCACGTCATCGGGTGTGGCCACTGCGTACTCGGCCACAGCCTCACCGGTTGCGGGGTTGACGACGTGGAACGCAGCCCCATTGGTGGCCACCGCGGCGCCGTCGATCCAGCTGCTCGCCACACTGGTGGAAACGGATGTCGCAGTCATGGCCATACGCTAACGGACCCGACGGCCACGAGCCACGCTTTCCCATAGCCGAACGCGCCTCGAACGAGTGAATTCATGGCTGTGGTTGCCCCTGACGACGGATTCCGTGCACAATCACTGGCATGCCTACCCCGGGTGCTACGCACGGTCTCGGCCCCGTTTCGTTCCGACTAAACCAGTCCCGTCCCGGTGCTGCGTTCCAGCTCGACGATCTGAGCAAGCAGATCATCGAGAAGCTGCAGCAGGACGGACGACGCTCGTATGCGGGCATCGGCAAGTCGGTCGGGCTGTCGGAGGCCGCCGTCCGGCAGCGGGTGCAACGCATGGTCGACGCCGGCGTCATGCAGATCGTCGCCGTCACCGATCCCATGCAGCTGGGCTTCGCGCGCCAGGCGATGATCGGCATCCGCTGCACCGGCGACACCACCAAGATCGCCGAGAAGCTGGCCGCCATCGAATCCGTCGACTACGTGGTGCTCACCGCCGGATCCTTCGACGCCATCGTCGAGGTGGTCTGCGAGGACGACGACGACCTGCTCGACCTTCTCAACACCCAGATCCGTGCCCTGCCGGGAGTGATATCCACCGAAACGCTCGTGTACTTGAAACTTGTTAAGCAACAATATAATTGGGGCACTAGATGACTACAACCGATATCGCGCAGGAGGTTTCGGCCGAGCTCGGCGCGAAAGCCAACCGTCACCTGTGGGGTCACTTCGCGCGGCACGGGGCCGGTATCACCCCGCCGATCATCACCCGCGGTGAGGGCGTCACGATCTGGGACAACAACGGCAAGAGCTACATCGACGGGCTGTCGGGGCTTTTCGTCGTACAGGTCGGTCACGGCCGCCGGGAACTGGCCGAGGCCGCTGCCAAACAGGCCGAGCAGCTGGCGTTCTTCCCGCTGTGGTCCTACGCCACGCCGACCGCGATCGAACTCGCCGAACGGGTCGCCAAGTATGCGCCCGGCGACCTGAACCGGGTGTTCTTCACCACCGGCGGCGGCGAAGCCGTCGAGTCGGCGTGGAAACTGGCCAAGAACTACTTCAAGCTGACCGGCAAACCCGGTAAGCACAAGGTGGTTTCGCGGTCCATCGCCTACCACGGCACACCGCAGGGGGCGTTGGCGATCACCGGATTACCGGTGTTCAAGGCACCGTTCGAGCCGCTGACGCCCGGCGGTTTCCGAGTGCCCAACACCAACTTCTACCGGGCCCCCGCGCCGTACCAGGACGACGAGAAGGCGTTCGGGCAGTACTGCGCCGACCGCATCGCCGAAGCCATCGAATTCGAGGGGCCCGACACCGTCGCGGCCGTCTTCCTCGAACCGGTGCAGAATGCGGGTGGCTGCTTCCCGCCCCCACCAGGCTATTTCGAGCGGGTCCGGGAGATCTGCGACGAGTACGACGTGCTGCTGGTGTCCGACGAGGTCATCTGCGCATACGGCCGGATCGGGTCGATGTTCGCCTGTGACGATTTCGGTTACGTGCCCGACATCATCACCTGCGCAAAGGGTTTGACGTCCGGCTACTCGCCGATCGGCGCGATGGTCGCCAGCGACCGGCTGTTCGAGCCGTTCAACGACGGCAAGACCACGTTCGCGCACGGCTACACGTTCGGCGGGCATCCGGTGTCGTCGGCGGTGGCGCTGGCCAACCTCGACATCTTCGAGCGCGAGGGCCTCAACGACCACGTCAAGGAGAACGCGCCGAGATTCCGGGCCACCCTCGAGCAGTTGTACGACCTGCCGATCGTCGGTGACGTTCGCGGCGAGGGCTACTTCTACGGCATCGAACTCGTGAAGGACAAGGCCACCAAGGAAACCTTCAGCGACGAGGAGTCCGAGCGGCTGCTGCGCGGCTTCTTGACCCCGGCGCTGTTCGAGGCAGGCCTGTACTGCCGCGCCGACGACCGCGGCGATCCGGTCGTGCAGTTGGCCCCGCCACTGATCAGCGGCCAGAAGGAGTTCGACGCGATCTACCAGATCATGCGCGATGTGCTCGCCGACGCCGGCCGCCGCATCTGAATTTGCGCGAAATTGCATTCCAGCAGCGAAAGTACGAGTAACTGCCTGCTGGAATGCCATTTCGGCGAGACTGGCGGCGTGTCCACCAAGCCGATGCCGAAGAAGCCGCCGATCGATCCCGTCCGCTGGCAGCCGCCGCCCGTCGATCCGCTTCCGGATCTGCCGTCGGCCGACCTGACCGTCATCCCGCTTCCGGGCAACGCGCCCGAGGACGTGGTCGTCCACGCCGACGGCGCCATCTGGGCAGGCGTCGACGACGGCCGCATCCTGCGCATCACCCCCGGCGGTGGGGACCCGGTCGTCGTCACCACGACCGAGGGCCGGCCGCTGGGCATGCACGTCGCCCACGACGGCCGCATCCTGGTCTGCACCAGTCCCGGCGGCCTGCTGTCGCTCGACCCGGCCAGCGGCACGGTGGAGACGCTCGTGGCTGACGTCGACGACCGGCGATTGATGTTCTGTTCCAACGTCACCCAATCACCGGACGGCACAATCTATTTCACCGAGTCGACGAGCGCGTTCGACTACGCCCATTTCAAGGGTGCGGTGATGGAGGCGCGCCCGCGCGGCAGCCTGTTCCGGCGCGATGCCGACGGCACCGTGCTCACCGCGGTCGCCGGGCTGTATTTCGCCAACGGCGTGACCCCCACCGCCGACGGGTCGGCGTTGGTCTTCGCCGAGACGATGGGGCGCGGGTTGTCGAAGTTCTGGCTCACCGGCGAGCGCGCCGGGTCGGTGACCCCGCTTCGAAAGAACCTGCCCGGCCATCCCGACAACCTGTCCACCGGCGCCGACGGCCGCATCTGGTGCGCGATGGTCTCGCCGCTCAACGCCGCCGCCGAATGGCTCGCGCCGCGCTGGCCCGCGTTGCGCAAGCTGCTGTGGAAGCTGCCCGACAAGCTGCAGCCCCAGATCAAGCCCGAGGTGTGGGCGGTGGCGTTCGATCCGGAAACCGGTGACGTCGTCGCGGGCATCCGCTGCGAGCATCCGCGGTTCGGCATGGTGACCGGTCTGGTCGAGTCCGAGGGCCGGCTGTGGATGGGCAGCATCGGGTTCCCCGCCGTCGCGCACGTCGACATCGCGTCGCTGTCGCTCCGCTAAGTCACAAATGAAACTCAAGTAACACCAGTCACAGCGCGCCTACGCGCGATCAGCCCGTTCGCGGCTTAATGTGCGGTCACGATGGCGAAGTTTCGAATTCCGCTGCAACGCGCCGCCGTACTGGCCACAGCCTTGTTCGTGGCCGCGGGACCGGCCGTGGCAAGCGCGCAGCCGCCGGCGGCGCCCGAGGCGAGCGCATGCCCGTACCGCGAGGTGACACCACCCGCGGTCGACGCCTCCGAGGTCCCCAAGCCCGGTCAGGCACCGCCCGCACCGCTGCCGGTGCCGGCCACGCCGATGGGCGGTGAGAAGCTCTCCGGCTGTGGGGTCATCACCGCGCCGGGCACGCCGCCGCTGCCGAACGACATCTCCGCCGAGGCGTGGCTGGTGGCCGACCTCGACTCCGGTGACGTCATCGCGGCCAAGGATCCGCACGGCAGGCACCGGCCCGCCAGCATCGTCAAAGTGTTGACCGCCATGCAGGCGATCAAGGAACTGCCGCTCCACAAGGTCGTGCCCGGCACCGCCGAGGACGCCGCCCAGGAGGGCACCAAGGTCGGCGTCGGCGAGGGCGGCCACTACTCGATCAACGACCTGCTGCACGGGCTGCTGATGTACTCGGGCAACGACGCCGCGTTCGCACTGGCTCGCCAGATGGGTGGCTGGGACGCCGCGCTGCACAAGCTCAACGACCTGGCCCGCAAGTTGGGCGGCCTCGACACCCGGGTCGCCACGCCGTCCGGGCTCGACGGTCCCGGCATGAGCACCTCGGCCTACGACATGGCCCTGTTCTACCGGTACGCCTGGCGCAACCCGGTTTTCAGCGACATCGTGTCGACCCGCGCATTCGACTTCCCCGGCCGCGGCGATGTCGGCTACCCGATCGAGAACGACAACAAGCTGTTGCTCAACTACCCCGGTGCGTTGGGCGGTAAGACCGGCTACACCGACGACGCCGGGCAGACGTTCGTCGGTGCCGCCGACCGCGACGGCCGTCGGCTCGTCGCGGTGCTCCTCAAGGGCACCCGCCAGCCGATCGCACCGTGGGAGCAAGCCGCGCATCTGCTCGACTACGGGTTCGCGACGGCACCGGGCACCAGCGTCGGCACACTGATCGAGCCCGACCCATCGTTGCTGGGAACCAAACCGGACGGCGATGGCACCAACCCCGCGGTCAGCGCGGCCCCGATGATGTCGGACATCGACGCGATGCCGGTGCGGGTCGGCGTCGGGGTGGTCGGCAGCGTGATCGTGTTCTCGTTGATCATGGGCGCACGGTCGCTGAACCGGCGCCCGCAGCACTAGCACCAGCGGCGCAACAACAGTTCCGCATCGGCGCAGAGCCGTTCGACCACCTCCGCCGCGGAGCGCGATTCTGCGACCATGCCGACGCCCTGCCCGGCGTTGACGGGCGCCACCCGGTAGTCCTCGGCGGCCGCAGCGGCGGCGAGTTCGGCGCGGGCGTCGGCATCGATGAGTTCGTCGCGACCGTCGAAGCGGTCGACGAATTCGTTGCGGAGCACCCGCTCGGGAAGCGTTGCCGGCCAGGGATACTCGAGCGCGATGTCGAAGACGCGGGTCGTCTCCGTATCGTCGCCGGATGCGCGCAACAGCTGCCGGCGCGCGGCATCGGACGTCGTCGCTTCGGTACAGGTCGTGAACGCGGTCCCCAGCCAGGCGCCCGAGGCTCCGGCGGCCAGCACCGCGGCCAGGCCGCGGCCCGAGCCGATACCACCGGCGGCGAGTACGGGCACCGTCACCGCGTCGAGCACCTCGGCGAGCAACGGCAAGGTCCCGATGCGCGGCTCGCCGTGCCCGCCGCCCTCAGCCCCGCGCGCGACGATCACGTCGACACCGGCGTCGAGCGCCCGTCGCGCGCCGGTCACATCGGCCACTTGCGCGGCGACCGGTACGCCGGCGTCGTGAGCCTGCCCCACCCAGGACCAGTCGTCGCCGAAGCTGACGGCCAGCAGCGCGGGCTTCGCGGCGAGCGCGACCTCCAACAGTTCGGGCTCGGCCGCCGTCACCCAGTGCACGAGCCCGATCCCGAACGGACGCTCGAGCGCCGATACGTGCGGGAACTCAGCCGCCAACTTCGCGGCGGTGGCCGAACTGCCCATGCCGATCATGCCGAGGCCGCCCGCCCGGGACACCGCTGCGGCCAGGACGCCGCCCGCGGTGCCGCCCATCGGCGCATTCACGATCGGCGCGTCGAGTCCCATCCGGCGGGACCAGGGCGTCGCAAGGGGCACGGACGCGACGTTACCGCTTTGCTACGGTGGCCCTGTCAGCAGTTGACACCGGACGAGCGGCGCCGTACCCGGCCAGCGACAAGACGGCGTTTCGGAGGTGTTGCTTCATGCCCTGGGTCATCCTCATCGTGTCGGGTGCGTTCGAAGCCGTGTGGGCCGTCGCACTGAGCAAGTCGCAAGGTTTCAGCCGGCCGATTCCGATAGCGGTTTTCGTTGTGGCACTGATCATCTCGATGGGCGGTCTGGGTATCGCATTGCGGGATCTGCCCGTCGGCACCGGTTATGCGGTGTGGGTGGGCGTGGGCGCCGCGCTCACCGTCGTCTATGCGCTGGCCACCGGCGAGGAGAGCGCATCACCGATCAAGGTGGCACTGCTGCTCGGCATCGTCGGTTGCGTGGTCGGCCTGCAGCTGGTCAGCCAGGGTCACTGACGCCGTCGCAGTCGCGAAATTCCCAACGCGCCAACCGCTCCCGCCGCCGCGGCCGCCAGCACGCCGCCGACGCCGACACCCTCGTGCACCTGCACCCGGGGGGTGATCTGCACGAGCCCGGGCGGCGGGAGCGGTGCGGCCTCCATGTTCTCGATCGACGTCGCCGCCCACGCCGTGGCGAAGAGGATGAGCCGGGCGGTGATGTAGGCGAACACCATCAGGCCGAGCACCGGACCGAACGTCGCTCCGGCCGGGCCGGTCACCACCGAACGTAAGTAGATCGACGCCACCTGTTTGAAGACCTCGAACGCCACCGCCGCGAGCACCCCGGCCCGCATCGCCGAACTGAAGCTGATCGACTCGCGGGGCAACCGCGCGATGATCCAGGTGAACAGCAGCCAACTGATCAGCACCGAGATGGCCAGCGAGATCACCCGCAGCAGAATGCTCATGCCCGGAACATCGCCCAGCCCAACCCATTCGACGGCCTTGCGGGCCAGCCCGGAGCTGCTCACCACGGTCAGCGCGATGGTGGCCGCGATCGCCAGGAACAAGCCGGCGATGGCCGTCAGATCCGACAGCTTCGTGCGCACGAAGCCGGGGGTGTCGCGTCGCATCAGGCCCCACATCTGGCTCAGCGCCTCGCGCAGATTGGCCATCCAGCCGAGCCCGGCCCATGCCGCGGTGGCCAGCCCGATGATGCCGACCGAGGTGCGGGACTCGATCGCGGAGTCCATCAGCTCCACGAGTTGTGTGGCGACGTCGCCGGACACCGACGCCCTGATCCGATCCTGGATCTCGGCGAGCAGTTCGGGCTGCCTGACCAGGATGAAACCGCCGACGGCGAAGCCGACCATCAACAGCGGGAACATCGCGAAGACCGTGAAGTAGGTGATGCCTGCCGCGTAGAAGTCACCCTTGCTGTCCTTGTAGCGCTCCTGCGCCCGCATGACGTGGTCGAACCATTCGTGCCGCGCGCGCAGGCGGTCGACGAAGCCCCGCTTCTCTTCCGGCTCCCCCGGAGGTGTCACGCCAGCCTCCCCACGTCAGCCCCCCGGCCGCAGAAACCCCAACCGGTCATATACCCGCCGCAGCGTCGTCGCAGACACGTCGCGGGCCCTTTCGGCCCCCGCCGCCAGAATCGATTCCAACTCGGCCGGATCGGCGAGCAGTTCGTCGACCCTGGCCTTGATCGGTGTCACGAACTCGACGACGGCTTCGGCGGTGTCGGCTTTGAGGTCGCCGTATCCGCGTCCCGCGTAACCGTCGACGAGCTTGTCGATGTCGGTGCCGGTGACCGCAGACTGAATGGTCAGCAGGTTCGAGACGCCGGGTTTGGCGTCGAGGTCGTAACGCACCTCGCGTTCGCTGTCGGTGACGGCCGAGCGGATCTTTTTGGCCGAGGCCTTCGGCTCGTCGAGCAGGCCGATCAGGCCTGCCTCGGTTCCCGCGGATTTGCTCATCTTGGACGTCGGGTCCTGCAGGTCGTAAATCTTGGCCGTCGCCTTCGGGATCATCGGCTCGGGGATGACGAAGGTGTCCGGGAAGCGGGAGTTGACCCGTTGCGCCACATCGCGTGCCAGCTCCAGATGTTGGCGTTGATCCTCCCCAACCGGGACGAGCTCGGTGTCGTACAACAGCACATCGGCGGCCATCAGCACCGGATAGGTGAACAACCCCACGGTGGTGGCCTCGCTGCCCTCCTTCTGCGACTTGTCCTTGAACTGCGTCATCCGCGACGCCTGCCCGAAACCGGTGAAACAGCCGAGCACCCAGGCCAATTCGGCGTGCGCGGGAACGTGGCTCTGCACGAAGATCGTGGCCCGGGCCGGGTCGATGCCCAGCGCGAGGTACTGCGCGGCGGTGACCAGCGTGCGCCGCCTCAGCCGCTCGGGGTCCTGCGGGATCGTGATCGCGTGCAGGTCCACCACGCAGAAGAACGCGTCGTGGTCGTCCTGGAGGCCGACCCACTGCTGGATCGCTCCCAGTGCATTGCCGAGGTGCAGAGAATCGGAGGTCGGTTGGACCCCGGAGAAGACGACGGGTTTCGGCGAACTGCTCATGATCGCCCGATCATTTCACGCGACCGGTATTCGACCGTCACCGGCGCGTGGTCCGACCAGCGCAGCGCATACGCCTCGGCGCGCTCCACCCGGGCGGCGACGGCCCGCTCCGCCAGCGCCTTGGTGGCCAACTGGTAGTCGATGCGCCAGCCGGCGTCGTTGTCGAAGGCGCGGCCCCGCCACGACCACCACGCATACGGACCCGGCTGGTCGGGGTGCAACTCGCGAACCACGTCCACCCAACCCGAGGCGAGCAGTTCGGTGAGCCACTGTCGCTCACCCGGCAGGAACCCGGACTTCTTGAGGTTTCCCTTCCAGTTCTTGATGTCGTTGGTGGTGTGGGCGATGTTCCAGTCGCCGCATACGACGGCCTCGCGGTCGGTCAGCGTCGCCATCCGAGCGGCGAGTTCGGCCGTGAACCGTTCCTTCTCGAGCTGCCGGTTCGTCTCTGCCTCGCCGGTCTGGACGTAGACGCTCGCGACCGTCACCCCGGCGGTGTCGACCTCCAGATAGCGGCCGTGCCCGCCGAACTCGTCGGACTCGAGCAGCCGCGACGCCGAGATCGGGTGGCGCGACAGCACGGCCACGCCGCTGCGGCCCTTGATATGCGGTTCGGCCGACGCGAGGCGCCACCCGTCATCCAGGGCGGGCGCCAATGCGGCGGTCAGCTGGCCATCGTCGGCGCGGGTTTCCTGCAGGCAGATCACGTCGGCGGTGGTCGACGCCAGCCACGGCAGCATGCCGCCGTTCTGCGGTGAGCGCTCTTTGACCGCGGCGCGGATGCCGTTGACGTTGATGGTGCTGACGATCAGCGAGGTCACAGCGGCAGACCATACCGACGCACTTGCGGTACCGCCGGTATCACCTTTACTGTCGGGCTGATGACCGAGCGCGCACCGATCCACGTCGGCTCAGGCGAGCCCATCGTCCTCCTACACCCGTTCATGATGTCGCAGAACGTGTGGAAGAAGGTCGCCCCGCTCATCGCCGACACCGGCCGCTACGAGGTGCTGGCCCCGACGATGCCCGGGCACAACGGCGGGGTGAAGGGGCACCGGTTCCTGGACACCGCCGAACTGGCCGACGACGTCGAACGCAGAATGGACGCGCTGGGCTGGGACACCGCGCACATCGTCGGCAACTCGCTGGGCGGCTGGGTGGCCTTCGAGTTGGAGCGCCGCGGCCGGGCCCGCACGCTGACCGGGATCGCACCGGCGGGCGGTTGGAGCAAGTTCACCCCGGCGAAATTCGAGATCGTCGGCAAGTTCCTGGCCGGCTTCCCGGTGTGGGTGTTCACGCTGGCGTTCCGGCAACGCGTTTTGAAGCTGCCGTTCACGCGCTGGCTGGCGCACTTTCCGATCAGCGCCACGCCGGACCGGTTGTCCGACGACGACCTCGTCGACATCATCGACGACGTCACCCACTGCCCGGCCTACTACCAGCTGCTGGTGAAGTCGCTGCTGACCCCGGGCCTGATGGAACTGGCCGAAAGCGCGTGCCCCACCCACCTGGTGATCTGCGAGAAGGACCGGGTGCTGCCGCATCCGCGGTTCACCCGCCACTTCACCCAGCAGCTGCCGTCGAGCACGCAGGTCACGCATCTCGACGACGTCGGCCACATCCCGATGTACGAAGCGCCCCAGCGTGTGGCCGACCTGATCGTCGCCTTCGTCGACGGCCACGCCGCCGAGCCGCGTGAGGCACTCGGCGGTTAGAGCTTCGTCACCGGCTCGCTCGTCGCGCCCTCCAGCACCGAGTTCAACGTCTTGCTGGGACGCATCACCGCGGTGGTCTTCTCCGGGTCCGGGTAGTAGTACCCGCCGATGTCGACCGAGTCGCCCTGCACCTCGACGAGTTCGTTGACGATCGCATCCTCGTTGTCGGCCAACGACTTTGCGAGATCGGCGAAGTGGTGGGCGAGCTCCTTGTCGTCGGTCTGCTCGGCCAGCTCCTGCGCCCAGTACATCGCGAGGTAGTACTGGCTGCCCCTGTTGTCGAGCTCACCGGTCTTGCGTGACGGGCTCTTGTTGTTGTCCAACAGTTTTCCGATGGCCGAGTCAAGCGTCTTACCCAGCAGAACAGCCCGCTTGTTCTCGGTCTTGCGCCCGATGTCCTCGAAACATGCTCCCAGAGCGAGGTATTCGCCGAGCGAATCCCAGCGCAGGTGGTTCTCCTCGACCAGCTGGTGGACGTGCTTGGGCGCGGAGCCGCCGGCGCCGGTCTCGTACATCCCGCCGCCGGCCATCAGCGGCACGATCGACAGCATCTTCGCGCTGGTGCCCAGCTCCAGGATCGGGAAGAGGTCAGTCAGGTAGTCGCGCAGAATGTTTCCGGTCACGGCGATGGTGTCCTGGCCGCGAATCAACCGTTCCAGGGTGTACCGCATGGCCCACACCTGCGGCATGATCTGGATGTGGAGGCCCTCGGTGTCGTGGTCCTTGAGGTACTCCTTGACCTTCTTGCGCAGCTCCACCTCGTGCGGACGCTCGGTGTCGAGCCAGAACAGCGCGGTCATGTCGGCGGCCCTGGCCCTCGTCACGGCCAGCTTCACCCAGTCGCGGATCGCGGCGTCCTTGACCACCGGCATGCGCCAGATGTCGCCGGTCTCGACATTCTGGGTCATCAGCACCTCGCCGGTGTCGACGTCGACGATGTTGGCGACGCCGTCCTCGGGGATCTCGAACGTCTTGTCGTGGCTGCCGTACTCCTCGGCCTTCTGCGCCATCAGCCCCACGTTGGGCACGGTGCCGATGGTCGTCGGATCGAACTGCCCGTGGGTCTTACAGAAGTTGACCATCTCCTGGTAGATCCGGCTGAACGTGGACTCGGGGTTGACCGCCTTGGTGTCCTTGGTCCGCCCGTCGGCGCCGTACATCTTGCCGCCGAGACGGATCATCGCGGGCATCGACGCGTCGACGATCACGTCGCTCGGCGAGTGGAAGTTTGTGATGCCGCGGGCCGAATCCACCATCGCCAGTTCCGGGCGGTGCTCGTGCACGGCGTGGATGTCCTGGACGATCTCCTCGCGCTGCGAGGCGGGCAGCGCCTGGATCTTGTCGTAGAGATCGGACATGCCGTTGTTGACGTTCACGCCGAGCTCGTCGAGCACCTTCTGGTGCTTGGCGAACGCGTCCTTGTAGAACACCTTCACCGCGTGGCCGAACACGATCGGGTGCGACACCTTCATCATCGTGGCCTTGACGTGCAGCGAGAACATCACGCCGGTCTTGTAGGCGTCCTCGATCTGTTCTTCGAAGAATTCGCAGAGCGCCTTTTTGCTCATGAACATGCTGTCGATGATGTCGCCGTCGTCGAGCGCCACCTCCGGCTTGAGCACGATCGTCTCGCCGCTGTTCGTTTCGAGCACCATCTTGACCTTGCGGTCCTTGTCCAGGGTCATCGACTTCTCGCCGTGGTAGAAGTCGCCGGTCTTCATGGTCGCCACGTGTGTGCGCGAGGCCATCGACCACTCGCCCATGCTGTGCGGGTGGCGACGCGCGTACTCCTTGACCGCCTTGGGGGCGCGGCGATCCGAGTTACCTTGCCGCAGAACCGGGTTGACCGCGCTGCCGAGGACCTTGGCGTAGCGTTCCTTGATCTCTTTTTCTTCGTCGTTCTTCGGCTCGCCGGGATAGTCGGGAAGGTCGTAGCCCTTCCCCTTGAGCTCCTTGATCGCGGCCAACAGCTGCGGCACCGAGGCGCTGATGTTGGGCAGCTTGATGATGTTGGTGTCGGGATTCTCCGTGAGTTCGCCCAGCCGCGCCAGGTTGTCGGGCACCCGCTGCTCGTCGGTGAGCCGGTCGGAGAACTCCGCGAGAATGCGTGCGGCCACCGAGATGTCACTGGTCTCGACGTTGATGCCCGCCGGCTCGGTGAACGTGCGAATGATCGGCAGGAACGCGTAGGTCGCCAGCAGCGGCGCCTCGTCGGTCAGCGTGTAGATGATGGTCGGCTGCTCGGCAGTCATGTGGGGTTCTCCCGGCTCGCTAATCGGTTCAGGCCTCGGTCAGTCGACTACCAGTATTGCGCCGTACCCGGTGCTCTGTGTGAGCCAGGGGGTCCGCCGGGAAGGACTGTGATCCGTTACCGGCGGGTAGCCAGTCGTCGGCATCCCTCGCTGGCAGACGCAGGTGACGTGCGATAGGCTTCTCATCGGTCATGAGTGCCAGCGACAAGCCCCGGCTTGCTGGTCGGCAACCCTCCAACCGCGGTGGGGTGCCCCGGGTGATGACCAGGTTGAGTACCCGCTGACAAGCGGTTACCGGCAAGCGCGGGTCCGTTGTGACGGGCCCCCAGAGAAGACAGCGGAGGTCCGGCGTGCGCAGTTACCGCTGAGTGCGTGAAATGCCCTTTCGGCCCCTCACAACAGGAGAAGCTATGAGCACCGAACACGATGACCCGACCGCGCGGTGGGCGTTCGAAACCAAACAGGTCCACGCCGGACAGACCCCCGACAGCGCGACGAACGCGCGGGCGCTGCCCATCTACCAGACCACGTCGTACACGTTCAACAGCACCGATCACGCCGCCGCGCTGTTCGGCCTCGCCGAACCGGGCAACATCTATACGCGGATCATGAACCCGACCCAGGACGCCGTCGAGCAGCGCATTGCCGCGCTCGAGGGCGGTGTCGCCGCACTGTTCCTGGCCTCCGGTCAGGCCGCCGAAACCCTCGCGATCCTCAACCTGGCCAACGCCGGCGACCACATCGTGTCCAGTCCGCGGCTCTACGGCGGCACCTACAACCTGTTCCACTACACGCTGCCCAAGATCGGTATCGAGGTCAGCTTCGTCGAAGACGCCGACGACCTCGATTCGTGGCGCGCGGCGGTGCGGCCGAACACCAAGGCGTTCTTCGCCGAGTCGATCTCCAATCCGAAGATCGACGTGCTCGACATCCCGAACGTGGCCGCAGCCGCCCACGACGCCGGCGTGCCGCTGATCGTCGACAACACGATCGCCACGCCATATCTGATCCAACCGTTCCGCCACGGCGCCGACATCGTCGTGCACTCGGCCACCAAATACCTCGGCGGGCACGGTGCGGCGATCGCCGGTGTCATCGTCGACGGCGGCACATTCGACTGGACCAACGGCAAGTTCCCCGGCTTCACCGAACCCGACCCCAGCTACCACGGCGTCGTGTTCGCCGAGCTGGGCCCGCCCGCGTTCGCGCTGAAGGCGCGCGTTCAGCTGCTGCGCGACATGGGTTCGGCCGCGTCACCGTTCAACGCATTCCTGGTCGCCCAGGGACTGGAGACGTTGAGCCTGCGCGTCGAGCGGCACGTCGAGAACGCACAGAAGGTCGCCGAATACCTGGCGGGGCACGAGGACGTCATCTCGGTGAACTACGCCGGTTTGCCGTCGTCTCCGTGGTACGAGCTCGGAAAGAAGCTGGCGCCCAAGGGGACCGGTGCAGTGCTCGCGTTCGAACTGGCCGGCGGGGTCGACGCCGGGAAGGCCTTCGTCAACTCGCTGACCCTGCACAGCCACGTCGCCAACATCGGCGACGTGCGCTCGCTGGTGATCCATCCGGCTTCCACCACACACGCGCAGCTCTCGCCGGAGGAGCAGTTGGCCACCGGCGTCACGCCAGGTCTGGTGCGGCTGGCGGTCGGCATCGAGGGCATCGACGACATCCTGGCCGATCTGGAGCGGGGCTTCGCCGCCGCCAAGCCGTTCAGTTCCGCAGGCAAGTCCGATCCGAACACCACGGCGGCGTTCTGATGACCCTCTCCGACCTGGAAGTCGAGGTGCCACTCCTGAATCTGCCCGCGGAAGGCGAGATCGGCGTGGTCGACATCGGCCCGCTGACGCTGGAGAACGGCGCGGTCATCGACGACGTGTCGATCGCCGTGCAGCGCTGGGGCGAGTTGTCGCCCGAGCGCGACAACGTCGTCGTCGTGCTGCACGCGCTGACCGGCGACTCGCACATCACCGGTCCGGCCGGACCCGAGCACCCGACCCCCGGCTGGTGGGACGGCGTCGCGGGACCCGGCGGACCCATCGACACCGACCGCTGGTGCGCGGTTGCGACGAATGTGCTCGGCGGGTGCCGCGGCTCCACCGGCCCGAGCTCACCGCATCCCGACGGCAAGGCGTGGGGTTCGCGTTTCCCGGTCGTCTCCGTGCGCGACCAGGTGCGCGCCGACATCGCCGCGCTGGAGGCGTTCGGGATCACCGAAGTCGCCGCGGTCATGGGCGGCTCGTTGGGTGGCGCCCGCGCCCTCGAGTGGATGGTCGGCCATCCGGACAGGGTGCGCTCGGGGCTGGTGCTGGCCGTCGGCGCGCGTGCCACCGCAGACCAGATCGGCACGCAGAGCTCGCAGGTTGCCGCGATCAAAGCGGACCCGAATTGGCAGAACGGCGACTACTACGGCACCGGCCTGTCCCCCGATCTCGGCATGGAGATCGCCCGCCGGTTCGCCCACCTGACCTATCGCGGCGAACTCGAGCTCGACACCCGGTTCGCCAACGATCCGCAGGACGACGAGGACCCCGGCGTCGGCGGCCGCTACGCCGTGCAGAGCTATCTGGAGCATCAGGGCCGAAAGCTGGTGTCGCGGTTCGATGCGGGCACTTATGTGGCCCTCACCGAGGCGCTGTCCAGCCATGACGTCGGACGGAACCGCGGGGGCGTCGAGGCCGCGCTGCGTGGCTGTGGTGTGCCTGCGGTGGTCGGCGGCATCACCTCCGACCGGCTCTACCCGCTTCGGCTGCAGGAGGAGCTGGCCGAATTGCTGCCCGGCTGCGCCGGACTCGATGTCGTCGAGTCGATCTACGGGCATGACGGCTTCCTGGTGGAGACCGACGCGGTCTACAAGCTCATCCGCCGGACGCTGGAGCTGGCATCTCGGTGAGCGGGCTGGAACAGGATCGCTCGCTGTCGTTCGGCGCGGAAGCCGCAGCCTACGAACGCGGTAGGCCGTCGTATCCGCCCGAGGCGATCGACTGGCTGCTGCCGTCGGCCGCCGCCAAGGTGCTCGACCTCGGCGCGGGCACGGGCAAGTTGACCACGCGCCTCGTCGAGCGCGGCCTCGACGTCGTCGCCGTCGATCCGATTCCCGAAATGCTTGACCTGCTGAGTCGTTCGCTTCCCGAGACGCCCGCGCTGCTCGGCACGGCCGAGGAGATCCCGCTGCCCGACGACAGCGTGGACGCCGTGCTGGTGGCCCAGGCCTGGCACTGGTTCGATCCCGAGATCGCGGTCAAGGAGGTCGCCCGCGTGCTGCGCCCCGGCGGTCGGCTGGGCCTGGTGTGGAACACCCGCGACGAGCGGCTCGGTTGGGTCAAAGACCTCGGCCGGATCATCGGTCACGAACACGATCCGTTCAGCAACACCGTGTCGCTGCCCGAACCGTTCACCGATGTGCAACGTCATCAGGTCGAGTGGACCAGTTACCTGACCCCCCAGGCGCTTATCGACCTCGTGGCGTCCCGCAGCTACTGCATCACCTCACCGGAGCAGGTGCGCACCAGGACGCTGGACCGCGTGCGCGAGCTGTTGGCGACCCACCCGGCGCTGGCCAACTCCACCGGGCTGGCGCTGCCGTACGTCACGGTGTGCATCCGGGCGACGCTGGCCTGACAGCCGCGCCGAGATCGACGTATTGGCGGATATGGTCGAGGAAAACCCGCCAAAGCGTAAGTCTCGGCGATTGCAGCGTTAGCTGGTGCCCAGCGGGTCGATGGTCCAGGCGACATAGAGCATCGTCGCGCTGACGGTCGCGGTGGTGACGAAATCGACACCTCGGCTGCGCACCGCCAGCAGCCCCGCCCGTTCGTCGCTCAACATCAGCCGCAGCGCGGCAGCCACCCCGACCCCGATCGCCATCACCAGCGCGCCGCGTCGCCAATAGCCCGCGACCACCAGGACGAACGCGGCGGCGAAGATCAGTCCGACCGACCAGAACGGCCACTGACTCGCGAAAACCTTGCGCGCGAACTCCTTTGGCGTCACGTCGCCGCCAGTGCCTCCGCGCGCTCGACCACGTTCGTCAGAAGGAACGCCCGCGTCAGCGGGCCGACGCCACCCGGATTAGGCGAGACGTGGCCTGCGACGTCCCAGACGTCGGGGTGGACGTCACCGACGAGCTTGCCGTTCTCGTCGCGGCTGACCCCGACGTCGACGACCGCCGCGCCGGGTCGCACCATCTCGGCGGTCACCATATGCGGCATGCCCGCCGCGGCGATGATGATGTCAGCCTCTCGGGCCAGCTCCGGGAGATGGCGAGTCGCGGTGTGGCACAACGTCACCGTCGCGTTCTCCGAACGACGGGTCAGCAGCAGTCCGAGCGGGCGACCGACCGTCACACCGCGGCCGATGACGACGACCTGCGCGCCGGCGATCTCCACCTCGTAGCGGCGCAGCAGGTGCACGATCCCGCGCGGGGTGCACGGCAGCGGTGCCGGTTCGTTGAGAACCAGCCTGCCGAGGTTCGTCGGATGCAGACCGTCTGCGTCCTTGCCCGGGTCGACGCGCTCCAGGGCGGCGTTCTCGTTGAGGTGCTTGGGCAGCGGCAACTGCACGATGTAACCGGTGCACTCGGGGTTGGCGTTGAGCTCGTCGATCGTCTCGTCGAGCGTGGCCTGGCTGATGTCGGCAGGCAGGTCGCGGCGGATCGAGTTGATGCCGACCTTCGCGCAGTCGGAGTGCTTACCGCGCACGTAGGCCTGAGACCCGGGGTCGTCGCCGACGAGCACCGTGCCCAACCCCGGCGTACGTCCCGCCGCGGTCAGCGCCGCGACCCGTTCGGTGAGGTCGACGAAGATCTCGTCGCGCGTGGCCTTGCCGTCCAGTGTGATCGCACCCACGGGTCACAGTCTGGCATGCTCTGAGACCATGAACACTCAGCCCAATGTGTTCACCCCGGCCAAGCTCGGCCCGGTGACGCTGCGCAACCGGATCATCAAGGCGGCGACGTTCGAGGCGTCGACGCCGGACGCGCTCGTCACCGACGAACTGATCAACTTCCACCGACTGCCCGCCGCCGGCGGAGTCGGGATGACGACGGTCGCCTACTGCGCGGTCGCCCCCGGCGGGCGCACCGACGGCTGGCAGCTCTGGATGCGCCCCGAGGCGGTGCCCGGCCTGAAGCGGCTGACGGAAGCGGTCCATGCCGAGGGCGCGGCGATCAGCGCGCAGATCGGCCATGCCGGCCCAGTGGCGAATGCGCGGACCAACAAGGCCAAGGCGCTGGCGCCGATCCGCTTCTTCAACCCGCTGTCGATGCGGTTCGCCAAAAAGGCCACACGTGAGGACATCCGCGACGTCACCGAGGCCCACGCCAACGCCGCGCGCCTCGCGATCGAATCCGGTTTCGATGCGGTCGAGATCCATCTCGGCCACAACTACCTGGCCAGTTCGTTCCTCAGCCCGCTGCTCAACCGCCGCACCGACGAGTTCGGCGGTTCCCTGCAGAACCGCGCCAAAGTGGCCCGCGGCGCCGTCATGGCGGTGCGGCGCGCGGTGGAGAAGGAAGGTGCCCCTATCGCGGTGACTGCGAAGCTGACCATGACCGACGGTGTGCGCGGCGGTATCCCGATCGAGGAGTCGCTGCAGACCGCGAAGTGGCTCGAGGAGGACGGCGGGCTGGACGCCATCGAGCTGACGGCGGGCAGCTCGCTGGTCAACCCGATGTACCTGTTCCACGGCGACGCGCCGGTCAAGGAGTTCGCAAATGCGTTCAAGCCGCCGATTCGGTGGGGCATCCGGATGACCGGCAAGAAGTTCCTGCGCGAGTACCCCTACCGCGACGCGTTCCTGTTGCGCCACGCCCAGAAGTTCCGCGCCGAACTCAAGATGCCGCTGATCCTGTTGGGCGGCATCACCAACCGAGAGTCGATGGACCTCGCGATGGCCGAGGGATTCGACTTCGTGGCGATGGGACGCGCGCTGCTGGCCGAACCGGACCTGATCAACCGCATCCAGGCCGACAGCTCGGTGCAGTCGATCTGCGATCACTGCAACAAGTGCATGCCGACGATCTACAGCCACACCCGCTGTGTGCTGACCGGGGCGCCGGACAACTATCAGCCGTCGACGGCGGGCCGCGGCTCGACGTAGGCCACCATCGGTTCGGTCACCAGCACCTGGTCTCCGGCGGTCACGACGAGTTCCTTGGGCGAAAACGTATATGTGGCGCCCTCGTTCTCGACGGTGAAGACGCCGTCACTGTCTTCGACGGCAGGCGCGGTCAGCACCAGACCGTCGCTCATCCGCACCCCGCGGTACTCGTAGCTGCTGCCACGTTCGCAGATCGCGACGAGCGCGAACTGGGTACGGCCCAAAGCCGCTGGCTGCCATGGCGCCTCGCAACGGGCTTCGGAGTCGACGAACCCACGGGCGTCGATCGCGATGGCGCCTTGCGCATCGACCGTCGGCGCCAGGAACGCCGCTACGACACAGAGCCCGCCAATGCCGAAGACCAGGAAAGGCGCCCGAGACACCATGACCTATGGTGACCACGTTTCGTCGCCATAAGCGCGCGACTCGCCGTACGACCGGCAAACTTTCGTGGTCGGAGCACCGGGTCGGACATGCCTACCGTTAGAGTTGGCGACGATGTCCAATGTCGCCGGCGGTCCGGCTCCGACGAGCCGAGCTGCTTCACCCGCGCTCACCGTTCGGTACGACGGATCGACCCGAACCTTCGCGGCGGGCAATGACGTCGTCATCGGCCGCGATCTGCGCGCCGACGTTCGCATCGCCCATCCGTTGATCTCCCGTGCGCATCTGGTGTTGCGCTTCGACCAGGGCCGCTGGGTGGCGATCGACAACGGCAGCCTCAACGGGATGTTCGTCAACAACCGCAGGGTTTCCGCGGTCGACATCCACGACGGTCAGACGATCAACATCGGCAATCCCGACGGTCCGCGGCTGACTTTCGAGATCGGCCGCCATCAGGGCGCGGTCGGCCGGACACCGACCGTGGCGGTGCCGATCGCCAACCAGCGACCGACGGGCAACTACCCCACCGCGCCGCCACCCCCGCCGGTTTCGGGACCCCACTCGGCTCCGCACACCGCGCGGCCGTACGGTCCGCCGCCGGGTCAGGCGCGTCCACAACCGACCTATCCGAGTGCGCCTCCCCCGCCCCGGCATCCCAGCACGCCGCAGCCCGCGGCCTATACGAGCCCTCAACAGCCGGTGCGTCAGGTGATATCGTCCCCGGCGCTCGAGTCGGCGACGATGATGGGACCGACCGCGGCTCCGCGCTCCAGCGAGGGCAACCTCGCCACGAGCATGCTCAAGATTCTGCGGCCGGGAACCAGGCCGCCGGACAACGTCCCCGGCGCAGTCAAGATCGGTCGAGCCACCGACAACGACATCGTCGTACCCGACGTGCTGGCGTCGCGCCACCACGCCACGCTGGTGCCGACGGCGGCCGGTACCGAGATCATCGACAACCGCAGCATCAATGGCACGTTCGTCAACGGTGCACGCGTGGAGTCCGCGCTGCTTCGCGACGGGGATACGGTCACGATCGGCAACATCGACCTCGTCTTCTCCGGCGGCACACTGGTCCGCCGCAGCGAGAGCGAGGCCGCGACCCGCACCGGCGGACTGGAAGTTCACGGCGTCACGTGGACCATCGAGAACAACAAGACGCTGCTGGACAACATCTCGATCGCCGCGCGGCCCGGGACTCTGACCGCGGTCATCGGCCCGTCGGGCGCCGGCAAGTCGACGTTCGCCCGGTTGGTCGCCGGCTATACCCATCCGACGACGGGCACGGTGACCTTCGAGGGCCACAACGTGCACGCCGAATACGCGTCGCTGCGCTCCCGGATCGGGATGGTCCCCCAGGACGACGTCGTGCACGGTCAGCTGACCGTCCGTCAGGCGCTCATGTACGCCGCGGAACTGCGCCTGCCGCCGGACACCACGAAGGCCGACCGGGAACAGGTCGTCATGCAGGTGCTCGAGGAACTCGAGATGACCAACCATCTGGAGACCCGCGTCGACAAGCTCTCCGGCGGCCAGCGCAAGCGCGCTTCGGTTGCGCTCGAACTGTTGACCGGCCCGTCGCTGCTGATCCTCGACGAGCCGACCTCGGGTCTGGACCCCGCACTGGACCGTCAGGTGATGACGATGCTGCGGCAACTGGCCGACGCCGGGCGCGTCGTGCTGGTCGTCACGCACTCGCTGACCTATCTCGACGTCTGCGATCAGGTGCTGCTGCTGGCGCCCGGCGGAAAGACCGCGTTCTACGGCCCGCCCAGCCAGATCGGCCCGTCGATGGGCACCACCAACTGGGCCGACATCTTCAGCTCGGTGGCCAGCGACCCCGAGGCGGCCAACGAACGCTTCCTGTCCCAGCACGGGCCTCCGCCACCGCCGCCGCCGACCGAGGAGCCGTCCGATCTGGGCAGCCCGACGAGCACGAGCGTACGGCGACAGTTCTCGACGATCGCGCGCCGACAGGTGCGACTGGTGGTGTCCGACCGCGGCTACTTCGCGTTCCTGATGCTGCTGCCGTTCATCATGGGCGTGCTGTCGCTCTCCGTGCCCGGTGACGTCGGGTTCGGCGTGCCGGTGCCTGCGATACAGGGCGGCCCGGCACCCAACGAGCCGGGCCAGATCCTGGTCATGCTCAACGTCGGCGCCATCTTCATGGGCACCGCGCTGACCATCCGGGCGCTGATCGGCGAACGGGCGATCTTCCGCCGCGAGCAGGCCGTCGGATTGTCAACGACCGCATACCTTTTGGCGAAGGTGTTCGTGTTCACCCTGTTCGCGATCGTCCAGTCGGCGATCGTCACGGCGATCGCGATCATCGGTAAGGGCTGGGGTCCCGGGGCCGTCGAAAGCGGCGCGCTCATCGGCAACCGCAGCATCGAGTTGTTCGTCGACATCGCGGTGACGACGGTGGCCGCGGCGATGGTGGGCCTGGCGCTCTCGGCGTTGGCCAGGTCCAACGAACAGATCATGCCGCTGCTGGTGGTGGCGATCATGTCCCAGCTGGTGTTCTCGGGCGGCATGATCCCGGTGACGGACCGGATCGTGCTCGATCAGATGTCCTGGTTCACCCCTGCCCGTTGGGGTTTCGCGGCTTCGGCCTCGACGATCGACCTGATCCGGTTGGTGCCTGGCCCATTGACGCCCAACGACCGACACTGGGAACACAGCGCGGGCACATGGCTGTTCGACATGGGCATGCTGGCGCTGATCTCCATCGGCTACACGGCGTTCGTGCGCTGGCGGATTCGGCTGAGCAGTACCTAGCCTCGGGCAGGGGCGAGCCGCTTGAGGGCGAGACCGCCCTCGAACGGGCGGTAACCGAACGCGGGCGGCGAGACATAACCCGTATCGCCCAGCGGTGTATGCACTTCGGCGACCGTCGGACCGATCTCGGAGGCGACCGGGACGAGGGCGTCCAGGTCGAACCGGTACAGCCGGGCGGCATTCCCGGCGAGGATCTTGCGGCACACGTCCTCGGGTTGGTCGTGCAGTGCCCAGCGGATCGCCAACTTGGAGTGCGGCGCGAAGCCTTCCTCGTGCGGGTAGTCGCTGCCCCACATGACGTGGTCGGCACCGAGGTAGTCGATGGTCGACGACTCGTACGGCGTCAACTCCGATGCCAGGTAGCAGTTCCGCTTGGCGTAATCGCTGGGCTCCATGGTCAATTCGTCGATCGACGAGCCGCCGAACATTCCGTACGTGCGGTTCCCCGCTTCGGATTTCATCGAGGGCACCATGACGTCGAGCAGCATCATCTGGTCCTGCAGCCACAGCGTTCCCTGCTCGGTCGGCACGAACCGCAGGGTCGGATGACGCTCGAACACCCCGGCGAGGATGAGGTGCGAAACCGTGCGTTGCGCCCACATCGCCATCTCGGTGACCAGCACGGCATTCGACGCCGGCTGATCCATCGGCATCAGCGGGCTGCCGGCTCCGGCGTGCTGAACCACGGTCAGGTCGAGTTCCGCGCACAGCGCCCAGATCGGTTCGTAGCGGGTGTGGAACAGCGGTGCGACGTTGGGGTCACCGGGTGAGACGGCGGGTAGCAGCACGCCGCCGAAGCAGCCCTTCTCGGCGCCCCAGCGGATCTCCTCGAGCGCCAGGTCGACATCGTTGGGGAACACCTGAATCAGCCCCCGGCGCCGCGCCGGCGCCAACGAACAGAAGTCGATCTGCCACCGGTTGTGGGCCTGCACACCGGCCCATCGCTTCTCGAACTCGTCGCGGGTGCGCGGCAGCGTGATGGTGATGTTCGGGGTGGTCGGGAAGAACGGCGGGACGGTGTTGGGAAGCAGCACTTCGGCCGCCACCCCGTCGGCGTCCATCTCCGAAATCCGAAGCTCATGGCTCCAGTTGCGCTGCGCGGTGGCGATGATCAGGTCGTCGAACGGGCTGACATAGGTCGCGGCCCATGCGTCGAAGTCGTCGTGCAGCCGGGCGGGCAGGTAGGCCTTGTAGTCGCGCAGGTCGGCCCCCGCGTGGGTGTCGGTGGAGATGACGACGTAGCGATCGAGGGTGTCCCATGTGGCGGCCATCTGCCCATTCTTTCTCCGGACAGATGGCCGCATGCGGTTTCGGCGCTATTGGCCGCACCCGCTCATGACAGCAGCCAGTCGTTGGGTGAGAACAGCTCACTGTGCACCCGCGTGGCCGGCACACCCCGCGCGAGCAACTGAGTACGGACCGCCTGCACGAAACCGTTGTTGCCGCACAGGTAGATCTCGGCGGTCGCAGGCAACTCGATGCCGTCCAGCGTGAGCAGCCCCGGATGCACGCCCGCCCGTCCAGCGGTCAGGCCGTCCTCATACCAGACGTCCAGCGAGCCGTTTTTCAGCTGGGCCATCAGCTCGTGCTGTCGCTCTCGCAGCGGGTGGCTGACGTCGCTGCGGTCGGCGTGCAACACCTGCACCGGGGTGGCGGGCGCGTTGGCCGCGAGGTACTCCAGGATGCCGACCATCGGGGTGATGCCGATCCCGGCCGAGATGAGCACCAGTGGTTGGTCCCCCGTGGGCGCGGGCAGATCACCGAATGGCACGGTGACGTCGAGGATGTCGCCGACGCAGACGTTCGACGCGATCCAGGTGGACACCTCGCCGGCGGGCTGATCGCCAACGGCGGCGACCGGTCTGACCGCGAACGTCAGGTCCTCTCCCGGAGCGTTGACGAGGCTGTACTGGCGCAGCTGACGCGCACCGTCGGGCATCGTGACGCCCACCGAAACATACTGTCCCGGAAGGAATTCCGGGAACCCGCCACCGACCGGGCGGACGGTCAGCAGCACCGCTCCCGACGGGTCGTCGAGCCGGGAGACGACACGGACGCGACGGTAGACGTCACCGTCGGCGACCCCCGCGGCCGCGTAGAGCGCGCGCTCGATGTCGATCAGGGTCTGCGCCATGATCCAGTAGACCCGGTCCCACGCGGCGGCCACCTCGTCGGTCACCGTGTCAGCGCCGAGTACCGCGACGATCGCGGCGAAGAGATGCTCGTGCACGATCGGGTACTGCTCGGCGGTGATGCCCAGTGACGCGTGCTTGTGCCCGATCCGGGACAGCAGTTCGGCCGGGTGCGGAAGCTGTGGGTCGACGAGGTGGGCGGCGAAGGTCGCGATCGACGCCGCCAAGGCCCGCTGCTGAGCACCTTGGGCCTGGTTGCCGCGATTGAACAGGTTGCGCAAGAGGTCCGGGTGGTTGGCGAACAGGCGGCGGTAGAACTCCGTGGTGATCTCGTCGATGTGCGCACCGATCAGAGGAAGCGTGACCGAAACGATCTCGGCGTGTTGCGGATCGAGTTCAGCGGGTGCGGCGGCAATCGCGGTCATCGGGGGGCCCTTTCGGCGGGTTGGGGAAGAGGTTCTGGGTCGGCGCCCTTGAGCGGTGGCCCGTGGATCAGGAGAAGCCCTGCATCCCTTGTCAAATCGGCGATGGTGTGGCGGTCGAGCTCGCGGTAGAACGCCTCCTTGGCGTCGGCGAGCGCACGGCGCAACCGGCATGCCGACACCAATGGGCACGGGTGGGCGCCGTCGCAGTCGATGACCTCCCGGTCACCCTCGAGGCGCCGGATGAGCCAACCGAGTGACGCTTCGCGGCCGGCCGCGGTCAGGGTCAGCCCGCCGACCCTGCCGCGCTGAGTGTTCACCACGCCGAGATCGGCCAATCGGGCGACCGCCTTGGCGACGTGGTTCTCCGAGGCGTTCGCACCGACCGCGATCGACCGGGTGGTGACCCGGCGGTCCTCTGCTTCGCCGGCGGCGAGCAGCATCATGGTCCGAAGACCGAGGTCGGTGAACCGAGTGAGCTGCATACGACAGAACGTAGTAATTCGGTATTGCGGATGCGAGTTTTCCCGATGTGTGCTTAAACACCACGTACGCTGCGGTTTTTTGATCAGGCGATTCGCGGCATCCGCCGCCGCATCATTCCCCGTGGATGTTCAGGCCGTGCGCGGCGGCGAACGCGAGCGCTTGGTCGACGTCGATCTTCACGCCGGTGAGGCCAGCGGTGGTCCACAGTGTCGGGTCGGTCCTGGCGCCGCGAAGGTCGGCCTCGTCGAGTCGCAGGTTCTGCACCCGCGCCCCGCTCAGATCCGCGCCGCGCAACACCGCCTTGCGCAGATCGGCGTCGACGAGGCCTGCCTCACGCAACCGGCATCCGGTGAGATCCACACCCCGCAGATCACATCCGCCGAGGACGGCCATTGTCAGGTCGACGTCGACCAGCGTCATCGGCCGAAGGCGGCTTCCGGTGAATACCGATCCGAGCATGCTGCATTGTCGAAATACGCTGTGGTGCAGGGTCGCTCGCTCGAACCGGCAGTTCCGAAACGCCGAACCGGCATGTTCGGATTCGGTGAGGTCGACCCCGCGGAAATCACATTCGTCGAAGACCACGCGTTCGGTGCGCAGCCTGCTGAGGTCGTCGTCGCGGAAGTCGCGGCCGGTGTAGTGCTCGTCGCTCCACAGTGTTTCGTCGGGACGCACTCGGTCAACCGGGCAGGGAGGTCAGGTTCGCCAGAGCGTACTCGGTGATCGCGATCAACGCCGCCTTGGCGGACTGCCGGTCACGCGCGTCGACGGTGATCACCGGAACGTGCTCGCCCAACGCCAACGCCTTGCGTACCGCGGCGGCGGGATGCCTTGGCGCGCTGTCGAACTCGTTGATTGCGACGAGGAAGGGCAGGTTACGCGCCTCGAAGAAGTCGACCGCGGCGAAGCTGTCCTGTAGCCGCCGCACGTCGACCAGGATGATGGCTCCGATCGCGCCGCGGACGAGGTCGTCCCACATGAACCAGAACCGGCGCTGACCGGGCGTGCCGAACAGGTACAACACCAGGTCATCGGCCAAGGTGATGCGACCGAAGTCCATCGCCACCGTCGTCGTGTTCTTCTCGGGCGTGGCTTCCAGCCCGTCGACACCCGCCGAGGCGGCGGTCACCAAGGCCTCGGTCCGCAGCGGCACGATCTCGGAGACCGCGCCGACGAACGTCGTCTTCCCGGCGCCGAAGCCGCCCGAGATGACGATCTTGGAAGAAGCCGGCTGGCCCGAGGGTTTCGGTGCTCGGCGCTCCTCAAAGTGCCTTGAGGCCACGCAGTGTCCTTCCTATCAACTCACGTCTTTCGTCGATGTCGGTCGACTCGCCCAGGGTGCTGCCGACCGCCACATAACCCTGCGTCACGAGATCCCCGATGAGCACCCGCGCCACGCCGAGCGGCAACGATAACTTCACAGCGATCTCGGTAACCGACGGGCGGTCGACGCATATCGCCACGATCTGCCCGCGCACGTCGTTACCCGGCCAGCGCGGCGGCTTGGCCGAGTCGACCGCCTCGATCGGCGCTTCCAGCGGCAGCGAGACGCGGGAGTCGGTGCGGCCCGCGGTCAGGATGTACGGCCGGACCAGGCTCGGCTCGGCCGCGACGTCGCCCTCCCATTGGTCCATCGGCGGCTCACGAATGTTGGCGTGCGCGCCGGCGCGCCGACTGGACGACGGTGCCCACCCGCTCGACCAATACCGCCATCTCGTAACCGATCTGGCCGATGTCGCAGTTGCGTGCCGCCAGGGTCGCCAGGTTCGAGCCGTCGCCGACGCGCATCAACAGCAGGTAGCCGTTCTCCATCTCGACCACCGACTGCAGCACGTGGCCGCCGTCGAAGAGTTGCGCCGCACCCGTGGACAGGCTCGCCAGTCCGGAGGCCACGGCCGCGAGTTGGTCGGCCCGCTCGGTCGGGATGTGCTCACTGGCCGCCATCAGCAGCCCGTCGGCGGACACCAGCACCGCGTGCGTCACCCCCGACACTTCGCGGGCGAATTTGGAGACCAGCCAGTCGAGCGAGTCACGCTGCGTCGAACGGGCCGGGTACGTCATTCGGTATCGGTTCCTCTGGTCTCTCGTGCGTGCGAGCGGCCGGCGTGCACCCCGCCGAAGTGGCTGCTGATGCTGGCGCGAACGGCGTCAGGATCGCGTTGCTTGGCTCCCGGTTCGGCGCCCAACTCAGCCGCCGATGCTACCTCGCCGGTCTGCGCGGCGCCCGGCACGAGGCGGGCACCCGGAGTGCGCACCGGAAGCCCGTCGTCGGTGACTTCGGTGACCGGGGCCTCGTCAGCGGCGGCCGCGGCCGACCAGCCGTGGTCCCAGACCGATTCCCAGTTCAGGTCCTCGCTGTTGGCGAGTTCGGTCGGGTCGACCAGCCACTCCGAGAGCATGCTCTGGTAGATCGAGTCGTCGGCATCGGCCGTTTCCGCCGCTTGTGTCCGCGCCGCGAAGAAGCTCGAGGTGTCCGTCGGCCGGCCGGCCGGTTCCGGCTCCTCGACTTCCTCATCCGGGGTGGCCGCGATACCGCTGGCGCCGGGGTTGCGCTGCGGCAGGACCGCGATCGGCGCATCAGAGTGGCCATTGGCGTGCCTCGGCTCATCGAGCGCCAGCGCCGTCGCGATCCCCGAATGGGCGTCGGCGGGCGTGGCGTACTCGGGCTCGCTGAACTGATGCGGCTCCCCGGGCCGCCTCAACAACTCGCTCGGAACATACACACCGGCGGTGGTGCCCGAATCCGGCTCGCCACCGATCGTGGACCGCAACCGGACCACCAGCCCGTGCTGCGCGGCGAGGCGCCCCACGACGAACAACCCCATGTGCCGCGCGGTGTAGGGGTCGACCTGTCCGCCCGACTGCAGACGGGAGTTGGCCACCCGCAGATCCGACTCGGTCATCCCGAGCCCGATGTCACTCACCTCGATGACCAGTCCGCCGTTGGCGGTGTGCACCGCCGACACCCGCACCTGTGAGATCGGCGGCGAGTAGCGCAGCGCGTTGTCGAGCAGTTCGGCGAGCAGGTGGACCAGGTCACCGGCGACGGCGCCGACGACCTCACTGTCGGGAACGGTCGCGGTAACGACCCGGGTGTAGTCCTCGACCTCGGAGGCCGCGGCATTGATCACCGCGGAGACCGGAACCGGCTCGGCCTGCTCGCGAGGAACCCTCGCGCCGGACAGCACCAGCAGGTTCGCGCCGTTACGTCGCATCCGGGCGGCCAGATGGTCCAGCCGGAACAGGCTCTCGAGCCGCTCGGGGTCCTCCTCGTTGCGCTCCAACCGGTCGATCAACGCCAATTGCTGGTCAACCAGTGAGCGGCTGCGCCGCGAGAGCGTCTCGAACATGTCCCCGATCTGCAGCTGCAACCGCGACTGTTCGGCGGCGAGGAAGACGGCCTGCTCGTGCAGTTCATCCACGGCATGGGCCACCTGGCCCACCTCCTCGGTCGTGTGCACCGGGATCGGGGTGATCTGCGAGGCGTCACCACCGGCTCGCACCCGCTCGATTTCTGCGCCGAGGTCTTCGTGGGCGACCTTGAGCGCGCTGTCGCGCAGACGCCGCAGCGGTCGCACCAGCGTGCGCGCCACCAGGACCACGATGATCAGCGCGACCAGCATGGACACACCGACGATGACCGCATCGCGGATCAAGGTGGTGCGCTGAGCGTCGGCTCGGTCCCGCACGGCCGACGTGACCGCCCCGGTGGTCCGCTCGATGATCTGGGACGCGATCTGATCGGTTGCGGCCACCGACCCCAGTAGTTCGGGGTTGTTGACCAGTGGCACCGCCGGGTCGGTCATCAGCGCCATCCGCTTGACGAACTCGGCCTGCAGCGCCTTGGCCTCGGGCGATCCCACCCCGAGCACCTGGCTCATACCGAACAACGTCGACGGCTCGGTGCCGGCAAGTGCGATCACCGCGGTCCGCAAATCGGGCTCGGGCAACTCGGCACCGCGGGTGAGCGCGAGCGTCTGCATCGTCATCTGGCCGCGCGCCCCGATCGCCCGGGCCAGCCCGACGGTCTCCGCGCGGATGCGTTCGTCGTCGACGCGGACCGAGCCGGTCACCGCATCCTCGGCGGGCAGCAGCAACAGCGCGTAGGCCTGGATGCTGTCGCGCAGTCCGACGCTGTTCGAGGTGACCCTGTCCATCAGCGCCTGACCGTCGTCGATCATGGTGGTGATGCCCTGGCGGACGTCCGGAGCGACGTCGGTGGCCTCCATCCGGAGCTGGAGTTCACGACGGCTGCTGTCGAATCGGCTCAGCGCGGCCTGCATGTCACCGTTGGCCTCACCATTGGGCGAGGTGGCCAGCATCGCCGCTTCCAACGCCTCCATGTAGCGCTCGATCGCGGGCACCATTTCGGCGCGTTCGGCGGCGCGTCGTAGATCGGCCTCCGCGGTCACGTCGCCGTAGATGCGCAGGCCGCCGAACGTTGCGGCCACGATCAACGGCACCAGGACGATCGCGAGCACTTTCCACCGGACCGGCCAGTTGGACAAGGCCCACCGCGACGGCCGTTTGACCGGCGGCTCGGGTTCGCGCGGGGAGAACACGCTCATCGGCGCACGGCTGTTCGCAGGGCCGGCGGCTTCATCGTCAGCGATGGCACGTCATTCATGAGACTTCCCACTGATTTTCTACTGATCTGCCCACCCCGGCGGGCCTGTTCCGGCCCTGGCAATTGGACGAGTATGCCAGCGATGTGCGGCCGAATCCACCATTCTTACTGAACAGACAGAGTTGAAAACCGCAGGTGAAAAGCGGTGTGAGGATACCGAGCAAATACCGGGACCCGATCGTGATGTGACCCCGGCAGCAGCGGCCGCCTACGCCGGGCGAAGGACTGCGACGAGGAAGTCGGAGTCGTCGGTGAACGGCCGCACATCCCACGTCGACAACAGCACATCCGGCGCGAGACCCGCGTTCGAGGCGTCGTCGAAGAAGTCGGCGAACGCGTAGTCACGACCGGCGCCGAAGCCGATCACCGCCCGCCCGTCGTCCTTCAGATGGGCGCGCAGCCGGGTGAGCACCTCGCCACGGGTGCTCGGCGCCAGGAACGTCATGACATTGCCCGCCGACAGGATGACGTCGAACTTCTCGGTGATGCCCCGCGCGGGCAGGTCGAGTTCGGCGAGGTCGCCGACGAGCCACTGTGGGCCCGGATGGTCCTGTTCGGCCGCCTCGATCAGCGCCGGGTCGACGTCGACGCCGACGACGCGGTGACCGGCGGCAGCGAGGTAGCCGCCCAGGCGGCCCGGTCCGCACCCCGCATCGAGGATGTGGGCGCCCCGGGGAGCCATCGCGTCGATCAGGCGCGCCTCACCCGCCAGGTCGTCACCGGCTCGCGCCATGGCGCGGAATCGCTCGATATACCAGTGGGAATGGCCGGGGTCGGCCGCCACCTTCTGCATCCAGAGGCTCTTCGCGACCATGCGAGCATTATCCCTTCGCCCCCTAAGCGCTCTCCACCGAGAGGTGCCAGTTGTTCAGATTGATGTTCTACTCACCGCGCATCGCGCCCAATACGGGTAACGCGATCCGGATGGTGGCGGGCACCGGCTGCGAACTGCACCTGGTGGAACCGATGGGATTCGACCTGTCCGAGCCGAAGTTGCGGCGGGCCGGCCTGGACTACCACGACCTGGCGTCGGTCACCGTCCATCCCGATCTGGCCGCTGCATGGTCCGCGATGGCGCCCGAGCGGGTCTATGCGTTCACCGCGCACGCGACGACGTCGTTCACCGATATCGACTACCAGCCGGGTGACGTGCTGATGTTCGGGCCGGAACCGTCTGGCCTCGACGAGGCGACGCTGGCCGACCCGCACATCACCGCGCAGGTACGGATCCCGATGCTGGCCGGCAGGCGCTCGCTGAACCTGTCGAACGCGGCGGCGGTCGCGGTGTACGAGGCGTGGCGCCAGCATGGGTTCAGCGGCGCGACCTGAGCATCACCTTCCGATGAGCGCTTGCGCGAAGAGACTCACCAGGAGTCGAAGTGGACGATCTGCTCGACGGGCAGCCGCTTGGCCGGACGGAAGGCGGTGCCCTTGGTGTAAGCGATCGGGAACAACCCGCCCTGACGGTATTGGTCGAACGGGATACCCAGCACGTCGGCGGCCAGCTTCTCCCCCTTACCGACCAGATGCAGTGTCGTCCACGCCGATCCGAGGCCGCGCGAACGCAAGGCGAGCATGAAACTCCACACCGCGGGCAGCAGTGAACCCCAGAACCCGGCGCTTCCCGCAGTGGCGACCTCGGGGCTGCCCTCCAGGCAGGGGATCAGCATGACCGGCACTTCGTGCAAGTGATCGTTGAGGTACTTGGCGGATTCGGTGACGCGTGGGCGCTGCTGATCGCGTGCGTCGCCGTAGGTGGGTTTGGGCGCGTCGAGGTAGGGCGTCGCGTTGTGCCGATAGATGTCGGCGAGGGCCGTCTTCTTGTCCGGATCTTCGACGAACATCCACTGCCACCCTTGGGCGTTCGATCCCGTCGGCGCCTGGATGGCGAGCTCCAGACATTCGAGCAGCACTTCCCGCGGTACCGACTTCTCGAGATCGAGCCGCTTTCGCACCGAACGCGTGGTGGTCAGGACTTCGTCGACAGACAGGTTCAGGGTCATTTTCCGAGACTACATTCGCGGTATGGCAGTCAATTTCACCCAGGAAGTCGTCGACCGGCTCTCGTCGGACAAGCACGGCTGGTTGACCACGGTGGCCAAGTCCGGACAACCCGTCCCGAAATTGGTGTGGTTCTACTTCGACGGGACTTACGTGCTCGTCTACACCGAACCGAGTGCCGCGAAAGTCAGGCATATACGGGCGCATCCACGGGTCAGCCTCAATCTGGACTCCGATGGAAACGGCAGCGGGATCATCGTCGTCGGCGGACCCGCGACCGTCGATGCCGAGGGCGCGAATCCGCTGCACGACGAGCGGTATCGCGCGAAATACGCCGAGTTGGCGGCCAGCCTCGGTTTCAGCGACGAGTTTCTCGCCGCCTACGACACGCGGCTGAGGATCAGCGTCGACAAGGTCTGGACCACGCCCACCGAGGGTTAGCGCGCTGCGGGCACCGGCGCCGTTTTCACGGGCCGCACCGCAAGCGCACACAGGCCGACCGCGGCGATCGCCAGGAACGCGGCCCGTCCACCGGCCAGGTCGATGAGCGCACCGGCCACGGGCGCGCCGAGGGCTTGACCGGCCGCGAGCGTGAAGAACGACAGGCCGACCCCGGATGAGGTGCTGTCGGGATACAGGCGGGCGCTCCACAGCAGCGCCAAACCCGTCAACGCGATGTAGGCCCCGCCGAACAGCGTGGCGGCCGCGATCATGACGCCGAGGTTCCACGGGGCGGCCGCCAACAGCGCCGTCGCCGAGGCCATCGCGACGGTCGCGCACACCCAGGCCCACTGCAGTCCGATCCGCCGCACCACATCACCGGCGAGCGCCCCGGCGATGCCCGCCGCGCCGATGACGATCCACAGCAACGACGAGCGGGTGGCGTCCGCCCCGCCGACCGTGGCGATCAGGTCGCGGCCGAAGGTCCACACCGCGACGCTGCCAACGCCCGTCAGCAAGGATGCCAGCAGCAAGCCGAAAGTGCCTGTGCGCCAGAGCGGATCGACCCGTTTCGCCGCGCGCTGCGAGTTGGCCGGCACGGCGAGGAACACCCAGACGGTCACCGCCGCCGAGACCAACGCGTACACCACCCACGCCGCGCGCCACTGGCTCAGCAGCAGCAGCGCGATCGGCGCCGACAGCACCACACCGATTCCGGTGCCGCCGTTGACGACGGTCTGGGCGCGTTCTGCCGTGTTCGGCGGCACGTGTTGGGCGACCGCGGCGGCCAGCGGCGGTGAGACGATGCCGGTGCTACAGCCGGCGACCAGCACACCGACCGCGAGCACCCAGGCCGAGGGCGCGAGCGCGATGATGGAGATCCCCAGCGTGGCAACGACTCCGGCGGCGACCGCGACCCGTCGCGGGCCGATGCGGTCGGTCAGCAGCAGGCTGGCGGTGATCGCCGCGCAGTAGCCGATGTAGCTGCCCGCACCGATCACGCCGGCGATGGTGGGGCTCAGGTGGAAGGTCTCGCCGAACACCGGGCCGAACAGTCCGTAGGAGAACCGCCCGAAGCCGTAGCAGCAGGCGATCAGCGCGGTGCCCGCACCGACGAGAAGGTAGACGGGTCGCCGCACCGCTCAACCGTAGCGGGCTAGCGGAAGTCGCGAGACTTGGAGCCGATCGCCAAGGTGAGCTTGCCCATCCGTTCGGCGACGACGGTGACGGCGCCGGTCGCGTTCTGCACCTGACCCCGGATCAGCAGTGCCGGAGCCGTCTGCGCCAGCTTGCGGTGCCGCGCCCACACCCCGCGCGAGCAGATGACGTTGACCATTCCGGTCTCGTCCTCGAGGTTGAGGAAGGTCGCCCCCTGCGCGGTCGCCGGCCGCTGCCGGTGCGTCACCGCCCCGGCCACCAGCACGCGGGTGCCGTCGGGCACGTCGAGCAGGCTTCCTGCCGGGATGACACCGAGGTCATCGAGATCCTCTCGGAGGAACTGCGTCGGATAACTGTCCGGTGAGACACCGGTCGCCCACACGTCGGAGGCGGCCAACTCGAGTTCGGTCATACCCGGCAGCGAGGGGATGTGCGACGAGGCGCCCACACCCGGCAGCCGGTCGGGTCGTTGGCTGGCGGCCGCACCCGCCGCCCACAACCCTTCGCGTCGGGCGATGTCGAAGCAGCCCAGGGCCCCGGCGGTGGCCAGCGCCTCGGTCTGCGGCACGGACAGCTGCACTCGATGAGTCAGATCCAACAGGGATGTGAACGCGCCGTTGGTCTTTCGTTCCTCGACGAGCTGCTCGGCCAGTTCGTCGCCGATGTGCCGGACCGCCCCCAGACCCATCCGCACCTCGGTGCCGACGTTCTCGAGGGTCGGGTACGCCAGGCTGGCGTTGACGTCGGGTCCGTGCACGGTGACACCGTGTCGGCGGGCGTCGGCCACCAGCGTCTGCGGTGAGTAGAAGCCCATCGGCTGCGCGCGCAGCAGCGCGGCGCAGAACGCGGCGGGGTGATGCAGTTTGAACCACGAGGAGTAGAACACCAGCGACGCGAAGCTGAGCGAATGACTTTCGGGGAAGCCGAAGTTCGCGAAGGCCTCCAGTTTCTCGTAGATGCGGTCGGCGATCTCGCCGGTGATGCCGTGGCGCTGGCGCATCCCGTCGTAGAACCTGCTCCGCAGTCGGCGCATCCGTTCGGTCGACCGCTTGGATCCCATCGCGCGGCGCAGCTGGTCGGCCTCGGCGGCAGAGAAACCCGCGCAGTCCACCGCCAGCTGCATGAGCTGTTCCTGGAACAGCGGCACCCCCAGCGTCTTGTGCAACGCCGGCTCCATCGACGGGTGGTCGTAAGTGACGGGTTCTTCGCCGTTGCGCCGCTTGATGTACGGATGCACTGACCCGCCCTGGATGGGGCCGGGCCGGATCAGCGCCACCTCGACGACCAGGTCGTAGAACACGCGAGGCTTGAGTCGTGGCAGGGTGGCCATCTGGGCGCGCGACTCCACCTGGAACACCCCGACCGAGTCCGCCTTCTGCAGCATCTCGTACACGGCGGGCTCGGACAGGTCCAGTTTCGCCAGGTCGACATCGATACCTTTGTGCTCGCGCACCAGGTCGATGCAATAGTGCAGCGCCGAGAGCATGCCGAGGCCGAGCATGTCGAACTTCACCAAACCGATTGCCGCGCAATCGTCTTTGTCCCACTGCAGGACGCTGCGGTTCTCCATCCGCGCCCATTCGACCGGGCACACGTCGGCGATGGGCCGATCGCAGATGACCATGCCGCCGGAGTGGATGCCCATGTGGCGGGGCAGGTTGGAGATCTGCTTGGCCAAGTCGATGACCTGCTCGGGAATGTCTTCGGTGTGCGGCGCCTCGGCGAGGTTGCCCCACTGGCCGAGCTGCTTGCTCCAGGCGTCCTGCTGACCTTGCGAGAAGCCCAGTGCGCGGGCCATGTCGCGTACCGCGCTGCGACCCCGGTAGGTGATGACGTTGGCCACTTGGGCGGCGTAGTCGCGGCCGTAGCGGTCGTAGACGTACTGAATGGCCTTCTCCCGCAGGTCCGATTCGATGTCGATGTCGATGTCGGGTGGGCCGTCGCGCGCCGGGGACAGGAAGCGTTCGAACAGCAATTCGTTGGCGACCGGGTCCACGTTGGTGACGCCGAGGGCATAGCAGACCGCGGAATTGGCCGCCGATCCCCTGCCCTGGGCCAGGATGCCGTTCTCCCTGCAGAACCGGGTGATGTCGTGGACCACCAGGAAGTACCCGGGAAAGGTCAGCTGTTCAATGACTTTCAGCTCATGGTCGATCTGCGCGTATGCGCGCGGCGCCCGCTGCGGTGGGCCATATCTCCGGTGCGCGCCCTCCATCACCAGATGACGCAGCCAGCTGTCCTCGGTGTGGCCGTCGGGGACGTCGAACGGCGGTAACTGCGGCGCGATCAGCGCAAGACCGAACGCGCACTGCTCACCGAGGTCGGCCGCGGCCGTCACCACCTCAGGCCGGTCGGCGAACAGCCGGGCCATCTCCTCACCCGACCGCAGATGCGAACCGCCCAGCGGGGCAAGGTAACCGGCGGCCTCGTCCATCGAGTGCCGGGCGCGGATCGCCCCCATCGCCATGGCAAGCCGGCCCCGCGACGGTTCGGCGAAATGCGCGGCGGTGGTGGCGACCACGCTCAGGCCGAACCGGGGCGCCAGCTCGGCGAGGACGGCGTTGCATTCGTCGTCACAGGGGTGCCCGTGATGGGCGAGTTCGACGCTGACCCGGTCGCGGCCGAAGCGGTCGACCAGGTCAGCCAGCGCGGTGGCGGCGGCCTGCGGACCGCCTTTTGAAAGCGCCTGTCGGACATGCCCTTTACGGCAGCCGGTGAGGATGTGCCAGTGTCCGCCTGCGGCCTCGGTCAGCGCGTCGTAGTCGTAGTGCAGCTTGCCCTTCTCACCGCCGGCCAGGTGCGCCTTGGCGAGTTCGCGTGACAACCGCCGGTAGCCCTCGGGGCCGCGCGCGAGCACCAGCAGGTGCGGGCCGGGCGGATCGGGGTCTTCGGTCCGGCTGCCCCCGCCGAGGGACAGTTCGGCGCCGAATACCGTCGACATCTCCAGTTCCCTGGCGGCTTCGGCGAAGCGCACCACGCCGTAGAGGCCGTCATGGTCGGTCAGCGCGATCGCCCGCAGGTCCAGTCGGGCCGCCTCCTCGACCAGTTCCTCCGGCGTGCTGGCACCGTCGAGGAAGCTGTAAGCCGAATGCGCGTGCAGTTCGGCGTACGGAACCGTCGACGTGGGCCGCTCGAAGTCGAGCGGCTGGTACTCGCCCCGCTTGCTGGACCAGGCCGGGCTGTCACCCCCGTCACCGATCTGCTCGTCGATGGGCCAAGCGCCGGCGCGGCGCGGTTTGCCGTTGAGCACCCGCTCCATTTCCACCCAGCTCGGTGGCCCGGTATGCCAGCCCATGGTTGCAGTGTATCGAACTTGTGTTCGAACCACTTGGGTCCTCCATTCCCCGTTGCCTCATCAGAAATGCGCGCGTACGCCTGAATCCCGACGAAAGCGCACGTTATCCCCAAGCTCAGGTTCATCCACAGGTTGGGCGACGGAGTGCACTGGCGGCCGACCCGCGTCTGTCCCGGTGGCTAAATTCGCTAGTATGTTCGAACAGCTGGTTCAGGCGGCCGACGGCACTAGCGGTGCCGGAGCGGCCGGTGCGTGGGCGCGCATCGAGAACGCCGCCTGCGCGCGCCGGCTCTCGGCGGCGGCCGATGTGTTGGATCGGATGTACGCCGCCGACGGCTCGGCCGAACGCGACCAATGGATCCTCGACAATTACGCCGCGGTTGCCGCCGAGATCGCCCCCGCCCAGCGTGTGTCGCTCGGAATAGCCGCATCCCTGCTGGAGACCGCGATCACCCTGCGTGACCGTCTTCCCGGCGTCAACGCGGTGTTCCTGACCGGCGCCATCTCCTACCGCGAGGTGACCGCCATCGTGTCTCGCACCCGCTTGATCCAAGACCGCGACGCGCTGGCCAACGTCGATGCCGCGATCGCTGCGCACGTCGAGGGGTGGACGACGCTGTCATCGATGAAGTTGCAGACCTCGATCGACTACTGGGTCGACCGCTTCGACCCCGCTGCGGTGCGCCGTGCCGAGAACAGCTCCCGCACCCGCTACGTCGACGTCAGGAACAGTAAGAACGGCTTGGGCGTCGCCTACATCGAGGCGACGGTTTTCGCCCACGACGGTGAGTCGATCGACCAACGCCTCGAAGCCTTGGCCGCGACGGTGTGTGACAACGACCCCCGCACCCAAGAGCAGCGCCGCGCCGACGCCCTCGCCGCCGCCGTCAACGGCGCGCAAGCGCTGCCGTGTGCGTGTGGTTCGGACGAGTGCCCTGCCGCGGGTCTCACCGTCGACAACGTGATGGTGCACGTCGTGGCGAGCGAAGACACGTTAAATGACGAAACCCCAGCGGAATTGGACGGTGACAAGCCAGTCGAGGCGGTCGAACCCGACGATCCCAGCCTGGGAGGCCCGGCCGCGACACCGCCAGGTTTTGTGATGGGCCGCGGCGTGGTGCCTGCCCCGATTGTGGCCGCCAAGCTGGCCGTCGCTCGGCGTCGCCCCGTGAAACACCCAGGGGATGCGCCTCCGGAAAGGCGACGAAATCCCTCGGCGGCCCTGGCCTGGTTCATCCGCTGCCGCGACCTGACGTGCCGCTTCCCAAACTGCGACAAGCCGGCCATCCGTTGCGACATCGATCACACCATCCCCTATCCACGGGGTGCTACGCAGGCGTCGAACCTCAAGTGCCTGTGCCGAATTCACCATCTCTACAAGACGTTCATCGGTTGGCGCGATCGACAACATCCCGACGGCACTGTCGAGTGGCTCTCACCGGGCGGGCAGAAGTACGCCACGCATCCAGGTAGCAAGCTGCTGTTCCCGTCGCTGTGCCGGCCGACCGCGCCCGCGGTGGTCGACCCCAGCGTCGACCTTATCGACGATGCGGCCCGTTGCTTGAAGATGCCGCGCCGCAACCGAACCCGCGAGCAGAGCCGCGCCGACGCCATCGAAGCGGAGCGTCGACGCAACCAGCCCTACGCCGACGAGCGCAATAGGCCGCCGCCGTTCTAGGGCAGATCGTCTGGACCGAGTTGTTCGCGCGGCACCACCACCATGGGCACGTCGAGCACCCGCAACATCTTGGCCGCCTTCGATCCGAGGAACAGCCGCCGTGGCGCGCTGAGCCGGCTCGACCCGACCATGATCAGGTCTCCGTCTTGCCAGTCCAGCTTGCCCACCGCCTCCTCGATCGTCCGGCCTTCTACGATCATCGAGGTGACCGGGAAATCCTGCGGTAGCTCGGATTTCGCCAACTCAAGGACGTGGCGCGCATGAGCGAGAGCATGCTCCCGTACCGCGTCACCGTCACCGCGCAACGTCCCGAACGTGGGGTCCAGGGCCACCAGGGACACCAGACGCAGCGGCGCGCCCGCCACCCGACTGTATTGAACAGCGATGTCCAACAACACATCTGCACCTTCGCGCTCGCCAATCGCACATGTCACTTCGCGTGTGCGGTCGACGGGCGAATGCCTCGTACCCCGAGGCGCCACGGCCACCGGCAGCGGAGCCGAGTGCAACAGCGCGTTGACCGTCGATCCCAGGGAGTAGCTGGCGACGAGGCCACCCGATCCGCCGGCGACGATCATGTCGGCCTCGACGCGCGCCGCTTCCTGGATCAGCGCATCAGCGGGCGAGTCGTCGACGCGGACGTGGCTGCGCACGACGATGTCGTCGGGCACCGCTGCGCGAGCCTCCTCCAACCACTGTTCGGCCTGCGCGACGAGGTGCTTCTCGAAGTCGCCGACCGGCTTGATCGACGGCGTCACCCGGTCCGGCGGCAGCACCATGCACAGATCGAGGTCGGCGCCGAGGGTTCGGGCGAACCGCACACCGAGCGCCAGCGCATCCGCACCGCCGGGAGTGGCCAGGTATCCAACGACGAGCCTCATGGTCGATCATCCTTTCAACCTGGAGCGTCGGACGCCCGTGGATCCACCAAATGCGCGTCAGTCGCGATACTCGGCGGCACCGTCCTCGAGAACGAGGCGCGAGTTCGACCCGTCGGGTTCGGCCGCCTCCGTGCGGAACACCGCGCGACCAGCCTCGGTCCGCCAGATCGAGGTGGTCAACGTCTCCCCCGGGAACACCGGCGAGGTGAACCGGGCGTCGATCGCGCTGACCTTCGTCGCGTCGCCGCCACCGAGTTCAGCGACCAGCGCCCGACCCGCCACGCCGTAGCTGCACAGTCCGTGCAGGATCGGCTTCGGGAACCCGGCGAGTTCCCGCGCAAACCACGGATCGCTGTGCAGCGGGTTGCGATCACCCGACAACCGGTAGATCAACGCTTGATCTTCGCGCGTGGGCAAGGCAATTCGCGCGTCGGGCTCGCGGTCGGGTATCTCCGGAGCGGCGGGCCGCTGCCCCGGTTGCCCACCGAAGCCGCCCTCACCGCGGATGACGGCGGTGGTGAAGGTCTCGGCGACGACGTTCGACGTGTCGGGGTCGGTACCCGTCGCCTTGAGCATGACGATCCCGTTCTTGCCCTCACCCTTGTCCTGGATGTCGGCGACCTCGGCTACGACGCTGAGCTTGCCCGCCGGTTTCAGCGGTTCGTGCAGCCGGATCCCCTGCGACCCGTGCAGCAGCATCGCGAAGTTGAACGAGCCGACCAGGCCGACCGCCGCGAACGGCAGGCAGGCGATCACCGCATAGGTCGGCAGCACCTGTTGCTCGATGCCGTGACTGTTCTCGGTGGTGAACGCCAGATCGGCGGTGCCCGCGCCGACGCCCAGCGCGTACAGCAGCGTGTCGCGGTCGGTCCATTCGAACAGATGCGGGTCGGTCTTGGCGCCGATGGCGTTGGGGTCGAGAGGCATACCTCGAACGATATCCGCATTGACGTCTCGCCCGCGGGGGTCCACGATTGCTCGCATGCGCTATGTCGTTACCGGCGGTACCGGGTTTATCGGCCGACGGGTCGTGACGCGATTGTTGGCCCACAGCAGCGACGCGGAGGTGCTGGTGCTCGTCAGACGCACTTCGCTGTCGCGGTTCGAGCGATTGGTCACGACCTGGGGTGAACGCGTGAAACCCCTGATCGGCGACCTCGGCGAACCGCATCTTGGACTCACACCCAACGACCTCACCGACATCGGCGCCGTCGATCACATCGTGCACTGCGGCGCGGTCTACGACATCACCGCCTCCGACGCCGATCAGCGCGCGGCCAACGTCGACGGCACCCGCGCGGCGGTCGACCTGACCTTGCGGCTCGACGCGACGCTGCACCATGTGTCGTCTATCGCGGTCGCGGGCACCTTCCGCGGCGAGTTCACCGAGGACGACTTCGACGTCGGCCAGAACCTGCCCACCCCGTATCACCGCACCAAGTTCGAGGCCGAACAGATTGTCCGCACGACCCCCGGCTTGCGGTACCGCGTGTACCGGCCTGCCGTCGTCGTGGGCGATTCGAACACCGGCGAGATGGACAAGGTCGACGGCCCGTACTACTTCTTCCCGGTGCTCGCGAAGCTGGCCAAGCTACCGTCGATCACGCCGATCGCCCTGCCCGACACGGGCCGAACCAACCTCGTGCCGGTCGACTACGTGGTCGACGCTCTCGTCGCTCTCATGCACCTGCCCGACCGCGACGGTGAGACGTTCCACCTAACGGCACCGAAATCGATTGGGCTGCGCGGCATCTACCGCGCGGTGGCCAAAACCGCCGGGCTTCCACCGCTGCGCATGTCGCTGCCCCGTTCCACGGCGGCGCCCGTGCTGAGGACTACCGGCCGCGTGAAGGTGGTGCGCAACATGGTGGCCACCCAACTCGGCCTGCCCGCCGAGATCCTCGACGTCGTTGACCTGATGCCGACGTTCACCGCCGAGCGCACCTCGGAAGCGTTGCGCGGCACGGGAATCACGGTTCCCGATTTCGCCGATTACGCGCCTGCCCTGTGGCGCTACTGGGCCGAACATCTTGATCCCGACCGGGCCCGCCGCGACCATCCCCGCGGCCCGCTGGTCGGCAGGCACGTGATCGTCACCGGCGCATCGAGCGGGATCGGCCGGGCTTCGGCCATGGCGATCGCCGAACGTGGCGCGACAGTATTCGCGTTGGCGCGCAACGCCGATGCGCTCGACGAACTGGTGGCCGAGATCCGCGCCGCCGGCGGGCAAGCGCACGCGTTCACCTGTGACGTCACCGACTCGACGTCGGTGGAGAGCACCGTCAAGGACATCCTCGGCCGGTTCGACCACGTCGACTATCTGGTGAACAACGCGGGCCGATCGATCCGCCGTTCGGTGATCGCCTCCACCGACCGCCTGCACGACTACGAGCGGGTGATGGCCGTCAACTACTTCGGCGCGGTGCGGATGGTCCTTGCGCTGCTCCCGCATTGGCGCGAAAGGCGATTCGGCCACGTGGTCAACGTGTCCAGTGCCGGAGTGCAGGCACGCAACCCGAAGTACAGCTCCTACCTCCCCACGAAGGCTGCCCTCGACGCGTTCGCTGACGTGGTCGCGACCGAGACCCTTTCCGATCACATCACGTTCACCACCATCCACATGCCGTTGGTGCGCACTCCGATGATCGTCCCGTCGCGCCGGCTCAATCCTGTTCCAGCGATCAGCGCCGAGCACGCCGCGGCGATGGTGGTGCGTGCGCTGATCGACAAGCCGGCCCGGATCGACACCCCGCTGGGCACGCTCGCCGACTTCGGCAACTACCTCACGCCGAAGCTGTCGCGGCGGATCCTGCACCAGCTCTATCTCGGGTATCCGGACTCGGCTGCGGCCCGGGGCGTGCCGATAGCCCCGTCGGCCTCGCTCACCGCGCGACGTCCCAAGCGGCCCGCCCGCCCCGTGCGAGTTTTGCGGCCGGTGAAGTCCGCGGTGCGCCTGGTACCGGGTGTGCACTGGTAACCGCGGATCCCTATCGTTGGCGGAGTGAGCCAGCCCGTATTCGTCGACGTCGACACCGGCGTTGACGACGCGATGGCGTTGGCATACCTGTTCGCCAGTGACGACGCCGAGGTGGTCGGTATCGCATCGACAGCGGGAAATGTTCCGGTACAACAGGTTTGTCTCAACAACCTCGGTCTGTTGGACATGTGCCGGATGCCGGACATCCCCGTGTCGAAAGGGTCCGAGCAGCCTGTCAGCTCGCCGCTGCGCACCGCCGAGGACACCCACGGCCCTAAGGGGATGGGGTACGCGCAGTTACCCGCCTCCGAGCGCAGGCTCACCGAGTACGACGCCGCCGAGGCGTGGGTGCGTGCCGCTCACGCCCATCCCGGCGATCTGATCGCGATCGCCATGGGTCCGCTGACCAATCTCGCGCTGGCGCTTCGCGCCGAACCCGCCCTTCCCACGCTGCTGCGCCGGCTGGTCATCATGGGCGGCGCGTTCGACTACCGCGGTAACACGACCCCGGTCGCCGAATGGAACGTCAGCGTGGACCCGGAAGCAGCCGCCGAGGTGTTCACCGGGTGGTCGGCCGCGTGGGGAGCCGAGAAACCCTCGCACCTCCCAATCGTGTTGGGGCTGAACCTGACCGAACACATCGCGATGACACCCGCCCTGTTGAACCGGCTCGCGGAGGAGGCCGGAGCGGAATCGGTGGCGATGAGCGTGTCCGACGACCGCGGCACCCGGTCGGCGTCGGACAACCCGCTGATCGCGGTGCTGGAGGACGCGATGCGGTTCTACTTCGAGTTCCATTTCGACCAGGGCGAGGGTTATCTGGCGCATCTGCACGACCCGCTGGCCGCGGCGGTGGCGTTGGACCCCGACCTCGTCACCTACCGGCCGACCACCGTCGACGTCGAGTTGACGGGCACACTGACCCGCGGCATGACCATCGCCGACTGGAGCAACCGGTGGGGTCGGGAAGCCAACGCGCTCATCGGTGTTGACGTCGACCCGGGAGCGTTCTTCGACCGGTTCATCGCCCGCGTCGGCGCGTTCGCGCGAGCGCTGAACGGTTAGAGGATCACCGAGACCACGACCGCCAGGAACAACAGCAGAAAGATCGCGAGCGCGATGACGCTGACGACGGCTGTCGGTGTCCACCGGTGCCGCGGCCGGGACTCGACGGCGCCCACACCGGAGACCTGGTCGGAGTCGGGCGGCGTCGACCCCGGCGGCACTCCACCACCGGGTTCGAGGTCCGGCGTGTTGGACTGTTCTGGGTCGGGCGGTATGGCGGTCATCGACGCACGGGTACCCCATCGCGCGGTCGTCATTCATAAATCCCCTCGACGTACCACCGTCGCTGTCGGTAGCACAGCAGCAAGGCCTGCCCCGGTCGGGCTTCGCGCGAGCACCCGTCGTCGAGCAACACCTGTGCGCGGGCGGTGCGGCCGGCTTTGCGGCCTTCCGGATCCCACCACCGTTCGTCGACCGGCCACGGTCCTGCCCACCAGGTCAATCTGCCCGCCTTGACGGCCTTGCCCGGCGCGTCCAACCGCGCGGGATCGGTGGAGAACAGGCCACGAGCGGTCACCCGCACCGGACGGCCGTCGGCGTCGAACAACTCGACCGGATCGTCGAGCAGCACGGTCGGCGACGGTTCGGGCAGCTGGCCCGGCCAAGGCTGACACGGATCGGCCCGCGGCACCTGCTCATCCCCCAGCGGGGTGAACGTGATGCGTTCGGCCGGGCCCCGACCACCGCTGAGCACCGGGACCTGCACCGCCTCCGGGCCGAGCAGACCCTGCACGCGCACCAGCGCGCGTCGGGCACGCAGTCGATCCTCTTCACCCACCCCGCCCCACAGCGGCAGCTGCAACGCCTCGGCCGACACCACCTCCACCGGGCGCAACCGGATCACTGTGATGGGCGCGGTGGGCCGGTCGTTGGGGTTGCGCCTGTTCAGCCAGCCGTCGAGCTGCCAGCGCACCCGGTCGGCGGTGGCGTCCTCGGTCAGCGGTTCGGCGCAACGCCAAACTCGTTCCAGCTCTTCACCATTGGCGGTGCGGGCGTGGATGGCCAGCCGGGTGCACCCCACACCGGACGCGGCCAGGGTGCGGTGCAGGTCGGCGGCCAGCGACCGTCCGGCGAAAGCGGCGGCATCCACCCGGTCGATCGGCGGATCGCAGTCCATGACGGCGTCGAGGTCGGGATCGGGGTCCCGGCCGGACGGACCACGGGTGGGCTCGCCGCAGGCGAACTGGTGTGCGGCCACCGCGTCGGCCCCGAACCGCGAGGCCACATCGCTGCGGGACAGCGCGGCGAACTGTCCGATGTTGCGAATTCCCATGCGCCACAGCAGGTCCGCCAGGTCTTCCCGGCCGGGGGCGGCCAGGCTGGGCTCGGTGGCCAACTGGCGGATCGACAGCGCCGACAGGAACAGCGCATCCTGTCCGGGCTCGACGATCCGCCCCGCCCGCGCGGCGAAGACCGCAGTGGGCAACTGGTCGGCGACCCCCACCTGACACTCGGCGCCGGCGGCGGCCACCGCGTCGACCAGCCGCTCGGCGGCGACCTGTTCGGACCCGAAGTAGCGGGCCGCGCCCCGGACCGGCAGCACCAGCAGGCCCGGCCGCAACACCTCGGCACGCGGCACCAAGTCGTCCACCGCGATCGTGACGTTTTCGAAGTGGCGGGCATCGCGCGCCGGATCGGCGGTGACCACATGCAGTTCCGGGCACCGGGCTTGGGCTTCCCGGCGGCGCAGCCCGCGTCGCACTCCCGCCGATCGGGCCGAGGCCGAACAGGCGATGACCCGGTTGGCCAGCGTCACCGCGATCGAGGCGGTCGGCGGCAGGTCGGCTGCGGCCGCCGCGGCGACGGCCGGCCAGTCCATACACCAGATGGCCAGAACGCGCGACCGTGACGAGTCGCGGGAAGAGCGGGCCACTCATCCGCCCACCGCGCGGACGGAACCGAACGACCGCCCCCATGCCCGGGTGGCCAGCCGGACCCGGCTGATGCGGCCGAAGCCCGGTCGTCCCTGCCCGGTGATCTCATAGCCGCACACCGAGGCCTCCAACCGGGCCGACGCACCCTGCCAGTCGCCACCGGTGACCAGCAGCGTGCAGCCCTTCTGGCGGGCCCGGGCCACCACCGCCCGCGCGCGGGTGGCCGGCACCGACCGCCCGCCCAGGCCGAGCACCACCAGATCCATACCGTCCATCAGCACGGCCGCGACCTCTACCGGATCGGCGCCTGGTTCGGGGATGACCGCGATTCGGCTCAGGTCGGCGCCCATCTCCACGGCCGCCAGCAGACCGACGTCGGGTTGGCCGACGATCGCGGCGTGCCCGCCCTTCGCCGTCACCGCCGCGACCATGCTCAGCGGCAGCGACCTGGCCCCCGAGACCACGGCCACCGTTCCGCGCGGCAACGGCGCCGGAAGCAGCCCGTCCAGCGATTCGGGCATCGGCAGCAAAGTTTCCGAGTCCGGAAGCGGCTCGCTCGTCGACGCCGCTCCACGACGGCTGCCGCCCACCTTGCTGGATACCGCCGCAATCTTGCGACGCAGGTGTTGCACCTGTTCAGCGCGGGTAAGCTGACGCTGATTCAGGCTCACGGCGGCTGTCACAACAGCACCTCCCGCATCGTCTGCCTCACTGATGTTTCGAATGTTTGTTCGATACCCTGAGTAAACACCCACCCACCGACAGCGTCAAGCGGGTTCAGTCGATCAGAGGATGCAAAACAGAGGGGAGAACTACTCCCATTCGATGGTGCCGGGCGGCTTGCTCGTCACGTCCAGCACCACCCGGTTGACCTCCGCCACCTCGTTGGTGATGCGGGTCGAGATGCGTTCGAGGACTTCGTACGGCACGCGCGTCCAGTCGGCGGTCATCGCGTCCTCGCTGGAGACCGGGCGCAGCACGATCGGATGCCCGTAGGTTCGGCCGTCACCCTGCACACCCACCGAACGGATATCGGCGAGCAGGACGACGGGGCACTGCCAGATCTGGTTGTCGAGCCCGGCGGAGGTCAGTTCCTCGCGCGCGATCGCATCGGCGCGACGCAGCGTCTCCAGCCGCGCGGCAGTGACCTCGCCGACGATCCGGATACCCAGCCCCGGCCCCGGAAAGGGCTGCCGCGCAACGATTTCCTCGGGCAGGCCGAGCTCGCGGCCCACCGCCCGGACCTCGTCTTTGAACAGCAACCGCAGCGGTTCGACGAGCTTGAACTTCAGGTCGTCGGGCAGGCCTCCGACGTTGTGGTGGCTTTTGATGTTGGCGGTGCCCGACCCTCCGCCGGACTCGACGACGTCGGGATACAGCGTGCCCTGCACCAGGAATTCGACGTCCGGACCGCCGCCCTCGACAAGCCCTCGCACCGCCCCTTCGAACGCCCGGATGAACTCCCGTCCGATGATCTTGCGTTTGCCTTCGGGATTCGTCACACCGGACAACGCCTCGAGAAACCGGTCGGCGACGTCGACGGTGACCAGGTTGGCGTGCGTGGCGGCGACGAAGTCGCGCTGCACCTGGGCCCGCTCCCCCGCCCGCAGCAAACCGTGGTCGACGAACACACAGGTCAACCGGTCCCCGATGGCGCGTTGCACAAGCGCCGCGGCGACCGCCGAGTCCACGCCACCTGACAGCCCGCAGATCGCCCGCCCCTCACCGATCTGCTCGCGGACCTGCTCGACGAGCGCGTCGGCGATGTTGGCAGGCGTCCATGTCGAGTCGATCCCCGCGAACTCGTGCAGGAAGCGGCTCAGCACCTGCTGGCCGTGCGGGGTGTGCATCACCTCCGGGTGGTACTGCACACCCGCCAACCGGCGGCCGCGATGCTCGAACGCCGCGACCGGCGCACCGCTGCTGGCGGCCACCACCTCGAAGCCGTCGGGTGCCTCGGTGACCGCGTCGCCATGACTCATCCATACCGGCTGGGTAGTTGGCAGGTCCGAATGAAGCTCTCCCCCAGTGACTTTCAGCTCCGTGCGGCCGTATTCACGGGTTCCCGTCCGCGCGACGGTACCACCGAGCACCTGCGCCATCGCCTGAAACCCGTAGCAGATTCCGAACACCGGAACGTCGAGGTCGAACAGCTCCGCGTTCAGTTGCGGGGCGCCGTCCTCGTAGACACTCGCAGGCCCTCCGGAGAGCACGATGGCCTGAGGGTCGCGCGCCTTGATCTCCTCAACGCTGGCGGTGTGCGGGATCACCTCGGAATACACCCGCGCCTCGCGGACCCGTCGGGCGATCAGCTGCGCATACTGCGCCCCGAAATCGACAACCAGTACGGGTCGGGGAGATCCTGATGTCACCCGGTCAGTCTAGTTGGCCGCGAGGACGTCAGACGTGCAGCGCGGTGAACGGTTCAAACGGCAAGTTGCGCATGACGAACCACGCCGCGGTCAGCACCACCGCCACCGGAGCCGACCACCGCAGGTGCTGCCAACTGCGCACCCGCCTGCCCGCCAGAGACCCGTAGACCCAGGTCCCGTATGCCCACAGCAGGAACACCAACGCGAGCACGCCGAGTGCGTTGAAGCGGACCGCCGCGGCGACGTCCAGGTGCAGCAGCGAATAGATCATCCGCAGGCTCCCGCACCCGGGGCAGTCGATGCCGAGCAGCGCCTTGGTCGGGCAGACCGGCAGTATCCCGCCGGACACGGTCGGATCCGCCAACCAGATCACCGCGCACCCGCCCACCGCGGCGGTGGCGACCGCCAGCGGCGCGGTGAGCGAGTGCACGTGGATCACATGTAAGCCAGTCCGCCGCCCGCCAGGCCGATGACGAGATAGATGACGATGACGATGACACCCGCGATCGCACCCCAGATCGCCCACTTCTTGGCATCGTCGGATGCCTTCTGCGCCTGCGCGTACTGACCCTGGCTCCACAGGCCGGACACCTTGGCGGCGTTGATGATCGACACGATACCAAACGGCAAGCAGCACAACACCGTAACCAGGATTCCCCATACGAGGTTGCTGTCGGGCTGCTGCGCTGGGTAACCACCCCCGGGAGGCGGCCCATAACCCTGCGGCGGTGGTGGTGGAGGAGGCTGAGGCGGATAGGTCATGGGGGTCCCTTTTCTCGAGTAGCACCCTGTCGGACGGACAAGCTCGCTCAATATAAGGCAATTGTTTGCTGAGTGCGTCAATTTCAAAGCTGCAGTATGTTCATCGACACGCAGGTATGTCTGCGCGCGATAACGGGAATGGGTGGTTTGTGCCTGAAACCGAAAGACTAGGTCTGCCCGCTGGGATCCGCGCCGCATTGTTCGACCTCGATGGCGTGTTGACCGACACCGCGAGCGTGCACAAGAAAGCATGGAAGGCGATGTTCGACGACTTCCTCCGTCGACGAGCGGAGCTCACCGGCGAGGCGTTCACACCGTTCGACGTGCAAAGTGACTACCTCACCTATGTCGACGGCAAGAAACGTGAGGACGGCGTGCGGTCGTTTCTGGCGAGTCGGAGCATCGAGATACCCGAGGGCGATCACGACGACCCGCCTCAGAACGAAACCGTCCACGCACTGGGCAACGCCAAAAACCAGATGTTCCAACAGATTCTGCGGACCGACGGGGTCGAGGTGTTCGAGGGTTCGCGCCGCTATCTCGAAGCGACCGCGAATGCGGGGCTGGGCATCGCGGTGGTGTCGTCCAGCGCCAATACCCGCGAGGTGCTCGACATGACTGGGCTGGCCGAATTCGTCCAACACCGGGTGGACGGTGTCGTGTTGCGCGAAGAGAACATCGCAGGAAAACCCGCGCCCGATTCGTTCCTGCGCGCAGCCGAGCTTCTCGCCGTGACACCCGAACAGGGTGCTGTGTACGAAGACGCGATCTCCGGGGTGGCGGCAGGACGGGCCGGAGGATTCGGCCTGGTTATCGGCGTCGATCGGGTAGGCCACGCAGAAGCGTTGCGGCACAACGGGGCCGACATCGTGGTCACCGACCTGGCGGAGCTGCTCACGTGAGCCTGCACGACGACGTCTACCCCGTCGAACCGTGGCAGATCCGCGAGCAATCGCTCGACCTCGACATGCTCGCACAGTCGGAGTCGTTGTTCGCGCTGTCCAACGGCCACATCGGCATGCGTGGAAATCTCGACGAAGGCGAACCACACGCTTTGCCCGGCACCTATCTCAATTCGTTCTACGAGGTTCGCCCCCTTCCGTACGCCGAGGCAGGATACGGCTGGCCCGAGGACGGGCAGACGGTCGTCAACGTCACCAACGGCAAGTTGATGCGCCTGTTGGTCGACGACGAACCGTTCGACGTGCGTTACGGCGAACTGCTCGACCACGAACGAGTTCTAAATTTTCGGACGGGCACCCTCAGACGCACCGCCTGCTGGTGTTCACCGGCAGGTAAGCGGATCAAAATCACTTCCACGCGGATCGTTTCACTGACCCAACGCAGCGTCGCGGCCATCGAGTACATCGTCGAGGCGCAGGACGAATTCGTCCGTGTCACGGCGCAATCGGAACTGGTGGCCAACGAGGAGTTGCCGCCGTCGACGAAGGACCCGCGGGTAGCGGCCGTCCTGGAAAGACCGTTGGAGCCGGTGCAGCACGAGCACTCCGAACACGGCGCGATCCTGCTGCACCGCACCCGTGGAAGCAACCTGATGATGGCCGCGGCCATCGACCACGACATCGAGGTTCCTGGTCGTGTCGAGGTGGACACGGGTGCCGGCAAGGACTGGGCCAACACGACGGTCATCTGCGGGCTGCGTCCCGGCCAGCGTCTGCGCATCGTCAAGTACCTCGCCTACGGCTGGTCCAGCCTGCGGTCGCGCCCGGCACTGCGCGACCAGGCGGCGGCGGCGCTCAGCAGCGCGCGCTACACCGGCTGGCAGGGTTTGCTCGATGCCCAGCGGGCCTACCTCGACGATTTCTGGGACGGTGCGGACGTCGAGGTGGAGGGCGACCCCGACTGTCAGCAGGCGGTACGGTTCGCCCTCTTCCACGTCCTGCAGGCCAGCGCGCGCGCCGAGCGCCGCGCGATCCCCGGCAAGGGGCTCACCGGAACAGGTTATGACGGCCACGCCTTCTGGGACACCGAGGGTTTCGTCCTGCCGCTGCTGACCTACACCCAACCCTCGGCGGCTGCGGACGCATTGCGTTGGCGCGCTTCGATTCTCCCGCTGGCCAAGGAGCGAGCGACGCTGCTGGATCTCGACGGCGCCGCCTACCCGTGGCGCACCATCCGCGGTGAGGAGTGCTCGGCTTACTGGCCGGCGGGCACCGCGGCCTTCCACGTCAACGCCGCCATCGCAATGGCGTTCGAGCGCTACCGCATTGTCACAGGGGACCATTCGCTCGAAGAGGAATGCGGGCTGACGGTGCTCATCGAGACCGCGCGGCTGTGGGCGTCGCTAGGTCACCACGACCGTCACGGGGTGTGGCACGTCGACGGGGTGACGGGACCCGACGAGTACACGGCCATCGTGCGCGACAACGTGTTCACCAACTTGATGGCGGCGGCGAACCTTCGGGCGGCCGCAGAGGCGTGTGCGCGCAATGTCGACGCCGCCCAGACAGCCGGGGTCACCACCGAAGAGATGGCGGTGTGGCGCCACGCAGCCGACTCGGTCCACATCCCGTTCGACGAGGAGCTGGGCGTGCATCAGCAGTGTGACGGTTTCACGACGCTGCGCGAGTGGGACTTTCACGCCAACACGATCTATCCACTGCTGATGAACGAGCCGTATGTTCGGCTCTACCCGGCGCAGGTGATCAAACAAGCGGACCTGGTGTTGGCGATGCACTGGCAGGGCCATGCGTTCACCGCCGAACAAAAGGCCCGCAACGTCGACTATTACGAACGACGAACCACACGGGATTCGTCGCTGTCGGCGTGTACACAGGCGGTGATGTGCGCCGACGTCGGTCATCTCGAACTCGCCCATGACTACGCCTACGAGGCGGCGATGATCGATCTGCGCGATCTCCACCACAACACCCGCGACGGCCTGCACATGGCGTCGCTCGGCGGTGCATGGGCCGCAATGGTCGCCGGATTCGGCGGGCTCCGTGACGATGAAGGGGTACTCGAGCTCAACCCCCGACTGCCCGACGGGATCTCTCGCCTTCGATTTCGATTGCGGTGGAGGAACTTTCGCCTCACTATCGATGCCGATCACGACGAGGTCACCTATACGCTGCGTGACGGCCCGGAGGGCGAACTGCTGATCCGCCACGGCGGCGAAGACCTGCATCTGGATTCCCGGCAGCCCACAACCGTTCCGGTTCGCCATTGCCGGCCGCTGCTGCCGACACCTCAGCAACCACCGGGGCGCGAGCCGGTGCGCCGGCGCCCGACGTAGGCCCTGCTAACCGATCTGCTTGTGACCGGGCAGACCGCCGGTCGCCTCGAACACCACGCGCTTGCCGATCTCGACGGCGTGGTCGGCGAACCGCTCGTAGTAGCGCCCCAGCAGCGCCACATCGACGGCCGAGCACACCCCGTCCTGCCACTTGTGGTCGATCAACAGCGTGAACAGGTGCCGGTGCTCGGCGTCGACGGCGTCATCCTCGTCGCGCAACCGCGCTGCCTTGTCGGGATCGCGCGACAGCAGCACCTCCTGTGCCGTCTTCGCCAGTTGCACCGCGCGCGCACCCATCTCGGCAAAGCTCGCGCGCCCGTCGGCAGGTAGCGCGCAATCCGGGTGCCGAAGCCGCGAGATGCCGGCCACGTGGGCCGCCAGCGCGCCCATCCGGTCGATGTCCGCGGCGATGTGGATGGAGCCGACCACCCTGCGTAGGTCACTGGCGACAGGTTGTTGCAGCGCGAGGATCCGCAGCGCCGCCTCCTCGGCTTGCCAGTTGAGCTCGATGATGTGCTCGTGGTCGGCGATGACCTGCTCCGCGAGCGAGAGATCCGCGCCGAGCAGTGCTTCCGTCGCCCGCTCGAGCGCACTGACCGCCAGCCCGCACATCTTGCCGAGATCGGCGCTCAGTGCGGTCATTGCTCTTGATAAGCGGTCCGCATCGGCGACTCCCCTCACTCGCAGGATGTGCGGTCGCGATAAGCGGGGGTTAGTTACCCGAATCGGCCGATTCTCAACCAGCCGAGGTGACGGGTTGGATCGGCAACCAGCGCAGCGCAGCGGGTGCGTGGGCCGGAACGACCGGGTTCTGCGGCGCGACGGGCGCCAACCGGCGGTACGGCTGTCCCTGTTCCGGCCGCAGGTCGGGCTCACCCTTGTTCGGCCACAGCGACGCCGCGCGCTCGGCCTGGGCGGTGATCGAAAGTGACGGATTGACACCGAGATTCGCCGAGATCGACGCACCATCGTGCACCGAAAGGGTCGGGTAGCCGTACACCCTGTGATACGGATCGATGACGCCGTGCTGCGCGTCGTCGCCGATGGCGGCGCCGCCGAGGAAGTGCGCGGTGAGGGGGATGTTGAACAACTCGCCCCAGGTGCCGCCCGCGACGCCGTCGATCTTCTCGGCGATCCGGCGGGTGACCCGATTCCCGACCGGAATCCACGTCGGGTTGGGCGCCCCGTGGCCCTGTTTGCTCAGATAGCGCCTGATGCCCAGCCTGTTGCGCTTGGTGAACGTGGTGATCGAATTGTCGAGGTGCTGCATGACCAGTGCGATCAACGTGCGTTCGCTCCACCGCCGGACGTTGAGCAACCGCACCGTGCCGCGAGGATCCTTGCGCGCGTTGATGAACAGCTGTTTCCACCGCGGCGTGTCGGTGCCCTCGGGGCCGTCGCCGTCGGTCATCAGCGTCTGCAGCAGGCCCATGGCGTTGGAGCCCTTGCCGTAGCGCACCGGCTCGATGTGGGTGTCGGAGGTGGGATGGAACGACGAGGTGATCGCCACGCCGTGCGTCAGGTTGAGGTCGTCGGACACCTCGAATCGTCCGGCGCCGACGATGGATTCGGAGTTGGTGCGGGTCAGCACACCCAGCTTGTCGGACAGGTTCGGCAACTTGCCCTTGTCGCGCATCTTGAACAGCAACCGCTGCGTGCCCCAGGTGCCGGCCGCCAGCACGACGTGCGACGCGGTGAAGGTCCGCTTCTGTTTGCGAACCCAGCGACCGGTCCGGACGGTGTGCACGTTCCACAGCCCGTCCGGGCGCTGCTCGAAGCCGGTGACGGTGGTCATCGGGTGGATCGTCGTGCCGAACTTCTCTGCCAGATACAGATAGTTCTTGACCAGCGTGTTCTTGGCGTTATGGCGGCAGCCGGTCATACATTCGCCGACCTCGATACATCCCCTGCGCGCCGGTCCGGCGCCGCCGAAGTACGGGTCGGGCACGGTCTCGCCGGGCGCTTTGGTGCCGTCCGGGCCGAAGAAGACGCCAACGGGCGTCGGCACGAACGAGTCGCCCACACCCATCTCCTCGGCGACCTGCTTGACCACGCGGTCGGCGTCGGTGAACGTCGGGTTGGTGACGACGCCGAGCATGCGCTGGGCCTGGTCGTAGTGCGGCATGAGCTCCGCGCGCCAGTCGGTGATGTCCTTCCACTGCGGGTCGTTGAAAAACGGGTCCGGCGGTACGTAGAGCGTGTTGGCGTAGTTCAGCGAGCCGCCCCCGACACCCGCGCCGGCCAGGATCATCACGTTGCGCAGCAGGTGAATCCGCTGGATGCCGTACATGCCCAATTGCGGCGCCCACAGGAACTTGCGCAGGTTCCACGAGGTCCTGGCGAAGTCCTCGTCGGCAAAGCGCCTGCCGGCCTCGAGCACACCGACGCGGTACCCCTTTTCGGTGAGCCGCAGCGCCGTGACGCTGCCGCCGAACCCCGAACCGATAACCAGGACGTCGTAGTCAGGTTCCATGCGTCCAGTATGGCGTTACCGAGGGGTAACTTTCCACGTCGGTCAGACCGCGACGGCGGTGCCGCAGATGCCGCACACCTCGAACTGACGACGGTTCCAACGCGCCACCGGAATGAAGAACAGCGAGAACTGCTTGAACTCGCGAACCCGCGACCACTGCGTGGTGTTGTGGCAGCGGGGGCAGGTCCTAACCTCCCCGGCACCGAGATGCTTCTGTTTGGTGCCGTAGCTGAAGAGGAAGAAGAACACCTCGTCCAGGGTAGGCGCGAAAACTCAGCTCCCGACGGTCAGGCCGACCTTCTGGAATTCCTTGAGGTCGCAGTAACCGGCCTTGGCCATGGAGCGCCGCAGCCCTCCGACCAGGTTCAACGAGCCGAACGGATCGTCGGAGGGACCGGTGAGGACCTGTTCCAACGACGGGCGCTCGCCCATTGCGACTTGCAGGAACGCACCCCGTGGCAGCGACGGATGCGCGGCGGCGGCCGGCCAGTACCAGCCTGCGCCCAGCGCTTCGGCCGAGGTCGCCAGCGGAGTTCCGAGCACCACCGCGTCCGCACCGCACGCGATGGCTTTCGCCAGATCGCCGGAGGTGTGCATGTCGCCGTCGGCCAGGACGTGGACGTAGCGTCCGCCGGTCTCGTCGAGGTACTCGCGGCGCGCGGCGGCGGCGTCGGCGATCGCGGTGGCCATCGGGACGCTGATCCCGAGCACCTCGTCGCTGGTGGTCACGCCGCTGGTCGAGCCGTAGCCGACGATGACGCCGGCCGCACCGGTGCGCATCAGATGCAGCGCGGTGCGGTGGTCGAGGACGCCGCCCGCGACGACCGGCACGTCGAGTTCGGAGATGAAGGTCTTGAGGTTCAGCGGTTCCCCGTTGGAGGCAACCCGCTCGGCGGAGATGATCGTGCCCTGAATGACCAACAGGTCGATTCCCGCGGCGAGCAGTGTCGGCGTCAGCGCGCGGGCGTTCTGCGGGCTGACGCGCACCGCGGTGGTCACGCCGGCCTCGCGGATGCGCGCCACGGACGCGCCGAGCAGATCCGGGTCCAGCGGGGCGGCGTGGAACTGCTGCAGCAGTCGGATCGCGGCCGAGGGCTCCGGTTCCTTCTCCGCCGCCTCGATCACCTGCGCGATCTTGGCTTCGACGTCGGCGTGCCTGCCGATCAGGCCTTCGCCGTTGAGCACGCCGAGCCCGCCGAGCCGACCGATCTCGATCGCGAACTCCGGCGACACCAGCGCATCGGTGGGGTGGGCCACCACCGGGATCTCGAATCGGTAGGCGTCCAGTTGCCAGGCCGTCGACACGTCCTGCGACGACCGGGTGCGCCGCGACGGCACGATGTTGACGTCGTCGAGTTCGTAGGTGCGGCGGGCGGTTCTGCCCATGCCGAGCTCAACCATGTCTCGCATGGCCAGTTTCTCCTGTCAGTACGTTCTGTTCCTCGCGCAAGCGCTCGTCAGCGGGTGTAGTAGTTCGGCGCCTCGACCGTCATCGTGATGTCGTGTGGGTGGCTCTCCTTGAGCCCCGCCGCGGTGATCTGCACGAACTGGGCCTGCTGCAACTGTTCGATGGTCGCCGATCCGGTGTACCCCATCGCCGCGCGCAGCCCGCCGGTGAGCTGGTGGATCACCGTCGCCAGCGGACCGCGGAACGGCACCCGGCCCTCGATGCCCTCGGGCACGAGCTTGTCCTCGCTGAGCACGTCGTCCTGGAAGTAGCGGTCCTTGGAGTAGGACCCGCGCAACGCCCCGGCCGCACCGCGGCCCTGCATGGCGCCGAGCGAGCCCATGCCGCGATAGCTCTTGAACTGCTTGCCGTTGACGAAGATCAGCTCACCGGGCGACTCGGCGGTGCCCGCGAGCAGCGAGCCCAGCATCGCGGTCGACGCACCCGCGGCCAGGGCCTTGGCGATGTCGCCGGAGTACTGCAGTCCGCCGTCGGCGATGACCGGCACACCATACGGACGACAGGCCGCTACAGATTCTAAGATCGCGGTGATCTGCGGTGCTCCCACACCGGCGACCACGCGGGTGGTGCAGATCGACCCCGGCCCGACCCCGACCTTCACGGCGTCGGCGCCGGCCTGCACCAGCGCAGCCGCTGCCGCACGCGTCGCGACGTTGCCGCCGATCACCTCGACCCGGTCTCCCACGGCGGCCTTGACCCGGCTGACCATGTCCAGCACGCCGCGGTTGTGCGCGTGCGCGGTGTCGACCACCAGCACGTCGACGCCCGCGTCCACCAGCGTCATCGCCCGCGTCCAGGCGTCGTCTCCGACACCGACCGCGGCCCCGACGAGCAGCCTGCCGTCCTTGTCCTTGGTCGACAGTGGGAACTGTTCGGTCTTGACGAAGTCCTTGACGGTGATCAACCCGGTCAGCTTGCCGTGCCCGTCGACGATCGGAAGCTTCTCGATCTTGTTGCGCCGCAACAGTCCTAGCGCCGCCTCGGCGGAGACGCCCTCCCGGGCGGTGATGAGCGGGGCCTTGGTCATCACCTCGGAGACCGGCTTGGACTGGTCCACCTCGAAGCGCATGTCGCGGTTGGTGATGATGCCGACCAGCTCGCCGGTGTCGTCGACGACGGGCAACCCGGAGATCCGGAATCGCGCGCACATCGCGTCGACCTCGGCCAGCGTGTTGTCCGGCGAGCAGGTGACCGGGTCGGTGACCATCCCCGCCTCGGACCGTTTGACCGTCTCGACCTGGCCGGCCTGCTCGGCCACCGGGAGGTTGCGGTGCAGCACGCCCATCCCGCCGGCGCGGGCCATCGCGATCGCCATGCGCGACTCGGTGACGGTGTCCATCGCGGAGCTCACCAACGGCACCTTGAGCCGGATCTTTCTCGTCAACTGGCTCGAAGTGTCGGCGGTCGCGGGCACCACATCGGAGGCGGCGGGCAGCAAAAGCACGTCGTCGAAGGTCAGGCCGAGCATGGCGACTTTCGTCGGGTCATCCCCACCGGTAGGCACCGGCACCGCGATGGGGATGCTGCTTTCGGCGATCGACATGGTGGGGGCCTCCAGATACAAACGCAGCCGAACACTGTCGTCGAGCTAAGAAACCATCCTATCGGCTAGCGGCCGGCATCCCGGTCTCACGTGCCACGACGCACATAACTATTGATACGTCGACGACGTCGGCGTGACGGCTAGCGTTATCCCCGCCCCGCTGCGTAGTGTGGACTCGTGCGTGACCACCTGCCACCGGGTTTGCCACCGGACCCGTTCGCCGACGACCCGTGCGACCCTTCGGCCGCCCTCGACGCGCTCGAGCCGGGCCAGCCGCTGGACCCGCAGGAGCGGACCGCGGTCGAGGCTGATCTCGCCGATCTGGCGGTATACGAGGCGCTTCTGGCGCACAGGGGCATCCGCGGACTGGTCGTGTGCTGCGACGAATGCCAGCAGGACCACTATCACGACTGGGACATGCTGCGCGCCAACCTGCTGCAACTGCTGGTCGACGGCACGGTGCGCCCGCACGAGCCCGCCTACGATCCCGAACCCGACGCCTATGTGACGTGGGATTACTGCCGCGGCTACGCCGATGCCTCGCTCAACGAGGCGACGTCGGAATCCGACGGCTATCGCTGACTAGCTCGGTTCCTCGACCGCATCCGGGACGGTCACCGTCGTAGCGGCCGTTCTCGGCGCGGGCGCCTGCACAGTCGATTGCTGTGACGTCGGCGCGGCCGTCGGTACCTCATCCTCCTGCTGCTCGACCACGGAAGTGCTCGGAGTCGGCAGCGGTGTATCCGCCGTCGGCGTCGGCCGTGGCGTGGCCGACGGGGTCGGCTGCGCCGTCGGTGTCGGCAGCGCCGTCGGCGAGTTCGGAGCCGACGTCGGCTGCGGCGTGGCACTCACTGTCGGCGGCGGAGTGCCGGGCACCGACGTGGGTAACGGTGCGCCCGGCGCAGCCGTCGTCGAAGGCGACGGGGATGGCGAGGGCCTCCCGGATGGCGACGTCGACGGTGTCGTCGGCGCGGACGCCGAGGGAGTGGTCGGGCTGGTCGGCGCGGACGTCTCGGAGGTGCTGGTCGGCTCAGAGGTGCCCGGCGGCACAGTCGTCTCCGACGAGGTCGCGCCGTCGCTCGGAATCACCACGACCTCGGGGAAGGTCGGCGGCGGCGCATTCGGCGGCAGGGTCGCCGCGGGGTCCTGGGCCTCGACCTTGACCGTCAGCTCCTGCCACTGCGTGACCAACTCTTCTTTGCGCACGGTGTCGTTCACCGTCGCCACGGTCGTGGTCAACGTCTCGAGCTTGTCCTGGGCGGCTTGCCACTGACCGTCGTCGATCAGCTGCTGCACCTCGGCCATCTGCGTCTGCGCGGCCAGGACGACTGCGTCGTCGCGGGTGTCCTGTTGCTCGCCGAAGAGCATGGTGCGCAGGCCGTACAGCGAGTCACCCGGTCCGGAGCCTGCGACCACCGCGCCGAAGCCGCCGATGCACAACACCGCCGCCGCGGCCGACCCGACGACCGCCAGCGACGTCCGCGTACGCCGTCGCGTTGCCGCGGCCCGGTCGAGCGCCAGCACCGCGTCGCGCGGTGTGACCGTCGCGGTCAGAGGTGCGTTGCGGACCTCGTCGCGCCAGCCCTCCAGCAGCTGAGCCAGTTCCGCTTCACTGGGATCGGTCGAGTACACCGGCTGCGCGGTGGCCAGCGCATCGAGGAACCGATCGGTGCGGTTGATCTCGTTGAGCGAGGGATCTCCCCCGTTGGAAGTCCAGCGTCCGAAGTCAGGCATAGTCACGCCCCGTCGCGACGATCTCGGACTTCAGTCGCGCCAGCGCACGGTGCTGGGCGACGCGGACCGCGCCCGGCGTGCTGCCGACCGCCTCTGCGGTCTCCTCGGCGCTCATCCCGACGACGATGCGCAGGATCAAGATCTCGCGCTGCTTCTCGGGAAGCACCGCCAGGAGCTTCTTCATGCGTGCCGACGCCTCGGCATCGAGCGCCATCTGCTCGGGTCCGGCGTCCAGCGAGTATCGCTCCGGCACGACATCGGTCGGGTCGGATCGATTCCTGGCTGCTGCGCGATGCGCGTCAGCAACCTTGTGGGCGGCAATGCCGTACACGAAGGCCAGGAACGGTCGTCCCTGATCCTTGTAACGCGGCAGCGCCGTGATGGCGGCCAAGCAAACCTCCTGCGCAACGTCGTCGGCTGAGAGGCCACTGCGCTCTGTCGCCCCTACCCTCGCCCGGCAGTACCGAACGACGATCGGACGAATGGTCTCCAGTACCTCCCGGAGCGCGTCTCGGTTCCCTGCCACGGCCTCAGCAACGACAGCATCGAGACGTTCTCCCGAAAATGTCATCGTGGGCGATCTCTCCAACGTTACGAACAGGACCGGATCCGGTAGGCCGGTCAGCTAAACAATAACTTTCACTTCCGTGTGGACCCGGTTACCGCACCGACCACACGCCGCCCCGCCGACGCACTGTATCGGCACACCGGTCGCGGATCGCCACCATGTCGAGTGCCGGATGCGCGCCGCTGCCGATGTCGGCCAGCAAGCAGGCCAACGCCCATTGCAGCGGAACCATTCCGAAGCGCTGCGTTTCGTCGAGCGCCGCGTCGGCCACCGACCGGGCGGCGGCCAGGTCACCCGCGCTGCACCAAGCGGCGGCGAGCACGACCGAGGACTTCACCTCGTGGCGCACCGAGCCGAAGGCAGCGGCGTCGTCGACGGCGCGTTCGGCGTGACCCACGGCCGCCCGGCCGCGGCCCTGCGCCATGGCCAATTCGGCCGACACCCACCCCAGCCGAACCCGCAGTCTCGGCGGCGCCGGATCAGACATCAGGTCGGCGGAACGGGCCAGCGCGCGCGCCGACGCCTCGAACCGGCCGACTCCCAGCGCGTCGGCGGCCAGACCGATCAAGGCATCGGCAGCCGCCTCGGTATCCGATCCGGCAAGCGCCATCGCCCGACCATCCCATCGCCGCGCCCGAGCGTGCCAGCCGAGCTGACGCAGGAACGACGCCTCAGTGCTGTGAGCCAATGATCGTTCGGGTCCTGCGGCCAAGAAGAGCTTGGCCAGTTCGACACGCGCGCTGGCATAGCGGCCCTGTCCGCCCGCCGCGACGGCGCGCAGCCACAGCTCGCGCGCGGTGGCGCCGGCGGGCAACGGCCAGCGGCCGGGATCGTCGCCGAATGCAGCTGCGGCCAGAACGGTCTCTGCGGACATCGAGTCGCGACCGTATCAATTGCGGCGACGCGCTGGTTAACAATTGGTACTCGCGATGTTACTTCCGTGTAAGCGGGCGGAGTTTGCCCGCGAACGGGTAATTGAGGCGAACTGGAAAAATGGGTCCCGCGGTCCACCGCGATCGGTCCGTTTAGCACCGTTCTCGTTGTCTGTGCGTCGCAATGATGAACGTGACGTAAATTCTCGGCCTGCGCTTATGTCAATAAGCACATGTGCAAGCTATTGACGAGATTTCGTGAGCGCCCATACTTTGTCTCCACGAGTGGTCATCGGCGACTTGAGCTCGAATCGGTTTTGAACTCACTCATCCGTTCGTTTCCGAAATGGATGTGCAGAGAGGGGTTTCCAATGCCACAACCGCAGCAACTGCCCGGACCCAATGCTGACATTTGGGACTGGCAGATGGCCGGGCTCTGTCGAGGCGAAGATTCCTCCATGTTCTTTCATCCCGACGGGGAGCGCGGCCGCGCCCGCACGCAACGCGAGATGCGCGCCAAAGAGATGTGCCGTAAGTGCCCGGTGATCGCTCAGTGCCGCGCACACGCCCTCGCCGTCGGTGAGCCCTACGGCATCTGGGGCGGGTTGTCCGAGTCGGAGCGCGAACTGTTGCTGAAGCGCGGTATCCGGCGCGCCTCTTGACGGGTGCGGGCGCCTACCCGCGGTCAGCAAGCGTGTGGAGCACCGAATCGGTTGTCGCCCAGTCCATGCACTTGTCGGTCACCGACTGCCCGTAGGTCAGGGGACGGGCTTCGGGGGCCTGTGCACCGGCGACGAGGAAACTCTCGAGCATCACCCCGCTGACCGGTAAGCCGCCGCGCACCAGCTGCGCGACGTCCGCGGCGACTTGGGCCTGGCGGACGTGATCTTTTCCGGAATTGGCGTGGCTGCAGTCGATTACGACGCGGCCGGGCAACCCGGCCGCGGTCAGCTTGGCCGCGGTCGTCCGGATGGCTTCGGCGTCGCAGTTCGGCCCATTGGTGCCGCCCCGCAGGATGACGTGGCAGTCCTCGTTGCCCGCCGTATTGACCAACGCACCGCGCCCGAGATCGTCCATGCCGAAGAAGACGTGCGGTGCGGCGGCGGCCTTGACCCCGTCGACGGCGACCTGGATGTTGCCGTCGGTGCCGTTCTTGAAGCCGACGGGCATCGACAACCCGGATGCCAGTTGTCGGTGCACCTGGGATTCGGTGGTCCTGGCGCCGATCGCACCCCACGCGACGGCGTCGGCGATGTACTGCGGACTGGTCGGCTCGAGGAACTCACACCCGACCGGCAGGCCGATGTCGACGATGTCGAGCAGCAGGTGACGGGCGATGCGCAGACCGCGGGCGACGTCGAAGGTGCCGTCCATGCCGGGATCGTTGATCAGGCCCTTCCAGCCGATCGTGGTGCGCGGCTTCTCGAAGTACACCCGCATCACGACCTTGAGGCGGTCGCTGAGCTTGTCGGCCACCTTGGCCAGCCGGCTGGCGTAGTCGAGTGCCGCCGACGGGTCGTGCACCGAGCACGGGCCCACGACGACGAGCAGCCGGTCGTCGCGGCCAGCGAGGATGTCGGCGATCTCCTCCCGGTCGCGCACCACCCGCTCGGCGCGCCGGGCTCCCAACGGGAACTCGGTGAGCACCTCGTGCGGGCTGGGGATCTCGCTGAAACCGCGGACCCGCCGGTCCGAGGTGGCGGGCGGGGTGGCGGTCTGCGCCAGATTCATGTTCGGGTGCCTTTCTGGAGAGATTGTGGGCGCCCGGTGAAAGCCCAGGGCCCTTGAATGACGAAAGGCAGCGACCTGGTGGTCACTGCCTGGGCTCCGGGTGGATGCGTCGCTTAGCGCTGCGCTCTATCGGCTCCGCCCGGAGCCTCGATAAAGCGCCAATAGCCGGCGCGCGTCACGATGTTCACGCCGACCAGGATATACGGAGGGCGAAGGTGGGCCAAATTCGATGCTGCTCGAATCCGCGCGTTGTTAGCGGCGGGGCAGCCACGAACCGTCGCGCATCACTGTATGAACACCTAGATTGTTGTCCAGCACAACACAATTGGCGTCTCTGCCGGCGCGTAGGCTGCCGACATGGTCGAGCTTCAACGCACTGGCGGGGGTGGTCGCCGTCATCCGCACCGCGTTGGCCAGCGCCTCGTCGGAGCCGCCGAGTTGGCCGACCACGGTCCGGAAAAGCTGATCCATGGTCGCCGTGCTGCCGGCGATGGTCGGCCTCCCGCGCACGCGGGCGACGCGCTCGGTGACCTCCACCTCGACTGCGCCGATCCGAAACGAGCCGTCCGGCAGTCCGGCCGCCGCCATCGCGTCGGTGATCAACGCGACCCGTCGAGGCCCGGCCGCCTCGATGATCTGCCGCACGAGCGCGGGATGGAGATGTACGCCGTCGGCGATGAGCTCGAGAGTGATTCGCGGGTCTTCTAACAGCGCCAACGCCGGCCCCGGGTCGCGATGGTGAAGCGGCCGCATCGCGTTGAACACATGGGTGCCGACGGTCGCGCCCGATTGGATCGCACGCTTGGCGTCGTCGTAACTGGCGTCTGTATGGCCGACGGCGACGACCACACCGGCGTCCGCGATGCGGGTAATGGCGTCCAAACTGCCCGGCAGTTCCGGCGCCAGCGTGACCATCCGGATAGTGCCGTCTGCGGCGTCAAGCAGAGCATCGATCTCGGCGGGGTCGGGGTTGCGCATCAGAGTCGAGTCGTGGGCACCGCATCGCACCGCGCTGAGCCAGGGGCCTTCCAGGTGCACGCCCGCGACGGTTTTCTGTCGAGTCACCTCGGTGAGCACCCGCACTTGGCGCAGAAGGTCGTCGGGTGAGGCGGTAACCAGGCTGGCCACCGTCGTGGTGGTGCCGTGGCGCAGGTGGAACTCGGCGGCCTGTTCGATCTCTGAGCTGACGCCGTCGGTGTAGGACGCACCGCCGCCGCCGTGCACGTGCATGTCGACGAACCCGGGCACCACGACGTGATCCGGGAAGTCGTGGTCGGGCGGTCGAGGCGCCGGGCCCGGTGCGCAATCGATGATTCGACCGGCTGCTGTAGCCAACCAACCCGGTTTGCAGACCCGGTCTTCCAAGACCATGGTCCCCGCGGCGATGAGCGTCACTTCAACATGCCGGCATCCTCGGGCGCCTCGCCGGCTTCATCGGGCCAGCGCCCGCCGTTCTCCCAGAAATGCCGGATCTCCTCGAGCGGGCGCCCCTTGGTTTCCGGCGCGAATCGATAGACGAACACGAGGGCTGCCAGCGCGAAAACGCCGAACAGCGCAAACGTTCCGCCACCACCCAGCGAATTGAGCATCGTCAGGAAGAAGGCGGCGATGATGGCATTGGCCACTAAATCGGAGGTGAGCATCGCACTCGAACCCGTCGACCGGAGCCGGGTAGGAAAGCTTTCACCGGCGTATACCCAGACCAACGCGCCGAAGCCGAAGGTGAACCCGATCGTGAACAACAGCACGCCGAGGAACCCGACCGCGGTGAGCGCACCACCGAACTCCGTGCCCGCAACAAAAACGCCGATCAGCATGGCGTTAGCGGCGACCATCATCGCGATGCCGCCCAGCAGTATCGGTCGTCGACCTACCCGGTCGACCAGCATGAGCGAGACGAACACCGCTACTAGGGCGGCGACCTGGATCAGCGCTGGAAGTATCAGCAGCGCGAAGTACCCTTCGAAGCCCATGGCCTCGAACAGTCTCGGGCTGTAGTAGACGATCGCGTTGATGCCGGTGATCTGGATGAAGAAACCGAGCACCACGACGAAAACCGTGGCGCGAAGGTAGGGCCGCCGGAGCATCTCGCGCACCGCGCCGCCGGTTTCCTCCTTGAGCGCGCGCCTGATTTCGGCGAGTTCGGCCTCGACGTCGGCGCTCGGCTCGACCCGGCGCAAGGTTTGCCGGGCCTCCTCGACCCGGCCCTTGAGCATGTACCACCGCGCAGTGTCCGGCATCCACAGCAGTAGCAACGTCACGAGCACTGCCGGTATCGCGGCCAGGCCGAGCATCCACCGCCAACTGCCCGAGCTGGCCAGGAAGTACGCGACCAGGTAACCGATGATGATGCCGACGACCGTGGCCACCTGGTAGGCGACCAACAGCGAACCGCGGACCTTCGCCGGTGCTGACTCGGCGACGAACACCGGCACGACCACCACCGACACACCGATGGTGAGGCCAAGCAGAAAACGCGACAGCAGCAGCATGGGCACCGACACCGACAACGCGCTGAGAAGCGCGAAGGCCGCGTACGCGACGGCGACGAGCACCATCGACTTCTTGCGCCCGATCGCGTTGGCGAGCATCCCGCCGCCGACCGCCCCGGCGATCTGGCCGATGACTATCGCCGTGGTTACCAATTCCTGCTGCCGAGTGGTCAAGCCGAACTCGTCGGTGATGAACAGAAGCGCACCGGCGATGTTGGAAAGGTCGTAGCCGTAGATGACACCGACACTGGCCGCCGCGATGGCTACCAGCAGTCCCAGTCGCGGGGATCGCCGGATAGCAGTGTTGCCCACGTTGATCCTCTCGCCGGTGGAGAAAAATTCTAAGGAAACGGCTGGACCGGCAACGGCAGGCGCGCCGCCTTTCCCTTCGACGCCCGACCCAACGTCGAGCATGCATTGGTTGCGAAGAATCAACGAATTTGTCGCAGTGGCCGCACGCTCGACGACTTGAAACATGTCTCTACCGGTGCTAGATGTGAGCCACCTCAACCGAGACGATTCATGGTTGAGTCGAGCCCGAATACCTGCGTCCTGGCGGACTTCCCTTTCAACGCGTGTGCGCCGCGGTCGAGGAGCCCAAAAGGTCGACGATCTAGGCCGTCGACGGTCTGGCTGGTGAGAAGTATCGGATCGCCGGTGGTCTTCGTGAGCTGTTCGACGCGGGCCGCGACGTTGACAGTGTCGCCGATCAGGGTGAACTCCAGTTTGCTGCCCCCGCCAATGGTCCCGGCGATCACCACTCCGGTATTGATCCCGATACCGATGCGCAGATCGCCCGCGAATCGGTCGGTGACCAGACGGTGAATCAACACAGCCGCGGTCACCGCGGCGTCAGCATGATTCGCGAGATCGTTCGGAGCGCCGAACACTGCCAGTGCGCCGTCGCCAAGGAACTTGTTCACGTGCCCACCGGCGTCGACCACCGCGGGTACCACGATCTCGAACAGCGCATTGAGTCGGGCGACGATGTCCTCTGCGGGACTCGCCTCAGCGAATGGTGTGAAGTCGCGGATGTCGACGAACATCACCGTCACCTCGCGCCGCTCACCGGTGAACACATCGTCACCCTGCTCGAGCAACCGCGCCGCCAGCGACGGATCGACGTAGGTACCGAAAGCAGACTGAAGTCGTTGCCGCTCGGCCAAACCCGCCTGCATCCGATTGAACGACGCCGCCAATGCACCGAGATCATCGTCCTGTACCACGGGAAGGCGCTGGCCGTAGTCACCGGCGGCAACACGTTTTGTTCCCTCGGCGAGGTCACGAATGGGACGGAGGGAGGGGACAAAGACAGCGCCGACAGTGGCGGGCGCTGCAGACAAGAGCGTGAATGCACCCGCGATGAGGAAGGCGAGAACCGGCGCCTCCTGAACGTGATCGACAGCGGCTGACACCAACGCACCGCCCACGGTGAACGCGAACATAGCAGCAATCATCGAGATGCTCGACCACGCGGCGAAACTCGGACGGGTCCTCGGCAGGGCATCCCCAATCTCGCTTGCGCCGGCGAGGTGAAGTCTTGCCGGTCTCATCGCAGCTTCAGCGAAACTGTGCACCCCAATCAGTGCGATCGCGATACCGATTGTGGCCCCCAGAATCGAATACTGGACGAGCCTCGACCCGTCAGCCCCCGCGATCACACCGACAAAAGCCGCGAGGAGGGCGACTATAAGCGCACCGCTAACTACTGCACGGGCGACTGCTTCTCGGCCCCAGGTGTAGGTGGCTCGCAAAACCTCTGCGCGCTCGGTTGTTTTGCCAGCTGCCCACCGTTCCATGAGCCGAATATGTCCAACCCCGGGAAGTACCCATACGTATACGAGTGCCAGCACCGCCATCACCGTCACGATTGCCGCCTCGACGTGTTTATCGCTGCCTTCCAACGAAACGATGCAGAACGATAAAACGAGGTTGGTCGGCAGCAACACCGTGAAGCTGATCGTCAAGAAGGCCCACCAATACCGCGGCCCGTACCGATCCCATGCCCACTGAAAAATGCGGTCCATGGCAAAACAAAACACCCCCGGCCTGGTGACCGGGGGTGTTTCGTATTACTGCTCAGTGATGGTGGTGACCGTGGCCGTGGCCGTGGCCGTCGTCCTCCGGCTCCTCGGGCTTGTCGACCACCGCGGTCTCGGTCGTCAGCACCATGCGGGCCACCGAGGCAGCGTTGAGCACCGCCGAACGCGTGACCTTGACCGGGTCGACGACGCCGTCGGCCGCCAGATCACCGAAGGTGAGTGTCGCGGCGTTGAAGCCTTGTCCCGCAGGCAGATCCGCGACCTTGTTTACCACGACCGCGCCGTCCAGCCCGGCATTGGTGGCGATCCAGTACAGCGGGGAACCGAGGGCGCGCGCGAACAACTCGACACCGAGACGCTCGTCGCCGGACAGGCTGTCACGCAGCTTCTCCAGCGCGCCGCGCGTCTGGAGCAGCGCCGCACCGCCACCGGCGATGACACCCTCTTCGACAGCGGCCTTGGCCGCCGCGACCGCATCCTCGACGGCTTCCTTACGCTTCTTCAGGTCGGTCTCGGTCGCCGCACCCACCTGGATGACGGCAACGCCGCCGGCCAGCTTGGCCAGCCGCTCCTCGAGCTTCTCGCGATCCCAGTCGGAATCGGAGGCCTCGATCTCGGAGCGCAGCTGCGCTTTTCGCGCCTCGATGGCCTCCTTGGTGCCGCCACCTTCGACGATCGTGGTGCTGTCCTTGTCCACCACGACGCGCCGAGCGGTGCCCAGCACCTCGAGACCCACCTCGCGCAGTACCAGGCCGACGTCCGGGTTGACGACCTGGCCGCCGGTGACGATGGCGAGGTCGTCGAGGAACGCCTTGCGGCGGTCGCCGAAGAACGGCGCCTTGACCGCAACGGCCTTCAAGGTCTTGCGGATGGCATTGACCACCAGCGTCGAGAGCGGCTCACCCTCAACGTCTTCGGCGACGATCAGCAGCGGCTTACCCGCCTCGGCGACCTTCTCCAGCAGCGGAAGCAGGTCGGGCAGCGAGCTGATCTTCTCCCGGTGCAACAGCACCAGCGCGTCCTCGAGCACCGCCTCCTGGGCGTCGAAGTCGGTGACGAAGTACGCCGAAAGGTAGCCCTTGTCGAAGCCGACGCCGTCGGTCATCTCCAGGTAGGTCTCCAGCGTGGAGGATTCCTCGACGGACACGACGCCGTCGGCGCCGACCTTCGTCATCGCCTCACCGACCAGCTCGCCAACCGTCTCGTCACGAGACGAGACCGTCGCGACCTGGGCGATGGCGTTCTTCTCCGAGACCGGCGTCGCCGCGGCCAGCAAGGCCTCCGACACGGCGTCGGCGGCCTTGGCGATGCCCGCGCCGAGCGCGATCGGGTTGGCGCCGGCGGCGACGTTGCGCAGCCCGCCCTTGACCAGGGCCTGCGCCAGCACAGTCGCGGTGGTGGTGCCGTCGCCGGTGACGTCGTTGGTCTTGGTGGCGACCGACTTGAGCAGCTGGGCCCCGAGGTTTTCGAACGGGTCCTCCAGGTCGATCTCACGGGCGATCGTCACACCGTCGTTGGTGATGGTCGGCCCGCCCCACGACTTGGCCAACACCACGTTCCTGCCGCGCGGCCCAAGGGTCACCCGCACCGCGTCGGCCAGCTTGTCCACGCCGGCTTCCATTGCGCGGCGCGCAGTTTCGTTGAACTCAATCTGCTTACTCATAGGTGTCTTTCTTTGAGTCGCAATTCGCTATAGACGCATGCCGCCCCGGAAATCACCCGTGAGACGGGGATTCCCGGGGCGGAACACGGGTGCTTACTTGTTGACGACGGCCAGCACGTCGCGTGCCGAGAGGATCAGGTACTCCTCGCCGTTGTACTTGATCTCGGTGCCGCCGTACTTGCTGTAGATGACGGTGTCGCCCTCGGAGACGTCCAGCGGGATGCGCTTCTCGCCGTCCTCGTCCCAGCGGCCGGGGCCAACTGCGACGACGGTGCCTTCCTGCGGCTTTTCCTTGGCGGTGTCGGGAATGACCAGACCGGATGCGGTCGTGGTCTCGGCCTCGTTGGCCTGAACGAGGATCTTGTCCTCGAGTGGCTTGATGTTCACGCTCGCCACGATGGAGCCCTCCACTAGTTCGGGTGTCGATCCGGGTATCCGGATCTCTCAGTTACCAGGTGTTCGGCATGCGTCCGTGCCCACGCACCGTCGTCGCGGGTGCCGGCGCAGGGATTGGTCGCGTGCCACCTAGCACTCTATACACGAGAGTGCTAGCACTCAAGGCCGGGTATCGACAAGATCAGGCCACTTGTGCCTGCACGACGGGCAGACCCGGATCGCTGGCCGCGTCCAGCTGGGACGGCCGGGCCCCGGCAGCGATCAGGTGCGCCGCGAACGAGGCGATCATCGCGCCGTTATCGGTGCACAGGCGTGGTCGCGGAATGCGCAGCGTCAGCCCGTTGGCGGCGCATCGCTCCTCGGCCAGCTCGCGCAGCCGCGAGTTCGCCGCCACGCCGCCGGCGATGAGCAGTGTGTCGACCCCCAGGGTCGTGCATGCCCGCACCGCCTTGAGCGTCAGCACGTCGGCGACCGCCTCCTGGAAGCCGGCCGCGACATCCGCCGTCGACGCTTCCGGGTGACTCTCGACGTAGCGGGCAACTGCGGTCTTGAGCCCCGAGAAGCTGAACGCGTACGGATCGTCGCGCGGGCCGGTCATGCCCCTCGGGAACACGATCGCGGCCCGGTCGCCCTCGCGGGCCAGTTCGTCGAGCACTTTGCCGCCGGGATAGCCCAGGCCCAGCAGGCGCGCCACCTTGTCGTAGGCCTCCCCCGCCGCGTCGTCAACGGTGCTGCCGAGTTCGACGATCGGCTCGCCGAGTGATCGCACGTGCAGCAGGTTGGTGTGCCCGCCCGAGACCAGCAGGCCGATGCTCTCCGGCAGCGGGCCGTGGTCGTAGACGTCGGCGGCCAGATGCCCGCCCAGGTGGTTGACGGCGTAGAACGGGACCTGCCAGGCCACCGAATATGCCTTGGCCGCAGCCACTCCCACCAGCAGGGCACCCGCCAGGCCCGGCCCGATCGTCGCGGCGACGACGTCGGGTCTGGTCACGTCGGCCGCCTGCAGCGCGCGGCGCATCGTCGGTCCCAGCGCCTCCAGGTGTGCCCGGGATGCGATCTCAGGAACGACGCCGCCGAACCGGGCGTGTTCGTCGACGCTGGACGCGACCTCGTCGGCCAGCAGCCGCACCGAACCGTCGGCGCCCAATTCGGCGATGCCGACGCCGGTTTCGTCGCAGGAGCTCTCGATGGCCAGGATGATCGTCATGTCGCGTCTCGCCGCATCGTATAGGCGTCGGCGCCGCTGGCCCGGTAATAGCGTTTGCGCAGCCCCACATTGGTGAAGCCGAAACTCTCGTACATCTTGATCGCCGCTTCGTTGTCGGTGCGAACCTCGAGAAACACGCACCCGCCCGAGGCGTGGTCGAGCAACTCGGCCAGCATGCGCCTGCCGATCCCCTGGCCCCGGTAGGCGGGGTCTACGCCGATGGTATGGATCTCGTACTCGTAGGGCTTCTTTCGGCCGAGGCGGGCGATACCGGCGTATCCGACGAGCTTGTCCTGATCGCGTGCGGCGACGTAGCGGATGTGCTTGGCGGCGAGTTCGGAAAGGAAGGCCCGCTCGGGCCACGGATCGTCGCCGTCGAACAGCTGGGCCTCCAGCTCGGCGCATCTGGCCGCATCCGACGGCTTCAACGGCCCGTACTCGATGCTCATCGCTTGGCCACCGACGGTTTGGCGTCGGGCCGGCGTAAATACAGCGGGACGAGCGGCGCCGGTTCGGCGTTCCAGTCCGCCACTACGCGCACCAACCCCGACGCGGTCGGATACACCGGAGCCTGACGCGGCAGGTCGAACAGCGCCGCGTGCTCGGGTGACCCGGCAACCGCCGTGGCGCCTGGTGGCACGTCCGCGGCTGCGCAGACGGCGGGTCCGTCGGTACGCGCCCCGTCGCGGTATCGCGCCCAGTAGACCTCTCGACGGCGCGCGTCCGTCACCACAAGCACGTCGCCGACGGTGTCCACACCGATCGCATCCAGGCTGCAGACGCCGTGGACCGGGATGCCAAGCGCGTGCCCGTAGGCGGCGGCGGTCGCCATCCCGACGCGCAGGCCGGTGAACGGTCCCGGGCCGCACCCGACGACCACCGCGTCCAATTCGTCGACACCGAGCCCCGCGTCGGCCAGCGCGGCCACTGCATTCGGGGTGAGCTGCTCGGCGTGCGCCCGAGCGTCTACCGTCACCCGCTCGGCGAGCACCTGCACTCCGTCGAGACGGACCACGCCCGCCGTCACCGCGGGTGTCGCGGTGTCGATGGCCAGTACGTTCACGCCTTGCTCCACTCCCACACCGCGGTGCGGACCTCGGTGTCGCGGGCACGCTCGAGCCGCACGTCGAGGTGGCTGTCGGAGAGCCGTTCGGCCAGCCCCTCACCCCATTCGACGACCACGACGGCGTCGTCGAGATCGGTGTCCAGGTCCAGCGAGTCGAGTTCGGCGAGCAGGTCGACCGACGGGTGGTCGAGGAGGCGATACATGTCGACGTGGATCATGGCCGGCGCACCCGATCGGCGCGCCCGGTGTACGCGTGCCAGCACGAAGGTCGGCGAGATCACCGGACCCTCCACCTCCATCGCCTGAGCAATACCCTTGGCCAGCACCGTCTTTCCCGCGCCGAGCGGTCCGGAGAGGACGACGACGTCGCCCGCGTGCAGTTGTCTACCGAGTTCGGCGCCGAGCGCGACGGTGTCCTCTGCGGTCGACAGTTCGGCCGTGCCCGAGCTGCGTTCACCCATTATGGCGGACCTTCTCGCGCACCCGCCTCGTCAACGCGACGAGCTTGGACGGTGTCGCGCGTTCGACGAGTCGGACCAGTGCCTCGTTGATCGCCTCGGGTTGTTCGAGTTGGACGAGATGTCCAGCGCCGCCGACGATCACCACTTGCGCCTTCGGCAGAACCGCGGCCATGGCCTGCGAGTACTCCATCGGCGTCAGCAGGTCGCGGTCACCACACGCGATCAGGGTCGGCACCTTGGCCAGCGTGGTCAGGCCGTCGATCTCGTTGTGCACCTCGAGCGCGTGCAGGAATTCGACGAGCGTCGCGATCGGGGTGTCGTGCATCATCCGTTCCGAGAACGCCACGACGCTCGGGCTGATCTTCTCGTCGCCGTAGGACGCGGCGCGCAGGATCGGCGCGATCACCGACTTCGCGGCGCCGCGGGTTCGGTGCACCATCTTGGGCGCGTACCGGACCGCGAATCGGGCCGCCTCCAGTGCCGGGTTCTTCAGGATCTCACCGAGCGGCGAGCGCGAAACCCCTTCGGCGGCAGACGCGATGATCGCGGCGCCGACGATCCGCTTCGGATAGTGGTGCGGGTACTGTCGCGCATGCGACAGTACGGTCATTCCGCCCATCGAGTGTCCGACCAGCACCACAGGGCCCCGCGGGACCACGACCGCCAGCACGGCCTCGAGATCCTGTCCGAGCTGGGTCACCGTATAGGTCTCCGGCGGCGCCTCGTCGGACTGACCGTGTCCGCGCTGGTCGTAGAACACCATCCGGACTTGAGGTCCCCACTGCTCAGTCAGCCGGACGCGCTGAAAGTAGAAGGCACCCATGCGCAGACAGAATCCGTGCGCGAACACCACGGTCAGCGGCGCGTCTTGCGGGCCGACCTCGCGGACCGCCAGCGACACGCCGTCGGGTGTGGTGACGACGGAGCTGCGGTCGGCGTCGAGGAGTTCGAAATCCTCGTCCTTGTAGTGGTCCACGGTGTCGAGTCGACGCCGCAGCGAGCGCGCGGCCGACATCCCCGCCGCGCTGCCGACCGCGGTCAGGCCGGCTGCACCCGCGAGCCAGCGCCCGTTCGCGTTGCGGCCGCGGCGTGAAATCGGAATCCCGTTGTCCATCAAGGTGTCTTGTCCGTCGATCCGGTGTAGGTCCGCACGAACCGGCCACGCGGGCTCGTCACGACCTCGTAGTTGATGGTTCCGAGCAGGTCGGCCCACTCCTGGGCCGTCGGTTCACCGTGGATGCCAGGCCCGAACAGGATCGCGTCGTCACCTTCTGCCGCCCTGCCTTCCGGTCCGAGGTCCACGACGAACTGGTCCATGCAAATCCGGCCGACGTTGCGGCACCGCCTGCCGTTGATCATCACGTCGATGCGGTTGCTCAGCGGGCGGAACACCCCGTCGGCGTACCCGACGGGCAACAGCGCCACGGTGGTGTCGCGGTCGGCGACCCAGGTGTGCCCATAGGATACGCCGTCGCCCGCGCGCAGCGAGCGGACCAGTGTCACAGGGCATTTCAGGGTCATCGCCGGACGCAGGCCCATGTTGCCGCGCTCGGGTATCGGGGTCTGGCCGTACACCGCGATACCGACGCGCACCAGGTCCATGCCCAGGTCTGGCCGTGTCATCGCGGCCGGGCTGTTGCTCAGGTGGGTGATCTCGAACTGCACACCCTGTTCGGCCGCGTAGGTCCGCATCTCGGTGAGCCGCTGCGCCTGTATGCCGTTGAGCGGATCGTCGGGCCGGTCACCGTGCACGAGGTGCGACATCAGCCCCCGTACGCTGACCGCTCCGGCGGCCTGCGCCCGCTCGACCGCCGCGATCATCGCCGGATAGTCGTCGCGACCGACGCCGTTGCGGCTCAGCCCGGTGTCGACCTTGACGGTCACCGAGGCACTGCGCCCGGTCTGTGCGACGGCGTCGAGCAGGTCGTCGAGTTGGCGCACCGACGACACCGCGATCTGCACGTCGGCGGCCAGCGCGGGCGCGAAGTCGGTGCCCGGCGGATGCAGCCAGGCCAGCACCGGAGCGGTGATGCCGTCCCCGCGCAGCGCCAACGCCTCGGCGACGGTCGCCACCCCGAGTTCGGTGGCGCCCGCGGCGAGCGCGACCCGGCTCACCTGGGTGGCGCCGTGTCCGTATCCGTCGGCCTTGACGACGACCATCACCTGCGCGGTGCCCGCGAGGTCGCGCAGCAGTCGCACATTGTGGGCGATCGCGTCGAGGTCGACCACCGCCTGGGGGGCCGCGGTCGCGGTCGGCGTCGTCAGCTCGGTCGTGTGCATCGTCGTTTCACCACGGCCGATTGTCCCAGACGACGGGCGGAGGCCCGACGGTCAGTGGGCGAACGGCTGGAACTGGTTGAAGTGGCCGCGCGGTTTGAGCTCGTCGAGGTGGGAGAGCACGGTGACCATGTCGTCGTGCAGCGCTCGGGCCAGGTCCGCCGAGAACCCCTCCCGCACCACGATGCGCAGCATCGTGACATCGGTGGCGCCCTCCGGCATCGTGTAGGCCGGTACCTGCCAGCCGAACGCGCGCAGGCCCTGGGAGATGTCGAACTCCGTGTAACCGAAGTCGCCGGCGAGCTTGAAACTCACCACCGGGATCGCCGATCCGTCCGCGACGACCTCGAAGTGTTCGCTTTCGCGCAGTTGGTCACCAAGCCACCGCGCGGTCTGCGAAAGCGACTGCATCACTTGTGAGTAGCCCCCACGGCCGAGCCGCAGGAAGTTGTAGTACTGCCCGACGACTTGGTTGCCGGGCCGGGAGAAGTTCAGCGTGAACGTCGGCATGTCGCCGCCGAGATAGTTCACGTGGAAAACGAGGCCCTCGGGCAGGTACTCCGCACTGCGCCACACCACGAAGCCGATCCCGGGATAGGTCAGGCCGTACTTGTGGCCGCTGACGTTGATCGACACCACACGCGGAAGCCGGAAGTCCCATTCCAGGTCCGGATGCAGGAACGGCACCACGAAGCCGCCGCTTGCCGCATCGACGTGAACGGGGATGTCCAGGCCGCCGTCCGTGGCGAGTTTGTCGAGCGCGGCGCAGATCTCACCGATGGGTTCCAACTCCCCGGTGTAGGTGGTGCCGAGGATCGCCACCACACCGATGGTGTCCTCGTCGATGTTGTCGAGCACCTGTTCGGGTGTGATGACGTAGCGGTCCTCGGCCATCGGCAGGTATCGCGCCTCGACGTCGAAGTAGCGGCAGAACTTCTCCCAGACCACCTGAACATTCGCGCCCATCACCAGGTTCGGTGTGCGACCTTTCCACTTGTCGCCGACGCGGTCGCGCCACCGCCACTTCATCGCGAGTCCGGCCAGCATCACCGCCTCGCTGGAACCGATGGTCGAGACACCGATCGCGCTCGACGGGTCGTCGTCGCGCAGGTCTTCGGCGTGGAACAGATCGGCCACCATGCATACGCACCGCTGCTCGATCGCGGCGGTCGCCGGGTACTCGTCTTTGTCGATCATGTTCTTGTCGAACGTCTCGGCCATCAGCCGTTCGGCCTGCGGGTCCATCCACGTCGTGACGAACGTGGCCAGGTTCAGCCGGGAACTGCCGTCGAGCATCAGTTCGTCGTGGATGAACCGGTACGCGGCATCGGGATCCATCGCATCGTCGGGCAACCGCAGCGACGGCACCGGCGCCATCGCCAGCCGTCCGGTGTAGGCGGGGGCAACCTGCGGTGCGTGACTGCGGCTGGGCGACATGAGGTTTCCTCTCGTAACAGGCTGGCTTACAGACTGGCTAAGGCGGTTCGGACGTGCGCTAGGATGCGCGACGCCGACGTCGGGGCGGGATGCGGTCCTGGGTCGGAGGCGGCCAGGTTCGCGGCGCGGGCGTGGACGAACGCACCAGCGGCGGCCGCCTCGCCGGCGGGTAAACCCGCGGCAAGCAAAGCGCCGATGACGCCGGTCAGCACATCACCGGAACCCGCTGTGGCGGCCCACGATTGACCCGCCGGGTTCAGGTAGACCGGGCCGCCGGGTTCGGCGATGACCGTCACGTTGCCCTTCAGCAGCACGGTGACGCCGAGCCGGTCGGCCAGCCTGCGGGTGGCACCGACGCGATCGTCGCCGGGCGGCGAACCGGCAAGGCGCGCGAACTCGCCCGCGTGCGGCGTCAACACCGTCGCCGCCTCGCGACCGTCGACGAGATCGGGATGGGCGGCCAGGATGGTCAGCCCGTCGGCGTCGACGACCACCGGCAGCCCGCTGTCCAACGCGAACCACAGGGCGGCCGCGCCGGTGTCATCGGTCCCCAGTCCGGGCCCCACGGCCCACGCCTGCACCCGCCCCGACGCGCTGGCGTTCGGCGCGGCGATCACCTCCGGCCACTGCGAGAGAACCTGCTGCCCGGCGGATCCGGCGTACCGGACCATGCCCGAGGTCGCCGCGACGGCCGCACCCGTGCACAACACCGCAGCGCCGGGGTAGGTGGCCGAGCCGGCCAGGATGCCCGTGACCCCCTGGGTGTATTTGTCGTCGGTCGGGCCGGGCACCGGCCAGCGAGCGGCTACATCGGCGGCATCGAACGACACCATGTCGGACGCCGGCAACTGCAGCCCGATGTCGACCAACTCGACATGACCGCATTCCCCCAGTGCGTGAACGGGTTTGAGACCGCCGAACGTGACGGTCAACGCGGCCCGCACATGGGGCCCCTCGGTGACCCCGGTCTGCACATCCATGCCGCTGGGGATGTCGACGGCCACCACCGGAACGCCCGCTTCGTGGACGGCGGCGAACACCTCGGCGGCGTTCGGCCGCAGCGGCCCGGACCCGGAGATCCCCACCACGCCGTCGATCACCAGAGCGGTGCCCGCCGGAATCGATTCGACGACACGCCCACCGGCGGCGATGAACGCTGCCAGCGCCTTGCGGTGGGTGCGGTCCGGATTGAGCAAGATGGCGGCGGAACCGGCGCCGCGCCGGCAGAGGAATGTCGCCGCCCACAGCGCGTCGCCGCCGTTGTCGCCCGAACCGACCACGGCGCAGATACGTCTCCCGGAGACTCCGCCGGTGCGTAACACCAGTTCGCGCGCGATCGCGACGGCAAGACCGTTGGCGGCGCGGCGCATCAGGGCACCGTCGGGCAGGGACGCCAATAGCGGCGCTTCAGCCTCGCGAATCTGGTCCGCGGTGTAGTAGTGCCGCATCGCTGCTCACGTTAGTGGCAAACAGTGCCGAGAGGCTCAGTTTCGCCCGTCTGCATCGGCCCAGAAATCGACTGCCCGTTCGGTGATCTCGACCGCGTACTCGCCGTTGATCGCATGCGAGGCACCGGGCCACACTTCGACCTGGCCCCGCGGAAGCAGGCGCCGCGCCCGCTGCGCCGCCCGGTCGGCATCGTGCATCACGCTGCGCCCCCCGATCAGGGCCAGCACTGGTATGTCCAGTGAGCCCAGCTGTTCGTCGGTGATCATCTTCGGCATCGCCTTGCGCACGGTGTAATCGGTTGAGCCGGAGGAGATCAGTGCCGCTTCGGTTGCCGCCTCGTCGATGTCGGCGCCGCCGGAGATCCAGCGGAGCACGCGCCTGCGCAAATTCTCGGGCACACCGGGTAGGAACAACGCGGGCGAGGCCAGTACAGCCTTGACTGCGACCGGGGCAAAGGTGAACACGGCATCGAGCAGCACCAGCGAGGCGGCTCGGCCGGGGCGGCGGGCGGCGTAGTTGGCCGCCGTCCAGCCACCGATCGACACTCCCATCAGATGCACTCGGTCCAGCCCGGCGCCCGCGAACGCCTCGTCGAGCCAGTGCGCCTCGTCGTCGGGTCCGGTGATCGGTTTTTCCTGCACGGAGAGCCCCGCCTCCCCGAGCAGGTCGATCCCGATCACCGGCCGATGCCGTTGCAGCAGGGGGATGTTGCCCCGCCACATCGGGACCGAAGCGTTGCGACCGGGGAGCAGTACGACGGGCGTCAGATCGGGCGGCCCGGCGAACCGGTACACCCGCACGGACCCGAATGACGTTGCAACGTCGTGTGATTCGGCGACCTCGGGCAGCTCTGCCATCGCGGTCCGGTAGACCTCGAGGAAGTGGCGGCGAGCCCGATCGCCCTTGAAGTTCCCGACCCGGCCCGCCACTACTCGACGGTGACGGACTTGGCCAGGTTACGGGGCTTGTCGACGTCATAGCCGCGCGCCTGCGCCACCCCCGCGGCGAACACCTGCAGCGGGATCGTCGACAGCAGCGGCTGCAGAAGCGTTGACACCGCCGGGATCTCGATCAGGTGATCGGCGAAGGGGCGGACCGTGTCGTCGCCCTCTTCGGCGATCACGATGGTGATGGCGCCGCGCGCCTGGATCTCGCGGATGTTCGACAGCAGCTTGGCGTGCAACATCGGCGCGTTCTTCAGTGAAGGCATCACGACGATGACCGGGAGGTCGTCCTCGATCAGCGCGATCGGACCGTGTTTGAGCTCACCCGCCGCGAAGCCTTCGGCGTGCATGTACGCCAGCTCCTTGAGCTTGAGCGCACCTTCGAGCGCGACCGGGTAACCGACGTGCCTGCCGAGAAACAGCACCGTCTGCGACTGGGCGAAGCGGTGGGCCAACGCCCTGACCGGTTCGACGATCTCCAGCACCCGCGCGACCAGCTCGGGCATGGCCTCCAGCTCGCGGTACTCGCGCTCCACCTCGTCGGGGTACTTCGTGCCGCGCGCCTGCGCGAGCGCAAGCCCGACAAGGTAATTGGCCGCGATCTGGGCGAGGAACGTCTTTGTCGACGCCACCCCGATCTCGGGTCCGGCACGGGTGTAGAGCACCGCATCGCATTCGCGCGGGATCTGGCTGCCGTTGGTGTTACAGATCGCCAGCACCTTGGCCTTCTGCTCCTTGGCGTGCCGCACCGCCTCCAGGGTGTCGGCGGTCTCGCCGGACTGCGAGATCGCCACCACCAAGGTATGGCTGTCCAGAACCGGGTCGCGGTAACGGAATTCGCTGGCGAGCTCGGCCTCGACGGGCAGCCTCGTCCAGTGCTCGATCGCGTACTTGGCCAGCAACCCGGAGTGGTAAGCGGTGCCGCATGCCACCACGAAGACCTTGTCGACCTCACGCAGTTCCTGATCGGACAACCGCTGCTCGTCCAGGACGATGCGGTTGTCGACGAAGTGGCCCAACAGCGTGTCGGAAACCGCAGCCGGCTGCTCGGCGATCTCTTTGAGCATGAAGTACTCGTAGCCGCCCTTTTCGGCAGCCGACATGTCCCAGTCGATATGGAACGACCGCGCGTTCGCACCGTCGTCCACACCGTGGAAGTCGGTGATGCGATATCCGTCAGCGGTCACGACCACTGCCTGATCCTGGCCAAGCTCCACCGCGTCGCGGGTGTGCTCGATGAACGCGGCGACGTCCGAACCGACGAACATCTCGCCGTCACCGACGCCGACCACCAGGGGCGTGGAGCGGCGCGCCGCCACGATCGTGCCCGGATCGTCGGCGTTGGCGAACACCAGCGTGAAGTGCCCTTCGAGGCGCCGCAGCACCGCGAGCACGGACGCGGGGAAATCTCCGGCGGTGGGGCCGTGGTGGAACTGCCAGGAGACCAAGTGCACCGCGACCTCGGTGTCGGTGTCGCTGGCGAACTCCACCCCGGTCTTCTCGAGTTCGGCCCGCAAGGCGGCGTAGTTCTCGATGATCCCGTTGTGGACGACGACGATCTTGCCCGCGGCGTCGCGGTGCGGGTGGGCGTTGCGGTCTGTGGGTCTGCCGTGGGTGGCCCACCGGGTATGCCCCAGGCCGGTGTTGCCCCCGAGGCTGGACGCGTCGGCGTCGGCCAGCGCGGCTTCCAGGTTGGCCAGTCGCCCGGCCCGGCGGCGGACCGTGAGCCCGCCGCGTCCGTCCAGCAGAGCCACACCCGACGAGTCGTAGCCTCGGTACTCCATCCGGCGCAGCGCGTCGACGACGATGTCGCAGGCAGGACGCTGCCCGACATAGCCGACGATTCCACACATAGCCATTCAGGGTAGTGCAAGAGCAGCTCACAACCCCGTCGGCTACGGTCGTCTGGTGGCCAGTACGAAGAAGCTCTTCAAGGCCCTGACCCGCCGCGGTCCGCACCGCGTTCTGCGAGGTGACCTGGCCTTCGCCGGGCTTCCCGGTGTCGTGTTCACCCCCGATTCCGGTTTCAGCCTGCCCGGCGTGGCGTTCGGCCACGATTGGCTCGCCACAGCCGACCGCTATTCCGGCACGCTGGAGCATCTGGCGTCCTGGGGCATCGTCGCGGCGGCGCCGGCGACCGAGACGGGTTTGGCGCCGTCGGCGCTGAACTTCGCCTATGACCTGGGCACGACGCTCGACATCATCACCGGGGTCCGGCTGGGAGCGGGAGAGATCAGCGTGCATCCCAACAAGCTCGGCGTGGTCGGGCACGGGTTCGGCGGGTCCGCAGCCGTGTTCACCGCGGCGGGGATGCCGGTCAAGCCGAAAGCCGTCGTTGCGATTTTCCCCACAGTCACCTCGCCACCCGCCGAGGAGCCCGCGGCGGCGCTGGAGGTACCCGGCCTGGTGCTCAGTGGTCCGGGTGACCCGATGACGCTGCGCTCCAATGCGGTCGAGCTGGCCCGGACGTGGAACAAAGCCACGCTGCGCACGGTCAACGGGGCCAAGCCGGGCGGGCTGATCGAGGGCCGTCGGCTGGCCCGCGCCGTCGGCCTGCCAGGAGCCGACCGCAGCACCCAGAAGGTGGTGCGGGCGCTGATCACCGGCTACCTGCTGCACACCCTGACCGGCGACAAGACCTACCGCGACTTCGCCGATCCCGACATCGCCCTGCCGAAGGCCCCGAACGTCGACCCGTTCGCCGAAGACCCGGTGGACCTGGAGAACAAGGTCGTCGCGCTGCTGAAGCCCTGAGGGTGACCAACCAACCGGTTGGGTGTATAACTCGATGATGCGCACCGGGATCTTCCTCAACTACACCGACGGGTTTCTCCAGGCCGTCGATCAGGTCGTCGAGCTCGAGAAGGTCGGCGTCGATCTCGCCTTGGTGGCCGAGGCGTACTCCTACGACGCGATCAGCCAGCTCGGTTTCCTGGCGGCCAGGACGACGCGCATGGAACTCGGGACAGGCGTGGTGCCGATCTACATCCGCACGCCGACGTTGTTGGGGATGACGGCCGCGGGTCTCGACTATGTCTCCGGCGGCCGTTTCCGGCTCGGCATCGGTACGTCCGGCCCACAGGTGATGGAGGGCTTCCATGGCGTGCCGTTCGACGCGCCGCTGGGACGCACGCGAGAAGTGGTGGAGATCTGCAGGCAGGTATGGCGCCGCGAACGCGTGCAGTTCGACGGAAAGCACTATCAGATTCCGCTGCCCAGCGAGGGACCCGGAGCACGGGGCACGGGGCTGGGCAAGCCGTTGCAGTTGATCAATCACCCTGTGCGCGAACGTATTCCGATCACGATCGCCGCGCTGGGGCCGAAGAACGTCGAACTCACCGCGGAGATCGCCGAGGGGTGGCAGCCGGTGTTCTTCTACCCTGAGCAGGCCGACGCCGTGTGGGGTGAGGCGCTGCGCGCCGGGTTCGCCAAACGTGACCCCTCGTTGGGCCCACTCGACGTCATGGTCAGCGCTCCCCTGGCCATCGGCGAGGACGTCGATGACCGGCTGTCCTGGGTGAAGCCGCAGTTGGCGTTGTACCTCGGCGGTATGGGCGCGCGCGGCCGCAACTTCTACCACAACCTGGCCACCCGCTACGGGTACGGCGAGGTCGCCAACACCATCCAGGACCTCTACCTTGCGGGCAAGAAGACCGAGGCGATCGCGGCGGTGCCGGACGAACTGGTGCGCAGCGTGTCACTGGTCGGACCTCGTGGGTACGTCAAGGAGCGACTGGCCGCATTCGCCGAAGCCGGTGCGACGACGCTTCTGCTGCAGCCGCTTTCCGTCGACGGCAGTGAAATCGTCGGATTCGTCGAGGAACTGCACGGCTTGCTGCCTTAGCCGATTACGCCGATCGCCGCTGCCCCTGTACAGTGGGCACAGCGGCATCTTCTGTTCTGCCTTTTGCCGCATCGCCGAAGGCGATAATCGACCCCGTTCGATCGTCACACCGAGCGCCGCGGATCATCCGCGCCGGGCAGGACGACCACACTGAACTTTCGGAGTTTCCACTTGTCTGTGCAAATCCCCAGTGGCACAACCGTGCCCACTTTCGCCGACCTCGGCCTGCCGAAGGCCGTCGTCGACACTCTCGCCGCCGACGGCGTCGAGTCACCCTTCCCGATCCAGGCGGCGACGCTGCCCGACTCACTGGCCGGTCGCGATGTCCTCGGCCGCGGCCGCACCGGATCCGGGAAGACCTACGCCTTCCTGCTGCCTGTGGTGACCAGACTCACTGCGAGCCCGGCCAAACGCGTGCCCGGCCGCCCGCGTGCCCTCATCCTCGCGCCGACGCGCGAGCTGGCTGCCCAGATCAGCGCGTCGCTGGCACCGTTGGCGGCGGCCACCAACATGCGCTCGGTGACGATCATCGGTGGTGTGGGTCCCAACCCGCAGATCCAGGCGCTGCGTCAAGGCGTCGACATTGTCATCGCCTGCCCGGGCAGGCTCGAAGATCACGTCAAATCGCGCCATGCCGACCTGTCGGGCGTCGAGATCACCGTGCTGGACGAGGCCGACCACATGGCCGACCTCGGCTTCCTTCCCCCGGTGAAACGCCTGCTGGACAAGACTCCTCGCAACGGGCAGCGCATGCTGTTCTCGGCCACCCTCGACGGCGGCGTCGATGTGCTGGTGAAGCGGTACCTGACCGATCCCGTTGTGCACAGTGTCGATTCGGAGCAATCGCCGGTGACCGCGATGGAACACCATGTGCTGCACGTCGACAAGGCCGCCCGCCTCGGTGTGTTGGCCGACCTGGCCGCATCGCCCGGCCGGACCATCGTGTTCGCGCGCACCAAGCACGGCGCGAAGAACCTTGCCCGACAGCTGAACTCGCGCGGTGTGTCGGCAGTGGAATTACACGGCAACCTGTCCCAGAACGCGCGCACCCGCAATCTCGCCGCATTCTCCGACGGCTCGGCAACCGTGATGGTCGCTACCGACATCGCCGCGCGCGGGATCCACGTCGACGACGTGAGCCTTGTCGTGCACGCCGACCCGCCCGTCGAACACAAGGCGTACCTGCACCGGTCGGGCCGCACGGCGCGCGCGGGGGCCGACGGCACCGTGGTGACGTTGATGCTCGACGAACAGGTGTCCGACGTGCGACAGCTGACCCGCAAGGCCGGCGTGAAGCCGACGATCACCCGCTTCAGCGGCTCGTCGCATCCGGTCCTGAGCGAAATCGCCCCGGGCGAGCGGACATTCGGTGATCCGATCGTGGCCAGCAGGCCCGAACCCACGCGGCCGCACCAGCCGTCGTCGGCCAGGGGCCACCAGCAACGGCGTCGGCGCCCGACGCGGTCGCGGCGTCCGGCACGCGCCTAGCGCGGCGAGTTCCTGGCCGCGATCTCGGCCAGTAACGAGACCACCACACCGAACGCGAAGTACAGCGGCACCAGCCACGGCGCGACGCCGAACAGACCGTCACAGGCGTCGTGATACGCGAACAGGCCCGCTTTGGCGATCACGATCTCGACCACGGGGCCGATGACCGCGGCCAGTAAGCCGCCGACGATCGACGGACCGTCGCCCAGCGCACACCAGGTGATGGTCGCGAGCGTGACGATCAGTGCGGTCGCGGGAACGACGGGCGCGGTGTGGATCAGTGCGGTCGTGACGTAGATGCCCAGCACCGCGGCCACACCAGCGAGACCTTGACGCGCCGTGACGTCGGCGCGCGGCGACGGTAGGCGCAGCCGAAGTTCGGCCAGTGACACCGTTGCCAGCGCGACGAGCACCGGGAACCAGATCGGGCTGCTGAACACGAACGGCACCGCATCGGTGAAGTACTCGGTGGTGCCGGTGACGACATGGCTGTGGTCGCCGACGAGCGACGCCCCCGCGCCCAGGATGAGGAAGAACAAAAGCTCCCGCGGCCGCAACTTCACCAGAGGGACGCTACAGCGCACTCGTCTGCAGCGCCGAAAGTTGCTCAGCCCAGCAAACTTTCAGTAGTAGCTGGACCGCCTCTCCGTTGCGGCAACGCCGGATTGTCATCAATTTGGTTACCCAACCGTGACCACAAATGTGGTGATCGTCATGCAGTCTTGGGTATCCGGGTTTCACTCCTGAAGGGGGTGCGGCAATGGGAACCATCACCTACCCACCGTCCATCACGTCCGAGCGCTGTGTGCGCACCTCCATGACGCCCAGGGGCGACGTGCGTCACGAGATCGACAGCGGGGCCGTCCATTTCTGGTGCGACCACTGCGGTACGAACCACCGGAGTCGATTGATCGCCGCCGAGTGCGTCCGGCTGCTGGTCAACGGCCCCGACCTCGGTTACGGTTCGTAACCGTCGCTCATTCGCCGACCTGCGGTAGTTCATCGGCGGCGATCTCGCACGGGGTGCCGGCGTCCGGTGGCTTCGGCGGCGCCACCAACGGCTCGGGCGTCACCGCCGGCGGTTCTTCAGTCACGGTCGGCGGTTCTGGAGGCACCGTCGCGGCCGGCTCCTCGGGAGGTGCGGTATCGGAATTCGGTGGCGGCTCGGGTTGACACATCGGCTCGGCGACCGCGGGTTCGGTGACTTCGCCGGGCACGGCCGCGGCGTCATCGCTGTCCTCGCCAGCCTCCCTCGCCTCTGACGCCTCGTCAGTCTCTGTCGTTTCACTGTTGTCGATTTCGCCGAGATCCTCTTCGGGCAGGCCCGCCGGCTCCCCGTCGTCGACGGCGGCATCGAGCGCACCGTCGCCCAGCAACCCGCCGAGCATGTCTCCCAATTGCTGACCGAAACTCGTTAGGCCGCCTCCGAAGTCGGGCATCCCTCCGCCGAGTGAGGGCATCGGCGAAGCGGTCGCCGGCTGCGGGACCGGAGGTTCGATCGGCAGCGGCGGCGCGGGTGGCGCCGGCGCAAGGGGTGGACTCGCCACGGATGCGCCCCATCCGGCCGGCACGACGGGAGCCGGTGGAGTCGGGTTTGCCGCAACGACCGCCCCTGGGGTTGCCGGGACGCTTCGCGTGGCGGTTTCGCCGACACCCGCCGCCGGGGTCTCGCCGACGCCCGCCGTCGACGGCGTCCACACCGGTCCGAGGTCACCGGGGATCTCGAACGTCGCGCCCGCCTCGGATGCGAGTTCCGCCGCCACGGCCTCGTAAGCCGCATTGATCGCGTCGGTGGCCGCCCGCATTGCCTCGAGCCACTCGCCGCCGATCACCGTGTCCACGAACGGCTTCACCTCCTGGTCGACCAACTCACTGGCGACCGCCCGATCGCCAACCCCCGTGGTGACGCTGTGCGCTGCCGCCAACCAGTCCGCGCGTCTGGCGCGCACGCCGTCGCCGATGGCCAGCACCTTCGACACTTTGTCGTCCACCGCCCGCCACAGCCGCTCACGCAGATCGGCCAGTGCGACTGCCGCGGTGCGGACGGCCGTCGCAGCGACCGTCGCCGCTTCGGCATGGCTGCGCAGGAACTCTCGCGAGGCGTTCGCGCCCAGACCCTGCCACGCGTCCGTCAGCGCGGCCAGCTGAGCTTCTTGGCGTGCGAGCACATCCTCGGCCGCCGTCGCGGCGGCTTGCAATGCGGCACAGTCGGTTTCGAGAGCATTCAGGTCCATACCGGTCTCGGCGGCATACCAATCGTGTAGTTGCCCGGGATGCGTCGTCAGGTCTGGATGTCGGTAGCCCAGGCTCTGGCATGCCAGGACGTACTGCGTGACATCGCCGACGCCGGGGGTGCCATCGGCCAATCGTGCCGCAGCATCGAAGGTTTCGCCCATGTCAGCCCAACCGGTCGGCAGCGCGCGCATCGGCTTCGGCGTACCGGTCGATGCAGGTACCAAGCGCGATGGCGATCTCGGCCGAGGCACGTGACCATCGCCGCAACTGATTCACCACGTCGTCGACCGCCGACCGCACCGCGTCGCCCCCCGCGGCATACGATCGGCCTGCGCCCGCGCCGTCGAACACCAGGCCACTCAGATGTGTTCGCATGGCGGCGTCGAGGGCGTCGGCCGCGCCCTGGTACTGCCGTGCGACGCTCAATAAGGTGGTGGTATCGACGCGAGCCGCGTCCGTTCCTCCCATGTATGGGTTGGACGCGCGGCGACCGCGACCGGTTCCACCCTCAGCGTTGCGCGCTGACCTGCTCGGCCACCCGCACGGCCAACTGCCGCGCGGTGTCTTCGTCGGCCGCTTCCACCATCACCCGCACGACTTGCTCGGTTCCCGACGGGCGCAGCAGGATTCGACCAGTGTCGCCGAGTTCGGCTTCCACCTCGGCAACGGCGGTGCGGACAGACGGCGCGTCGGCGACGGTCGCCTTGTCCGCAACCGCGACGTTGATCAGAACCTGAGGCAGCGTGCGCATCGGCTCGGCGAGCGCTGCGAGCGGGGTGCGCGTCTGCGCCATCCGCGACATCAACCGCAACCCGGTGACGATGCCGTCGCCGGTCGTGCCCCACGCCGGCATCACGATGTGGCCCGACTGTTCACCGCCGAGCGAATATCCTCCGGCGCGCAGTTCCTCGAGGACATAACGGTCCCCCACGCTCGTCGTGCGTACCTCGACCCCGGCCGTGCGCATCGCCAGGTGCAGGCCGAGGTTGCTCATCACCGTCGCCACCAAGGTGTTCGACGCCAGCTCCCCACTCTCCTGCATGGCGAGGGCGAGGATGACCATGATCGCGTCGCCGTCGATCACGCGCCCATGCGCGTCGACGGCGAGGCACCGGTCAGCGTCACCGTCGTGCGCGAGGCCCAGGTCGGCTCCATACGACACCACGGCGGATCGCAGGATCTCCATGTGCGTCGAGCCGCAGCGCTCGTTGATGTTCAGCCCGTCGGGGTCGGCATTGATCGTGATGACGTTGGCGCCCGCGGCGCGGTAGGCCTGTGGCGCGGCTGCCCAGGCGGCACCGTTAGCGCAGTCGACGACGACGGTGAGCTGGTCCAACCTGGTCGTCACGGCCTTGCTGACATGCCGCAGATACCGGTCGAGGGCGTCCGCGGCGTCCACCACCCGACCGATCCGGGCGCCAGTGGGCCGGTTTCCGGGCCCCTGGTGCACCAGTTCCTCGATCCGGTCCTCGGTGGCGTCGTCCAGCTTGTGGCCGCCGGGGCCGAAGATCTTGATGCCGTTGTCGGGCATCGGGTTGTGCGAAGCGCTGATCATGACGCCGAAGTCCGCGTCGTAAGCGCTGGTCAGATATGCGACAGCCGGGGTCGGCAGTACCCCGACGCGCAGCGCATCGACGCCTTCGCTGGTCAGTCCCGCGATGACGGCGGCCTCGAGCATTTCACCGCTGGCCCGCGGGTCGCGGCCGACGACGGCCACCCGCCTGGCGTGCCCACCGGCGGTGGCCAACCGTTGCGCCGCCGCCGAACCGAGGGCCAGAGCCAGTTCGGCGGTCAGATCCTGGTTGGCGACGCCGCGCACTCCGTCGGTGCCGAACAGTCGAGCCATGCCGACAAACTTCTCATAATTGGCCGCTTCAGGGCCAACCGCGCCTGTCGCCGGCCGTGCCGTCGCCGAATCGGTACCCAGACGCGACTCACCGCCCGCATCCGGGGCGATGCGGGCGGTGAGCCACCGATCGGGTTCTGAGGGTCAGCCTCCGAGGATGCCGAGAATCTGATTCAGCAGGTCGATGATCGGCTGCAGCGGGTTCGGCGGCACGGGCAGTCCACCGGCCAACGAGCACAGCAGCGAGCCGAGCAGACCGCCACCCGGATCCGCGGTGATGTTGAGAACCACCTGGTTCAAGTCCACGATCAGGCCGAGCAACTCAAGGTGCAGGGGCCCCAGCACCAGGTTGAGCACATCACAGACGGCCTGCTGGCTCGCGAAGCGGACCTGGTCCTGGCCATTTCCGGTCGTCGCCGATGACGGCTGCGCTTCTGCGCCAGGTGCCGAGATCTCGTTAACGGGCATCGAGAAATTCGAGATGTTCACATCTTGGGCGGCGCCCCGGTCACCCGGTTGATTTCCCGGTTGCGGTTGCCCGGGCGAGACCAGCTTGCCGATCAGCTGACCAGTCAACGCGATGCCGGTGTTCGACGAGGTCGCCCCGTTTTCGTCGGCCGTGGCCGGTCCGTCTTGTTGGGTGACTTCCTTGGCGGCGGTGGCTACGAACTGCCCATTGAACTTGGTCCCGTCCGGGCCGGTCCCCTGCACCTGGACGACGTTCTTCTTACCCACGCCCGGCGGCTGCGCCGCAGCAGTTCCGCTGCCGGTCAACCCCCCCACCAGCACCAACATTGCGGCGCTCACCAAAACGGTGAGCAAACGCGTGATGTGAGTTTTCATGATCACTCCATTCTTTGGTTCAGGAAGCAGCGACCCGGCTCCCCGACCCGGCCCCCGACTGCTCCTGACATCACGCCGGTGGCGGCAACTGACCGCCCTGCGTAGCATCCGTGCTCCCACCGCGGTGGTTAACTCGTGGACAGCAAGCTAAACGGCAATACCCGAAAAAATTTTCGGCTCCGTAAGTTAAGCGAAGCAGCCTAATTAGCTGCGCCGTCAATAGATTGACGCTTGTCCCACGACCGAGCACATGTAGGCGCTCTCGCAAAGGTTTACCGACACAGCAAAAAAATTGGGTCGCCGGTGCACGCCGATTGGCATCCCGAAACGACTCACCGCCCGCATCCGGTCGGATGCGGGGGTGAGGGTGCGCTCTTAGCTGCCGCTGTTCTCAGCGGCCGGGGCCGTCGGCGAGGTCGTCGGTGCCTCGGACGTCGGGGTTGCCTCCTGCTGCTCGGCCTGGCCCGGCGCGTTCTCCGAGTGGCTGGGGCCGTTCTGCTGGATCGTGACGGTGCCGAGGTTGTTCGTACACGCCGTCTTCTCGGTGCCCTCGGTGTCGGTGGTCTGAATACAAAAACCGCCGGTGTGCGGCGCACATCCGGCGGTTTCTGCGAATCGATCAGCGCTTGCTGTACTGGGGCGCCTTACGGGCCTTCTTCAGGCCGTACTTCTTGCGCTCGATGGCGCGCGGGTCGCGGGTCAGGAAGCCGGCCTTTTTCAGTGCCGGCCGGTCCTCGGGCTGCACCAGAATCAGGGCCCTGGCGATCGCCAGACGCAACGCGCCTGCCTGACCGGAGGGGCCGCCACCGTCGAGGTGGGCGTAGATGTCGAAGCTCTCCAGCCGATCGACGGTGACCAGCGGAGCCTTGATGAGCTGCTGGTGGACCTTGTTCGGAAAGTAGTCCTCGAGGCTGCGGCCGTCGAGGTTGAACTGGCCTGTCCCCGGAACCAGGCGAACCCGGACGACGGCTTCTTTGCGACGGCCGACGGTCTGGATGGGGCGGTCGATGAAGACGGGCTCGCGGGGCGTCGCCTCAGCGGCGGCCTCGGTCACGGCATCAGTGCTTTCATCGGTCGTCTCAACTGGCTGAGTCACTGCGCCACCTGCTTGATCTCGTACGGAATGGGCTGCTGGGCGGTGTGCGGATGCTCCGGCCCGACATAGACGCGCAGCTTCTTCTTCACCTGACGGCCCAGCTTGGTGTGGGGGATCATGCCGAGGATCGCCCGCTCGACGACGCGGTCGGCGTGCTTTTCCATCTCCTCACCGAGCGAGCGCTTGCGCAGACCGCCGGGGTAACCCGAGTGGCGGTAGAAAAACGTGCGGTCCGCCTTGTTACCGGCGATGGCGATCTTCTCGGCGTTGATGATGATGACGAAATCGCCACCATCGACATTCGGCGTGTATGTCGGCTTGTGCTTGCCGCGCAGCAGATTGGCTGCTGCAACGGCGAGCCGGCCGAGCACCACGTCGGTGGCGTCGATGACGTACCACGAACGTGTGGTGTCACCCGCCTTCGGCGTGTACGTAGGCACAGCGCTACCTCTCCTCTATCGGGTTTCCTGTCCCGGTGGCCCGGGGGCCGGTCAGGCGCATCCGGTGGGGTTGATCTCGGCGACCGACGTTGACCCGAGGACCCGTGCTTACCGCACGCCAACGAGGCAGCTTACCCGGGCGCTTCGCCGCAGGTCAAAACGGTGCATCGGCCCGAACTCCGAGGTTGGGACCCAAAGCCGTGACGAAACATAGGGAAACCCCTGATTCATTTTCGTTTCCTGGCCCTTCGCGTCGTCGCGGGGGTTACAGCAAACCGGCTGTCTCGCATCCGGAAACACAAGATCTCAATGGAGTGAAAATGATTCGTGGCTTGATCGTTGCCGCATTCGTGGTCGCGGCAACCGCCGCAGGCGCCGCCACCGCGTCCGCGGACACGTACTACAAGAACTGCTCCGCTGCGCGCGAGGCCGGCGTGACACCGATCCTGCAGGGTCAGGACGGCTACGCCGAGCACCTGGACCGCGACGGCGACGGCATCGCCTGCGAGTAGTCGACGGTGTTGCGCCACCGTGGCCGCTCTCCTCGACCACGGTGGCGCTCACCGTGCGGTCGCCTGGCTCCCCTCCAGTCGGACCGCACGAGTCTCTTTCAGTCAGGCGCCCCACGCTCCTGCGGCACTGCGGTCGGTGGCGGCAACGTCGTCGGCGCCGTCGCGAACCGCGTTGCCGAGGCTGAACAGAATCTCGTTCAGCGCGCCTGCCGCTTGTTCCCACCGGGCCTGTTCGAGTCGGTACGCCTCGGCCGCCTGGCGGGTCCACACCTGCTGAAGCGGCGCGATGTGCGCACGCAGCTCCTCGAGGGCGCCGTTCAGCCGGGCAGATGTGGCGTGGATCTCCTGCCTGACGGTGTATTCGATCTCGTCGAAGTTGTACGACAACACGTGGTCCATCACGGCTCCTCTACAGGTTGTTGGCCACCGCGTCGATGCGGTGCGAATGGCTCTCGTTGGCTTCCCGAAGGGTCTGCTGGTTGAGCCGGATGGTCTCGGCGATCCTCTGTAGCGAGGCATGTAGCTTCAGCGACTCGGCATTCCATCGGTCGACGACGTCGCGGAAGCGGGCCGCCGCGACGCCGCCCCAGACCGACAGTGGCACGGCGCTCATCCGCCCGATGAACGACTGCAGCATCGCGCGGATCTCCTCGTTGCGCGCGTCGGTCTGGCCGGCAACCGCGGCCATCAGGTCGAAATCGGTGGTGAGCGAACCGCCTTGCGGTGTCGTCATGGGGATCCTCTCCTTCAGGTTTCTGACTGGTACGACGCACCGGGTGTCGGTCCGGTTCCACTGAATTCAGGAAATCGCGTGGGCGGATCTGATCGCCTGGTCGCAGACCTCGCGGACCGTGGACTCGCGACCCGGTGCGCTCTGGCAGCCGATGGCGATGCGGACACCGTCATCGACCAGAACGGTCCATGCGACGTGATGGTCGGCGCGCAGTTCCCGGTAGGTGACGCCTGCTCGTCCGGCCGGCGCGCCGGTTGGGTTGAAGTCGACGAAGACGTCGTCGGGCTCACCTGCCAGGGCGCTTCGCAACGCGGCCGCAGTCTGGGCGAGGTCCGCGTGCGGCGGGCCCACCGACTGGGTGAGGTGAAGCGCGACGTCGGCGTCTGACGGCGAGGCGATCTGTGCGCGAGCCGAGCCCGGGCCGGACGTGATGTGCCGCACCGACCACGCCGCGGGCACCGTCACCTGAACTCGGCCCTCCACCAGCAGGGTTGGTGCGACGTGCTGTTCCCGGTCGCCGTCACCACTCAGGCCGAGTCCGCCGCATATCGCTATCGTCGATGCGACGACTATGGTCAGCACCGTCGCTCGTCGTGGCTGGTGCGGCTCGCTGTCGGCGGTGACGGCATCGGGCGCGGGAGGTTCGGCTTCTGGTCGACGAACTGCGTCTTCGTGGGCGAAGCGGACCTCAATACCGTTGCCGCGCAACTCTTCAGCGATCATGTCGGGCAGCGGTCCGAGGCCAGCCGGGGCGTCGATCAGCACCGGCCCCGCGCATCCGACCGCTGCGACCACTCTGTTCGCCACTTCGTCGTCGACATTGGCGATGACGACGGCGGTGGCGGCGAGACGGGTGACAACCACCAACTCCGCGGCGATCTCGACGACGGTTGCGCGAATCTGCCGCTGGAGCACCGCGGTGCGCCCGATCACCTCGACGCTGGTCGCCGTCGTCGCTTCGCGTACGCGATCGATCCGTGCGCTCGGCCACCACGTCGGGCATACGAGGACAACATGGTCGGCGCCGCCCACCGCGGCTGCCATCAGCTGGGACCAGAGTTCGCGCGCGGGCACCGCCGCTTCGCCGACCAGTGCGAGATCGTCGTCGATGGCTTCCAGCGCCGACGAGACCAGTTCGCGATCAAGCGGATTGGCTCCGCGTATCGAAGCCGGTCCGACCTCGACGAGGGTGCGGCTCATGGCGGATCCACCCAGCCGACCTGGATCAGACGTTCACCTTCGCCGCGCGTGATCAGCGTGGCGCGCCCCGGCGGCATCGACGAGGGCCGGACCGAGCCCATCAGCACACCGTCGTCCGCGCTTGCGCTCATCATGACGCCGAGGCACCCGATCTCCCGCATCCTGGCGACAAGTGGGTCGAACATCGCCCGCGCGGCACCTCCCGATCGGCGAGCGACGATGACATGCAGGCCGAGGTCGGCGGCGTGCGGCAGGAAGTCGGCAAGCGGGGTCAGTGGATTGCCAGTCGATCCGGCCACCAGGTCGTAATCATCGACGACGAGGAATATTTCAGGCCCGGACCACCACGATCGGTCGCGCAACTGCTGTTGTGTCACGTCTTCGCCGGGCATGCGCGCCTCGAGCATCCCGAGGAGCTTGGGAATCCTCGCGGTCAGCGCAACCGGCGATGCGGCGTACCCGGCGAGGTGCTCGGTTTCCACGACGCCGAGCAGAGAGCGCCGGAAATCTACGATCTCGAGGCGCACCTGGTCGACGCGGTGAGTCCGGACGATTTCGTGACACACCACGCGTAGCAGAGATGTCTTGCCACAGCCGCCTTCCCCGAGGACCAGCATGTTCATCTGCTCGGCGAAATCGACAGTCACAGGGGCCAACTCGTGCTCGTCGAGACCGAGGACCATCGTCTCGGCCGGTTGCACGCCGTGTGCGACCAACTCGGGATGTCGCACGAGCGCGGGAAGCAGCTGGATGCGCGGGGCGGAGCGGCCGCGCCACTGCTGTCGGTGCCGCTCGACGGTTGCGGCCAACGCTTCGCCGAGCCCCTCGGTGCTGGGCACACCGTCGAAGCGCGGCAGCGCGATCATCATCTCGCGCCCGTCGGCGGTGATACCCCGCCCCGGAGGGCAGTCGGTCAGCGACCGGGCGCGGCGGCGGTCCATCTCCGACTCGGCCGGGTCGCCGAGTCGCAGTTCAATGCGCGTCGCGATCTGATCCTTCAACGCGGGCCGCAGTTCGGGCCACCGCGAGGCGGTGATCACCACGTGCACGCCGAACGCGAGTCCCTGCCCGGCTATCGCGGTGATCGGCATCTCCAAGTGTTCGAGCTCACGACGCAGGTGAGCCCATCCGTCGACGACGAGGAAGACGTCGCCGTGAGGGTCGCCGGCCGCAGCGGGATCCTGCGCAGCGCGACGGGCGCGATACTCGGTCATCGACCCGATTCCCATTGTCCGGAAGAGCTTTTCCCTCGACCGGATCAGTGATTCGATGACGGCGACCGTGCGTCGGCACAGGTCCGTATCGGATCGACCGGACACCGCGCCGACGTGCGGCAGCTCCGCGAGGCGCGTGAGCGCCCCACCCCCGAAATCGATTATGTACAGCGAGATGTCTTCGGGGCTGTGTGCCTCCGCGAGGGCCAGCATCAGCGTTTGCAGGGCCGTCGACTTGCCCGATTGAGGAGCGCCGACGATGGCGACGTTCCCCGCGGCCGTCTGCGCGACGAGTAGATCGCGGCGTTGTTCGAACGGAATGTCCACCAGACCCATCGGGATACTGAGCGGATCTTTCGCCCTTGTCGACATGACCAGGTCGAGCGTCGGAGGCGCGGTGAGCGGCTCCAGCCACACCCGGTGTGCGGCGGTTCCTCGGTCCGCGACTCGATCCAACACCGCGTCGAGGACGGCCGGCGCATGTTCGGCATGCTCGTCATGGTCCGTCGGCGGTCTGGCGGTGAAGATCATCGGCGCCGCAATGTCGCTCCCGACTTCGGTGTTCGGTCGAGGACAGGGTCCGGAGACGAACGCCGTCTGGAACCGGATCAGGTCCCCGGCGGCCGTCTTCAGCAGAGCCGCGCCCGGCCTGCCGGGCAGCGTGTGCGCGTCGGGCACACCCAGTACGGCCCGGGACTCACCGGCGGAGAATGTCTTGAGGCAGATGCGATAGGACAGGTGGGTGTCCAGACCGCGGAGTCTGCCCTCGTCGAGTCGTTGACTGGCCAACAGCAGGTGGATGCCCAACGACCGGCCCAGCCTGCCGATCGCGACGAACAACTCGGCGAAGTCGGGATGCTGGGCGAGCAGCTCGGAGAACTCGTCGACGACGATGAACAGCGCGGGCAGCGGCGGCAGTCGAGCGCCGCGTGACCGAGCCCTGGCGTAGTCCGCGATGTTGACGAAATTGCCTGCCGCGCGGAGTAACTCCTGCCTGCGGTGGATCTCCCCGGCCAGCGCGTCACTCATCCTGGCCACGAGGTGCGCTTCGCCTGCCAGGTTGGTGATCACGGCCGCGACGTGTCGTGACCGTTCCAAGCCGAGAAACGTCGCTCCGCCCTTGAAGTCGACGAGGATGAAGTTGAGCACCTCTGGCGGGTGTGTCGTGATCATGCCGAGCACCAGTGTGCGCAGTAGTTCGGATTTTCCGGATCCCGTTGCGCCGACGCAGAGACCGTGGGGGCCGATGCCGCTGCGGGCGGCCTCGTTGATGTCGATCAGAACCGGCGTGCCGTCGTCTGCGACGCCGATGGGTACCGGCCGCACATGTCGGGTTTGGGACCACACGTTTTCAGGCGTCAGCCGGTTCGGTTGGTCGATGCCCATCAGGTCGAGCCAGCCCCGGACCGCCGACATGCGGTGCGTTCCACCGGCGGGTGCGGCGTCGGACCCGTTGGCCGCCAACTGTCGCGCACACATCGTGGCCTGCGTCAGGGTCAGCGAGTCCGGCTCGCAAACCGTCTCACGGCGGTCACCGATGCGCACGGTCAGGTGCTCGCCGTCGACACGCAGACACGGCACGGATCCAACCGGGTCGGCTCCGATCGCGAGGATCGTGGCGCCGCTCGTCTCCGTCACGACCTCGCCGGTCCGGCGTCCCTCCGCGACCACCACGAGGTGCCTACCGGCAGCACCGCCCCTGGTGCGGGATGAATGCTCATGGTGCGGCAACCATTTGAGCCAATCCCACTCGTGTGACGTTTCCAGATCCGTGACCGTCGTTATCGCCACCTGGCGAGGATCGTGGTGTGTCGCGAGTTGGCACACCATCGCTCGCACGAGACCGCGCGCGGAATCGTCATCGCCGCACACCGCGATGACACCATGATCCCGGAGCGCGACCGCGATCGGCGATCGCGGCACGACCGAGCGCTGCCGAATCAGCGTGTGCACCGCGGACACTGTCACTGGATCCCGATCGGCGACCGCACCGAGATCCGGCTCCACCAACGGCGTGCACAACGTCTGCTCACCGACACCGACCCGGACGCAGCAGAAGTCGTCATCGTCGGGGTCCGGTCGCGCCGTTCGCCGGCTGCCCGCCGATGCCCACAACAACTCGGGTGCCGGGTGGCGCGAATACAGTTGGCGGCGTTGCTCGACGGCCGTGACCACGACCTCCTCGTCGATACCGTCGAGATAGCGCAGATAGCTCCGCCGATTGCGGTCGATCTCGGCGGCTCGGTCCGCCCCGCCGCGGGCTCCGTACAGCATCGTGCCGAGCACCGACATCACCATCATCACCGGAAAGAATGCGAACATCGGCGTGCGGTTCGCGCCGGCGCCTGAGGTGAAGTACACGGCCATCATGCCGACTGCTGCGACGAGCATGGCCAGCGGCAGCAGGCGCGCGAGGGGACTGGTCGAAGTCGCTTTCGGCAGCGCCGGTGGTGATTTCATCACGACGCCGAGCGTTTTCCGGGATGACTCCATCGAGAGATGGGACGCGGCCGGGATCCGTTCGGTTCCATCCACAGCCGACCAAACAAGTGTCGTGGACCCGTCGTCGGCGGCGTTACGGTGACCACACGGGCACCGTAGGGGGGATGCGATGGCTGGTTCAGGCTGCCGAGTCAGCATTCACGTCGATGGGGCGGATTCGGCCCAGACTGTGGATCTGGCGCTTCCCCGCCGGGCCTACCTGGGCGACATGCTTCCGTCGATCGTCGAGTTGGTTCAGCCCGATCATCGCGAAGCCGGAGCCCAAAGGCGGTGGCGGCTACACCGAATCGACGGATCAGCGCTGGACGAGTCACTCACGTTGCCCGACAACCAGGTCCGCGACGGAGAGGTGCTGTGGCTCAGCGCCGAGGACGTTTTTGACCCGGTCTTCGCCGACCGCGATGGCACCCGCACGGTGACCAGGCGGCAGCCCGCGACCGGCGGTGTTCCGCGCATGCTGTGCGTGGCCGGCAGCGTGGTCGCCGCGGGAATCGGCGGTATCGCGCTCTTATGGTCGGCCGGCCCAGCTGGCCGCACGCTTCCGATTCTGATCAGCGCCACACTGACCTGCGCCGCGGTCATCACCGCTGCCGTCGCCGGGCGTGCGCACTCGGAACCGTTGCTGTGCAACACCTTAAGCGTGATCGCGGTGATGATGGCGGCGGTGACGGGCGCCGTCGCGGTACCTGGCGGCCCGCTCGCCGCGCATCTGCTGCTTGCCTCATCGGCGGCGCTGGCCACCGCGGCGGTCTCGTTGCGCCTCAACGGTCGTGGTCTTGTGCCGCTCGCAGCGATCACCACCACGTCCCTGCTGTGCACCGCGGTCTCGGCGGCCTCGGTCGCATGGCGCCTCGGTGGGACGGCTTCGGGCGCGTTGCTCGCGGCACTGGCGCTGGCGACGCTGAGTCTGGCCCCGCGGCTGGCCATTGCGCTCAGCCGCATCGGCCCCGCCCCGCAGGACGACGACATGGATCGCCTTCCCGACGTTGTTGAGGAAAGCGAGGCGGAGCGCGCCCACGACCTGCTGACCGCGATGGTCGCCGGCGCATCGATCGCCGCGGCCATCGCCGCCGTGTCCGTTGGCTACGGTTCCTCCGAGGCGCGCGAGTTCTCCGTGCCGGCTGCGGCGTTCGACGGTGTCGCCGGTGCCGCGCTGTTACTGCGCACCCGTATTCATATCGGGACTGCGCGTCGCGCTGCGTTGGCAGCGAGCGGCTTCGTCGCGCTCACAGCGGCGTTCGTGATCCTCGCCGTAGCCCTTCGGCAGCACGCCCAGTGGTTGGGGGCTCTGGCCGCTGTCGCAGGCACCGCACTTCTGATCCCCCTCCTGCGCTTCACACCCGGCCTGGCGGCGCGCCGCGCTGCCGAGCTGGCCGAGTACGCGGCATTGGCGGCCGTGATACCGCTGGGCTGCTGGATCGCCGGCGTCTTCGGCCTCGTCCGCAACCTGGCGCTGACGTGACACTCCTCATTCGTGTCATCCTCGCCGCGGCATTCGCCTCGGCTCCGCTGATCGTCACGCCCAAGGCGGCCGCGATAACACCGCCGCGCGTCGATGATTCGCTGCTTCCCCACCCGCAATCGCCGGCACCGCCGAAACCCACCGAGCAGACGGATCCATGCACGATCGCACAGAAGGTCGCCCCCGGCGGCGACGCCGCCGGCCAACTGCACGACCTGGACCTTCGGTCTGTGTGGCAACTCACCAGGGGAGCCGGGCAGACCGTCGCGGTGATCGACACCGGTGTCTCGCGCCACCGCCTGTTGCCTCGCCTGGTGCCCGGCGGCGACTACGTGTCCAGCGGCGACGGCACCGACGATTGCGACGGCCACGGCACGATCGTCGCGGGGATCGTCGGCGCCGCACCGGATTCGGCTACCGCCGACGCGTTCAGCGGTATCGCACCCGAGGCCACGATCATCGCCATCCGCCAGTCGAGCACGAAGTTCAGCGCCGAAGATGCCAGGGGAACATCCGGTTTCGGCGACGTGGACACCCTCGCTCGCGCCGTGCGCACCGCGGCGGACATGGGCGCCACCGTGATCAACGTCTCGACCGTCGCATGTGTCCCCGTGGGCACGGCTTTGGACGACGGACCTCTGGGCGCCGCATTGGCGTATGCGGTCGACGTGAAGAACGTCGTGGTGGTGGCCGCCGCGGGCAATGCCGGCGCGCCGGGACTGTGTGAGCATCAGAATCCGGCCCGGCGGGGACGACCGGACTGGGACGACGTCAAAGCGGTGGTGAGCCCGGCCTGGTACGACGACTATGTCTTGACGGTCGGATCGATCGGACCGAGTGGTGCGCCTTCGGAGTTCACGTTGGCGGGTCCCTGGGTCGACGTCGCCGCTCCCGGGGAGCGGGTGGTGTCGCTGGATCGCGATGGCGACGGGTTCGTCGCGGCGCTACCCACATCGACCGGTGACAAGCCGCTCGCGGGAACCAGTTACGCCGCGCCCGTCATCAGCGGCATCGTCGCGCTGCTGCGGTCACGCTCGCCGCAGTTGACCGCCCGGGAGGTCATGCGCCGCATCGAAGACACCGCGCGGCACCCGGCGGGCGGCTGGAATCCGCTCGTCGGTCACGGCGTCGTCGACACCCTTGCCGCGGTCACCGGCGGCGCCACCTCCCCCGCCGATCCCGGCCACCCGACGGTAGTGCCACTGTCGCGACAGCAACCACCGGACGGACACGGGGCGCGTACCGCCACCCGCGGAACCGTCGTCTGCCTGGCGGTCGTCAGCGTCATCGCAATGACATTGTCGGTGAAGCGGTTACGTCGTCCCCACTCCTCGGCTCGCGACTGACGCGGCCTCGACGCTCAGCTCCGGCCCGCGCGGCAGTCTCGCCAGCAGCGGCCACGGTGCCGGCAGCGGATCGCCGGTCAGCCCGAGCCGCTCGGCCGTCTCTTGATCCCGGATGCCGAAGACCACCCCGGCGTCGTTCACCAGGAAAAGCGTCCCACTTCGTGCACCGTCACCAGTCACGCCTGCCGCTCGCACGTACACGCTGCGGCCCCCTCTCATCGCGAAGGCGTCGATTCGGGGCCCTTCGGCATCGGCGTGCGCCAGCTGCGCCGGCCGCAGCTCAGCGCTGTCGGGTATCGCGTCGCCCGCGCGGGTTTCCGTGACAACCGATTCGGAGGCCACTGACCACAGCCACCGCGCGCATACGACCGGATCGGTTGCGGCACCGGCACGTTCGGGGAACTGCCCGACGGCTAGCTCGTCCACCACAGGGACGGTGCCGATCGCGCCTGGCTCGACGGTGACGATCTCGTGTGCGGCCTGCGGCTGGGTGAACCGGATGAGATCGGCCGCCACCATGCCGATCCGCTGCACCCCCGTCCTCAGTACCACGTAGTGCTGCGACGACTCGGCATGCGGCACACGGATCACGGCGCCGACCCGCAGTCCGTGCAGCGGCGCCGGCGCGGGCGCTCCGGCGTCGTGGATGGCGGGCGCCGCGAGTTCGGGCACTTCCGGCACGGTGTCGAGCAAGGTGCGGGTGACCGGCCGCGGCGCAACGCCGTCGAGTTCGAGCGCACGTACCACGGCCGGATTACGCAGATCGACTCTCGCGCGCCGCCCGTCAAAGAGCAGATACGTCGTCGCCGCACCTTCCCCCGCCGCGCTCACCAGGACGCTGTCCGCCGCGACGCGCTTCTCGTCGGCGGGCCCCACCAACACCGTCGACATCGACGAATCATCCTCGCACACAAGCCATCCCGATTCGTCCTGCGTCAGCGGCGCGCCGATCATGTCAGGGGCGCCCGGGATGCCGAGCGACGCGCCTCTCGAGGCCCGGTCGACGGCCGACGCGCTGACGAGCCGGGGTTTGGCCGCCGAAGCGGTGATCAGCCAGGCCGACGCGAGGTTCGGGACCGGGTGCAGATTGTGGTCGATCCGCACGTAGAGGGCGCCGGTGTCGCGCACCATCACGATCGGGGCGTCACCGAGTCCGCCTCGGGGCTGCAGAAACGCCAGGACGGCGGCCACCCCGAGCCCGATGACCGCCAGGACCGAGCCGACCGACAACGAAAGTGCTTGCGCGCGCATCGGATCGTCGAGCATCTGCACGTCGCCGCGGACGAGGGCATGCTGCATGCGCCGCAGCAAGAAGCGGTGTCCGCTGGTCTGCAGTTTGGTGGTCGATCGCACCGTCATAACTCCCCCGCCGAAAGCCTAAGGCTTGCGGGGAGCTCCGACCGTCACCGCTTTCGGCCGTGGTCCATGGCTCGCCGCTCCCGGTACGCCGCCACGTGTTGGCGGTTGCCGCAGTTGCCGGTGTCGCAGAACTTGCCCGACCGGTTGCGGGACATGTCCACCAGCACCGCGTCACAGTCCGACGCCGCGCACATCTTGAGGCGGCGTAGCTCGCCGATGCGGATCAGGTCGGCCAGCGCCATCGCCATCTCCGCGCCCATCCGCTGCCACAGCGGGTCGTCCACCGACGCGAGGTGCAGGTGCCACTCCGGCATCTCCGGATGCCGGGTCAGCCATGGCGAGGCGTTCGTGTCGGCCAGCAATGCGTTGACCGCAGCCACGGTGCTCTCCTCATCGTCGGCGACCGCCCAGATTCGGCCCAGGCGGTCGCGAAGCCGATGCACCGACTCGAGTTCCTCGGCGTCGCGGTCACGGCGGCCCGTCCAGCCGAAGCTGTCGAGGTAGGTGTTCAACGCCGCCATGTCACCGAGCCGCTCACCGTCGACGCGATCGCTGTTGATGAGCTCACACGCGGCCCGCAGGGTGAGCTCGGTGTCATGACTGAAAAGCATTTGACTCATGACGCCTCTCGTCGTTAATGTCAGGAGCGTAGTTCATTTTACTCCTTACATTCCCTCGGAGGTCGACCATGGCCGTGACGGCATCGGGCGCGCGGCCCGCTGCTGACCACTTCCGGCTCGGGCTGATGCTGGCGGTCGGTTCGGCGGTCGCGTTCGGCTCTTCGGGACCCTTCGCGAAGGCGCTGATGACGGCGGGCTGGAGCCCGACCGCCGCGGTCGTCGCCCGGCTTGCAGGCGGCGCGCTGGTGATGGCGCTTTTCGCCAGCATCGTCAGGCGCGGGTGGATTCGCGAAGCGCTGCGTCACCCCACGACGGTGCTCGCCTACGGCGTCGTCCCGATCGCGGGCGCGCAGCTGTTCTACTACAACGCCGTCGCGCACCTGTCGGTCGGCGTCGCGCTGCTGTTGGAGTACACCTCGCCGGTCATCGTCGTCGCCTGGGTCTGGGCCACCACACGCCGGCGCCCGACCACACTGACCCTGGCCGGTGTCGGGCTGGCGATCGCCGGGATCATGCTGGTGCTCGACGTGTTCTCGGGAGCGCACATCAACGTTGTCGGCGTGGGCTGGGGGCTGGCGGCCGCCGTCTGCGCGGCCGGATATTTCCTGATGTCGGCCAACGCCGGCTACCCGGGCGACAACGACGGAATCAGCCCGGTCACACTGGCCGCGGCGGGGCTGATCGTCGGCTCGGTCGCGGTCACACTCCTCGGACTGACCGGGATCATGCCGCTGACGTTCACCGCCGCCGACACCGTCATCGCCGGACACACCACCTCGTGGATCGTGCCGGTCATCGCCCTGGGCGTCATCGCCACCGCGGTGGCCTACACGCTGGGCATCATGGGCATCGCCCGGCTGCGGCCACGCTTCGCGTCGCTGGTCGGTCTTTCCGAGGTGATGTTCGCGGTGCTGGCGGCCTGGATCCTGCTGGGCGAGGGGATCACCCCCACGCAGGCGGTCGGAGGCGCCATCGTCCTGGCCGGCCTGGCGCTGGCACGCGCAGGCGACCGTTCCGAAGCGATTGCCGAGGCGACGTGGCCGCACGGCCCACTCGGGGAGTCGTCCGTGCGAGCGAACTGTTAGCCCACAGACCCCTTGGTATGTGAGTATGTCCGCGTGACTTTGCTGCGCGAGACGGCCCGACTGGCGGCCGCGGTTGCCGCAGTCGCCGCACTCGTCGGCGGCACGGCCCCGCTGGCGGCCGCCCAACCCGGCCCCCCACCCGGCCCCGTCAGCCCCGGATACGGTTCCGGCGCGACGCCCGGGCCGGCCGCCACCAGCCCCGGATACGGATCCTCGAGGTCCTCGTGCAGCGATATCGAGGTGATCTTTGCTCGCGGCACCGACGACACCCCCGGCCTGGGCACGCCGGGCACCGCGTTCGTCAACGCGCTGCGCGGCCTGACCGGGGGGCGCACCATCAGCACGTACGCGGTCAACTATCCCGCGTCATACGACTTCCTGGCCGCCGCCGACGGCGCGACCGACGCCACGAACCGCATCGCAATGCTGGCGCAGCAGTGCCCGAGCACCCGCATCGTGCTCGGCGGGTACTCGCAGGGGGCGGCGGTCGTCGACATGCTCGCGGGTGTTCCGCCGCTCGGCAACAAGATCGGCTCGATCGGTTCGGCTCCCCCGCTGCCGGGCAGCCTGGTGCCCAACGTCGCCGCCGTCGCGGTGTTCGGCAACCCGGCGACCAAGTTCAGCAACCCGATCACCAAGTCGGTGTTCGCGGGCCGCGCGATCGACCTGTGCAAGGACGGCGACCCGATCTGCTCCCGGGGCCGTAACCCGTTCGCCCACAACGACTACGTGACCGCCGGCCTGGTCCAGGAGGCAGCGAACTTCGTCGCCGGTCTGGTCTGATTCCGCGCGGCGATATCATCTCGTCCCGTGGATTTCGCTCGCCTTCGTCGTCGGTTCACCGGCGCAGCCGTCGTCGCGGCAACCGGATTGACCCCTTCCGTTCTCGCGCCACCCCTCGCTTCGGCGCAGGGCTGCTCGGATGTGACGGTGGTGTTCGCCCGCGGCACCGGTGAACCTCCCGGCATCGGCCGTGTCGGCCAGGCGTTCGTCGACGCGCTGCGTCCGCAGCTCGGGGACCGCACGCTGTCGGCCTACGGGGTGGCCTACCCGGCCACCTACGACTTTGTGATGGCGGCCGACGGTGCCGCCGACGCGGCGGCGTTCGTCACCAACACCGCGCAGTCGTGTCCGGGCTCGCGCATCGTGCTCGGCGGGTTCTCTCAGGGCGCTGCGGTCGTCGACATGCTGGCCGGCATCCCGCCGCTGGGGAACCGGATCGGCGCGCTGGGCCCGGTGCTGCCACCGAACGTCGCGCCCAACGTCGCGGCCGTCGCGGTGTTCGGCAACCCGGCGACCAAGTTCGGCAACCCGATCACGTCCGCGCCGATCTTCGGTGGGCGGGCGATCGACCTGTGCACCGACGGCGACCCGATCTGTTCCCGCGGCCGCAATCCGTTCGCCCACAGCGATTACGTCGGAGCCGGAATGGCGAACCGGGCTGCGGATTTCGTGGCGCGGCTGGTCTGAGGTCGCGGCAACCGCGAAGGATTACCTTCGTCGGCGTTGATTAGTTCCTATAGGATCGGCGGAGTGCAAAACGATCTTGTTCGCAGCTTGGGGCGCCGGGGAATGCTGCTCATCGGGGCGGTCGTCCTCGCAGTCGCGGGGCTGATCGCGCCCGTCCCCCTGGGCACCCAAGGCCTCTTGTCCGTCGCCGCCGCGCAGTCGTGCCCGCAAGCGGAGCTCATCTTCGCCCGCGGTCGCACCGAGTCGCCCGGTGCCGGCGTGATCGGCAACGCGCTCATCAGCGCGCTGCGCAACAAGACCGACAAGAACATCAACCTCTATTCCGTGAACTATCCGGCCGACTACGAGATCGACATCGGCGCCAACGACATGAGCTCGCGGATCCAGGACATGGCGGCACGGTGCCCCGACACCCGGCTGGTACTCGGCGGATACTCGCTGGGTGCCGCGGTGACCGACGTCGTGCTGGCCGCACCCATCGCCGCGTTCGGGTTCGACAAGCCGCTGCCACCGGGAATGGACCGCCACATCGCTGCGGTCGCACTGTTCGGCAACGGCATCGCATGGGCCGGGCCGATCACGAACTTCAGCCCGCTCTACGGCGAGCGCACCATCGAGTTGTGCCACGGTGCCGATCCGATCTGCAACCCCGCAGAGCCGAAGACCTGGGAGGGCAACTGGCCCGACCACGCCGCGCGCGCATATGTGAATGCGGGCATGGTCAACCAGGCGGCCGACTTCATCGCCGCCCGGATCTAGAGGGGATCTAGTCGACCACCCGCAGGTCGCGGGTGACCTTCGTGCGCGCTTCGAGCTGATCGTCGGACGGGTAGTCGACGCCGACGAGGGTCAACCCCTGCGGAGGCGCTGCCGCGAATTCGCTGGACCGCCGATCGGCGGCCAACAAACTTGCGCACCAGTCGGGTTCGCGGCGGTGTTCGCCGACCGCCAGCAGCGCACCGACCAGTGACCGGACCATGGACCAGCAGAAGGCGTCGGCGCTGACATGCGCGGTGACGCGCGCCCCCTCACGCGACCAGTCCAGGCGCTGCAGGTCGCGGATGGTGGTGGCGCCCTCGCGGTGCCGACAGAATGCGGCGAAGTCGTGCAGTCCCAGTAGCTTCCGTGACGCCTCGGTCATCGCGTCCACGTCGAGCGGGCGCGGCCAGGCAGTGACAAAGCGCGCCTCGTGCGGTTCGACACCGAATGGCGCCGTCGACAATCGATAGACGTAGTGGCGGCGCAGCGCGGAGAAGCGGGCGTCGAAACCGGCGGCGGCACGCTTGACGTCGAGCACCCGCACATCTCGGGACAGGAACCGGCCGAGCCGTCGCACCAGCGGCAGGAACTCGCTGTCGCCGGGACGCGTCGCACGCGGATAAGCGTGTGGCAGGGCCTCTTCGGGCACATCGACATGAGCGACCTGACCGGTGGCGTGCACACCGGTGTCGGTACGACCCGCCCCGCGCACCACCACCGCGGTGCGGAACACCGTCGACAGCGCCTCTTCGAGGACACCGGCCACGGTCCGCTGTCCTGTCTGGACCGCCCAGCCGGCGAACTCGGTTCCGTCGTAGGCGATGTCGAGCCGGAGACGAACGAGCCCGCCACCGGATTCGATGGCGGGCTCGCTCATGACGTCCTCAGGACTTGTCGTCATCCTTATCGGCCTCAACCTGTGCGGGCTCGTCGGCCGAAGCCTCGGCCTCAGCGCCCTCGGACGACTCGGCCTCGCTCGATTCGGTCCTGGCTTCCTCGACCGATTCGTCCTCGGTGGGACCCTCGGCGGCCTCGGGCACGACCGCGGCCTGTGGGGCCGACGCGGCCGCAACCGGCTGCTCGGTCTTCTGCGCACCCGCGGCACCGGATCCGACGTCGCCGCCGGAGCGGCTCCGGCGTGCACGGTTGGCCTCCGAGGTCACCGTCTTCTCCCGCACCAGCTCGATGACCGCCATCGGGGCATTGTCGCCCTTGCGGTTCTCGACCTTGATGATGCGTGTGTAACCGCCCTCGCGGTCGGCGTAGAACGGGCCGATCTCGGCGAACAGCGTGTGCACGATGTCCTTGTCGCGGATCTTCTTCATCACCTCACGCCGGTTGTGCAGCGTGCCCTTCTTGGCGTGCGTGATGAGCTTTTCCGCATAGGGACGCAACGCCCGTGCCTTCGGCTCGGTGGTCTTGATGCGGCCGTGCTCGAAGAGCGAGGTGGCCAGGTTGGCCAGCAGCGCCTTCTGGTGCGAGGACGACCCGCCGAGGCGAGGGCCCTTGGTGGGCTTGGGCATTGCGACTATCTCCTATGTGGGGCCGACCCCCGTATCAGGTAGGGCCGGGACGGACTCTGTTGTTTAGAGCTGTTCGGTTTCGGCGTAGTCCTGGTTGTCGTCCAGGTCGTAGCCGGCATCGCTGTTCCACGTGCCGGTGGCGACGTCGTAGCCGGCGACCTCGGACGGATCGAACGAGGCTGGGCTGTCCTTGAGCGACAGGCCCAACTGATGCAGCTTGATCTTCACCTCGTCGATGGACTTCTGGCCGAAGTTGCGGATGTCCAGCAGGTCGGACTCCGTGCGTGCGACCAGTTCGCCCACGGTGTGCACACCCTCGCGCTTGAGGCAGTTGTACGACCGCACCGTCAGGTCCAGATCGTCGATCGGCAGCGCGAAGCTGGCGATGTGATCGGCCTCGGCCGGGGAGGGCCCGATCTCGATACCTTCGGCCTCGACGTTGAGTTCCCGTGCCAGACCGAACAATTCGACCAGCGTCTTGCCCGCCGAAGCGAGCGCGTCACGCGGCGTGATCGAGTTCTTGGTCTCCACGTCGAGGATCAGCTTGTCGAAGTCGGTGCGCTGCTCGACGCGGGTGGCCTCCACCTTGTAGGTGACCTTGAGCACCGGCGAGTAGATCGAATCGACAGGGATGCGGCCGATTTCGGCGCCCGAGGCCTTGTTCTGCACGGCCGGCACGTAGCCGCGACCGCGCTCGACGACGAGCTCGACCTCGAGCTTGCCCTTGTCGTTGAGGGTGGCGATGTGCATCTCGGGGTTGTGCACCGTCACGCCGGCGGGCGGAACGATGTCACCCGCGGTGACCTCACCCGGCCCCTGCTTGCGCAGGTACATGGTGACCGGCTCATCTTCTTCCGACGAGACGACCAGGCCCTTGAGGCTCAGGATGATGTCGGTGACGTCTTCCTTGACTCCGGGCACCGTGGTGAACTCGTGCAGCACTCCGTCGATGCGGATGCTGGTGACCGCCGCGCCCGGGATGGACGACAGCAGCGTGCGCCGAAGCGAATTGCCAAGGGTGTAACCGAAACCTGGCTCCAGCGGCTCTATTACGAACTGGGAGCGGTTCTCGGCCTTGACATCTTCGGACAGTGTGGGGCGCTGAGAGATCAGCATGTGTTTCTTTCCTCCTCTACGGCACCCGCTATTTGATGCCGCACACCCGGCCGCCATCTGGGCGGCGGGAAATTTACTTCGAGTAGAGCTCGACGATCAGCTGCTCGGTGAGCGGGACGTCGATCTGTGCACGCTCGGGCAGCTGATGCACCAGGATGCGTTGGCGCTCACCGACGACCTGAAGCCACGACGGGATCGGGCGGTCGCCCGCGGTCTCCCGCGCGATCACGAAAGGATCGGTGTTCAGCGACTTTTCCTTCACGTCGATGATGTCGTACTGCGACACCCGGTAGCTCGGGATGTCGACCTTGACACCGTTGACCAGGAAGTGGCCGTGGCTGACCAGCTGTCGCGCCATCCGGCGGGTGCGGGCCAGGCCTGCGCGGTAGATGACGTTGTCCAGCCGGCTCTCCAGGATGCGCAGCAGGTTGTCACCGGTCTTGCCGGGCAGCCTGTTGGCCTCCTCGTAGTAGCGACGGAACTGCTTCTCCATCACGCCGTAGGAGAAGCGGGCCTTCTGCTTCTCCTGCAGCTGCAGGCGGTATTCGCTTTCCTTGATCCGCGCGCGACCGTGCTGGCCGGGCGGGTAGGGGCGCTTCTCGAACGACTGATCGCCGCCGACCAGGTCCACGCCGAGGCGGCGGGACTTGCGGGTCGCGGGTCCGGTGTAACGAGCCATTGTCTGTTTCTCCTCGTCCTACTAGACCCGGCGCCGCTTCGGCGGACGGCACCCGTTGTGCGGCTGCGGCGTGACATCGGCGATCGCGCCGACCTCGAGGCCGGCGGCCTGCAGCGACCGGATCGCGGTCTCGCGGCCCGAGCCCGGGCCCTTGACGAACACGTCGACCTTCTTCACGCCGTGTTCCTGCGCCTTGCGGGCGGCGTTCTCGGCGGCCAGCTGCGCGGCGAACGGTGTGGACTTACGCGAGCCCTTGAAGCCCACGTGCCCCGACGACGCCCAGGCGATGACGTTGCCCTGCGGGTCGGTGATCGTCACGATCGTGTTGTTGAACGTGCTCTTGATGTGCGCGGCGCCGTGCGGGACGTTCTTCTTTTCCCGGCGACGGGTCTTCTGCCCCTTCTTGGGGCCGGCCGCTGCCTTTTTTGCGGGTGGCATCGTCGATTACCTGGCCTTCTTCTTGCCGGCGATGGTGCGCTTGGGACCCTTGCGGGTGCGCGCGTTGGTCTTGGTCCGCTGGCCGCGCACCGGAAGCCCGCGGCGGTGCCGCAGGCCCTGGTAGCAGCCGATCTCGATCTTGCGGCGGATGTCGGCCTGCACCTCGCGGCGCAGATCGCCCTCCACCTTGAGGTTGGCTTCGATGTAGTCGCGCAGCTGGGTCACCTGATCATCTGTCAGGTCCTTCGTGCGCAGATCCCGGCTGATGCCGGTGGCGTCCAGGATCTCCTGGGAGCGGGTACGGCCGACGCCGTAGATATAGGTCAGGGCGATCTCCATGCGCTTATCGCGCGGGAGGTCGACGCCCACGAGACGTGCCATCAGGCAGTGTTCCTTCTTCTATGCGGAGGTCTTGTCCCAGTCCGTTCCCTCATATGGGGTCCGGCCTCCGTGCCGGACGTGACGAGCGGCGCTGATACGTCTTTTTGGCGCTGACGCGCCGGGCAGCTCAGTGGTACTGGGGTTTCGTCATTCAGTTGTGTCGGCAGCCGGCGGGTCTAGCCCTGCCGCTGCTTGTGGCGTGGATCAGAGCAGATCACCATGACCCGCCCATGCCGGCGGATCACCCTGCACTTATCGCAAATGGGCTTGACGCTCGGGTTCACCTTCACGGCTCGTTCGATCCTGTTCTTCTGGAGTGTCTGTTTTTACTTGTACCGGTAAACGATGCGGCCCCGGGACAGGTCGTAGGGAGACAGCTCCACCACGACGCGGTCCTCGGGCAGGATGCGGATGTAGTGCTGCCGCATCTTGCCGCTGATGTGGGCAAGGACCTTGTGTCCGTTCTCCAGCTCAATGCGGAACATCGCATTGGGCAGGGGTTCGACCACGCGACCCTCGACCTCTATGGCACCGTCTTTCTTGGCCATTGTTTTTCGGAGATCCTCCGTGTCCTGATTGTTGGCGCCTTCCCGCCGCGAGCGGCGGATACTGCTTGTGGCGCAGCATTTGCTCCGACTACAGAACGTGAGCCAGTAGCCAGAAATTCCTGAACAGGGCACGCAAAGAGTCGGCGCGATCACCGCACCGTTGATCCATGGTACTCGCCCACCGGCCGCGCCCAAAATCGCGACGGAGGGCTCCGTCACCCCGTCGCCGTCTCGGGCCGGTCCGGTTCTGCGTCACTACCGCGGACCAGGCCCGATTGCACCAGCGCGGCCGTGACGAACCGGTGCACGGGCCGGGACCTGAAGAAGCCGGTGTGCCCGCCGCGGTACCACTGGATGTCGGGACGGCCCCAGTGCTCCCACAGCCGGTCGATCTGCTCGCGAGGGTGGACCACCTGGTCGGCGACGCCCGCGTAGATGAAGCGCCCGGCCATCGGGACTTGCGGCGGCAACGACAGCGGCGAGATCATCCGGCCCAGCGGGGCGGCCAGCCTGATCGTCTCCATCCGCGGATCGTCGCTGTCCATGCCGGAGTGCCGCGCCAAAAGCCCGACCAGGTCTGCGACCGGCACGCCCAGCACCGCGCATTCCAGGTCCTCGTCGAGGCTGGCCACCAACGCCGCGATGAAACCGCCCAACGACAGGCCGTACACGCCGATCGGCGCGTCCGGCTGCTGCCGGCGAATCCATGCCAGCAGGCTGCGGACGTCCCACACCGCCTGCGCGGTGGCGTGGATGTCGTCGAGGACGTCCTCGCCGGGGAACACCGCACCCTTCGGCAGTCCCTTGGCTCGCGGACCGTGCATCGGCAGCACCGGCATCACGACGTTGAGACCCAACTCCTCATGCAGGTACCAGGCGCGGAAGATCGCCAGGTCGATCGCCGCCCGCCCCATCTCGGTGCCGTGGACACACACCAGCCACGGCCGCGGTTCGGGGTGGCACAGCAGCAGACCGTAGCCGCGCGAGACGGCGTCATAACCCAGCCAGCGGTCGGCGCCCGGTTCGGCGGCGTCCGGCCGGTACCCGCTGGTCCAGCGCAACCGGTAATAGGAGCGGTTGCGGCGACGCACCGGTGAGACGTCCAAGTCGCTGGGCGGCCCCGGCGCGGCGAAGAACGCCGCCGGGTCGTCGAGGCATCCACGCTCTCCGTAGAAGTCCAGCGCCGCCACCACTTCACCGTGGATCCGCTCGAACGCCCGCGGATCGCTGAGCGGACGCCGCGCTCGCAGCCCGAGCAGCACCACTTCGTCACGGAACGCCTCGGCGGCCAACGCGACCGTCGGCCGCACAGTCGGCGTCTGATCGCGGCCGTCGTGGAGGTAGTCACGCCACGAGCGCGCGTAGTAGCCGCCAGTTCTCGTCAGCGGTTGCACCGCCTTGCGCAGCGGCGCCTGTATCCGCGGCACGGTGGGGCGGTGCGGAGTACGTGCGTCGTTGTCGGCGCCGACGCCGATGTCGTCTGTTCCCACACCTCCGACAGTAGCGACGCGGTCGTCGTACCCGTAGTGCCATTGGTCACCTGTTGAACCGTGCAATCGTACTGAGGCTGAGCCGGATTCGGCGCAGGCCGCCCAGCGCCAGTGGCGCTCACCACTGTGCACGACAAATGTGGCGGCCCCTATACCCGACCTAAGGTCGTTCTGCCGCTTCGTTTGCCGCATAGGTGACTTCGGTCCCTAGCCATCGCCGACGGCCGGTGGCCCGATGAGAAGTGGTCAACGGCGGTGAAACCCGGCTCACATCTTGTGCTGGTGTCACCGGCTGACTTCGGCCGGCTGCAACGGGGCGAGAAGGCCTCGGGCTGTTGGTCGTTCGTGCTCCGGCGAGAAGTGGGACGGACCCGCCTTGTGGTGCGCGGCAGCGGTGGCGCGGTCGGGCATTCCTGGTTCGACATACCGCATTTCGTGATGGAGCAGAAGATGATACGCGGCATAGCACAGCGCACCCAGCGGACCCGCAGCCGGGAAATCACCGAAGCGCTCAACCGGCACCCGTCAGGAAGGCGGTCTCGTCGACCCCGGATGGTTTCGCAGCGAACCTGAGCAACTGACCCCGATATCGGCTGGACGATGGCCGCATACTTGTACGCGATGACCGGCCCCTCGCCCCAGCCTCGTAAACCCGTCATTTTGAGCGTCGATGACGATCCGGCGGTGTCGCGCGCTGTCGCCCGCGATCTGCGCCGCCACTACGGCGAGGGATTTCGCGTCGTACGCGCCGAGAACGGCCCCGATGCGCTCGAGACGCTCAACGAACTCAAACTGCGCGGTGAGACTGTCGCGGTGTTCGTCGCCGACTACCGGATGCCGCAGATGAGCGGGATCGAGTTCCTCGAAGAGGCGATGGACATCTTCCCGATGGCCCGCCGCGTGCTGCTGACCGCATATGCCGACACGCACGCCGCGATCGACGCGATCAACGTCGTCGACCTCGATCACTACCTGCTCAAACCGTGGGACCCGCCGCAGGAGAAGCTCTATCCGGTGATCGACGCGCTGATCGAGGCCTGGCGCGAGACCGGCGACCGGGCGATCCCGCACACCAAGATCATCGGGCACCCGTGGAATGCACGCTCGTCGGAAGTTCGCGAGTTCCTCGCCCGCAACCGGCTCTACTACACGTGGTTCCGCGCCGACGAACCCAAGGGAAGGCAGCTACTCGATGCCGCGGGACTCGACGGGCTGACGCTTCCGGTGGTGGTCACCGAACAGGGCGAGACGCTCGTCGCGCCGGACGACGCCGAACTCGGCGCGACGCTCGGCTTGTCGATCACGCCCTCGGAGGACTTCTACGATCTGGTCGTCATCGGCGGCGGCCCCGCGGGTCTGGCCGCGGCGGTATACGGTGCCTCCGAAGGCCTCAAGACGGTGCTCATCGAGCGCACGGCAACCGGTGGGCAGGCCGGCCAGAGCTCACGGATCGAGAACTACCTCGGCTTTCCCGACGGCGTCTCGGGGTCTCAGCTCGCCGAACGGGCCCGCAGACAAGCCGAGAAGTTCGCGGCCGAGCTCATCACGGCGGCCGAGGTCACCGCGCTCGAGATCGACGGCAACGCGCGCACCGTCCACCTGTCCGACGGCCGGTCGATCGGGACGCGGGCCGTGATTCTGGCGATGGGTGTGGAGTACCGCCAGCTGCCCGCCGAGGGCTGCGCAGATCTCACCGGCGCAGGCGTCTACTACGGAGCCACCTCCTCGGTGGCCGCCGAATGCGAGGACGAGGAGGTCTTCGTCATCGGCGGCGCCAACTCCGCGGGGCAGGCCGCGATGTTCCTGTCACGAACCGCGAAGAAGGTGAGCATCGTCTGCCGCCGCACCCTCGAGGACTCGATGTCCTACTACCTGATCCAGCAGATCAGGACGACCGACAACATCCGCGAACTTCCGCACACCGCAGTGCACAAGGTCGAAGGCAACGGCCACCTCGAACGCATCTGCCTGGAGAACCTGAACACCGGTGTGCGCGAGGAACACACGTGCGGGCGCATGTTCATCTTCATCGGAGCCGAACCGCGCACCGACTGGGTGGAACAGGCCGGTATCGCCCGCGACGACCACGGATTCATCCTCGCCGGACCCGATCTGCGCGACGTGGCCGGCTGGACGCTGGACCGTCCGCCGCACCACCTGGAAACAAGCGTGCCCGGTGTGTTTGTTGCAGGAGATGTGCGTTCCGAATCCGCCAAGAGGGTGGCGGCCGCCGTCGGCGAAGGGTCGATGGCGGTGATGTTGGTGCACCGATACCTGGCGGAGGCGTGATGGGCGACAACGAGAACCAGTGCATGCCCGACGAACTGCGCTCGCTGTTCCTGTTCGAGGCGCTCGACGACCGGCAACTACAGGTGCTGTGCGACAACGGCCACATCACCACGTTCGACCCCGGTCCGGTGTGCACCGAGGGCGACCCCGCGACCTGTTTCTACGTGCTGCTCGACGGTGAGCTGGTGATGTCGAAGCGCTCGGGCGGCGTGGACATCGAGACCAATCGCACGTCCCAGCGCGGGGTGTACTGCGGCGCGTGGTCGGCCTACGTCCCCGGCGAGGAGCACCTCTACGAAGCCTCGGTTCGCGTCACGAGGCCGTCCCGCTTCTTCGTGCTCGACGCCGACGCGTTCGCGAAATTCATGCAAGCGGAGTTCCCGATGGCAGTGCACCTGCTCGAGGGGCACCGCGTCGGCGGCCGGCGCCAGAGTCAGATCCTCGGCCAGCGCGAGAAGCTGCTGGCGCTGGGCACGATCACCGCCGGCCTGACCCATCAGCTCAACAACCCGGCGGCGGCCGCCGCCCGCGCGGTGGCCGACCTTCGCGAGGGCGTCGGCAAGATGCGCTACAAGCTGGCGATGCTGGCCGACGGCAAGTTCACCCCGGAAGCGCTGCGGGTGCTCGTGCGAATCCAGGACGAAGTCGCCGAGCAGGTCGCCAAGTCCAAGGCGCAGGAACTCACCGCGCTGGAGTTGTCCGACTCCGAAGAGCACATCGGCGACTGGCTGGAGGGCCGCGGCATCGCCAGCGCCTGGGACTACGCCCCGACGTTCGTGGAGGCGGGCCTGGACCTCGACTGGCTCGAACGTGTGCAAGCCTCGATCGATGACGTCGACTGCTCGGCGACGCTGCAAAGCGCATTGGGTTGGCTGAAGTACACGATCGACGCCGAACTACGGATGAACGAGATCGCCGACGCCAGCAAGCGGATCTCGGCGCTGCTGGCCGGCGCCAAGCAGTACTCGCAGATGGACCGCAGCGAGTACCAGGCCGCCAACGTCCACGAGCTGATCCACAGCACGATCAAGACCATCTTCGGCGACAAGGTAGGTAAGGACAAACCGGTCGCGCTGGTGTGGGAGAAGGACACCACACTGCCTCAATTGATGTGCTACCCAGGCGATCTCAACGAAGTCTGGACCAACATCATCGACAACGCGATCCAAGCGATGAACTATGAGGGCACGTTGACGATCCGCACGTCGCGCAAGAACGACGAAATGATCCGCGTCGAGATCTGCGACGACGGGCAAGGCATCGCCGAGAAGAACATCGACCGCATCTTCACACCGTTCTTCACCACCAAGCCGTTCGGTCAGGGCACCGGTCTGGGGCTCGATCTCGCCCGGCGCATCGTCGTCGAAAAGCACCACGGCGACATCCAGGTCACGTCCGCGCCCGGCGACACCCGGTTCGTCATCGATCTACCGTTGGTTGCGCCGGCCCCCGAAGCGCCGACCCCGACGGAACTTCCCCTCACAGCCGGATAGCCGGAATAACCCTTGGACACCGAGAAGTTGGAGCGACCATGACGAAACCCGATCTCGGCAGGTACGGCGCGTTCGGCCATTACTCCATGTGGCAGAAGCTGAGCCCGGAGCAACTGCGGGCCATCGAAGACCTCGGCTACGGGGCGATCTGGGCAGGCGGTTCACCGGCGGCCGAATTGTCCTGGGCGGAACCGATTCTCGAGGCGACGAACACACTCAAACTGGCGACCGGCATCGTCAACATCTGGACCGCGGACGCCGAGCCGGTCAGCGAGTCCTTCCACCGCATCGAGAAGGCCCATCCGGGACGCTTTGTGCTGGGTATCGGCGTCGGCCACCCGGAGGCTCATACCGAATACCAGAAGCCGTACGACGCGCTCGTCACCTACCTCGACAAGCTCGACGAGCACGGGGTGCCGAAGGACAGAAGGGTGGTCGCGGCGCTGGGTCCGCGGGTGCTCAAGCTGTCCGCGGACCGCGCGGCCGGGCCGCACCCCTACCTGACGACGCCGGAACACACCGCCGAGGCGCGCAAGCTGATCGGCCCGGATGCGTTCATCGCTCCTGAGCACAAGGTGGTGCCGACCACCGACCCCGAGCAGGCGCGCGCGGTCGGCCGCAAGGCACTCGCGATCTATCTCAACCTGACGAACTATCTCAACAGCTGGAAGCGTCTCGGATTCACCGACGACGAGGTCGCGAAGCCGGGCAGCGACCGGCTTGTCGACGCCGTGGTGGCGTATGGCACCGTCGACGCCATAGCCGAACGGCTCAACGAGCATCTCGAGGCGGGCGCCGACCACGTGCCCGTGCAGGTGCTCACCGGACCGGACAAGCTGGTGGACGCGTTGGCTCAATTGGCGGGTCCGCTCGGATTGAAGTGACGTCACCACCGAAGGGATCCGTATGACTGAGCTCAAGCCCAATTTCGGCCGCTACGGCGTATGGACGTTCGGCGTTCCGAAACCCGAACAGGCCGTGGAGATCGAGAAGCTCGGCTACGGCGCGGTGTGGATCGGCGGATCGCCTGCCGGCAACCTGGAATACGTCGAGCCGATCCTCGAGCGCACCGAGAACCTTCAGGTCGCGACCGGGATCATCAACGTGTGGACGGCGCCCGCCGGCGAGGTCGCCGACGCCTACCACCGCGTCGAGGAGGCGTATCCGGGCCGGTTCCTGCTGGGCATCGGTATCGGTCATCCCGAGCACACCGAGGAGTACCGCAAACCGTACGACGTGCTCGTCGAGTACCTCGACGCGCTGGATGCGAAGAAGGTGCCGACGAGCCGGCGGGTGATCGCGGCGCTGGGGCCCAAGGTGCTCAAGCTGTCGGCGCAGCGCAGCGCAGGGGCGCACCCGTACCTGACCACCCCGCAGCACACCGGAGAGGCACGAAACCTCTTGGGCCCCACGGTGTTCATCGCACCGGAGCACAAGGTCGTATTGGCCCGCGACGCCGAGGCATCGCGCGAGATCGGCAGGCAGACAGTCGATTTCTACCTCAACCTGTCGAACTACCTGAACAACTGGAAGCGTTTGGGCTTCACCGAGGACGACGTCGCCAAGCCCGGCAGCGACCGGCTGATCGACGCGCTCGTCGCCCACGGCACCCCCGACGCGATCGCCGCGCGGCTCAACGAGCACCTGGACGCGGGTGCCGATCACGTCGCGATCCAGGTGCTCGGCGGATGGGACGTCTTGATCCCCACACTGACCGAGTTGGCCGGGCCGCTCGGTTTGAAGGGCTGACGGGGCCCACCGTCAACCGGTCGGGGGTAGCAGCATCGTCTGCCAGGTCTTGTTCTGCGGCGCACCGGGTTCCGGTGGAGCGGTGGGGGGGTTCGCAGATCCCGGGGG
>NZ_NKCN01000019.1 GCF_002245535.1 Mycobacterium lehmannii | reverse complement strand
TGAGTTCGTGTCTGTCGTGTTCTTACGCGAGTAGGGCTGCAACTGACGTCGCGCCCTAGGCGTACGTCGGCAGCGACAGATGTGTATACGGCCCCGCCGCCCGCTTGCCCGGACGTGCAGGTGGTGTTCGCGCGCGGGACCGGCGAGCCGGTCGGTGTCGGCGGGGTCGGGCAGGCATTCGTCGACCAGCTGCGCGCCCAGGCCGGCCCACGGTCCATCGACGTCTATCCGGTCAACTACCTGGCCAGCGGCGACTTCGGCAACCGCATCCAGTTCGCACGCACGGTCGTCGACGGAATCCGCGATGCGGGACAGAAAGTCGAGTCGACGGCCGCGGCATGCCCCGACACCGACATCGTGCTCGGCGGATTCTCACAAGGTGCCGCGGTCGCCGGATATGTGACGTCCGCTGAGATCCCCGAGGAGATCCCCGCCGAGTACCGCGAGTTCATCCCCGAGCCGATGTCGGAGGAAGTCGGCGACCACGTTGCCGCTGTCGTGCTGTTCGGCAGGCCCTCGGATCAGTTCCTCACCGATGCCGGTGCGCCCGCGATCGTCATCGGACCGTCGTATCAGGACAAGACGTTGGACCTGTGTGCCGAGGGGGACACGATCTGCAACGGCGCTCCCATCGGTCTGCCGAGCTTCGCGCACAACTCCTACATCGTGAATGGGATGGCCGCCGAGGGTGCGGCCTACGCGGTGGCGCGTCTCGAGCCGGCTCCGGCACCCCCGCCGCCTCCGGCCCCAGCGCCGGCTCCTGCACCGTTGGCCGCGCCGCCACTGCCTCCGCCTCCGGCCCCCGCGCCGTTCGCGGCACCCGCACCCGCGCCCGCACCGCCGCCTCCGGCTCCGGCCCCCGCACCTGCCGGCTGAGCACGGCTCGTCGCGGTCTGCCACTCTCGAGTGGTGGACCAAGACGTGTACGACAAGGGCCGCGAGATCCGCACGGCGGTGCTCGGTGAGGCCTATGTGCAGAAGGCGGCAGACAGTGCCGACGATTTCACCGGGCCGTTCCAGGATTTGGTGACCGAGTACTGCTGGGGAGCGGTTTGGGGACGCGACGGCCTGTCCTACAAGACGCGCAGCATGCTCAACCTTGCGATGCTCGCGGCGTTGAACCGCCCCAACGAGCTTCGCACCCACGTCCGAGGCGCCCTGACCAACGGCGTAACCCCCGAAGAGATCCGCGAGATCTTCATGCAGGTCGCGGTCTACGCAGGTGTGCCCGCTGCGGTGGAGGCCTTCCGCACCGCGCGCGCCGCCTTCGACGACGCCGAACAGCGGTAGGGCACGGCATGGACATCGGATTCGTCGGACTCGGCAACATGGGCTTCCCGATGGCAGACCGCCTGCGGGCGGCCGGGCATCGGGTGGTCGTCTGCGACGCCCGCCCCGCGGTGGTCGACAGGGCGGTTGACGCCGGTGCCGAGCGGGCGGCCTCGGCGCGCGAGGTCGCCGACCGCGCGCCGACGATACTGGCGAGCCTGCCCAGCCCGCAGGCCTCGGAGTCCGTCGCCGCAGAGGTCGCCTGCGGGACCGTCGTCGAGCGTTTCGTCGACCTGTCGACGGTGGGAAGCCAAGCCGCGCAGCGCAACAGCGCGCTGTTGGCCGAGCGCGGGATCGCGGCGCTCGACAGTCCCGTCAGCGGCGGTGTGCACGGGGCCGAGGCGGGCACCCTGGCCATCATGGTGTCGGGGCCGCGGGCTCACTACCAGAGGTGCGCACCGCTGTTCGAAACCCTCGGACGGCCGACATTCGTCGGCGAGAAGCCCGGCGCTGCGCAGACGATGAAGCTCGTCAACAACGTCATCGCCGCGACGACACTGGCTGTCACCGCCGAGGCGATGGTGGCCGGTGTGAAGGCAGGACTCGACGCCCGGGTGATGATTGATGTCCTCAACGCCGGTTCCGGTGGCACTCACGCCAGTCGGGACAAATTCCCGCGGGCGGTGCTACCCCGCACGTTCGACTACGGCTTCGCGACGGGGTTGATGGTCAAGGACGTCCGGCTCTACCTCGACGAGGCCAGGGCGCTGGGCCTGCCGACCGAACTCGCCGACGCCGTTGGCCAGGTCTGGGAGGCGACGATGGCCAGCGAGGGGGCCGAATCGGACTTCACGGCGGTGGTGAAACCCATCGAAGCCGCCGCGGGTGTGGTGGTCGAGGGCTGACCCGGCGGCGCCGACGGTAGAGTTCTGCAGGTGAACACGCCGAAGTCGCGCGCACGTTGGGTGCGCGGGGGTCTGGTCGGCTCGTGTTCTGCCGTCTTGACCGCGACCGCGCATACGTTCGCCGGCGGTCAGCTTCCCGCGGGATCGGCGCTGATCGTCGCGATGCTCGTCTGCGCCACCGTGGGCGCCGTGGTCGCCCGACCCGCGCTCGACGGTCGTCACAGGCGGTTGCTCGGCGCCGTCGGCGCCCTGAGCCTCGCCCAACTCCTCGGCCACCTGTCCTTCGTCATCGCCGGTGGGCACGTGCACTCGGCCGCCGCCCTTGGCCTGACGCCCGCGATGACCGCGGCCCATATCGCGGCCGCCGTGATCCTGGGAACGGCGATCGCTGCCGTCGAATACCTCTACGTCGTCTGCGTATCGGTGTTGCAGTGGCTGCGGATCTTCGCCACGTCCGGACTGCGCCCGCGCGCGCGGCGGGTACACCGTGTCGTCAAAACCGTTGTCGCCGAGTCCGTCCTGTTGAGTTGCGGCCTCGGCATGCGTGCTCCGCCACTGAGGTTGGCAACGGCGGCTTAGCCCCCGCCGCGCACCGAGATCGGCCGCGACAGGCGTCGCGGCTTTCGACGTAACTCACCTCACCTCAATTTCCGGCTCGTCGAGCGTGCTCGCCGGGCCGCCGGCTGAAGGTCCGCCATTCATGACAACGACCCCCACCCTCGGCACGCCCGCGCGTCAGCGCCAGCGCGGCGTGCGTGCGCTGTTACTTCGATTGCATTTCTATGCCGGCGTTTTCGTCGGTCCGTTCATTCTGATCGCCGCTGTCACCGGCTTGTTGTACGCGGTCATTCCCCAGATCGACGACGCGGTCTACCGCGAGAAGGTCACCGTCGACAACGTCGGGGAGCACCGAATCCCCCTGGCCGAACAGCTGCGCGCCGTGCGTGCCGAATACCCCGAGGGAACGGTGGAGCAGATCGGCCCGCCCGTCGCGGCCGATGACACCACACGCGTCGTGCTCGCGGTGGACGACGTTCCCCCCGACTATGCGAGAACGGTATTCGTCGACCCGTACAGCGGTGAGATCAGTGGCGCGCTGACCACCTACGGCCAGTGGCTGCCGGTGCGCGCGTGGTTCGACGAGCTGCACCGCAACCTGCATCTCGGGGCCGTGGGCCGCAACTACAGCGAGCTTGCGGCGAGCTGGTTGTGGGTGATCGCGCTGGCGGGTCTGGCGCTGTGGTATCTGCACCGCCGCGACACCAAGAAGCTGCGTCGCATCGCGCTTCCCGACCGAGACAAGACAGACCGTCGCCGCACCCTGTCCTGGCATGGCGCGGTGGGGGTTTGGATCATCGTTGCGCTGCTCGGGCTGTCGGTCACCGGCATCACCTGGTCGCGCTACGGCGGTGAGACGGTCAATCTGCTGCAGGAAAGGCTGAACACCACAGCGCCGTTGGTGGACACCGCACTCATGCAGTCGACCGACACCGACGCGGGCCATGGGCATCACCACGGAGAGGCCGTCGTCGGCGGCGATGACGCCGCACTACACGGCGCGGACACCGCGTTGAGCGCGGCACGCGCCGCGGGCCTGTCCGGCCCGATGTGGATGTACCCTCCCCGCGGCGACGGCCAGGGTTGGGAAGTCGCGGAGAACAAGCGCGACTGGCCCACTCGGTACGACGCGGTCTCGGTGGACCCCGATTCCGGAGCGATCATCGACCGGGTCAATCAGGCCGAGTGGCCGCTTCTGGCCAAGCTCACCAACTGGGCGATCGACGCGCACATGGGGGTGTTGTTCGGGGTGGTGAACCAGATCGTGTTGGCGCTCACCGCGATTGGGCTGATCACGATCGTCGTCCGCGGTTACCTCATGTGGTGGCAACGCAGGCCGACAAAGGGTTCGGCGTGGGCGGCTGGTCGCCCGCCGCTGCGAGGCGTCCTGCATGGTCTGCACCCGGGGGTGATCACGTTGCTCGTGGTTGGTGCGGTCGCGGTGGGTTGGGCGTTGCCGCTGTTCGGCCTCAGCCTCGCCGCATTCGTGGTCGTCGACCTCATCGTCGGAGCGGTCAAGAAGCGGGGCGCCGAGCAGGAGGCGAAAGTCGATGTCTAACAGGATCTATCACGCGCTGGTACTTTTCATCACAGCGGCCGTCGTGGCGGCTTGCACGGCACATGGCCAACACGACGAAGGGCCGATGGCCTCGGAGGTGACGTTCGCCGACCAATGGGCCAGTGCGGCCGAGACCGGTATGGCCGCGGTGTTCGGCACGTTCACCAACGCCGGGCACCACGACGCGCGCATCGTCTCCGGGCGCTCGGACGCCGCCGGACGGGTCGAGGTGCACGAAGTGGCGGTCGACGCGGGCGCCAGGACGATGCGCGCCAAAGACGGGGGCCTGATGATCCCGGCCGGAGGCTCACACGCCCTGGTGCCAGGTGGTGACCACCTGATGCTGATGGACCTCAGACAGCCCCTGCTGCCCGGTTCCGAGGTGACGCTGACCGTCGAGTTCGAGGACGGGTCGACGCTGCCGGTCACCGCCCAGGTGCGTGACTTCGCCGGTGCCAACGAGGATTACCAACCGGCCACGGGCGGTTCCGCACCACACCATGACCATGGGTGACGGCGTGGCCGACGGTCGGTTCCACCTCAATCGGCGTCGTCTTCTCGCGGGCAGCGCCGTCGCGGTGGCGGCGGGGGCGACGCTGAGCCACAGCGGCATCGCCCAATCCGCGGTTCCTGCCGACGCCGTTGACCGGGCCGTCGAACCGTTTCACGGGGCGCATCAGGCCGGTGTCGCGACGTCCCCGCAGGCGCACGCGTTGTTCGTCGCACTCGACCTCGAACCGCAGCCGCATCGCGACCCGCGGGAGACGTTGGCAGCCGTGCTGAGGCTGTGGACGTCGGACGCCGAGCGCTTGACCCAAGGCACTCCCGCTCTGGCCGACACCGAACCCGAACTGGCGCAACGGCCGGCCAGGCTCACCGTCACCGTCGGTGTCGGGCCGAGCCTGTTCGACCGGATCGGGCTCGGGAATCGGCGCCCACGGGCGGTCGCCGATCCGCCGGCCTTCGCCACCGACCGGCTCGAACCGCAGTGGTGCGGCGGTGACCTCCTGCTGCAGATCTGTGCCGACGACCCGATCACCGTCGCTCACACCAGCCGAGTGCTGCTGAAGAACGTGCGCACCATGACCCGGCAGCGATGGCGGCAGAAGGGGTTTCGGCAAGCAGCGGGCTCGGGTGCGCACAGTATGCGAAATCTGATGGGCCAGGTCGACGGGACCGCCAACGTCGTCGATGAGGCGGGTTTCGATCGGCACGTCTGGGATTCCGGTGACGATCAGCCGTGGTTCGCCGGGGGTACGACGCTGGTGCTGCGCCGCATCCGCGCGGAGCTGGACACGTGGGACGAGCTCGACCGGACCAGCAAGGAACTCAGCGTCGGCCGTCGCCTCGACAGCGGCGCGCCGTTGACCGGGCGGCGGGAAGACGACGTCCCGGACTTCGACGCGGCCGAAGACGGCATACCGGTGATCCCGCCGAATGCGCATGTCGCGCTGGCCCGTCCGCACAGCGACGACGAACGGTTTCTGCGCAGGCCCTACAACTATGACGACGCGCCGCCCGCCGGGCGTATCACGGACAGCGGGCTCATCTTCGCTGCGTACCAACGTGATCCGGCCGTGCAGTTCACACCGGTGCAGCGGCGGCTCGCCGCGGCCGATGCGCTGAACGAGTGGATCACCACGATCGGGTCGGCGACGTTCGCGATCCTGCCGGGAGTCGAGTCGGGCGCCTACCTGGGCCAGACGCTGTTGTCCTAGGCGCCGGATCAGGATTTCGACGCGATCAACGCCGCACGGGCCAGCGTCTCTTCGGCCATCTTGACGTGCGCGGCGTCGACCAGCACACCTTCAACGCCCACCGCGCCGCGGCCGTTGTTCTCCGCTTCGCGGTATGCGGCGACGTTGCGTTCGGCCAGGGCGATCTGGTCGGGCGTCGGTGCGTACACGTCGTTGGCGATCGGCACCTGGTCGGGGTGAATGGCCCACTTGCCGGTGTAGCCCATCAGCGCCGACCGGCGCGCGTCGCGCTCGTATCCGGCGAGGTTGCCGAAGTCGGGGTAGGGCGAGTCGACCGCGTCGATGCCGGCGATGCGAGCGGCGACGATGACTTTGTTGCGGGCGTAGGCCCAGAAGTCGCCGACGTATTCGCCCAGCGGGTCGAAGTTGGTGTCCACCCGCGCGCCCTGCGACAGGGAGAAGTCACCGACCCCGAAGATGAGCGCGTCGAGACGGGAACTGGCCGTGGCGATGGCTTCGGCGTTGGCCAGGCCTTCGACCTCTTCGATCAGCACCTCCAGCCGAATCCGGTTGTCCAGACCCAGCTTCGACTCCAGCTGGGTCAGCAGCACGTCGACCCACCACACATCGCGGGCCGTACGCGCCTTCGGAATCACGACGGTGTCGAGGTTGCGGCCCGCATGGGTGACGACCTCGATCAGATCGTCGTGACACCACGGTGTGTCGAGGCCGTTGATGCGGATCGCACGTGCTGTACTGCCCCAGTCGATCTCGTTGAGCGCCGTGATCGCCTTGGCGCGTGACTGCACCTTGAAGGCGGGCGGTACCGCGTCCTCCAGATCGAGGAACACCAGGTCCGCACCGCACCCGGCGGCCTTGGCGAACATGTGGTCGTTACTTGCGGGCAGGGCGAGTTCGGAGCGCCGCAGCAGGTTGGTCATCGATTTTCTTTCGTGGTCAGAGCACGCCGTCGGCGCGCAGTTGTGCGATGTCGGGGACGGACATGTCGAGCAGTTCGCCGTAGACCTCGGCGTTGTGTTCGCCCAAGCGCGGCCCGAGGTGGGCGACTCGGCCCGTGGCCGACGAGAACCGCGGTACCGGCGCTTGCACGGTCATCGCCCCCAACTCCGCGTCGTCGACCGGAACGAACACCTCCCGATATCGAAGTTGTTCGTCGGCGATCAGGTCGGTGATGTCGTAGACGGGTGCGGCCGCCACCTCCTGGGCTTCGAACACCGCCATCGCCTCGGAAAGGGTTTTGGTGGCGACCCAGTCGGCGACCACCGCGTCGACTTCGCGGGCCCGGGCGAGGCGGCGTTGCGGATCCGAGAAGTCGGCGTCGGCGACCAGGTCGTCGCGACCGATGGCGCGGAAGACCCGCAGCGCCAACGCCGGTGAACTGCCCGACATCGCCAGCCACTTGCCGTCGGCGGTGCGGTAGGTGTTGCGCGGCGCGGAGATGTCCCACCGATTGCCGGCCCGTTCGGGCACCAACCCCAGCTGGTCGTAGCCGAGCAGCGTCTGTTCCAACAACCTGGCCAGCGGGTCGATCAGGTTGATGTCGATCAACTGTCCCGGCGCTCCGTGCACGTCGCGGTGGTAGAGCGCCATCATCACCGCGTACGCGGCGTTCAGAGACGCCACCCCGTCGGCGAGCATGAACGGCGGCAGCGTCGGCGGGCCGTCGGCCTCTCCGGTGATGTGGGCGAAACCGCTCATCGCCTCGCCGAGCGTGCCGAAGCCGGGGCGCTCGCTCTTCGGCCCGGTCAGCCCGTAGCCGGTGATGTGCAGCATCACGATCCGGTCGTTGACCGCGCGCAGGCTCTCGTAATCCAAGCCCCACTTCTGCAGGGTCTGCGGTCGGGTGTTGACGACGACGACGTCGGCCTGTTCGGCTAGGCGGCGGGCGATGGCCTGTCCGTCGGCGCAGCGCAGGTTCAAGGTGATGGATCTCTTGTTGCGCGACAGGGACTTCCACATGAGACCGACGCCGTTGCGCTGATGGCCCCAGGTGCGGATGGGGTCGCCGCATCTGGGGTCCTCGACCTTTATCACCTCGGCGCCGAACTCGCCGAGGTAGGTCGCCGCCAGTGGGGCCGCAGCCAGCGTCGCGAACTCGAGTACCCGCAGGCCGTCGAGCATCACGCCGGAACCCGGGCGGTTGGGCGCTGCAGCCCAAGGTGCCCACGCAGCGTCGAGGACTCGTACCGGGTGCGGAACAGGCCGCGGCGCTGCAACTGCGGAACGACCATGCGGACCACGTCTTCGAACGCGCCGGGTAAATGCGTTGCGGCCAGGACGAACCCGTCGCAGGCGTCACCGGTGAACCACTCGGCCATCTGGTCGGCGACCTGTTCACCGGTGCCGACGAATCGTGGTCCCTGCAGCAGAGTGGCGCGGTGGCCGGCGAGGTCGCGCACCGTGACGGTGTCGCCGCCGATGTGATTGCGCAGGTTCTGTACGAGTCCGCGGATTCCGGAGACCGATGCGATCATCTCGTCGGTCACCGGGTCGTCGAGGTCGTGTCGGGCGAAGTCGTAGTTCATCAGCTCCGACAGCAGGGTTAGCGAGGCCATCGGGTGCACCAGATCGTTGAGGAACATCGCCTCGCGCTCTTTGGCGTGCGACTCCGTCTCGCCGACGACCGCATAAGCCATCGGGCAGATGCGCACCGCGTCAGGGTCGCGCCCAGCGGCGGCGATGCGCGCTTTCTGATCGGCGTAGTGTTCACGCGCCACCTCAAGGCCGGGGTCGCCGGTGAAGATCAATTCGGCCCAGCGCGAGGCGAATTCGCGTCCGCGGCCCGACGAGCCGGCCTGGATGATGACGGGACGTCCCTGCGGTGTTTTAGGGACGGTCAGCGGTCCGCGCGCGCGGAAGTACTGGCCGACGTGACCCAGTTCGTGCACCTTCGCCGGATCCGCATATTGACCTGACGTCCGGTCGTGCAGCACCGCGTCGTCTTCCCACGTGTCCCACAAGCCGGTCACCACGTCCAGGAATTCGTCGGCGCGGTCGTACCGTTCGTCGTGGCCGAGGTGGCTGTCGACGCCGAAGTTCTGCGCCTCACTGTCGTTGACCGACGTCACCACGTTCCACGCGGCGCGGCCGCCCGACAGATGATCGAGCGTGGCGAACGTGCGCGCGACGTGGAACGGGGCGTAGTAGGTGGTCGAGTAGGTGGCGCCGAGCCCGATGTGCGACGTCGTATGGGCCAGCACGCCGAGCACGACACCAAGATCGAGCTTGACCGGGCGGGCGCCGTACCGCGCGGCCTCGGCCACCGACCCGCCGTAGATGCCCGGCATCGCGAGCCGATCGTCGAAGAACATCAGGTCGAAGCAGCCCTCTTCGAGTTGCCTGCCGATCTTGGCGTAGTAGCCGGCATCGAGGTAGCCGTGCTCGGTGGCGGGGTGACGCCACGATCCGGCGTACACCGAGGTGCTGCCGGCTTGCATGAAGGCGACGAGCGCCATGTGGTCGGTCCGGGTCATGGTCCGAAAGTTAACATTTGATATATCAGATTTCAAATGTGGGATGTTTTGCCTGCTAAAGTCGGAACATGACCCGGTCAGTCGACATCTCCGGCACGGTGCGTGAACGCGCCGCCCGGGAGTTGCGGGACCGCATCCTCACCGGAGCGCTGCCTCCTGGCACCCGCGTCGACCTCGACGCGATCACCGAGGAGTTCTCGACAAGCCGTACGCCCGTGCGGGAAGCGTTGCTCGAACTGTCCTTTGAGGGCTTGGTGAAAGTGGCGCCGCGCAGCGGCATCACAGTCATCGGAATCAGTCCGCGCGATGTGCAGGACAGCTTCACCATCCTCGGTGTGCTCACCGGGCAGGCGGCCGCGTGGGCGGCCGAGCGGGTGGCCGCCGACGAGCTCGCACAGCTGCGGCAGCTGGCCGCCGATGTCGTCACGCGGTCGGGGGACGACACGATCGGCGAAGCGAACTGGCTGTTCCACCAGGCCATCCACCGTGCCGCCCACTCACCACGGTTGCTGACGCAGATCCGGCAGGCCGCGCGGGTGGTGCCCACGAATTTCCTCACCGTATTCCCCGAACATGAGAAGCACTCGCTGTCCGAGCACGAGGAGCTACTGGATGCGCTCGAGCGTCGTGATGCCGACGCCGCGCGGGACATCGCCGAACGTCATGTGTTGGAGGCAGGCAGGTCCCTGGCCGAGTGGCTGGCCCGGCGGTAGGGGTAGGCTGGTCGCGCAGCTGGTTTGCGGGCGAACCGATCTCGGATTCGGGGGAGGGCCGTCGGCATCGAGTGCCGCAGCCGATTCGGGTGCGGTGCGAGAGGGAACCCGGTGAGAATCCGGGACTGTCCCGCAGCGGTATGCAGGAACGACCGCCGTCAACAGCACTGGCCCCACGGGCTGGGAAGCGACGGCCATTAGGTGCACGACCATGTGCGAGCCTGCGAGTCCGAAGACCTGCCAGATGTACCGGGCGCGCCGCGTCCGGTGGTTCATCGCCTCGCGGAATGGGCTGTGGCCGAAGCGGGTTGCTCATGGCGTGACCGCTCGGTACGACACCCTCCGGCGATGAACATCCGCCGTACCGATGAGGACGTCGTCATGACCGCAACACCGTTCTATGCCACCATCCTCGGTTCCCCGCGCATCGGCCCGAACCGTGAACTCAAACGAGCCGTCGAGAAGTACTGGGCCGGCACCGTCGGACGCGACGAACTCGAGTCCGTCGCCGCCGAACTGCGCCGCGACACCTGGGAGGCGCTCGTCGCCGCGGGGCTGGATTCCGTTCCGGTGAACACGTTCTCCTACTACGACCAGGTGCTCGACACCGCCGCCATGGTGGGTGCGTTGCCCCCGCGAGTCGCGGACGTGTCCGATGAACTGGACCGCTATTTCGCTGCCGCGCGCGGCAACGACGACATCGCTCCCCTGGAGATGACGAAGTGGTTCGACACCAACTACCACTACATCGTGCCCGAACTCGCTCCGGACACGCATTTCGCGCTGAACCCGGCCAAGATCCTCGGTGAAATCGAAGAAGCTCGCGCACAGGGCATTCCGGCCCGCCCTGTCGTCATCGGGCCGATCACTTTCCTTGCCTTGAGCAAGGCGGTGCACAGCGCGGGCCCCCCGATCGACCGGCTCGCCGACTTGACCGTGGTATACGGGGAGCTGCTGGCACTTCTCGCTGAGCGGGGCGTGGAGTGGGTGCAGATCGACGAACCCGTTCTGGTGACCGACTTTGTCGACACCGCAGCCGAACTCGCGGAGCGCACCTACGCACAGCTCGGTCGGCTGACGAATCGGCCGGCGATCTTGGTGGCCACCTACTTCGGCGAGCTCTCGGATGCCTTGCCCGCGCTGGCGCGAACGCCGGTCGAAGCGATCGGTGTCGACCTCGTCGCGGGCGGGGTGTCCGCGGTCGCCGCGGTGCCCGAACTGGCCGACAAACTCCTCGTCGCCGGCGTCGTGGACGGTCGCAACATCTGGCGCACCGACCTGGAATCGGCTCTCGGCACCCTGACTACACTGCGGGGGTCGGCGCAGCACGTCGCGGTTTCGACGTCGTGCTCGACGCTGCACGTTCCGTACACGCTCGATGCGGAGCCCTCTATCGACGGCGCCTTGCGCAGCTGGTTGGCCTTCGGCTTCGAGAAAGTGACCGAGGTCGTGGCGCTCGCCAGCGGCTTGAAGGGCGGACGCGAGGCGATCGACGGTGAGATCGCGGCGTCCAACGCGGCCATCGCGTCGCGGCGCGCCGATCCCCGGTTGAACAACGACGATGTGCGAGAGCGGATCTCGGCCATCACCGCCTCCGGCGCCGAACGCGGTCCCGCCGACCGGCGCCGCGCAGCGCAGCAGGCGCGGCTGAACCTGCCCGTCCTGCCCACGACGACCATCGGGTCGTACCCGCAGACATCGGCGATCCGCCTGGCCCGAGCGGACCTGCGCGCGGGCAAGATCGACGCCGCCGAATACAAGCGCCGGATGCAGGCCGAGATCGCCGCCGTAATCCGGTTGCAAGAGGAGATCGGCCTGGACGTGCTGGTGCACGGCGAGCCCGAGCGCAACGACATGGTGCAGTACTTCGCCGAGCAGCTCGACGGATTCTTCGCCACACAGAGCGGCTGGGTGCAGTCCTACGGCAGCCGGTGCGTTCGCCCGCCGATCCTGTACGGCGACGTCAGCCGACCCGACCCGATGACGGTCGAATGGATCACCTATGCGCAGTCACTGACTGACAAGCCGGTCAAGGGCATGCTGACCGGGCCCGTGACGATCCTGGCGTGGTCGTTCGTGCGCGACGACCAGCCGTTGGCCCAGACGGCGGCCCAAGTGGCGCTGGCGATTCGCGAGGAGACCATCGATCTGCAGAAGGCGGGTATCGCGATCATCCAGGTCGACGAGCCCGCGCTTCGCGAACTGCTGCCTCTGCGCTCCAAGGACAAGGATGCCTATCTGCGCTGGGCGGTCGACGCATTCCGGTTGTCGACATCGGGTGTCGATGACTCGACACAGATCCACACGCACCTGTGCTACTCGGAGTTCGGCGAGGTGATCGGCGCAATCGCCGATCTCGATGCCGATGTGACGTCCCTCGAGGCGGCGCGTTCGCACATGGAGGTGCTCGGCGACCTCAACGCGGCCGGGTTCGCCAACAGCGTCGGCCCCGGCGTGTACGACATCCACTCGCCGCGGGTACCCGCCGTCGGCGAGATGGCTTCTTCGTTGCGAGAAGCGTTGAACTCCGTTCCTGCCGAGCGTCTTTGGGTGAACCCGGACTGCGGTCTGAAGACGCGCAGGACCGACGAGGTAACCGCCTCGTTGCGCAACCTGGTCGCCGCGGCGAACGAGGTTCGGTGACTGCACGCGCAGCCGACGACTCCGCGTGGCTAGAAGGGGCTGCTGTTCTGCTGCCAGCGAGCCTCTTCGGGGCGTGGGCCGAAGCGGCGGATGTAGTCCTCGTGCATCCGCGCATCCTTCTTGCGCTTGATCTCGTCGACCAGGTTCTGGTCCAGTCCGTGCTGGGCCAGGCGGTGCCGACGCCAGATCTTGTTGAGCGCGAGCGCCATGAGGATCGCCCAAATGTAGATCGGCGCAGTCATTTCCAGGTGTACGTACAGCGATGCCGGAAGCAACCAGAACGGGGCCAGCACGAACAGAGGTGGAATCGCCATCCGGATCATGTGGCGGCGCAGCGCGCCAGGACCGGCCAGGTCGCGCGCCACCCACTCGCGCATGGAGTCCGGAAGCCGGCGTCCATACGAATAGGTGATGTATTGGACGATGTTGGGGCGGGCGGCAGGCACGAATCCTCCTTGAGTGGTCAGTTGTCGAGTGCGCCCGCGGCGAGGGCGGCGGTGTTCACACGGTTCAAGACGTTGCGAAGCGTTTCGAGTTCGTCGAGGTCCACACCCAGGCGCTCGACGACGGCAGGCGGTATCTGGAGCGCACGGCGCCGTAACCGCACACCTTCCTTGGTGAGCCGCACGTCCGTGGCCCGTTCGTCGACGGCGCTGCGTGCCCTGGTGATGAAGCCGAGCGACTCGAGGCGTTTGAGCATCGGGGACAGTGTCGCCGAGTCGAGTTGCAAAGCGCTCGCGATGTCCTTGACCGACAGTGGTTTTGTGGGCGGCTCTGCGGCCTCTGAGGTCTTGTAGTGGTCCCACAGCGCCAGCATGACGAGGTACTGGGGGTGGGTGAGGCCGAGCGGTTCGAGCAGGGGGCGGTATATCGCCCGCACGGCTCGGTTCGTGACCGCTAGCGCGAAGCAGACTTGCTGCTCGAGTGCGAGCGGGTCGACCCGCGCCGGAGTTGATGTGGACACAACTCCATCGTGGCCAAATAGTTAGTGTCCTAGCAATGTACTTCTGGTCACACGGGGTTTTGTCCGGGGGCGGGCGGTCGATCCTTGTCGGATGTCAACGCCGAATGACCCGCCCGCTACTCCGATGGACGCCACCAAGGCGACCGAGGAACAACGTGCACTGCAGGACGACCTGGACCACCGCGACGACGATCCGGAGGCCCCGGGTGGACATCAGGACCGCCACGACGTCGCCGACGAGACCTGACTAGGCGTTCGCCGGCACCCCTAGCGCGAGCACCGCGGCGTCGTCCTTGACTCCGGGCCCGAAGCTGGTGAGCAGGTCCTTCAACGCGTTGACGATGGTGTCGGCGGTGGCGGGTGCGCGGGCGTCGACGAACGCGAGCAGGGCACCCTCGTCGTCGTAGCGCTGATGGCCGATTCCGGTGCTCGCCTCGGTCAGACCGTCGGTGTAGAGCACCAAGGTGTCCCCGGGCACCAAGTGAAATCTGTGAGCGACGAACCGCGCGTCATCGGTGATCCCGGCGGCATGGCCACCGACGGTGTCGGCGTAATAGGCCGATCCGTCGGCGCTGAGAAGCAGCGGCGGGGGATGACCGCCGCTGGCCAGGGACACGTCGAAACCGTCGCCGCGCATGGTGAGGCTTCCGTCGATCACCGTGCACAGCCGATTGCCGCCGATCTCGACGTCCTGCATCAGCACCGAATTGAGTACGTGAAGCGCCTTCACCGGATCGTGGTCGGCGACCGCGGCCGAGCGAAGCACGTACCGTGCCAGGCCGGCGACCACCGCGGCGTCGACGCCCTTTCCCGCGACGTCGCCGAGGAAGAAACCCCACGTGGAGCGTGACAGCGGAAACAGGTCATAGAAGTCGCCGCCGACGTCGTCGTCCGACGCGGTGTGGTAGTACGCGGCGGCGTCCAGTCCCGGCGGCGGTGCGAGAAGCGGCGGAAGCAGTGAGCGGCGCAGGGTTTCGGCGAACGCCTGCACCCGGCTGCGCTCGGTCTCGGCGCGCTCACGCTGCGCCAGCAGCTCCCGCTCGTACGATCGCCGGTCCTTGGCGTCGACCGCGCTGACGCGCAACAGCTCTGGATGTCCTTCGGCGTCGTAGGCCATGTTGGCGGTGAGGAATATCGGTAGCCGCGTGCCGTCGGCGGTCAGGAAATCCAGCGTCACGCCATCGAGTTTTCCGCTCATCCGCAGGATCGCCCGGAAATGGGTGTCGTAGTGCAAGCGCCCGCCGACGGTCAACAGGTCTGTGATCAGCTTGCCGTGCAGGTGTTTTCGCTCATAGCCGAGCCAGCTGGCCAGGGTCGCGTTGGCTCGGATGATGCGGCCGTTGGGATGGGCGATCGCGTTGCCGGTGGGCGCGTTCTCCCAGTGATCGTCGAGATCCAACCCGGTCATGCCGGTAGGGCGAACTCGGCGATCGCTTGGGCCGTGGCGTCCGGATCGCTGACGTGGGGGCAATGGCCGGTCGCATCGAGCGTGACCAGCTGGCTGCCGGAAATATGTTGGTGCACATAGGCTCCGACGGATGCCGGTGCGATCGCGTCCTCGGAGCACTCCAGGATCAGCGTGGGTACCGAGACCCGCGGCAGGTCGGCGCGGTTGTCGGACAGGAATGTGGCGCGGGCGAACACCCGCGCGCAGTCGGGATCGGTTCGGCAGAACGACGCCTCGAGTTCCTCGGCGAGCTCCGGCCGGTCGGAATTACCCATGATCACCGGGGCCATGGCACGCGACCAGCCAAGGTAATTCAGTTCCAGGGACTCCAGAAGTTCGTCGATGTCAGCCCTCGAGAACCCGCCGAGGTAGCCGTCGTCGTCGATGTAGCGAGGCGACGGAGTGACCATGACGAGTTTGGCGATCCGGTCGGGCTCGGTGATGACCGCGAGGACACCGATGATCGCCGCCACCGAGTGGCCGACGAACACCACGTCGCGCAGATCAAGGTCGCGCAGAATCTCGACGACGTCGTCGGCGTAGCCGTCCAGCGACGAGTACTTGGTGTCGTCCCACGCCTTGGGGTCCGAGGCCCCGGAGCCGACGTGGTCCATCAACACAATGCGAAAGTCCGACTGCAGCCGGTCGACGATGAGCCGCCACAGGTTTTGGTCACACCCGAAACCGTGGGCTAGGAACAGCGTCGGACCGCTCTGGTTTCCAACGATCTTGATGTTATTCCGGGTCCAAACGTCCATGACCAGCAGCTTAAAAGCCACCGCCGATCGACTGTGCCTCCCGCCCGGGCTGTCAGGGCGTTTGGGCTGGTCATTACGAGGGTATACGTGCTCGATCAGGTTCAGATCCGCGAGCCCGCATTGCAATTCTTCGAGGGACGGACGTACGCGTGGCTGGACCAAATTCCGATTATTCCGATGTGACGGAAATGTTCCGTCACCTCAAAACACTGGATGAGGGGTCGGGTGCCTACCACCGGCAACGCGATCTGATCTGTGAGCGCTGCCTGCCGCTTGCCGATCACATCGCACGTCGTTACCGCAACCGCGGTGAGTCACACGAAGATCTTGTGCAGGCAGCGCGTGTCGGGCTGGTCAATGCGCTCAATCGATTCGACGTCGACAACGGAACAGAATTCCTGTCGTTCGCCGTACCGACGATGATGGGCGAGGTCCGTCGGCACTTCCGTGACCACGCGTGGGCGGTGAAGGTCCCGCGCACCGTCAAAGACCTCCAGATGCGGGTGAACAAGGCCACCGCGAAGCTGGCGCAGGGCCTGGGGCGCGCACCGACCGCGAGCGAAATCGCCGAGGATCTCGGCGTCGATCGCGAACAGGTGGTGCAAGCGGTGATCGCCGGGTCGAACTATTCGACGTTGTCGACCGACATACCGGCGATGCGCGATGACGATTCGGCGTCCATCGGGGACAGTTTCGGCGGTGACGACGCCGGCTTCGACAAGGTACTCGACGTCGAGACCGTGCGGCCGTTGATCGCGGCCCTACCGAGCCGCGAACGCGACGTGCTGACGCTGCGCTTCTTTGAGGACATGACGCAGAGTCAGATCGCCGCGCAGATCGGCTGTTCGCAGATGCATGTGTCGCGCCTGCTCGCAAAGGCGTTGGAAACGTTGAGAAGTCAGGTCAAAGCATCTTTCCTCGCCGCTGCGAGCTGATGCGCTTAGGTCTGTAATGATACGTATATCGGCATGGAGTGGGTGCACTACTAACCGCTGGCGCGGGCGTCCCGCGGATCGCATGATTATGCCGTCGTAGAATGGCCGAGGCTCACCGAGTCGGCCGCGTTAGCTCAGTTGGTAGAGCATCGCCCTTGTAAGGCGAATGTCGAGAGTTCGAGTCTCTCACGCGGCTCCGTTTGTCGGCCGACCTGCTTAGGGTCGCTCTATGTTGAAGGCCTGTCTCGGGTGCGGCCGCGAGTTGGTTGGCCGTAAACAGAAAGTCTTCTGCTCCAGTGCATGTCAGCAGTCACATCGCCGGCGGGTACTTCTGAATGCTTGGCTTGAGTCCGGCGTCTGCGGCCGCACTTCCTACCAGGGCAACTTTGTTCGGGACTACCTGCTTGAACAGCAGGCCAGCCGTTGCGCAATCTGTGGCATCACGGCTGAGTGGAATGGCTCAACGCTCGCACTGATAATCGACCACATAAATGGCGACGCGACCGACAACCGCCGTGAAAACCTGCGGCTGGTTTGTCCAAACTGCGACAGTCAACTGCCTACTTATAAGGCAAGGAATCGCGGTAGCGGCCGCCACTACCGGCGACAGCGATACGCCGACGGCCAGTCGTATTGACGGGTGCCCGAGTTTATCGGGTCACCCGTTCGGGGAACTCCGCTCCCCGTGACTGTCAAGGACGATCTGCTCAGCGACTTCCCGCACGTGTATCCCACACTCGAGCGGCCCGAGGTCGAACGGCTACTCACGCTGCTCGACAAGAGCGCGAGCACTGAAGGCGGCCTCGGGCTCAGCATCGCCACCGCCATCAAGCCGCTGGTTCCTGAGCTTGCCGCGCGCATCGAGTCCTACAAGCAAACCGATGTCGACGACTATGTGCGGATGCTGCGGGGTGCCACCGTGCTGCTGCTGCAGCGTTGGCAGCCCGAAGACCAGCCCCCGACTCCGGAGAGCGTGTCAGTGGCGATCGAGGCGGTCGAAGCCGACGCGTGAGCTCACTCCCCGACGTCGATGATGCGTTGAGAGGTCACCGTCCTCGACGTCGAACGGGCGCGCGGCCGGCGACCGGGCAACGGGATCCGGTCCGCGATATTGCTCAGCGGGTTCACGACCTGGCTCAACGTCACGACGGCATCGTGGAGGGCGTCGATCGTTGGCGCCAGCGCCTCTAGACCGGGCGCCAACCGGTTCAGCGTGTCCGCGACGTCGGCCAGCTTGAGCAGGGGACCGTCGGGATCGGTGAGCGTGTCCAACAGGCCGTCCTCGGCCAGTAAGCGGTCGGCCACGCCGTCCTCGCGTAGCACCCGCTCCACGAGGCCATCGTTGGCCAGTAGCTGATCGGCCAGCCCGCCCGGGGCGATCACCCGCGACAGTGCGCCGTCGTCGGTGGTCATGCGGTCCACCAGGCCGCCTTCGGCCATCAGCTGGTCCACCAGCCCGCCGGGAGCCACCGCCCGGGCGACCGCACCGTTCTCCGCGGTCACGCGATCCAGCAGGCCACCCTCGATGGTCAGCTGGTCGACCAGTCCGCCCGGTCGCAGCAGCCGGTCCAGGGGTCCGTTGGGTGCCAGCGCCCGGCCCAGCGGGGCGTCGTCGTCCATCAGACGTGCCAGTCGGTTCGCCCGCTCGACCGCGTCGTTCAGGCCGAGTATTGTGGCGAACGACGCCGATCCGGGCCCACCCTCGACGGCGTCGCCGAGCGTGCGCTGCGCCATGCTCACCGCCCCGGTCGCCATGGCCAGGCCCGCGTCGGCGACGGCCAGGGCGGCTCGCGCCGGTGCGGTCGCGATATCGGTCAGCGCTTTGCCGAAGTTCATCACCTCAGTCTATGGACGGCGCAAGATGAAGACTCACAGGAAGTACACAGCCTGCTGGCAGGAACATCACCGGCGACAGACGGACAGTGAATAGGTGGCCATGCCTGCACTACCCGAGAACACACCGGAGGCCAAGGTCCTCGTCGTCGACGACGAGGCCAACATCGTCGAACTCCTGTCCGTCAGCCTGAAGTTCCAGGGGTTCGAGGTCTACACCGCCTCCAACGGACCCGCCGCGCTGGACAAGGCGCGTGAGGTACGCCCGGACGCCGTCATCCTTGACGTGATGATGCCCGGGATGGACGGTTTCGGGCTGCTGCGACGACTGCGCGCCGACGGTATCGACGCCCCGGCGCTGTTCCTCACCGCCCGCGATTCGCTCCAGGACAAGATCGCCGGTCTCACCCTCGGCGGCGACGACTACGTGACCAAACCGTTCAGCCTCGAAGAGGTGGTGGCCCGGTTGCGGGTGATCCTGCGCCGCTCCGGCCGTGGTGTCGAGGAGCCTCGCAACTCGCGGTTGTCCTTCTCCGACATCGAACTCGACGAGGACACCCATGAGGTGTGGAAGGCGGGGGAGCCGGTGTCGTTGTCGCCGACGGAGTTCACGCTGCTGCGGTACTTCATCATCAACGCGGGGACGGTGCTGTCCAAGCCCAAGATCCTCGACCACGTCTGGCGCTACGACTTCGGCGGTGACGTCAACGTCGTCGAGTCCTACGTGTCCTATCTGCGGCGAAAAGTCGACACGGGCGAAAAGCGCCTGTTGCACACGTTGCGCGGCGTGGGGTACGTGCTCCGCGAGCCACGGTGATGAGCGCTTGCGCGAAGAACAGACAACCGTGATGAGCGGAACCGCAGGCGCGCCGACAATGAGTAGATGACCGCACGTGTGCCGCTGAGGGTGGCGTTGGTGGCGGCCACCCTGCTGCTGGTGGCGTGCGGTCTGCTCGCATCCGGCGTGGCGGTCACCACGATCCTGCGCCACACGCTGAGCAACCGCGTCGACCAAGAACTGCTCGACGCTTCGCGAGGGTGGGCCCAGGCGCCGCGCCAGGGGTCCGACGATGCGCTGGAAAGTCCCAACCCCGCACGGCCGCCGACGAATTTCTATGTCCGCGGCGTCGGAGCCGACGGCCACATCTGGATCGCCGTCAACGACCGAGATGCGGAACCGGCGCTGCCCGCCGACAACGACGTGGGTTCGGAGCCGGTCACCATCGGCTCGCTGCACGGCTCCGATGTGCAGTGGCGCGCGATGACGGTCCGCAGCCCCGACGGGGTGGTCACTGTCGCCGTCGACTTCTCCGCTGTGCAGACCACAGTGCGCGAGTTGATTTACGCGCAGGTGGGGATCGGGCTGGCGGTGCTGGTGGTGCTCGGGGTGGTCGGCTATGCGGTGGTGCACCGCAGCCTGCGTCCGCTGGTCGAAGTCGAGCAGACCGCGGCGGCGATCGCGGCAGGCGAATTCGATCGCCGTGTCCCCCAGCGTGATCCGCGCACCGAGGTGGGCCGACTGTCGTCAGCGCTCAACGGCATGCTCGCCCAGATCCAGACCGCCATGGCGGCCTCCGAGGCCTCCGCCGAGCAGGCCCGCAGTTCCGAGGAGCGGATGCGACGGTTCATCACCGACGCCAGCCATGAGCTCCGCACGCCGCTGACCACCATCCGTGGATTCGCCGAGTTGTACCGGCAGGGCGCGGTACGCGACGTCGAGATGCTGATGAGCCGCATCGAGAGCGAGTCCGGCCGGATGGGCTTGCTCGTGGAGGACCTTCTGCTTCTCGCCCGCCTCGACGCGCAACGCCCACTCGAGCGCCGGCGCGTCGATCTGCTGACCCTGGCCACCGACGCGGTCCACGACGGGCGCTCCATCGCCCCCAAGCGAGCGATCAGGTTGGAGGTGCTCGATGGGCCCGGCACCCCGGAAGTGCTTGGCGACGAAGCCCGACTGCGCCAGGTGCTGGGCAACCTGATGGGCAACGCGCTTCAGCACACTCCAGAAACCGCCGGGGTGACGGTGCGGGTGGGCACCGCGGGCGACCGCGCGGTGCTGGAGGTGTGCGACGAGGGGCCGGGTATGACGGAAGACGACGCGCGACGGGTGTTCGAACGGTTTTATCGCGCGGACTCGTCGCGCACCCGGGCAAGCGGCGGCACCGGGCTGGGACTGTCGATCGTCGACTCGTTGGTTCTGGCCCACGGCGGAACGGTCGATGTCACCACCGCGCCGGGGCAGGGGTGCACGTTTCGGGTCAGCCTGCCGCGCATCGTCGACGTGGCGGCTCAGGTCAGCTGAGCCAGTGCCGCCTTGATTTTGGTCTGGGCCTCGTCGAGGGATTCCTGCGACGGGTTCTGGTCGGCGTTGGCGAATCCGAAATCGGCGAGATTGTTGGTGGGAAAGACGTGCACGTGCAGATGAGGCACTTCCATCCCGGCGATGATCACCCCGGCCCGTTCGGCGGGGAACGCCTTGACCACGGCCTTGCCGATCAGCTGTGACACCTCCATGACGCGGCCGAAGACCGTGGGCTCGACGTCCTGCCAGTTGTCGATCTCGGCTCGCGGCACAACGAGCGTGTGGCCCTGGGTGATCGGGGCGATCGTCAGGAAGGCGACGATGTCGTCGTCCTCGTAGACGAACCGGCCTGGTAGCTCCCCGTTGATGATCTTCGTGAACACGCTCGCCATGGCGTCGAGCATAGTGAGCGACTCGCCGCGGTCGAGGGCGCGTCGGCTGACCGGCCGCCGGTGCGGTAAGCGTTGCGACGTGCGGGAGTGTGATCGAGCAAGCGAGGCGAGTCGTTCCCGGGGTGCGCCTGCAAACGAGGAGCGGAAAACGGACCGCAGGCGTCCTCGCAATAATTGACGGCCGCGTTCGGCGCGTGGATGCATTTCTAGCAACATCGCAAAAGCCGAACTGAATTCCATGTTCAAGATCAGAAATAGATTGCAGTTAATTTCGCGCGCTTTGCTTGTGTCGCTTACCATTCAATAGGCGCACGATCGCAGCATTCCGCGTAAAAGAGATTCGACACTTTCTCCCTGAATTCAATTCATTTCTGCCGTTTGCGGCTTACAGTAATCGCATCGTGATCGTCGCTTGAGCAAAGGGGGTACTGCCATGTCACATCGCAACGCCAAACTTTTCCTTTTTCTGATCTTGACGTTGATTGTCACGCTGACATCGGGATGTGTAATCCCCGTGACCATCGACTGCACGCCGTTCTTCTGCACGCCGTAGCGCGCTGGCCGTAAAGGCGAACGTCGACCCGATCAGGAATGACGTTTGCTACTCGACGGACGAGTGATGTCTGCCCAATATTCGCTCGAAACTCGCACAGGTCGAAGGGGGTAATTTTCGAGCGAACTCACGGGACCAAGGCTGTCGTTGAGCGGTCAGCTGTGTCGGGTATTCCGCTGAATGTGGTCGTGAAGCTCGGCAACGGACCATGGCGGAGTGTCGTGGTGGTCGCGGTAGGCCAGAATCGTCGGCGTCGGCCTGTCGAAGCGCCCGACGAACCCGCCGGCGGCGATGAAGATCTGCCCCGTCACGTTCTTGGCCAGGTCACTCGCCAGATAAGCGTAGGTCGGGGCGACGTACGCCGGCGGCGCGGCGTCGAGGGCACCCTGCATGCTCACGTCGTCCAACAGGCCGCGACGGTTCAGGTCGGCGATGTGCGCCTCGTAATCCGCTCCGGTCGAAAGCCGCGTCCTGGCGCCGGGACAGACGACGTTCGCGCGCACGCCGTGCTCCTTGAGTTCGGCGGCGATCGCCAGGGTCAGCCCGTTGACGCCGCCCTTGCCCGCCGGATACCCCGTACCGCCGTAGTCGCCGAGAAACGCGAACGAACTCGTGTTCACGATCGCGCCTCCACCCTGGGCCACCATCCTGGGCGCGGCGGCTCGGCAAGTCTCGAAGGCCGTATTGAGATGTGCGTCGATCAGCTCGCGGAACTGGCCCGACGTGATCGTGAGAATCGACGATCCGACGGGCTCGGCTGTGCCCGCACAGTTGATCAGGATGTCGATGCGACCGAACTCCTGAACGCACGTCTCGATCAGGAGGTCGGCGATCTCCGGATCGGCGGGCGAGCCGGGGACTCCGTGCGCGCCCGGAATCCGTTGCGTCGCTTGGGCTACGGCCTCCCGGTCACGGCCGTTGACGACCACCCCGGCACCATCGGCAGCGAGCAGTTCAGCCACCGCCAGCCCCACGCCGCGCGATCCGCCGACGACGACCGCGCCACGCTCGGACAGTGACGGGCTACTTGGCATCCGTTGACTGGCTGGCCGCCTGACCGAACTGCATCATGTCCATGTTCCAGTAGCCACGAAGGTTGGTGAGCAGACCGGCGTCGTTGACCTTGTAGGTGAACACTCCGCGCACCGTGCTGGTCATTCCGTTGTCGAACTTGCTGCGCAGCACCAGGATATGAGCCACCTCGTGCGGGGAACTGGACGGAAATGTCTCCTCGCAGGTGATCCGCAGATCGTTGGAGGCGATGTTGGCATCGTAGAAGCCGGACACCGCCTCCTTCCCGCGAATTCCCGTGCCGTCGGGGTTGGTGAAAGACTGCCCGATCGGATCCTCGATGACGACATCGTCGGCCATCAGGGCCAACCAGCCCTCTTTGTCGTGGGAGTGCACGCATCTCCACGAATTGTGGGAGGCCGCCAAAGCCGGTGTCTTCTCGACGGTTTCCTGAGCCATGAGCTCTACCGGTCGTCGTCGGTATAGCGAATGACGCCGCGGATGTTCCTGCCCTCGAGCATGTCGGAGTAACCGTCGTTGATCTGTTCCAGCTTGTACTGCCGGGTGACCATGTCGTCGAGGTTCAGCTTGCCTGCCTTGTACATCGACAGCAGCTGCGGAATGTCGTAGTGCGGGTTGCCCCCACCGAAGATGGTGCCCTGCAGGTTCTTCTGCAGCAGGGTCAGCATCGCCAGGTTGAGGTTCACCTCGGTGTCGAGCAGGCTGCCGATGGCGGTGACCACGCAGGTGCCGCCCTTGGCGGTCAGGCTGAGGTAGTTCTCGACGTCCTTGCCGTGCAGCTCGCCCACGGTGATGATCACCTTGTGGGCCATCAGTCCCCAGGTGACCTCGCCGATACCGGCCATCGCGGACTCCCAGTCCGGATAGGCATGTGTGGCACCGAATTTGAGCGCCTGGTCACGCTTCCACTCCACCGGGTCGATCGCGAAGATGCGACGTGCGCCCGCGGTGACTGCGCCCTGCAGGGCGCCCATGCCGACGCCGCCGACGCCGACGATCGCGACGTCCTCACCTGGCCGGATGTCACCGCTGCGGACGGCCGAGCCGTACCCGGTGGTGATGCCGCAACCGACCAGGCACGCAACCTCGAACGGGATCGACTCGTCGATCTTCACCACCGAACTCTTGTGTACGACCATGTAGGGCGAGAACGTGCCCAGCAGGGTCATCGGGAAGACGGGTTGTCCCTTGGCGTGGATGCGGTGGGTGCCGTCGGAGACCGCGGTGCCCCCGAGCAGGCCGGCGCCAAGGTCGCAGAGGTTGCGCATGCCGGCCTGGCACGACGGACAGTTGCCGCAGGACGGGATGAACGACATCACGACGTGATCGCCGGGCTTGAGGTCTTCGACGCCCGGACCGACCTCGGTGACGATGCCCGCGCCCTCGTGGCCACCGAGTACCGGGAAACCGGCCATCGGGATGCCGCCGGTCACCAGGTGATGGTCGGAGTGGCACATCCCCGACGCTTCCATCTGCACCTTGACCTCGTCCTTGACGGGGTCCCCGATTTCGATCTCCTCGATCGACCACGGCTGGTTGAACTCCCAGATGAGAGCACCTTTTGTCTTCATTCGAACGTGCCTTCCGCTAGTACCGGTGACCTCAGACTAGAGGCAGTAGTTAGGTAGGTCACACCCACCCCCAATCAACTGCTTGGCCGGGTCACCAGATCGGTACCGGGGCCTGACCGAGGGGGTAGTAACCGGGCAACTTCTCGCCGGCCAGGGAGCGCTCGATGCGCTTCTGCATTCCGGGCGACAGGTCGCCGGACTCGATCAGTTTCGCGTACCCCTTGGCGACGTGGCCGAAATCGAAGAAGTCGCGCTGCCATTCGATCTTCAGGTCGGCATTGAGCCGAAACCAGCTGCCCCCGATACCGTAGATCTCGTCGGTGGTGCCGTCGGACTTGTTCGCGACCTGCTTCCAGAAGCCGACGATCTCGCCCTGCTTGTCGTCTACGAGCACCTTCTGGTACTCGTAAACCCAGTTCTCCAGGCCCTCCATCTCCAAACCCAAGGCGATTTCGCGTATCTGATCCACGCCGACACACATCACGTCTTCCTTGGGGCCGATGTTCCAGCCGTAGGTGGCATCATCGGTGTAGAACTCGGCCAACGGTTTCCAGTCGCCGTTGCGTTCGGCGTCTCGGTTGGCCTCCAGCCACTGCTCGACCCAGTTGTCGAGCGCTTCGCGGGGCAGTGACGGCATTGTCATTCTCCTGTTTCTTTGATGGCCAGTGCGTGGGTCGGGCACATATCGACCGCGTTCTGTATCTCGTCGCGGGCGTCGTCGGGCGGCTCGGCGTCGAGGATCTCGACCTTGCCGCGTTTGGGGACGGTGAAGTAGTCCGGCGCCTCGAGCTCGCACATCGCGTGCCCCTGACACAGGTCCAGGTCTACTTCTACTCTGTAGCAGCCCATCCGATCCCCTACTTGACACGCCTGCGGTAGCGGGCCTTCGCGGGTCGTTGTAGCTGCACCACCATCTTCGAGTGGTCGTTGCGGTAGCTGTCAGCCGGTTGCGCCATCTCGAACTCGTACTCGCGCAACAGGACCGAGAAGATCGCCTTGATCTGCATCTGGGCGAACGCCGCGCCGACGCAACGGTGCCTGCCCGCGCCGAACGGGATCCACGTCCAGCGGTTCACAATGTCGGCCTGTTCAGGCTTGTTGTAGCGGTCCGGATTGAATCCGTCGGGATCCGGGAAGTCCTCGGGAATCCGGTTGCTGATCGCCGGCGAGGCAGCCACGAAGTCGCCCTTGTGAATGGGGAAGCCGGCTACCTCGAACTCGCCCTGGGCCACCCGCATCAAGATGATCAGTGGCGGGTGCAGCCGCAGCGTCTCCTTGACGACGTTGTCCAGCAGGGGAATCTGGCGCAGCGCATGGAAGCTGACTTCCTGACCGTCGGCGTAGAGCTCGTCGAGCTCGGCCTGAACCTTGGCGTAGATCTCTGGGTGGCGGATCAGCTCGATCAGGGTCCACGCCGAGGTTCCGGAACTGGTGTGGTGCCCGGCGAACATCAGCGAGATGAACATGCCGGTGACCTCGTCGGCCGAGAACCGCGGGTTGCCGTCCTCGTCCTTGATCGACACCAGCACGTCGAGCATGTCACGGTCGGACTTGTCGGTCGGCGGATTGGCCAACCGGTGGTTCATGATCTCCTGAACCAGCGCAACAAGTTTGACGCGCGCCTCGTCGCGGCGCTGGAAACTCTCGATCGGCAGGTAGGGGTCGACATAGCAGAGCGGGTCGGTGCCGCGCTCGAGATCGTGGTAGTACTCGGCGAACCGGTGGTCGAGTTCGTTGCGGAACTTCAGCCCGATCAGGCAGGCCGTCGAGGTGTAGATCGTCAGCTCGGCGAAGAAGTCGAGCAGCTCGATTTCGCCTTCGTCGCCCCAGTCGGCGATCATCTTGCGGACCTCGCCCTCGATGGTGGTCGCGTGGCCCTTCATGTGCTCACCGCGCAGCGCCGAATTGTGCAGCATCTCCTTGCGCCGCTCGGGGCTGGCGTCGAACACCACACCCTTGCCGAAGATCGGCGTCATGAACGGATAGGCCTCGGCCTGGTCGAGATCCTCGTCGGCCGAACGGAAGAAGAACTCGTTGGCCTCGGCGCCGGACAGCAGAATGACGTGCTTGTCCACCAACTGGAACCAGCCGACGTCACCGCACTCGTCGCGGACCCGTTGCATCAAGCCGATCGGGTCGGTGCGGAACTCCTCGAGGTGTCCGTGCTCTTCTTCCCCACCGGAAACCCGGGGCACGATCGCGGTCGTCATGACTTCAGGTTCTCCTCGTTCAACTTGAGTTGCTGGCGTTCCGCCGGCGCGGTGGCCAGCGGCGCCTCGGGCTGAAGTTCCATGTTGGCGATGAACCCGCCGCGAGGTGTCTCCGCAACGAAGGTGATGGCCCTGGCCAGGTCGGCTGCCCGCAGGAAGTAGTCGTGCCGGGCCTGGCCCCACTTCGCCCAATCCTCGAGTGCCGGGCCGATCTTCTCGGCGGGCAGACTCCAGCCCATGCTGGTCTTCGTCGGGCCGGGGTGCACGATCGAGGCGCGCACACCGGTGCCCTCCAGTTCCATCTGGAAGTTGTTGACCATGGCCAGAAGCGCCGCCTTCGCCGCCCCGTAGGCGCCCATGTGCGGCCGCTGACGCAGCGCCACATCGGATCCCACGAAGATCAGGTCGCCGCGCTGGCGCGCGAGCATGCCCGGGAGCACCGCCGACGCCAGCCGGTTGGCCCCGACGAGGTGGATCTGCAGCTGCGACTCGAACTCGTCGGTGCTGATCTCGGCCAGCTTGCCGAAGTAGGTGTCACCAGCACCGGCCACCAATACCTCGATCTCGCCGAGTGCCTCCACCGATTGGGCGACAAACGTTTTCACCGAGTTGGGGTCGGTGACGTCGAGATGGAACCCGACGGCTTCACCGCCGTCGGCGTTGATCTTGCCGACGATGTCTTCGAGTTTCTCGACGCGCCGGGCGCCGAGCGCGACCGGAAAGCCGCGCGCGGCCATCTCGATCGCCGTCGCCTCGCCGATTCCGGATGAGGCGCCGGCGACGATGACGGGCCGTCGTTCGGGCAGGGGGTCGAACCGGGGCATCAGACAGTCTCCACAGTGATGGGAAGGTGAGCGAATCCGCGGACATTGCTCGAGTGGACGCGGACGGCGTTGGCCTCGTCCACCTCGTATCGGCGGATTCGCTTGAACAACTCGGTCAGCGCGACCTTGGCCTCCATCCGCGCCAGGTGCGCACCAAGGCAGAAGTGGGCACCGCTGCCGAAACTCATGAGCTTGGACCCTATTTCGCGGCCGATGAGGAAACGGTCTGGGTCCTCGAAGACCCGCTCGTCGCGGTGAGCCGACCCGGGCAGCAAGAGCAGGACATCACCGTCGGGGATGGTGGTGTCGTACAACGTCAGCTCGCCCGAGACCGTGCGCGCGAGGATCTGGCTCGAGGTGTCGTATCGCAGCGATTCCTCGACCCAGAGCGGAATCCGCTGCAGGTCGGCGTAGACCGGAGTCAGCTGGTCGGGGTTCCTGTGGCCCCAGAATGCCGCATTGGCAAGCAGTTTCGTGGTGGTCTCATTACCGGCGATCACCATCAGGAACATGAAGCCGATGATCTCGTCGTCGGTGAGCCGGTCGCCGTCGATCTCGGCCTCAAGGAGCGCGGTGGTCAGGTCGTCGGTCGGCTTCTTGCGGCGCTCGGCCACCATGCCCTGGTAGTAGACGATCAGGTTGATCGACGCCTCTACGGCCGAGGGCGGTACGTCGGTGACGCCCTCGTCGCGGTGCATGACACCGTCGGCCCACGCGCGCACCTGGACTCGATCGGGCTCCGGCACACCCATGAGCTCCGAGATGACGTCCATCGGCAGCTTGCCCGCGAATTCGTCGACGTAGTCGACGGTCTCGTTCGAGCGTGCCTTGTCCAACATGACATCGAGATGCTGCACGGCGATCTCGGTGACGCGCGGCTCCAACTCGCGGATGCGCCGAGGCGTGAAACCTTTCGACACCAGTGTGCGCAGTCGCACGTGGTCGGGGTCGTCCATCGCCAGGAAGGACATGGTCTTGGAGGCGTGCGGTCCGCGCGACGCGGGATCCAGCGATACGCCGAACTTGTTCGACAACGTGGTGCTGTTGCGGAAACCCTGCAGGACATCCTGGTGCCGCGACAGTGCCCAGAAACCGAGTTCGTCGTTGCGATACAGCGGTGCCTCGTCGCGCAGCCGCTTGTAGTACGGATACGGATCCTCGTGGAAGTCGTAGTCGTATGGGTCAAGCACGATTTCGCTGATGGTCACTGCTCGTCTCCCAAGATGAGGCCGACGACGTAGCTGAGCCGGTCGGCGATCTGGTGGTAGGTGAAGACGCCGCTACCCGCGTTGACCAGCGCGCCGAAGAACGTCATCTCCAGGGCGGCCAATGCGCGCGGGTCGGCGTCCGGGCCCATGGCCGAGCGGATGCGGCGGTGGATCTCGGCACCGATGCGGTCGCGTACCGCGCGCACCGCGGAGTCGCTTCCGCTGAGCAGCGCGGTGGTGCACGCCGCCGCGACCTCGGGTTCATCGGCGACCATCAGCGCCATCGCGCGCAGAGTCTTCTCGACGCGGGTGACCCGGCTGTCGTTGACGTCGGTGAAGTACGGCACCTGACGCATCAGGTCCAGGTACACCTCGGCGATCAGGTGGTTCTTCGACGAGAAGTAGGTGTAGGCGGTGGCCGGGGCGACTTTGGCCCTGGCGGCGACGGCGCGCACCGTCAGGTCGGCGTAGGAGGATTCGCGCAGCATCTCGACGCCGGCGGTGAGCACCTTGCGGAACGTCTCCTCCTGGCGGCGGTTCCGCGGTGTCTCGCCGGTGCTGACAGGCGCCGGGCCTGCGACCGCTACCACGGGCTCGCTGGACACCTGTCCAAGTTATCGGACGCGGGCTCGGCTCCGCAAGTATGCAGCTAGTAAACGCTATGCTTGCCAGCCGCACTTCGAGGGGGCTATCGTTCGGTCCAACAATTCGGACACTTGTCCAGCATTGGTGAACGGAGATGGCATGGCTGTGCTGGCGAATCGGGAAAGTCAGCTGCTCATCGACGGCAAGCTCGTCGCGGGTAGCGGGGGGTCGTTCGAAACAGTCAACCCCGCGACCGAGGAAGTGCTCGGTGTCGCGGCCGACGCCACCGCCGACGACATGGGTCGTGCCATCGAGGCGGCCAGGCGCGCCTTCGACGAGACCGACTGGTCGACCGACACCGACTTGCGGGTGCGTTGCCTTCGCCAGTTGCAGGCCGTCCTGAAGGAGCACATCGAGGAACTGCGCGAGATCACGATCGGCGAGGTGGGCGCGCCCCGGATGTTGACGTCGGCGGCTCAGCTCGAGGGGCCGGTCGACGACCTGAGCTTCTGCGCCGACACCGCCGAGTCCTACGAGTGGAACACCGATCTCGGGGTCGCGTCGCCGATGGGCATCAAGACCCGGCGCCGCCTCGCCCGCGAGGCCGTCGGCGTCGTCGGCGCCATCACGCCGTGGAACTTCCCGCACCAGATCAACCTGGCCAAGATCGGCCCGGCGTTGGCCGCCGGCAACACCATCGTGCTCAAGCCGGCCCCGGACACCCCGTGGTGTGCTGCCGCGGTCGGGGAGTTGATCGCCGAGGACACCGACATCCCGCCGGGCGTCGTCAACATCGTCACCTCCAGCGACCACGGGGTCGGTGCGCTGCTGTCCAAAGACCCACGGGTGGACATGGTTTCGTTCACCGGGTCGACGGCGACCGGCCGCAGCGTGATGGCCGACGGCGCCGCCACGATCAAGAAGATGTTCCTGGAGCTGGGTGGCAAGTCGGCATTCCTCGTGCTCGACGACGCCGACCTGGCCGCCGCCTGCTCGATGTCGGCGTTCACCGCGTCGATGCACGCCGGACAGGGATGCGCCATCACCACCCGACTGGTGGTACCGCGGGCTCGCTACGACGAGGCGGTCGAAGCCGCGGCGGCGACGATGGGCGGACTCAAGCCGGGCGACCCTCAGGACGCCGGAACGATCTGCGGCCCACTCATTTCCGCGCGCCAGCGCGACCGGGTTCAGGGCTACCTTGACTCGGCGATCGACGAGGGCGGCAAGTTCGCCGTCGGCGGTGGCCGCCCCGCCGATCGCGATACCGGCTTCTTCATCGAGCCCACCGTCATCGCCGGACTGGACAACAATGCCAAGGTCTCGCGCGAGGAGATCTTCGGACCGGTGCTGACGGTCATCGCCCACGACGGCGACGACGACGCGGTCCGCATCGCCAACGATTCGGCCTACGGCCTTTCAGGCACGGTGTTCTCGGCCGACGAAGAACGCGCGAACCGGGTCGCGGCACGGATGCGGGTCGGCACGGTCAACATCAACGGCGGCGTCTGGTATTCGGCGGATATGCCGTTCGGCGGATACAAGCAGTCCGGGCTCGGTCGCGAGATGGGACTGGCGGGCTTCGAGGAATACCTGGAAATCAAGGCGATCGCTACGGCGGTGTGACGATCACGCCGAACGTGGGTTACCCGCACGCAAAACGTCGCGAGGCGTGACACAACCCCACATTCGGCAACGAGGAAGGAACACGATGGGGCTCTACGAGGACCAGTTCAAGGACAAGGTGGCGATCGTCACCGGCGCCGGCGGCGGTATCGGCCAAGCGTATGCCGAGGCGCTGGCGCGCGAGGGCGCCGCAGTGGTGGTTGCCGACATCAACACCGAGGGCGCCCAGAAGGTGGCCGACGGGATCAAGGGCGAGGGCGGCAACGCGCTCGCGGTCCGCGTCGACGTCTCCGACCCGGAATCGGCGAAGGAGATGGCCGCGCAGACGCTTTCGGAGTTCGGCGGCATCGACTACCTGGTGAACAACGCCGCCATCTTCGGCGGCATGAAGTTGGACTTCCTGATCACCGTGGACTGGGACTACTACAAGAAGTTCATGAGCGTGAACATGGACGGCGCGCTGATCTGCACCCGGGCGGTGTACAAGAAGATGGCCAAACGCGGCGGCGGCGCGATCGTCAACCAGTCCTCGACGGCGGCGTGGCTGTACTCGAATTTCTACGGTCTGGCCAAGGTCGGGGTCAACGGGCTGACCCAGCAGTTGGCGACCGAACTCGGCGGGCAGAACATTCGGGTCAACGCGATCGCACCGGGCCCCATCGACACCGAGGCCAACCGCACCACTACGCCGCAGGAGATGGTCGCCGACATCGTCAAGGGAATTCCGTTGTCGCGCATGGGGCAACCGGAGGACCTGGTCGGCATGTGCCTTTTCCTGCTGTCGGATCAGGCCAAGTGGATCACCGGTCAGATCTTCAACGTCGACGGCGGGCAGATCATCAGGTGAGCGACGACGTCAAGCTGGGATACATCGGCCTGGGCAACCAGGGGGCGCCGATGGCCAAGCGCCTGGTCGACTGGCCCGGCGGGCTGGTCGTGTTCGATGTGCGCGCCGAGGCGATGACCCCGCTGGTCGAACTGGGGGCCAATCTCGCCGATAGCGTCGCCGACGTCGCGAAAGCCGACATCATCAGCGTCACCGTGCTCAACGACGCCCAGGTGCGCGACGTGGTGGGACAACTCGGCGAACACGCCGCGCCGGGCACCGTGATCGCGATCCACTCGACGATCGAGCCCGACACGGCCGGTGAGCTCGCCGAGCGGTTGCGCGACAAGGGGATTCACATCGTCGACGCACCGGTCAGCGGTGGCGCCGGAGCGGCAGACAAGGGTGAGCTGGCCGTGATGGTCGGCGCCGACGATGAGGCGTTCGCCAAGGTCAAGCCCGTGTTCAAAAAGTGGGCGTCGCTGGTGGTCCGGGCCGGTGAGCCCGGGGCGGGAACCCGAATGAAGCTGGCCCGCAATATGTTGACCTTCATCGGTTTCGCGGCGTCGTGCGAGGCGATGCGGCTCGCCGAAGCGGCGGGGCTGGACCTGCAGAAGCTCGGTCGGGTAGTGCGGCACAGCGATGCGCAGAGCGGTGGGCCGGGCGCGATCATCGTGCGCGACGACATGAGTGACCTCACACCGGACCACTGGCTGTACGACATGTTCACGCACACGCGTGGACTCGCAGAGAAAGACCTCAGCCTGGCGCTCGCGCTGGGCGAGGCCACCGGGACCGAACTCCCGCTGGCCGAGATCGCGCTGCAGAACCTGGCCGCCGGGCTCGGCGTGCCGCACACGAAGGAGTGACGATGGACGAGTTGCGTCGCAAGGGCCTCGAGAAGATGAACGAGGTCTACGGCTGGGAGATGCCCAACATCGAGGGCGATCCGTATTTCGACCTCACCGTCGACCACCTCTTCGGCACCATCTGGACGCGACCCGGGCTGTCGATGCGCGACAAGCGGATCATGACGCTGACCGCCGTGACCGCCGTCGGCAACTCCGATCTCGCCGAAATCCAGGCCAACGCAGCGCTGGCCAACGGTGAGATGACCGAGGACGAACTCAAGGAGATGGCCGTCTTCCTGACCCACTACCTCGGTTTCCCGCTCGGGTCCAAGCTCGACGGCGCGGTCAGCAAGGTGATCAAGAACCGCAAGAAGCGTCCGGCGGAAGACAAGAAGGCCAATGTCAACGCCGCGGTGAAGATGCATTCCGGCGGGACGGTCCATGACGAGTAGGTATGCATCCCTGTCGCGGGAAGAACTCGCGGTCCTGCTGCCCGAGCTGCTGCTGATCGGTCAATTGATCGACCGGTCCGGAATGGCCTGGATCATCGCAAATTTCGGCCGCGAGGAGATGCTGCAGGTCGCGATCGAGGAGTGGATGGGCGCAAGCCCGATCTACGCCAAACGCATGCAGCGTGCACTGGATTTCGAGGGCGACGACGTCATCACGATCTTCAAAGGCATGCAGCTCGACATCGGCGCCCCACCGCAGTTCATGGACTTCCGCTACACCGTGCACGACCGGTGGCACGGCGAGTTCCACCTCGACCACTGCGGCGCGCTGCTCGACGTGGAACCGATGGGCGAAGACTACGTGCGCGGCATGTGCCACGACATCGAGGACCCGACGTTCGACGCGACCGCGGCCGCCACCAATCGTCGCGCGCAGATCCGTCCGATCCACCGGCCTCCGCGCACGCCGGCCGACCGGCATCCGCACTGTGCGTGGACGGTCGTGATCGACGAGTCCTATCCCGAGGTGGACGATCACCCGGTGTTGGACGTGATGCGCCGAACCCGCGCCGCCAGAACCGAATTCGAACCGATCAACCGCGACGACGAGGGCCAGTCGGACTACTCGGGACCGCTGGTGTCGGACTTCGACTTCGGGGCATTCTCACACTCGGCGCTGGTGCGCATTGCCGACGAGGTGACCCTGCAGATGCACCTGCTGAACTTGTCGTTCGTGATCGCGGTGGGCAAGCGCGCCGGCACCAACACCGAACTGGCGACCGAGATCTGCACCAAACAGCTGATCGGCGTCGCCGGCATCGCCGCCGAACGCATCCACCGCGCGCTGAAACTGCCCGGCGGCATCGAAGGCGCCGTGCGCACACTGCAGTTGCATCCGATGCTCAACCCGGCGGCCTATGTGGACGCCGAGTTCGGTCCGGATGTGGTGCACGTGCGGCGTTCGGCGGCGCACGAGGACGGCGCCTGGGTGTCGCTGGTGACCCCCGACGAGGTGCGCCCGTTGCAGGCCGCCGTCACTGCGATCGACAAGCATCTCGATGTCGAGGTCACCGGCACCGCCCAGGAGTGGACCGCGCGGGTCGTCGAGACGGACAGCGAAGCCAAGGAATTCTCCGAGGTGTCGGTTGTCAGGGTCAGCGGCGGTTCGACATGGGAGTTCGAAGACCGCAAGTCATTGCCGTTGACCGTGCTCTGAGCCTCGCGATCAGCGAGGCACACCCGTCTGTTCAGCGCGCGGATCTACCGAGTTCCTCGTACTCCGCACCGAGCGCGCGCATCCTGGCCGCGATGGCAGCGAGATCGCTGTGTGAGCGTTGGATGATCTCGGCGACCTCGCCTGCGCCCTTGCTGACCACCGGCCACAGCATCTGTTGGCCGGCCGGGGTTTCGGGCGTCGTCGCCGCCGCGTCCAGCACCCACTGACGGACCGCGTCGAGCTCACGCCTGCCGGCCGCGACGACCGCGGCCGACCTGTCCACCTCGGCTGCGAGGCGGCGATCCAGGTCGGCCAATGCCCCCAGAGCCCTTGCCTGCCTGGCGTTCCGGTCTCGATAGCCCTCGGCGCCCGCGCCCGTCCAATCCGAACCCGGTGTCGCCGACTCCACCTCGTCCCGCAGGGACTCCAGGCGGGCGCTGTGGTCCAGCCCGCCGCCGTCCTGCGGGATGCCCTCACCGAACGACGCGCGCGCCCGCGCCCACGTCGAGAGGAAGGCATCGACGACACTCACGATCGTGAGTTTACGGCCCGCCAGACGGCTGGCCGAGCACCAATTGCGGCGCCTAGCGGGCCGCGGTCGGAACGGCCACGGACGCGCCGACCCAGCGTCGCAGGTAGCTCCGCAGCTCGGGGCCGCGGCGCGGGGGACGTCCCGGGTCGATGATGAACGACTGGATGATCCGCAGCAGGTGTTCGGCCAGTTCGTCGAGGTCGTGGTCGTCGAACCCCTGCGCGGCCCAGTCGACGTCGAAGCGGCGCAGCATCGAATTGGCGAACTCCAACGCCACGTCCGAGGTGACCGTCTGGCTGAACTCACTGGCCCGCGCGGGCATCAGCAACAGTCCCATGTGTTTGTCCTGGGGCAGCCACTCCAGCGCGGTGGCAATGCCCTCGGCGACCGCCTCCTGCGGGTCGGTCAACCCCTGCAGGTGGTCGGCGAGCCGGTCTAGAAAGCCGGTGGCCGCACGCTGTGCTGAGGCCTGAAGCAGCGCGTCGGTGCTGGGAAAGTACCGGTACACCGTCTGCCGCGTCACCCCGAGTGTGCGCGCGACGTCGCTGATCGAGAACTCGGCACCGCGCGCGTCGATCGCTTTGCCCGCGGCGTCGAGGATTCGGGCCACCGCTTCCTCATCCGTCGACGGCGCCGAGCCGGACCAACCGTGAGTGCGCACGGCGAAAATCCTACTCAGCCCACCCGGTCAGCCGGTGTAAGAGACCTGCAGATCCTTGACGCCGTTGATCCAGCCCGACCGAAGGCGCTGAGGCTCACCGGATTTGGCGATGCCGGGCATCTGGTCGGCGATCTCGTTGAAGATCAGCTTGATCTCCATGCGGGCCAGGTTTGCGCCGATGCAGTAGTGGGCGCCGTTGCCCCCGAAACCGAGGTGCGGATTGGGGTCGCGCGAGATGTCGAACCGGAACGGCTGGTCGAAGACCTCCTCGTCGAAGTTGGCCGAGCTGTAGAACAGGCCCACCCGCTGGCCCTCGCGGATCGTGACGCCGGCCAGTTCGGTGTCGGCCAGCGCGGTCCGCTGGAAGCAGTGCACGGGGGTGGCCCATCGCACGATCTCGTCGGCCGCGGTCGCGGGCCTGTCGCGCTTGAACAGCTCCCACTGCTCGGGATTCTCGAAGAACGCGTTCATGCCGTGGGTCATCGCATTTCGGGTGGTCTCGTTGCCGGCTACGGCCAGCAGGATCACGAAGAACGCGAACTCGACGTCGTCCAGTGATTCGCCGTCGAGGTCGGCCTCGATCAGCCGGGTCACGATGTCGTCGGCCGGACACCGACGGCGCTCCTCGGCCATCGCGTAGGCGTACCCCATCAGCTCCGCATTGGCGGCGGTCGGATCGGAGTCGAAGTCGGGGTCGTCGGTGTTCATGATCGCGTTGGTCCAGTGAAACAACTTCTCGCGATCGGCCTCGGGCACACCGATCAGGTCGGCGATGGCCAGCAGCGGCAGGCGCATCGCGATGTCGTCGACGAAATTGCCACTGCCCTTTTGCTTTGCCTCGGCGACGATTTCGCGTGCGGCGGTCGCCAACCGCTCCTCGAGCGTGGTGATTGCTCGCGGGGTGAACAACCGCGACACGAGTTTGCGCAACCTCGTGTGTTCGGGCGCGTCGTGGTTGATCAGCAGCGCCTTGGTGAGCTCGAGCTGATCCGAGGTGACGCCTTCGGGAAGGCGCATCACCGCCCCCTTGCGGTTGGTCGACCACAGCTCGCCGTTGCGCGAGATCGCCTTGATGTCCTCGTGGCGGCTGATCACCCAGTAGCCGCCGTCGTCGAAGATCGACTCGGGCTGCTCGTTCCACCACACCGGTGCCGTCTTGCGCAGCTGAGCGAACTCGGCGACGGGGATACCGCGCAGCAGCACCTCGGGGTCGGTGAAGTCATATCCCGGTCCGAACGGGCATGTGGCCTGCGTCATACACTCGACCATACACTGGTTAGTCAAGTGTATGGCCTAACTGGCGTCGTCGACCGAACCGAGATCGAGACTGCGGTTAGGGTGAGCAGTTGTGCGAGTCCTGGTAATCGGATCCGGTGCCCGTGAACATGCGTTACTGCTGGCGCTGCGGCGTGACCCGCGGGTCGAAGATTTGTCGATCGCGCCGGGCAATGCGGGTACCGCCGCGATCGCCGACCAGTACGACGTCGACATCACCTCAGGCGAGGCCGTCGCCAGGCTGGCGCAGCGGCTGGAGGTCGACCTCGTCGTCATCGGGCCGGAAGTACCGCTGGTGCTCGGCGTCGCCGATACGGTGCGCAGCGCCGGGATCGCCTGCTTCGGGCCGAGCAAGGACGCGGCCCGCATCGAGGGTTCGAAGGCGTTCGGCAAGGAGCTGATGACGGCCGCCGGTGTGCGCACCGCCAGAAGCGAGGTCGTCGACAACCCCGCTCACCTCGACGCGGCGCTCGACCGCTTCGGCCCCGACAGCGGCGAGGCCGCATGGGTGGTCAAGGACGACGGTCTGGCCGCGGGCAAGGGTGTGGTGGTCACCGCCGATCGCGCGGCCGCCAGGGCTCATGCTGCGGGCCTGCTCGATGCGGGACACCCGGTGCTGCTCGAGTCGTACCTCGACGGGCCGGAGGTGTCGCTGTTCTGCGTCGTCGACGGCGAGACCGTGGTGCCTATGCTGCCCGCGCAGGACTTCAAACGGGTCGGCGACGACGACACCGGCCCCAACACCGGCGGTATGGGGGCCTACGCGCCGCTGCCGTGGCTGCCCGAGGACATGGTCACCCACATCGTCGACGACATTGTGAAACCCGTTGCCACCGAACTGGTCAAGCGCGGCAGTTCGTTCTCGGGGTTGCTCTACGCCGGGCTGTCGATCACCTCACGAGGCCCGGCGGTGATCGAATTCAATTGTCGCTTCGGCGATCCCGAGACCCAGCCGGTGCTGGCCCTGCTGGAGACGCCGCTCGGTCAGCTACTGTACGCGGCCGCAACGGGCAGGCTCGCCGACGAGCCGCCGCTGCAGTGGCGCGACGGCGCCGCCGTGACCGTGGTGTTGGCCGCGGAGAACTACCCGTCTCGCCCGCGTGTCGGCGACGTGATCACCGGTGCCGAGGTCGAGGGCGTGCTGCACGCGGGCACGAGTCGCCGCGAGGACGGTGCCGTCGTGTCCTCGGGAGGCCGCGTGCTCTCCATCGTGGGTACCGGCGCGGATCTGTCGGCAGCGCGTGAGGCCGCCTATCAGGTGATCGAGTCGATTCGGCTGCCGGGCAGCCACTTTCGCAGGGACATCGCCCTCGCCGCGGCCGAGGGGCGCATCAGCGTCTAGGCCGTCAGCAACGGGGCCATCCAGGACAGCTCGGCGGGCAGCTGCGCGCTCCAGAACCCGGCATCGTGCCCACCCGGCGAGAAGCCGCCCGCGGGCGGATTCGGCAGCTGCGCGATGAATTCCTTTGTTGCCGAGTAGAACGGATCACCGGTGCCGCAGTCGATCCGGATCGGAATCGATGCCAGCGCGGGCAGGCCCCAAACACTGTTGGCGGCATAGTCTTCCGCGCTGTCGAACGCACCGGGCGCGGCGGCACCGGAGGACGTCCACAGCGCGGGGCTGACGGCGCAGATCGCGGCGGTGCGGGCGGGGCCGAGTCGCGCCCCAAGCAGCAGCGCCCCGTAGCCGCCCATCGACCAGCCCAGGAAGCCGACTCGTGAGGTGTCCAAACCTTGTGAGCCCAGCATCGGGATCAGCTCGTCGAGCACCATCGCCCCGGAGTCCTCGCCGGAGGCCCGCTTGTGCCAGTAGCTTCCACCGCCGTCGACGGCGACGACCGCGAAGGGCGGCAGCCCCGCGGCGACCGCCTCGGCCAAGCCCTGTTCCACGCCGCCGGCCATCACACCCGCTGCGTCCTGCCCCTTGCCGTGCAAGGCGATGACCGGACGCAGCGGCGCGGTTTGACCGGGCGGACGGGCGATCGCCCAGTCGGTCGTCTGCCCGCCGCGGGCCGCCGAGACGAAGGACCCGTCGACGTAGGTGGGTGCGGCGGGGGTGGCCGTGGCCGCGGGCGCCATCCGCAGCGCCGCCACTCCGGCGGCCGCGCCGACTCCGAGGCGCAGAAGCGAACGGCGGCTCAGTTCGGGCATGGCGGCCATGATGCCATCGCGGGTTGTCCGCCCCACGAGTGGCGGCTGGCCCGTCGCAGCAGAAACACCAGCCCCGACTTCGGTTCGAAACCCTGACGATTAGGCGAAAGCGCGATGGTAGGGCCGCCCGACTGGCAGCATGCTAAAGGTGACGGCAGCGGTCACTCCCAAGGGAGAACGTCGACGCTTTGCGCTGGTCAGCGCCGCTGCCGACCTGCTGTGCGAGGGCGGCTTCGACGCCGTGCGACATCGTGCGGTGGCCCGTCGCGCCGGCCTGCCGCTGGCGTCGACGACCTACTACTTCTCGTCGCTGGACGATCTGATCGCCAGGGCCGTCGAATACGTCGGCGAGCGTGAGGCCGAGCAGTTGCGCGCCCGGGTGGCGATGTTGTCGCGGCGCCGGCGAGGCGCGGAGTCGACCGCCGACATCCTGGTGGATCTGTTGGTCGACGACGTGGCGGGGCAACGGGTCAGCGAGCAGCTGATCTCACGCTACGAGCGCTACATCGCGTGCGCGCGCCACCCGATGCTGCGCGACATCCAGCGGCGGATCATGCGCCAGCGCACCGATGCCGTCATCGAGGTCATCGAGCGGTCGGGTCGCTCGGTGCGCGCCGAGTACCTCACCGCGTTGGTCAACGCGGTCGACGGTGCGGTGGTGGCGGCGCTCGTCGCCGAGGGCGACGGGCCTCGCGCATCAGCACGCGCAACGCTGATCGACGTGATAGACGTGTTGGCACCAATCGACGAGCGAGTGGCGCAGGTGTGACGTAGTAGGAGGCCGATGAGCGCTTGCGCGAAGAGCAAAGGGCAGCGATGAGTACGCCGACCGACACGCAACCGGAGCTTCGGCGGGTCATGGGTCCGGGGTTGTTGCTGCTGTTCATCGTCGGCGACATCCTCGGTACCGGTGTCTACGCGCTGACAGGTCAGGTTGCCGGGGAAGTGGGTGGGGCGGCGTGGTTGCCGTTCCTGCTCGCGTTCGCCATCGCCACTGTCACAGCGTTCTCCTATCTGGAGCTTGTCACCAAATACCCGCAAGCGGCGGGCGCAGCGTTGTACGCGCACAAGGCATTCGGGATCCAGTTCTTCACATTCCTGGTCGCGTTCGTGGTGATGTGTTCCGGTATCACGTCGGCCTCGACCGCATCACAGGCCTTCGCGGCCAACCTGATCGAGGGTTTCGGCCTGGATTGGGGTAAGGCGGGCGTCACGCTCATCGCCCTGAGCTTCATGGCCGTCCTCGCCGCGATCAACCTGCGCGGTGTCAGTGAGAGCGTCAAGCTCAACGTCGGCCTGACCATCATCGAGATCAGCGGTCTGCTGCTGGTGATCTTCGTAGGTCTGTGGGCCTTCACCCAGGCCGGCGACCACGACTTCTCGCGCATCGTGATGTTCGAAAACAGCGAGGACCGAAGCACATTCGTCGCGATCACCGCGGCGACATCGCTTGCTTTCTTCGCCATGGTCGGGTTCGAGGACTCGGTCAATATGGCCGAGGAGACCAAAGACCCCGTCCGGATTTTCCCGAAGGTCTTGTTGACCGGCCTGAGCATCGCGGGTGTCGTGTACATCCTGGTGTCGATCATCGCGGTGGCGATGGTGCCGATCGGCGAATTGAGGGCGAGCAGCACCCCACTGGTGAGCGTGGTCGAAGCCGCTGCACCGGGCCTTCCGATCGACGAGTTGTTCCCGTTCATCACGATGTTCGCAGTCTCGAACACCGCCTTGATCAACATGCTGATGGCCAGCCGGTTGATCTACGGCATGGCACGCCAGCATGTACTGCCGCCGGTTCTGGGCTCGGTGCACCGGACCCGGCACACCCCCTGGGTGGCAATCATTTTCACCACCATCATCGCGTTCGGGCTGATCTTCTACGTCTCGGCGTTCGCGAGCAGTAAGGCGCTCTCGGTGCTCGGCGGCACCACATCGCTGCTGCTGTTGGCGGTGTTCGCGACGGTCAACGTCGCGGTGTTGGTCCTGCGTCGCGATGTCCCCAGAGACGACAGGCACTTCCGAACACCCACGGTCCTGCCCATCATCGGATTCATCACGTCGGTGTATTTGGTGACGCCCCTGTCGGGCCGCCCGGGCACGCAGTATCTGCTGGGCGGGATCCTGGTGGTGACCGGAATCGTGCTCTTCCTCATCACCATGGTGATCAACAGGCGACTCGGCATCAAGGACGCGGGCATCAACGATCCGACTCAGCTCGCGCAGTCCCCGGACTAACCGCCCAACTGCCTGCGGATCTCGGTGAGTTCGCGTTGGGCTCGCTCGATCAGTTGTTGAACCTGCTCCAGGCGTGGTAACACGTCGCCGCGCTCGTGGTTGGCCGCCGCACGGGCTCGGGGAGCGGGCGTCAGCCCTGGCGGGAGTGCGGGTGTGACTATGTAGCCGCCTTCGCGGTCGCCGTAGATCGTGACGTCCTCGCGCCGCCGCTCGAAAAACAGCGCGACATAAGCGCAGAGCACCGCGTCGACGGGATCCTCACAAGCGTTCAGCTGGAAGGCTCGATCACTGGCCTCGATCCTCTTGCGAAGTTCGAGCCAGGCGGGGCTGCTGCGCACGCGAAGCCGCGGCGTCGCGTCGTTCAACCCCTCGATCAGCCCCACCATCCTCAGCAACTCGTCCTTGCGCTTGGCGACATCCTTGGCGCGCCGTTTGTACTTGAGCGTCTTGCCGAGTTTGAACAGTGGGATCGTCGCCGCGTGCGGATAGACCTCGATCGCGCGACGGTCGCCGCGCGACAGCGGGTCGGGGTCCAGACCGAGGCGTTGGCAGAGCACCTCGGCGCGGGGCGGATCGAAGAGACGGTTGCCCGTGTTCGCCGGCTGTGCGGTCGCCTCGAACGGCGCGAAGTCCCGGTTGTAGAGCGACTCGCCGAGCCGATACCCGCTGGGGTTGTTCACGATGAGAGGCGCGTCGATGCCCACGATGCATGGGCCGTCGACAAACGGCGCGAGAGCCGCTTCGATGTCGTCGTCGCTGACCGCCGCGCCCACCTGCACAAGCCGTCCGTCGTCGTCGAGGACTGCCACCCCGGATTGGTTTCCCTCCGCCCACGCGAGATCGAGCCCAACGAAGTACATGGGACCAGCCTGCACTACCCGGGTCGTAAGCTGAGTGTTTGTGACGATCCCCAACGTGCTGGCCAATCGGTACGCCAGCGAGGACATGGTGGCGATCTGGTCACCGCAAGCCAAGGTCGTCGCGGAGCGCCGGCTGTGGCTGGCGGTGCTTCGCGCCCAGGCCGAACTGGGCGTCGATGTGCCCTCCGGCGTGGTCGACGACTACGAGCGGGTGCTCGAACAGGTCGATCTCGGATCGATCGCCGCCCGCGAGCGCGTTTTGCGCCACGACGTCAAGGCGCGCATCGAGGAGTTCAACGCGCTGGCCGGCCACGAGCACGTGCACAAGGGCATGACAAGTCGCGACTTGACCGAGAACGTCGAGCAACTCCAGATCCGGCGCTCGCTGGAACTGGTGCATTCCCACGGAGTGGCGGTGGTGGCCCGGCTGGCCGAGCGCGCCGTGCTGTACCGCGACCTGGTGATGGCCGGCCGCAGCCACAACGTTGCGGCACAAGCCACCACACTGGGCAAGCGGTTTGCCTCCGGGGCAGAGGAGCTGCTGATCGCACTGCAGCGCCTGCGCTCGTTGATCGACCGCTACCCGCTGCGCGGTGTGAAGGGTCCGATGGGCACCGCCCAGGACATGCTCGACCTGTTCGGCGGCGACGCCTCGCGGCTGGCCGAGCTCGAGCGGCGCGTCGCCGAATTCCTGGGCTTCACCGAGATTTTCACCAGTGTCGGGCAGGTGTATCCGCGCTCGCTGGACCACGACGTCGTCTCCGCGCTGGTGCAGGTGGGCGCCGGACCGTCGTCGCTGGCGCAGACCATTCGGCTGATGGCCGGCCACGAACTGGTCACCGAGGGCTTCGCACCCGGACAGGTGGGTTCCTCGGCGATGCCGCACAAGATGAACACGCGCTCGTGTGAACGGGTGAACGGATTGCAGGTGGTGCTGCGCGGCTACGGCTCCATGGCGGCCGAACTGGCTGGCGCGCAATGGAATGAGGGCGACGTGTTCTGCTCGGTGGTGCGCCGCGTGGCGCTGCCGGATGCGTTCTTCGCTGTCGACGGACAGATCGAGACGTTCCTGACGGTGCTCGACGAGTTCGGCGCCTATCCCGCGGTGATTCAGCGCGAACTGGATCGCTACCTGCCGTTCCTGGCGACGACGCGGATCCTCATCGCCGCCGTCCGGGCCGGGGTGGGCCGCGAAACCGCGCACGAGGTCATCAAGGAGCACGCCGTCGCGGTGGCGTTGGCCATGCGGGAGAAGGGTCAGGAACCCGATCTGCTGGATCGGTTGGCGGCCGATTCGCGGCTGCCGCTGGACCGGCCGGCGCTCGATGCGGCGCTGGCCGACAAGCAGGTGTTCACCGGCGCGGCAGGCGATCAGGTGGACCGTGTGGTTGCGGCCGTCGACGAGTTGGTGAGCCGCTATCCCGAAGCGGCCAAATACACTTCGGGTGCCATCTTGTGACCCTGGGAGGGATCGACTTCACCGATCTGGACAACTTCGCGAACGGTTTTCCGCACGAACTGTTCGCGTTGCATCGGCGCGAGGCCCCGGTGTACTGGCACGAGCCGACCGAGCACACGCCCGACGGCGAGGGATTCTGGTCCGTGGCCACCTACGCCGAAACGCTTGCGGTGTTTCGTGATCCGCAGACCTTCTCGTCGGTGACCGGCGGCTCCCGGCCCTACGGCGGCACGCTGCTGCAGGATCTGGCGATCGCCGGTCAGGTGCTCAACATGATGGACGACCCGCGGCATTCGCAGATCCGGCGGCTGGTCAGCTCCGGCCTGACGCCGCGGATGATCCGCAGGGTCGAAGACGATCTTCGCTCGCGGGCGCGACGCCTGCTGGATTGCGTCTCGCCTGGCGAGCCCTTTGACTTCCTGGTCGACGTGGCGGCCGAGTTGCCGATGCAGATGATCTGCATCCTGCTGGGAGTGCCGGAGTCTGAACGACATTGGCTGTTTCACGCCATCGAGCCGCAGTTCGACTTCGGAGGATCGCGGAAAGCTTCTGTCGGACAGTTGACCGCCGAAGAAGCGGGTTCGCGGATGTACACCTACGGACAGGAGTTGATCGCCGCCAAGCGCGCCTCGCCGACCGACGACATGTTGTCGGTGGTCGCGAACGCGTCGGTGGACGACGGTGCGCTATCCGACCTGGAACTTTATCTGTTCTTCAGCCTGTTGTTCAGTGCGGGTGCCGAGACGACACGCAACGCGGTGGCGGGCGGCCTGCTGGCGTTGATCGAGAACCCCGACTCGCTGGCAGCGCTGCGCGACGATTCCGCGTTGCTGGGTTCGGCGGTCGAGGAGATGGTGCGCTGGTCGTCGCCCTCACCGTCCAAGCGGCGCACCGCAGCTCGCGACGTGACGTTGGGCGGATGCGAGATCGCAGCCGGGCAGAAGGTGCAGATCTGGGAGGGTTCGGCCAATCGCGACGATGCGGTGTTCACCGAACCCGACGTGTTCGACATCGCCCGTAAGCCCAATCCGCACCTGGGCTTCGGCCAGGGTGTGCACTACTGTCTGGGCGCGAACCTGGCGCGGCTCGAGCTACGCGTGTTGTTCGAGGAGTTGCTGCCCCGCTTCTCCGAAGCTCGTCTGGTCAAACCCGTCGAATGGACGCGGAGCAATCGGCACACCGGTATCCGCCATCTGGTAGTCGAGTTGCGGTGAGCGGCTGGCGGTGAGGCCCGACGCGTTCGCGTTCGTGATGGCGACCGGTATCGTCTCCATCGCCGCGGTCGACCACGGTTTGACATACGTCAGTGGCGCTCTGGCCGTGCTGGCCGTTCTTGCGTTGCTGGTTCTGGTTGCGGCAGCCGTGGTTTCGTGGCTTCGGCAGCCGCCCGATTTGTCTGACCTCGATGTGACGATCGGCTTGTTCACGTTCGTCGCGGCGTGTGCGGTGCTCGACAACCGGTTGATGGCGAACTCGGCGATCATGTGGGCTCTGGCCGTCCCCGCCGCGCTGGTGTGGTCGGTCTTGGTCGTCTTGACAGCGCGCAACTTCGCGAGTCGGTCTTGGACGGAACTGCAGGGACGAGCGCGTGGGGCGTGGGAACTGTGCAGCGTCGGCTCGTCCGGTTTGGCGATCGTCGCGGTCGCCCTTGCGCACGACACGGGGTGGCATGCCTTACTGCTGATCGCCGTCGCGATATGGATCGTTGCCCTCGCGATTTACGGGGTCATGACCGCGCTGATCCTGGCGCGTGCGTTCGCTGCGCGTCTGGATCCCGGTGGATTCGAGCCCGACGCGTGGATATTGATGGGTGGGCTCGCGATCGCGACGTTGGCGGGCGACCACATCCATCGCGCAGGCATCGACGCCGTTCTTGGGGTGACCGTCGCGACGTGGTGTCTGGCGTCGGCATGGATCCCGCCGCTCGTGTACTTCGCTGTGCGGCACCTCGGACGGCCGGATGCCCGGCGATTCGCCGGCGTGTGGTGGGCGATGGTCTTCCCGCTGGGCATGTACTCGGCGGCCAGCCACGCCATGGCGGTAGAGACCGGATGGCATGGCCTACCGACGATTTCGCTGGTGTTCTTCTGGATAGCGTTTGCTGCGTGGATCGCTGTCTCGATCGCCGGAGTGCTGCGAGTGAGCGCGCGGTTCCGCCCCCTACCCTCGGGGCATGGACATCGATGACGCGAACGTGCGGATTTCCGACGCCGACCGCGATCATGTGAGGCAATTGCTCGAACGGGCAGTCGGCCAAGGCATGCTCACGCTCGATGAGTTCAGCGAGCGGATCGACGCCGTGCTTGCCGCGCGGACCCGCGGAGAGCTGCGCAAGGTGATCGCCGACCTGCCCTCGACGGATGCGATGCAGCCCGTTGCGGGCGGAGGCGAACAGCTGCGCGGCCGGATGTCGTCGATCTCGCGACGCGGACCGTGGACTGTACCTGCGCGCGTCGACCTCAACACCCGAATGTGCGACACCACGCTCGACTTCACCGCCGCGACATTGCAGAGCCCGACCGTCGTCCTGGACATCGACGACTACTTCAGCTCGACCGAGTTGATCCTGCCCGACGGCGCCACCGCCGACCTCAACGGCGTCGAGACATTCGCAGGCAGCACCACTCTCAAGGTGCCGCACGGTCCGCCCTCGCAAAGGCTGCATCTCGTGGCGCGCGGCCGGGTGCGATTCGGGTCTGTGACTGCGCGCTATCCGTTCGGTCACACGTTACGGCGCATGTTGGGATGAGGGTCATTGACCGGTCGCGGCGGCCACCTCGGCGATCACCCGCTCGGGATAAGCCGTCAAGTCAAGCCAGGTGAAACGCAACACTTTCCAGTCCAAGAGCGCGATCACGTTCTGCCGATTGCGGTCGATCTGGAATGCCTCGCTGTCGGTGTGGAACGCCCAACCGTCGACCTCGATCGCCAACTTCGCTCGGATGAATGCCACGTCGACCTTGTAGCCGCCGACGGGATAGTTCGTCCTCCATCCGGTGAATCCGGCGTCGCGCAGGAGCTTCACCAGGAGTCGTTCGGCTTCGGAACGCGCACCGTCTTCGGCCGCACGAAGCAGTCGCCGTGCTGCCGGTGAACCGTGTCTGCCCTTGTTGCGCAGATGCGCGCGCCACAGTTGGGCGAGCTCGAGGTGACGCTGCAGGGCGGCGTCCATCAGTTTCGGTCCGCCGCCGCGTCGGACCGCGGCTTCGATCACGGTCAGCGGCATCGCGGTGACCCGCAGCCCCGCCCGCTCGACGACGTCACGGGGCGACAGATCGCGCCGCCGCAGCCGCGTGCCGGACCTCGGTCGGTAGTTGCTCACCCGCGGAACCGTGATCTCGACTTTGTCTGGGGCGAACCGGGTGATCCCGTGCCACCATGCCGCCGCCAATCCGCTGGCTGTCGCTCGCGGACCGAGAGACCACACCGCAGCCCTGATACGTGCGGAGTCGGTGAAGGTTCGGTCATTGGCGAAGAACACCCCGGGCGAACACCGAAGCCAATGGCCCGATCGCACACGCCGATTTACCGCGTGCCTGCTGAGGCCGCACTGTCGAGCCTGCGCCAGCGTGATCACACCGTCGTGCTGCCGAAGATGGTCGTCGAGCATGTTCCAGTTCGACGCGTCGGCGGCTCCGGACGGTTCCCTCGGAACGATTTGTGCACATCCGGGAGCGGTGAGCGCTCCTCGATGTGCACAAATCGCGGCGGCGGAGCCGGTTAGAGGTGGCGGGCGACGCCTGACGAGCGCAACTCCAGCGCCGCGAGGCCGCGGATCGCGTCTGCGTCGTGCAGGCGCCACGCCTCGACGGGATCGGCGTGCACGGCGACCAGCTTGGCCAGCGGCCGGTTGGCCAGCGCTCGCAGCGCCAACAGCTGCTCACCGGCGGGGGTGCGGGCCAGCGTGATCGCGGTCCACTTGCGGCGGAAGAAACGCAGCCGAAGGTACAGCCACGGCATCGCGACGAACAGGATCGGCGGTGCGGCCACCGCCAGCGCCAGTACCCACGCCAACCACGACGCCGTGGTGTCGAGGCTGTGACCGGCGCCTGCGATGTCGAGTGCTGCCTCGCTGGCCGCGCGCAACGGCTTGCTGAGCGCGTCGCCGATCAGCGGGAAGTCGTCGGTGCGCTCGCCGGCCGCGTCGAGGTTGTCGGCGACGCCGTTGGCGCCGGTCTCGACCTGGCGACCCACCGCCGCGATCGTGGAGACCGCCGAATGCACGGCCATGCCGACCAGCACCCACACCGTGGTCCAGGCGACCACCACGAAGTCACTGACGAGCTGGGCCAAGATCCGCGTCGGCGTGGTGGCATAGGGGATAAACCGCGAAGTCATGGAACTAGATGCTGCCCGATAGGCTGGCCCGATGCGCCCCGCTCTGTCCGACTACGAACATCTGGCCAGCGGCAAGGTTCGCGAACTGTATCGCGTGGACGACGAGACGCTGCTCTTCGTGGCCAGCGACCGCATCTCCGCCTACGACTACGTCCTCGACTCGCTGATCCCCGACAAGGGCCGCATCCTGACGGCGATGAGCGTGTTCTTCTTCGACCTGCTGAGCCGGACCGCTGGCACGCCCAATCACCTCGCCGGTCCACCCGACGACGAGCGCATTCCCGCCGACGTGCTCGGCCGCGCGCTGGTCGTACAGGAGCTCGAGATGTTGCCGGTGGAGGCGGTGGCCCGCGGCTACCTCACCGGCTCCGGGCTCATCGACTATCAGAAGACGGGGGCGGTATGCGGTATCCCGCTTCCCGCCGGGCTGGTCGAGGCCAGCAGGTTCGACGAGCCGCTGTTCACCCCTGCGACCAAAGCCGAACTGGGACAACATGACGAGAACATCTCGTTCGACGACGTGGTCAAGCTGATCGGTCAGCAGCGGGCCGAACAACTGCGCGATCGGACATTGGAGACATACCGCCGCGGCGCCGAGCATGCCTTGACCACGGGAATCATCGTCGCCGACACCAAGTTCGAGTTCGGCGTGGACGAGGACGGTGAACTGCGACTGGCCGACGAGGTGTTCACCCCCGACTCGAGCAGGTACTGGCGAGCCGATGACTGGAAAGAAGGCGTCGTGCAGAACAGCTTCGACAAGCAGTTCGTCCGCAACTGGCTCACCTCTGAAGAGTCGGGGTGGGACCGCAGCGGTGATACACCTCCGCCGCCACTGCCGCCGGACGTCGTCGAATCCACTCGCGCCCGCTACATCGAGGCCTACGAACGCATTTCGGGTCTGAAGTTCGACGACTGGATCGGTGCATGAGCGACGCTTGCGGAGCGAATCAACAGATGATGAAGCCGCCGGTGGCCAAGCGCGTCGACACCCGGCGTGAGCATCACGGCGACGTGTTCCTCGATCGCTACGAGTGGCTGCGCGACAAGACCAGCCCCGAGGTGATCGCGCATCTGGAGGCGGAGAACGCCTACACCGAGCATGTCACCGAGCACCTTGCGCCCCTGCGACAGGCCATCTTCGACGAGATCAAGGCCCGCACCAAGGAGACCGACCTCTCTGTGCCGACCAGGCGCGACGCGTGGTGGTACTACGGCCGCAGCTTCGAGGGCAAGCAGTACAGCGTGCACTGCCGTTGCCCAGTCGCCGATCTCGACGACTGGACACCTCCGGTGCTCGACGAGAACACCGAGATCCCCGGCGAACAGGTACTGCTGGACGAGAACGTCGAGGCCGAAGGCCACGAGTTCTTCTCGCTCGGCGCCGCCTCGGTGAGCCTGGACGGCAACATCCTCGCCTATTCGGTCGACCTCAAAGGCGACGAGCGGTACACGCTGCGGTTCAAGGACTTACGCACCGGTGAACTCTATGAGGACACCATCGCCGGTATCGGTCCGGGGGCGACGTGGGCGGCCGACAACCGCACGCTCTACTACTCGACCCTCGACGAGGCATGGCGCCCGGACACCATCTGGCGACACCGCCTCGGCTCGGGCCGGCCCGCGCAGAAGGTCTACAACGAACCCGACGAACGGTACTGGCTCGGTGTCGGGCGCACCCGCAGCGACAAATACGTCATCATCGCCGCCGGCAGCGCCGTCACCTCCGAGGTGCGCTACGCCGACGCGACCGACCCGGAGGCCGAATTCACGATCGTGTGGCCGCGCCGCGACTTCGTCGAGTACTCCGTCGAGCACGCCGTCGTGGGCGGCGAGGACCGGTTTCTCATCCTGCACAACGACGGTGCCGAGAACTTCACCCTGGTCGAGGTGCCAGTCGGCGACCCCACTGCGGTGCGTACCCTGATCGAACACCGCGCCGACGTCCGCCTCGACTCCGTGGACGCCTTCGAAAAGCACCTCGTCGTCAGTTACCGCAGTGAGGCGCTGCCGAGGATTCAGCTCTGGCCCCTCCATCCCGGCGGCGAATACGGCAGTCCCGAAGACTTCACCTTCGAATCCGAGCTGACGTCGGCGGGACTGAGCGCCAACCCCAATTGGAGCGCACCCAAACTGCGCATCGGTTCCACCTCCTACACCACCCCGGTGCGCATCTACGACGTCGACCTGGCCACCGGCGAACGGACACTGCTGCGCGAACAGCCCGTGCTCGGCGACTACCGGCCCGAAGACTATGTGGAGCGGCGTGATTGGGCGACCGCGCCGGACGGTGTGCGGATACCGATCTCGATCGTGCACAAGATCGGCCTGCAGTATCCGGCGCCCACGCTGCTGTACGGCTACGGCGCCTATGAGGCCTGCGAAGATCCGCGGTTCTCCATCGCGCGACTGTCGTTGCTGGACCGCGGGATGGTGTTCGCGGTCGCGCATGTCCGAGGTGGCGGCGAACTCGGCCGGCCATGGTATGAGCACGGCAAGATGCTCGAGAAGAAGAACAGCTTCACCGACTTCATCGCCGCCGCGCAGCATCTCGTGCAGACCGATGTCACCCGGCCGCAGAACCTGGTGGCCTACGGGGGCAGCGCGGGCGGTCTACTCGTCGGCGCCGTGGCCAACATGGCTCCGCAGCTGTTCGCGGGCGTCCTCGCGGTGGTGCCGTTCGTCGACCCGCTCACCACGATCCTCGACCCGTCGCTGCCGCTGACGGTCACCGAGTGGGACGAGTGGGGAAACCCGTTGGAGAACAAGGACGTCTACGAGTACATGAAGTCCTACTCGCCCTACGAGAACATCGAGGCGAGGAACTACCCGCGCATACTTGCCATGACGTCGCTCAACGACACCCGGGTGTACTACGTCGAACCGGCGAAATGGGTTGCCGCGCTTCGCCATGCCAAGACCGACAGTCATCCCGTGCTGCTGAAGACGGAGATGAATGCCGGCCATGGCGGTATCAGCGGGCGATACGAACGCTGGAAGGAAACCGCCTTCCAGTACGCGTGGCTACTGGACGCTGCCCAGGCCGATCACGAGCGCCGCCCCTAGAAACACGATCTGCTCGGCGGTGCGCAGGTCCAGCCGCGTCGTCATCGACTTCGGCGGGTCGGGCATCCGTGCCGCGTGGACGTTGGCCGGGAACATCGCGATCATCAGCACGAAAAGGCCGACCGCTGCGGCGGCGCGGGTGGGCGGGTAGAGCAGACCCACCGCGCCGACGAGTTCGAGCACACCGGTGACAGTGACCAGCAGCGCCGGGGCGGGCAGCCGCGGCGGAACGATCGCGATCATGTCGCGGCGCAGCGGGTTGACGAAGTGCGCGACCCCGGTGAGCGCGAACATCGCGGCCAATCCGACGGCGATCGCCGATGGCCAGCCGTCGACGTAGTCCACGCCCGACAAGCCGACCAGCCGGGCGCCGAGCGTCCCGAGTATCAGCGTGACGAGTACAGCCATGACGAACTCCAATCTTGACAGTGACTAGTTGCGAACGTAGGTAACAATCTAGCCAGTGTCAAGATTTCGGTTATGATGGCCGCATGAGCAGGGCGTCCTACCACCACGGCGATCTGAAGGCGGTCATCCTCGCCGAGGCGGCGAGCCTGGTCGCCGAGCGCGGCGCCGACGGAATCTCGCTGCGAGAGCTCGCACGGGTCGCGGGGGTGTCGCATGCCGCGCCGGCGCACCACTTCACCGACCGGCGCGGCCTGTTCACCGCGCTGGCCGCACAGGGCTGGCGCAAGCTGGCCGTTGCGCTCGGTGAGGCAGAGCCGGAATTCATCGATGCCGCACTGGCGTACGTGCAGTTCGCACTCGACCATCCCGGGCACTACGCGGTGATGTTCGACCGCTCGCTCGTCGACCCGGGCGACGCGGAGTTGAAATCGGCCCGGGACGCGGCGGGTGCGCAACTGAGGCAGGGTGTCGGCACTCTCGACGATCCGCGCGCCGCAGAGGACCCTGCGGCGGCGGCGCTCGCGGCCTGGTCACTGGTGCACGGCTTTTCGCTGTTGTGGCTCAACAAGGCGATCGACGCCGAGGGTGATCCGATAGCGACCGTGCACCGGGTCGCGGGCATGCTGTTCGAGACCGGGTAACGTGCGGGCATGCCCCAGACACCGCTGACCGATATCGCTGTGACCACCCTCGACGGCCGCGACACCACGCTCGGCGAATTGGCCGACGGCGCCGCGCTGGTGGTCAACGTCGCCTCCAAATGCGGTCTGACTCCGCAGTACACCGCGCTCGAACAGTTGGCCAAGGACTACCGCGACCGCGGGCTGACCGTGATCGGCGTGCCGTGCAACCAGTTCATGGGCCAGGAGCCCGGTTCGGCCGAGGAAATTCAGCAGTTCTGCTCGACGACGTACGGCGTGACGTTCCCCTTGCTGGCCAAGACCGACGTCAACGGCGCCGACCGGCACCCGCTGTACGCCGAGCTGACGAAGACGCCCGACGACAGCGGTGAGGCCGGCGACATCCAGTGGAACTTCGAGAAGTTTCTGCTGGCGCCGGGCGGAACGGTCGTCAAGCGGTTCCGGCCGCGCACCGAACCCGACGCCCCCGAGGTCATCACGGCGATCGAGGATGTCCTGCCGCGATAGCGCCCGATGGTCACCTGCCGTCAGCGTGTGGTAAACCGTTGCGACACCTGAGGTTGCCACACTGGCGGCGTGGCAGGACAGCTGATCGTCTCCCTCTCCGGTATCAGCGATCGTACGATCCCCGACGTCGCGGACTTCTGCGCCCAACTGGACGCCCGGGGCGTGCCGGTCTCGTTGCTGGTGGCGCCCAGGATCAAGGGCGGCTACCGGCTTGAAGAGGACGCCGCCACGGTGGACTGGCTCGCCGCCCGGCGGGACTCCGGTGACGCCATCGTGTTGCACGGCTTCGACGAGGCCGCAACCAAGAAGCGCCGCGGCGAGTTCGCGACGCTGCCCGCACACGAGGCCGGCCTGCGGCTGATGGCCGCCGACCGCGTGATGGAGCATATGGGTTTGCGTACCCGGCTGTTCGCGGCGCCGGGATGGACCGTATCCGATGGCACCGCGCTAATGCTGCTGCGCAAGGGATTTCGACTTCTCGCCGGGCTGACCGACATCGCCGACCTGGTCCGCGGGACGGCCGTGCGGTCGCGCGTGCTCGGTATCGGTGAAGGCTTCCTGCGCGAACCATGGTGGTGCCGCACGCTGGTGCTGTCGGCCGAGCGGACGGCCCGGCGAGGCGGAATCGTTCGAGTCGCCGTCACCGCCCGGCACTTGCGCAGGCCGGGCATCAGACACGCGATGCTCGACGCCGTCGACCTCGCACTCATGCACCGATGCGCGCCCGATGTCTACAAGTGGCGTCCGGACGCCGCAATGACTGCCGCCGCTTAGCACCCGCCCGCTAACGTGGCGGCCATGGCAGATGCTGACGTCATCGTCGTCGGAGCCGGGCTGGCGGGTCTGGTGGCGGCCTGCGAGTTGGTCGAGCGTGGCCGCCGCGTACTGATCGTCGACCAGGAGAACGCCAACAACATCGGCGGCCAGGCGTACTGGTCGTTCGGCGGGCTGTTCTTCGTCGACAGCCCGGAGCAGCGGCGGCTGGGTATCCGCGACAGCCACGAGTTGGCGCTTCAAGACTGGCTCGGCTCGGCGGGCTTCGACCGGCCGGAGGACCACTGGCCGCGCCAATGGGCGCACGCCTACGTCGATTTCGCCGCCGGCGAGAAACGCGGCTGGCTGCGCGAACGTGGCCTGCAGACGTTCCCGCTCGTCGGGTGGGCCGAGCGCGGCGGATATGACGCGCGCGGACACGGCAACTCGGTGCCGCGATTCCACATCACCTGGGGCACCGGCCCCGCGATCGTCGACATCTTCGCTCGTCGGCTGACCGGGCGGGTCCGGTACGCGCACCGGCACAAAGTCGACGAGCTCATCGTCTCCCACGGTGCCGTCGTCGGCGTTCGCGGAACGGTGCTCGAACCCTCCGACGCGCCCCGCGGCGTGGCCAGCTCCCGAGAACCGGTCGGACAGTTCGAATTTCGTGCCCAAGCGGTGATCGTCGCCAGCGGCGGTATCGGCGGCAACCACGACCTGGTGCGGCAGAACTGGCCCAAGCGGATGGGCCGCGTACCCGAACAACTGCTGTCCGGTGTGCCCGCACACGTCGACGGGCGCATGATCGGGATCACCAGGGCGGCCGGGGCGCGGGTGATCAACAGCGACCGCATGTGGCACTACACCGAGGGCATCACCAACTACGACCCGATCTGGCCGCTGCACGGGATCCGTATCCTGCCCGGGCCGTCGTCACTGTGGTTGGACGCCAACGGCAACCGGCTGCCGTCGCCGTTGTATCCCGGCTTCGACACGCTCGGCACGCTCGAACACATCGCGCAGACCGGCCAGGACTACACCTGGTTCATCCTCAACGCCCGCATCATCGCCAAGGAGTTCGCGCTGTCGGGTCAGGAACAGAACCCCGACCTCACCGGCCGCAGCATCCGCGACGTGTTGGCGCGGGTCCGTGCCGGGGCGCCCGCGCCGGTGCAGGCGTTCGTCGACCGTGGCGTCGACTTCGTCAGCGCCGACTCGCTGCGCGGTCTGGTGTCGGCGATGAACGACGTCCCCGATGTGCTGCCGCTGGACTACGCGACCGTCGAGGCCGAGGTCACCGCCCGCGACCGCGAGGTGGCCAACAAGTTCACCAAGGACACGCAGATCGCCTCGATCCGCGTGGCACGCAACTACCTCGGCGACCGCGTCAGCCGCGTCGTGGCACCGCACCGGTTGACCGATCCCAAGGCGGGGCCGCTGATCGCGGTGAAGTTGCACATCCTCACGCGAAAGTCGTTGGGCGGATTGGAAACCGATCTCGACGCGCGCGTGCTCAAGCCCGACGGCAACGTGTTCGACGGCCTGTTCGCCGCCGGAGAGGCGGCGGGCTTCGGCGGTGGCGGGGTGCACGGTTATCGGTCGCTGGAGGGCACGTTTCTCGGCGGCTGTGTGTTCTCCGGGCGTGCGGCCGGCCGCGCGGCCGCACGCGACACGGCCTGACTTCGAAGAACCGCGACTCAGAATTGCGTGCCGTCCTCGGGTTCGAGCACCTGGAAATCGGTGTCGGTCATCTCGGTGAGCCGGCTGTAGAAGATCCCGCGGGCGCTCGGATCGATGATGCCTTGATGGATGGGCACCGCATGCGTCGGCGCCACCTCGCGCAGGTAATCGACCGCTTCGGAGATCTTCATCCAGGGCGCGGCCGCGGGGGTGGCGAGCACGTCGACCGGTTCGCCTGGCGCGTACAAGGCGTCACCGGGATGCATGAGCCGGGCGCGATGGGTCCCGTCGTCGACGAGGTAGGAGATGTTGTCGATGACCGGCAACTCCGGGTGGATCACCGCGTGCTTGCCGCCGACGCCCCGCACGGTCAGGTGGTCGATGGAAAGGACGTCGCCGACGTTGACCGCGCGCCAGGGGTCGCCGAGTTGCGCGGCGGTCTGCGGATCGGCGTACAAGGCGGCCTGCGGGTTGGCGTCGAGCAGGGCCGGCAGCCGCTCGGTGTCGGCGTGGTCGGGATGCTGATGGGTGACCAGGATCGCCGACAGGCCGGTGATGCCCTCGAATCCGTGCGAAAAGACGCCGGGGTCGAACAGGATCGTCGCTTCGTCGCCGGAATCGCTCTTGAAATTGGCCAGTAAGCATGAATGTCCGAAGTGGGTCAATTGCATGCCTATATTGTGGCGGCGCCGGCCGTGTTCAGGGGGTAGTTGAGTCGTGCGATTGCTGCTTGCAGTGGCCCTCGCCGCGTTCGGCGTGGCGTTGACGGTCGCCCCTGTGCCCGGTCCACCCGCGCGGGCGGTCCCCGGCGTGTGCCCGCCGATCTGCGATGCGATCCCGGATGTGGCATGGCCCGTCCCCAGCGCGCTGCCGCTGGCCTCGGTGTACCGGTGGCCGGGGCTGGCCGGGCTGGCGGTCACCGCGCCCGCGCCGCGATTTCTGTTCGAGGAACTCTGCGCCAGCCCGCCCGTGCCTGCCGACCCGCGCGACTACGTCGTGGCTGCCAGGGCGCAAGTGACCAATCCCGCTGGTCAGTGGCAGTTGCGGGCGCAGGTGCTGCACTGGCGCGGGGACGTCGCGCACAACGGACCCCTCACCCGCTCGGTGCTCGGCTCGGCGCAGTTGCGGCTGCGGACCTGCCAGTTGACGGCGCCTCTGGTGTCGCCGTCGATCACCACCGCCGATCCTGAGCGGCTCGCCGCGGTGATCAGCGTCTCGGGGCAGAAGGTGGTGCACCAGTACCTGCTGGCCCATCCCACCAGCGGCAGCCTCGTCGAACTCGCACTGTGGTCGACGTTGCCCCTGCAGGTGCCATGGCCACCGGTGCCCGACGCGCAAGTGCTCGACGCGCTGGCCGCCCCGTTGTGCGAGGCGTATCTCGGTTCGTGCCGGTGAGTCGCGCGCGGCGGAACCGCCGGTACAGTTGACGCGTGGCAAGGGTGGTGGTGCACGTGATGCCCAAGGCCGAGATCCTCGACCCGCAGGGGCAGGCGATCGTCGGCGCATTGGGCCGGCTGGGGTTCAACGGCGTCTCAGATGTTCGGCAGGGCAAGCGTTTTGAGCTCGAGGTCGACGACAGTATCGACGACGGGACCCTGGCCGAGATCGCGGAATCGCTGCTGGCGAACACCGTGATCGAGGACTGGTCGGTCAGCAGGGAGCAATCATGACGGCACGTGTGGGCGTCATCACATTTCCGGGCACCCTCGACGACGTCGACGCCGCACGCGCCGTTCGGTTGGCAGGCGCAGAGCCCGTTTCGCTGTGGCACGCCGACGCCGATTTGAAGGGCGTTGACGCCGTGGTGGTGCCCGGCGGGTTCTCCTACGGGGACTATCTGCGCGCCGGAGCGATCGCGAAGTTCGCACCGGTGATGGGCGAGGTCATCCGGGCCGCCGATGGCGGCATGCCGGTTCTGGGGATCTGCAACGGTTTTCAGGTGCTGTGCGAGTCCGGCCTGTTGCCGGGCGCGTTGACCCGCAACGTCGGGCTGCACTTCGTCTGCCGCGACATCTGGTTGGAAGTGGCGTCGAACTCCTCGGCGTGGACATCGCGGTACGAGGCCGGCGCCGACGTGCTGATTCCGCTGAAGTCCGGCGAGGGCCGGTACGTGGCCAGCGACAAGGTGCTCGACGAGCTCGAGGGCGAAGGCCGCGTGGTGTTCCGGTACCGCGAAAACCCCAACGGCTCACAGCGCAACATCGCAGGCATCAGCTCGGCCAACGGACGCGTCGTGGGTCTGATGCCGCACCCCGAACACGCCACCGAGGCGCTGACCGGACCGTCCGACGACGGGCTGGGCCTTTTCTACAGCGCACTCGACGGCGTCCTCAGCGCGTAGGACGCGGCGAAGGTCACGGGGTCAGGGCCACCGAGGCCTCGGCGGTGTAGCACAGGAACGTCAGCGTCTCCTCCAGATACAACTGCACGGTTCCCGCGTCGTGCGACAGGTAGCCGATCGACACGTCGGTGCCCAGCTGGAGATCGAAATCGCCCCCGCGCGTTGACAACACGAACGCACCGTCGATGGCCGGCGCCCAGATGATCTCGCCGTCGACCAGCCGGTTGAGGTGCTCGCGGATCGGATAGCCGTGCTGCGTGGTTTCGCTGACCTTGGTGTACACCTCCGCCGAGAGCAGTACCGAATACGGCCCGTCCACGCCGGAGAGCCGCAACTCGGAAAGCGCCTGGGAGATGACGTCGGGGATATCGCGCTCGTCGTCGGGCAGCGCGAGCGCGGTGTTGGAACTGCACGCCCGGATGCCTTCGATCGACGCCGCCTCATAGCCCTCGAAGATCGCCCGGTCCTCGGCGAACGCCAGTTTCATGGCGGCGTCCTTGACCGGATCCCAGTCCGAGTCCTGCGAACCCCGCTCGACATCGTCGATCGCGGTGCGCGACACCGTGAACGGCACGCGCAGCCGCACCAGCGGTTTGGCCTCCCGCAGGTGCGCGACCACGCCGTCGCCCGGAGGCGGTACGTCGCGCAGGTGGCCGGTGCTGATCGCGGCCTTGACGGGCCCGCCCGGTTCGCTGACGTCCACCACGCGACGACCGGCGATGTGGCGCTTGAACGTTCGTGTCGCCTCGAGCTCGATCTCGGCCCAGGCCTCTTTGGTGATTGGCGCCAGGTCGCGGTACAGGTTGTTCATCAGCGGGTTCCTTTCAGGCTGCCGATGGCCAGCGAGCCCTCGTATTCGGTGGAGGGGGCCACGGGCGGCGCCGGTTCGTCCTGACCGGCGCCGACCGAATTGGGCAGTGGGGGAGGATCGTCGAGGAAGTCGAGGGTCGGGGTGAAGAACAAGCCGCCCGTCAACGCGGTCGAGAAGTCCAGGATGCGATCGGTGTTGCCGGGCGGGTCGCCGAGGAACATGTTGTCGAGCATCTGCTCGGTGACGGCCGGCGTCCGCGAATAGCCGATGTAGTAGGTGCCGAACTCGCCCTTACCGATCTCGCCGAACGGCATATTGTGTCGCACGATCTTCAGTTCGTTGCCGTCGTCGTCGGTGATCACGTTGAGCGCGACATGCGAATTGGCTGGCTTGATCTCGTCGTCGAGTTCGATGTCGTCGAGCTTCGTGCGCCCGATCACCCGCTCCTGCTCCTCCACCGACAGCGAGTTCCACGCGGCCATGTCGTGCACGTACTTCTGCACGTGCACGTAACAGCCGCCCGCGAAATCGGGGTCCTCGTCGCCGATCTGGGTGGCCGAGCGCGCGAGCGGACCGTCGGGGTTCTCGGTGCCGTCGACGAAACCCATCAGGTCGCGGTTGTCGAAGAACCTGAAGCCGTGCGTCTCGTCGACGATCGCGATCGCGCCGTCCATCGCCTCGACCAGCTTGGTGGCCAGCTCGAAGCAGACGTCCATCGACTCCGCCCGGATATGGAACAACACGTCGCCCTCGGTGGCCGGGGCGTGGTGGCGGTCGCCGCGGATCTCGGTGAAGGGGTGCAGTTCGGCCGGTCGAGGGCCGGCGAACAGCCGGTCCCAGGCCTTTGAGCCGATCGAGGTGACCGCCGATAGCCGCTTTGCCGGCTCGCGGAAACCTATGGCCCGCACCAGCCCCGAGACCTCGGGCAACGTGTCGTGCACGGTCGCCTCCCCGCCGTCGACGATGGTCGCCACCAGGAAGACGGCGGCAGGCGTCAACGGTTCGAGCACCGGTTGTGGCTGGATCTCGGGCACATCAGGACCCTAGCGTCATTGATCTTGATTCACCGGTAAAGATGAAGGAATGGCAGCTAGCCCCCAGAGCCTCTGCGAGTTCATCGACGCGTCGCCGTCGCCGTACCACGTCTGCGAGACGGCTGCGTCGCGCCTGCGCGAGGCTGGCTTTCGCGAACTGTCCGAAGCCGACGCCTGGCCCACCCACGGCGACTTCTTCGTCGTGCGGGCCGGATCGCTGATCGCCTGGCGGTCCGACGGCGGCAGCCGTAACGCCCCGTTTCGGATCGTCGGCGCCCACACCGACAGCCCCAACCTTCGGGTCAAACAGCACCCTGACCGGTTCGTCGCCGGTTGGCGGGTGGTCGCGCTGCAGCCGTACGGCGGCGCGTGGCTGAACTCGTGGCTCGACCGCGATCTGGGGATCAGCGGCCGGCTGTCGGTGCGCACCAGCAGTGGACTGGTGCACCGGCTCATCCGGATCGACGAGCCGATCCTGCGGGTGCCGCAGCTGGCGATCCACCTCGCCGAGGACCGCAAGGCCGTCGAGCTGAACCCGCAGCGCCACGTCAACGCGGTATGGGGCGCGGACCCTGCCGGCCAGAAGGGACCACGGTCCTTCCTCGATCACGTGGCCGAGCATGCCGAGGTGGCGGCCGACGACGTGCTGGGCGCCGACCTGATGACCCACGACTTGGCCCCGTCGCGGCTCGTCGGCGCCGACCGCGACCTGGTGAGCGCCCCCCGGCTGGACAACCAGGCGACCTGCTACGCGGGGCTGGAGGCGTTCCTCGCGGCCGAGCCGAACGGATATTCGCCGGTGCTGGTGCTCTTCGACCACGAGGAGGTCGGCTCGCAGTCCGACCACGGCGCCCAGTCCGACCTGCTGCTGACCGTGCTCGAGCGGATCACGCTCAGCGCGGGCGGCGGGCGCGAGGACTTCCTGCGGCGCCTGCCCGGCTCGATGGTGGCGTCCGGCGACATGGCGCATGCCACGCACCCGAACTACCCGGAGCGTCACGAACCGGGACACCTGATCGAGGTCAATGCGGGACCGGTGCTCAAGGTGCAGCCGAACCTGCGGTACGCCACCGACGGGCGCACCGCCGCGGCGTTCGCGCTGGCGTGCGCGCAAGCCGGGGTGCCGCTGCAGCGCTACGAACACCGGGCCGACCTGCCGTGCGGGTCGACGGTCGGGCCGATGACCGCGGCGCGCACCGGCATCCCGACCGTCGACGTCGGTGCTCCGCAGCTGGCTATGCATTCCGCTCGGGAGGTGATGGGCGCCGGCGACGTCACCGCCTATGCCGCGGCGTTGACGGCATTTCTGTCACCGCGGTGATTTAGTCTCGGCGTTATGACGCTCGCCGTGTTCAACGTCACCTTCGACAGCACCGGCCCCGACCGGCTCGCCGAGTGGTGGGCCCGTGCGCTGGGCGGCGAGGTCAACCCAATGGCGCCAGGCTTTTTCGTGACGGTCTCGCAGCCGGGCAGCGCCACCGGCCTCGGCTTCCAGAAGGTCGACGATCCCACCCCGGGTAAGAATCGTCTCCATCTCGACCTCGGCGCCGACGACATCGAGCCGGAGGTCAAGCGGCTCGTCGACCTCGGGGCCACCGAACTCGGGCGGCACAGCATGGGTGATTTCGGATGGGTGGTGCTGGCCGATCCGGACGGTAACCAGTTCTGCATCGGCTCGGCCGACCACCCCTGATCGCACGTGCGGTACGCGGGCCGCTGAACGTTTTTCGGGTGTAAACCAGGCGTGCCCCTTAACGTCGATCCTGTGACGCGACCGGTCCGTGCGGCGACGGCGGCTCTCGCGGCCGCGCTGCTGATGAGCGCCTGTGCAGCCGAAGCGACCGCACCCCTCGCCGAGACAGCGGTCGAATCCGACGATCGCCCCGCCCGCAGCCAGGGAGTGCTGGTCGACGGTCTTGAAGACGGCGCTCCGGGTTGCTCCGCGGCGGTTGGGGTCGAGGGCGCCGTGGTCTGGGTCGGGGCCCGGGGTGTCGCGGACATCGCCACCGGCGCCGAGCTGACCACTGACAGCGCGTTCGACATCGCCTCGGTCTCCAAACAGTTCACAGCGACCGCTGTCCTGCTGCTGGTGGACCGGCACCAGCTCGCGCTCGACGACACCTTGGCGACACACGTGGCGGGACTACCGCCGTGGGCCGCCGGCGTCACCATCGGGCAGCTGATGCATCAGACCAGCGGGATCCCCGATTACATGGGGCTGCTCGAAGACACCGGTTTCACATTGACCGACCGCACCACAAACGCCGACGCTCTGAAGGCACTGGGGGCCGTGACCGAACTCGATTTCGAGCCCGGCACGGCGTTCGAGTACTCGAACTCGAACTACGTGCTGCTGGCCGAAATCGTCGAACGGACGGCGCGGCAACCGCTCTCGGCATTTCTGTCGACGCGGATCTTCTTGCCGCTCGAGCTGGACATGGTCCTCGACCCCGCCGCTCCGGTCCCCGTCGCCGCGGTCCCTTATACGGGCGCCGACGGCGAATTCACGCCAGCGCGCACCGCATGGCAGCAGGTCGGAGATGGTTCGATCCAGACCGCGCCGAGCCAGCTGGTGCGCTGGGCGGACAACTACCGCACCGGCGAAGTCGGCGGCCGGACGTTGCTCGACGCGCAGCTCGCCGGGGCGGTCGAGACCGGGGACGGCGACCGGTACGGTGCCGGCATCTACGAGTACGCCGACGGCGCGCTCGGCCACGACGGGGCCTGGGGCGGCTTCGTCACCGATTTCCGGATCGATCGCGACCGGCGTACGTCGGTGGCGGTGAGCTGCAACAGCGACACGCAAGACCCGAGCGCTCTCGCCGACGCGCTCGCTCGGATCTGGGGCTGAGCGCGTGTCGGGTGCCTGAGACGGCGGACAACCTAGAATGGCCTCGTGACGTCGGAGCTAACCCATGCCTTGAACACTGTAGACACCGTCGACAGAGCCGCCGCCACCCCCGACCATCCCCAGCCCTTCCGCGAACTCGGCCTCAAAGACGACGAGTATCAGCGGATCCGCGAAATCTTGGGCCGCAGGCCGACCGACGCCGAACTGGCGATGTACTCGGTGATGTGGAGCGAACACTGTTCGTACAAGTCGTCGAAGGTGCACCTGCGCTACTTCGGCGAGACCACCACCGACGACATGCGCAAGACAATGCTGGCCGGCATCGGCGAGAACGCCGGCGTCGTCGACATTGGTGACGGCTGGGCCGCCACCTTCAAGGTCGAGTCACACAACCACCCGTCCTACATCGAGCCCTACCAGGGCGCCGCCACCGGCGTCGGCGGCATCGTCCGCGACATCATGGCCATGGGCGCGCGCCCGGTCGCGGTGATGGACCAGTTGCGCTTCGGTGCGCCCGACGCACCCGACACCCGCCGCGTCGTCGACGGGGTGGTACGCGGAATCGGCGGCTACGGCAACTCGTTGGGACTGCCCAACATCGGCGGCGAGACCGTGTTCGACGCGTCCTACGGCGGCAACCCGTTGGTCAACGCGCTGTGTGTGGGGGTGCTGCGCAAGGAGGACCTGCACCTGGCGTTCGCGTCCGGCACCGGCAACAAGATCATCCTGTTCGGTGCCCGCACCGGCCTCGACGGCATCGGCGGTGTGAGCGTGCTGGCGTCAGAGACGTTCGGCGGCGACGAGAGCGGTGCTGCGGGACGAAAGAAGCTGCCCAGTGTCCAGGTGGGCGACCCGTTCATGGAGAAGGTGCTCATCGAGTGCTGTCTCGAGCTGTACGCAGGCGGTCTCGTGGTCGGCATCCAGGACCTCGGTGGAGCCGGACTCTCCTGCGCCACATCTGAACTCGCATCGGCCGGCGACGGTGGTATGCGCATCGAGCTGGATGCGGTGCCCTTGCGCGCGGCGAACATGACGCCCGCCGAGATCCTGTCGAGCGAGTCGCAGGAGCGCATGTGCGCTGTCGTCACGCCCGAGAACGTCGAGAAGTTCATGGCTGTCTGCCGTAAGTGGGAGGTGCTGGCCACAGTCATCGGCGAGGTCACCGACGGCGATCGCCTGCAGATCACCTGGCACGGCGAGACTGTCGTCGACGTACCGCCGCGCACCGTCGCGCACGAGGGCCCGGTCTACGAGCGGCCGGTGCAGCGGCCCGAGACACAGGACGCGCTCAACGCCGACACCACCGCCAAGCTGCCGCGGCCGTCGACGGGTGAGGAGCTCAAGGCGACTCTGCTTTCGCTGGTTGGCAGTCCACACCTGTGCAGCCGCGCGTTCATCACCGAGCAGTACGACCGCTACGTGCGGGGCAACACCGTGCTGGCCGAAGACGCCGACGGCGGCCTGCTGCGTGTCGACGAGACCACGGGCCGCGGCATCGCGATCTCGACCGACGCGTCGGGTCGCTACACCGCGCTCGACCCCTACACCGGCGCGCAGCTGGCGCTGGCCGAGGCCTACCGCAACGTCGCGGTCACCGGCGCGACACCGGTCGCGGTGACCAACTGCCTGAACTTCGGCTCACCGGAGGATCCCGGCGTCATGTGGCAGTTCAGCCAGGCCGTGCGCGGGTTGGCCGACGGCGCTGCGGCGCTGGGGATTCCGGTGACCGGCGGCAACGTGAGCTTCTACAACCAGACCGGCACCACCGCGGTCCTGCCCACCCCGGTGGTCGGTGTGCTCGGGGTGATCGACGACGTCAAACGTCGCATTCCGACCGGCTTCGGCGATGAACCCGGCGAGACGTTGATGCTCCTGGGCGACACCCGCGACGAGTTCGACGGATCGATCTGGGCGCAGGTCACCGCCGATCACCTGGGCGGGCTGCCGCCGAGGGTGGACCTCGCGCGCGAGAAACTGCTCGCCGAGGTGCTTACGGCCGCGTCGCGCGACGGCCTGGTCTCCGCGGCGCACGACCTGTCCGAGGGCGGCCTGATCCAGGCCGTCGTAGAGTCCGCGCTCCGCGGCGAAACCGGTTGCCGCATCGTTCTTCCCGAGAGCGCGGACCCATTCGTCGCGTTGTTCTCCGAATCGGCGGGACGCGTCCTCGTCGCAGTGCCGCGCACCGAGGAGAGTCGCTTCCGCGCGATGTGCGAGGCTCGCGGACTGCCGGCCACGCGCATCGGCGTGGTGGACCAGGCCAGCGAGGCGATCGAGGTTCAGGGCTTGTTCACCGTCACTCTGGAGGACCTGCGCAGCACGTCGGAGAGCGTGCTGCCCAGGTTGTTCGGGTGAGGGAGACCACCCGACAACAACACCCCATATACGTCTGGGCGTGGCGCCTGCTCCGCCTCGACTTCATCGGAATCGCGTTCAGCGCACTGTTCTTCTGCCTCTCGCTGACCCCTTCACTGTTACCCCGGGACTGGCTGTTCGCGGGCCTGATCGGCGGCATCAACGCCGCCATCGGCTACGGCATTGGCGTCTTCATCGCAAAGATGCTGCGCCGGTTCGTGTTACGACGCGTCAGCTGGTGGCCCCCGCCGAAGCGGGTGCTTTGGGTGGCCAAGAGTGCCACGGTCGTGCTGGCGCTCGGGGCCAGCATCCTCATGGTCATCCCGGCCGCCGCATGGCAGCGGCAGGTGTCGGCGGTGATGGGCATGGAAGGCCCCACGACCTTCGGATATCTGCGCACGCTGGTGCTCGCGGCGCTTGTCGGCGCGTCGTGTGTGGCCACCACCCGCGTGCTGCTCGACGTGATCAAGACGATGGCCCGCTTCTTCATCCGCCGGTGGCGCCTACACGACGAAGTGGCGTTGTTCATCGGCACCGCGATCGTCGTGGTGCTCACCATCATGCTGATCAACGGTGTGCTGGTTCGCGGATTCCTCGCCGGCGCCAACCGCGTGTTCCAGCCGCAGAACACCACGACCAGGGCAGGCGTCGTGCAACCGCTCGAACCCGAGAAGTCGGGCAGCCCAGAGTCATTCGCGGCCTGGGACACCCTGGGGTATCAGGGCCGCAACTTCGTGGCGACAGGGCCGGACGCCGAGGAGCTCACCGAGCTGAACGGCACACCCGCCAAGGAGCCCATCCGCGTGTATGTCGGCCTGCAGACCGCCGACACCGACGAGCAGCGGATGGCGGTGTTGCTCAGCGAACTCGAGCGCACCGGCGCGTTCGAACGCGAGCTGCTGGTGATCGTCCCCACCACCGGTACCGGCTGGATCAACCCCGTGGCGGCGCGATCGCTGGAAATGATGTACAACGGCGACACCGCTCTGGTGGGTTCGCAGTACTCCTTCCTGCCGAGCTGGATCTCCTTCCTCGGCGACCAGCAGAAGTCGATGAACTCCGGGCGCATGATGATCGACGCCATTCATCAACGCTGGGAACAACTTCCGCAGGACCGGCGACCCAAGCTCGTGCTCTACGGGGAGAGCCTCGGTTCGATGGCCGGCCAGGGCGCGTTCGACTGGCTGCCCGACATCTCACGGATGGGCTTCTCGTCGGTGCTGTGGGTGGGCCCGCCGAACGCGAGCCCGCTGTGGAGCGCAATCACCGCGCGGCGTGATCCCCGCACCCCCGAAGTCGAGCCTCGCTACGACAACGGCCGCACCGTGCGCTTCTCGCAGGCCACCGATCCCGCGCAGATCGCGAAGGTGGCCGCCACGCCGTGGGAGGGCACGCGCGTGTTGTTCCTGCAGCACCCCTCCGATCCGATCGTGTGGTGGTCGACCGACCTTCTGTTCACCCGGCCGGACTGGTTGCGCGAACCGCCCGGCATCGACCGCACCGCATCGATGCGGTGGTATCCGATCGTCACCTTCGGACAGGTCGCCGCCGATATGACGAATGCGAGTTCGGTGCCTGGGGGCCACGGCCACAACTACGGTGATCTGGTGCTCGACGGGTGGGCCGCGGTCGCGCCGCCGCCAGGGTGGACTCCCGAGGACACCGAACGGATTCGCACCGCCCTGAGCAAGACCGAATCCGAAGATGGACCCGAATACTGATGGGAGCGGGAAAGTTTCGGGCTGTTGCCGTTGCGGTCGCGCTGGTGGGATGGAGCTTCATCGCGCCTCGGGTGCGGTTCCACCCGATGTGGAATGCCGCGTTGGGCGCAGGCGTCTACGCGCTCGCGCGTCCTCCGCTCGGGTTGCGCCCACCGGCGCTGTGGTCGGGCCTGCGCTACGGATCGGCCGCCGCCGCGCCGATCGCGTTGGGAGTCACCGTCGGCACCGCGATCCCGTCGGTGCGGCGCGCAATGGCCGCCCGAGAACTGCCCGGCCATCCCGTGCGGTGGATGGCGCTCGAGATCCCGATCGGCACCGTCTGGCCCGAGGAGGTAGCCTACCGAGCCACGTTGGGCAACACCGCCGAGACCGCGTTCCGGCCTGCCGGCGGGCGCCTACTGCAGGCGGCGGCGTTCGGTCTCTGGCACATCATGGACGCCCGCATCACGCGCAACCCGGTGCTGGGCACCGTCCTGTTCACCGGCGTCGCGGGCTGGTTCTTCGGGTGGTTGCATGCGCGGTCGGGCAGCGTCGTGGCGCCGATGCTGGCCCATCTGGCCGCCAACGAAGCCGGGGCATTGGCGGCGCTGGCCGTGCAGCGGCGCATAGAGTCACGGTCATGAGCACAGCAGGGCGAGCCCGTCGCCGCACCTTCGTCGTGACCGGTGCGGCATCGGGTATCGGTCTGGCCACCGCGAGGCGCCTGCTCGCCGAGGGCGGCACCGTGATCGGCGCGGACGTGGTCGAGCCACGTGAGAACCCGGGCGACGGTTTCGAGTTCGTCGTCGCCGACGTCACCGATGAGACCGCGGTCGCCTCCGTCTTCGCCGCGGTGAGTGGTCGCCTCGACGGTGTCGTGCACGCCGCGGGGGTGGCAGGCGGCGGGCCGGTACACCTGCTCGACCGCACCGAGTGGGACCGCGTCATCGCGGTCAACCTCACCGGGACGTTCCTGGTGGTCAAGGCCGCCCTGGCGAAGATGATCGAACAACCGCGGGTAGACGGTGAGCGCGGGTCGATCGTCACGCTGGCCAGCGTCGAAGGGTTGGAGGGCACGGCAGGTGGCAGCAGCTACAACGCCGCCAAAGGGGGTGTCGTGATCCTGACCAAGAACGTCGCACTCGACTACGGCCCCAGCGGTATCCGCGCCAACGCCATCTGCCCCGGTTTCATCGACACCCCGATGCTGGAAAGCGTGATGGGACTGGAGGGTATGGAGGGCCCGCTGCAGTCCATCACCGAAGAGCATGCGTTGCAGAGGCGCGGTAGACCCGACGAGATCGCTTCGGTCGCAGCGTTTCTCGTCTCACCCGATGCATCATTCGTCACCGGTCAGGCGATCGCGGTCGACGGCGGTTACACCGCCGGGCGCGACCACGGCGTGGTGAAACTGTTCGGTTTGCCCGACTGAGGCACTCAGGGATTGATGGTCAGCTCGCCGATCTGGCGTCCCCACACGTACTCGATGAACATCGGCTGGCCGAGCTCGAGGTGGTTGTACGGGGCGATGCTGGCGCCGGTGTCCATCACCAGGTACGGCGTGGGATACAGGTCGCGGGTGATGTCCTGCCAGCAGCCCGGACGGCCTTCCGGCCCGCCCCTCGCGTTGACCCGCGGCAGGTTGTCCGGGTAGATGTACGGGTTGCCTGCGCCGGCCAGGATGCCGCCGCCGCCTGTCAGCGAATATCCGTTCCCGCCCAACGTCTTCGCCACTCTGGGCTGCACTTCGGCGTACTTACGGATGGTGCACACGATTGCGGGGCTGTGGTGGTCGAACAGCTGGGCCGTCGGCACCAGGTCGGCGGCGCCGCGCACGAGATAGGGGCCGCCGCGTTCGATGGTGTCGGCCGCCACGTCGGCGAAGCCGAGCGCGGCCATCAGGGCGGTGTCGATGTCGGTGCGGTGCTCGTTGAACGTGCGGGCGGAGTCCGCGGCGTCCCGCAATCCGTCCCAGAGATCCACCGACGCGTCGGCGTAGACCTCGACGAGATCGGCCAGCAGGCGGGTGTCGGTGCGGATGGCCGGCATCCGCGCGTTGAGGTCGTCGAGGATCCGGTCGCCGTTCACCAGCGAGTCGCCGAAACCGCTGCCGCCGAGGCCGCTGAGCGCTTCGGCCGTCGCCGCCAACGTCTGGTTCAGCTTGATCGGGTCGACCTTCTCGGCGAGCGCGATGACCGTCTCGAAGACGGTGTTGAACTCGGTCGTCACCGCGGATGCCTCGATCACAGCCCCGGCCGAGATATGTTGTGCCGAAGCATCGTCGGGAGACTCCAGCGAGATGTACTTGTTGCCGAACACGGTGGTGGCGCGAATCTCGGCGGTCACGTTCGCCGGAATGCGTTCCAGATAGCGCGGATTGACGTTCAACGACAACTCCGCCGGCCTCCCGGCGGCATTGTCGACATGCAAGATAGCGCTGACCCGGCCGATCTCGACTCCGTTGTAGGTCACCTTGGCTCCCCGTTCGACCACCAGACCCGCGCGCGGCGACAGCACGGTCAGCTGCGCCTTGCGGCTCAGGTCGCCGCGGAACTGGAGGTAGAGCAGGCTCGCCGCAACGGTCGCGACGATCAACAGCACCGCACCGGCCACCTTGTACGGCGGCTTGTGACGGTCGACAAACACTTTGAGACAGTAGGTTATGGCCGCCCGTCATACAGCCGATCCGGCGAAGACCCGCGCCGCGGTGGAAGCGCTCGCCGACTGGCTGCGCGATGACTCGCAGGCGGCACCGTCGCGCACCCAACTCGGCGAGGCGGTCCGGTTGACGGCGCGCACGCTCGCGGCGTCGGCGCCGGGTTCCAGCGTCGAGGTTCGCGTGCCACCGTTCGTCGCGGTGCAGTGCATCGAAGGCCCGTCGCACCGGCGCGGTAATCCGCCCAACGTGGTCGAAACCGATCCGCGAACGTGGCTGCTGTTGGCGACCGGCCTGGCCACCATGGCCGACGCCGTAGCAGACGGCACGCTGGTCATGTCGGGCTCACGCGCAGCTGAGATCGCCGACTGGCTACCGATACTGCGACTCTGACCGGCGACGGTCACTGGAAGTACGGATAGTCCTGAACCCAGCTGAAGCCGCGGGTGCACAGCGGGTGAGCCGCTCGACCGTTCGTGTGGCCGGGCCGGGCACTCGAGCGCGCCCGCTGTGTCGTCGAAAAGCGCAGGCGCCGAGACCAACTCGCTGTCTATGCGGTGTTACCGTACGCGTCGTGCTTGGCGGGTCCGCCGCCATACGACCCACCGTGGCGACGACGGAGACGACAAGCCCGCGGTACAGCAGTACCCAGATGGCCGCTTGGTCGCCGCTGCCCGAGTCGAGGTGCAAGCCCGCGTCCACCCCGGACACGTGCCGACCGACCCGAAGTACACGAAGCAGAAGCGGTCACGGTCTCTTCCACCAGTCGTCGGCCCGGATGTTCAGGGGTAGGCGTGGGCGCGGACGTGGAAGGTGACTATCGACTGCCGTCGTGGACGTGTCCCACGACACGCCCCGCAGATGCCAAGCTGTACATGAATGCCCGTAGACTCGTAGCATCAGCCACCCTCCCCTCGGAGCAGCCCTATCGTGACCGGCGAGCAGACGGATACGGATAACGAACCCCGCGAAGAGTGCGGCGTATTCGGCGTCTGGGCGCCGGGTGAAGAGGTCGCCAAGCTCACGTACTACGGCTTGTACGCCCTACAGCACCGCGGGCAGGAGGCGGCGGGCATCGCCGTCGCCGACGGCTCGCAGGTGCTGGTCTTCAAGGATCTGGGCCTGGTGAGCCAGGTGTTCGACGAGCAGACGCTGGCCGCGATGGAGGGCCACGTCGCGATCGGGCACTGTCGCTATTCCACCACCGGGTCGACGACGTGGGAGAACGCCCAGCCGGTGTTCCGGAACACCTCGGCCGGTACCGGCGTGGCCCTGGGACACAACGGCAACCTCGTGAACGCCGCCGAGTTGGCGGCCCGGGCCCGTGAGGCCGGGCTGCTCGACACCAGGGGCGCTCCGGTGGCGACCACCGACTCCGACATCCTCGGCGCCCTGCTGGCCCACGGTGCGGCCGATTCGACGCTCGAGCAGGCCGCCCTCGAACTGCTGCCCACGGTGCGCGGCGCGTTCTGTCTGACGTGGATGGACGAGAACACCCTGTATGCGGCCCGCGACCCGTACGGAGTGCGGCCGCTGGCGCTGGGGCGGTTGGACCGCGGCTGGGTCGTCGCGTCGGAGACCGCGGCGCTCGATATCGTCGGCGCCTCCTTCGTCCGCGACATCGAACCGGGCGAGCTGCTGGCGATCGACGCCGACGGGGTGCGATCCACCCGGTTCGCCAGCCCGGAGCCCAAGGGCTGCGTCTTCGAATACGTCTATCTCGCGCGGCCCGACAGCACGCTGGCCGGGCGATCGGTGCACGCGACGCGCGTCGACATCGGGCGCCGGCTGGCCAGGGAGATGCCGGTCGAGGCCGACCTGGTGATCGGCGTGCCGGAGTCGGGCACACCCGCCGCGGTGGGCTATGCGCAGGAGTCCGGAATCCCGTACGGCCAAGGCCTGATGAAGAACGCCTATGTCGGACGCACCTTCATCCAGCCGTCCCAGACCATCCGCCAACTCGGCATCCGGCTCAAGCTCAACCCGCTCAAGGAAGTGATCCGCGGGCGGCGCCTGATCGTCGTCGACGATTCGATCGTCCGCGGCAACACCCAGCGCGCCCTGATCCGGATGCTGCGGGAGGCGGGGGCGGTCGAGGTGCACGTGCGCATTGCATCCCCGCCCGTGAAGTGGCCGTGCTTCTACGGCATCGATTTCGCCACCCCGGCCGAGCTCATCGCCAACGCCGTCGACGACGAGAACGAGATGCTCGAGGCGGTGCGCCACGCGATCGGCGCCGACACGCTCGGCTACATCTCCAAGCAGGGCATGATCGCGGCCACCGAGCAGCCCGCATCGCGGTTGTGCAGCGCATGCTTCGACGGCAAGTACCCGATCGAGTTGCCGGGCGAATCGGCGTTGGGCAAGAACGTGATCGAACACATGCTTTCGACCGCCGCCAAGAGCGGTATCCCGCTGCAGCCCGGCAACGACAACGTCTCGGCGCTGCGTCGTCCGTAGCTGCCGTCTGTAACCGTCGCCCGTGACTACGTCCCCACGTGCGCCCAGTGCGGATCGGTCGGTAGCGGTCCCCTCTCCAGGGCTTTGGCCACCGCCTCCCGGTAACCGGTGAGACCACCCTCGGGCGGCGCGATGATGTCGTCGATATCGTGGTCGGCCATCACCGCGTCACACTCCAGCGACTCCACAAGCGGCCGCGCCAGCCCGCCGGGGAGCGGGGTCACCAACCCGATCCACCAGCTCGCGATTGTCGGTGTGAGCCAAGGCAATACGACCATCACGCGGCGTCGCCGTCCCGATACGTCGGCGTACACCTGCATCGCTTCGCCGTACTCGAAGACGTCGGGCCCGCCGATGTCCCACGTGCGCGACGTGGGCACCGGCGCCGTGGCGGCCTCCGCCAGATAATGCAACGCATCGTCGATCGCGATGGGCTGGATCTTGTTGTGCACCCACTTCGGAGTGGTCATCAGCGGCAGCCGGTTGGTCAGGTGGCGGATCATCTCGAACGACGCCGAACCCGCACCGATCACGATGCCGGCCTGCAAGACGACGGTCTCGATTCCGGACTCGAGTAGGATCTCGCCGACGTCGGTCCGCGACTGTAGATGCGGGGAGAGGTCGGCTCCCGCGGGGTGCAGTCCGCTCAGGTACACCAGTCGCTTGACGCCCGCATCGCGGGCGGCGGCCACGACGTTGCGGGCCGAGCGAGCCTCCTCCTCGACGAAATCGGACGAGCTGCCCATCGAATGCACCAGGTAGTAGACGACGTCGCTGCCGGCGAACGCTTCTCGCAGCGAGTCGACGTCCCCGAGGTCCCCACGCGCCACCTCGACCCGGTCGCGCCACGGCACGGCGTCGAGTTTGTCGGGGTTGCGCGCCAGCGCACGTACCGTGTGGCCGCGGTCGAGTAACGCGGGCACCAACCGGCCACCGATGTAGCCGGTCGCTCCGGTCACCAAGCAACGGATGTCGTCAGTCACCTCGCCGGGATCGCCGGTTTCGGCGTCAGGCAAACCCGCAACCGGGATCGGGCATGTCAACCGACAGCGGTGTGCCCGCGGGCTTGATGTAAAGCACCCACATCACCAGCGGCGCCGGGCCCAGGTTGCGGCCGATGTGCACATTGCCAGGGCCGGTGGCCTCCGTGATCGGTGCGCCCGGCGGATAGACGCCGTCGGGCGCGCAGTTGGCCGCGGCGTCGTGGGTGAGCGTGCCCTCGCGGATCACGCCGTACACCCGGCCGTCGTGATAGTGCCAACCGGTGCTGCCGCCGGGCGCGATGGTGATCTCGCGGGTGACGTAGTCGATTCCGTCGACCGTCGCCTCCGAGAGCGTCCTGGCTTGTACGCCGGACGACGGTGTCGCGGCCGCTTCGGCCTGGCCGAACAACGCCACGGCGACCATCACCGACGCGCACAGGGCAGAGGCCGACCAGCGAACTGTTGTCATGAGCGGTCAGATTGGCACACCGTGGGCAATCGCGCGGCATCTCGGCCGGAGTGGGGACGGCCGTAGGCGGTTACCGCAGCGCGGCGAACACCGGTAGCCTTTACCGCGATGACCGAACGCGCCGAACCTGCCGGCATCTCCTACGCGTCGGCCGGGGTCGACATCGAAGCCGGTGACCGCGCCGTCGAACTCCTCAAACCGCTCGCCGAGAAAGCGACCCGACCCGAGGTGCGCGGCGGTATCGGCGGCTTTGCCGGACTGTTCGCGCTGCGCGGCGGCTACCGGGAGCCGGTGCTGGCCTCCTCCACCGACGGAGTCGGCACCAAGCTGGCGGTGGCCCAGGCCATGGACAAGCACGACACCGTCGGAATCGACCTGGTCGCGATGGTCGTCGACGATCTGGTCGTCTGCGGTGCCGAACCGCTGTTCCTACAGGACTACATCGCGGTGGGCCGCACGGTCCCCGAGCGGATCAGCGAACTGGTGGCAGGCATCGCCAACGGCTGCCTGCAGGCCGGTTGCGCACTGCTCGGCGGTGAGACGGCCGAACATCCCGGTCTGATGGCGCCCGACCATTACGACATCTCGGCGACCGGGGTGGGCGTGGTCGAGGCCGATGACGTGCTCGGCCCTGACCGGGTCAAGCCCGGCGACGTGCTGATCGCGATGGCCTCGACGGGCTTGCACTCAAACGGATACTCGTTGGCGCGCAAGGTGCTGCTCGAGATCGACCGGATGAACCTGGCAGGCCATGTCGAAGAGTTCGGCCGCACTCTGGGCGAGGAGCTTCTGGAGCCGACCCGGATCTATGCCAAGGACTGTCTGGCGCTGGCCGCCGAAACCCAGGTTCGCACGTTCTGCCATGTCACAGGCGGCGGGTTGGCCGGCAACCTCGAGCGCGTGATCCCGCACGGTCTGGTCGCCGAAATCGACCGTGGCACGTGGACGCCGGCACCGGTGTTCGCGATGATCGGGCAGCGCGGACGGGTCGAGCGCGTCGAGATGGAGCGGACCTTCAACATGGGCGTCGGCATGGTCGCGATCGTCGCGCCCGAAGACACCGACCGCGCCCTGGCGATTCTGACCGCGCGCCACCTGAACTGCTGGACGCTGGGAACGGTCAAAAAGGGCGGTAAGGACGGCCCACGAGCCGAACTCGTGGGTCAGCACCCGCGCTTTTAGGGGTCAGCGACGCCAGTCGTCCTCGTCGACCCACTCGTCGGCCACCGGATCGGTGCCGTTCAGGTCGTTCTCGGAAGCGCCCGACAGCTCTTGCTGAAGCCGCTTTAAGTCGGTCTGTGGTGAGCTGTATTTAAGCTCACGAGCAACCTTGGTCTGCTTTGCCTTCGCCCGGCCGCGGCCCATGGGGGGACCCCCTCGCGCAATAACGGAGCGGCCCAATTGGTAGGCGGCTCCGATCTGATCTGTTTTTTATCGTCCTGCCAACACTTTAGCGTGCTTGGCCTCGCGGCGCTGGCAGGGCCTCGTCACGGCCGCGCCCCGCCGCGCAGCTGCTCGACCGCGCGCCGCCCGGCACCTGCGACGTCGGGTGGCGGAAGCGAGTCCGCGTCGATGACGGCCGGCACGCCGTCGACGGTCAATTCGGTGTCCGCGGGCAGGCCGCGCTTGAGCAGCGCCAGCGCCACCGGCCCCTCGTCGACGTGGTCGACGACGGTGCCGAGACGCCCGACGGTCCGGCCGCCGGCCAGCACCGGGTCGCCGGTGGCCGGTCGGTCGCTGGAACCGTCGAGGTGCAGCCGGACCAGCATTCGGGGCGGTTTACCCAGGTTGTGCACCCGCGCGACCGTCTCCTGTCCGCGGTAGCAGCCCTTGTCCAAATGCACGGCGGAGCCGATCCAGCCCACCTCGTGCGGGATCGTGCGCTCATCGGTGTCCACCCCCAGGCGTGCCCGCAGCGCGGCGACACGGTGTGCCTCGTACGCCCAGACCCCGGCGGGCCGGACCCCGGCGTCGGTGAGCCGCCGCAGCCACGGCTGCACCTGGTCACGGGGGACGACCAGGTCGAGTTCGACTCCGTCACCGCCGAGACGACGCAGAAAGCCGCCCTCGGTGAGCGCGACAGCCGTCTGCTGCGCCGGAAGCGAATCGACACCCAGCGCGCCGAGCACCCCACCATCGCCCAATCGCGGGCCGAGCAGCGACAACACCGCCAGATCGGCAGCTTCGACGGCGACGTCGGACCAGAACACCATCTTGCGCAGGTAGCCCAGCAGCGGCTCGCCGCGCGTCGGTTCGGTGTCGAGATAGGTGATGTCGCCGAGTTCGGTCTGCACCCAGTGATCTTCGACACGGCCCTGCCCGTCGAGGCTGAGATTCTCGGTGACCGCGCCGTCGGCCAGCTCGCTGACGTGCTGGGTGGTGAGGTTGTGCAGCCACGCCTTGCGGTCAGCGCCCGTGAGCGTGAGCACGGCGCGGTTCGAGCGGTCCACCACGACGGCGGCGTCGGCGGCGGCCCGTTGTTCACCCAGCGGATCGCCGTAATGCCATACGGCGCCTGCATCGGGTCCGGTGTCGGGAGCAGGGACGGCGGGTCCAGAAGTTGTCACAGGTCAACTCTACGTTCGGCGCGCGACGGCCCACGGCTACGCTGTGGGCCCATGGCTGGCGAACCCGGGGTCGTGGTGACCCTTGACGGGCGACTGCACGACCCCGCGGCGCCGCTGCTGCACGCCGACGACCTCGCGGCAGTGCGCGGCGACGGCGTCTTCGAGACACTGCTGATCCGCGACGGTCGGCCATGCCTGCTCGAAGCCCACCTGTCCCGGCTCACCCAGTCGGCGCGGATGATCGATCTGCCCGACCCCGACCTGCCGCGCTGGCGCTCCGCGGTGTCCGCCGCCGTGGCCCAATGGACGTCGCAGACGGGCGAGGAGGGCGTGCTGCGGTTGGTGTACAGCAGGGGACGGGAAGGCGGTTCGCCCCCGACGGCGTTCGCGACGGTCGGGTCGTTACCCGCGCGAGTGACCGATGTGCGCCGTGACGGCCTTGCCGCGCTGACGCTGGCGCGCGGACTCGCCTCCGACGGCGCGGATGAGATGCCGTGGCTGCTCGCCGGTGCCAAGACGCTGTCGTACGTGGTGAACATGGCCGCGTTGCGACATGCCGAACGCAGCGGCGCGGGCGACGTGATCTTCGTCGGCACCGACGGATTCATCCTCGAGGGTCCGCGCTCGACGGTCGTGATCGCCGCGGAGTCCGAGCCCGGTGCGGGCGATATCGCGTTGTTCACACCACCGCCGTGGTTCCCGATCCTGCGCGGCACCACGCAGCAGGCGCTGTTCGACGTCGCCCGTGACAAGGGTTACGACTGCGACTACCGCTTGCTGCGACCAGCGGATCTGCATACCGCACAGGGTGTTTGGCTGGTGTCGAGCATCACGTTGACCGCGCGGGTGCACACCCTGGACGGGACGCCGCTGACGCCAAGCCCGCTGGCGGCCGAGTTCGCCGAACTCGTCGACGCCGCGATCGTGTGCGATCGCTGAACGCTGAATGGCCCGTAATCCGGTTGTCGCCTCTTGTGCGCGCGGGTAGCGTCGCTCGTACACAGGAGAGGAGGTGGTCCGGAATTTTGAGTGACTTATGGACTTGTGAGGTGGCTGCGAGCTAGCAGCGCCAGGGGAATGAGCTAACGGCTCTTCGCGTCCTGCGCGCGCTGGCGAATTCCCCGCAGTCACCCGGCCCCCGAGCCCCTCGGTCTTGTCCGCCAGGAACACACGGCTCGGGGGCCGCCCCATATCTGATGGCCGAATCGGTAGCGAACCGTTGCACGCCTGGACTCGCGGTTCTGACGTGCGCCGGGCGATGATGCGGCCCATGCGCATCGTCAAGAAGCTCGGCGTGCTGCTGACCGCCCTCGCGGCCGTGACGGCCTGTGCGCCCACCGCTGAGCCCTACAGCTCGCCGGACCCGCGGGACTGTCACAAAGACAAGCTGGCGACCCTGTACAAGGGCATCTTCACCTTCGGAACCGATCGGCCGGTGTACCCGCCGTGGTACATGGGGGACAACCCGGCCAACGGGGAAGGCTTCGAATCGGCGCTCGCGTACGCCATCGCGAACCGGCTCGGATACGCCGCCACCGACGTGCGGTGGGTGCGGGTGCCGTTCGGAGAAGCCATCGCCGCGGGCGCGAAATCGTTCGACGCCAACCTGACCCAGTTCTCCATCACCGAACAGCGCAGGGCCGCCGTCGACTTCTCGACGCCGTACTTCGACGTGAACCAAGCCGTCGTCACCGTCAAGGGTTCGCCTGCGGCCGGCGTGAAAAGTCTCGGCGACCTCAGAGAGCTGCGGCTGGGCGCCCAGGTCGGCAGCACCAGCCACACCGCCGCGCTGGCGGTCGGCCAACGTGACGCGGTCGAGGTGTACAACACCAACGGCGACGCGAAGCTGGCGCTCTCCGACGGCGAGATCGACGCGCTGATCGCCGATCTGCCGACCGCGTTCGCGATCGTCGGCGAGTTACGTGACGGGATGATGGTCGGCCAGCTGCCCGCAGGCGACCAGGCCGCGGAGCAGTTCGGCCTGGTGCTCGCCAAACGCAGCGGGTTGACCGCCTGCATCTCTTCGGTCGTGGACTCGCTACGCGACGACGGCACGCTGGCGCAGTTGCGCGGTGAATGGTTGGCCGAGGCGGGTAAGGCCCCGCAACTGGCTTAGCCGGCGGGCCCGGGCGCGAACGTGGCGCACGCCTGCATGGCCTCGTTCCAGGCCTCGGCGTCGACACCGGGTGGCGGGCCGGCAGGTCCAGGCGCAGCGGGTACGCCGTGGTCGCTCAGACACTGCGCCAGTGAACCGTGACCGGCTGGGGTCTGGGACGCGGTGGTTTGGGCGGGGGCTTCGGACGTGGTGGTCTGGGCCGGGGCCTGTGAGGTGGTGGGCTGCTGCTCGTCCGGTGGTTCGGACGCACAACCTGCCAGCGCTGCGGCCGCGGCGATGCCGGCGACGAACATGATCGCGCGCATCAGCCTGCGAACCTCGACAGCCGGGCCGATAGGTGGGGGACAAGGCCGCCGTCGGCGTCGACACGCTCCTCGACGTAGGCCAGATCACCGCCCTCGACGATGCCGTACAGCCGTTTGGCGCCACCGACCAGCATCCCGGACTTGCTGCGCGCCAACGCATCGGTGACCAGTTCCCACGACGACTGGGAAAGAGGGCGGCCGTAGAACAACTCGATATAGCCCGCGGAATGGGCCAGCAGCAGTTCGATGGCCTGGGATTCAGAAGGGTCGGCCGGGTCGTTGACGAAACGCCAGAAGCCGGACTCGCGCAGCGTGTGCGCCTCGAAGTCGCCGGACTCGCTGAGCCGCCACGAGCGCGCTTCCCAGATCAGGTAGTCGCCGCCGTCGTGGGAGGCCACGATCTGTTGGCCGAACCGGTAGTCACCGTCGGCGCCGCGGCCCTCGCCTTCGCCGCGCCAGACACCGACGAGTGGCAGCAGCGCCAGCAGCGCGTCGTTGAGGTTCGCGCCCTCGCGGAGATTGGCCGTGTCGGCAGGTGCGGGAAGATCGCCGAAAGCCGGGATGTTGCGCGCGGCGGTCGTTTTCGCTCGTTCTGCGGCGGCCGCTACTGCGTCGTCTCCGGACGTCACGACTCGTCGGTGATCAGCCGGTACACCGCGTACAACGCGAACCAGGTGATCACCAGGGTCGCGGCTACGAGCAAAAGTTCGAAGAACAGCACCACGGGCAAGAGTCTAGTCGGCCGCCGAAGGCAGAGTGCGTCAGCCTCTGCATGGCCTCGTGCGCCGAAACTGAACTTGTGTGCGAGTCCGCGCGGATCATCGCACACAAGTTCAGTTTCGAGCTGAATCGCGCAGGCGACCCCGATTGCCTGACTCCTACTCGGCTCGTCCCTCGCCTCGCTCGTCGTCAGGCGACCTTGACGTCGACCTCGTGGATGCCCGCGCCGGAGGGCGCGACGACGGCGTCACCGTTGCCGACCTTCGACAGTGCGCGCAGCGTCCACGTGCCGGGCGCGGCGAAGAACCGGAAGTCACCGGTGGCCGACGCAACCACCTCGGCGGTGAACTCGTCAGAGCTGTCCAGCAGGCGCACGAACGCACCGCCGACGGCCTGTCCGGACCCGTCAACGACGCGGCCGGTGATCACCGTCTCCTTCTCCAAGTCGACGCTGGCGGGCAATGTCAGGCCTTGTTTCGGGGCAGAGCACATATCAATTTCCCAACTCGATCGGGGCCCCCACCAGGGAGCCGTATTCGGTCCAACTGCCGTCGTAGTTCTTGACGTTCTTGTGTCCGAGCAGTTCCTGCAGCACGAACCAGGTGTGCGACGAGCGCTCACCGATTCGGCAGTAAGCGATGGTCTCCTTCTCACCGTCCAGCCCAGCCTCGGCGTACAGCTTCTCCAGCGCCTCATCGGATTTGAAGGTGCCGTCGTCATTGGCCGCCTTGCTCCACGGAACGTTGATGGCGCCGGGGATATGCCCGGGCCGCTGGCTCTGCTCCTGGGGCAGGTGCGCAGGAGCCAGGATCTTGCCGGAGAACTCGTCGGGGGAGCGCACGTCGACGAGGTTCTTGTTGTCGATCGCCGCGATCACCTCGTCGCGGAAGGCCCGGATGCTGTTGTCGGGCGCCTTGGCCGTATAGCTGGTCGCGGGTCGCTTGACCACCTCGGTGGACAGCGGACGTCCGTCGAGCTCCCACTTCTTGCGGCCGCCGTCGAGCAGCTTGACGTCCTGGTGCCCGTACAGCTTGAAGTACCAGTAGGCGTACGCGGCGAACCAGTTGTTGTTGCCGCCGTACAGGACCACGGTGTCGTCGTTCGAGATGCCGCGCTCGCTCAGCAGCTTCGAAAACTGTTCCTGGTCAACGAAATCGCGGCGCACCGGGTCTTGGAGGTCGGTCTTCCAGTCGATCTTGACCGCGCCCTCGATGTGGCCGTCGTCGTAGGCGCTGGTGTCTTCGTCGACCTCGACGAACACGATGTTCGGTGCGTTGAGATTGCTCTCGGCCCAGTCAGCCGTGACCAGGACGTCGGAGCGTGCCATAGAGGAGATCCTTTCGGTTGCTTCAGGTTTGAAGTTCTATGCGGGTGACGGTGCGCTCGTGTTCCTTCGAACGCGCGCGACGAGCGGGTAGAGCTGGCAGCCCAGGCAGATGCCGAAGGCCGCATTGACGAACACCGCCACCAGCGCGAGGCCGATGGCGATCAGACCGAGCAGCCCGAAACCGGTCGCGAACCCGGCGACGCCGGCCACCGCGAAGACGAGCCCGACGAACTGCGCGAACTTCAGCGGCGCCACCGACTCCTTCTCGCTGACGGGCCCCAGCCGCGGGGCGATAAGCCGGGCGAAGATCAGGCCGTACGGATGTGAACGCGGCCCGCGCCATGCCCCGAGGGCGAACACGGCCGCTTGCAGGCCCAGCACGATTGCCGACGCCGCCGGGCTCACCGGCCACAGCAGCAGGGTTGCCACGAGCACGACGGTCGTGAGCCACGCGGCGAACCGCGGCCCGCGCACGTCCACCTGGTCAGGTGTCCGGCTTCGCGTTGTCGACATATCTGTCGTTGGCATTCGTGCGCTCCTGTTGCGGTCATGGGCTGGGCTGGGCTGGGAAGGACCACAGGGGTCGCTCCCGAGTGCGGCGCGAAGAACGGCGCGGCTACTCAGCAGCTGCAACAACAACAGCAAGAACCCGCAACGCGGCACAGATCGACTGCGCGGCGCTTGGTGAGCATCGGCTCGAGGCGGGCGGACACGCCGGACAGCTTACCAATCGACACGGTGATCAAGCCAACAGCGGTTTCAGAGCCGAGCGCAGGTCAGCGGCCTGGGGGACACCATGAGTCCGATAACGGGGCCGACCGTCCCTGTCGAACAGGATGGTGGTGGGAAGCGAGAGCACCGAAAGACGCCGCGCCGCCTCCGGGTTGGCGTCGATGTCGATCTCGAGGTGGGCGACCGCGGGTAGCTCCGCACAGACCTCGTCGACCACCTTGCGCACCGCGGCGCACGGCCCGCACCACTCGGCGGAGAAGTGCACGACGGTCGGCCCGGTCGTCGACAGGCCGAGATCGCTGGTGTCGACGTTGGCCGCGGCCTCGCTCGCCGCGCGCAAGCCCGCTCGAAGCGTGAGCAGCCGCCCGATCACGAAGGCGACACCGAGCGCCGCGATGAGCACAGTGATCGCCAAGACCCAGGAAGAGCTCATGACAGATGGAACTCCGTGAGCGCGACGGATACTCCCTCGGCGATGCCCTCGATGATGATGTCGGAGCCTCGGGCACCCTGCGCGGTCGGCGCCAGCCCGAACGGCAGCTTCTGTCCGGGCAGGCTCGCGGTGAACGCGGCCAGCACGGCGTCCTCCTTGTCGTCGGGCACCTCCTGATCGGCCGTGCCGGGACCGGTCAGCACGCCGGTGGCCGTCATCACCAACGTCGTCTGGTCCGGGCCGGCGACCTCGAGGTCCACTGCGATGCTCACCCTCTCGTGGAAGTCGGCTTTCGTCGGCGTTCCCGTGAACACCACGCCCTTGTTACTGGAGATACCCGATTCGGTGGTGCCGCCCGTGGCGTCGTTGCTCTCTCCCGTCGGCGCCTCGACCAGCAGATCCGGGATGTCCATGAACCGGCCCAGATGCGTCGAGTCGATGATGATGCGGCTCTCGGCCTTGCCGACCCGCAGCGTGGCGTCGGGTTCGACGAGCCACGAATCGCCGGGCAGATCGATGTCGTGCAGCGTCGCCTCCAACGACGCCTTGCCGACCACCCGGTTGCCGACGCCGTTCGCCCTGATCTCGACCTCGTCGTAGTGACGGTCGGCCGCCTGGGTGGTGAACGGGAACCCGAGGATCGCCACCGACGGGTCGTGTTGCAGGTCAGCGGCGGTGCGCACGCTTCTGGCCAGCCGATATTCGGCGTAGATCGCCGCGCCGAAATCGGCTCCGACGGCGCACAGGGCGACCGCCAGCACCGTCGCCAACACCCCGAGCAGCAGCTTGCGCACCCGCACATTCTGGCTCACGGCGGGCTCAACGCTCCGTTCGACGCAGCTGATAAGCGGGTTGCACGCTATCGTTAGAAAACCATCGCCCCGGTAACGGGCGCATGTCGAGCATGAATCTGGGAAGTCACCGACCGACAAAGATGTCCAGGCGAGGTCCCTATGGCTGTTGGAGGGCCAGTTGGATCTACTGCTACTGACAGTTGACCCACACCCTGAGTCTGTGCTGCCGTCGCTGTCGCTTCTCGCTCACACGGTGCGGACCGCGCCGACCGAGGTGTCGTCGCTTCTGGAGGCCGGCAGCGCCGACGTCGCGATCGTCGACGCACGCACCGACCTCGCCGCGGCTCGCGGCTTGTGCAGGCTGCTGGGCACGACCGGCACCTCGGTGCCCGTGGTGGCCGTCGTCAACGAAGGCGGTCTGGTGGCCGTCAACGTCGAATGGGGTCTTGACGAGATCCTGCTGCCCAGCACCGGGCCCGCCGAAATCGACGCGCGGCTGCGGCTGCTCGTCGGACGCCGCGGCGGAGTGGCCAACCAGGAGAACGTCGGCAAGATCAGCCTTGGCGAACTGGTGATCGATGAGGGCACCTACACCGCCCGCCTTCGCGGTCGCCCCCTCGACCTGACCTACAAGGAATTCGAGTTGCTCAAGTACCTGGCCCAGCACGCCGGCCGGGTCTTCACCCGCGCGCAGCTGTTGCAGGAGGTCTGGGGTTACGACTTCTTCGGCGGCACCCGGACGGTGGATGTGCACGTGCGACGGTTGCGCGCCAAGCTCGGCCCCGAATACGAATCGCTGATCGGCACCGTGCGCAACGTCGGCTACAAGGCGGTCCGACCCGCGCGCGGACGCGCGTCCGCCCCCGAAGCCGCGATCCCCGACGACATCGACGGAGTGGACCTCGAGACGCCGGACGGTATCGCCGAAGCGTTGGCCGACCCGCTGCGAAGCCCGTGACGGAACTTCTCTGGCGCACCGAACTCTCCGGCGACGAGCAGCGTCGCATTCATGAACTGATCGAGGCCGCCGCCTCAGCGGACGGTGTCGCCCCGGTCGGCGAGCAGGTGCTGCGGGAGCTGCCGCACGATCGGACCCGCCACCTGGTGGCCCGCGACGATGAGGACATCGTCGGCTATCTGAACCTTGCCGCGGACGACGACTCCGCGATGGCAGAGGCGGTCGTGCACCCGCGCTCCCGGCGTCGCGGAATCGGCGCGGCGCTGGTGCGGGCGGGCCTGACCGAGGGCGGACACGACGCCCGCGTGTGGGCGCACGGCAACCTGGAGGCGGCACGCGCGACGGCCGCCTCGCTCGGACTGACCGTGGTCCGCGAACTCCTGCAGATGCGGCGTCCGCTGACCGACCTGCCGCTGACACCGACACCCGACGGTGTCCGCATCACCACCTACTCGGGCCCGGCAGACGATGCCGCGCTGCTGCGCGTCAACAACGCCGCTTTCGTATGGCATCCCGAGCAGGGTGGATGGACTGAGGCCGACATCGACGAGCGCCGCGGCGAACCGTGGTTCGACCCCGAGGGTTTGTTCCTGGCCGTCGATGAGGACACCGATGAGTTGCTCGGATTTCACTGGACGAAAATCCACGGCGCCGACCTCGGCGAGGTCTATGTCCTCGGCGTCGATCCAGCGGCCCAGGGTCGCGGCCTCGGCGCAGTGCTGACCTTGACCGGTCTCCATCACCTCGCCGAGCGACTGTCGGGGAGTGCGGATTCCGCCGTGATGCTCTACGTGGAAGCAGATAACTCCGCGGCGGTGAACACCTACCGAAAGCTCGGCTTCACGGTGTTCTCCGTCGATGCCGCTTATGCGCAGCGTTCCGACCGCTAGCTGGGAAACCACGGCCAACTAACTGAACGTGTTCACCGCCCGTTCACTTCTCATCCGCGATCCGTCCACCGGCGCCGCATACGTTGCCAGGGAGTTCAAGCCGTCCAATTCGAAAGTGGGATTCGTGAAGCTCAACCTTGGCAACACCACCTGCAGCCCGCTGCTGACAACCTTCTCGGTGGCCGCGATCGCGGCGTTGACCCTGTCCGCGTGTGGCAGCGACAACAACGCCGGCACCACCGCGACCACGGGCGGTGACGGGGCGGCGTCGTCGGCCGAGTGTGGCGGCAAGAACTCCGTCACGGCCGAGGGTTCGACGGCTCAACAGAACGCGATCGCCGAGTTCAACAAGGTCTGGGGTCAGCACTGCGCGGGTAAGAACCTGTCGTACAACCCCACCGGATCTGGCGCCGGACGCGAGCAGTTCATCGCCGGTCAGGTCGATTTCGCCGGATCGGATTCGGCTCTGTCGGGTCCTCAGGTCCAGCAGGCCGCGCAGCGCTGCGACGGCAACCCGGCATGGAACCTTCCGCTGGTCTTCGGCCCAGTCGCGTTGGCCTACAACATCGATGGTGTCGAAAAGCTGGTTCTCAACGCCGACCTGCTCGCGAAGATCTTCCAGGGACAGATCACCAAGTGGAACGATCCCGCGATCGCTGCGCTCAACGGCGGGACAAACTTGCCGGACACCGACATCACGCCGATCTACCGGTCGGACTCCTCCGGTACCACCGACAACTTCCAGAAGTACCTCGCCGCCGCCGCTCCCCAGAGTTGGACCAGGGGCGAGGGCAGCGAGTTCCAGGGCGGTGCCGGCGAAGGCGCCCAGAAGTCGGCAGGCGTCGTGCAGGCCGTGCAGGCGACCGGCGGATCGATCGGCTACGTGGAGAAGGGCTTCGCCGAACAGGGTGGTGTGCCGTTCGCCCAAATCGACAGTGGCGCAGGCGCAGTCGAGCTGACCGACGAGTCCGCGAGGAAGGCGATCGACGTTGCGACGTTCGCCGCGGAAGGCAACGACCTGACGCTCGACTTGAACTCGTTGTACGGGACGAAGGAGCCCGGCGCCTACCCGTTGGTGCTCGCCACTTACGAGATCGTCTGCTCGAAGGGCTACGACCCCGAAACCGCCGCGGCGGTCAAGTCGTTCCTCACCATCTCCGCCAACGACGGCCAGCAGAACCTCTCGCCCGCGGGCTATGTGCCGCTGCCGGACCGCTTCAAGGAACGACTCCTGACATCCATCGAAGCGATTGCCTAGTTTCGTGGCGCGCTGCCGAGGATACGGTGAGGATGGGTCCTGGGACCGATGACCGATAGGCTCGAGGTGACAATCCCTAATCCGTCCGACGCGGGATCGGGTGAAGCGCTCGCTTCACCCTTTTCCGAGCCGACCCCGATAAGCAGCAACCCGTCGAGGAACGCCAAAGAGCGTGTCGGCGACCGGATCTTCCGCGGGCTGGCGGAGGGCTCGGGCGCCTTCATCGTCGCACTGATCGCGGCCATCGGGGCGTTCCTGCTGTGGCGGGCGATCCCGGCGTTGGCGCGCAACGAGGAGAACTTCTTCCTCTACGGCGGCACCTGGAAGACCACCGACACGTCGGCGATGCATTTCGGCATCCTCGATCTGCTGCAGGTGACGGTATTCGTGTCGGTGTTCGCGCTCGTTCTGGCGATGCCTGTGGCCCTTGGCATCGCGATCTTTCTGACCCAGTACGCGCCGCGCCGGGTCGCGGGTCCGCTGGCGTACATGGTCGACCTGTTGGCCGCGGTGCCGTCGATCATCTACGGCGTGTGGGGGCTTTACGTCTTGGCCCCGGTGCTGAAACCGGTTGCGTTGTGGCTGAACGAGAACCTCGGCTGGCTGTTCCTCTTCAAGACCGGGACGGCGTCGGTGGCAGGCGGCGGGACGATCTTCACGGCGGGAATCGTGCTGGCGGTGATGATCCTTCCGATCATTACCGCGGTCACGCGCGAGGTGTTCATTCAGACGCCGCGGGGTCAGATCGAGGCCGCACTGGCGCTCGGTGCCACCCGCTGGGAAGTGGTGCGCACGACCGTACTGCCGTTCGGCATGTCCGGTTACATCAGCGGTGCCATGCTCGGCCTTGGTCGGGCGCTGGGCGAGACCATCGCGCTGTTGATCATTCTGCGCGGGACGCAGCAGGCGTTCGGGTGGTCGCTGTTCGACGGTGGCTACACCTTTGCGAGCCTGATCGCGGCCACCGCAAGCGAATTCAACGACCAGTACAAGGCGGGCGCCTACATCGCTGCCGGCCTGGTGCTGTTCGTGCTGACGTTCGTGGTGAACTCACTGGCACGTGCGGCGGTCGGCGGGAAGGGTGAAAAGTGACGTCGACGCTGGACCGGCCGGTCAAGGCGACCACCTTCCAAGGGGTCAGCCTTCGCCGCAAGATGACCAACAACGTCGCGACGATTCTGGTCACACTGAGCGTTCTGATCGCCCTGGTTCCCCTGCTGTGGGTGCTGTACTCGGTGGTCGTCAAGGGTTTCAACTCACTGACCTCGCCGCAGTGGTTCTGGCACTCACAAGCGGGTATGACGGCGTTCCAGGCGGGCGGAGGGGCGTACCACGCCATCGTGGGCACGCTGCTGCAGGGTTTGGTGTGTGCAGCCATCTCTATTCCGATCGGTGTGTTTGTCGGGATTTATCTCGTCGAGTACGGCGGCGGAACACGATTCGGCAAAGTGACCACGTTTATGGTCGACATCCTCACCGGCGTACCGTCGATCGTCGCAGCGCTGTTCATCTACGCGCTGTGGGTGGCGACGTTCGGCTTCCCGCGGTCCGGCTTCGCGGTGTCGCTGTCCCTGGTGCTGCTGATGATTCCGGTCATCGTGCGCGCGACCGAGGAGATGCTGCGCATCGTGCCGATGGACCTGCGTGAGGCTAGCTATGCCCTCGGCGTGCCGAAGTGGAAAACCATTGTCCGCATTGTGATTCCAACCGCACTATCGGGAATCGTCACGGGAGTCATGTTGGCGCTGGCGCGTGTGATGGGTGAGACCGCACCGCTGCTGGTCCTCGTCGGCTACTCGCAGGCGATGAACTTCGACATGTTCGACGGCTTCATGGGCTCGCTGCCCGGCATGATGTACGACCAGACCTCGGCGGGTGCGGGCGCGAATCCCGTTCCCACGGATCGGTTGTGGGGCGCCGCCCTGACCTTGATCCTGCTGATCGCCTTACTCAACGTCGGGGCGCGATTCCTCGCGAAGGTCTTCGCCCCCAAAAAGGTTTAGGAGATTTCGATGGCCAAGCGCTTAGATCTCAAGGACGTCAACATCTTCTACGGTGCGTTTCACGCCGTGGCCGATGTCTCGCTGGCGGTCCCGCCCCGCAACGTGACCGCCTTCATCGGCCCGTCGGGCTGCGGTAAATCCACTGTGCTGCGAACACTGAATCGCATGCACGAGGTCATCCCGGGCGCGCGCGTCGAGGGCTCGGTGCTGCTCGACGGTGAGAACATCTACGGCGCGGGAGTCGACCCGGTCGGTGTGCGCAAGACCATCGGTATGGTGTTCCAGCGACCAAACCCCTTCCCCACCATGTCGATTCGCGACAACGTGGTCGCCGGACTCAAGCTTCAAGGGGTGCGTAACAAGAAGACACTGGACGAGGTGGCCGAGCGGTCGCTGCGCGGCGCCAACCTGTGGAACGAGGTCAAGGACCGGTTGGACAAGCCCGGCGGCGGACTGTCCGGTGGGCAGCAGCAGCGGCTCTGCATCGCTCGCGCGATCGCCGTTGAGCCTGACGTGCTGCTGATGGACGAGCCATGCTCGGCGCTCGACCCGATCTCGACGCTGGCGATCGAGGATCTGATCTCCAACCTCAAACAGGAGTTCACGATCGTCATCGTCACGCACAACATGCAACAGGCGGCACGGGTGAGCGATCAGACCGCGTTCTTCAACCTCGAGGCCACAGGTAAACCCGGCCGGCTCATCGAGATCGACGACACCGAGAAGATCTTCTCGAACCCGTCCCAGAAGGCGACCGAGGACTACATCTCGGGGCGCTTCGGCTGAGCCGCCCGAACGCCCGCTTCACCGCGACGCGGGCATATCCACTTCGGTGGGGTGCTTACCGGTGACCTGGAAGATCACCCGGCGAGCGACCTCGACGGCGTGGTCGGCGAACCGCTCATAGAAGCGGCCGAGCAGGGTCACGTCCACCGCGGCGGCAACACCGTGCTTCCATTCCTTGTCCATCAGCACCGTGAACAAATGCCGATGGAGATCGTCCATCGCGTCGTCGTCTTCGCTGATCCGGGCCGCTTTCTCCGGATCGCGGGTTACCAGCACCTCCTGGGCGCTGTTGCCCAATTCCACAGCGAGACGGCCCATTTCGGCGAAGTATCCGTTCACCTCTTCGGGCAGCGCATGCTGGGGGTGACGGCGACGGGCGATCTTGGCGACGTGCAGCGCGAGCGCACCCATACGGTCCACGTCGGCGACGATCTGGATCGAGCCGACGATGGCCCGAAGGTCGCCCGCCACCGGCGCCTGCAGCGCGAGCAGTACGAACGCCGACTCCTCGGCCCGTGCGCTCATCGCGGCGATCTGTTCGTGGTCGGTGATGACCTGTTCGGCCAGCACGAGATCGGCTTGCAGCAGGGCCTGGGTGGCGCGCTCCATCGCCGCGCCCGCCAGCCCGCACATCTCTCCGAGCTGGGTGGTCAGAGCCTCCAACTGCTCGTGATACGCAGTACGCATGTCTCCACCCTACGGGCATCGCCACCGAAACGGCATGAAGCGAGCGGTGAACGAAAGGTGAACCCCACCTGCTGAAACGCTGTGACCGGCGCGATTACTCGCAGCTGGTGTCGGCTGCGTTCGTGACTGCGAGATCCTCCGGGAGCTGGGTCGGGGTGCTCCTGGATCCGCGCACTACGTGCACCTGGACCGGGGAGCCGCTCGGTGACGGCGGGGTCACGGTGTGGAAGTCGCTGCCCAACACCACACGCACGGTGTCGCCCATCCCCGTCGTTCGCTCCACCTTGGCGTTGGCGAACGAGGACGCCACCGTCGCCGCCGCCTCTTCGTTGCCCGGTGAGAAGAACACCGTCGTCGAATCCAGCGGACCCGGGTAGTCGTCGGGGGAGGTGACGTTGAAACCGTGGGTCTGCAGTTCGCTGGCCGCGGTCGCGGCGAGACCGTTCTCCCCGGTGGAGTTCGATACCTGGACCGTGATGTCGGCCGGATCGGTGGTGATCGCGTCCACGAGCTCACCCGACGGCGCGGCGTCATGGGTCGGCGCGGCCGACTCGGGCTGGGCGATGGTCGACGACTCGGGCGTCCCGGGCACCGGGGTGTTGTCGGCGTTCTTCTCCTCAGGCAGCGGATCGTCGTTGATGATCGCGTCGAAGATCGCCCGGGTGTCTTCCTCGCGCAGGTGCTCGTTGCCGTACTCGTCCATGTAGCCCGTCGTCGGGACGGTCAGGAACGTGATCCGGCCCGCGGCGATGCCCTGGATCGATTGGCCGAGCGTGACGAGATCCTTGGTGTCCATGTTGTCGACATAGCTGTCGTTGATGAACATGTTGACCACGTTGTTGAGCTTGGACAGCGAGAAGAACACCTCTTTGGAGATCATCGAGCGCATCAGCGACGACAAGAACAGCTGCTGGCGTTTGATCCGCCCGTAGTCGCCGTTGGTCTCGGTGGTCACCTGGCGGGCGCGCACGTATTGAAGAGCCGTGTGTCCGTCGACGATCTGCCGGCCGGCGTGGGGGAGCACCGTTCCGAGTTCGTAGTCCTCGAGTGGCGTTGTGCTACACACTTCGACTCCGCCGAGGGCGTCCACCATTTTGGAGAAGCCCGCGAAATCCACTGCCATGAAACGGTTTATCGAGAGGCCGGACATCTTCTGGATGACCTTGACCAGACACTTGGGCCCACCGACGGCGTACGCCGAGTTCAGCTTGTACTCGGTGTAAACCTCCTCGGCGCCATACATCGGCGAGTCGGGGTCGGTGATCGGACCGTAGTTGCCGGTCTTGGGATCCCACGGCTCGCACTTCATCGGCTCGATCGCGAGGTCCCGCGGAAACGACACCGCCACAACACGTTCCCGGTTCGCCGGAATGTTCACCAGCATGACGGTGTCCGAGCGCGCGCCCGCGGCGTCCTCGGTGGTGCCCGCGCCCATGTCGCTGTTCTCGCCGAGCCGGCTGTCGACGCCGACGATCAGGAAGTTCTCGTCACCGAATTGCGCGTTGGGGTCCAGGATGTCGCGGGAGTCGGGGTCCAGCGCGGAGATCCGGTTCATCATGTTGTTCTTCGCCGACTGCCACTGCCACGCCCCGCCGGTCATCGCGAGTGCGAGCACGGCGATGAGCGCGGCGATCGCGCGGCCGGCGATGAGCGTGCGGCGCCGACGCTTGCGGGGCTTCGCCGGCCTGCTCGCGGTGGCCGCATGCGCCGCGGGCACCCGGCTGGGCCTGCGAATGAGCGCCAGATCGGGCAGCTCCGCATCGGCGCGGATGACCGGCAGGATTTCGGTGTCGCAGTCGTTGTCCTCGCTGGAAGCGGGCGGCTCCGGTTTGTACGGTCCGGCTGGTTCGTCGAGGTCAGCCGGTGAGTCCTGCCCCGCCGGTGCGTCGGGCACCGCCGCGATGATCTCGGTGGGCGGTGCCGGCGGGTCGGGAGGTTCGGGTGCGCGGCGGCGCCGACGCCGCAGTTCGGGGGGCACCGCGCCGTCACCGGACAACTTGGCGATGAGGTCGGCGACGGTCACGCCGTCGGTGTGGTTACCCGTGGACTCGGGTTCGGCGGCTTCGGCCTCCGACGGCTCCTGCCTGCGAGGGAGGTCCGCACGCTCCCAGGGCGCGGCGCCCGGTGCGGGCCGTTGGCTGCGGGTCAGCCACCGGTTGTCCCCGTCGGTGGGGTCGGGAGGGCCAGGAGTGGCGTTATCGCCGTCACTCATGTCCTACCGGCCTCCGACTCTCGACATGTGCAGCTCAGGGGCGAACACGGCACCGCGCGCCATTGCAACGACACCTGGGTGACTCCGCGACGGGAGCGCATTACGAACGAGACTCATATCGTACTGAGACATCCTGAGAGATGTGATGTCAGAGTCGTCTCAGGACGGAGACGACTGGGAGACGGCTACCCACCGGAGTGCATGACCTCGGCACCGGCGGGCACCGTGCAGTCGTCGGGATCGGCCAGCCAGCCCTCGGGCAGTGCCACCGAGGCAGCAGACCCCTGGCGGCCGCGTGGACCGGTCGCGGCGTCGGGGAAGGGCACGTCGGCATCGAGCCTGCTGAGCAGTTCCTCGAGCTCGGAAAGGGATTTGACCAGCGCCAACGCCCGTCGCAGGTCGGCGCCGGCGGGAAAACCGTGCAAATACCAGGCGACATGCTTGCGGATGTCGCGCATGCCCTTGTCCTCACCGAAATGGGCTGCCAACAGTTCGCCGTGACGCACGATGATCGACGCCACCTCGCCGAGCGTGGGCGGTGCGGGCGCGGGACGCCCCGTGAACGCGGCCGACAGTTCGGCGAACAACCAGGGTCTGCCCAGACAGCCGCGACCGATCACCACACCGTCGCATCCGGTGGCCGACATCATCGCCAACGCGTCGGAGGCTTCGAAGATGTCCCCGTTGCCCAGCACGGGTACGCCCGTGACGTGCGCTTTGAGCGCCGCGATCTGGTCCCAGTCCGCCTTGCCGGAATAACGCTGAGCCGCGGTCCGCGCGTGCAGAGCCACCGCTGCGGCGCCCTCCTCGGCGGCGATCCTGCCTGCGTCCAGATGGGTGCGGTGCCCGTCGTCGATCCCGATGCGGAACTTCACCGTCACGGGGATCTCGGTGCCCTCGGTCGCGCGGACCGCCGCGGCGACGATCTGCCCGAACAGCCTGCGCTTGTACGGCAGGGCAGCACCCCCGCCGCGCCGGGTGACCTTGGGGACCGGGCAGCCGAAGTTCATGTCGATGTGGTCGGCCAGACCTTCGTCGACGATCATCTTCGCCGCGGCGTAGGTGTTCTGAGGGTCGACCGAGTACAGCTGCAGCGAACGCGGGGTCTCGTCGGGCGCAAACGTCACCATGTGCATGGTCCCGGGATGCCGCTCGACCAGAGCTCGCGCGGTGACCATCTCACACACGTATAAGCCGCTGACCGTGCCCGCTTTGGCCAGCTCGAGTTCGCGGCACAGGGTGCGAAACGCAACGTTGGTCACACCGGCCATCGGCGCCAGTACGACGGGGCTGCGGAGTCGTATCGGGCCGATCAGCAGTTCGCGCTCGTCGGCCAGGACCGTCATGAGGGCGAGGAGGCCAGAACCTTCTTCGCGGAGAGCTTCTCGGCCTTGCGCGCCTCGCGCTCGAGGCGACGCTGCTTGGATTCCTCGAACTTCTGCGAGGCCTCCTCCAGCTCCTCGACGAGCACACCGAGGTCGTCGCGCATGCGCGCGGCCTCACCGGTGAAGTCTTCGCGTTCGAAGATCCGCCACTTCTTGAGCACCGGCATCACCACATCGTCGAGGTGGATACGCGGATCGTAGACACCGCCGACGGCGATGATGACGGCCTTGCGGCGGAACTCGGGAACCGTGTAACCGGGCATCTTGAAGTTGCGCAGCACGCGGTGCAGACAGTGCATCGCCTGGTCGGGCGCGATGTCGAAGCCGGCTTCGGAAACGTCCCGGTAGAAGATCATGTGCAGATTCTCATCGGCCGACACCCGAGCCAGCAGCTGGTCAGCCACGGTCTCGTTGCACGCCTTGCCGGTGTTGCGGTGCGAGACACGGGTCGCCAGCTCCTGGAAGGTCACGTAGATGACCGAGTCGAAGAGGCTCTCCGCGAAGAGGTCGCCCTGCTGGTTCTGGCCGGGGGAGAAGCCGCGGGTGACCTGCTCGACGCGCAGCTGCTCCAGCTGCACGGGGTCGACCGAACGGGTGACGACGAGGTAGTCGCGCAGCGCGATGCCGTGCCGGTTCTCCTCGGCGGTCCACCGGTTGACCCACTGGCCCCATGCGCCGTCCATGCCCATGTTCATCGCGATCTCGCGGTGATACGACGGCAGGTTGTCCTCGGTCAGCAGGTTCTGGATCATCGCCACCTGGGCGACTTCCGACAGTTGCGACTGCTCGGGATCCCAATCCTGGCCGCCCAGTGCGTAGTAGTTCTTGCCATCCGACCACGGGATGTAGTCGTGCGGATTCCAGTCCTTGCGCATCGACAAGTGCCGGTTGAGGTACTTCTCGACGACAGGTTCGAGCTCATGCAGCAGATGTAGGTCAGTCAAATTCTCGTGCATTGATCCTTGCTCCTTCTCGCGTGCGAGAGCCCCACCCATTAAATATCTGTACCCGTTGGTTGCACTCAATATATCTGTGTCCCCCGGTGACATCAAGTTCCTGGCAACAGTTTCACAACCGCCTCTCCAGACCCATCCGTCGATGTAGTATCCCCGTCGGGCAAACACTTACGCCCTGAATGCGGCATCACAGGAGACTCGGAGGGCGGGCGTTGCTCAAGTTGCGGCATCTGTGGACAGGCGCGGCCATCGCCGCGGTAGCGGCGGGTACCGCGCTCGTCGGAGCGGGCCAGGCCCACGCGGTTCCCGACGTCGTCGACCGGCCATATAAAGACGCCAAGAAGATCATCCAGCAGTACGGCGGCAACGCCGTGGTCGCGACGCGGGTGGGGAGCAGCGCCGACGAAGGCAACTGCCTGGTGACGAACGCGTGGGATGCCGCTGTCCGCCGCCCGAACTCGCGGGGGCGCCCGGTCTCCAACAGCGATGTCATGGTGGCCCTGAACTGCAATGCCGCGGTCGCCGCGCCCGGCGCGCCGGGCAACTCCGCGATGAGCCCCGTCGGCCGCGACGCCAAGGCCGAGCAGCAACGTCAGCAGGCGAAAGCCGCGCGCGAGGCGGCGAGGTTGGAAGAGCAGGAACTGGCCGCTCCCGTCACGCCGGACAACTGAGTTCTCGCCCGTCTGACCTCCACAACCGGCGCTTCGCTCCGGTGGCGGTGTATACCGAACCGCAATAGACTGCCACCAGCGTTTACTCGGCGGTCATCGCCCGGACACGGAGGTTGGGGCACGTGAAGAAGATCCTCTCCATCGGCTTCATGTCGGCGATGAGCGTTGCGGCGTCGGCTGTCGTTTTGGGCTCGGGCACCGCCTCGGCCGCTCCCAGCGTCGTGGGCATGAAGTACTCCGACGCTCAGCAACAGATCGAGAACGCCGGCGGGACGGCAGTGGTCGCCTCCCGGGTCGGCGACAAGCTCGACCTCGGCGATTGCATCGTCACCAACATCTGGGACTCGTCGTTCCTGCGGATCAGCCAGGCCGACTCGAACGAGATGTCTGTCGCGTTGAACTGCGCCGGCGAATACGCGACTGCCACCAATCCCGGTGCCTCCGTTGCTAATCCGCTCGGACGCGCGGCCAAGTCCAAGGCCGAGCAGGAAGCTGCCAAGCAGGAACTGAGCGAACTGGAAGCGCCCGTCACGCCTGACGAGTAACGCGGGCTTCACAAAGCTCAACTGTTTTCACCCGCCGTCAACCTCGACGCATCGCGACGTTCACACCGCCCCGTGAGGGTGGCGTGGAATCCACGCCCCGGGGTGGACGGCACCCGTCAGCGCCGCTCCGGAGCACACTCACGGAGGCGAGCAGACGATGCGAATGCGAATGTTGGGGATCAGCGCGGTCGGTGCGGCGGTGTCGGCGATGGCGCTGTTCGGCACGGCGACGGCGGCAGCCGCCCCGGACGTCGTGGGCCAGACCTACTCCGACGCGGTTTCGGCGATCGAGGAGAAGGGCGGCACGGCGGTGGTCGCCGCCCGCGTGGGGGACAAACTCGATCAAGGCGAGTGCATCGTCACCAACGCCTGGGACGCGTCGTTTCTTCGCATCGACGCCTCGGGCAGCCAGGTTCACCTCGCGCTGAACTGCGCGGGTGGTTATGCGACGGCGACGAATCCCGGCGCGTCGGTTGCCAATCCGCTCGGTCGGGAGGCCAAGTCCAAGGCCGAAGAGGAAGCCGCCAACGAGGAGCAGGAAGAGCTGGAAGCGCCGGTCACCCCCGACGCGTAGGCCGGTCTAGTAGCTCGACACCCGGCCGAGCAGCATCTCGACGCAGTAGTCGATGAAGTGCTCTCGCGTGGCGGCCAGCCTGCCGTTGAGGTAGGCGGTGAACAGCGCGGTCAGGGCCCCGATCAGCCCGGTGGCGGTCATCGCCGCCCGTTCGGGATCGGTGATGCGGGTGAGTTTGCGCTGCAGCAGCTCGATGAAGCTGGGCATCCACTCGGCGCCCGACCGCGTCAGCACCGGTTCGCTTGCCGGCGCGAGCAGCAGCACCCGGCCCCGGGTCGGGTCGTCGACCATCAAGGCGACGAACCGCTCGACGGCGTCGCGCGGGGTTTCGGCCGAGGTCAATGTGGACATGGCCTTTGCGCAGACGTCGTCGTACACGGCGCGGACGAATTCGTCGCGGTCGGTGAAACTTTCGTAGAAGTAGCGCTCGGTCAACCCGGCCGCGCGGCATACGGCGCGGACGGTGAGGGACGGGCCCTCGGCGGCACCGAGAAGCTCCACTCCCGCGGCGATGAGTTCGTCGCGGCGAAGCACCTGACGGTCCTGCAAGGGCACGCCCGACCATCGGCCCCGTCTTTGACCCGAAGGCACATCCCTCCTAAGCTCGGTATGACAACGCCCGTAGTCAGAAATCCTGCTACCTCCGGACGGAAGTACACCAGTGACTCAAGATACGTCTGAAACGTGCCCCGTGTCCCGGGAGCGCCGCCCGTCGGGAGGGCAGGAGGGTTCTTCCTCGCTGGCTGCGGGCTGTCCGGTGACCTCCGGCGGCTACGACGCGCCACCGCTGCCGCTGGGCCCCGACTCGCTGACGTGGCGGTACTTCGGTCAGTGGACCGGCCTGTTCCAGGGCACCTGGGCGGGCTCTATGCAGAACATGCACCCGCAGTTGGGCGCCGCGGTGCAGGAGCACTCGATCTTCTTCCTTGAGCGGATTCCGCGGCTGCTGCGTTCGATCTACCCCATCGGCGGCGTGGTGTTCGACGGTGATCGCGCACCGAGGACAGGCGCGGAGGTCCGCGACTACCACATCGGCATCAAGGGCACCGACGAGCGCGGCCGAAGGTACAGCGCGCTCAACCCCGACGTCTTCTACTGGGCGCACGCGACGTTCTTCAAGTCGACCCTGCTGGCCGCCGAGAAGTTCGGCGGCGGGCTGACCGAGGACCAGAAGCGGCAGCTGTTCGACGAACACATCACCTGGTACCGGATGTACGGGATGAGCATGCGGCCCGTGCCCAAGACGTGGGAAGAATTCCAGGAGTACTGGGATCACATGTGCAACAACGTCTTGGAGAACAACTGGGCCGCCCGCGAGGTGATGGATCTCTCGACGATGCCCAAACACCCTTCGCTGGAGTGGGTTCCGGATCCGTTGTGGCGGCTGAACCTCAAAGTGATGCAGCGCTTTCTGACGTTCATGACCGTCGCCCTCTACGATCCGCCGGTTCGGGAGCTGATGGGTTACACCTGGTCACCTCGACAGGAGTGGTTGCACCGGCGCTTCTGCGATGTTGTGACGCTGGCGACCAAGGTGTTGCCCAAGCGGTGGCTGATGCATCCGCGCAAGCGTTCCGCGATGGACCGTGCCACGGGTCGGCTGCCTGCAGACGCGCCGCTGGTCGAGACGCCGGCGCGCAACCTCCCGCCAGTCGAGTACCGGGGTCAGCCGCAGTTCTATTGCCCGCAGGTCTGATTCGGCGATTAGGCGCGAGAAGTGCTGCCGATCAGGCCGGTCGGTTATGTCGACGCCGCGCGGTGATTCGTCGATGGCAATTCGCGCAGCGAACTTCACACTTCGCGATCTCGGCTTGTATGGCGGCCAGGTTCCAGCCGGCGCGCGCCATCGCTCCGACGTCACGGAGCTTGTTTCCTGTCACGTGGTCGAACTCGAGCACCACGACGTCATCTTCACCGCAATCGACGCACGGGTGGGTCAGCAAGTACTGCAGAACGTATGCCTTGGCGCCTGCGATCGCCTTCTGTTTGCCGTCGCGGCGTGACGGATTCTTTTCAGGTGTTCGCCGGTAGTACGCCCGGTTGTACTCGCGTCGGCAGTCGGGACAATACGTGCCATTGAACGCGGGGCGATCCTGGCGGCAGCGCGGACAGCGGCTGGATGTCACGCTACGGTTCTACCTTCAGTACCCGACAACAGTGCCCCCACCAGGGCTCGAACCTGGGACCTGCGGATTAAAAGTCCGTAGCTCTACCAACTGAGCTATAGGGGCGCGATGGACAGGATACTGGGTGACCCGCGTCGGCCTCGTTTGAGGATTCGGGTGCCGATAACCTAAGCTATCGAAGCTCCCAACGTCATCGCGTTGCGAGTACCCCGGAGAGATTCGGCTGGGCCCCCTTCGTCTAGCGGCCTAGGACGCCGCCCTTTCAAGGCGGTAGCGCGGGTTCGAATCCCGTAGGGGGTACACGCAGCGACCCGTACGATGGGACGCAAGCAAGGCCCTGTGGCGCAGTTGGTTAGCGCGCCGCCCTGTCACGGCGGAGGTCGCGGGTTCGAGTCCCGTCAGGGTCGCCATTGCGGCGAGGCATCTGGGTTACGCCCGAGCGGTGCCTTCCGGGCCAGGTAGCTCAGTTGGTACGAGCGTCCGCCTGAAAAGCGGAAGGTCGCCGGTTCGATCCCGGCCCTGGCCACCTCAGAGGTTATTTCTGCCTTCGATCCAATGCCTCGGCTACTTCGGTGAGCACTCGGCCACGATTCACGATCATGGGCTGAAGCCTTTAGTCAGAATCTCGCCCGGTTCCGAGCTGAGGTGTCGGGACGGATGAGAAAACGCCCCTCCCCGAGGGATTTTCTTACCCAGACGGAATCCGACGGGCTGGAACCGGCGATCATCGGCAGAGGGCTGTGTTCTCAACGCCCCGGCTGCGCCGACGACCACCTTGCGACGGGCCCCCGACGCAGCCGATCCCGTACCCGCCACCCTCAGTCGGCTACCCACAAACCCATCCCCGCCACACAAAATCTGACGTCGCCGGCAACACTCCGCATCGACCTCGGCGCAAGGCGCAGATCGGAGGCGACCCCGTGGTTACTCGAGGCGGGGTGCCCGAGGTCAGTTCCGGCCGTCGAAATACCGCTGCAACTTGGGGTTACTCGGCTCCGGATACGCACCCGGTTGACGATCTTGCGAATGAACGGCTGAGTCGAAGGCGGCAATGTCGGTCGTGAAGCCACAACTTCCTCGCCGTCTCCACGACCTTTACCGTCGCGTCGGGGCCTCCGCGCAGCGCGTGGCCTTCCGCGTACTGCACGCCGCCCAGCATGTAGGCGCGCGGACTGAATAGCCCTTGTCATCCGCGGTACCTACGCGTACCGTATCGGTACCTTCGTGTACCACCAGAGCGGGAGTCGCCATGAGCAAGCAGCGTAGGACGATCAGCGGTCGTACCGCGGTCATCACCGGCGCGGCATCCGGCATAGGACGCGCACTGGCGCAGCGGCTCTCGTCGTACAGCTGCCCGGTGGCCATCGCCGACGTCAACGAACAGGGGCTCAAGGAGACCGAGGCGTCGCTGCGGGGCCCGGCGCTGCTGAAGGTCCTGGATGTGAGCGATGGCTCGGCGCAACGCGACTTCGCCGCCGAGGTGCGCGCGTGGGCGCCCCGGCCGATCGGGGCGGTGTTCAACAACGCCGGTGTCGCGCTGGGCTCCACGGTGCTCGACGCCGTCGTCGACGACGACGACTGGTTGTGGAACATCAACTTTCACGGCGTGGTGAACGGCACCAGGGCGTTCCTGCCCATTCTCGTCGAGCAGGACGAGGGCGTGATTGTCAATACCTCGAGCGTCTTCGGCTTGGTCGGCATGCCGGGCCAAAGCGCCTACTGCTCAGCGAAATTCGCGGTCCGCGGGTTCACCGACTCGTTGCGCCAGGAGTTGCGGGGGACCGGCGTGTCCGCCGTCAACGTGCACCCCGGAGGTGTGAACACCAACATCGTGCGCAACGGTCGATTCCGCGACGAGCCGGGCGGACCCACCAAGGACCAGGTGGTCGCGGAGTTCGCGGCGATGACCAGAACCCAGCCGGACAAGGCGGCCGAGATCATCCATCGCGGCGTAGAGGCGGGCAAGTCCCGAATCCTCGTCGGCCCGGACGCTTACATGTTCGACGCCCTGGCCCGGATCGCGCCGACGCGCTACTTCGACGTGCTCGAGCGCATGGAGGCCGCGCTGCGCAAGCGCGCCGCGAAGTAGTTACGCGGTCTCCTTCGCGTACTGCAGCAGCCCCGGATCATGTGAGCACAGCAAAAGCAGATCGGGTTCGCCGCGTCGGTACAACTCGGCGAGTCGAGCGTGGTTGTCGCGCACCTGTTTACGATCGAACGCGGCAACCTTCTCGAACGCGCCGAGCGCCGGTGGGATCCGCGGCGGGCCGCCGATGGTGTCGGGATGGTAGAAGGCGTCCCCACAGTGCAGAAGCCAGCGATGGCCCGCGTCGACGGCCACGCAGGCATGCCCGCGGGTGTGGCCGGGCAACGACATCAGCACGATGCCCGGCGAGACTTCGGTCAGCTCCTTGGCCGCGGCGAACCCGCGCCATCTCTCGCCGGTGGGAGTGTGCTCGACGATCTTGGGACCGTGCTCCCACTGGGCCGATCGGAACCGGAAGCGTTCACCCCGAGTCGGCGGGTGCATTGCCCCGAGCACTTCCGCGGCGGTGCAGTGGATTTCGGCGTGAGGGAAGTCGGAGATTCCGCCGATGTGGTCGATGTCGAAATGCGTGACCACGATGTGGCGGACGTCTTCGCGGCGAAAGCCCAACCGTTCGACCTGCCGCACGGCGGTCTCGTCGGGGTCGAAGAACGGCCGGAAGAAGCGGCGGGTGAGGCCGGTGCGCCGCGCCGGCTCCGCACAGTCGGCCAACCCGTATCCACTGTCGACGAGCACCAGCCCGTTGTCGGTCTCAACGAGAAGCACATGGCAGACCAGGACGGGGACGCCCCACGGATGCATCGATCCGCAGTTGAGATGGTGAACCTTCATGGGGCGGCTCCGGTGAGCAACTCGGTGCGGCCGATCTGTGTCACGAGGCTCGCGGAGTCGAAGTAGATCCGCTCGTTGACGATGCGGTCGTCCTCGAAGAAGAACACCGCGGCCACCGGTACGCGGAAGGCCCTACCTGTCGGCGGCAGTCCGTAGAACTCGCCCAGATTCGTTCCCAGCAAGTCGAATTCGACGATCACGGCGTCATCGGCGACGTGGAACCGGACGTTGTCGTGGCGCTGATCGGGGAACGCGGTGCGCGTGCTCCGGTAGTAGGCCATGACCTCGTCGTCGCCGTCGAAGACTTGGCCGGTGGCCATGATCTCGTAGTGAGGCCGTCCCCCGGACTCGTTCTTGAACGTCGCGAGGGTGGCGTCGAACTCCTTGGTGACCTCGGTGTCCATGTGCACACGGATCACCTCGAGTCGGCGTTTGCGCAGCGCGTCGGTGGTCATGAACGCACTGTACGACCGGGCGTTGTCAGGCCGGTGACGTGACCTCCGCGGCGATCGACTGATGCCGGTGCTGCCGCTCGATCGTCGCGAGATAGAACGCCCAGGCGAATGCCGAACTGGCGAACAGGATGAAGCCCAGGTACAGCCAGGCGTGTTTGACGTCGCGCCTGCGGCCGTCGACGAGCAACCACGCGGGGAACAACAGCAAGCTCATGATCGTGTAGTCCTGGCTGGCGGAACTGGCGGCCGGGTTGTCGTAGCCGAGCGCGATGAACTCCGACCAGCTGCCCGGACCCCATACGAAGTTGTGCAGCCCACCCGCCGGCGCGTACTCGGCCACGAACTGGTTGTTGAAGTAGTAGCCGAGGATGACCGAGGCAATTCCGGCGACGTAGTAAAACAACTCGAGCTTCGTGACGCGCGGACCAGAGGCGTAGCGCGCGAAGATCGCAGGATTCGCCTTGACGATGACGGCCAGCGTCGCGAACCCGAGGACAAGGTGAATGATCAACGAAACCATGATCGGAGTTTCTCACCCCAAGGCGAAGTTTTGTCAATATTGACATAACTTGTTTCGGGTACTTTCAGCACATGCCCCGTCCGGCCCAGACCGCGCGCAGCGAGCGCACCCGCGAAGCGCTGCGGAAAGCGGCGGTCGTACGGTTCCTCGCGCAGGGAGTCGAGGACACGTCGGCCGAACAGATCGCGGCCGACGCCGGTGTGTCCTTGCGGACCTTCTATCGCCACTTCGCCTCCAAACACGATCTGCTGTTTGCCGACTACGCCGGACTGGACTGGTTCCGTTCGGCGCTGGCCGCCCGCGATCCCCAGGAGCCGATCGTCGATGCGGTGCACAGCGCGATCATGGCCCGCCCGTACGACGACTGGGCTGTTGCGCAAACCGCCGCGCTGCGCGCGCAGGAGCTCGAACCCGGGCGGGTGGTGCGGCACATGCGTCAGGTGGAGGCCGACTTCGCCGAGGTGATCGCCGAACACCTCGCCGAGGCCCTTCCATCCGGCGCCAAGACCGACGAGCGGATGCGGATCACGGTCACCGCCCGGTGCATTGCCGCCGCGGTGTTCGGCGCGATGGAGGTGTGGATGCTCGGTGACGAGCGCTCGCTTCCCGAGCTGTCCCGGCTCACCGGCGAAGCCCTTCGCGCGCTGGCCGAAGGCATCACCGGATGACGTTTTGTCATTATTGACAAAACTTGGGACAGCTGTCAGCCTCAGCCCATGAGCGACTTCGACGCCATCGTCATCGGTGCGGGACACAACGGATTGACCGCGGCCACCGTGCTTCAGAAGGCCGGTATGCGCACGCTCTGCCTGGACGCGAAGCTCTACGCCGGAGGCATGGCGTCCACGGTCGAGTTGTTCGACGGCTTCAAGTTCGAAATCGCCGGCTCGGTCCAGATCCCGACCTCGGCGGTGGTCAGCCGAGAACTCGGACTCGACTCGCTGCCCACAGTCGACCTCGACGTGATGTCGGTGTCGCTGCGAGGCGTGGGCGACGAACCGTTGGTCTACTACACCGACCCGGTGAAGCTTCTGACACACATCAACGAGGTGCACGGCGCAGAAGCCGTCAACGGCATGGCCGGGTTGATGGCGTGGTGTCAGGCGCCCACTCGGGCGTTGGGCCGGTTCGACGCGGGCCAGCCCCCGAAGTCACTAGACGAGATGTATGCCTGCGCGACAAACGAATTCGAGCGATCGACGATCACCGACCTGCTGTTCGGTTCGGTCACCGACGTACTCGACCGCTACCTGCCGGACAAGGAGAAGAACGGTGCGTTGCGCGGCATGCTGTCGCTGCTGGCATGCAACACCACCTACCGGGGGCCGGCCACACCGGGCACGGCTGCCGCACTCGCCTACGGCTTCGCCGTGCCCGACGAGAACGCGTTGTTGGTCAAGAAGCTGCGAGGCGGCATCGGAGCCCTCACGTCGCATCTGTGCGAGGTGTTCACTGCCAACGGCGGAGAACTCCGGTTGCGAAGCAAAGTCGCGGAGGTCACCGTCGCCGACGGCAAGGTCACCGGGGTGCGGCTCGAGGACGGCACATCGCTGTCGGCCCCGATCGTCATCTCCGGCGTCGCGCCCGATTTGACGGTCAACGGCCTCGTCGACCCCAACGCGGTACCCGCAGATGTGCGGGACCGCTTCTCACGGCTGGACCACCGGGGCAGCTATCTGCAGATGCACTTCGCGCTCGACGGCATTCCGGAGTTCGCGCCGCCCTACGAGCTGCTGAACGACCCCGCCATGCAGTCCAACATCGGAATCTTCAGCACCCCTGAGGAACTCCAACAACAGTGGGAGGACGCCAGGCGAGGCGTCGTGCCCGCGGACCCGGCGATCGCGTTGCAGATCCCGTCGGTGAACGACCCCGGGCTGGCGCCGCCGGGCAAGCATGCGGCCTCCGCGTTCTCGCTGTGGTTCCCCATCCAAGAGGGCGAACACGGCTACGGCGAGATGAAGGTCGAAATGGGCCGGCGGGTGATCGACAAGATCACTCGGCTGGCGCCGAACTTCGAGAGCCTCATCATCCGGCACACGACGTTCACGCCCAAACACATGGGCACCATGTTCGGCGCTCCGGGTGGGGACTACTGCCACGGGCTGATCCACCCCGACCAGATGGGGCCGAATCGGCCGGGCCCCAAAGGCTATGTCGATCAACCGATTCCGATCGATGGGCTGTACCTCGGCAGCGCCGGTTGCCACGGCGGCCCAGGCATCACGTTCGTCCCCGGCTACAACGCGGCCAAGCAGGCGCTGGCCGATGTGCGCTGAGCCCGTTTCTCACCGGTCCGCACCGGGAATGCGGCCTGCATGGGAATCACGGTGGCCGTCACAGGGCCCACGGGGGAAATCGGCAAATCGGCAGTAGAAGCGCTCGAACGCATCGCGGACGTCGACGAGATCATCGGAATGGCTCGTCGCCCCTTCGACCCGGCCGAGCACGGCTGGTCGAAGACGACCTATCTCCAGGGCGACATCCTCGACCGCGAGGCCGTCGACGCGCTCGTCGGACGCGCCGACGTCGTGGTCCATCTCGCGTTCATCATCATGGGCTCGCGGGAGGAGAGCGCCCGCATCAACCTGGCCGGCACCCGCAACGTCTTCGAGGCGACGGTCGCCGCGGCCCGCACGCGGCGGCTGGTGTACACGTCGTCGGTCGCCGCTTACGGCTATCACAGCGACAACCCGGTACCGCTCACCGAAGACGTGCCGCCGCGGGGGTCACCCGAGCACTACTACTCCGCGCAGAAGGCCGAGTGCGAAGCGGCGCTCGCCGACATCGTCGGCGGGACATCGCTGGAGGTGTACGTGCTGCGGCCCTGCATCGTCGCCGGTCCCAAGGCGCCGGCGCTGGCCGACGCCATGCCGTGGACGCATCTGCCCCGCCCGGTCAAGCGCATGTCCGACGCGCTTCCACTACTCAAGGTGCCGGTGCCCGATCCCGGCATACCGTTGCAGCTGGTGCATCACGACGATGTCGCGGCCGCCATCGCCGCCGCGGCCACCACCACGTCGGCGCCGCCGGGCGCTTACAACATCGCGGGCGACGGCCTGATCACGGTGTCCGACGTCGCCCGCGAACTGGGTGCCCGACCGATACCGGTGCCCAAGGTCACGGTGACCGCGGCGGCCGGTGTCGTCGCCCGGCTGCCGTTCGTGCCGTCGGCGCTGGAGTGGTTGCACATCGGCCGCACATCGGTGGTCATGGATACGAGCAAGGCGAAGGCTCAGCTCGGCTGGGAGCCGAAATACACCTCCGCGCAGACGCTCACGGAGTTGGCCGACGCGCTGCGCTGAGTCACTGCGTGTGGTCGCCGGTGTCGGCCGGGCCGGTCGGTGTCGCACCACCTTCGTCCGACCAGTCGACGCCTTCCTCGTCAGTGGCGTCGGTGCCCCGTGCCGGGTCGCTCTGCACGTCGTCGTCGGCGTTTGAGGGCCCGGCGTCGGTCTCGACGGTGCCGGGATTGTCCTTCTTGTCATCGCTCACCGGCGCTATATACCCGCCGAGCCGGTGTTTCAGTCCCTGCTTGCGCGCGGCGAGCCCGTCGATTTCTGCGCCGCGGTAGTGGTCGGCGCGAATACGCAGCCGCGCCGCAGATTTCGCGTGCTAAAGCGGTGCCGTCGGGTTGAAATTCTTAGGCACGTCGATTTCTGCGGCAGGGTCGTGATCGGCGAACTTTTACAGCCCTGTTGCAGATTTCGCGCCCCGCCGGTGGGGCGGTGGCGCCGCCGGGCTAGCGCGCCATCGTGGAATTCGGTGCGCTCCAGTCGGTGGAGACGAATCGGTGGCGGATCAACCAGTCGTCGCCGACCGGAGCGAACACATCGCGGTAGCGCCCGTAGTGGTCGAGGCCGATCTCGGTGAACACCGTGAAATAACAGGAGACCCGCGCCTCTTCGACCGTCACTTCGGTGAAGCGGATGTTTGTTACGTTGTGGCGCACGATGCGCTTGACGTCCGACTTGGATGCCGCCGCGTTCGGCGCCGCGACGGCACCGCCCAGATAGTCCACGATCGCGCTACGGCCCCGCGCAGGCTCGGTGCCCCGCACCTCGAGGACACCGTCATCGCAGAAGGCGGCGGCAAGTTCGGGCAGACGCAGTGCGTCGCCCGACCAGTTGTACTGGGCCAGGGTGTCCCTGATGCGTTCCCGTGCGCAAAGCTCCCAAAGTTCCATGCGGTCAACCGTAACGGGGCTAATCTCGCGCCATGGCTACCAGCGATTCCCGTGAGGTCGTGATCGACGCGAGCCCGGCCGAAATTCTCGACGTCATCGCCGACGTCGAGTCCGCGCCGGACTGGTCTCCCCAGCACCAGGGCGCCGAGGTTCTCGACAGGGACGCCGACGGGCGGCCCGGCCGCGTACGGCTGAAGTTGAAGACCATGGGCATCTCCGACGAGCAGGTCGTGCAGTACACGTGGGGTGAGAACACGGCGGGCTGGACACTGCTGGAATCCAGCCAGCTGAAAACGCAAAGCGCGACGTACACGCTCACACCCGACGGCGACAAGACGAAGGTCCGCTTCGAAATCACCGTCGACCCCGCGGTGCCGATTCCCGGGTTCGTGATGAAGCGTGCGATGAAGGGCGGTCTGGAGGCTGCGACCGACGGTCTGCGCAAGCAGGTCCTCAAGCTCAAGCGGAGCTGACCGGTTTCGACGCCGGCCGGGTTGGCAATGAAACCGGCATGGCTGTCACCGAAACTCGCGAGGTCGTCATCGACGCGACACCGCAGGAGATCCTCGACGTTCTGACCGACCTCGAGTCGCTGACCGAGTGGTCCTCAGCGCATCAGAAGGTCGAGGTCCTCGAACGCGACGACGAGGGCCGCCCCCGCAAGTCACGTCAGGTCGTCAAGATCGTCGGCGTCTCCGATGAGCAGGTGCTCAACTACACCGTCCACGACGACGGCGTCAGCTGGAGTCTGGAGAGTTCCAAACAGCAACGCGCGCAGCAAGGTCGGTACACGCTCACCCCTGACGGCGATACGACGAAGGTTCACTTCGAGCTCATGGTCGACCCGCTGGTGCCGCTGCCCGGCTTCCTGATCAAGAAGGGCGCCAGAGGATTGATGGAGACGGCCACCGACGGGCTGCGCAAACGAGTACGTCAGGTCAAGAGTCGCGGATAGTCTGCCCCGCATGGCGACTGCGGGACCCCTTGCGGGAGTGAAGGTCATCGAACTGGGCGGCATCGGCCCCGGACCCCACGCCGGAATGGTGCTCGCCGATCTCGGCGCCGACGTGGTGCGCGTGCGCCGACCCGGCGGGCTGCAGATGCCGCCGGAGAACGTCGACCTGTTGCACCGCGGCAAGCGTGTCGTCGACCTGGATGTGAAGGCGGACCCGGCCACGCTGCTGAAGCTCGTCGCCAAGGCCGACGTCCTCATCGATGCGTTTCGCCCCGGGACGTGTGAGCGGCTCGGCATCGGACCCCACGACTGCGCGGCGGTCAACCCTCGGCTGATCTTCGCCAGGATCACGGGTTGGGGTCAGCACGGACCGCTGGCCCAGACCGCGGGTCACGACATCAATTACCTGTCGCAGAGCGGTGCGCTGTCGGCGATCGGATACCGCGACCGGCCGCCGGTCGTGCCGCTGAACCTGGTCGCCGACTTCGGCGGCGGCTCCATGCTCGCGCTGGTGGGCATCGTGGCCGCGCTGTACGAACGGGAGCACTCCGGTGTGGGTCAGGTGGTCGACGCGGCGATGGTCGACGGCGTGGCCGTGCTGACGCAGGTCGCGTGGACGATGAAGTCGACCGGCGCGCTGGACGACGAACGTGAGTCGTTCCTGCTCGATGGCAGCGCCCCGTTCTACCGCACCTACGAGACCGCCGACGGTAAGCACATGGCAGTCGGCGCGATCGAACCGCAGTTCTACGCGCAACTGTTGACCGGGCTCGGGCTCGGCGCCGACGAGCTCCCACCGCAAATGGACCGCGAGTCGTTTCCAGAAATGCACAGGCTGTTCGCTGAGCGCTTTGCGCGCAAGACCCGCGACGAGTGGACGGCGATCTTTTCGGGTACCGACGCGTGCGTCACGCCGGTGCTGACGTGGACCGAGGCAGCGCGCAGCGACCATTTGCGTGCGCGGTCAACGTTGGTGCAGGCCAACGGGGTAGACCAGGCCGCGCCGGCGCCTCGGTTTTCGCGAACCCCGGCCGGTCCCGTCGGGGCACCTCCGCAGGACGCCACTGACCTAATTGATATTGACTGGTAATACTAATTTGCTGGAAAAGCCTATGCGCTAGGCAGTGGAGTTAGCTACGATTTGCCGCATGGCTGTGCAGGCATCGAGGGAAGTGGTCTTCGAGGCGCCCAAAGACGCGATCATGGACGCGCTCGCCGATATCGATGCCGTGCCCACGTGGTCGCCCGTCCACAAGCACGCCGAGGTGCTCGACCGTCATCCCGACGGCCGCCCGCATCACGTCAAGGCGACGTTCAAAATCATGGGCGTCACCGACAAGGAGTTCCTCGAGTACCACTGGGGTGAGGACTGGGTGGTCTGGGACGCCAAGGCGACGATGCAGCAACGCGGGCAGCACGGGGAGTACAACCTCACCCCCATCGGCGAGGACCGCACCCGGGTTCGCTTCGACATCATCATCGACCTGGCGGCGCCGATTCCGGAGTTCCTGCTTCGCCGCGCCAAAAAGATGGTGCTCGACGTCGCGACCGAGAATCTGCGGCGTCGGGTGATGGCCGCAGTTACGTAGTTTCTCGGCCGTCCGTTCGCAGCACCTCGAGCCGACGGATCGCCTCGTCGAGGGTCTCGTCGCGTTTGCAGAAGGCGAAGCGCACCAGGTGGTTCCATGCACCGGCGTGCTCGGCGCCCGGGTCGCAGAACGCCGACATCGGAATCGCCGCCACACCCGCACGATGGGGCAGGTCGGCGCAGAACGCGGCGCTGTCGCTGAATCCGAGCGGACGCGGGTCGGCGCACAGGAAGTAGGTGCCGAAGCTCTCGTGCACCTCGAAGCCGAGGTCGGACAGCGCCCCACCCAATCGGTCCCGTTTGCGCTGCAAGGACTCCCGCAGCGAATCGACCCACGCGTCCTCGTTGTTCAGGGCGTGTGCCACCGCGGGCTGGAACGGTGCGCCGCCGACGTAGGACAGATACTGCTTGGCTGCGCGCACACCGGCGATGAGATCGGCTGGGCCGCATGCCCATCCGATCTTCCAGCCGGTGACGTTGAACATTTTGGCCGCGCTCGAGATCGTGATCGTGCGCTCGGCCATGCCGGGGTAGTTGGCCAGCGGCAGATGCTGTCGGCCGGGGAAGTCGGAGTACACCAGGTGCTCGTAGACCTCGTCGGTGATCACGAGCAGGTCGGCCTCGACGGCCAGTTCGGCCAGCGTGCGCATTTCGTTGTCGCCGGCCACCATTCCGGTGGGGTTGTGCGGCGAGTTGACGATCAGCGCTTTGGTGTTGGATGTGACGGCCTTTCGCAGCCCATCGACATCGATGCGGAAGCCGCGGCCGTCCTGAACCATCGGCACGGCCCGTCGTTGGCAGCTCGCCATCGCGATGACGGGGGAGTAGGAGTCGTAGAACGGCTCGATCAGCAGCACCTCGGAACCGGGTTCGACGAGCCCGAGGACCGCGGCCGCGATCGCCTCGGTGGCGCCGACGGTCACCAGGACCTCGGTGTCGGGGTCGTATTCGGTTCCGTACGCGCGCTTGCGCTGGGCGGCGATCGCTTCACGCAACGGTGCGATACCGAGGCCGGGCGGATACTGGTTGGTGCCGTCGGCGATCGCGCGCTGGGCGATCTCGAGCATCGCTGGCGGGCCGTCCTCGTCGGGAAAGCCCTGCCCGAGGTTGACCGCGCCGATGCGCGCAGCGAGCGCCGACATCTCGGCGAAGATCGTCACCGCGTACGGCTGGAGGCGTTCGACGGTCACGGTTGTCGAGCGTAATGCCGGCGCGAACGTGCGTTACCGACACACAATTTTCGAGTTCGGTGTGCGGGTAACCCACGTTCGGCGGAACCAGGTTGCCCAACCAACAGGTTGGCCGAGGCTGTTAGGCTGCGGGACAGAGGACTACCGTCCGGATGGACAGGCATCCCGCAACCCAATCTGAACAGGAATTATCTTCATGTCTGAAGAAGCCTTCATCTACGAGGCGATTCGTACGCCTCGCGGCAAGAACAAGAACGGTGCGCTCAACGAGGTCAAGCCCGTCAACCTGGTCGTCGGCCTGATCGAGGAGATCCGCAGCCGCTACCCCGACCTCGACGAGACGCTGATCAGCGACGTCATCCTCGGTTGTGTGTCCCCCGTCGGCGACCAGGGCGGCGACATCGCCCGGACCGCGGCGCTGGTGGCCAAGCTGCCCGAGACCACCGGCGGGTTCCAGCTCAACCGGTTCTGCGCCTCGGGTCTCGAGGCCGTCAACACCGCCGCCCAGAAGGTGCGGTCCGGCTGGGATGACCTGGTGCTCGCCGGCGGTGTCGAGTCGATGAGCCGTGTGCCGATGGGCTCCGACGGCGGCGCATGGGCTTCGGATCCGGAGACGAACTATCGCATCGGCTTCGTCCCGCAGGGCATCGGCGCCGACCTGATCGCGACGATCGAAGGCTTCTCCCGCGAGGACGTCGACCGCTACGCGCTGCGCAGCCAGGAGAAGGCCGCCGCGGCCTGGTCGGGCGGCTACTTCGCCAAGTCCGTCGTGCCGGTGCGCGACCAGAACGGCCTCGTGATTCTCGATCACGATGAGCACATGCGCCCCGACACCACGCTGGAGGGCCTCGGTCAGCTCAAGACCGCGTTCGACGGCGTCGGCGCGATGGGCGGGTTCGACGACGTGGCGCTGCAGAAGTATCACTTCGTCGAGAAGATCAACCACGTTCACACCGGCGGCAACAGCTCCGGCATCGTCGACGGCGCCGCGCTGGTGCTCGTCGGCAGTGAGAAGGCGGGCCAGTCGCAGGGCCTGACCCCGCGGGCACGCATCGTGGCCACCGCCACCAGTGGCGCCGATCCGGTCATCATGCTCACCGGTCCGACGCCGGCCACTCGCAAGGTGCTCGACCGTGCCGGCCTCACGGTCGACGACATCGACCTGTTCGAGCTGAACGAGGCGTTCGCCTCGGTGGTGCTGAAGTTCCAGAAGGACCTCGACATCCCCGACGAGAAGCTCAACGTCAACGGTGGCGCCATCGCGATGGGCCACCCGCTGGGCGCCACCGGCGCCATGATCACCGGAACCATGGTCGACGAGCTCGAGCGTCGCAACGCGCGGCGTGCCCTGATCACGCTGTGCATCGGCGGCGGCATGGGCGTGGCCACCATCATCGAGCGCGTCTAGCACGAGTCTGAGGTTTAAGGAAACAACATGGCAGAGAACACCATTCAGTGGGACAAGGATGCCGACGGCATCGTCACCCTGACGCTCGATGATCCGACCGGTTCGGCCAACGTGATGAACGAGCACTACACCGAGTCCATGCACAATGCGGTCGAACGCCTTGTCGCCGAGAAGGATTCGATCACCGGCGTCGTCATCACCAGCGCGAAGAAGACCTTCTTCGCCGGTGGTGACCTCAAGGGAATGATCAACCTCGGCCCCGATGACGCCGCGGAGGCGTTCGCCACCCCGGAGGCGATCAAAGCCGACCTGCGCAAGCTCGAGACGCTGGGCAAGCCGGTCGTTGCCGCCATCAACGGCGCGGCGCTCGGTGGCGGCCTGGAGATCGCGCTGGCCTGCCACCACCGGATCATCGCCGATGTGAAGGGCGCCGTCGTCGGCTTCCCCGAGGTGACGCTGGGTCTGCTGCCCGGCGGCGGCGGTGTCGCCCGCAGCGTGCGGATGTTCGGCATCCAGAAGGCCTTCATGGAGGTGCTGAGCCAGGGCACCCGGTTCAAGCCGGGTAAGGCCAAGGAGCTCGGCCTAGTCGACGAGGTGCTGCCGACGGTGGAGGAGTTGGTGCCCGCAGCCAAGGCGTGGATCAAAGCCAACCCCGACGCGCACACCCAGCCCTGGGATGCCAAGGGGTACAAGATGCCCGGCGGCACGCCGACATCGCCTGGCTTGGCCAGCATCCTGCCCTCGTTCCCTGCGCTGCTGAAAAAGCAGCTCAAGGGTGCGCCGATGCCGGCGCCGCGGGCGATCCTCAACGCGGCCGTCGAGGGTGCGCAGGTCGACTTCGACACCGCCAGCCGCATCGAGAGCCGCTACTTCACCCAGCTGGTCACCGGCCAGACGGCCAAGAACATGATCCAGGCGTTCTTCTTCGACCTGCAGGCCATCAATGGCGGCGCGTCGCGGCCCGACGGCATCGAGCCCGTCAAGATCAACAAGATCGGCGTGCTGGGCGCGGGCATGATGGGCGCCGGCATCGCCTATGTATCGGCCAAGGCCGGGTTCGACGTGGTGCTCAAGGACGTCAGCCTCGAAGCCGCCCAGAAGGGTAAGGGCTATTCGGAGAAGCTCGAGGCCAAGGCGCTCGAGCGGGGCAAGACCACCCAGGAGCGCTCCGACGCGCTGCTGGCCCGGATCACCCCGACGGCGGACCCGCAGGACCTCAAGGGCGTGGACTTCGTCGTCGAGGCGGTGTTCGAAGATCAGGACCTCAAGCACAAGGTGTTCCAGGAGATCGAGGACATCGTCGAGCCCAATGCGCTGCTGGGATCGAACACCTCGACGCTGCCGATCACCGGTTTGGCGACCGGCGTGAAGCGCCAGGAGGACTTCATCGGCATCCACTTCTTCTCGCCGGTCGACAAGATGCCACTGGTGGAGATCATCAAGGGCGAGAAGACCTCTGACGAGGCGTTGGCCCGGGTGTTCGACTACACGCTGGCCATCGGCAAGACCCCGATCGTGGTGAACGACAGCCGCGGCTTCTTCACCAGCCGCGTCATCGGCACGTTCGTCAACGAGGCGCTGGCGATGCTCGGTGAGGGCATTGCGGCGGCGAGCATCGAGCAGGCCGGCTCGCAGGCGGGCTACCCGGCGCCGCCGCTGCAGCTGTCCGACGAGCTCAACCTCGAGCTGATGCACAAGATCGCCGTCGCCACCCGCAAGGGCGTCGAGAGCACGGGCGGCACATACGAGCCGCACCCGGCCGAGGCGGTCGTCGAGAAGATGATCGAGATCGGACGGCCGTCGCGGCTGAAGGGCGCGGGCTTCTACGAGTACGCCGACGGCAAACGCGTCGGGCTGTGGCCAGGTCTGGCCGACACGTTCAACTCGGGCAGCACCTCGATCCCGTTGCAGGACATGATCGATCGCATGCTGTTCGCCGAGGCGCTGGAAACCCAGAAGTGCCTCGACGAGGGCGTGCTCACCTCGACCGCCGACGCAAACATCGGCTCGATCATGGGTATCGGCTTCCCGCCCTACACCGGTGGTTCGGCGCAGTTCATCGTCGGCTACCAGGGGCCTGGCGGCGTCGGCAAGGAGGCCTTCGTGGCCCGCGCCAAGGAACTCGCGGCCAAGTACGGCGAGCGGTTCAACCCGCCGGCGTCGCTGACCTGACGTCCAACTCCATCGGGCCGAGCGCTCACCGTTGTACGGATTTCGTTTCAACGGTGAGCGCTCGCCGCTTTGACGGGTCGGGTGATTCGCTACATTGACGCCGTGCCGGAAAGCTTCACCGACGAGTTCGCGGCCGGGTTGGCCCGCTACGGCGGTAATCCCTGTATCGAGTTCGAGGGGCGCTGGTACAGCGGCGACGAGGTGACGGCATACGGCCATGCCATCGCGCAGGCGCTGCGGGCTGCGGGTGTGCCCGACGATGCCCCGGTCGGTTTGGTGGTCAGGAACCGGTTCCCGCACGCCGCGGCGATCATCGGCTTCCTCGCCGCGGGGCGCACGGTGTCGATGATCTACTCGTTCCAGTCGCCCGAGGCCGTCGGCCGCGACATCGAGGCGCTCGGACTCTCGGCCGTCGTCGCCGACGGTGAGGACTGGACCCCGCCGGTCATCGACGCGGCTCGGCGGGCAGGCAGCGCGGGCGTGGAGATATCGGCGCGCCAACCGGTCGTCGCTGCGGTGCCCGGGCTGGAACGCCGGGACCCGCGACGCGCCCATGCTGAGCCCGAACCCGGTGTCGCACTGCAGATTCTGACGAGTGGCACGACGGGACCGCCGAAGCGCCAGTCGATCAAGACCCCGGTGCTCGAGCGTACGGTGTTCAGCGTCACCAGCGGCGAGACCGCACCGGCCGACGCCCCGCCCGAACTCGCCTACTGGCAGTTCGGCGGAATCGGTGTCTGCCAACTGATCGCCGGTGTGTACAACGGCAGGCGGATCGCGATGCTCGAGCGATTCAACGTCGAGGACTACGTGGACCTCGTGAAACGGCATCGCATCACCCGTTCGGGTGTGCAGCCCGCCGTCATCCGGATGCTGCTGGACGCCGACGTCGCGAAGGAAGATCTGGCGTCGCTGGACTTCCTGATCAGCGCGTCCGGCCCGCTGGACCCAGAGATCCGCGACGAGTTCGAGGCGAAATACGGCATTCCAATCGTGCTTGCCTACGGCGCAACGGAATTCGCGGGGTCACTGTGCGCATGGACTCCGGAGATGCAACGCGACTTCGGTTCGGCCAAGCGCAATAGCGTCGGCAGGGCCCTGCCCGACGTCGAGTTGCGCATCGTCGACCCGGACACCGGAGGCAAGCTTGCGGCAGGCGAGCAAGGCCTGCTGGAGGCCAAGGTCGCACCGATCGGGCCGGACTGGATCCGCACCACCGACATTGCCTCGATGGACGACGACGGGTTCGTCACGCTGCATGGAAGGGCCGACGGGGCGATCAACCGCGGTGGCTTCAAGGTTCTGCCGGAAACCGTTCGGCGCGTGCTGATCTCACATCCCGCCGTCCGCGACGCCTGCGTGGTCGGCGTGCGCGACGCGCGCCTGGGCGAGGTGCCGGTCGCGGCCGTCGAGGTGTCGCCGGGAATGCCGGTGCCCTCTGACGACGAACTTGCCGACCTGGTGCGGCGCTCGCTGCCCGTGTACAACGTGCCGGTGGCGTTCACGGTCGTCGACGAACTACCGCGCAACCCGGCGCTGAAGGTGAGCCTGCCCGCCGTCGCCGCGCTGTTCGAGCCGCGCTAGAACGCCCCGAGGTCAGCCGACAACCAGTGTTGCGGCTTCATGAAAACCACCACGCTGGCGCCGTGCTCGCGGCGGGCGTATTCGAGGTACGCATCGACCTTTTCGGGCGGCAGATAGCGTTTGGTGACCTCGACGAGTCGCTCGTCGGTGCCGGGCTCGATGCGGCTGACCGGGCCGTCGACCGCCACGTACCGGACCGTCGGCTCGAGGCGCTGGACCATCAGCGTGAACTCGCCCTGGCTCTCGATGAGTCGGTGCTTGCGTGAGCCGTCCCCGGTGAGCACCCACGGTTCACCACCGGGCGCGTACTGGTACCAGACGGGAACGGTCAGCGGGCCACGCTTGTCACCCGCACCGACCGACAACGCGGCGACGTGGGGCTCAGCCAGAAATCGTTCGCGTTCGTCCTTCGACAGGGCCATGACGTCAGGCTAACGCCGGCCACCGACGAAATTCGGAATCGCGGCTCAGGCCCCGACTCTGGAGAAGAACGCCATTGTGACGATGCCGATGGCGATCGCGACTGGAGTCTGTCCCATCGCCGCCGTGCTGACGATTCCCGCCACCGCAGCGATCGCGATGACCGCCAGCAGCAGGACAGTGAACCACCGAACATGCACCGCGCCGCCGGGACGCACGGGATGCGCCTTGAACCCGTCAATCGGGTCACGACCCACGACCGCCTCCTCATTGCTGTGTCTCACATCACACGATCAGCTCCGTGTGAGCCACACCATACAACAGAAAACGCCGGTCAGCGAAGCGTGTCGAGCTTCTCGAGTCCCTCTGTCGATGCCGCGCACCGCGCGTTCTCCGGCGCGAGAGGCTAACGCCCAGTACGGGACTCATGGTGAGCGGAGCTAACTGATACCTTTCGCGCCGCGGCGGCAATGCGGTAACGACGTCGCGTCTGGGGTCCGCACGCTACGAATCGACGCGCTCTGCGACCTGCTGACCCCGGGCGGCCCGGTAGGCCTAGAGTCGGGTTCCATGCGCTTCGGACTGTTCATCCCGCAGGGCTGGCGACTCGACTTGATCGACATTCCTCCCGCCGAGCAGTGGGCGGTGATGCGCGACCTCGCCGCGTATGCCGACGGCAGCGACGCGTGGGACTCGCTGTGGGTCTACGACCACTTCCACACCGTGCCGGTGCCCACCACGGAGGCCACCCACGAGGCGTGGACCTTGATGGCCGCCTACGCCGCGACGACGTCGCGCATCAAGCTCGGCCAGATGTGCACGGCGATGAGCTACCGCAACCCGGTCTATCTGGCCAAGGTCGCCGCCACCGCCGACATCATCTCCGGTGGTCGCATCCAGATGGGTATCGGTGGCGGCTGGTACGAACACGAATGGCGTGCCTACGGTTACGGATTCCCGTCTGCCGGGGTGCGGCTGGGGCGCCTCGACGAGGGTGTGCAGATCATGCGCGACGCATGGCGCGACGGGAAGGTGAGTTTCGACGGCGAGCACTACCAGGTCGCCGGGGCGATTGTACAGCCGAAACCCTTGCAGGAGAACGGGATTCCACTGTGGATCGCCGGCGGTGGGGAGAAGGTGACGCTGCGCATCGCGGCGAAATACGCCCAGTACACCAACTTCACCTCTGAGCCAGGAGGTTTCACCCACAAGTCACAGGTGCTGGCCGACCACTGCGGTGAGGTCGGCACCGACTACGACGCGATCGTTCGTTCGGCCAACTTCAACGCGGTGATCGGCGATTCGGAGTCCGACGTCAAGGAACGCGTGGCGCGGCTGCGCGCACGACAGGTCGCCAAGGCCGACGAGGCGGCGGTCGACGCGATGCTGAACTCCGCGTCCGCTCCCGAAGCAGCAAGTGGCACACCCGAACAGGTCGTCGAGAAGCTGGACAAGATGCGGCAGCTGGGCTGCGAGTACGCCATCCTCTACTTCCCGGAAGCCGCGTACGACCGCTCGGGTATCGAGATGTTCGAGCAGCAGGTCATTCCCGCCCTCAGCTAGGGCGCGGCGAACACCTGATCACGGCGTCGGTGGAATCGGGCCCTCCGGGGGAATCGCCGGACCCGGCGGGGGAGCGTCGTAATACCCGGGCGGCGGGGGGCCGTCCAGCGGGTAGTACCCGGGCGGCAGCGGTGGACCGCCTTCGGCAGGCGGTGCAACCGGCGGGCCGTTGGACTCGGGGGCGTTCAACGAGGTGTATCCCGGCGGTAGCTGCGGCGCGGGTCCCGCGCCGGGCGGTGGCGGCGCCCCGACCGGTGCCTGGCCGGGCGGCAGTGCGGCGAACCCGTACGGGTCCTGGGCCTGGCGCCATGCATCGCGGAGGAAGCCCAGCGGACCCGGACTCGAACCCTGCCCGTACTGAGGGTTCGCAATCTCGGGCACCGGTGGCGCGCCGACGGGTGGAGGCGCGGGCGGCGGGTCGCCCGGGGCCACAGGGGCAGCGTAGGGCTGGCCCGGCGCCCGCGCCTCCACCCGTC
>NZ_NKCN01000018.1 GCF_002245535.1 Mycobacterium lehmannii | reverse complement strand
AGTTACGGCGGTCAATAGCGACAGGGAAACGCCCGGACCCATCCCGAACCCGGAAGCTAAGCCTGCCAGCGCCAATGATACTGCCCCACCCGGGCGGAAAAGTAGGACACCGCCGAACACAAATTAGGATTACCCCCCACGATTGCGTGGGGGGTAATTCTATTTCGCGACAATTCATTACGTATTATCGCGAGACTCCTACATCGGGTAGAAAGGCATACGTGGCTCAGGACAGAAGGGACGGCGACGCCAGGCGCCGCCCACAGCAGTCAGCGCCGCGCAGCTCCGGTCCGAACCGGGCCCGCAGGGCGCAGCCCAAGCCCGACGAATCCCGTCAGCCGCCAGGTCCGCCGATGCCGGAGGGTATCGAGCCAAGGCAACTCGCGCCTGACGTGCGCGGTGAGCTCACGACACTCGACCGCTCGACCGCCGACTTCGTGGCTCGTCACCTGGTGGCCGCCGGCCAACTCATCGACGACGATCCACAGACCGCACTCGAACACGCCCGCGCCGCTCGCAACCGCGCCGCCCGCATCCCCGCGGTGCGCGAAGCGGTCGGCATCGCTGCCTACCACTGCGGCGACTGGGCGCAGGCGCTCGCCGAACTGCGCGCCGCCAGGCGGATGGGCAGCAAATCATCCCTTCTCGCACTGATTGCCGACTGCGAACGCGGTGTCGGACGTCCGGAGCGCGCGATCGAGTTGGCTCGCAGCCCGGAGGCCGCCCAGCTCACCGGCGACGACGCCGACGAGCTCAAAATCGTTGTGGCCGGGGCTCGCTCCGATCTCGGGCAGCACGAGCAGGCCTTGGCGCTTCTGTCGACGCCGCAACTGGATCCGAGCCGTAAGGGACAGACGGCGGCGCGCCTGTTCTACGTATACGCCGAAACGCTTCTGGCCCTTGGCCGCAACGAGGACGCGCTGCAGTGGTTCATCAACGCCGCCGCCGCCGACCTGGAGGGCGTGACCGACGCCGAAGAACGCATCACGGAGCTCTCCTGAGGTGGATGCCCTCGCGCATGAGCACGACTGCCTTCTACTCGACCTCGACGGCACCGTTTTCCGCGGACACGAAGCCACCGTCGGAGCGGTCGATACGCTCGCCACGATCAGCGCACGCACCCTCTACGTCACCAACAACGCCTCGCGTGAGCCCGCCGACGTCGCCCGACATCTTCACGCCCTGGGTTTTAGCGCCGCACCAGAGGACGTCGTCACCAGCGCACAGAGCGCAGCACGGCTGCTGGCCACCCAACTGCCCTCTGGGGCAGTCGTTCTCGTCGTCGGGACCGAAGCACTCGCCAACGAAGTCATTCGCGTCGGGCTGAAACCCGTCCGTCAGTGGTCGGACGGACCGGTCGCCGTCGTGCAGGGGCACTCACCGCAGACCGGTTGGCCCGACTTGGCCGAAGCGGCCTTGGCCATCCGGGCCGGCGCCCTGTGGGTGGCGGCCAATGTCGACCGGACCCTGCCGTCGGAACGGGGATTGTTGCCCGGCAACGGATCCATGGTGGCGGCGCTGCGCGCGGCGACCGACCGCGAACCCCAGGTGGCGGGCAAGCCACAACCGACTCTGCTCACCGATGCCCTGGCCCGAGGCACCTTTCAGGCCCCACTGGTGGTCGGCGATCGCCTCGACACCGACATCGCCGGGGCCAACGCCGCCGGACTGCCCAGCCTGCTCGTGCTCACCGGCGTCAGCACGGCCGTCGACCTCGTCCGTGCACAGTCCTCGGAGCGGCCGACCTACTTGGCTGCCGATCTGCGGTCGCTTGGCATCCCGTCGGCCGCATTGCGCATCGAGACCCACCCCGCCTGGCGCATCGACGTCGCGTCACCGACGGTGACGGTGCACTCCACAGGCCACGAACCCAGCGACGCCCTGTCAGTGGTTCGGGCCACCGCCGATGCGGTATGGAACGCCGGCCTCGACGGCCGGTCGGTCGCGATCACCGCCGGTGACGACACCGCCCAACAGGCCCTGCAACGCTGGTCCCTGCTTCCCGAGTCGAATCAGCTAGCGTGAACCTCGATATGAGTACCGATCCCGAACAGATCCGCGCCCGGATCGCGGAGTTGCTGGCAGACCTGCCGGACCCCGCGCAAGAAGGCTCGGGTTTCGCGGACCTGACCGACGACGACGTCGAGCTGCTCGCGGCCCGACTGGAAGAGGCGCACGACGTGCTCGTGCAGGCGCTCGAGTCGGTCGAGAAGGGCTGAGCGCCGTGGCACGGCGCGCGCGAGTGGACGCCGAGTTGGTGCGACGAGGGTTGGCCCGGTCCCGCCAGCAGGCGGCCGAACTTATCGGTGCGGGCCGGGTGAGCATCGACGGGATGCCAGCCGCCAAACCCGCGACCGCCGTCTCGGTCACGGCCAGCCTCACCATCGAGGGTGCCGACGAGCGCACTTGGGTGTCGCGGGGTGCGCACAAGCTGATCGGCGCACTGGATGCCTTCGGTCTCCCGGTGAACGGCAAGCGATGCCTGGATGCCGGCGCGTCGACGGGCGGTTTCACCGAAGTGCTGCTCGACCGGGGCGCCCGCCAGGTGATCGCCGCCGACGTCGGCTATGGACAGCTGGCCTGGTCGCTGCGCAACGATCCGCGGGTGACCGTGATGGAGCGCACCAATGTGCGCGAGCTGACTGCCGACGTGATCGGCGGACCCGTCGACCTGATCGTCGCCGACCTGTCGTTCATCTCACTGTCCACAGTTCTGCCGGCGCTGACGACGTGCGCGTCACCTGACGCCGATATCGTTCCGATGGTGAAGCCGCAATTCGAGGTCGGCAAGGACCGGGTCGGTGCCGGAGGCGTGGTCACCGATCCGGCGTTGCGCGCCGAGGCGGTCCTGTCGGTGGCCCGACGCGCCGCCGAACTGCGCTGGTATCCGGTCGCGGTGACAGCGAGCCCGCTTCCCGGGCCCTCCGGCAACGTGGAGTACTTCCTGCACCTGCGCGCCGGCGGGGGATTGGAAGGACACGACCTCGAGACCGCCGTCCGTACCGCCGTCGCGGAGGGTCCGCAGTGAACACCGACCGCGCGATCCTCATGGTGGTGCACACCGGCCGCGACGAAGTCACCGAGGTCGCCCGGCGTGTGCAGAAGGTGCTCGGCGACAACGGAATTGGTCTCAAAGTTCTGTCGGCCGAAGCCGTGGACCGCGGGCCCGTTCCCGTCTCGCCCGACGACATCCGCTCGCTCGGCGTCGAGATCGAAGTGGTCGACGCCGACGAGCGCGCCGCCGAGGGTTGCGAACTCGTACTCGTCCTCGGCGGTGACGGGACCTTTCTACGCGCTGCCGAACTCGCTCGCAACGTCGAAATCCCGGTGCTCGGTGTCAATCTCGGCCGTATCGGCTTTCTCGCCGAGGCGGAGGCCGACTCCATCGACACGGTGCTCGACCGGGTCGTCAAGCGTGACTACCGCGTCGAGGAGCGGATGACGCTCGACGTGGTGGTGCGGGTGGACGGCGAGATCGTCGACCGCGGCTGGGCGCTCAACGAAGCCAGCCTCGAGAAGGGGCCCCGGCTCGGAGTGCTCGGAGCCGTCCTCGAGGTCGACGGCCGCCCCGTGTCGTCCTTCGGCTGCGACGGCGTGCTGGTCGCGACGCCGACCGGGTCGACAGCGTGGGCGTTTTCCGCCGGCGGGCCGATCGTGTGGCCTGACCTCGAGGCAATCCTGGTGGTACCGAACAACGCTCACGCATTGTTCGCCCGGCCGATGGTCACCAGCCCTGAATCGGCCATCGCGATCGAGGTCGAGGCCAGGAGCCACGACGCGTTGGTGTTCTGCGATGGGCGCCGCGAGATGGTGGTTCCAGCCGGTGGACGCGTGGAGGTCACCCGGTGCGGAACCCCGGTGAAGTGGGTACGCCTCGACAGCGCACCGTTCACCGACCGCCTGGTGCGCAAGTTCCGCTTGCCGGTCACGGGGTGGCGCGGGCAGTAGTGCTTTCCGAGATCCGTATCGAGTCACTGGGTGCGATCAGCGCCGCGACCGCTGAATTCGATCGCGGTTTCACCGTGCTGACCGGCGAGACCGGTACCGGCAAGACGATGGTGGTCACCGGTCTGCACCTGCTCGGCGGCGCACGCGCCGACGCCACCAGGGTGCGCTCCGGGGACAACCGTGCGGTTGTCGAAGGACGTTTCACCACAACCGAACTCGGTGATGGCGTGGCGTCGCTGGTGGATGAGATTCTCGACAGCTCCGGTGCCGAACGCGATGACGACGGCTCGGTCATCGCGGCCCGCTCGGTCAGCCGTGACGGCCCGTCGCGTGCCTATCTGGGTGGCCGCAGCGTCCCGGCCAAATCGCTGAGCAGTTTCACCGCCGAACTGCTCACGCTGCACGGGCAGAACGACCAGCTGCGGTTGATGCGCCCCGATGAACAACGCGGCGCGCTCGACCGGTTCGCCGACGTCGAAACGCAGCTGAAGAAGTACCGCCGCGTGCGGGAGGAGTGGTTGTCGGCCCGGCGCGATCTCCTGGACCGCACACAGCGAGCGCGGGAGCTGGCGCTCGAAGCCGACCGGCTGAAGTTCGGGCTCAACGAAATCGATGCGGCTGCACCGCAACCGGGTGAGGATGCCGCGCTCGTCGACGACATCCGGCGGCTTTCCGAACTGGACGCGTTACGCGACGCGGCCCAGATCGCCCGCGCTGCCCTCGCAGGACCCGACGACCCCTTGCCCGACGCGGTGTCCGCGGCCCATGGTGTCGCACAAGCAAAATCGGCGCTGGAGGCCACTGGGGACACCTCGTTGAGCGCATTGGCCGACCAGCTCAGCGAAGCCGTCGCTGTGATCACCAATGTCAGCGGCGAACTCGGCACCTATCTGTCCGGGTTGCCGACGGACACCAGCGCGCTGGAGGCCAAGCTCGCGCGGCAGGCCGAACTCCGTTCCCTCACCCGCAAGTACGCCGCCGACATCGACGGCGTGCTCGAGTGGGCCCGTGAGGCCCGGGAAAGGCTCGATCAACTCGACGTGTCCGAGGAAGCGCTCGCCGGTCTGCAACATCGAGTCGACGAACTCGAGGCGAAGACCGTCGCCGCAGCCGCCGACCTGACCAAGGCGCGAACCAAGGCCGCCAAGGGTCTATCCAAAGCGGTGACCGCGGAACTGTCCGGGCTGGCCATGGCCGGGGCGGTGTTCACAGTGTCCGTGGGCCCGCTGCTCGCACGCGCCGACGACTCGGCGCCGGTCGTGTTGCCGTCGGGCGAGGCGGTGCATGCCGGCCGCGACGGCGTCGACAATGTCGAGTTCGGCTTCGCCACAAGCGGCACCGATGTTCTGCCCCTGAACAAGAGCGCATCGGGCGGTGAACTCTCGCGGGTCATGCTGGCACTCGAGGTCGTGTTGTCGTCGTCCGCGGAGGGAACCACGATGGTGTTCGACGAGGTCGATGCCGGAGTCGGAGGCCGAGCCGCGGTGCAGATCGGCCGTCGGTTGGGCCGGCTGGCTCGCACCCACCAGGTCATCGTCGTCACGCACCTGCCGCAAGTCGCCGCCTATGCCGACGACGAGGAGCGGGTGGCCGAGCTGGCGCGTATGCTGGCCGGACTCGGCGAATCCGACAGCGGCCGCGCCCACGCCCGCGAGTTGCTCGAGGCGGCGCAGAACGAACGCGCCGAAGGCGGTTAGCCGCCCAGCACCGTGTCGATCAGCGCGCTGAGGAATTTCGGCTCCGCGGCTTCGTCGGTCGCCAGGCGCCGGTAGAACAGGGCACCCGACAGCGCCACCGATGCGGCCTCGGGATCGACGCGGGCCGGAAATTGCCCGTCGCCGACACCGGAGGCGATGGTGGCGGTGAGCCGCCGGCGTCGTAGCGCCGAGTATTCCTGGAAGAACCGGCGGATGTCCGGTTCGGTCTCCGCGGCGTGCACGAGCGCGGGGATGCAGGCCGAGACGGCCGAATCGCTCAGGGCGCCGGCGAGGTGCTCCAGCAGAATTTGAACCTGCTCACGTGCCGTCCCGGGGGGTACTTCCCGCCCAGGGTCCGGCTGAACATTGAGAGTCTCGAGAGCGTCGGCGATCAACGCGGTCCTGTCCGGCCAATGCCGATACAACGTGCTGCGGCCCACGCGCGCCCGAGCGGCGACAGACTCCATCCGGAACCCGGCGTAGCCGACCTCGGCGAACTCGTCGAGGGCGGCGCGAAGGATCGTTCGGCGTGAGTGGTCTGCGCGCGGATCGAGTCGACCTTTCTGGGACATTTCTGTATCATAACCTCCAGGAGGTGCAATTATGAGTACTGTTAGCGTTCGCTACATAGTGGATGACGTCGATTCAGCCGTCCAGTTCTACACCAACCACTTGCGCTTTGACGTGGACTTCAGACCCGGACCCGGGTTCGCCATGCTCCATCGCGACGAGTTGCGACTGCTGTTGAACTCACCCGGCGGCGGAGGCGGAGCGGGGGAGGCGCTCAGCGACGGGAGCAGGCCCGCTCCCGGTGGCTGGAATCGAATCCAGTTGGAAGTCAACGACCTTGACGACACCGTCTCCCGGCTGTCCGACGCCGGCGTGTCTCTTCGCGCGGATGTCATCACCGGCCGCGGCGGACGTCAGGCCCTGATCTCTGATCCGTCCGGCAATCTCGTGGAACTGTTCGAACCATCGCGTTGAGTGTTACCTGTGTGACAAAAGGGACAGATGATACGGCGCGCCTCCGACAGATAGCTCGCTGATATCGACAAAATCGGCGCATGAAGATGTCAGCGCTGCTATCTCGTAATGCCAGCTCACGTCCGGGCATCACCGGCACGGCCAGAGTCGACCGCGACATCGATCGACTTCTGCGACGCGTCACCCCCGGCGACATCGTCGTCATCGACGCCCTCGACCTCGACCGCATCACCGCGGATGCGCTCGTCGAGGCCGGTGTCACCGGCGTGGTCAACGCCTCGCCCTCCATCTCCGGGCGCTATCCCAACCTGGGGCCCGAGGTTCTGGTCGCCAACGGGATCACCCTGATCGACGACACCGGCGACGACGTCTTCAAGAAGGTCAAGGACGGCGCGCGGGTGCGTCTGCACGAGGGCGGCGTCTACACCGGAGATCGCCGCCTCGTATTGGGTGTCGAGCGCACCGCTCACGAAATCCATGAGCTGATGCACGAGGCCAAGAGCGGGTTGGTGGCCCATCTCGAGGCGTTCGCGGGCAACACGATCGAGTTCATCCGCAGTGAGAGCCCGCTGCTGATCGACGGCATCGGCATCCCCGACATCGACGTCGACCTCGACCGCCGCCACGTCGTGATCGTCGCCGAGGACGTCGATGCCGCCATCGACCTCAAAGCACTCAAACCCTTCATCAAGGAGTACCAACCGGTGCTGGTGGGCGTCGGTACCGGTGCCGACGTGCTGCGCAAGGCGGGCTACCGGCCCCAACTCATCGTCGGTGACCCCGACAAGATGAGCGCTGAGGTGCTGCGGTCCGGGGCGCAGGTGGTGCTGCCCGCCGATGCCGACGGGCACGCCGCCGGTCTCGAACGAATCCAGGACCTCGGAGTCGGGGCGATGACGTTTCCAGCTGCGGGATCGGCCGCCGACCTGGCATTGCTGCTGTGCGACCATCACGGCGCGTCGCTGATCGTCACCGCCGGCCACACCGCCAGCATCGAGGAGTTCTTCGACCGCGCACGCCAGCAGAGCAATCCGTCGACGTTCCTGACCCGGCTCAAGGTGGGGGAGAAGCTCGTCGACGCCAAAGCCGTTGCCACGCTGTACCGCAGCCGGGTGTCGGGCGGAGCGATCGCGCTCTTGGTGCTCGCCGTGTTGATCGCGGTGATCGTCGCGCTGTGGGTGGCCCGTGTCGACGCCGCGCTGCTGGACTGGATCGTGGACTACTGGAACCGCTTCTCGCTGTGGGTCCAGGGCTGGGTCACCTAGGAGCGCCCGATGATATCGCTACGCACACACGCGATTTCGCTCGCGGCAGTGTTCCTGGCGCTGGCCATCGGTGTCGCACTCGGATCGGGGATGCTGTCCAACACCGTGCTCTCGGGGCTGCGCGATGACAAGAACGAGCTGCAAGAGCGGATCAACACCCTGACCGACGAGAGGAACGCGCTCAACGAAAAGCTCGGCGCGGCAGGAGAGTTCGATGCGCAGATGTCACCGCGCATTCTCCGCGAGACACTGCTCGACAAATCGGTGGTGCTGTTTCGCACCCCCGACGCCGCTGACGACGACGTCGACGCGATGACACGACTCGTCGGTCAGGCCGGCGGAACGGTCAGCGGAACCGTCGGGCTGACACCACAGTTCGTCGAGGCCAACGCCGCCGAGAAGCTGTTGTCGGTGGTCAACTCGCCGATCGTGCCGGCGGGCAAACAGCTCAGTACCACGTCGGTGGACCAAGGCTCCCAGGCCGGCGACCTGCTGGGCATCGCGCTGTTGATCGATCGCGATCCCAAGGTGCAGACCGTCGATGACACGCAACGCGAAACGGTGCTCGCCACGCTGCGCGACACCGGTTTCATCACCTACACCGACCGGGTGGGCGCGGCGAACACGGCGGTGATCGTGACCGGCGGACCGCTGGGCGATGACGCCGGCAACCGGGGCGCCACCGTGGCCCGATTCGCCGGCGGGCTGGCCCCGCACGGTTCGGGCACCGTCCTGGTCGGCCGCGACGGATCGGCATCGGGGACCGCGGCGATCGCCGTGACGCGCTCGGATCCCGCGCTGACCTCGGCGGTCAGCACGGTCGACGACGTCGGCACCGAATCCGGCCGCATCACCTCGGTGCTGGCGCTGGGCGATCTGGCCAATGGCGGCAAGCCCGGCCAGTACGGCATCGGCCAGGGTGCGACGTCGGTCACCGTGCCGCAGTAGCTCGTCGCACGCCAAGGCCCCCGACGCTCAGGTCCTCGGCGCGTCACCGACGCGGTGTCGCCCTCGGTGTTAAGGTGGGGTTCCGTGGGTCGGCAGGCCCCAAACTAGGAATCAGCCTAGAGACGTAAGCCCTGCCCGTCGTCACGGAGGTCGTTCTTGCCAGCGTTACGCAAACATCCGCAAACGGCCACCAAGCACCTCTTCGTCACCGGTGGCGTCGTCTCTTCACTCGGCAAGGGACTCACCGCTTCGAGCCTCGGGCAGCTGCTGACCGCGCGCGGCCTGCAGGTGACGATGCAGAAGCTCGACCCGTACCTCAACGTCGACCCCGGCACCATGAACCCGTTCCAGCACGGTGAGGTTTTCGTCACCGAGGACGGCGCCGAGACCGACCTCGATGTGGGCCACTACGAGCGCTTCCTCGACCGGAACCTGACGGGGTCGGCGAACGTGACCACCGGACAGGTGTATTCGACGGTCATCGCGAAGGAACGGCGCGGTGAGTACCTCGGCGACACCGTGCAGGTGATCCCGCACATCACCGACGAGATCAAGGCGCGAATCCTGGAGATGGCCGCACCGGACGTCGACGGCCGGCGTCCCGATGTGGTGATCACCGAAATCGGCGGCACGGTCGGCGACATCGAGTCGCTGCCGTTCCTGGAAGCAGCGCGCCAGGTACGCCACGAGGTGGGCCGGGAGAACTGCTTCTTCCTGCACTGCTCGCTGGTGCCCTACATGGCGCCGTCGGGGGAACTGAAGACCAAGCCGACTCAGCATTCGGTGGCCGCGTTGCGCAGCATCGGCATCACCCCGGACGCGTTGATCCTGCGCTGCGACAGGGATGTCCCGGAACCTCTGAAAAACAAGATCGCGTTGATGTGCGACGTCGACATCGACGGAGTCATCTCCACCCCGGACGCCCCGTCGATCTACGACATCCCGAAGGTGCTGCACCGCGAGGAGCTCGACGCCTACGTCGTGCGCAGGCTGAACCTGCCGTTCCGCGACGTCGACTGGACACAATGGAACGACCTGCTTCAGCGGGTGCACGAACCGCATGAGACGGTGCGAATCGCGTTGGTGGGCAAGTACATCGACTTGTCGGATGCGTACCTGTCGGTGGCCGAGGCGTTGCGAGCGGGCGGGTTCGCGCACCGGGCCAAGGTGGAGATGCGCTGGGTGGCCTCCGACGACTGCGAGGTCGACGGCGACGCGGCCGCGGCGCTGGCCGACGTGCACGCGGTGCTGATACCCGGTGGCTTCGGCATCCGCGGCATCGAGGGCAAGATCGGTGCGATCCAGTACGCCCGCAAGCGGGGTCTGCCCGTGTTGGGGCTGTGCCTGGGGCTGCAGTGCATCGTGATCGAGGCAGCCCGGTCGGTCGGCATCACCGAGGCCAACTCCGCGGAGTTCGACCCGACCACCCCGCACCCGGTGATCTCCACCATGGCCGATCAACGCGACGCCGTCGCAGGTGAGGCCGATCTCGGCGGCACCATGCGGCTGGGCGCGTATCCGGCTGTGTTGGAACCGGATTCGATCGTGGCGCGAGCCTACGACGCCACGGAGGTGTCGGAGCGGCACCGTCACCGCTACGAGGTCAACAACCAGTACCGCGACCGCATCGCCGAGAGCGGCCTGCGGTTCTCGGGAACCTCTCCGGACGGCCACCTCGTCGAGTTCGTCGAGTATCCGCGCGACACGCACCGCTTCATCGTCGGCACCCAGGCGCATCCCGAGCTCAAGAGCAGGCCCACCCGGCCGCACCCATTGTTCGTCGCGTTCGTGGGGGCGGCCCTGGACTACAAGGCCGAGGAGCGCTTGCCCGGTATGGACATCCCCGAGCAGCGGTCCAACGGCGTCGACCACGGCGACGAGGTCGGGGCCCTGCTGCAAGAGCCCGCGACTCGTGGCTGACCACGGCTTCGAGACGGTCTCTTCTAAAACTCTCTACGTCGGAAACATCTTCGCGTTGCGCGCCGACGAGGTGCGCATGCCCGGCGGCCATACCGCCCGCCGCGAGGTCGTCGAGCACTACGGTGCCGTCGCGGTGCTGGCGATGGACGAGGACCGCAACATCGCGATGGTCTACCAGTACCGGCATCCGCTGGGGCGTCGCCTGTGGGAGTTGCCCGCCGGGCTGCTCGACCTCGGAGGCGAACCGCCGCACGTCACCGCCGCGCGAGAACTCGAGGAGGAGGCCGGGCTATCGGCCACCGATTGGCGCGTGCTGGTCGACCTCGACTCCGCGCCGGGCTTCAGCGACGAGAGCGTGCGGGTCTATCTGGCCACCGGGCTCACCGACGTCGGACGCCCCGAAGCCCGCGACGAGGAAGCCGACCTGACGCTGCGGTGGTATCCGCTCGACGAGGCGGTGCGCATGGTGCTGGCCGGTGAGATCGTCAATTCCATTGCCGTCAGCGGCATTTTGGCGGCCAACACCGTCACCGACCCGGACGCGCTGAGAAGCGTCGACGCACCGTGGACCGATCGGCCCACCGCGTTCGGTCGCCGTCAGGGGCACCCGTGACGACATCGTCTCCTCTTCGCGCAAGCGACTCATCGGCCTTCACATCCGCGCTCGAAGGTCAGGTCCAGGACTATCTCGACCACCTGACCATCGAACGCGGTGCGGCCGCCAACACATTGAGCTCCTACCGCCGCGATCTGCGTCGCTACATCGACCACCTGACCGCGCGCGGTATCGACGACCTCACCAAGGTCACCCAGACCGATGTCAGCGAGTTCCTGGTCGCGTTGCGCCGCGGGGACGCCGAGGCCGGAACCGCCCCGCTGTCGGCGGTGTCGGCGGCGCGAGCGCTGATCGCGGTGCGAGGCCTACACCGCTTCGCGACGGCCGAGGGGTTGACCGAACTGGACGTCGCCTCGGACGTCAAGCCGCCGACCCCGAGCAGGCGGCTGCCCAAGAGTCTGTCGCTCGACGAGGTGTTGGCACTCCTCGAGGCAGCGGGCGGCGACAGCGACGCCGACAGCCCTCTTACGCTGCGTAACCGCGCTCTGCTGGAACTGCTGTACTCGACCGGGGCGCGCATCTCGGAGGCGGTGGGGCTCGACATCGACGACGTCGACACCCATGCTCGTTCGGTGCTGCTGCGCGGTAAGGGCGGCAAGCACCGGCTGGTGCCGATCGGCAGGCCGGCGGTGACCGCACTCGACGTCTATTTCGTACGAGGGCGTCCCGACTTGGCGCGCCGCGGCCGGGGCACACCCGCGATCTTCCTGAACGCCCGCGGCGGGCGGCTGTCGCGGCAGAGTGCGTGGCAGGTGTTGCAGGACTCCGCCGAGCGCGCTGGAATCACCTCCGCGGTGTCGCCGCACGTGCTGCGGCACTCGTTCGCCACGCATCTGCTCGACGGCGGCGCCGACGTCCGTGTCGTGCAGGAGTTGCTCGGCCACGCCTCGGTGACCACGACGCAGATCTACACCATGGTCACGGTCAACGCGCTGCGCGAGGTCTGGGCCGGCGCCCACCCGCGGGCACGGTAGCCGAAACCGCCCTAAACAGGTTGATCGCCCGCACCAGCTGCGTGGAAGCCACCCGTCAAGGCTGTTGTCCGCCCAGATACTCGGACTCGAGAACCAGGTCGGCGAACAGCGACTGGTACTCCGCGTGCGTCTTGTGTTCCACGGTGTCGAACAACGTGCCCTGCTGCCGGCGCATGTATTCGCGATACTTCGGCGCTCCCGGGAGTTTCACGTTGTCGGCGACGACGAGGGAGCCGCGGTGCAGCCAGCCGCGGTCGAGGATGCTCTGCAGATCGGCCAGGTAGGCGGCCTTGTCGTGGTCGATGAACACCAAGTCGAGCTGGCCCGGGCAGAACCCGTGCTCGGAGGCCAGCGCGTCGAGCGTGCGACCGCCGTCGCCGATCGTGCCGACCACGCACGTGATGCGGTCGGCGACGCCCGCGTGCGCCCAGACGTCCCGGGCGATTTCGGCGTTGGCCTCGGCGAGTTCCACCGAGTAGATCCGCGCCGACGGTGCCGCCCTGGCCGGCCGCAGGGCACCGTATCCGCAGTAGGTGCCGAGCTCGAGCATCAGGCGAGGGTCGGCGCGGCGCACCGCGGCGTCGAGGATCGCGCCTTTCTGGTCGCCGACATTGATCAGAAAGGACTTCTCGTAGGCGAACCGGTCGATCGTCGCGAGGACGTCGTCGATGTCACCCTGGCGCGCGTTGGCCACCACGTAGTCGCGAAGCGCGGCCTCGCGCCCGTCACCGACCTGACCGGTGGTGGAGATGTTGCGCACGCCGAGCGCCAACCGCAGGAATGACCACCTCAGCAGCGGGATCCGTTGCCTCAAGCCCATGGCGTCAGCCTAGGACGCGACGCGGCTCAATCGGCTCCCAACTTGCCTGCGGGTCTGGCTGACCTGGCACGTTCCTGCCGTTAAACTTGCCCGGATGTCCGCCATGCCCGTGAACTGCCTGACCAGCGACGGTCAGGTGTGAGCACCGAAGGCGCGCGCGAGTGAGGATCGCAGCGAGGTACGAGCGAGGACCGGAACGAGCGGAAGCCGAGGCATGAGCGACGACGCAGGAGGCGGCAGAACGCCGGAAACCCTGGGCCTGACCGGCCGTCCACCGCGGGACATCCCCGAACCTCAGCCGAAGACGACGCACGGTCCTGCCAAGGTCATCGCGATGTGTAACCAGAAGGGCGGGGTCGGCAAGACCACGTCGACGATCAACCTCGGCGCCAGCCTGGCCGAGTACGGCCGCCGGGTGCTGCTCGTCGATCTGGACCCGCAGGGCGCCCTGTCGGCGGGCCTGGGGGTGCCGCACTACGAACTCGAGCACACGGTGCACAACCTGCTGGTGGAACCGCGGGTGTCGATCGACGATGTGCTGATCCACACCCGGGTCAAGAACCTCGACCTCGTGCCCAGCAACATCGACTTGTCGGCGGCAGAGATCCAGCTGGTGAACGAGGTGGGCCGCGAGCAGTCGCTGGCGCGTGCGCTGTACCCGGTGCTGGACCGCTACGACTACGTCCTGATCGACTGTCAGCCGTCGCTCGGCTTGCTCACCGTGAACGGCTTGGCGTGCAGCGACGGTGTGATCATCCCCACCGAGTGTGAGTTCTTCTCGCTGCGCGGCCTGGCTCTGCTCACCGACACGGTCGACAAGGTCCACGACCGGCTGAACCCGAAGCTGTCGATCAGCGGCATCCTGATCACCCGTTATGACCCGCGCACCGTAAACTCACGCGAAGTCATGGCCCGGGTTGTGGAGCGTTTCGGTGACCTCGTGTTCGACACCGTCATCACCCGCACGGTGCGCTTCCCCGAAACCAGCGTCGCCGGCGAACCGATCACCACATGGGCGCCGAAATCCGGTGGGGCGCAATCGTATCGATCTTTGGCTCGCGAGGTCATCCACCGGTTCGGCGCGTGAATGACCCGGTGACGGAGACCGAAGCCGCGACGACCCCGGATTCGGATGACGCTCCCCAGTCGGGTTTCCAGGTTCGGCTCAGCAATTTCGAGGGCCCGTTCGATCTGCTCTTGCAGCTGATCTTCGCCCACCGCCTCGACGTCACGGAGGTGGCGTTGCACCAGGTGACCGACGAGTTCATCGCCTATACCAAGGCGATCGGCCCCCAGCTCGAACTCGACGAGACCACCGCGTTCCTGGTGATCGCCGCGACGCTGCTCGATCTGAAGGCAGCGCGGCTGCTGCCGGCCGGGGAGGTGCACGACGAAGAGGACCTCGCCCTGCTCGAGGTGCGTGACCTGCTGTTCGCCCGCCTCCTGCAGTACCGCGCGTTCAAGCACGTCGCCGAGATGTTCGCCGAACTGGAAGCCGCCGCGCTGCGCAGCTACCCCCGCGCGGTGGCGCTGGAGGAGCGCTACTCCGAGCTGCTGCCCGAAGTGATGATCGGTGTGGACGCCGAGGCCTTCGCCCAAATCGCCGCGGCGGCGTTCACGCCGCGGCCGGTTCCGACGGTGAGCACCGAGCATCTGCACCATGCGGCGGTGTCGGTGCCCGAGCAGATCGGTAACCTGATGGCACTGCTGGAGAGCCGCGGGATCGGGCAGTGGGCGTCTTTCCGGGACCTGGTCGCCGACTGTGAAGTGCCGATCGAGATCGTCGGGCGGTTCCTGGCGCTGCTCGAGCTGTACCGGGCTCGGGCGGTAGCATTCGAACAACCTGAAGCGCTTGGTGTGCTGCAGATTTCGTGGACCGGCGAGCGGCCGACACACCAACACCTGGCGGTGGAAGAAGATCAGTATGGATAGCGAAGACCACGACAGCCTCGACGAGGTCGCGACGGACCTCGACCACGAGGACGTCGCGGCCGACGCCACCGATCTCGGGATCGACGTCGCCGAACCGCCCGAACTGGAAGACGGTGAACTCGGCGCGGTGCTCGAAGCGCTGCTGCTGGTGGTCGACACCCCGGCCCCCGTGGAGCAACTCGCGCTGGCCATCGAACAGCCGCCGTACCGCGTCGCGGCCAAGCTGCAGGCGATGGCCCAGGAGTACACCGCCCGCGACAGCGGTATCGACCTGCGCGAGGCCGGCGGCGGCTGGCGGATGTACACGCGCTCTCGCTACGCCCCGTACGTGGAACGGCTGCTCCTCGACGGGGCGCGCTCCAAGCTGACGCGCGCGGCGCTGGAGACGCTCGCCGTGGTGGCCTACCGGCAGCCGGTGACTCGCGCCCGGGTCAGCGCGGTGCGCGGCGTCAACGTCGACGCGGTGATGCGCACGCTGGTCGCCCGCGGCCTGATCACCGAGGCGGGCACCGATCCCGACACCGGCGCGGTGACGTTCGCCACCACCGAACTGTTCTTGGAGCGGCTGGGGCTGACATCGCTGGCCGACCTGCCCGACATCGCGCCGCTGCTGCCCGACGTCGACGTGATCGACGACCTCAGCGAAACCCTCGACGAGGACCCGCGTTTCATGAAACTCAGCGGCGCTCCGGCGCCCGAGAAGCCGCTGCCCTTCGACGTGGACACTGATGCTCATGGCTGAGCCTGAAGGCGTGCGGCTACAGAAAGTGTTGTCGCAGGCCGGAATTGCGTCGCGCCGGGTCGCCGAGAAGATGATAAGGGACGGTCGCGTCGAGGTCGACGACCGTGTCGTCACCGAATTGGGCACCCGTGTCGACCCCGAGGCTTCGGTGATCAGGGTCGACGGGGCGCGGGTGACGCTCGACGACACCCTGGTACACCTGGCGATCAACAAACCAAGGGGCATGCATTCGACGATGTCCGACGACCGGGGACGCCCGTGCATCGGTGACCTCGTCGAGCACCGGGTTCGGGGTAACAAGAAGCTGTTTCACGTCGGCAGGCTCGACGCCGACACCGAGGGGCTGATGCTGCTGACCAACGACGGGGAACTGGCCCATCGGCTGATGCACCCCTCGTTCGAAGTGCCCAAGACCTACCTGGCCACCGTGCTGGGCGCCGTGCCACGCGGTGTGGGCCGCGAACTGCGCAACGGCGTCGAACTCGACGACGGACCGGCGCGGGTCGACGATTTCGCCGTCGTCGACAAGGTGCCCGGCAAGACACTGGTGCGGGTCACCCTGCACGAGGGCCGCAAGCGGATCGTGCGTCGGATGCTCGCGGCGGTCGGCCATCCGGTGCAGGAGCTGGTGCGAACCGACATCGGCACCGTCGCGCTCGGTGATCAGCGCCCTGGCAGCATCCGGGTCCTGACGCAGAAGGAGCTCGGCGAGTTGTACAAGGCGGTCGGCCTGTGACGTCGCTGGTCATCGCCGTCGATGGTCCTGCGGGAACTGGGAAGTCAACGGTATCAAAGGGTTTGGCGCGCGCACTGAACGCACGCTATCTGGATACCGGCGCGATGTACCGGATCGTCACGCTGGCCGTGCTGCGTGCCGGTGTCGACCTCACCAACACCGAAGCTGTTGCGGCGACGGCCGCGAACGCCGAACTGGCGGTCGGCTACGACCCCGACGAAGACCGTTCTTACCTTGACGGAGAAGATGTTTCGACCGAGATTCGCGGCGACGCGGTGACCAAGGCGGTGTCGGCGGTCTCGGCGGTGCCCGCCGTGCGCACCCGGCTCGTCGACCTGCAGCGCAAGCTGGCCTCCGGTCAGGACAGCGTCGTCGTGGAGGGCCGCGACATCGGCACAGTGGTGCTGCCCGACGCCCACCTCAAGATTTTCTTGACCGCGTCGGCCGAAGAGCGTGCCCGCCGCCGCAACGACCAGAACAAAACCAGCGGTCTGGACGACGACTACGAGGCCGTGCTGGCCGACGTCAAGCGGCGCGACCACCTCGACTCCACGCGGGCGGTGTCGCCGCTGCGGCCCGCCGATGACGCCGTCGTGGTCGACACCAGCGCGATGACGCAGCCCGAGGTGATCGAGCATCTGAGAAACCTCGTGCGGGAGCGAGCGGGAGCGCAGCGATGAGCGAGGACGGAACCTGGGTCGACGAAAGCGATTGGGAGATCGCAGAAGACTCGGCAAGAGATATAGCCGAAGCCATCGAGGAGGCCGCGACGGCACCGCCCGTCGTCGCCGTCGTCGGGCGACCGAACGTCGGTAAGTCGACGTTGGTGAACCGAATCCTGGGCCGGCGCGAAGCCGTCGTGCAGGACGTACCGGGGGTGACGCGCGACCGGGTGTCCTATGACGCGTTGTGGTTGGGCCGCAGGTTCATTCTGCAGGACACGGGCGGTTGGGAACCCGACGCCAAGGGTCTGCAACAGCTGGTTGCCGAGCAGGCGTCGGTGGCGATGCGGACAGCCGACGCGATCATCTTCGTCGTCGACGCGGTGGTCGGCGCCACCACTGCCGACGAGGCGGCAGCGAAACTGCTGCAACGCTCCGGTAAGCCGGTGTTCCTGGCGGCCAACAAGGTTGACAGCGAGCGCGGGGAAGCCGACGCCGCCATGCTGTGGTCGTTGGGTCTGGGGGAGCCGCACGCGATCAGCGCGATGCACGGCCGAGGCGTGGCCGACCTGCTCGACACCGTGATCGACGCCCTGCCCGCGGTTTCGGAGATGTCGGGCGGCGGGGGCGGGCCACGCCGGGTCGCATTGGTGGGCAAGCCGAACGTGGGCAAGAGCTCGCTGCTGAACCGGCTGGCCGGTGATCAGCGCTCCGTCGTCCACGACGTCGCGGGCACCACCGTCGATCCGGTCGACTCGCTGATCGAGATGGACGGCAAGCTGTGGCGGTTCGTCGACACCGCGGGTCTTCGCCGCAAGGTCGGGCAGGCGAGCGGGCACGAGTTCTACGCGTCGGTGCGCACGCACGGCGCCATCGACGCGGCCGAGGTGGCGATCGTGCTGATCGACGCCTCGCAACCGCTGACCGAGCAGGACCAACGCGTGCTGTCGATGGTGATCGAGGCGGGCCGGGCGCTGGTGCTGGCGTTCAACAAATGGGATCTGGTCGACGAGGACCGGCGCTACCTGCTGGACCGCGAGATCGACCGCGAGCTCGTGCAGTTGCAGTGGGCGCCGCGGGTGAACATCTCGGCCAAGACGGGCCGCGCGGTGCAGAAACTGGTACCGGCCCTGGAGAAGTCGCTCGAGTCGTGGGACACCCGCATCTCCACGGGGCGGTTGAACACGTTCCTCAAGGAAGTGGTGGCGGCCCATCCGCCGCCGGTGCGCGGCGGTAAGCAACCGCGGATCCTGTTCGCCACACAGGCGACGGCTCGCCCGCCGACGTTCGTGTTGTTCACCTCGGGGTTTCTGGAGGCGGGTTATCGGCGGTTCCTGGAGCGGCGACTGCGCGAGATGTTCGGCTTCGAGGGCAGCCCGATCCGGATCAACGTGCGGATGCGCGAGAAGCGGGGACCCGGCTCTCGGTGATTTGTGGACGTCCAGCGACGTTAGGCGCCGCTGCCCCTCCCCAAACAGACGATTAGCCTTTCCCAAGTGCCCGTCGTCGACATGGTCCTCATCGCGCTGGCGGGTCTGGGAGCGGGCGCGATCAACACGCTCGTCGGCTCCGGCACCCTGATCACGTTTCCCACCCTGGTGGCGTTGGGCTATCCGCCGGTGACGTCGACGATGTCGAACGCCATCGGTTTGGTGGCCGGCGGGGTGTCGGGCACCTGGGGATACCGCCGCGAACTGCGGGGCCAGTGGCACCGGCTGCGGTGGCAGATCCCGGCCTCGTTTGTGGGTGCGGCGCTGGGCGCGTGGCTGCTGCTCAATCTGCCGGAGACGGTGTTCGAGCAGGTCGTGCCCGTGTTGCTGATCGCGGCTCTGGTGCTCGTGGTCGTCGGCCCACGGATCCAGTCGTATGCGCGGGCGCGGGCCGAAGCGGCCGGGCAGTCCGCCGAGCACGTGTCGCGGTTGCAGTTGGCCAGCGTCGTCTTCGCGACGTTCGCGGTCGGGGTCTACGGGGGCTACTTCACCGCCGCTCAGGGGATTCTTCTCATCGCGGCGATGGGCGCGCTGCTCCCCGAGGACATGCAGCGCATGAACGCCGCCAAGAACCTGCTGTCTTTGGTGGTCAACATCGTTGCCGCGGTGGCGTACACCTTGGTGGCGTTCGACCGGATCAGCTGGGTAGCGGCGGGCCTGATCGCGGCCGGTTCGTTGGTCGGCGGCTTCCTCGGGGCCCGCTACGGTCGCCGACTTTCGCCCAACGCGCTGAGGGCGGTGATCGTGGTGGCGGGAATCATCGGGCTGTATCGATTGCTGACCCTCTAGAGCAGTTCTGTATGGTTAGTCGAAGTTGACTGACCAGGAAGGGGAGCCGGGTGGCCGAACGCCGATTCCGCACCGCGCCGTCTGCCCTCTGCGCTCTCGAGCCGTTCTGGCCGTCACGTCGGATCATCGCCTTCGACGAGTGGTGTCGCGCGCGCATCTGATTTCGCGCCCACTGTCCGTCTGGTCGGCCCGCCGCGCTGACCACTTCTGAAAGCAGTCGAACCTGTGCGTTCGCTTCTGATATTCACGCTCGTCGGTGTCGGAGCGCAGCTGGTGGACGGCGCGCTGGGCATGGCGTTCGGCGTGACCGCCTCGACACTGCTGGTGCTCAGTGGCCTCGGAGCTGCCCAGGCGAGCGCCGCGGTGCACCTGGCCGAGGTCGGCACGACGCTGGCCTCGGGTCTGTCGCACTGGCGGTTCAAGAACCTCGACTGGTCGATCGTGCTGAAGCTGGGCCTGCCCGGTGCGATCGGGGCATTCGTAGGTGCGACCGTGCTGTCGTCGCTGTCGACCGAGCATGCCGCCCCGCTGATGGCGGGGATCCTGGTCGCGATCGGAATCTACGTGCTGTTGCGGTTCTCGCTGCGCAACCCTCCGGTGATGCGGCACGGTGAGACACCGCATACGGCGAGGTTCCTCAGCCCGCTGGGGTTGTTCGGTGGGTTCATCGACGCGTCCGGTGGCGGCGGCTGGGGCCCGGTGACGACGAGCACGTTGCTGTCGCGCGGTAAGACGCCGCCGCGCACGGTGATTGGCTCAGTCAGTGCCTCGGAGTTCCTGGTGGCGGCGTCGGCCTCGGTCGGTTTCGGTATCGGGTTGCGCGAGGAGTTCGTCGAGAACCTGCCGGTGGTGCTCGGACTGGCCGTGGGCGGCGTGGTCGCCGCCCCGTTCGCCGCGTGGCTGGTGAGCCGGATCCGGCCCGCGCTGTTGGGCACGGCCGTGGGCGGCGTCATCGTGTTGACCAACAGCCAGAAGCTCGTGCACTACTTCGGAATCGAATGGCCGTGGTCCTCGGCGGTGTACACGCTGATCGTAATCGGCTGGGCTGCTGCGCTTTACGTGGCGTGGCGGTATCGGCGCATCGTGGAGCCGGCGGCCACCGCGGCGGAGGTCGATGCGGTGCCCAGCGCCACTCGTTAGGCGTTCGAGCCCCGAGGTTCACGCGCCAGGTGGCGGTTGGGATTGCAGGCGGGGCCTGCGGTAGCATTTCGACCTGCTGCCGGCGATCCCGGCGGCGTCGCGGGCTGTGGCGCAGCTTGGTAGCGCACTACACTGGGGGTGTAGGGGTCGCAGGTTCAAATCCTGTCAGCCCGACGCAGGTCAAAGGCACTTTCCGAGGTTTCGGGAGGTGTCTTTTTCGATTCGTGGGCAAACCCTGTACACGAACCAGGGCGTGGGCAAAAGGGGTAAGAACAACCTGGTGATCTCCGGCTGGACGCGTTGCCGATCGCCGGAAGCGAAGCGGTCCGCCACCTGATCGGCAGACAGATCACCAGCGAGCGGCCACCTCCTCGGCGATCTGTTTGGCGATGCGCTGGGCCGAGTCGCCCGGGTTGGCGCTGCACGTGTTCACGTCGATGATGACGTTGTTCTCCAGTGCGACGGCGTGCCCGCAGGCCCAACCCGGCGCAGCGGCGTTCTGCAGAGTCGCGACGGTGCTCAGCACGTCGTCGGCGTGGGTGATCGGCCCGACCGTCCATTTCGTCCCACTCTGCAGGTGGGTGTACTCGTGGCAGGCTGGCCATTCCTGTGCGGAAGCATCGAGAAAAGCACTGGCCTTCTTCACGAGCGGATACAACACGACGGCCTGCTTCACGTAGTGCGCGAACTTATCACCGTCGTTGAGGCTCTGATCCCGCGAGGCTTGGAACCCGCTGTCGGCGTACACCGGCGCCTCCGCCGCCCCGTCGATGCCCAGGCACTCCTGCGGCTCCATCGTGGCGCTGTTGTCCGACATCGAGCTCTGAGCGCTCGTGACCGCCATGTTCGTCGCGCCCATTGCGGCGTTCAGCTCATCCGCCGTCAACAGCAGCTCGTCCAGTTCACGCTCCACGAGTGGGCGCGGAATCAGCGTGCGCGTGGGCGTGGTCGTGACCGCATTGCCGACCGAGCTGGCACACCCGGCGACCAGAAGACAAACCATCGCAGCACCGAATGCTGTCACTGGTTGGCGCATGTGTTCCTCCCCATGGCAGCCGTCTCCAACCCATCAGCGCAGCAGTGTCCCCTGCATCGCGGCGCGTGGAGCAATCGTGCAACAGGGAAGCCGTCGACCGTACGAAGTACCGCGGTGTTTCTGATAACGATGGGCGCTGCTTCTGATAACGATTGATGCGTCGCGCAGCGCTGCGACCCAGCTGGAAACCGACAACGGGCGAGGCGGATGCGCCGGCAGCGTTGTGCGAGAGAGGGATTCAGTCGCCGCTGAGCAACCTCAGTCCGACTTCTTGTCGTCCTCGTCCTCGTCGTCGTCGTCCTCGTCCTCGTCGTCCTGGTCGTCGTCCTTGTCGTCCTCGTCGGAGTCGTCGTCGTCCTCGTCAGCGTCGTCCTCATCGCGGGACCGAGGGGAGTCGTCGAGCTTGTCTGCAAATTTCGTCAGCGCCCGTGCGAGCTGGCGCGCTTCATGCGGCTCAACTGAGTCCCCGAACAACAACTCGCCATCATCATTGGTGCGTTCGAGGTAAACCCTGTTCTCCTTAGCCGCGACGTTCCACTGGCCGGACTCGGGCTCTGCCATCGTTGTCGCCTTTCGCAGGTGGCTTTTGGCCTCGTATACCCACCCAGATTCGCTGTCACGCAACAAACGACGCGTCGTCACGCATTGCTTTCAAACGCAAGCTGTCGACCGTGGGCCCTTACCGCGCGGATAGAAAAACCTCCCCCCACGCGAACGGATTCTGGCTTCGCGGCGATTACGGAGCCCCTCGTCGACTCGCAATCATTTCTCCAACACCCCGCACCACCCCGAGAGGACAACGACATGACCACCACCCACGCTCGCCGGACCCGACTCCAGTACGCCGCCACGCTCATCGGCGCCCTGGCCGTCTTCGTCTTCGCCCCGGCGACCGCATATGCCGTCGACAACGAACCCACACCCGGCGGCGGTGGATGCACCTACACCGACGCGGACGGCTACGACATCCCGATCGACGACGGGCAGGACGTCTTCGTCGACGGCAAGCTCGTCTCCTGCCGCGGCGGCAAGATCGTCATCACCACTGCACCCCAGCGCAATCCGGCCAGCGTGCGCCCGGCGCTGCCGGCCGGCAAGCTCCCGGTGCTCACCCGGCTGCCCTGACCCCTCCCAACAATCGGCCCGTCACCTCACGGTGGCGGGCCGATTCAATGCGAGACGGGCGAGGACGCACCGTGTTCGACACGGCTGCGTCACGTAGTACTACTCAAGCGGCGCCGCGGCCCGCCGGGGCATGCTGAACTCGTGACGCTCACCAAGCCTCTGTCCGGCGCCGACGAACTGGCCGCCGACACCCCGCCGACCCGCGACCGCGCCGTCGACGTTGCCCGCCTAGCCGCGCTCATCGTGGTCATGTTCGGCCACTGCGCGCTGCTGCTGGCGACCATCGACTCCGGCGGCGTCCGCATCGGCAACATCCTCGGAGAGATTCCGGCACTCACCCCGGTGACGTGGATCGTGCAGGTCATGCCTCTGTTCTTCCTCGCCGGAGGCGCCGCGGGGGCATACGGCTGGCATGCAGGCAAGTGGTGGGGCACGTGGCTGGTCGCGCGTGCGCAGCGATTGTGCCGCCCTGTCTTCTGGTATCTCGCGGCCTGGACGGTCGGACTGCTCGCCGTGCGACTCACCCTCGGCCCGGATTCCGCCGCAGACCTCGGTCGCGAGTCCGTCGCGCTGCTGTGGTTCCTGGGCGTGTACCTGGTCGTGCTCGCCTTCGTCCCCGCTCTGACCCGACTGTCGACGGGCCGCCAGCTCGCGGTATTGCTGGCCGGTCTGCTGGCAGCGGCCACGGCCGTCGACAGCATCCGGCTCTCGGTCGGTGCTCCGATGGCCGGAGTCGCGAACTTCGTCATCGTCTGGCTCATCCCGGTCGCGCTGGGCGTCGGGTACGCGCGACGGTTGATCAACCCGCGCGTCGCGCTCGTCGTGGGCGCCGGTGCGCTCGTCGCGCAGACAGTGCTGGCGATGGTCGGGCCCTACGAGGTGTCGCTCGTCGTCACCGGAACCGAGCACCTGTCGAACGTCTCGCCGCCCACCCTGCTTCTCGCGTTGCACTGCACCTGGGTGTCCGCCGCGTTCATCGCCTGCGCAGGGGCGATCCAGCGGTGGGCTCAGCGCCCGCGGGTCTGGTACGTCGTCGCGGTCGGCAACGGGGGAGCGATGACGCTGTACCTGTGGCACATCGTGGCGATCGCCATCGCCGCATTCTCACTGCACGCAATCGGACTCGATGCCTATGACGTTGACGCACCGTACTTTTGGGCACTGCTCGCACTTCGCGCCGCCGTGTTCGCCGTCGTCATGTTCGCCCTGTTCCGACTGCTCTCGCCGCTCGAGCATCGCCGCCTGCCGTGGTGGGACGCACCAGTGGGCGCCACCGGGGCACGGTCAGTCGCGGCCGGTGTGCTGATCGTGCTCGCGGGCGTGGCGATGGTGCTGCTGGCCAAGAACGGGCTGACAGGAACCTTCGGCTGGACGATGCTGGGTTGCTTTACGGCGTCGGCTGTTTCGGCGCGGGCCATGGCACGGGCCTAGGCTTTGCCCTCACCCGCTGCGGCCACCAGAACCACCGGCCGAGCAGCGCAGCGATCGACGGCGTCATGAACGCGCGGATCACCAATGTGTCGAAGAGCAGACCCATGCCGATCGTGGTGCCCATCTGCGCCACCACTGTCAATTCGCTGACCACCATCGACATCATCGTGAACGCGAACACCAGGCCCGCCGCGGTCACCACCGATCCGCTGCCACCCATGGCCCGGATGATCGCGGTGTTGACCCCCGCCGGCAGTTCCTCCTTCAACCTGGCCACCAGAAGCAGGTTGTAGTCGGCGCCCACGGCCAACAGGATGATCACCGCCATCGCCATGACCATGAACTGCAGCTCGATGCCCAGAATGTGCTGCCACACCAGAATCGACAGACCGAAGGACGCCCCGAGCGACAACACGACCGTGCCCACGATCACCGCCGCGGCGATGACGCTGCGCGTGATGATCAACATGATGGTGAAGATCAGCGCCAGCGCAAGGATGCCCGCGATCATCAGGTCGTAGTTGTTGCCCTCCTGCATGTCCTTGAACGCTGCGGCAGTACCGCCGACGTAGATCTTGGCCCCTTCGAACGGCGTGCCCTTGATCGCCTCTTTCGCAGCCTGCTTGATCGCGTCGATGCGATCGATGCCGTCGGCGCTGAGCGGATCGCCCTCGTGCTGGACGATCATTCGCACGGCACGACCGTTGGGAGAGATGAAGTTCTCCATGCCGCGCCTGAATTCCTCGTTGTCGAAGATCTCGGGCGGCAGGTAGAACGTGTCGTCGTTCCACGAGTCGTTGAAGGCATCGCCCATCGCCGACTGGTTTTCGCTCATGGCGGCCTGCTGATCCTGCAGGCCTCCTTGAGAAGCGTGCATCGTCAGCATCATGGTCCGCATGGTGCGCATCGACTCGATCTGCTCGGGCATCAGCGCCAGCAGCTGCGGCATCAGCGCATCGAGTCGCTCCAGATCCGGAATCAGGTCCTGGACGTTGTCGGTCAGCTTGTTCGTGCCGTCGATGGTGTCGAAGATCGACCGTACCGTCCAGCAGACCGGGATGTTGAAACAGTGCGGTTCCCAGTAGAAGTAATTGCGGATCGGACGCATGAAGTCGTCGAGATTGGCGATGTGATCCCGCAATTCGGCGGTGTCGGCGACCATGGTCTTGGTCTTCTGCACCATGCTGTGCGTGGTCGCGTTCATCTCACCCATCAACGCCATCATCCGCGTCATGGTGTCGATGTTCTTCTGCATCTCGTCGGCCTGCACCAGCATGTCGGCCATCCGGTCCTGGGTGTACTTGCGGTTCAAGTCCTGGCCGACGCCGCCGAGGCTCATTTGCGCTGGGATGGTGCTGAATTCGATGGGTTTGCCGTTGGGGCGGGTGATGGTCTGGACCCGCGAGATGCCCGGCACCCGAAAGACCGCCTTGGCGATCTTGTCGATCACCAGGAAGTCCGCCGAGTTGCGTAGGTCATGATCGGTCTCGATCAGCAGCAACTCGGGGTTCATGGTGGCGGGGGAGAAGTGCCGTTCGGCAGCGGCGAAGCCCTGGTTTGCGGGCAGATCGGCGGGCAGATACAGACGGTCGTTGTAATTGGGCTGGTACCCGGGCAACGTCAACAAGCCGACCAACGACAACGCGACGGTCGCGAGCAACACCGGCCCGGGCCAGCGGACGATCGCGGCGCCGATCTTGCGCCAACCACGGATGCGCATGGCGCGCTTGGGTTCCAGCAGGCCGGAACGGGTCGCGATCGTGATTATCGCCGGGCCGAGCGTCAGCGCGACGAACACCGCCGTGGTCATACCCACCGCCAGCGGGACACCCAGCGACTGGAAGTACGGCAGCCGGGTGAACGACAGGCAGAAGGTGGCGCCGGCGATCGTCATACCCGAGCCCAACACCACATGGGCGGTGCCGCGGAACATGGTGTGGAACGCCGACTCTCGGTCCTGACCCAGCGTGCGAGCCTCCTGGTACCGCCCGATGAGGAAGATCGCGTAGTCGGTGGACGCCGCGATCGCGAGCGTCACAAGTAGGTTCGTCGCGAACGTCGACAGCCCGATCAGGTCGTGGTACCCGAGGAATGCCACCACTCCGCGCGTGGCCGCCAGCGCCAGGAAGACCATCACCAGTGTGATGAGCATGGTGCCGATCGACCGGTAGACCAGCAACAGCATCGTGATGATCACGGCGAACGTGGCGTACTCGATGATGCGAATGCTGCGGTCGCTGGCGATCTGCTGGTCGGCGACGAGGGCGGACCCGCCGGTGACGAAGACCTTCACCCCCGGTGGAGGCGGGATGCTGTCGACGATGCTCTTGACGGCTTCCACGGACTCGTTGGACAGCGCCTCGCCCATGTTGCCGGCCAGATAGGCCTGGACGTAGACGGCCTTGCCGTCGGCGCTCACGGCCGCGGCCTCTGTCAGCGGGTCGCCCCAGAAGTCCTGGATGTGCTCGACGTGCTTGTTGTCGGCTTCGAGCCTGTCGACGAGTTCGTCGTAGTAGCGCCGCGCGTCGTCGCCCAACGGCTGCTCGCCCTCGAGGACGATCATCGCCGAGCTGTCGGATTTGAATTCTTCGAAGACCTGGCCGACGCGCTGCATCGCGATCACCGACGGAGCCTCCGACGGGCTCATCGACACCGAGCGCATCTGGCCGACGACCTCGAGCTGCGGCACGGTCACGTTGAGCAATGCGATCAGCGCGATCCACCCGACGATGATGGGTAGGGCGAGCCGCCGGATCCACTTGGCCAGCGCAGACCGTTCGGAATGCGCGGCGTGTTCGGTTGAAGGCGCGGTGGGAGCGCTCACCAGGAATTCACCTCGGCGGAGCTCCTCCCTAGGGGTGTTAGGACCGCCTTAGTTCCTACCAGATGTGGGCCTTGAAACGGTAGTCAGATCCGCCCTGCAGCGAACTCTGCAGCTTGGTTAACCAATCCGGCCTGGACATAGGCGACGTGTGCGCCCATGTCGCGTCCGCCCTCGAAGCAGATCGGGTCGTTCGGGACACACAGGTCGATCGTCTTGGCCGCGTAGTCGGACCCCACCGACGGCAGCGGCCCGGGCGACAGCCGATCGGCAAAGCTGCTGCGCGGACCGCCGAACAGGGCGACCGCGGCGACGTGCGGAACGACCGTCGGCGCCATCTCGGCGGTGGCGACGTCCATCACCGCTGCACCCTGGGAGTAGCCACCGAGCACCATCCTGGTGGCGGGGCAGCCCGCGGCCATCGATTGCACGTGGGCACGGGTGTCCTCGGCGCCTGCACGGGTGCTCACCGCAAAGTCGCGACTGGCGGGATAGTCGACGGCGTAGACACCCACCGACCGGTCACCCAACCGCGACCGCACCGAGTCGACGAAGGCCTGTCCGATTCCGCCCACTCCCGGCGGCTCGGTGGTTCCGCGCGCGAAGACGATTTCGACCTCCGGGCACGGGGCCGCCTGGGCAGCGGGGACACCGATCAGTGCGGACAGTGTGATCGCGACGGGCAGGAGGACCGCGCGGCCGGCGAATGTGCTCATACGGGTATTTCGCCGCGCGGGACCAAGACGTGACATCACACCGCACGCCGTCAACGAGACGTCAACGGAGCGAACGACGAGCAAAACGGACCGATGACGGGTCGCTAGGCGCCCGCACAGCTTTCAAGATGCCGAGCACGGCGAAGCAAATTATGCTCGCTTCGCTGATCTTGACCGCGCAGTGCGTCGGCGGAATCCGGCCGGGAAGCGAGGCGACGTGGACACGGTGCTCGGCCTGTCGATGACATCGACCGGTATCGCGTGGGTGCTGCTCGAAGGCGAGGGCGCCGACGCGAAGACGGTGGATCACGACCACTTCACCGTCGTCGCCGACGTCTCCACCGACGGCGACATCTCCACCCACGAAGCAGCGGTGCGGGGCGCGCGGGCGATCGCGTCCGTGACCGGCCATCGGATCGACACGGTCTGCATGACGTGGAGCGCCGATGTCGACGCGAAGGCCGAACTGCTCCGGAACTCGCTGTCCGACATGGGGTTTGCGAAGGTGGCGACGGTACGGATGGCGGACGCCGCTCGAACGTGGGCCCGCATGCTCGAGTCCGGTGAATTCGACGACGTCCAGGTTGCGCTGGCCTGCGGCGCCGCACTGTCCAGACCGGTACTCAGTGCTGCCGCGCCGTCCACACCGGTAGGGAAGTCGACGCGGCTGCGCTCCCGGCGTCGGTTGAGTCCGCACGGCCGGGCCGCGCTGGTCCTCGCGGCGGGCGTGATCGGCCTGTTCGCCTTCGGTCCGGAACTCGCCCGCTGGGATTCGCCGGACGCCAGGGGCGACCGTTCGGCCGAGACCGCGCCGATGACTCCGGCGGCCGCGGTGTCGGGCGCCGGCCCGTCGATCAGCGTCCATGCCGTGCCGTCGGCGGCCGTCGTCCCGATCGTGGTGAAACAGGTGATTCCGCGACCGGTACCGGCACCGGCCACGGTCGCGTCACCTGAAGCGGTATCCGACGTCGCCACCGACACCGCCGTCGCTCCGGAGGCCGCCGCGCAACCGGCCACGGAAACGGCGGCGCCGGTGGCCGACCTACTTCAGGAATCGACCGCGATAGTCGTGGCGCAAACAGCTCCAGCGGCGACAAGCCCGGCGCCCACCGCGCAAACCGCTACGGCGCCGCCGGCGTTCGTGCCGCCGCCGGATCCGATTCAGGCGGCGTTGAGCCCGCTGTTCGGCGGGTTGCCCTGACCCGCGCTACGGCGCAGTGGTCCAGTTCCAGATCTCGGGCTGGCTCGGCGGGTAGTTCATGCACACGTCGGTCGCGTGCGCGACGACACCCTTGTTGTTGAAGAACAACTTGGCCCAGTTGCCCCACCGGGTGGCCATCTGCTCGTAGAACACGTTGGTGGCGGTGTTCTCCGCGTACTGCCGGCGACCCGCGTAGTCCAGCGAGAAGAACCAGTAGATCCGGTCGCGGGCGCCCTTCTGCACGTCCGCGGGCCGGTTCCGGTAGTCGATCATGTAGCGCTCGAAGTAGAACGGGTCCTCGTCGCGAACGGCGGCCATGTACTGGTCGACCGTGCAGGTGGTCCTCATGATCCGGTTCGGGATCGGGTAGTCGTCGGTGGCGTCGGCGGCTGCGGTGGCCGGGAAGATCATCGCCGCGCAGCCGAAGGATGCCAGCGCAATGGTGGCTTTACGAAACACTTTCGGACTCCTAGCTCTACCGGTTACGGGCTTGATCGAGGGTCGGAAGCAGGTCAGGGCAGTAGAAGCGCAGCGCTCCGGCGAGGAACTTCCACGACTGGTCGGTGCTGTTCTGCCCCCGCGCCAGCTGCTTTTGGACGAACTGTGCCGAGGCGAACGCATCGCGGTCGACACCTTTGCGTATCCGCTTGCAGGTGATCTTGCCGATCCAGGCGTTGTAGTCCTTCTGCCCGTAGATGCCGTACGTGTGCAGCTCGTTGCTGAAGTCGGTGTCGATGTCCTGCGCTTGGGCGGGTGCGGCCAGCACCAGCGCCGCCGCTGCGGCAGCAACCCCACTGATCAGTCGTTTCATGACTGTGCTCCTTCCCCCCCTGACGGCGTCAGTTCCCTCGGTTTCGGCCACGGTACAGGCACTGGACGTTCTCGCACCCGCTGTGGCCACCAGAACCACTTACCCATGAGCGCCGCGATGGACGGCGTCATGAATGCCCGGATGACAAGAGTATCGAACAACAGGCCGAGCCCGATGGTCGTTCCGACTTGTCCGATCACTGTCAATTCGCTGACGGCCATCGACATCATCGTGAACGCGAACACCAGACCTGCCGAGGTCACGACCGAACCACTGCCGCCCATCGCCCGGATGATCCCGGTCCTGATGCCGGCGTGCAGTTCTTCCTTGAGCCGCGACACCAAGAGCAGGTTGTAGTCCGCTCCGACGGCCAGCAGGATGATGATCGCCATCGCCATGACCATCCAGTGCAATTCGATGCCCAGGATGTGCTGCCAGATCAGGATCGACAAGCCGAACGACGCGCCGAGCGAGATCACCACGGTGCCAACGATTACCGCGGCGGCCACCACGGCGCGGGTCAGGATGAGCATGATCGTGAAGATCAGCGCCAGCGCGAGGATGGCCGCGATCATCAGGTCGTAGCTGTTGCCGTCCGACATGTCCTTGTAGACCGCGGCGGTGCCCGCCAGATAGATCGTGGAGCCCTCCAGCGGCGTGCCCTTGATGGCCTCCTTGGCGGCCTGCTTGATCGCATCGATGCGCGCGATGCCCTCGGGGGTCATCGGGTCACCGTCGTGGGCGATGATGAAGCGCACCGACTTACCGTCCGGAGAGATGAAGTTCTCCATGCCCTTCTTGAACTCTTCGTTGTCGAAGACCTCCGGCGGAAGGTAGAAGGAGTCGTCGTTCATCGACGCGTCGAAGGCATCACCCATGGCAGTCGAGTTCTCCTGCATGGCTGCCATCTGGTCCTGCAGACCCTTTTGCGACGAGTACATCGTCAGCATCATCGTCCGCATCGTCTTCATCGTTTCAATCATCGGCGGCATCAGCGTGACCATCTGCGGCATCAGCTGGTCCAGCCGCTCCATATCGGGCAGCAGGTCCTGGATGTCGTCGGTCATCGTGTTGATGCCGTCGAGGGTGTCGAAGACCGACCGGAACGCCCAACAGATCGGGATGTTGAAGCAGTGCGGTTCCCAGTAGAAGTAGTTGCGGATCGGCCGGAAGAAGTCGTCGAAGTTGGCGATGTTGTCGCGCAGCTCGGCCACGTCGACCGTCATGTCCTTCATCTTCGTGACCATGCTGTGCGTGGTCGCGGCCATCTCCTCGGTGAGCTTGGACATCCGCTCCATGTTCGCGATGGTCTTGGACATCTCGTCGGCCTGCACCAGCATGTCGGCCATCCGGTCCTGCAGGTACTTCTGGTTCATCTGCTGGGTGGTGCCCTGCATGCTGATCTGGAACGGAATCGACGTGTGCTCGATGGGTTTCCCGTCGGGCCGGGTGATGGCCTGCACGCGCGAGATTCCGGGCACGCGGAAGATCTGCTTGGCGATCTTGTCGATGACCAGGAAGTCGGCGGAGTTGCGGAGGTCGTGATCGCTCTCGATCATCAGCAGCTCGGGATTCATCCGCGCCGGCGAGAAGTGCCTGTCGGCCGCCGCGTATCCCTCGTTGGCCGGCAGATCGGCGGGCAGGTAGTTGCGGTCGTTGTAGTTGGTCCGGTACCCCGGCAGCGCGAGGAGGCCGACCAGCGACAGGGCCACCGTCGCGACCAGGATCGGTCCGGGCCACCGCACGACGGCGGCGCCGACCTTGCGCCAGCCGCGCACCCGCATCGCCCGTTTGGGTTCGAGCACCTTGCCGAACCGGCTGGCGACACTGATGATCGCCGGCCCCAACGTCAGCGACGCGATCACCGAGGTCACCATGCCGACAGCCAGCGGCACACCCATCGTCTGGAAGTACGGCAGCCGCGTGAAGCTGAGGCAGAACAGCGCGCCTGCGATCGTCAGACCGGACCCCAGCACCACGTGCGCCGTGCCGTGGAACATCGTGTAGTACGCGGTCTCTCGGTCTTCTCCGAGTCCGCGCGCCTCCTGATAGCGGCCGGTCAGGAAGATCGCGTAGTCGGTTCCCGCGGCGATCGCCAGCGTCACCAACAAGTTGGTCGCGAACGGAGAGAGCCCGATGATCTCGTGGTAACCGAGGAACGCCACCATGCCGCGGGCGGCGGCCAGCTGCAGGACGACCATCACCAACGTCAGGATCACGGTGATGATCGACCGGTACACCAGCAGCAGCATCGTGATGATGACCGTGAACGTGAGGGCCTCGATGACCCGCATGCTGCGGTCGCTGGCGATGTGTTGGTCGGCGGCCAGTGCGGCCGGACCGGTCACGAACACCTTCACGCCCGGCGGTGGCTGCATGCCGTCGACCAGGTCCTGGACCGCTTCGACCGATTCGTTGGCCAGCGCTTCGCCCTGGTTACCGGACAGGTACACCTGCACGTAGGCGGCTTTTCCGTCGCTGCTCTGCGCGCCGGAGGCGGTGAGCGGATCGCTCCAGAAGTCCTGGACGCTTTGGACGTGCTTCGTGTCGGCTTCGAGCTTGGCGACCATCTCGCCGTAGAAGGCGCGGGTGTCCTCACCGAGGGGTTGCTCGCCCTCGATGACGATCATCGCCGAGCTGTCGGAGTCGTACTCCTGGAAGACGTGGCCGACGCGCTTCATCGCGATCATCGACGGCGCGAAGTCCGGGCTCATCGAGACCGCGCGCTCCTGGCCGACCGTTTCCAGCTGCGGCACAGTCACATTGAGCACCGCGATGAGCGCGATCCAGCCCAGGATGATCGGGACCGCGAACGTGCGGATCGTCCGTGGGATGAAGGGCCGCTTCGCGCGGCGAACGGGAGGGAAGGCGTCCGTCGGGGCCTCGTTTGTCGGTGAGGTCATGCGGATTTCACAAAGCAGAAGGTTTGGGCGTTCACGCCAGTGGAGGTTCTTTCGTCCTTGATCTCGTCATCGACGGTGATTCGGCAGGTGATGGTCTGGCCGTCTCCCTGAGCGACGATGTTGGGCGCGGCCGACGGCGCCGTGGTCTGAAGGGTCAACGACCAGGGCAACGACGCGCCGTCGATGCGCTGCGGTCTGGCGTCGAGGTCCAGATAGTTGATGTCGGCATACGAGCCGGTACCGAAGATCTCGTATTTGATGACCTTCGGGTCGAAAGGTTCGGGGTCGTCAGCGAACACCCGAGGGGTGACGATGACGCCTTCGGCGCCGAAGAAGGTCCGGATGCGACTGACCGTGAAACCCGCGATGGTCACCACGACGATGATGACGATGGGCAGCCAGACCTTTCTCGCCTTCCGGAGCATTACTGCGTCCGCCCGATGCAACCCATATCCGCCCTCAAGTCGTATTCGTCGTTGTGCATGCGTCTGTACGTAACTTAGCCCGTATAAGTTCTCATTGAGCCCTAGGTTAACTCAAGTCAGAGTGCTGCTGGTCACCCGCGCGTCGACGGTGTGGGCCAGGTCACGACGACTTGATTTCGAAGCGGTTCAGGTAGCGCTCGATGAACGCTACCGCCTCGGCATGACCTCGGGTTATGCCGAGCCCCCGTTCGAGAAGGACGATGCGGGCCAAGCTGGTGACGATCATAGACATGACCACGGGCGGGAATGCCTCGACGTCGGCGCCGTGGGCCTTCATCGCCGCGGCGACCACGCTTTCTTCGACGCCTCCGAACCGCTCGGCGTACGCCGCGATCTCACTGCGGATGTCCTTGCGGTGATTGGCCAGTGCCATGAACTCCATGAAGAGCCGCGCACCGTGGGTGCTGTTGAGGCGCCACAGCGCGTGCAGGGGTTCGTCGGCATCGGCGGCTTCACGCTGACGGGACAGGTTGGCCTCGGCGCCTTCGCGCAGCACGGCAAGGAACAAATCGTCCATGCTCGGGAAGTAGTAGTGCACCAGCGCGGGCTTCACCCCGGCCCGGGCCGCCACCCTCCGAGACGTGGCTGCGGCGTAGCCCTCTTCGAGCATGACCTGGGCGGTCGCCTCGATCAGGGCCGAGCGAGCGGTCGACTCGCGTCCACCCCTTGACCGCTCGCCGACGGGGCTGCTAGACATGGCGCCAGCCTAGATGTTGGGCGATCGCCCAACAAGCGAGGGGAGCTGCGGCGATGGCGGGTCGGGTAGCAGGCAAGGTCGCGTTCGTCACCGGCGCGGCACGCGGTCAGGGCCGCAGCCACGCGGTGCGGCTGGCGCAGGAGGGCGCCGACGTCATCGCGGTCGACATCTGCCGAGGTTTCGAGGACTCGACCGCACCGGCGGCCACTCCCGAGGACCTCGCCGAGACCGCCGACATGGTCAAGAATTTCGACCGACGCATCGTCACGGCCGAAGTCGACGTCCGCGACTTCGACGCGCTGAAGTCCGCCGTGGATAGCGGCGTGGAACAACTCGGTGGCCTCGACATCGTCGTGGCCAACGCCGGCATCGGCACCACCGGCGTGAAGCTGCACAAGATGGCCGAGGACCGCTTCGACGAGACGATCGACGTCAACCTCAGCGGCGTGTGGAAGACCGTCAAAGCGGCGGTGCCACATCTTCTGGCCGGCGGCCGGGGCGGATCGATCATCCTCACCAGCTCGGTCGGCGGCACCAAGGCCTACCCGCAGGTGGGCCACTACATCGCCGCGAAGCATGGTGTCGTCGGGCTGATGCGCACCTTCGCCGTCGAACTCGGAGCGCACTCGATCCGGGTCAACAGCGTGCACCCGACTCATGTGTGCACCCCGCTGTTGATGAACGAGCCGACCTACCGGCTGTTTCGTCCGGACCTGGAGAACCCGGGACCTGACGATCTCGCGCCGATCTGCCAGTCGTTCCATTTCCTTCCGATCCCGTGGGTGGAGCCGGTCGACATCAGCAACGCGGTGCTGTTCCTCGCCTCCGACGAAGCCCGCTACATCACCGGCGTGACTCTGCCCGTCGACGCCGGCAGCCTCCTGAAGTAGGGGAGAACCGATGACAGCTGTTGACGAGAAGGCCCACGGCAGCGCCGTTTACTACGACCCGTACCGGGTGGACATCGTCGCCGACCCGTATCCGACGTATGTCCGCCTGCGGGAGGAAGCGCCGCTCTATTACAACGAGTCCTACGACTTCTGGGCGTTGTCGCGCCACGACGACGTCGAGCGGGCGCTGCTCGACTGGCAGACATTCTCCAACAGCCGCGGCGACATCCTCGAACTCATCCAGTCGGAGTTCGAGATGCCCAAAGGCGTGATGATGATGGAGGATCCGCCGGTACACACGAGGCTGCGCGGCCTGATGTCGCGGGTGTTCACCCCACGTCGGATGGCCGAGCTCGAGGACCAGATCCGCCAGTACTGCGTCAACTGCCTCAATCCGTTGGTCGGCGCCGAGCGGTTCGACATCATCGCCGAGCTCGCGTCGATGATGCCCATGCGCGTCATCGGGATGCTGCTCGGCATCCCCGAATCGGAGCAGGTGACGGTGCGCGACGCCAACGACGCGAGCCTGCGCACCAAACCCGGCTCACCCATGAAGGTGGTACGGGCGGACAAGATCGCCGACGGCAGCATCTACGCCGAATACGTCGACTGGCGCGCAAAGAACCCCTCGGACGACTTGATGACCGCCCTTCTCAACGTCGAGTTCGAGGACGAGAACGGCGTGACGCGCAAGCTCACCCGCAAAGAGGTCCTGCACTACACGCAGGTGGTCGCGGGCGCAGGCAACGAGACCACCGGCCGGCTCATCGGCTGGCTGGCCAAAGTGCTCGCCGAGCATCCTGATCAACGCCGCGAGGTCGTCGCGGACCGGTCGTTGTTGCAGCGCGTGGTCGACGAGACGTTGCGGTACGAGCCGACCGGTCACAACGTGGCGCGCTTGGTCACAAGGGATTTCGAGGCGCACGGGCGGACCGTGCCGGCCGGCAGCGCGATACTCCTGATGTTCGGGGCGGCCAACCGGGACCCGCGCCGCTACGACAATCCGGACACGTTCGACATCCACCGGGACAACATCAGCCACATCACGTTCGGCAAAGGGGTGCACTACTGTCTGGGCGCTAACCTCGCCCGGTTGGAGGGCCGCGTCGCCCTCGACGAGCTGCTCAACCGGTGGCCGGAGTGGGACATCGACACCGAGACCGCGCGGCTGGCGCCGACGTCGACGGTCCGCGGCTGGGAGCGGCTCGACGTCGTATTGCCCTGAGGCGAGCAGCTTTGGGGACTTAACGGGTTGATCGCACGTACCTGATGCGTGCGATCAACCCCTTAGGAGGGTTTCTCTGGAGCCGGCGGTTTGCGACGGCGTCGTTTGGGGCAAGCTCGTCGCATGAGCAAGATCATTTCTCGTGCAATGGTCCTCGCCGCAGCTGCCGGCCCGATCGCGGCATTCTCGATCGCAACCTCGGCAACCGGTGCGGCGCAACCCCTCGACTGCCCGAACGGGTGGTGGGATCCGGTCGCGAACGTGTGTCGCGGTCCGGTGGCGACCGCCCCGTTGGCATGCGCACCGGGCGAGTACTGGAATCCGATCTCCAACGTGTGTCGCCCACTGGGCCAGTACTAGTCGCGATCCGGCCAGACTGCCTGCGGTCTAGTCGAGCGCGAAATCGATGACACCTCGGATGATCTCGCCCTCTAACAGGTCTTCGTACGCGCTGTTGATGTCGTCGAGCCGATACCGGCGGGTGATCATCTCGTCGAGTTGGAGCAGGCCCGACTGGTAGAGGGTGGCCAGCCGGCCGATGTCGGATCGCGGGTTGCAGGAACCGAAGACGGTGCCGACGAGGTTCTTGTTCCACAGGATGAAGTCCTGCAGCGCGATCTTCGCCGATCGTGTCGTCTGGGCCGTCATCCCGGTCAGCACGCAGGTGCCGCCCTTGCGCGTCAGCTTCAGGTAGGCGTCGACGTCCTCGCCTGCGATCAGCGACGGCGCGGCAATCACGCTGTCCGCCATGACGCCGCTGGTGAGGTCGCGGACCAGATCGAGTGCTTCTGCAACGGTCGAGACACTGTGTGTGGCACCGAACTGCAGCGCTGCCTTCTGTTTGAACTCGACGGGATCGACAGCCACGATCTGCGCGGCGCCGTTGATTCGCGCGCCTTGGATCGCCGCGGTGCCGATGCCACCGGCCCCGATCACCACGACGGTGTCACCGCCGCGCACGTTCGCGCGGTTGGCCGCCGAGCCGTAGCCGGTCGGGACGGCACAGGACAGCAGCGCACTTGCGATGAGCGGCAGGTGCGGGTCGACCTTGACCAGCGAGTGCACCGAGACCACGGTATGTCTGGCGAAAGCACCTACCTTCGACAGATGCCCGAGCGGGCGACCGTCGAGCGTGTGATGGCGGAAGGTCTGGTCGGTCGGCATCCCCGGAGCCATGGTCCCGGCGCCCTCGTCACACAGGTACTCCATCCCCGACGCGCACCAGCGGCATCGCCCGCACACCGCGACGAACGACATCACGACGTGGTCGCCGACCTCGAATTCCGCTACGCCCTCGCCGATCTCGACCACCGTGCCGGAGCCCTCATGGCCGCCGATCATCGGGAACATCGGCGTCAGACCGTACTGGCGGGCGATCTCGTTCGAGACCGACATGTCGCCCTTGAGGATGTGATCGTCGGAGTGACACAATCCGGCCGCGGCCATCTCGACGAGCACCTCGCCGGCCCGCGGGGGGTCCAGTTCGAAGTCTTCCACCGACCACGGACCGCCGACGTCGTGCAGAATCGCCGCCCGGCTCCTCATCGTGTCGGGCGGAAGGTGACCGGCAGATGGATGGGCGAGCGGAACGGCAAACCGGCGAGCCGCGTGTCCTCATCGACCTGCAGTTCGAAATCCGTTGCGCGGTCGAACAAGCTGGTCAACATCACGCGGGTCTCCACTCGGGCCAGATGCATTCCCAGACAGCTGTGCAGCCCACCGGCGAACGAGGTGTGAGCACGCCGCGGGCGGTGGATGTCGAATACATTCGCGTTTTCCCAACGCTTTTCGTCGCGGTTTGCCGATCCGATACAGAGGTTGACCTGTGCGCCCTTCGGTATGGGGACGCCGTGGATTTCCACGTCGCACGTCGTGGACCTCGGAACCGTCACCAACGGCGTCTCGAAACGCAACCCCTCCTCGAACGCGGCTCCGATCAGCTCACGGTTACGTTGGACCGCCTCGAGTTGGTCAGGGTGCGTCAACAGCAGATACAGCAGGTTGCCCGACGACCGGTAGGTGGTCTCCAGCCCGGCGGGCAGCAACAGCCGCAGAAACGAGATGATCGCCTCGTCGGTCAGCCGCTCACCGTCGATCTCAGCACCGACCAAGTCGCCGATGACGTCGTCGGTCATCCGGCGGCGCCGCTGGTCCACCTGCTCCTGGAAGTACGCGCCGAGTTCGACCGAAGCGGTCAATCCTGCCTCGATGTCTTCGGTGATCGAGATCAGTTCGAGTGAGAGGCGGCGGAACATCTCCAGATCGTCTTGCGGGAGCCCCAACAGCTCTGCGGTGACGCGGGTCGGGAACTCGAAGGTCACCGCCTTGACCAGATCGACCTCGCCGTCGTCAATGAACTCGTCGACCAGCTTCTCGCAGATCGGGACAATCACCTCGGGTTCCCACTGAGCCAGCGCGGTCTGCCGGAACGCCTTGGCCACCAGGCTGCGGTGGTCGTGATGCTGCTTGCCGTGCATCCCGAGGATCGTCGGGCCGAACACCAACTCGATGGTGCGGTGGTACACCTCCGAGCCGTAGACGTCGCTGTCGCGGAAGGCGTTGTACACGCTGTCGTAGTCAAACAGCGTCCATTCCTCCGGTGGCAGCAACTCCGGCGGGATGTCGGTGGTGTCCATGATCGTGCCGCGCCACACCGGCTCCGTCGTGCGCATGCGCTCGAAGAAACCGTAGGGATCGCCGGCCACATCGGGAGCGGTCTGGTCATCCGAACGGGTGCTGATCGTCACCTTGCCTCCCGGCAGCGGGGTGGGCGCTCTACCCGCCCATCTTTACTATTTTAGGTAATCCAGGTCAAGGTAAGCGAAGGAACGGCGGAGTCATCGAAATCACGTGTTGGCGCGGCGTTGTGCCTCGAGGGGGACGACGGGCGGACGGGCCGACGGTCCGCGCGTGATCGCATGCAACCTGATCTCCGGCACGTCCACCGCCGGGTCGACGGTGTCGAGCCAGGCGACGGCGTCGGCCACATCCGCTGCCCGGATCGCGTACATCTCGAACGGCACGTCCTGAAGCATCTCGGTCTCGACAGGCCCGGGAGTGACGACGTGCACGTTGATCCCATCGCGGTCGACCTCCTGCGCCAGCGCGCCGGCGAACGCGTTCATGCCCGCCTTCGCCGCCGAGTAGGCGGTGCGGGCGCGCATCGGCTCATGCGCCGCCGACGACGAGATGAACACGAACCGCGAGCCGGCCCGCATCCGTGGCAGCGCGGCCGATGTCACCACGAAGCAGGAGTCCAGGTTCGCCGACATGGTCGCGCGCCACTGCTCGAAAGTCTGTTTGCGGGCGTAGGTTCCACCGAGGATCCCCGAGGCGTGCACAAGCAGGTCGATGGTGCCTGTCGCCTCGACGGCGGGGGCGAACCCCGACGGCAGGCTCGCGTCGGCGACGACGTAGCGTGCGCCCATCTCCTCGGCGGCGGTCCGCAGCGGCGCCTCCCGCCGTGCCGTCAACACCACGTCGTAACCGAGTTCGGCGAGCTTGCGGCCGCACGCCTTGCCAATACCACCGCTACCGCCGGTGATCAAAGCCGTTCGCACGCATTGCCTTTCAAGCCGTCTAACGCTTCCGCTGCGCGAGCGCCTGCGGTGACAGTGCGACGATCCGTTGCTCGGGATTTCCTGCCAACAGGTAGGTCTGAGTGTCGGCCACGTGCTTGGCGGCCAGCTTTCGGGCGCGTTCGCCGTCACCCGCCTCGATCGCGTCGGCGATCTTGGTGTGGACGGTCAACGCGATGCGGCGCTTGTTCATCGCCGGGTACTCGCCTTTGGCGGTGCTGTCTTCGGCCCACCAGTTCAGGTGCCCGGTCCACAGTGTCTCCAGGCTGCCGACGACCGCGATCATCGTGTGGTTACCGCAGCCGCGGACGATCTCGTCGTGGAACTGCCCGCCGATCTCGGTGAATCGCGCTCCGTCGTCGATGTGTTCGGCCATCGCCGCATTGAGGTCCCGGAGTTTGGGGATGAGCGTCTTACCGCGGTCGGGTCTGCGCGCGGCGAGCGCCGCACACATCGGATCGAGTTCCTGTAGCGCCGTGCCGAGGTCGGCGAGCGGCACGTAGTCACTCTGCAACAGCAGGCCAAGCATGTAGGCGGCGCTGGCTTTGGCGGGCGCGTGCACGACCGCTCCGCCACGGTTGCCTCGACGCACCGATACGAGGCCTTCAGTCTCCAGAATTCGCAAGGCTTCTCGTAACGACACCAGGCTGACGCTGAACTGCTCGACGAGCACTTCCTGACGCGGCAGCAGGTCACCGTCGTTGAGCTCACCCTCGATGATCTGGCGGCGCAGCTCGTCGGCGACGATCTCCGCTGTGCGGCGCGCCCCGAGGCGGCGACGTGCCTCGGGCCCGATTCCCAGTGTTGTCATATCTTAGCAATATTAACAGTGATAGCCCGACCACCTGCAGCGTTGCCGTGCCATGCGCCGATGGTCACTAAGATGACGGCGGACCGGGAGGTATGCGTGGGCGACGGTGTGAGTGGCACGGTAGCCACCCCGCTGCACGATGTGCGTGTCCTCGAGATCAGCGACCGCATCGCCGGGGCGTACTGCGGCAAGCTTCTTGCCGACGCGGGCGCCGATGTGGTCAAGGTCGAACCACCCGAAGGAGATCCGCTGCGCCGGGTCACGGTCAGCGACAGCACGCTACATGACGACGCCGACTCACCGCTGTTCTGCTATCTCAACGCCGGAAAGCGGAGCGTCACAGCCATTTCGAGTCATCTTCTGTCATGCGCCGACATCATCGTGGTGACCGCCGGACAGGCCACGGCCCGACGGTACGGTGTCGACCCCGACGCGCTGCTGGCGGCCTCGCCCGGATGCATAGTCGTCTCGATCTCGGACTTCGGCTGGACAGGGCCGTGGTCTGGGCGGCCCGCCACCGAATTCACGCTGCAGGCCGCGTCGGGGCTCACCGGGTTTCGTGGCGATCCGGCGGGTCCGCCGATCTCGATCGGCGGAGACCTGGGGGAGTACATGGGTGGAACGTGGGCCGCCTACGGTGCGCTGGCTCTGCGGCGGCGCGTACGTGACGGCGGAGCGGGTGGCCACCTCGACATGTCGATGCTCGAGGCCATCACGCTGATGCAGAGTGGGGAATGGCTGCATTCGGCGCTCCTGCAAGTCCCGCCCGTGCGGCGGTCGGTGGAGGTGCCGTCCATCGAACCCGCCAAGGACGGCTACGTCGGTATCAGCATGGTGACCGGCCAGCAGTGGCTGGACTTTGCCGCGATGGTCGACTGCCCGGAGTTTACGGAGATCGCCCAGTTGCAGTTCCAGATCGGCCGGTGGGACTACCGCGACTGGATCCGCGAACGCATCGACCCGTGGATGAGGGAACGCACGGTCGCCGAGATCGTCGAACTGGGACAGCTGTTCCGGTTGCCGTTGGCGCCGTTGGGCAACGGCGCGACCATTCCGTCTATGGATCACCTTCGCGAACGCGGGGTCTACATCGACAACCCGGCCGGGTTCCGCCAGCCGAGGCCCCCGTGGCTGATGTCGAGCGCGCGTCCCGCACCGGTGGCCACCTCACCCGCGGTCGGGGACGGTGACGATGAAAGGCTCTGGGAACCACGGGATCTGCGTGCCGAATCGGCGCCGACCGAGCGCATGCCGCTCGCGGGGGTGCGGGTCGTCGACTTCACCGCGTTCTGGGCCGGTCCGGCTGCCACCCATTCGTTGGCTGCGTTCGGCGCGGACGTCATCAAAGTCGAATCCATCCAGCGCCCGGACGGTATCCGCTATTCGGGCGGGATGCGCAAGGACGTCGACGACTGGTGGGAGTACGGCTGGGTCTTCCACGCGATGAACACCAACAAGCGGTCGGTCACCCTCGATCTGCAGTCCGAGGAGGGGCTTCGGCTGGTTCGGCGCCTGATCGGCGGGGCGGACGTCGTGGTGGAGAACTTCTCGCCGCGCGTGATGGAGCAATTCGGCCTCGACGCAGCGGAACTGCTCGCCCTCAATCCGCGCCTGGTCGTGGTGCGGATGCCCGCGTTCGGATTGACCGGACCCTGGCGCGACCGCGTCGGTTTCGCTCCGACGATGGAGCAGATCGCCGGCCTTGCCTGGGTCACTGGGATGCCCGACGGCCCACCGATCGCCCCGCGCGGAGCCTGTGATCCGCTCGCCGGTGCGCACGCCGCCTTCGCGACGCTCGCTGCGCTCGAGTTCGCCGACCGTACCGGTGAGGGTCAGCTCGTCGAGGTGCCGATGATCGAAGCGGTGCTCAACGTAACAGCCGTTCAGACGATCGAATACGAGGTGTTCGGGCGGGTGATGGAACGACGAGGCAACCGGGGGTACGGGGCGGCCATACAGGATGTCTATCGGTGCGCAGGCGACGACAGCTGGATCGCACTTGCCGCGCGCACCGAAGGCGAATGCGCCGCGCTGGCCGACCTCACCGGGGCAGCGGAGCTCGAAACCTGGCTTGGCGCACGCGACGCCGAAGCCGCCGCGGAGGAGTTGGTACGTGCGGGCGTGCCCGCCGCGGTCGTGGTGTCGCCATCACTCGTCACCGAGAACCCTCAACTGCGGCACCGCGGGTTCTTCGAACGCCTCGACCATTCCCGTACCGGGGAAAACCTCTACCCGTGCCCACCGTTCACGCCGCTGGCCGACAGCGAAAACTGGCTGCAGCGCCCACCGCCGACACTCGGTGAGCACAACGCCGAGGTCCTCACCACACTGTGCGGTCTGACCGCAAGCGACCTGGAGCGGCTCGAGGCCCAGGGTGTCATCGGTTCGCGCCCGAAGGGGTTGTGAATCAGCGTCGCCGCAACGAGATCGGCATCGAGTGGTAGATCGTCATGTTGTTGGTGAGGCTCGGATAGGTGACGTCGACCCGCCCGAGCGTGATGTCCTCGGCCCTGCACAACACCTCGTCGAGCACAGCGCGAATCTCCGCCCGGGCCAGCACCGCACCGAGGCAGTGGTGCGGTCCGCCGCCGCCGAAAGCCACGTGCGGGTTGTCCGCACGACCGATGTCGAATGCGAACGGATCGGCGAAGACGTCCACGTCGCGGTTGGCCGACCGCAACATCGACACCACGCGCTCGCCTCGGGGGATGGTGACGCCGTCGATCTCGACATCGACCTTGGTGACCCTGCTCCAGAACGTCACCGGCGTGGACCATCGCAGCACTTCTTCGACCGCCGACTGGCGCACCGATGGATCCGCGCGATAGCGCTCGATCTGGTCGGGATTGTCGAGAAATGCCCGGAGCCCGTAGGCCAATGCGTTCTTCGTGGTGTCACTGCCCGCGAACGCGATCACGAAGAAGAAGATGTCGAGCTCGGTAGCGGGAATCGACAGTTGCTCGCCGTTCTCGTCGGTCACCACCGCCGTGGCCAGGGTGCTCCAGATGTCGTCGGTGGGCCGCAGGCGCTTTGCGGCGGTCAGTTCCGAGGCGTAGGTGAAGATCTTGCCGAACAGTTCGAGATGCTGTTGTTCGGCCTCTCGTCCCGACGGAGCCGAATTGGCCTGCAGAATGAGGTCGAAAGTGTCGAAGATCTCCGGTCGATCCTCCTCGGGTATCCCGACGATGTCCCCGATCACCGACATCGGCAGGGCGTCGGCGACATCGGCGATCCAGTCGCCGCCGCCGCGCTCCAGTAAGTGGTCGATCAGGCCGGCGGCCCGCGTACGGATGTCCTGCTCGAGCTTCCCGATCGCCTTCGGGGTGAATGCGTGTGACATCACCCGGCGCCGCTTGAGCAGCTCGGGTGGATCCATGTTGATGATCGTCGGAAACGCGCCCACGGCGCCTACGCCCTGAATCAACGGCCCCTCGGCGGCAGTGAACGATTCGGTGTCGCGGTGAATGCGGTGCGCGTGGTGCACCTTGGTGGTCATCCAGAAGTCGCGTTTCAGCGTCGCCGCCACCCGGTCGGTGAGCTCGTGCCGGAAGATCGGTCGCTCGCGCCGCAGCTCTGTGAACAGCGCGTCGGGAAAACCGTTCTGCCACAACGCCGGATCGGACAGATCGACCGGAGTGGTCGTGACCATGCGTCGTTCCCTTCGCCGTCCTTGACCTAGAATGCCTAAAATAGTAAAAATAGGCAACGGACAGCGCCGCTGACCTCGGCTGGTGCGTGCGCGGACGGAGTTGCGATGACGGACACGGTCGACGATCCCACCCTCGACCCGTCGGAGCGCGAATTCGGGCCCAGCGGTATCAGCCTGTCGACCTATCGGTTCCCGACCGGGTGGTTCATCGTCGGATTCTCCTCGGACCTGCCCGAGGGTCAGGTCAAACGCGCCCATTACTTCGGCGAGGAGCTGGTGATCTTCCGGACGCAGTCCGGTCGGGTCCACGTGCTCGACGCCTACTGTCAGCACCTGGGCGCGAACATGGGCGTCGGCGGCACCGTCGAGGGCGAGAACATCGTCTGCCCGTGGCACGGCTGGCAGTGGACCGGCGAGGGCACCAACGCGCTGATCCCGTACAGCAAGATCGGCTGCAAACAGAACGTGCGGATCAAGCGCTACCCGTGCACCGAGTGGTACGGCTTCATCCTCGTCTGGCACGAACGCCACGGCCGCGCGCCGTACTGGCAGCCACCGGTGTTACCCGAACTCGAGACCGACGAGTACTACCCGCTGCACCCCCACACCCGGATGGTCAACCGGGTCAAGGTGCACGCGCAGATGATCATCGAGAACGCGGCCGACCCCTACCACGTCCAGTACGTGCACAAGGCGGCCAATCCCGCCAACACCGCGTCGTTCGAAGTGTCCGGCTACCACCTGCACGCGACGGTGAACGCGAATTTCGGTGGGGGACGGGCCAAGACGTGGCTCACCCCGAACGGGCCCGTGGACGCGAAGATCATCTACGACAACTATTCGCTGGGTCTCGGCGTCGTGCGCTTCCCGTCGGAGCTGGTCGCCACCGTCCAGGTGACCGGCCAGACGCCGGTCGACGAGGACTACACCGACTACTTCTACACCCAGGCATCCATCCGGGAAGCCGGCGATCGCGGCGACAAGCCCACCGGCCGGGCGGCGAAATTCTTGCAGCTGCAGCAGGAAGTCATCAAACAGGACTTCTTCACCTGGGAGAACATGAAGTACCTGGAGAAACCGAACCTTGCGCCCGAGGAGGCCCGCGACTACGCCGCGCTGCGCCGCTGGGCGCACCGGTTCTACCCGGGAACCCAACCGTCGGCGACCGACTTCGGGTACACGGCGACCGGCGAACCCGACCCGTCTGCGGCGCAGGTTTGATGGCCGCGGACCGGACGTGGCGCGTGGAGCCCGCGGCTTTCGGCGTCGAACGGTTCACGGTCGCTTCGGTTCTCGACCGCCGTGCCGACCAGTTCGGCGACCAGGTGATGATGTCGATCGACGGCACGCCCATCACGTTCGCCCAGATGCGCGACCGGTCCCGCGCCGCCGCGGCGATGCTGGCCGACCGCGGCCTGCGCCGCGGTGACACCGTCGCGCTGTTCGCCGGCACCTGTCCGGAGTGGGTGTACTTCTGGCTCGGCGCCGCCCGGTTGGGTGCGGTGAGTGCGGCGGTCAACGCCGCGAACAAGGGTGATTTCCTGTCGAACGCGCTGAACGTGTCGCAGGCCAGGCTGGTGGTGACCGACGAGGCCCGTCGCCCTCGACTCGCCGAGGTGGCCGATCAGCTCGACGCTCCGGCGGCGACCATGTCGATCGACGATTCGGTCGTCGCGCAGTTCAGCACATCGCACGGCGCCACCTGCCCGGCGGTGCACACCGACGCCGATGACGTGGGAACGCTGTTCTTCACCTCGGGAACCACCGGTCCGTCGAAGGCGGTTGCGACCACGTGGCACTACCTGTTCGTCGCGGCCGCCACTGTCGCCTCGGCGTGGGAGTACGGCCGGGGCGACGTGATCTGGACGGCGATGCCGCTGTTCCACCTCAGCGCCGCCCCGACGGTCCTGGCGCCGATGCTCATCGGTGCCACCAGCGTGTTGGCGAGCGCGTACCACCCCGCCGAGGTGTGCGACGAGCTGCGGGCCTGTGGCGCAGCGGGGTTCGCCGGGGCCGGTGCGATGGTGTCGATGCTGTGGGGTCTGCCACCCGACCCGCGCGACGCGCAGCTCGGAATCCGCTTCATCTCGGCCGCACCCATTTCGGCCGAGCTGTACCGTGCCATCGAGGACCGGTACCGGTGCCGCGTGGTGACGATGTACGGACTGACCGAGGCGTTTCCGATCGCGTACAAGGCGGTTTCGGACGACGGTGTCCCGGGTACGTCAGGACAAGTCAACCCGGCCTTCGAGGTACGCATCGTCGACGGGGACGGTCGTCCCGTCGCCGTCGGCGTGACGGGTGAGATCGCGTGCCGGCCGCGGACAGCGCATGTGATGAGCGAGGGGTATGTGTCGTCCGCGCCCGGGCACCGCGGCCTGCGGATCGAACCCCACCCGGAGTGGTTTCGGACCGGCGATCTGGGTTTCCTCGACGACAACCACAACCTGACGTTCGTCGACCGCGCCAAGGACTCGCTGCGCCGACGCGGGGAGAACGTGTCCTCGGTCGAACTCGAGCAGGTGGTGATGCGGCACTCGGCGGTCGCCGATGCCGCCGCGGTCGCCGTCCCGAGCGATTTGGGTGAGGACGACATCCTCGTCGTCGTGGCGGTTCGTCCCGGCGTGACGGTCGACCTTCCCGAGCTACTGGACTTCTGCGCGGCGCGCATGCCGTACTTCTGCGTGCCCCGGTATCTCGAAGTGCTGGACGAGATTCCGAAGAACGTCATTGGCCGGGTGCGAAAGGATCTTCTGCGGCAACGCGGCCTGAGCTCGACGGTGTGGGACCGAGAAGCGCACGGCTACCTGGTGAGTCGGTGAAGGAGTCAGACGATGGCATTGAGCTACCAACAGCAGTACGTGCTCGACGGGCTGGCGGGGCGGGCAGGAATCCTCAACCTCGACGCCAGGCACAATCGGTTGTTCTCCAGCGGTGACCTGGCCGGCTGGCTTGCCACCTTCCGGCATTCCGGTGCGACCTACACCAGGGGCGAGCAGTCGTTCGCCACCCTTGCCGACGCTTTCGACGGCGGAAACGGACGGCGGCTGGTCACCGTCGACCACGACATCACCGTCGACGGCGTCGAAGCGACTCAACAGTGCGTCGCAGTGCTGTTCTGCGACAACGAACTCCAGGCCACCGGCAGTTACACCGACCGTCTCGTCTACGAGCGCGGCGGGTGGTACTTCGCCTCGCGCCGACTGGCCTGGGATGCGATTCCGCGTGAGAGCGCGCTGCCGGGGTGACCGAGACTGTCCGCTACGAGCTGGCGTTCGGCACGTATGACGACGCGTTGCAGATGGTCGGCACGCGCACGGAGCCGCGGTACGCAGGGACCGCGGTGAGCGCGGCCCGCATCCAGCACTTCGCGGCCATGGTCCGCGACTCCAATCCGGGGTACTGGGACGAGGATTTCGCCCGCCGCCAGTGGGGCGGGTTGCTGGCCCCACCCGGGCTGCTGATGGGATGGCTGATCCCGCCGCCGTGGCTGCCGAACGGCCGACCGCCGGTCGCCGCGATTGCGATTCGCGTGCCGCTGCCCGGGACCACGTTCATCAACGCCGCCAACGACGCCGAGTTCCCCTGCGCCATCGTGGAAGGGGATCGCTTGCACCTGATCGAGGAGGTCGTGTCGGTCTCGCCTTCAAAGCGCACCCGCCTCGGGATCGGCCACTTCGTGCAGACGTGCGACGAGTTCCGCCGCGACGACGGCACCTTGGTCGCCGTCAATCGCAACACCTTGTTCCGGTTCACACCCGAGGCGCAAGCGTGATGGGAGAGGACGGCGTGCAATGGGAGCGGGTCACGGTCCCCACGGACCTGCCGGAACTCGTGGACCACATCGACTACCAGCGCGTCGTGATGAACCCCGGTGCGACGTGGGATTACTTTCCGGGACACTACGATCCGCGCTACGCCCAACAACAGGGGTATCCGACGATCTTCGTCAACACGATGCACGTCGCCGGATTCGTCGACCGCATCGCCACCGACTGGGCCGGCCCCTACAGCCGGGTGCTGCGCCGCAAGATCACCCTGCTGGGCTCCATCTACGCCGGCGACTCGATGGTGGGTCGCGGGCGCGTCGTGGCCAAGCGGGACAGCGGCCTTCTCGATCTGCAGATCACCGTGACCAACCAACGCGGAGAGCTGTGCTGCCCGGCGGAGCTGACGCTCGAGCTGTCACGTTAGGTCGGGCATCTTGTCCGCGCTGATGGTCGTCTGCAACTCGACGTACTCCGACAGTCCCTCCGCGCCGAACTCGCGTCCGATTCCGGACTGCTTGAACCCGCCGAACGGCATGGTCGTATCGAGCGTGTACATGTTGATCCCGTAGGTACCGGTCCGAATCTGCGCGGCGATCTCCAGCCCGTGCGCGATGTCGGCCGTCCAGACCGAGCCTGCCAGTCCGTAGTCGCTGTCGTTGGCGATCCGGATCGCGTCGCGTTCGTCGGAGTACGTCAGCACGGTCAGCACCGGCCCGAAGATCTCCTCGCGGGCGATACGCATCTCGTTGGTCGCGTCGGTGAACAGCGTGGGCTGGACGTACCATCCGCGCTCACGCGGTGAGTCGGTGCCGCCCAACACCATTCGCGCCCCCTCGGTGAGCCCCGCGTCGATGTAACCCTGCACCCTCTGCTGTTGACGTTGCGCCACCAGCGGGCCGATGTCGGTGGCATCGTCGGCGGGATCACCCACCTGAAGCCCCGACATCATCGCGCTCAGCGCGTCCACCACATCGTCGTGTCGGCGTTCGCTCACCAGGATCCGCGTCTGCGCGACGCACGCCTGCCCGTTGTTCATCAGGCTGGCCGTCTTCAAATGCTCGACCGTGCGGTCGATGTCGGCGTCGTCGAGGATGATCGCCGCCGACTTGCCGCCCAACTCGAGGCTGACGCGTTTGAGTTGCTCCCCGCATACGGCGGCGATATGGCGTCCGGTGGCCGACGAACCGGTGAATGAGACCTTGTCCACCCCGGGGTGACGCACCAGGTGCTCACCGGTGTCGCGTCCGCCGGGAAGGACCGAGACGACGCCTTCGGGGAGGTCGACTTCCTCGAGCATCTCGGCCAGCCACAGCGCGTCGATGGGCGTCTCGGGAGCCGGTTTGACCACGACCGCGCAGCCCGCGATGAGCGCCGGAATCATCTTCGGCATGATGAGGAACTGCGGCACGTTCCACGGCACGATTGCACCGACCACGCCGACGGGTGCGCGCCGAATCTGGACGTCGCCGAACAACCCTCGGCGCCGCTCGATCCACGGGAACTCCTTCGCGGTGGCCAGGGTCAGATGCATCTGGGCCAGCGCACCGGTGGCCTGCCCCAGCCGGCTGAAGCTGCGCGGCGAGCCCATCTCCGCGGTGATGAGGTCGGCCATCTCGTCGGTGTGAGCCGCGTAGACCGTGGCGAGCTTCTCGACCTTCTCCATGCGTTCGTCGACGGTCATCCGCGGCCACGGGCCCGCGTCGAACGCCTTGCGCGCGGCCTGCACCGCGCGGTCGACATCGCCGGCGGTGGCCTCCGGTGTCTCGCCGATCCGCTCCTCGGTGTGCGGTGAGATGACCGCGATACGTTGCCCGGTGGCCGGCGCTTCCCATCGGCCGCCGATGAAAAGCCGTTCGTATGTCAGCGATCTCATGACGCGCCTCCTCGTCGACCCACGGGCGACTACCGCATCGAGCGCACCCTACGCCCGCCAAAGTCACTATTTATGCAAACTTAGCAAAATGGCGCGCCGAGACCGTGCGCCCACTCGGGCGCGAAACGGCATTCCGGCAGGCGTCCACTCGAACTTTCCCTGCCGGAATGCCATTTCGTGAAATAGGGGCGAGTGTTGCGAAAACCGCGGGTGATGGCTCTCGCGGGCGTATCGTCCGCTCAGGGTCGGCGATGATAGGGAGGTCATCGATGGCGCTCGTGAAGTGGCTGTCATTGCGCCGGGCTACCTGGGCTGCAGCGACGGTGGCCGCCGCGATGCTGCCGGCCCTCGCTGCCGGCGGTGCGAGCCCAACCGCACAGGCCTTTTCGAATCCGAACCTTCCGATCGAACACCTGGAAGTGCCGTCGGCGGCGATGAACCGCACCGTCCGCGTCGAGTTCCTCGGTGCCGGCGACGACTCACCGGCGTTGTATCTGCTCGACAGCATGGAGGCGGGCGACGACCTCAACGGCTGGGACATCAACACCCAGGCCTTCGACTGGTATGACGGCTCCGGCATCTCGGTGGTGATGCCCGTCGGCGGCAAGTCGAGCTTCTACTCCGACTGGTATGCGCCCGCGGTCGGCAACGGCACGACCTACACCTACAAGTGGGAGACCTTCCTCACCCAGGAACTTCCGGCGTGGCTGGCCTCCAACAAAGGGATCCGGCCGACCCGCAACGCCGTGGTCGGGTTCTCGATGGGCGGTTCGGCGGCGCTGATCCTGGCGGCCTACCACCCGCAACTGTTCAGTTACGCCGGATCGCTGTCGGGCTTTCTGAACCTGTCCGCGCCCAACGGCCCAGGTCAGGTCAGGGTCGCCCAGATGTGGAACGGCGGCTTCGATCCCGCCGCGATGTGGGGCCCACCCGGCGATCCGGCATGGGCCCGCAACGATCCCACGGTGCAGGCCGGTCGGCTCGCCGCCAACGGAACGCGCGTCTGGATCTACTGCGGCGACGGCACACTCACCGATCCCGCGCTGACCAACCCCGACGCACCGATCGCCGGACTCGGCTTCCTCGAGGGCTTCGCGATCGAGTCGAACCGGGCGTTCGTCGACGCATACATCGCCGCCGGCGGGAACAACGGCGTCTTCAACTTCCCCGCGGGCATCCACAGCTGGGGCTATGCAGGCCAGCAGTTACAGCAGATGAAACCCGATATCCAGCGAGTGCTCGAAGTCCAGCCGACATACCAACAGTGAAGCGGCGCACACGGTTTCGCGCTAGGCGTCGTCGTCGGGAGTGGAGTCGGGATCGGATGCGTCCAAGACGCTGACCGCGATGCCGTACGGCAGGAAGCGCACCTTGCGGGTGGGATCGGTGTTGTTCTTGTTGGCCCGCAGCGCATCCAACTCGGTGGGGTAGACCTGCTCGATGTGCGCACCGCCGTCGTCGTCCACGGTGTAGATCGCCCACACCCCGTCACCGGTCTCCCCGGTGGTCTCCGGCTCGCGTCGCGGCCGTGACGAGCGGGTGAACTCGTCGACCAGGTTGGCCCAGCCCGCGCGTTCTCCCGACGTGCTGAAGAACCTGCCGAAGCCGTCGAGCGCGTCACGCAGACCCTCACCGGCTTCGCGCACGACGCGGTCGAATTCCTCGGGGTCGAACCCGAACGGGCCGTTGCTGCTCATGGTGCCTCCTCCTGGGGCGCCCGCACCTGTGCGCGGTATCGCTTCCAGTGTGCCCGCATGCGGGGAAGTAGTCGACTGAAGCGATCCCGAAGTGGTAGGCAACCTCTATGGCCATCTCCCGGGCCGACGCCCTGGCCGCCGTCGAGCGATCCCCGGCCGCGGTCGCCGTTCACGACCGCGAGGCGTGGGTGGCCGCCTTCACCTTCGACGGGATCATCGAAGACCCGGTGGGTTCGCAACCGCACCGCGGGATGACGGCCATCGCCCGCTTCTATGACACCTTCGTCGGTCCGCGCGACATCACGTTCCATCGCGACGTCGACATCGTCGTCGGCTCGACCGTGATCCGCGATCTGGAGCTGGAGGTGCAGATGGCGGCCGGTTTGACGATGCGGATTCCCGCCTACCTGCGCTACCACGTCGAAGTCGACGCGGACGAGCTGAAAATCGCTGAGCTGTCAGCCTATTGGGAACTTCCGGCGATGGTCGGTCAGTTCCTCAGAGGTGGGATCCGATCGGTGCCCGCCGGGCTGCAACTGTCGCGGGGGCTACTGACGAACCAGGGCATCGTCGGGGCGCTCGGCTTTCTCGGCGGCTTCCGTGGGATCGGCCCCCAGGGCAAGCGACGGTTCGACGAGTTCCTGGCGGCCGCCCATGCCGGTGACGAGGTCGGACTGCGGCGCTGGTTGGGCGGCGGCGCACAGATCACCGCAGGTGAGCACACGCCGATGGGCAGCACCGAGCTGCTGTCCCGGCTGACCGGCGCCCGCTCGCGCAAACTGATCGGTTCGGGTCACAGCCTGGTGTGCGGCATCGAGGGGGCCGGGTCGCGCGATGTGCTCATTGCCGACGTGGCGGCGAAACCGTTCTCGATCAGGCGAATCCGCTACTACGCCGCACCGGTGGGCTGAACCACCCGACGTTTCGGCTCCTCGGGCCGGGGCAACCCGGCAACCATGCGACACACTGATTCACGCGAGATCGCCGTTGTGGGCGTTGTCCTGGCCGCGGTGCTGGCGTCGTGCCTGATCCTTCCGACAATCGGACGGCTCGCGACGCTCGACCAGATATGGGCGGCCGCCGCGATCCTGGGCATCCCGACCGTCGCGGTGCTCACTGTCACCGGTTACCGGTACTACGGGCCTGCCCGCAGCATGGCCGTCGCAGTGGTCGTGATGAGCGTCGCCCTGATCGCGAGCTGGGTGTTCTCGGTCTACGTGGTGGCCGCCGCGATGAGCGGTTCGACGACGACGCTGGCGATGGGGGTCCTGCTGTACGGGACACCGGCCCTCATCGTGGCGGTGCTGGGGCTTTTGGCGCTCAAGTTGGTGCCTCCCCGGTCTCCGTCGAGGGACCGTTTGACGACCTCCACGGCGGGTAATCCGGCCGCATGACTCCGCGCGAAGACGACGACACCAGCGAAGAGGGCGTCACCGAGGACGACCACGTGGCAACCTCGCGCGCCGGCAAGGACAGCGGCGACGACGACGGCACCTACGTCGGCCAGACGTTCTCCGACGACGCTATCGACGCGGAGGAGAGCGGGGCCGAGGCACGCAGCAACGACGGTCGTTGACGGCGGGCACACGGGTCGCAGAACGGTCGCGGGAACGTCGCGAGAGGCGTGTACGAGGTGTCTCGATTCGGTCGCGGCGGTCGCGTCGCGTGCAGCGCGAACTGGGCGCGTGAGACTGTATGAGCACCATGCCTGTCGACGATGAGCCCACCGAGATCACCTACGAGGAATTCGGCCGTAGATTCTTCGAGGTCGCCGTGACCGAGCAGCGCGTCGGCAGCGCCATCGCCGACATCGCCGGCGACGAGTTCGAGATGGGCCCGATCGCTCAGGGTCCGGGCAAGATCGCGAAGGTCACCGCCAAGGTGCGGATCCAGGAACCGCGACTCACCCGCCACGTGGGCCCGATGATCACGTTCGCCATCCGCATCCCTCTGGAGATCGACATGATGGTCGATCTGCGCATCGACAAGCCGAAGTTCATGGTTTTCGGCGAGATCGCGCTGAATGCGACCGCACGCGCCGCGGAACCGTTGCTGTTGATCCTCGACGTCGAGAAACCGCGGGCCTCCGACATCTCCATCCACGTCACGTCCAAGTCGCTGCGGGGCGAGCTGGTCCGCATTCTCGGTGGCATCGACGCCGAGATCCGGCGGTTCATCGCCGCCCACGTCGCCGGCGAGATCGACAGCCCGGCCTCCCAGAAGGCCAAGGTGATCGACGTGGGCTCAACCATCGACACCGCCTGGACGGGCGTCTGAGGGTTCCACAGCGTAGGCTTCCCGGGTGTTTAGCAAACCCGTGTCGGCGCTCGCGCTGACCTCCGGACTTCTCGCCGCAGCGGCCGTGGTGGCCGCGCCCGCGCAGGCCGACCCCGTCGACGACGCGTTCCTCAACGCGGTGTCCGAGGCAGGCGTCGTCATGAGCGATCCGAGCAGTGCCGTCGCCGTCGGCCAGCAGGTGTGTCCCATGCTGGCCGATCCGGGCCAGAACGCCGCCAACGTCGCGGCCAAGGTCGCCGAAATGGGCGGCATGTCGCTCGGTCCGGCGACCATGTTCACCGGCATCGCCATCTCGATGTTCTGCCCCGCAATGGTGTCGTCGATCGGCAGCGGTAACTCGCCGATTCCGCTGCCGTTCCTCGGGATCTAGACCCCGCCAAATCTGCTACGGACGCAGGGCCGCCGTCACCCGCTCGACGCCGGCACCGGCCGCGAGGTCACGGTGTCGTGCGGTCACCTCGGCGCCGCCAGTGCGCAGCACATCGACGACGTCGGCCACGACACCGGCCTTCTCGGCGCTTACCTCCGCCCCGAGAGCCCACCACGACATCAGCGCGTCGAGCCCGCGCCCGGGGTCGGCGCCGTGGTCCACGAGCGCCGCGACGGTCGCGGGCAGCGCGAGCCGCGCGGCCCTGTCGATGGGGTGAGTGCCGTCGGGCAGTGCTGCCTGAACCGGCGCGCCGGCATGCACCAGGGCGCGCACCACGTGCGGGTTGACGTTGTCGGCGTCGCTGCTGAGCACGTGCAGCGGTGTCGCGCCCTCGGAGTCGAGCACCGCCGGGCAGACGCCGTTGGCCAGGGCGTGGTTCAGCGCCACCGTACGACCGTTGCGCACGATCTCGTGCAGGATCGTGGTGTAGCGCTCACCGTGAGCCGACAACTCGATGCGGCGTCCCGCGTCGGCGCCGGCATCGATCAACGCCACCGCGATGCCCAACCCGGGGGAGCGCACCGCATACCAGAGCGGTGATGCACCACACGCATCCACCGGATCGGGATCGGCACCCATCGCGAGCAACTCGATCACCGCCGAGTCGCCGCGCTGCGCCCGGCGAAACAGGTCAAGGACATCCGGTGGTAGCGGCTGGGTCCAATCCGGTGGGTCGACGCCGAGCGCGGTCAGCGCCCTCAACGAAGCCTCGCGTTTGGGACCGAGGTCGTACCAGGGCCACGGACCTTCGCCTCGGGCGACGAAATCGGAGACCGGCATGCGGGTTTCGGTGGTATTCGGCCGTTCGCCGTCGGTGTAGTGGGTCTGGAAGACCACATCGGCGCCGTCTGACAGGATCACGACCCGTGCGGGCCCGTCCTGATACCGGGCGAGTTCGGCCACAGCCAGGATTGTGCCCAAACGCGAAGAGGGGCACCCTTGCGGGTGCCCCTCTCGTGCCCTCTTGCACGAACCGGCTACTTCACGTCTACGTAGACGAGACGGTCCTGATGCGTGATGAAGTTATGGCTGCTCCCGATCACGGGGCTGCCCGCATCGATCCGGGTGAAGGTGGGGCCCTCGCGGACCGCGACCACCTCGGCCTCGCTCAGCGGGGCGGTGCCCACCTGAGTGACGACGACCCGGTACCCCTCAGACTTGAGCTGGTTGATGGTGTCCTGTGCGTTCTGCGCCCCCGAAGGTGCGGCGGCCACCGGTGCGGCCAGCCCGATCAGGGCGGTTGCCAGTCCGCTAGCTACAGCTGCGATTCCAATCTTCTTCATATGCTGCCTCTTTTCATGTCTGCGAGCCACCGAAGCGGTCTTCCGCCAATTGATTTCGGGGTTGCACGCGTTCGATCGGCTCATAGGGGGCAACGAAGAAGGAGCCGGTTTAATTCCCTGGCAGGAAATGGTCGAAAGAATGGCAGATTTTAAGCGGCGCAACGTTGTTCGGTGTGCGCAATAACCTCAGAGCAGGCGGCCCAACCGGCTCAGTTGCAGCGGACGGCCGACGACGCTCAACTGTCCGAGAATGTCCTCGAGTCTGGTCAGCGGCAGGTCCATCCGCCACTCCGCCACCGACGCCGACAGCCGTACCACGCCCGGTGCGAAGCTGATTCCGGTCAGTCGGACACCGTGCGGCAGTTCGGGCAGCCGCACGGGATAGGCCGGGGTCCGCGCCGGCAGCGGACAGCGGGTCCGGCGAAAGGCGATGCAACGTGGTTTGAGCCACAGCGTCGAGCCGTCCAGATGGGCGTCGACCTCGAGGTGGCCGGCCCCCGGCCGTCGCGCAAGGCGCAGCCGGGCCACACCGTCGGCGCCGATCGCGCCCGCGAGCCTCGGCGCGGCCCAACGGAACACGTCGTCGAGAACCGGCGCCGGAATCTCCAGCGTCAGCTCGACGGGCGCCGCGACCAGGACCGGTGGTGCCGTCGGTCGTATGTGGACGTTGTGCAACACCGCGGTGGCATGGTCGAACCGGGCCTCGTTGCACCGGATGTCGCGCGCGGCCAGCCGGACGTCGTTGAGCTGGCCGACCGAGAGGCCGCGGGAGTCGAGGTGCGAGTCGAACTCGGTGACCGTCAGCGTCAGGTCCGCATCGTCGAGTTTGACGCTGAGCCGCCTGCCCACCACCAGCCGGCGCACGGTCATGAACAGCGTGCGGTACGCCGCGGCGGCGCCTGTGGTGACCGGCGTCACCGCGGCCGACGACCACAACGCGGTCAACATGTCGATGGGACGGAACGGATCGAATCGGCGCAGAGGTTCCGGGCGCGTCATGCCTCCAGCATTCCCCGACGGGACCGGTTCCGTACAGTCGGGCCCATGACCTCCGTGGTAATCGTCGGCAGCGGCTTCACCGGTTTCGAATGTGCGCGCACACTGGCCAAGAAATTGCGTAAAGAGCGCCCCGACGTCGAGATCTCACTCATCTCACCGGTCGACTACATGCTGTACACGCCACTGTTGCCGGACGTCGCGGGCGGGTTGGTCGATGCCCGCTTCGTCGCGATCCCGCTGGCCAACGCCTTACGCGGCGTGCAGGCGATCCGCGGCCGGGTCGACGAGGTCGACTTCAAAGGACGCACCGTCACGTTCACCGATCCCGAGGAACGGTCGCGCGCGCTGTCATGGGATCGGCTGGTGCTGACCCCCGGTTCGGTCACCAAGCTGTTCGACGTGCCCGGCCTCGCCGAGCACGCGCGTGGTCTCAAGTCGACCGCCGAGGCGCTGTATCTGCGCGATCACGTGATCCAGCAGCTCGAACTGGCCGACGTCGACGACGATCCGGGCCGCCGTCAGGCGCGGCGCACGATCGTCGTCGTCGGCGCGTCGTACTCGGGGACGGAACTCGCGGTGCAACTGCGGGCGCTGGCCGATTCGGCGGCAAACCAGATGGGCTTCGACCCGAGCGAGGTCAAGTTCCTGCTGCTCGACCTCGCCGAGCAGGTGATGCCGGAAGTCGGGGAGAAGTTGGGCGCTGCGGCGCAGCGTGTGCTCAAAGAGCGTGGCATCGATGTCCGGCTGGGCGTCACGCTCAAGGAAGTGCACGCCGAACACGTTGTGCTCAGCGATGATTCGCTGATCCGCACCCATACCGTGGCGTGGGTCACCGGTGTGACGGGTGCGCCGCTGATCGAAAAGCTCGGGCTGCCGACCGAGCGCGGTCGGCTGAAAGTGACCACGGAGCTCCAGGTTCCCAGCCATTCCGGGGTATTCGCCGCGGGCGATGCCGCCGCGGTGCCCGACGTCACCCAGCCGGGCAAGATCACGCCGCCGACCGCCCAGCACGCCACGCGGCAGGGAAAGGTGTTGGCGCGCAACGTCGCAGCCAGCCTCGGTGTGGGCAAGCCGAAGCGTTACAAGCACCGCAACATGGGGCTGGTCGTCGACCTGGGCCCGCGCTACGCCGTGGCCAATCCGCTCAACATCCAGTTGTCCGGCTTTCCCGCCAAGGTCGTGACCCGGGCCTACCACGTGTACGCCATTCCGCGGTTCGTCAACCGCTGGGCGGTCACACTGGCGTATCTGACCGATGCGTTCTTCGACCGGCCCGTCGTCTCGTTCGGGCTGTCCACGCAGGAGGACGCGGAGTTCTCGGCCAGCGAGGGTATTCCGACGCCCAAAGCCGGCTGATTCAAACCCGTTGAACCGGGGAACTGTGTCGGCATGGCTACTTATCGCGTGCTGAATCCCAAGGGCGAGGTTGTCGACACCAAGGACATCGAGAGCGCCGACGACGCCCACGCCTGGTTCGTCGACCAGAAGGCCGACCCCGAGCTCGGCTGGCGCATGGAGGTCAAGAACGACGATGGCGACTGGGACTTCTTCGACAGCAGCGAAGGCGACCGCAAGTACTAGCGCTGACAGGCTCGTGCCACTCGCCGTCCGCCACCGACCGCTTTTGTACGCCTGGGCGCGGTGTGTCGCGGTGCAGACACGGTCTCTCGCGGAGGGAAAAATGAGGGCGTGCCGAAGCTGAGTGCGGGACTGCTGCTCTACCGGGTGCGAGACGGCACAGTCGAGGTGCTCATCGGCCACCCGGGCGGACCGTTCTGGGCGCGCAAGGACGAAGGGGCCTGGTCGATCCCCAAGGGCGAATACGACGAGGGCGAGGACCCGTGGGCCGTCGCGCGCCGGGAATTCGAAGAGGAACTGGGCAAGCGCCCACCGGAAGGCCAGCGCATCGAGTTCGCACCCGTCAAACAGCCGAGCGGCAAGATTGTCACCGCATTCGCGGTGCGCGGCGACCTCGACCTAAAAGACACTTTCTCCAACACGTTCACCATAGAGTGGCCGAAAGGGTCGGGCACGATCAGGGAGTTTCCCGAAATCGACCGGGTGGGTTGGTTTTCCGTGGCGCAGGCTCGGTCCAAGCTGTTGAAGGGTCAGCGGGTCCTGCTGGACCATCTGCTGGCGGCAATCGCAGACGACGCACCGGTCGAGTCTCGATCGCATTGATCGTCAACGCGCGGCCGTGGATCCGCCATCCGGCCCGTGTGCGCAGATACTCGTCGTCATAGCGCAGATGCCACACCAGATCCGACGCCTGACCGTCGCTGACCGTCCAGTGGTGGGCGATGCAGGTGATGCGGCCGAGTGCGTAGTCGGGTTCGTCGGCCGCGGCGTACACCTCACCGACGATCGCGTGTTCGGTCCTGGGCACCGCGGCCAATGAGGCCATCGCCGCCCGCACCCCGTCGCGGCCTTGGAGGCGGCGCACCGGCTCCAGCGCCCGCGGCGGGTCCGGCAGCCGCAGCTCGGCGTTCTCGGTGAACAGCTCGGCGACATCGTCGAAGCGGCGGTCGTCGACGGCGGAGGCGTAGACGTGCACCAGGTCGGCCAGCGCCAGTCGGTCGGCGGTGCGCAGCCTCATGCGCCAAGCCCCAGCCGCTGCGCGCATGCGGACAATGCGTCGCGCGCTTCGTCGATATCGGCCGTCGGCGGCATGGCCAGGATCAAGCGGTCCGCACCGCGCGCCTCCAGTTTGGCCGCCCGCTCACTGTCGATCTTGGTGACGAGATGCCCGAGCGAAAGTTCCAGCGCATCGGGGTCACGCCCGCACCGTTCGGCCTCCTCGCGCATCAACGAGACGAGTTCGGCCAGTTCTGCGCCGCCGACACCGAGCGGTTGAAACCCGTCGCCGAGCCTACCCGCTCGCCTTGCCGCCGCCCTGCTGTGCCCTCCGATGTGAATCGGTATGTGCGACACGGGCTTCGGATAACTCATGGCGTTGTCGAAATCGAAGAACTCGCCGTGGAAGTCGGCTCCTTCGGGGCGGTCCTGCCAGAGCAGCCGCAGCACGGCGAGTTGCTCGTCGGCGCGCCGGCCCCGGCTGCCGAAGTCGGCCCCGCACGCCTCGATCTCCTCTTTGAGCCAACCCGTTCCCACGCACAACCGCAGTCGTCCGCCCGAGAGAACGTCGACGGTCGCCACCCGCTTGGCCAACACGACGGGGTGATGGTTGGGCAGCACGAGCACGCCGGTGGCGAGGCCCAGTCGCCGGGTGTGACCGGCCAGGAAGGCGAGCAGGTCGAGCGGATCGGGCACGTCGCAGTCGGCGGGTAGTTCGACCCGGCCGGACTCGTCGTAGGGATAGACGCTGGTGTACTCCGACATCAGCACGGTGTGCTCAACCACGACCAGTGATTCGAACCCGCAGGCCTCCATGTGCGCGGCGAACGCGGCCATGAAGGCGGGGTCTGCGGTGACGCCCGCCGCAACGGGCGCGACGACGGCGTATTTCATGGCAGCGGCGGCAAACCGTTGCTTTCGCGGATGTCCCTGCGACACTCGCGGCGGGTCTGGCCGGTCTGCTCCATGCACACTCGGACGGGCGATTCCTCGGCGACCGGCAGCGGTGGCTCGGTCACCTCGGTGGTGACCGTCGGGCTCGGGACGTCGCCCTCGGTCAGTGACCAGATCGTGGCGCCAGTGCTCTGCAGTGTCGAGCAGTAGGCGGTCGAACCGTCGGCGGTCTGGGCGGTCGCGCCCTCGGGGGAGCAGTTGGCCCCGATCACCGCGGCGGAGTCGTCGGCGGGCGTGGACGGCGCCGTTGTGGTGGCGGCGTCGTCCTCGGTTGCGGTGGTCGTGGGAGTGTCGCTGGTCGTCGGCGTCGCCGGCGGTGGCGGTGGCGGTGGCGGAGGAGGTGCGGCCGGCGGTGTCGACGACGCAGCCGTCGCCGACCTGCCCGGGGCGTTCGCGCGTTCCTCGCCGAACAGGAAGGCTGCCACCACGACCGCCGCGACCAGCAGCACCGCGAGTACCGCGGGCACCATGATCCCAGGCCGCAGCCACGACTTCTTCGGTTGAGCGGCGGCCACGGCGAGGCGGGTGCTGTCGGGGTCCGCCGAGTCGACACCGAGGTGGTGGCTGAGCGCCCTGGCGAAGTCCGCGCAACGCTCGAACCGTTCTTTGGGGTTCTTCGACAGCGCCTTGGCCAGCACGGGGTCCAGGTTCGCGAGGTCCGGTCGGTGGGAGCCGATCGCGGGCGGCGCCGCCGACAGGTGCTGGCTGATGACCACGGCCGGGTTCGAGTTACGGAACGGCGGCGACCCGGTCAGCAGATGAAATGCGGTGGCGGCCAACGCATATTGATCGGCGCGGCCGTCGAGCGTCTCGCCCATCAACTGCTCGGGTGCGGCGTAGGACACCGTGCCCACCGTCATGTTGGTCGCGGTCAGACCGCTGACATCGTCGGCCCAGCGGGCGATGCCGAAGTCGGCCAACAGGATTCGCCGATCGTCTGCCTCGGGCCTGGTGAGCAGGATGTTGGCGGGTTTGACATCGCGGTGCAGCAGGCCGCCCTGGTGGGCGTAGTCCAGGGCGTCGGCGATGGCGGCGACGATCGCGGCGACCTCCCTCGGAGGCATGCCGTTGGGATGGTGCTCCTTCAAAAGTTGCGCCGCGTCGGTGCCGTCGACATAGTCCATCGAGATCCAGATCTGGCCGTCGGCCTCGCCGCGATCGTGGATCCCGACGATGTGCGGGTGCCACAGCGTGGCCGCGATGTCGGCCTCACGCTGGAACCGTCTGCGGTACTCGTCGTCGGCCGACACCGACGCGGGAAGCACCTTGAGCGCGTCGCGTCGGGGCAGGCGCGGATGGTCGGCCAGATAGACCTCGCCCATTCCGCCGGAGCCGAGTAGTCGCACGATGGTGTATCCGGCGAAAGTCTCCCCCTCGGCCAACGGCATGGGCGAATAGTACGAGACGACTACAGCTCGAGTGTCAGATGGGAACCTTCGGCGGCGCGGGAGATGCAGATCAGCATCAGCCCGCCGTCGCGTTCGGTGTCGGTGAGCAGCGTGTCGCGGTGGTCGACGGCGCCGGCCAGCACGCGGGTGCGACACGTACCGCAGAAGCCCTGCTGACACGAATACGGCGCCTGAACGCCGGATCTGCGCAGCGCTGCGAGCAGCGTCTCCTCGGCGCCGACGTCGATGGTCTGGCCGTGTGCGGCCACCGTCACCGAGAAGTTCGTGCCGTCCTCGACGGGCGGGGCGGCGAACCGTTCGAAATGCAGTTCCACGTTGTCGCGCCCGACCAGCCGCTCGCGGATGACGGTCAGCATCGCCGCCGGACCGCACGCGTAGACCGCGGTGCCGTCGGGGCAGTCGCCGAGCAGGTCGTCGGCGGCAGGCAGTCCGTCGACGTCGTCAGTGCGAATCTGCACGCGAGAGCCGAACCGTGCGACTTCCTCGATGAACGGGAGGCTGTCGTGGCTGCGGCCGGTGTACACCATCGACCACTCCACACCGAGCGCTTGCGCCAACCGCAGCATCGGCAGGATCGGGGTGATGCCGATGCCGCCTGCGACGAACCGCAGGCGCCGGGTAGGGGAGCCGTAGCCGGGAACGGTCAACGGGAACGCGTTACGGGGCCCGTGTGAGGTCACGGTCGCGCCGGCGTGCAGCCCCTCGTGCACTTCGATCGAACCGCCGCCGCCGTCGGGGATGCGCCGCACGGCGATGCGGTAGCTGTCGGCGCGGGCGGGATCGCCGCACAGCGAGTACTGCCGCACCAGCCCGCTGGGCAGCGTGATGTCGATGTGCGAACCGGGATGCCACCGGGGCAGCGGTCCGCCGTCGGCGGCGACCAGCGTCAGCGCCACGACGTTCTCGTCGCGGGCCACCACCTCGCGCTCGGCGACCCGCAGGATCAGGGTGCGGTCGAGCTCGCGGGGAGGTGTGACCTTGCGGACGGCGCCGGCCAACGCTTCCATTGAGTTGATCACGACGTCGGCGATGCCGATCATCGCGTAGCGCCGTCCCGGCCGCAGCGGATGGGCAGGCAGTTGCCGGTAGCGCTCGCGCAGACCCATCAACGGTGCGCGGCGCGCGCGGCGGGTGAGGTGGCCAGGTAGGCCACGGCCTGGGCGGTCGACCCCATGTCCTCTGGCGAGTAGCCGGGGCGGAAGTAGGACAGCGTGTTCGCCCCGAACAGGGTCCGGAACTTCGGCAGCAGGCCAAGTTCGGAGTCGCGCATCCGCATGCGCTGCATCTGGAACCAGCCGATGTCGCTGCTGGGATCGGACTTCAGCAGGTACCAGGTGCCGCGTTGGAAGAAGGTGAATATCGCCGTCGCAGCGACCGTCATCGCCCGGATCCGGTCGGGATAGCTGTCGTGGAAGTAGACCGCCACGTCGTGGGCGACGCAACGGTGCTCGACCTCTTCGCTGCCGTGCCAGCGGAACAGGTCGACCAGGGTCGGGTCCGCGCCGTGGTCGTCCCAGGTGGAGTTCAGCGCGAAGTCACCGAGCACCGCGGTGTAGTGCTCGATCGCCGCGATCAGCCACAGCCGCTCGCACAGGTTGCTGAGGCGCCGTTCGGGGTCGTCGAAATGCTTTGGCGCCAAGACCTTTTCGAACATGTATCCGACGAGGTCCAGCATCGGCTTCGGGTCGACCCCGTTGCCGATGAGGAAGTCGGAGATCACGTCATCGTGGGCTGCGGCGTGCGTCGCCTCCTGGCCGATGAAGCCGCGGATGTCGTCGGCGAGCTTGGGGTCCCTCACCAAGGGCAGCGCCTCGTTGTAGGTGCGGACGAACCAGTGCTCGGCGGCGGGCAGCACCACGTTGAACAGGTTGATCATGGTGGAGGCCACCGGATGGCCGGGGATCCACTCGAGGGGCACTCCGGACAGGTCGAAATGCACCTTGCGGGCCTGGATCTGGACCGGGCCGGGGTCGACCTCGTGTGCGAAACGGCGTGGACGTAGGGCTTCCACCGGCTGAGCCGGCAAATGGCCCCCAGGGCGGGCCGGCGATAGTGCCATCTCGGCTCCTCCTTCGTGCCGCACAGTCTACGTGCGGTAGGTCAGAAGGCAGGTTTGCGGTAGGCGGGGCGCGTCTATAACACGTTCATGGCTGCGATCGACGACGTTCTCGGATGGGCCAAGCAGCAGGTGGCCGACCGGGTTCCGAAGGCCGACCTGGACCAGCGCGATCCGGATTACATCCGTGAGCAGCTGCCGGGGTTGTGGCTGCTGGCTTCGTTGTACTTCCGCGCCGACGTCCGCGGCCTGGACCGCATCCCCGCCGACGGTCCCGTGTTGTTGGTGGGCAACCACAGCGGTGGCAATCTCCCGCCCGACACGTTCGTGTTCACGCTGGCGTTCAGCTCCTACTTCGGCGTCGAGCGGCCGTTCTATCAACTCGCACACAATCTCGTCGTCTCGATGCCGGGCCTGGGTTCGCTGCGCAAGTTCGGCACCGTGGCCGCCAACCACGAGAACGCCAAGCTGGCGCTGGAGTCCGGCGGGGCGCTTCTGGTGTACCCGGGCGGCGACTACGAGGTGTTCCGCCCGTCGTGGCACCGACACGAAGTCGATTTCGGCGGTCGCAAGGGTTACGTGAAACTCGCCCGCGACGCCGGTGTGCCGATTGTGCCCGTCGCCAGCGTCGGCGGTCAGGAAGCCGCGTTGTTCCTCGACCGGGGCCAGTGGTTGGCGCGACTGCTGAGGGCCGACCGGCTGGCCCGCCTCAAGAGCGTGCCCATCCTGCTGGCGCCGCCGTGGGGGCTGACCGTCAGCGACTTCATCCCGCGGCTGCCCCTGCCGACGAAGATCGCGATCGAGGTGCAGGATCCCATCGATGCCGACGACATCGCGGCCAGCGACGACGACGTCATCAACGACAAGGTGTTGAGCAGCCTGCAGGCAGGAGTCGACAAATTGGCCGCCACACGACGCTTCCCGGTTCTGGGCTGACGACGATGAGAGTTCAACGCCAATGCGTCATCGACGCCGACCGCGACCAGGTGTGGAAGGTGGTCAGCGACCCGGAGTGCTATCCGGACTTCATGGCCAGCCTGGAGCGCTGGGAGACGATGACCGATCCGCCCGCCGGCCTCGGGTCCCGCTACACCGTGCACTGGAAGGTCGGTTCGGTGCCGATCGGCGGCACCGTGGAGGTCGTCGAGTTCGACGCGCCGCGTGAGGTGTCCTGGATCGGCCTCACCGGGGTCTCACAACGCGGCCGGTTCCGGTTGCGCGAAACCGGGGACGGCCGCACCAAGGTGACGTTCCGGTTGTCCTACGAGTCCGCGGGCAACGTTTTGGGCCTGATCGCCGACCGGGTGGCCGCGCGCCAGGTCGGCCGCACGATGGGGCGGACGCTGACCAATCTGCGCAAGATGGTGGAGGGCTGACCGTTAGCCGGCCGGGGCCGGCGGCGGGGTGCCCGCGCCGGGAGCGCCCTGGATCGGCACCACCGGGGTCGGAGTGACGGTGGTGACGCCGTTTCGACCGACCGTCGGACCGCCCGAGGGACCTTGTTCGGCGATGAAGTCCGCCGCCTTCTGGCTGCAGTCCAGCATCAGCAGCATCCGGCCGCCCGAGGTGATCTTCTGCTGGTCGACCAGGCACTCCGCCTGGGGGAGCACGCTGCCGACCGAACCGCCGAAGTAGGCCTTGACGCCCTGGGACTTCAGGATCTGCAGCGCCCGGTTGTACGGTTCGCCGACCACGTTCAGACTGCTCGGTTGCGACATCGCGATGCCGGCTCCAACGAGCGCCGCCGAACCGACAGCCACGAACCCGCCGCTGAGCACAACAAGCTTGTTCACGTGATCTCCTCAGGTCGGTGCGGTGCGAACATATCGCAGCCGTGACGAATGTGAAACCGGAGCAGACGGCGTCGGCGTTACACCGCCGGGCGCACCGCTTTCCGCATGACCTCGCCGAGCCGCGCCGCGGTGACATCGTCGAAGACGTCCTCGAGCAGCAGTTTCTTACCGTCCGGCCCGGCCAGCGGCACTCGCCAGTTCGGATACTCGTCGGTGGTGCCCGGCTGATTCTGGGTGCGCAGGTCGCCGACGGCGTCGGCCAGCGACAGCGACAGCAACCGCGACGGCGTGCGACCGAGATAGCGGTGCAGGGCCTCGACGATCTGCGCGGCGTCCGCCTCGGTGTCGCCGTCCAGGAGCCCGACGCGGCGCAGCTCGTCCAGCCAGCTGTTCTGCTGCTCGCGGTCGTCGGCCAACTCCTCGGCGGCCGGCCGCGTCAGCAGCCCGAGTTCGTCGCGCAGGCGGACGTGCTCGCCGGCCAGATAGCCGGCGGTCGGAGGCAGGTCGTGCGTGGTGACGGCCGACAGGCAGTACTCGCGCCACCGCTCGGCGGCCAGCGGGGCCCCCGCCGGTCCTTGGGCGCCGTCGCGGTCGGCCTCGAACCACAGGATCGAGGTGCCGAACAGACCGCGCTCATTGAGGTAGTCGCGGACCCACGGTTCGACGGTGCCGAGGTCCTCGCCGACGACGACGGCTCCTGCCCGGTGGGCCTCGAGCGCCACGATGCCGATCATCGCCTCGTGGTCGTAGCGCACATACGTGCCGTCGGTGGGCCGCGCCCCGTTCGGAATCCACCACAGCCGGAACAACCCGATGATGTGGTCGATCCGCACGCCGCCCGCGTGCCGCAGCACCGAGTTGACGAGTGCGCGGAACGGCTCGTAGGCGAGCTGCTCGAGTTGGTCGGGCCGCCAGGGCGGTTGCGACCAGTCCTGGCCGAGCTGGTTGAACTCGTCGGGAGGAGCGCCCGCTGTGACGCCGAGCGCGAGCACATCCTGCAGGGCCCACGAGTCCGCGCCGTTGGGGTCCACGCCCACGGCGAGATCGTGCATGATGCCCAGGCTCATCCCGGTCTGTAGCGCGGTGGCCTGCGCCCCGGTGAGCTGGTCGTCGAGCTGCCACTGCAGCCAGCGATGGAAGTCCACGGAGTCGGCGTGCTCGGCGGCGAACTCAGCGACGGCCTCACCCGCAGGATGCTGCAGTTGCCTCGGCCACTGGTGCCAATCGGCGCCGTACCGTTCGGCCAGCGCGCACCAGCGGGCGAAGTCGTCGAGGCTGCGGCCCTCGCGCTCCCGGTAGGCGGCGTAGGCCAGGTCCCGCCCCGCCGAGCGGGGTACCTCGTAGACCGCTTCCAGCGCCGAGCGCTTCGCCTTCCACGCCGCATCACGGTCGACCTTCTCGGCGCGGTCGGCACGCGACTGCACGGCCTCGCGCAGTTTCCGTAACCGGTTGCGGCGGCGGATATAGGCGTATTCGGGAATCGCTTCGACCCGCAGATAGATCGGGTTGACGAACCGGCGCGAGGTCGGCAGGTACGGCGAGGGCTCCATCGGCGCGACCGGAGCGGCCGCGTGCAGCGGATTGACGAGGATGAATCCCGCGGCATGTCGGGCGGCCGACCATATTGCCAGGTCGGTCAGATCGGTCAGATCGCCGATACCCCAGGACTTTTCGGACCGCACGCTGTAGAGCTGGGTGGCCAGGCCCCAGTTCCTGCCGGAGGGGGGAACTAGCGACGCTGGGGAGACGATGACCGGGGTGCTGAACTCCGCCCCGTCGGCATGCAGCTCCAGGCGGTGGTATCCGATCGGCAGGTTGGCGGGTGTCTCGAAGGTCGCCTCGCCGACCAGTCGTCCGTCCAAATCGTAAGGGGACCTGTTGTTTTCGAGTTGGGTCAGGTTCGTCCGCATCGACCCGTCCTCCAGTCGGATCCGCAGCGACACCGGGTTTCCGTGCGTGACGTGCACCCAGAACGTCGAGGCGGCACCGGTGCGCCCGATGACCGTCGGCGGAAGGTGGCGTGACCAGTACTCGCGGTCGTGGGCGATGAGTGCGGCGGCGCGGTCGTCCTCCGTGCCCGCATCGACACCCAACGCGGCCAGCACCGAGATCAGCGTCGAGGAGGCCACGGCGATGCGCGTGCCCGTCCAGTCTTCGTAATCGGTTGCGACACCGTAGCGTCGCGCCAACTCCACTAGCGACGCGGCGGGCCCTGTCATGTCGCCAATCTTGCCCGGAATCGGTCACCACGTCTCATCACAGGCTCGCTCATACCCGATCTGCGCGAAGTCAACCGGCGCTGAATCCGGGCTCGGACCTGGTGGGTAGTGTCGGCCGGTATGGCGCCCGACCGACAGGAGACGGCGGAGCCGCAGAGTCGACGGGCCCGAACCGCCGTGGCAACCCTGTTCTTGACCAACGGCGCCGTGTTCGCGAACCTGCTGCCGCGCTACCCCGAGATCAAGACCGAGCTGGGTATGTCCAATTCGGCGTACGGGGCCGCGGTCGCGGCGTTCTCGGCGGGGGCGCTGGCGGCGGGACTGACCGCGGCCGCGCTCATCCGGCGCTACCGATCGTCGCGGGTGGCCGTCGTCGGCACCGTCGGAATCGGCGTCTTCGTGGCGCTCGCGGGCGTGGCGACGTCTCCGGTGTTGCTGGCCGCGGGGTTGTTCGCGGCGGGCGCCTGCGATGCGGTGACCGACGTCGCCCAAAACGCACACGGCTTGCGGGTTCAACGCATCTACGGTCGGTCGATCATCAACTCGCTGCATGCGGTGTGGGCGGCGGGCGCGATCATCGGCGGTGTGATGGGCGGGACGGCGCTCGCGTTGGGTATTCCGCGTGCGCCGCATCTCGGCTTCTCGGCGGTGTTGTGCAGCGTGGTCGTGCTCGTCGCGTACCGCTTTCTACTCCCCGGATCCGATCACGACGACCACCGGCAGGCGCGCGCCGACCGTCCGGGCCCTGCCGGCGGCGCGGTGTACGCCGCACTGCTCGCGCTGGTGCTGATCGCGGTGGCCGGTGCGATGGTCGAGGACGCAGGCAACTCCTGGGCCGTGCTGTATCTGCGCGACGCGCTCGGTGCGCCCGGGCCGATCGCGGTCTCGGGCTACATCGCCGTCGTCACATTCCTTTTCATCGGGCGATTGGTCGGTGACCGCCTAGTCGACCGGTTCGGGGAACGCACCGTGGTACGCACGGGTGGCTCGATCACCGCGATCGGTATGGGCCTCGCCCTCGCGTTCCCGTCCGTTCCGGGCACGATCGCCGGTTTCGCGATGGCCGGCCTCGGCGCGGCCACCCTGGTGCCGTCGGCCATGCACGCCGCGGATCAGCTGCCGGGCCTGCGACCGGGCAGCGGCCTGACGATCCTCACCTGGCTGATGCGCATCGGGTTCCTCGTCGCCCCGGTGCTCATTGGGGTGATCGCGGACGCGACGAGCCTGCGAACCGGCCTGCTCGTCGTGCCGATCGCCGGCATCGTGGTCGTGTTGTTGTCGGGTGTGCTCAGTGCGCGACGCCGGCAAATTCGATCGTGAGCACACCGCCGACGACGAGCGCGATACCCAGAGCCATCATCCACGTCAGTGGTTCGGTGAACACGAAGCGCGCGATGACCGCGACCAGCGCCACGCCGCACGCGGTCCACACGCCGTAGGCGATGCCGACCGGCATCCCGAGCGCCAGCGTCAGCCACAGCAGATAGAACGACGCCAGGTAACCCAGGACGATCGGTGCGATCCAGGCCTTCTTGCGGAACCCCTCCGAAGCCCGCAGCGACAGCGTCGCGAACACCTCGAAGACGATCGCGCCGGCCAGTGTCCAGTACATCACCGCTGTTCGACCGCCCCGTGCGAACCGAACTCGATCAGCAGCACACCGGCGATGATCAGGCCGATGCCGGCGACGATCGGCCAGGTGAACGGGTCACCGAACAGGACAGCGGCCAGAACCGCGGTACCCGCCGTGCCGACCGCTCCCCAGATTCCGTACGCCACCCCGACCGGCACTCCGGCGCGCAACACCAGCGTCAGGAATGCGAAGGCCGCGAGGTAGCCCCCGACGACGACGAGAAGCCACGCCGAATGATCCTGGGACGCCCGCAGCGACAGCGTCGCGGCGACCTCGACGATGATCGCACCGGCCAGCAGCGCCCACTTCTGCACGCGATCAAGTTAGCCGACCGGTGGGCTTTGCCCGTGCGGCGAGAGCGGAACCGCTGACCAGACGGCTCGGTCGGACGCGCGCGTAGCCTGAACTCGCTGTATTCCATCGATGGAGGAGTCCCATGCCGTACGACGTGGAGTTGCGGTGACCGCAGGGGCACGGGGCAGCGACGACGCGCTCGTCGTCGACACCGCGTATGGACCGGTCCGCGGCCTCGACGACGGCACCGTGAGGGTGTGGAAGGGGATTCGGTTCGCCGCCCCGCCGGCGGGTGAGCTGCGGTGGCGGGCGCCCGAACCGCCACAGCGCTGGTCCGAACCGGTGGACGCCACAAGGCTCGGCCCGGTGTGCCCGCAGCCGACGGACCCGCGCATCCCGATCGACCTCGGCGCTCCGCAGAGCGACGACTGCCTGAGCTTGAACGTGTGGGCGGCATCGAACATCGAGCCAGGCGCGGGCAAACCGGTGCTGGTGTGGGTGCACGGCGGCGCCTACGTGCTCGGTTCGTCGGCGCAGCCGCTGTATCACGGCCGCACGCTCGCCGCCGACGGCGACGCCGTGATCGTCACGGTGAACTACCGCCTCGGGGCGCTGGGCTTCCTGGACCTGTCGGCGGTGAGCGACGACTTCGCGACCAACCTCGGCCTGCGCGACGTACTGTTCGCGCTGCAGTGGGTCCGCGACAACATCGCCGGTTTCGGGGGAGACCCGAACCGCGTCACCGTCTTCGGAGAATCCGCCGGTGGCGGGATCATCACCACACTGCTGGCCAGCCCGGCTGCCGCCGGCCTGTTCGGCGCGGCGATCGCGCAGAGCTCACCGGCGACCTCGGTCTACGACCGCGAGCGCTCGCAACGGGTGGCGGCGCTGTTGCTCGACCGGCTCGGGCTGAGTCCCAGCGAGGCCCAGCAGTTGGTTTCGGTGCCCACTTCCGCGCTGATGACCGCCTCCAAGCACGTGTTCGACCACATCCCGGTGAGCACCCCGGGCACGCTGGCGTTCGCGCCGATCATCGACGGCGATGTGGTGCCTGCGCATCCGGTCCAGCTCGCCCGGGATGGGCGCACCCTCCCGGTGCCGCTGATCATCGGCACCAACAAGCACGAAGCCGCACTCTTTCGCTGGATGAAGTCGCCCCTGATGCCGATCACACCCAAGGCGATCCGGGCGATGTTCGCGGAGATCGCCGCCGAACAACCCGACCTGGAGCTGCCCGACGAACAGCAGATCCGCGCCGCATACCGGGGCCGAGGAAAGACCATCGGTATGGGCGTCGCGCGCGATATCGGGTTCCGGATGCCGTCGGTCTGGTTCGCCGAGGGTCATCGCGAGGTCGCACCCGTGTACCTCTACCGATTCGACTTCGCCACCCCGATGTTGCGGCTGCTGCGGCTCGGAGCCGCGCACGCGACCGAATTGCCGTACGTCTGGGGCAATCTGGTCGCCGGCCCCAAGGACCCGACCTTCAAGCTCGGCGGGCTGAAAACGGGGAAGGAGGTCTCGGCGCGCATCCGGCGGCGCTGGGTGAACTTCGCCGTCGACGGCACACCCGCGGGCTTCGCCGGCGACCCGGTGTGGCGGCCGTACCGCACCTCCGATCGCGCCACCTTGCTCATCGACGCCGAGGACAGGGTGGTCGACGACCTCGACCACGATCTGCGTACCGCGTGGGGCGATCAGGTGCTGAGCTTTCGCTGAGACGTATGCTGGGCCCGGAGGTTTCGAAGTGGATGTGAGTGGCGCCTTCTCGCACGTATTGCCACCGTTGATGCACGATCCCGTGGTCTTTGCGGTGCCGTTCTTCTTGTTGCTGCTGGTCATCGAGTGGGCGGCCGCCCGCAAACTGGCCCACGAGGAGGCCGAGCGTGCACCGGCCGGTGCGTACCAGCGCTCCGATGCGTGGGCGAGCATCTGGATGGGCGTGGTCTCGATCGGCACGAGCGGGGTGCTGAACTTCATCGCGCTGCTGGGCTATGCGGCGTTGTTCGTCTACGTCGCGCCGTGGCAGCTACCCGCGAACGCCTGGTACACGTGGGTGATCGCGATCGTCGGGGTGGACCTGCTCTACTACGTCTATCACCGGATGGCGCACCGGGTGCGGCTGATCTGGGCCACCCATCAAGCGCATCACTCCAGCCAGTACTTCAACTTCGCCACCGCGCTGCGCCAGAAGTGGAACATCAGCGGTGACGTATTCCTGCGGGCGCTGCTGCCGCTGTTCGGCGTACCGCCGTGGATCGTCTTCGCCAGCTTCTCGATCAACCTGATCTACCAGTTCTGGATCCACACCGAACGCATCGGGAAGCTCTGGGGCCCCATCGAATTCGTCTTCAACACGCCGTCGCACCACCGGGTGCACCACGGCATGGACCAGCAGTACCTCGACAAGAACTACGGCGGCATCTTCATCCTGTGGGATCGGCTGTTCGGCAGCTTCCAGGCCGAGACGGTCCGCCCGCACTACGGGCTGACCAAGCAGGTCGACACCTACAACATCTGGACGCTGCAGACACACGAGTACGTGGCCATCGCGCGCGACGTCCGCCAGGCGCGGCGGTGGCGCGACAGGCTGGGCTACATGTTCGGCCCGCCCGGTTGGACGCCGGCGCGACCGCCGCTCGTGGCGGAGCAGCCGTCGGCCCCCGTCAGCGCCTGAGCCACGCAGCACCTCTGCGCGCCGTAGTCTGCGCTGTGTGAAAACCGTCTTCGACGCCCCGGTCGACGCCGGTCTGGTCGAACGTTCGCTGGCGACAAGCACGTTGGGCTCGATGTGGCTGGACGAGCGCGTCGGCCCGCCGCGGCCGCAGTTCCCCGCCCTGACGAAGCCGGTCACCTGTGACCTGATCGTCGTCGGGGGCGGATACACCGGCTTGTGGACCGCGCTGCACGCCGCGCGACGCGACCCCGGTCAGCGCATCGTGCTCATCGAGGCCAACCGGGTGGGCTGGGCGGCCTCGGGCCGCAATGGAGGCTTCGTCGAGGCCAGCCTGACGCACGGTGCTGCGAACGGAAAGGCACGCTGGCCCAACGAATTCGACGTTCTCGAAGACATGGGCTTGGACAATCTCGACGGTATGCAGGGCGAGATCGCCGAGCTGGGCCTCGACACCGACTGGCAGCGCACCGGCACGCTGACGGTGGCCACCGAACCCCATCAGGTCGAGTGGTTGCGCCAGGCCGCGGCCGACGGCGAGGGGGAGTTCCTCGACACCACCCAGGTTCGCGACGAGGTGGCCTCACCGACCTACCTTGCCGGCCTGATCGACGCACAAACCTGCGCGATCGTGCACCCGGCCAAGCTGGTGTTCGAGCTCGCCAGGGCATGCGAGAACGCGGGCGTGCGTATCTACGAGCACACCAACGCCGCCCGGCTGGATTCCGGTGGCGTCGGGTTGCGCGTGCAGACCGGTCAGGCCGTCGTCACCGCCCGGCAAGCGGTGCTCGCGACCAACGCCTATCCGAGCCTGCTCAAGCGCAACCGGCTGTACACAGTGCCCGTGTACGACTACGTACTGGCCACCGAACCGCTCACCGACAACCAGCTGGGCCGCATCGGCTGGCGCGGCAGGCAGGGAATCGACGACTGCGCCAACCAGTTCCACTACTACCGCCTGACCGCGGACAACCGGATCGTCTGGGGCGGGTACGACGCCGTCTACCACTTCGGGCGCAAAGTGCGGCCCCGCTACGAGAACCGGCCCGCGAGCTACCGCCGGCTGGCCGAGCACTTCTTTCTGACCTTCCCACAACTTCACGACGTCCGATTCAGTCATCGGTGGGCCGGCGCGATCGACACCAACACCCGGTTCTGCGCGCACTGGGGACTGGCCAGGGACGGCCGCGTCGCATACGTCAACGGCTTCACCGGACTGGGCGTTGGCGCTTCCCGGTTCGCCGCCGACGTGTGCCTGGACCTGCTCGAGGGCAGACCCACCCCGCGCACCGAACTGCAGATGGTGCGCGAGCGCCCGCTGCCGTTCCCTCCTGAGCCGCTGGCCAGCGTCGGCATCCAGGCGACCCGGTGGTCACTCGACCGCGCCGACCACGCCGCCGGACGCCGGAACGCCTATCTGCGGACACTGGATGCGTTAGGCCTCGGTTTCGATTCGTAGCTGTCCCGTGCCGAAACCGCGGCCGGGGCGTAACGTCTCTGTGACCTTCACCGATGGGCAAGTGACGGGACCATCGTCGAGTGGTTGCTCCTGGTCGGGCGGTGATTGTCAGCTCTCCCGACCCGGTAGGCGGCTCGCAACGCGCCGGTTCCGAACCTTTATCGGCTCGACGAGCGGAGACGAGAGTGCGCCGACATTCGCTACGGGTACTGGCGGCGCTGGCCGCCCCGATCACTGCGGTCGCGCTGATGTCGGCGCCCGCGCAGGCCAACCCGGGCGTCCTCGTCTACCCCGGCATGGAGATCCGCCAGGACAACAACGTTTGCACGCTGGGTTATGTCGATCCGGCGACCCGCATCGCATTCACCGCAGGCCATTGCCGAGGCAGTGGGCCGGTGCGCGACCGCAACGGCAATCTCATCGGGATGCAGACGGTGTACCGCGACAACACCCCCAACGGTGCGACCGTCGACACCAATCACCAGATCGCCGATTGGGAGGCGATCGCGCTCGCACCCGACGTCGCGGTCAACAACGTGCTGCCGGGCGGCAAGGTGCTGGTGGCCGACCCCGGTGTCGTGCCGACGGCCGGGCAGCCGGTGTGCCACTTCGGCGTGGTCACCGGTGAGAGCTGCGGCAACGTCGAGGCTGTCAACAACGGCTGGTTCACGATGGCCAACGGTGTGGTCAGCCAGAAGGGCGACTCGGGCGGCCCGGTGTACGTGATCACCCCCGACAACCGGGCGGTGCTGATCGGCATGTTCAACAGCACCTGGGGCACGTACCCGGCCGCGGTGTCCTGGCAGACGGCGAGCCAGCAGGCCAGCGAGGCCGTCATCTCGGCCGCATCCGCCAACGTCGGCTCCGTATCCCTGCCCTAACGCACGAGCTCGAACACCGGAATCGACGGCGCCGCAGCGCGCAACTCCTCCGGTGAGGACGTCGGCGTCAGGCCGCCGACGTGTCCCTTGACCTCCCAGAACCAGCGGTCGAGGTAGCGGCTGAGCAGCTCGGGCTTGACCTCGTCGGGCACCTCGGCGATCCGCACCTCGCGGCGGCGCCACCGGGGACCGACGTCGACGACGCCGGCCGCCCTTGCGTTGCGGGCCCACTGGGTGTGACCGCGCGGGGAGACGAGGTAGTCGCGACCGCCGACCGTGAGCACGTTGACCACCACGCTTCGGCGCTTGCCCGTCTTGCGGCCTCGCACCGAGAGCGCCTTCGTCCCGGCGACACTGACACCGGCCTCAGCCAGCCAGCGGAAGACGTGGTTGACGACGCGGGCGGCCCGCGTCGGTTTGTCGTAGCGCGTTGTAGTCACAGGGGACCTCCTCAATCAGAGAGCGGTGCTCTCGTACTCAGAGTGCCACCTCGCGACGCCGAATTCAAGAGCACTGATCTCGCTTTGTGTCACACTCGGCACATGGGCAAACGGGCCGAGAGCCGGCAGCGGATCGAGGCGCAGATCATCGAGTTGGGTCGGCGTCACCTCGTGACCGACGGCGCGGCCGGGCTCTCGGTCAGGGCGATCGCCCGCGACCTCGGCATGGTGTCGTCAGCCGTGTACCGCTACGTGTCCAGCCGCGACGACCTGCTGACGCTGCTGCTGGTCGATGCATATTCCGAACTCGCCGATCACGTCGACCACGCCCGCGGCGAAGGCGCACCGTGGCACGAGCAGTTACGCGCGATGGCGCACGCCGCACGCGGATGGGCGGTCGACCGACCCGCCTCGTGGGCGCTGCTCTACGGCACCCCGGTTCCCGGATACCAGGCGCCCCGAGAACGCACCGTGGGCCCGGGAACCCGCGTCGTGGGCGCCTTGTTCGACGTGGTCGACGCCGGTATCGCCGCCGGCGACATCCCCTCGTCGAAATCGGTTGTCGACGAACCGTTGTCGTCGGATTTCGAGGCGTTGCGCGTCGAGTTCGACTTCGGGGGCGACGACGGTGCGATCGCCAGGAGCTTCCTGGCATGGGCGGCACTGGTCGGTGCGATCAGCCTCGAGGTGTTCGGCCAGTACGGGCCCGACACGCTGACCGATCCCGCGGCGCTCTTCGATCTGCAGATCGGCCTGCTGATCGACGCACTGCAATCGGATAAGTATTGACTTATATAAGTAGAGGCTTTAATTTGTAGGGGTGCACGCGTTCGACGTCCTCGGCGATCCGGTGCGCCGCCGGATCCTCGAGCTGTTGGCCGACGGCGAGCAGCCCGCAGGAGCCATCGCCGAGACCATCGGCGACGAGTTCGCGATCACCCAGCCCGCGGTCTCGCAACATCTCAAAGTGTTGCGCGACAACGGGTTCACTTCGGTGCGGCCGGACGGTCAGCGCCGTCTCTACGCGGTCAACGGGGCAGCGCTGCGCGACGCCGACGAGTGGCTCGCCGGCTTTCGGCGGTTCTGGTCACCGAAGCTCGATGCGCTCGGCACCGAGATCGCGCGCGGTAAGCGACAACGACGAAAGAAGGCAACATGACCGAGATCGACGTGGACCACCAGATCAGTGCCGTCGCACGCACGGTCGGGAAACGCACGATCGACGCGGGCGAGGCACACGTCGTCACCATCAAGCAGACCTACGACACCGATCAGGCGGATCTGTGGGATGCCGTGACCAACATCGAGCGCATCCCGCGGTGGTTGATGCCGATCTCGGGCGATCTGAAGGTCGGTGGCAGCTATCAGTTGCACGGCAACGCCGGCGGAACAATCCTGACGTGCGACCCGCCGAAGAGCTTCACCGCCACCTGGGAGTACGGCGGCAACACCAGTTGGATCGAGGTCAGCGTCGGCGACCAGGGCGCGGACCGGGCACAGTTGGTCATCGAGCACATCGCCGTCGTCGGCGACGAGATGTCGCTGCAGTTCGGCCCCGGCGCCGTGGGCATCGGCTGGGACTCGATGGTGCTCGGGTTGGCGCTGCATCTGTCCACCGGGGAGGCGGTCGACCCGGAGTTCGGGGAACAGTGGGTCACCACCGCCGAGGGTCGACGCTTTCTGGCGTTGTCCAATGACGCCTGGCACGAGGCGAACATCGCCTCCGGCGCCGAGCCCGCCGCCGCGCGGGCAGCCGCCGACCGGTGCCTGAAGGCGTACTACGGCGAGGCCTGAACTAGAACACGTTCTAGCCAAGTGAGCAGCCCGCGGATATTCTCGACGCGATGCTTGCCCAGACACCTGTCCAGATCGCGTGGGTGACGCGGGACCTCGAGGCCACCGAGAGCGCGCTCACCTCGATGTTGGGCGCCAAGAAGTGGGTGCGCATGCCCGGCGTCCACTTCGCCCAGGAGGCGTGCACGTATCGCGGCGAGCCCGCCGATTTCGTGGCCGACATCTCGCTGAGCTATGCAGGCGACATGCAGCTCGAACTGATCGCACCGGTCTCCGGGCGCAACATCTACTCCGACTTCCTCGATACCGCGGGCCCCGGCATGCACCACATCTGCATCGAGGTCGACGACGTGGAAGCGGCACTGGCCGAACGGAAAGCCGAGGCGGTGCAGCGCGGCGTGATGCCCGGCGGCATGGAGTTCGCCTACATCGCCGCCGCCGGCGTGCCGTACCTGGAGATCGCCCACATCCCCGACGAGATCAGGGCATTCTTCGACTACATCAAACAGGAGCAGCAGTGAGCACCATTGAAATTCCCGACACCGTCGACGCCGCCGATGTCGCGTCGTGGTCCGACGAATTCGATGTCGTGGTGGTCGGATTCGGTATCGCAGGCGGGTGTGCAGCGGTCAGCGCCGCCGCTGCGGGCGCTCGGGTGCTGGTGCTGGAGAAGGCCGCCGACGCCGGCGGGACCAGCTCGCTGGCCGGCGGACACTTCTATCTGGGTGGCGGGACCGCGGTGCAGCAGGCCACCGGTCATGAGGACAGCGCCGACGAGATGTACTCCTACTTGGTCGCGGTGTCGCGTGATCCGGAGCTCGACAAGATCCGCGCCTACTGCGACGGCAGCGTCGAACACTTCAACTGGTTGGAGGACTTGGGTTTTCAGTTCGAGCGCAGCTACTACCCGGGCAAGGTGGTGGTGCCGCCGGGCACGGAGGGCCTCTCGTATACGGGCAACGAGAAGGTGTGGCCGTTCTGCGAACAGGCCAAACCGGCACCGCGCGGCCATTCGGTGCCGGTGCCCGGTGAGCTCGGGGGAGCCGCGATGGTCATCGACTTGTTGGTCAAGCGCGCCACCGAGCTCGGTGTGCAGATCCGCTACGAGACCGGGGTGACCAACCTGGTCGTCGACGACGGGTCGGTGGCCGGCGTGCGTTGGAAGCACTTCGGCGAGACGGGCGCGATCAAGGCGAAGGCGGTGATCATCGCCGCGGGCGGATTCGCGATGAACCCCGAGATGGTCGCCGAGCTCACGCCGGCGCTCGGCCAGAAGCGCAAGACCAAGCACCATGGCGAGGTGGAGCCCTACATCCTGGGCAATCCGAACGACGACGGCCTGGGCATCCGGATGGGCATCTCGGCGGGCGGCGTCGCCAAGAACATGGATCAGCTGTTCATCACCGCCGCGGCGTATCCGCCGGAGATCCTGCTCACCGGTGTGATAGTCAACAAGTACGGCCACCGCTTCGTCGCCGAGGACTCATACCATTCGCGCACTTCGGCTTTCGTGCTCAAACAGCCTGAGCAGACGGCCTATCTCGTCGTCGACGAGGCCCACATGGAGATGCCCGAGATGCCGCTGATCAAGTTCATCGACGGTTGGGAGACCGTGGAGGAAATGGAAGCGGCGCTGGGTATTCCGCAGGGCAACCTGGTCGCGACCCTGAATCGGTACAACGAATTCGCCGCTCGCGGTGAGGATCCCGACTTCCACAAACAACCCGACTACGTCGCACCCCAGGACACCGGCCCGTTCGCGGCGTTCGACCTGTCGCTGGGGCGCGCGATGTACTCGGGGTTCACCATGGGCGGGCTTGCGGTGTCGATCGACGGAGAGGTCCTGCGCGAGGACGGCTCCGCCGTCTCAGGCCTCTATGCGGCGGGAGCGTGCGCGTCCAACATCGCCCAGGACGGCAAGGGCTACGCCAGCGGAACCCAACTCGGCGAAGGGTCGTTCTTCGGGCGGCGGGCGGGTGAGCACGCAGCCAGGCGCGCGGGCGCACACGCTGTGGCGCGTTAGACCTTCGCCGGTTCGTCACCCTCGACGCGACCCAGTCGCCAGTCGCCGTCGCCCAGCAGCTCGAGTTCGTGGGTGTGGTGCTGTTCGACCGTGCTGCGGTGGCTCACGCTGACCAGGATGGTGTCGGGCAGTTCGGTGCGAACCAACTGATAGAGCATGAACTCCAGGCCCTCGTCCAGGGCCGACGTGGACTCGTCGAGGAACACGGCCTTGGGTTTGGTCAACAGGATCCTGGCGAACGCGATCCGTTGCTGTTCGCCGGGGGAGAGCACCTTGGCCCAGTCGTCGACCTCGTCGAGGCGGTCCGCCAGATGCGGCAGCGCCACCTTGTGCAGCGTGTGTTTCAACGTCCTGTCATCGATCTCGCCGACTTCGTTGGGGTAGCTGACCACGGTGCGTAGATCGCCCAGCGGCACATACGGCATCTGCGAGAGGAACATCGTCTCGTTGGGCCCACACGGGCGAGTCAGTCGGCCCGAGGTGAACGGCCACAGCTGCGCAAGGCTGCGCAGCAGGGTGGTCTTGCCGCTGCCCGACTTACCGGTGACCACCAACGAGTCACCGACCTCCAGTCGCATGTCGAGCGGTCTGATCAGTTGTCGGCCATCGGGAGTGCGGACTTCGACGGCGGAGAGTTCGACGGTGCCGTCCACGCACGGCGCGGTGGTCAGTTCGGGCAGCGCCCGGCCCTCCTCGTTGGCGACCACCAGGCCGTGCAGCCGGATGATCGCCGCCCGGTAACCGGCGAACTGGTCGTAGACGTTGCGGAAGAACGACAGGCCGGCCTCGATGTTGCCGAACGCCGCCGCGGTCTGGCTCATCGCGCCGAGCGTGATCTCACCGGTGAAGAACCGGGGGAACTGCAGCAGATAGGGCGGCACGACGATGATCTGGTCCATCGACAGGTTCCAGCCGTAGAAGCCCATCATGCGGTTGATATAGCGCTTGTAGTTACTGACCACCGGCGCGAACAGCCGCCGCAGCCCTGATCTTTCGGCGATCTCGCCGCGGTAGAAGGCGACCGCCTCGGACGCGTCGCGCAGGCGCACCAGCGCATAGCGGAAGGCGGCGTTGAACTTCTCGTTGTAGAACGACAGCCAGATGATCGGCCTGCCGATCCAGAACGCGAAGACCGAAGCCAGCAGCACGTACGCCAACAGGATCCAGAACATCGCCCGCGGCACGTCGCCGATGAACGGCAGCGTGAGCGTCCCCGACAGGTTCCATAGGATCGCGGTGAAGGAGACCATCGAGACGATCGCACTGATCGCGCCGAACAGCAGCGTGGCCGTCGAGGTGTTGTTGGGTGTGTTCGGCAGGCCGCCGACGCCGGCGGTGAAGATGTCGATGTCGTACTGGATACGCTGGTCGGGGTTGTCGATGGTGTCGTCGATGAATCGGCCGCGGTAGTAGGCCTTATCGTCCAACCAGTCACTGGTGAGCCGGTCGGTGAGCCAGACCCGCCAGGCCAACATGAACCGCTGGGTCAAGAAGAGGTCGAGCATGATCCGCGCGACGTGGATGACGGCCAGGATCGCGAAGATCATCATCGACAACCAGAACCCGTCCCTGCCGGAGTTCCGGATGGCGTCGTCGCCGGTGCCCAGGCCGGACGCCACCACCTGGAAGCTGGTCATCATGTCGTTGCCCTGGAAGGTGAACAGCACCGTCAGGCGGACCCCGATGATCACCGAGAGCAGCAGCGTGCCCAGCCACAGCCAGATCCTGACGCTCTCCGGACCCTTGAAGTAGTCGCCGGTGATGCGCCAGAACTGACGGCCCCACTCGGTGAACTTCGCGATGAGCACCAAGACGATCAGAGTGCACACCGCGGTGATCGCCCAGGCCCGGGCGATCCACACCAGCGATATCCACAGTTCACTGCCCCAGTCCAGCGTCGGGGTGAACATTCCCTCATTCACTCCGGCAAGGTACCGCGACAACCCTTGTGCGACCGTCCAAAGGGTCGCGCCGGGCCGACGCGTCGCTCAGCCTCACCTTCGCCGATAGCACCGCCGATTTCTGCGCCAGGGCTGTGGAACGGCCGCATCCGCGACCCTCCTGCAGAAGTCGGCGACGGTCCTTACCGGTGATCCGCCTGCGTAAGCTGCCGACATGAGCAGCGACGCTCCGGTCACCGTGAACGCAGGGCATCTGGTCGCGCGGCGGTTGCGGGCGAGCGGGATCGACACGGTGTTCACGCTTTCCGGCGGGCACCTGTTCTCGATCTACGACGGTTGCCGGGCGGAGGACATCCGGTTGGTCGACACCCGCCACGAGCAGACCGCCGCGTTCGCCGCCGAGGGCTGGTCCAAGGTGACCCGGGTACCGGGTGTCGCGGCGTTGACGGCCGGGCCCGGCGTCACCAACGGCATGAGCGCGATGGCCGCCGCGCAGCAGAACCAGTCACCGCTGGTGATCCTCGGCGGTCGCGCGCCAGCCATGCGGTGGGGGCAGGGCAGCCTGCAGGAAATCGACCACGTCCCGTTCGTCGCGCCGTTGACCCGCTTCGCCGCGACCGCCCAGGCGCCGGATGCCGTTGCGGGACTGGTCGATGACGCGTTGCGCGCCGCGGCCGGGACGGCGGGCGGGCCCTCGGGTGTGTCGTTCGTCGACTTTCCGATGGACCACGTGTTCAGCGAGGCCGCGGACGCCGGCGCGCCAGGAGCGCTGAGTCAACCGACTCCGGTGGTGCAGGCCGACGGCGACGCCGTGGGCGCTGCGCTGGGCCTGCTCGCCGAGGCGCAACGGCCGGTCATCATGGCCGGGACCAACGTCTGGTGGGGTCATGCCGAGACGGCGCTGCTGAATCTGGCCGAGGCGCTGCGCATTCCGGTGCTGATGAACGGGATGGCCCGCGGCGCGGTCCCCGCCGACCACCAGCTCGCGTTCTCCCGGGCGCGGTCAAAGGCGTTGAAGCAGGCAGATGTTGCGCTGGTGATCGGCGTGCCGATGGACTTTCGTCTGGGCTTCGGTGGTGTGTTCGGCGCGGACACCGTGCTGATCGCCGTCGACCGTTGCCCCCCGGATCGACCGCAGCCTCGACCGGTCGCCGCCGGCCTGTACGGCGACATCAGCGCCACGTTGTCCGCCCTGTCGGCGGCCGGCGCCAACGATCACGAAGCCTGGATCGCCGACCTGCGTGCCACCGAGACCGCGATGCGTGCCTCCGAGGCCGATGAACTGTGCGACGACCGCACGCCGCTGCACCCCATGCGCGTGTACGCCGAGATCAGCGCCATGCTCGACCGCGACGCTATCGTGGTGGTCGACGCAGGCGACTTCGGCTCCTATGCCGGCCGCGTCATCGACAGCTACGTGCCCGGCGCCTGGCTCGACAGCGGCCCGTTCGGCTGCCTGGGTTCCGGACCGGGCTACGCCCTGGCCGCCAAGCTGGCCCGGCCCGATCGCCAGGTGATCCTGCTCCAGGGCGACGGGGCGTTCGGGTTCTCGGGCATGGAGTGGGATACGTTGGTGCGTCACGGGATTCAGGTCGTTTCGGTGATCGGCAACAACGGTGTCTGGGCGCTGGAGAAGCATCCGATGGAGGCGATCTACGGGTATTCGGTGGTGGCCGACCTGCGGCCGGGCACCCGGTACGACGAGGTCGTGACCGCGCTCGGCGGATACGGCGATTTGGTGTCGACACCGGCCGAACTGCGCCCCGCCCTCGAGCGCGCCTTCTCCTCGACGCTGCCCGCGGTGGTGAATGTGCTGACCGATCCGACGGTGGCCTACCCCCGTCGCTCCAACCTGGCCTAGCCCTAATTTCCGCGAGCGCGCGTGTCTGCCCACCGCACGCCGCCAAATCTCAGCACTTTGCGCACCCTCACACCGCAGCGAACGCGACGAAAATCGCTCGACCCGTTCGGCGTTCGGGCCATGCTGAACTGATGGAGGTGCACATTCACAATTCCGCCGACGAGTTCCGCGCAATCGCCGAACCGGTGTACCGGCGCGACCCGGTCGCCAACACCGTCGAGCTGACGGTCCTTGCCGCGGCGATCCCCGACGACACACTGCTGATGTCGGTGTGGCAGAACTCGGACGTCGTCGCTGTCGCAATGCAAACACCGTCATACCCGTTGGTGTGCAACGGTATTCCGATAGATTGCGCCGACGTCGTCGCCCGCGGTCTCCTCCAGAGGCGACCCGATCTGACCGGGGTGCGCGGGCTCCGTCAGGTCGCCGTCGCAATCGCCGACGCCTGGCAGTCGCACGGCGGGCATCCCGGCACCGTCACGCTCGAAGAGCGGCTCTACCGACTGGGGACCCTGCAGCCGCCGACCGGCGTTGCCGGAGCGCCGCGATGGGCCGACGAGACCGATCGCGCCCTCCTGACCGACTGGATGGAGCGCTTTTTCGGCGAGACGTTCGGCCACCCCCGCGACGACGCCGCGAGGGCTCGCTTCGTCGACGCCGCCGCCGTCCGGGGCGGCCGGTTTCTGATGTGGGACGTCGACGGCACACCGGTCAGCACGGCACTGCTGCATGCGCCGGTGGCGGGGGTGTCGCGCATCGGTCCGGTGTTCACACCGGCGGCGCACCGGGCCCATGGCTACGGCTCGGCCCTCACCGCCGCGGCCTCCCAGTCCTCGCTGGAGCGCGCCGACGCGGCGGTGGTGCTGTTCACCGATCGTGCCAACCCGACCTCGAACGCGATCTATCGAAAGATCGGCTTCGAGCCGGTGTGCGATTTCGCGCGCATCGACTTCCGCACGGTCGACCGACCCTGTGGGCTCACACGTGAGTAGGGGACGTGCGCAGACAGCCGCCGAAACACGGCGCGTCGCGAAGCGGGCACGTGCGCTCACGGCCAGGAGCGCAGCGCGTACGGTAGCGGTGTGGCAAAGACGAAGACCCGCACTTCAGGTCGTGTCAGCAATAGGTTCTGGAAGTTGCTCGGCGCCAGTACCGACCGGAGCCAGGCGCAATCGATGGCGCAGGTGCGCAGCTCGGCGGACTTCGACGAGAAGGCCGCGGCGCTCGACGACGAGAAGTTGGCCAAGGCCGCCAAGTTGCTCAACCTCGATGACCTCGCCGAGTCGAGCGACGTGCCGCAGTTTCTGGCGATAGCCCGCGAGGCCGCCGAGCGCAAAACTTCGCTGCGGCCATTCGATGTTCAGCTTCTGGGTGCCCTGCGCATGCTCGCGGGCGACGTGGTCGAGATGGCGACCGGTGAAGGCAAAACGCTCTCGGGTGCGATCGCGGCGGCCGGTTACGCCCTGGGCGGTCGCAGCGTGCACGTCATCACGATCAACGACTACCTCGCGCGCCGCGACGCCGAATGGATGGGCCCGCTTCTGGAGGCGCTGGGCCTGACCGTCGGCTGGATCACCGAGAGTTCGACGGCCGAGGAGCGCCGCTCGGCCTACCAGTGCGACGTCACCTACGCCTCGGTGAACGAGATCGGGTTCGACGTGCTGCGCGACCAGTTGGTCACCGACGTCGCCGATCTGGTCTCGCCGAACCCCGACGTCGCGCTGATCGACGAGGCCGACTCGGTGTTGGTCGACGAGGCGTTGGTCCCGCTGGTGCTGGCCGGCACCACCCACCGCGAGACCCCCAAGGTCGACATCATCCGCATGGTCGGCGAACTCACTCCCGGCGTGGACTACGACACCGACACCGACAGCCGCAACGTCCATCTCACCGAGATCGGTGCCCAGAAGATGGAGGCCAAGCTCGGCGGCATCGACCTGTACTCCGAGGAGCACGTCTCCGGCACGCTGACCGAGATCAACGTGGCGCTGCACGCCCACGTCCTGTTGCAACGCGACGTGCACTACATCGTCCGCGACGACGCCGTACACCTGATCAACGCCTCGCGCGGTCGCATCGCGCAGCTGCAGCGCTGGCCCGACGGCCTGCAGGCCGCGGTCGAGGCCAAGGAGGGCATCGAGACCACCGAAACCGGCGAGGTACTCGACACCATCACGGTCCAGGCGCTGGTGAACCGGTACGCGACGGTGTGCGGTATGACCGGCACCGCGCTGGCGGCCGGCGAACAGCTGCGCCAGTTCTACAAGCTCGGCGTGTCACCGATCGAACCGAACAAGCCGAACATCCGCGAGGACGAGCCCGACCGGGTGTACGTCACCGCGGCCGCCAAGAACGACGCGGTCGTCGAGCACATCAAGGAGGTTCACCAGACCCGGCAGCCGGTGCTCGTCGGCACGCGCGACGTCGCGGAATCCGAAGAGCTGCACGAGAAACTGGTCAAGGCCGGTGTTCCCGCAGTCGTGCTGAACGCCAAGAACGACGCCGAGGAGGCCGCGGTGATCGCCGAGGCCGGCACGCTGGGCAGCGTCACCGTGTCCACGCAGATGGCAGGCCGGGGTACCGACATCAGGCTCGGGGGCTCAGACGAGGCCGACCACGATGAGGTCGCCGAACTCGGCGGGCTGCACGTCATCGGTACCGGCCGCCACCACACCGAGCGGTTGGACAACCAGTTGCGCGGCCGCGCCGGGCGCCAGGGCGATCCCGGCTCGTCGGTGTTCTTCTCCAGCTGGGAAGACGACGTCGTCGTCGCGCATCTCGAACCCAACAAGCTGCCGATGGAGACCGACGAGGACGGCCGCGTCGTCAGCCCCAAGGCCGCCAGCCTGCTCGACCACGCACAGCGCGTCGCCGAAGGCCGGATGCTGGATATCCACGCCACCAACTGGCGCTACAACCAGCTGATCGCCCAGCAGCGCGCGATCATCGTAGAGCGACGAAACACCTTGCTGCGCACACCCACAGCGCGCGAGGAGCTCGCCGAGCTGTCGCCGAAACGCTACGAGGAGGTCGTCGAACGGCTCGGTGAGGAGAAGCTGGAGACGATCTGCCGGCTGATCATGCTGTACCACCTCGACCGCGGCTGGGCCGACCACCTGGCATACCTGGCCGACATCCGCGAGAGCATCCATTTGCGGGCGCTGGGCAACCAGACCCCGATCGACGAGTTCCACCGCATGGCCGTCGACGCGTTCGCATCGCTGGCCGCCGACGCGATAGAGGCGGCCCAGCAGACGTTCGAAACCGCGCCGTCGATCGAGGACGAGCCGGGCGTGGACCTGTCGAAGCTGGCCCGGCCGACCTCGACGTGGACGTACATGGTGCACGACAACCCACTGGCCGACGACTCGCTCTCGGCGCTGAGCCTGCCGGGCGTGTTCCGCTAGGTTTAGCCCATGACCGAGGCGCATGGCCAGGTGCCTTCGCCGCCGGAGGGGGCGGGTCAGGCCCGCGACCGGGTGCTCACCGTGCCCAACGTGCTCAGCGCGGTGCGACTGGTGCTGGTGCCGGTCTTCCTGTGGCTGCTGCTCGTGGTGCATGCCAACGCCTGGGCGGTGGCCGTGCTGATGTTCAGCGGGTTCTCCGACTGGGCCGACGGCAAGATCGCCCGGCTGGTCGACAACCAGTCATCGCGGCTGGGGGAGCTGCTCGATCCCGCCGTGGACCGCATCTACATGCTGACGGTCCCGATCGCCATGGGGCTGCACGGGTCGCTGCCGTGGTGGATTGTGCTCACCTTGATCGGGCGCGACGCCGTGCTGGCCGCGACGCTGCCGCTGCTGCGCAGCCGTGGCCTGACCGCGCTGCCGGTCACCTACATCGGCAAGGCCGCCACGTTCGCGTTGATGTCGGGTCTGCCGCTGATCCTGTTGGGGCAGTGGGACGCCACGTGGAGCCGGGTGGTGCTGGCCATCGGGTGGGGCTTTCTGATCTGGGGCCTGCTGATGTACCTGTGGTCAGCGGTGCTCTACCTGATCCAGGTGGGCATGGTGATGCGCCAACTGCCGAAGGTGTCGCGATGACGCAGAGTTTCCGCAACACCCTCGGCGGCTATGACCCGGAGTCGGGCCGCAACGCTCACGAGGCGAACCGGCCGACCAAGATTCCGGTGCCGTCGCTGCTGCGGTCGCTGTTGACCGATCACCTCGATCCGGGGTACGCCGCGGCCGCCGAGGCGAAGGCCGCCGGCCGCGAGCGGCCGAGGTGGCAGCAGTGGGCCTGGCAGCTGGCGGGTGCCTTGCTGCTGGTGGTGGTGTTCGCCGCCGCGGTGGCCCAGGCGCGCGCGACCGCACCCGGTGTCCAGGAGACGCAGCATGTGCTTGCGGGCAGCGTGCGGACGGCGCAGGCCGACACCACCGCGGCCGCCGAGCGCCGGGACACGCTGGCGGCCGAGGTCGACGACGAACGCCGCAGGCGCCTGGAGGGCGACGCACGGGGCCAGCAGTTGCTCAGCCGCCTCGACGAGGCGAGCTTCGCCGCCGCGGCCACGCCCGTGATCGGGCCCGGGCTGACGATCACCGTCACCGACCCGGGCGCGTCGTCGGCCAACCTGAGCGACGTCTCCAAAGAACGGGTCCCGGGCAGCAGGCAGGTGATTCTCGACCGCGACCTGCAACTGGTCGTCAACTCGTTGTGGGTCAGCGGCGCCGAAGCGCTGTCGGTCGGCGGCGTGCGGATCGGCCCCAATGTCACTATCCGACAGGCGGGCGGCGGCATCCTGGTCGACAATCAACCGATCAGCAGCCCTTATGTCGTCCTCGCGATCGGACCGCCGCACGCGATGCAGGAGGTATTCGACCGCAGCCCGGGCCTGCAGCGGCTGCGGCTGCTGGAGGCCTCCTACGGTGTCGGGGTGAGCGTGAGTACCGGCGACGGGCTGAAGCTGCCCGCGGGCTCGGTTCGAGAATTGAACTTCGCCAAGCAGATTGGGCAATGACACGAACATGAAGTCAGACACATGATCGGAATCGCCGCACTGATCGCGGGAGTGGTGCTCGGCCTGGTGTTCCACCCCGACGTGCCCGAGTTCGTCCAGCCCTACCTGCCGATCGCGGTGGTCGCCGCGCTCGACGCGGTTTTCGGCGGCCTGCGCGCGTACCTCGAGCGCATCTTCGACTCGAAGGTGTTCGTGGTGTCGTTCGTGTTCAACGTGTTGGTCGCCGCGCTGATCGTCTACCTCGGCGACCAGTTGGGGGTCGGCACGCAGTTGTCGACGGCGATCATCGTCGTGCTCGGAATCCGGATCTTCGGCAACGCAGCCGCTTTGCGCCGCAGGTTGTTCGGCGCGTGATGACGAGGCATGCCCATGAATGAGCACACACCGCAGCATTCCCTACCCGATGACAACGACGACCGTCGCGCCGGCGGCGGCCGCCACGAACTGCCGACCGACGAGCCGTCTCGGGAGATCGGCGACCTGCGCGCGGGCGGAATCGGCGGGGTGATGCGGAGGGGCCGCTCCCAGGTGGTGTTCGGGGCGCTGGCCGTGGTGCTGTGCGTACTGCTCGGTGTGGCGATCGTGACCCAGGTTCGGCAGAACGAGTCCGGTGACTCGCTCGAGACCGCCCGGCCCGCTGACCTGTTGGTGCTGCTGGACTCGCTGCAACAGCGGGAGGCTGCGTTGAACACCGAGGTGAACGATCTGCAGCGCACCCTGGCGCAATTGCAGGCGTCCGGCAGCAGCGACCAGGCCGCCATCGAGAACGCCCAGGCCCGTCTGGCCGCGCTGTCCATCCTGATCGGCACGGTTCCCGCGACCGGGCCTGGTGTGACGTTGACGATCACCGACACCGCGCCCGGCGTGCCCGCCGAAACGCTGCTCGACGTGATCAACGAACTGCGCAACGCAGGCGCCGAGGCAATGGAGATCCGGGGTGGGGGAACCGACGCGCAGACCGCGGTGCGCGTCGGCGTCGACACCTGGGTCGTCGGCAACCCGGGCGCGCTGGTGATCGACGACGTCACCATGAGCCCGCCGTATTCGGTTCTGGCCATTGGCGATCCGCCCACCCTGGCCGCCGCCATGACCATTCCCGGTGGCGCCATGGACAGCGTCGAACGGGTCGGCGGCAGCATGGCTGTGCAGCAGTCCGACCGCGTCGACGTGACCGCCTTGCGGCAACCGAAACAGCGCCAATACGCTCAGCCAGTCAAATGAGGGTCAGTTGCCAACCCGGGCCGAACCGCTGAACAACGAGGAGCGCCGTGAGCGAAATCCCAGCCGACCTGCACTACACCGAAGAACACGAGTGGGTGTTGCGTACCGGCGACGACACCGTGCGCGTCGGTATCACCGATTACGCCCAGTCGGCGCTCGGTGACGTGGTGTTCGTCCAGCTGCCCGACGTCGGTGCCGAGGTGACTGCCGGCGAGTCGTTCGGCGAGGTGGAGTCCACCAAGTCGGTGTCGGACCTGTACGCCCCCGTCACCGCGAAAGTCGTTGCGGTCAACGGTGATCTCGAGGGGAGTCCCCAGCTCGTGAACTCCGATCCCTACGGGGAGGGTTGGCTGGTCGAGCTGCAGGCCGACCCCGCCGCCCTGGAGCAGGGGCTGGGCACGCTGCTGGACGCCGACGGCTACCGCAGCACAGTGAGCGAGTGACGGGTTGTTAGGGTTTTGCAGACCGGACGCCAACTAGGGCGGATCCGGCGGTGGTGGGCACAATCGCGCTCGCCGCGCGGTACGGTCGACATCAGACGCGGTATCGCCACAGCAGCCAGTTAGGAGCAGCGGGTGACGGAAAACGACCAGAACTCTGGGACCGACCAGACGTCTGACGAAGTCACCGTGGAAACGACGTCCGTCTTCCGCGCCGACTTCCTCAATGAACTGGACGCCCCGGCCACGGCTGGCACCGAGGGCGCCGTTTCGGGCGTCGAAGGTCTGCCCGCCGGATCGGCGCTGCTGGTCGTCAAGCGCGGGCCGAACGCGGGATCGCGGTTCCTGCTCGACCAGCCCACCACGTCGGCCGGTCGGCATCCCGACAGCGACATCTTCCTCGACGACGTCACGGTGAGCCGCAGGCATGCCGAGTTCCGCCTCGAAAGCGGTGAGTTCCAGGTGGTCGACGTCGGCAGCCTCAACGGCACCTACGTCAACCGCGAACCGGTGGACTCGGCGGTGCTGGCCAACGGCGACGAGGTGCAGATCGGGAAGTTCCGCCTGGTGTTTCTCACCGGCCCGAAGAACGACGACAGCGGTCAGGCCGGCTAGTGGTCGACCAACGCATGCGCGAAGAGTAACCATGGGCGCACCCGACACTCCCGCGCTCACTGGGATGTCGATCGGAGCGGTCCTCGATCTGCTACGACCGGACTTCCCGGACGTGACCATTTCCAAGATCCGGTTCCTGGAGGCCGAAGGCCTGGTCACCCCCGAGCGCACCGCGTCGGGTTACCGGCGGTTCACCGCCTACGACTGCGCACGTCTACGGTTCATCCTCACCGCCCAGCGCGACCAGTACCTGCCGCTGAAGGTGATCAAGGCACAGCTCGACGCACAGCCCGACGGCGAGCTGCCCCAGAACGGATCGGCATACGGCGTACCGCGTTTGGTTCCGGTGTCCTCAGACGGCACAGAGGGCACCGACGCTCCCGGGGGTGCGGCGGCGGTGGCCCCGACGCAGGTGCGCCTGTCGCGGGAGGATCTGCTGGCCCGCTCAGGCGTCGGAGAAGAACTGCTGGGCGCGCTCGTCAAGGCCGGCGTCATCACGCCCGGACGAGGCGGATTCTTCGACGAGCATTCCGTGGTGATCGCCCAGTGCGCCCGCGCTCTGGAGGACTACGGTGTCGAGCCCCGGCACCTGCGGGCGTTCCGGTCGGCGGCCGATCGGCAGTCCGATCTGATCGCCCAGATCGCAGGGCCTATCGTCAAGGCCAACAAGGCAGGCGCCCGCGACCGGGCCGACGATCTGGCACGTGAAGTGGCGGCCTTGGCGATCACATTGCACACATCGTTGATCAAGTCGGCTGTGCGCGACGTACTGGATCGCTGAGGATTAGACTCGAAGCGATGGCTATGAAGCTCGCTTCTTCGGTGCGGAGGGCAGACGCAGATGGGTGAGGTTCGTGTGGTCGGCATTCGCGTGGAGCAGCCGCAGAACCAGCCGGTCCTGCTGCTGAGGGAGTCCAACGGCGACCGGTATCTGCCCATCTGGATCGGCCAGTCGGAGGCCGCCGCGATCGCGCTCGAACAGCAGGGGGTCGAGCCGGCCCGGCCGCTGACACACGATCTGATCCGAGATGTCATTGCCGCGCTTGGCCATTCGCTCAAAGAGGTGCGCATCGTCGACCTGCAGGAGGGCACCTTCTACGCCGACCTGATCTTCGACCGCGACATCAAGGTGTCGGCGCGTCCGTCGGATTCCGTGGCGATCGCGCTGCGGGTCGGGGTGCCGATCTACGTCGAGGAAGCGGTGCTGGCGGAGGCCGGGCTGATCATTCCCGACGAGAACGACGACGAAGCGGCGGGCGCAGTGCGCGAGGACGAGGTCGAGAAGTTCAAGGAGTTTTTGGATTCGGTCTCTCCGGACGACTTCAAGGCCACCTAGAGGCGGCCGTCGTCCTGCGGGTTTGTCACGGAAACGTCTCGTCCCCTCGACACGCGGTACCGGGTTTCCCCGTCGGCGAATCGGGCAGCCATACTTTGGGGGCCGGACCACTGATGGGCAGTCCGCGGACGGCGAGAAGCGTATGCTCGACACACTCGGGCTTGGCAAATGTGTGCCCACGTAGGTCACAGAGGCGGGTTCGATCGGCGAGAGGAATCTGGAAGTGGGAGACACGCCACGTCAGGAGCAGCTGGACCTCACCGCTGCTAGCGGCCCCGCGGATTCGGAACTGACCACCACTCCGGAGCCGGCCGGAGAACCCGTCCAGGCCGGGCTGTTCCCCGACAACTCCGTTCCCGACGAGCTCGTCGGCTACCGCGGCCCCAGCGCCTGCCAGATCGCCGGCATCACCTACCGCCAGCTCGACTACTGGGCTCGGACGTCGCTGGTCGTACCGTCCATCCGAAGCGCGGCAGGCTCCGGCAGCCAGCGGCTGTACTCGTTCAAGGACATCCTGGTCCTCAAGATCGTCAAACGCCTGCTCGATACCGGTATCTCGCTGCACAACATCCGCGTCGCCGTCGACCACCTGCGCCAGCGCGGGGTTCGCGATCTGGCCAACATCACGCTGTTCTCCGACGGCACCACGGTCTACGAGTGCACGTCGGCCGAAGAGGTCGTCGACCTTCTGCAGGGCGGTCAAGGCGTGTTCGGCATCGCGGTTTCGGGTGCGATGCGGGAGTTGACCGGCGCTATCGCCGATTTCCCCGGTGAGCGCGCCGACGGGGGCGAGTCGATCGCGGCTCCCGAGGACGAGTTGGCCTCGCGGCGCAAGCACCGCGACCGCAAGATCGGCTGACATTTCGGGCCACGCACCCGCTCGCTGCCGAGGCCAGCGCCTCTGACGGTAAACTCGTGAACGCATCGCGCTTGTGCGGGAGAGTTTCGTGGCGGCCAGTCACGGACGCCGAAGGAGCAACACCTCTCCGTCAACCTCTCAGGCACCCAGGACCGCACGAGACCCCGATGCCTCTGGAAAGCGGTGAGCTCTCCGGTCGGGTCCGCCCGGCCGCCCTCGCCCGCCCATGGGGAAAGGCGAATCTCGCACCGTCGTGATCGCCGAATCTCTCAGGCGCCCGCACCGGGTCGACGACAGAGGGGGAGGAACCCAGCGGTCCTCTGCCTGAACGCGTCTGGAGTAGCCCGAGTGTTCGATCACCATCAGCCCAATTTCGCCGACCGCCACATCGGACCGGATGCCGACGCCGTCGCCACCATGCTCGAGACGATCGGCGTCTCCTCACTCGACGAACTCGCCGAGAAGGCGCTGCCATCGGGCATCCTCGACCCGCTGTCGGCCGACGGTTTGGCCCCGGGACTCGACCGGCTACCCGCGGCCGCCTCCGAGGACGAGGCGCTGGCCGAACTGCGCACGCTCGCCGACACGAACACCGTGGCCGTGTCGATGATCGGCCAGGGCTACTACGACACGCTGACCCCACCGGTGTTGCGCCGCAACATCCTTGAAAACCCCGCCTGGTACACCGCCTACACCCCGTACCAGCCGGAGATCAGCCAGGGCCGCCTCGAGGCGCTGCTCAACTTCCAGACGATGGTGACCGATCTGACCGGCCTCGAGGTCGCCAACGCGTCCATGCTCGACGAGGGCACGGCGGCCGCCGAGGCGATGACGCTGATGCACCGCGCAGTGCGCGGACCGTCGAACCGGCTGGCCGTCGACGCCGACCTGTTCCGCCAGAGCGCCGCGGTGCTGGCCACCCGCGCCGAACCGCTCGGCATCGAGATCGTCACCGCCGATCTGACCCGGGGACTGCCCGACGGCGACTTCTTCGGCGTCATCGCTCAACTGCCGGGGGCCAGCGGCGCCGTCGTGGACTGGAGTGATCTCGTCGCCCAAGCCCATGACCGCGGCGCTTTGGTCGCGATCGGTGCGGATCTGCTGGCGTTGACGCTGCTCACCCCGCCCGGTGAGATCGGCGCCGACGTCGCGTTCGGAAGCACCCAGAGGTTCGGTGTGCCAATGGGTTTCGGTGGACCCCATGCCGGATATCTGGCCGTGCACGCCAAGCACGCGCGCCAGCTGCCGGGCCGCCTTGTCGGGGTGTCGCTCGACGCCGACGGCGCGCCGGCGTACCGGCTGGCGTTGCAGACCCGCGAACAGCACATCCGCCGCGACAAGGCCACCAGCAACATCTGCACCGCGCAGGTGCTGCTCGCGGTGATGGCCGCGATGTACGTCAGCTACCACGGCGCCGACGGCCTGACCGGGATCGCCGATCGGGTGCACCAGCGGGCGCGCGCGGTGGCGGCCGGGTTGACGGCAGCAGGGGTTGAGGTCGTACACCGCGAGTTCTTCGACACCGTGCTGGCCAAGGTGCCCGGCCGGGCGGCGGCGGTGTGCGAGACGGCCAAGGCGCGCGGCATCAACGTCTGGCTGGTCGACGACGACCACGTCTCGGTGTCCTGTGACGAGGCGACCACCGCCGCGCATGTCGAGGCGGTGCTGTCGGCCTTCTCGGCGACGCCGGTCGATTCGGAGTTCGACGGCCCCGGAATCGCCACGCGCACCTCGGAGTTCCTCACCCATCCGGCGTTCACGCGGTATCGCACCGAAACCGAGATGATGCGTTACCTGCGGTCGTTGGCCGACAAGGATATCGCCTTGGACCGCAGCATGATTCCGCTCGGATCGTGCACGATGAAGCTCAATGCGGCCGCCGAGATGGAGCCGATCACCTGGCCGGAGTTCGCGCGCCAGCATCCGTTCGCACCCGCATCCGACACCCCGGGGCTGCGGAAGCTGATCGCCGACCTGGAGCAGTGGCTGATCGACATCACCGGATACGACGCGGTGTCGCTACAGCCCAACGCGGGCTCGCAGGGCGAGTACGCCGGCCTGCTGGCGATCCAGGCCTATCACGCCGAGCGCGGTGAGCCCGACCGCAACGTCTGCCTCATCCCGTCCAGCGCGCACGGCACCAATGCGGCCTCGGCTGCGCTGGCGGGCATGCGTGTCGTGGTGGTGGCGTGCCGACCCAACGGCGACGTCGACCTCGACGATCTGCGCGCAAAGGTGAGCGAGCACGCGGATCGACTGTCGGCGTTGATGATCACCTACCCGTCGACGCACGGGGTGTACGAGCACGACATCGCCGACATCTGCGCGGCGGTCCACGACGCGGGCGGTCAGGTGTACGTCGACGGCGCCAACCTCAACGCGCTCGTCGGCCTGGCCCGGCCCGGCCGGTTCGGCGGCGACGTGAGCCACCTCAACCTGCACAAGACGTTCTGCATTCCGCACGGCGGCGGCGGCCCCGGCGTCGGCCCGGTCGCGGTGCGCGCGCACCTGGCGCCGTTCCTGCCCGGCCATCCGCTCGCCGAGGAGTTGCCGGATGCGTACACGGTGTCGGCGGCGCCGTACGGGTCGGCGTCGATCCTGCCGATCAGCTGGGCCTACATCCGGATGATGGGCGCAGCCGGATTGCGTGCCGCCTCGCTGACCGCCATCGCGTCGGCCAACTACATCGCGCGCCGCCTCGACGAGTACTACCCGGTGCTCTACACCGGCGAGAACGGCATGGTCGCCCACGAGTGCATCCTCGACCTGCGTACCATCACCAAGCAGACCGGCGTGACCGTCGACGATGTGGCAAAACGATTGGCGGACTACGGTTTCCACGCGCCGACGATGAGCTTCCCCGTGGCGGGCACGCTGATGGTCGAACCCACCGAGAGCGAGAGTATCGCCGAGGTCGACGCGTTCTGCGAGGCGATGATCGCGATCCGCTCGGAGATCGACAAGGTGGGCGACGGCACCTGGCCCGCCGAGGACAACCCGCTGCGCAACGCACCGCACACCGCGGAGTCCCTGCTGGTCGACGATTGGAAGCACACCTACACCCGCGAGCAGGCGGCCTATCCGCTGGGCAAGAACTACCGCCCGAAGGTGTGGCCGCCGGTGCGTCGCATCGACGGTGCGTACGGCGACCGCAACCTGGTCTGCTCGTGCCCGCCCATCGAGGCGTTCGCGTAACCACTCAACTGCCCGCCGAACGTGGGTTACCCGCACGCCAGAGTGGTCTGAAGTCAAGTGGTTGGTGCAACACTCGGGGTTCATGCTGCTGGTTGGGTGATGAGTGCGTTGAGGCGGTCGGCGGGGGTGTCGAGGTTCAGGGTGGGTCGTGGCCGCGTGTTGAGGGTGTCTTGGATGCGTTGGAGGTCGCTTTTGGAATGCACGCGCAGGTCGGTGCCCTTCTCGAACCAGAACCGCAGTAGCCGGTTGGTGTTCTCGTTGCTGCCGCGCTGCCAGGGTGAGTGGGGATCGCAGAAGTAGACCGGGGCCTGTAGTTGCAGGCTGATGTCTTGCCAGCCGGCCATCTCTGAGCCGCGGTCCCAGGTGATGGTGCGGCGCAGATGGGCCGGCAGCTCGCTCATCGCCGCGATCATCGCGGTGGCCACCGATTCGGCGGTGTGATCGTGGGGCAAGTGCAGCAAGATGGTGAACCGGGTGCTGCGCTCGACCAGCGTGCCGATCGCCGAACCGCTATGGGCACCGATGATCAGATCGCCTTCCCAGTGCCCGGGCACGGCCCGATCATCCACTTCCGGGGGACGCTTGCTGATGGTGATCACGTCCCTAAACGGTGAGCGTCGCGGGGCGGCATCGCGTGATTTACGTGCTGCACGTTTGGTTGAGAGCCGCTTGTGCAGATCAGCGCGCAGCTGCCCGCGGCCTTGGACGTAGAGGCACTTGTAGATGGTTTCGTGACTCACCCGCGCCAGCCTGTCATCGGGGTGATCGCGGGCCAACACGTCGGCGATCAGCTTGGGGCTCCACCCCTGGTCCATCCATATCTGGATCCGCGCGCACAACCTGGCGTCGTTGAGCTTGAACCCTTTGGGTCGCTTGGCGTTTTGCGCTGCACGGCTATGGGCCATGCGGGCGTGGTAGTCCCCGTCAGCATTACGGTTGCGGCGCTTTTCGCGCCACACAGTGCTGCGCTCACGCCCGATCTGCTCGGCGATGGCGGCGTCGCTGAGCCCGGCATCAAGACCACGCATGATCGCGATGCGCTCGTCCAAACTAAGGCGATGTCCTTTACCGCCTGGTCGATCAGGATCGCCCGGCTCAACGACGCCATGGCCAGCACGATTGTTACCCCTCAATAGCTGCATCGCTCCAGCTTGACGCCACCACAACGTCGCCGCAGTCGTTGACACACCCATCTCCCGGGCAGCTCGCTCGACCCCCACGCCCTGACACACCCGATCAAACAACTCCCGACGCGTCGACCGCGGATGCGGGTAACCACTCGGCATGTACAACCTCCAAATCCAAGGATGTTGCACTGACCGTATGAATCTGCCCGAGAAAAGTGTGCCGGTAACCCACGTTCGGCGACTAGGGGCGCGGCGTGTGAGTCGGGTGTTCGCCGGGCGCTAACCGAGGAAGTTCGCGATCGCCGCCGTCAGCTCCGGGGAGTCGGAGCTGGCGAGGTTCTGGTAGGTGCCGCCGCTGATGTCGGCAACGGCCTCCCAGGTCGCGCGATCGGAGTCCGACCCGAAGTCGATGACGTTGACGGCCACCGGCTTGGCATCGTCGAAGGCGCCGCGGATGTACTGCTGCAAGCCTTCTCCGTTGAGGGTCTGGTCGGTGTGCGGCCCGGTGGTGATCACCAGGACCGAATTCTCTTGTCCTTCACGGAAGTTCGCCATCGCTTCGGTGTAGACCAGCCGCAGCGTGGTGAACGAGACCGCACCCCCTCCGGAGGCGGACTGTTGGTCCAGTGCTGACGTCAACGCCGCCGAGCGGGACTGGCCGTCGACTTGGTCGCTCAACGGTCCGGTGCTCACCTCCGAACGGCCCGCGGTGCCGTCGAATGTCCACAGGCCCACCGCAGACGAGGCCGGCAACGCCTGCAACCGGGCGTTCAGCGCGGCAACGACGTTCTGCAGCCGAGACCGTCCGCCCTCATCGGTGGGCATCGACTGGTCGAGCATGATCGTCACCGCCGGGTTGGCCGCCGGGGCGGTCAGCGCGTTGGCCAGTTGCGCGCGTGTCTGGTCGTCGCCCACCGACATCGGAGCAGGCATCGGCCCGAAGTCCACGACGTCGCTGTCGGGCAGCGTTCCGCCTTCTGTGCGGAAACCGGCCTTGCCCAACTCCGCGAGCTGTTCGGGTTTGCGCATGAACCGGGCGAATTCGCTGGCAGCGCTCTTCTGTTCCTGCGACAGCCAATCGCCCGACACCAACACGGCCGGGTAATCGGCCACCGCCGCGGGACCGGGCGGCAACCATCCCGAGACCGCACCCGCTCCATTGGGCAGACCGGCGCTGCGCTGATACAACTGCTGTTCGGTGATGGCGACGGCGTGCACGGGAGCCGCCGCCGGATCGGATGCGTTGACCAGCGCGTCGAACGCGGTCGAGGTCTTCTTGTCCGGCAGCTGCGGTTGGCCCGCCACGACGGTGTTCACCGCGCGTATGCCCTCACTGGCGGGCGCACCGGCGGGCACCGACGCGGCCGCGATCGCTTCCGCGGCGAGATACGACGCATCGCTGTCGCCGCTCAGTGGCAGCGCCAGCCGCAGCGCGCCCCAGCCGGCCAGATTCAGCCCGTCCAATGAAGCCGGATTGCTCTGTAATGCCGGAATGGTCGACCAGTTCTGTTGCGCCAGAGCGTTCTTCAACTCCGGCCGAACGGCCAGCACCACCGGCGACGTGGCCAGTGACCGGCTGTCGATGATCGCCTGTGCACCCGACGAAGCCTCGAGCCGCGCCGCCGAGACCGAGCTGCCCGGCACCCACAATGCGGGACGATCGCCCAACTCTTTAGGCCACGCCTCGGTGAAACCGTTGACCACCTGGTCGGATTCGGCCGGTTTGACGCCGACCTTCACGCATTTGTCGGCCACCGGGGCGGCGGTCTCGTTGTACCGGTTGGCCAGCGACTGGATCGGCTCGGCAATGTTCGGGTCGACCACCACCGCGACGGACAGCTCACCGTCGACGCACCGCGCGGCGGCCTGATCGGTGCGGTCGGACAAGGCGTCACCGAAGAATCGCCACAGGATGACCGCGCCGACGAGCACCACGACCGCGACCAGGGCAGCGATGACGCCGACGCTGACACCACGCCTGCCCGGGGTGACCGCGCGATGGCTACCGGTCCACTCGCCGCCCTCCCACTCACCGCTGTGCGCCGGGCCCGAGCGCGGCGGGACTCCCGGCGGGGGAGTCGATGCGCCGGTCTCGGGCTCCGAGTAGTTGCGTTCGAAATCCGAGTAACCGGGGTCTTCCGGACCATCCGCATAATCGGGACGGTCGACGTCGCCGTACTCGGAGCCATAGCCCGCGTCATAGCTCCCGGGTCCCGGTTCCGGACGGTCGCCAAGATAACCGAAGCGTTCGGTCTCCGAGTCGTCGTGACGATCGCCGAACTCCCCGCCTGCCGAATCTTCGGGATCCGGTTTACTGTGCCTGCCCACTTCCGCCCTCTACTTGCGACGCCGACCGGTCACCGGATCACGCACCGCCGTGTTCGGCCTTGTACTCGCGGCGGCGGCGATGCAGGATCGGCTCGGTGTAGCCGTTGGGTTGTTCGGCGCCCGAGAGGATCAATTCCTGCGCGGCCTGGAATGCGATGTTGTGGTCCGGATCCGTTGCCATCGGCTTGAATTCGGGATCCTGCTCATTCTGCTTGTCGACGATTGCGGCCATCCGCTTGAGGCTGGCCACCACATCGTCGGGCGTGATGACGCCGTGGCGCAGCCAGTTCGCCAGCAGCTGACTCGAAATGCGCAGCGTCGCACGGTCTTCCATCAGCGCGACGTTGTGGATGTCGGGCACCTTGGAGCAGCCGACCCCCGCGTCGATCCAGCGCACCACGTAGCCGAGGATGGACTGGCAGTTGTTGTCGACCTCTTCGCGGATCTCCTCGGGCGCCCACGCGAGCTCCTTGGCCAGCGGCACGGCCAGCAGCTGCTCGACGCTGGTGCGCTTCTCGCCTTCCAGCTCCTTGTGCACCGCGTAAACGTCGACCTCGTGGTAGTGCATGGCGTGCAGCGTGGCCGCGGTCGGCGACGGCACCCACGCGGTGGTGGCGCCGGCCTTGGGCTGGCCGATCTTCTGCTCGACCATGTCGGCCATCAGGTCGGTCATCGCCCACATGCCCTTGCCGATCTGGGCCTTGCCGGAGAAACCGGTCGCCAGCCCGATGTCGACGTTCTGGTCCTCGTAGGCCTGGATCCACTGGGTGCTCTTCATCGCGCCCTTGCGGATCATCGGGCCGGCTTCCATCGAGGTGTGGATCTCGTCGCCGGTGCGGTCGAGGAAGCCGGTGTTGATGAACACCACCCGGTCGGCGGCGGCCTTGATGCAGGCCTTCAGGTTGACGGTGGTGCGGCGCTCCTCGTCCATGATGCCGACCTTGAGGGTGTTGGCGGGCAACCCGAGCACATCCTCGACGCGGCCGAACAACTCGACGGTGTAGGCCACCTCGTCGGGGCCGTGCATCTTGGGCTTGACGATGTACACCGAGCCGGTGCGACTGTTGACCAGCGGGCCGTTGCCGTCCCCGGACTTCAGGCCGTGGATCGCGACCAGGCTGGTGAACAGCGCGTCCTGGATGCCTTCGAAGACTTCGACTTCTTCGCCATTGCCGTCGGTTCTCACGATCGCGTCGTTGGTCATCAGGTGTCCGACGTTGCGCACGAATAACAGGCTGCGTCCGGGCAGCGTCAGCTCGCCCTCGCCGCCCGGGGTGGTGTAGGTGCGGTCCTCGTTGAGCTTGCGGGTGAAGGTCTTACCGCCCTTGCTCACCTCTTCGGTGAGGTCACCGCGGTTGAGGCCCAGCCAGTTCCGGTAACCGAGCACCTTGTCCTCGGCGTCGACGGCGGCGACCGAATCCTCGAAGTCCATGATCGTGGTGACCGCGGATTCCAGGACGACGTCCTTGATGCCCGCGGCGTCGGTCGAACCGATGGGCGATTCCGGGTCGACGAGGATCTCGACGTGTAATCCGTTGTTGCGCAACAGTACCGACCACTGGGGCGAGCCGAGGTCTCCGGTGTAACCGACGAACTGCTCGGGCTCGGCAAGCCCGACCGACGAGCGCTCGCGCGAGGAGTCAGCAGACGAAGCGTTGTCGTCGCCCAGGTCGACAAGCAGCTGGCCGTCGTCGATGCGCAGACCGGTGGCCTCGCTCCAGTTGCCGGAGGCCAACGGCGCAGCTCGGTCGAGGAATCGGCGGGCGTAGGCGATGACCTTGTCGCCGCGAACCTTGTTGTAGCTGGAACCCTTCTCGGCGCCGTCGTCCTCGGAGATCACGTCGGTGCCGTAGAGCGCGTCGTAGAGCGAACCCCAGCGGGCGTTCGCGGCGTTCAGCGCGAACCGGGCGTTGAGGATCGGCACCACCAGCTGAGGTCCGGCGGTCGTGGTGATCTCGTCGTCGACGCCCGCGGTGGTGATCGTGAAGTCGTCGGGCTCGGGGAGCAGGTAGCCGATCTCGGTGAGGAACGCCTTGTACGCGTCATGGTCGAGCGGTTCGATGACCCGCTGCCGGTGCCACTTGTCGATGCGGGCCTGCAGGTCGTCGCGTCTGGCCAGCAGTTCTTCGTTCTTGGGCGTCAGATCGGCGACGACCTTGTCCACGCCGGACCAGAAGGTGTCGGGGTCGATGTCGGTGCCGGGCAATGCCTCGTTGTTAACGAAGTCGTACAGCACCCGGGCCACGCGCAGGTTTCCCACCGTCACGCGATCGGTCATCATTCCTCCTCGAACTGTCGTCCCAGCTTACCCAGCGGTAACCCGGCTTATCCGCAGCCGGCTGGTCAGCCGTCCCGGGCTGCTGCGGTAAGAAGCCGTTCGCACCGATCGGCGAGGTCGTCCCGCAGCGGCGCGGCCCGCTCCGCAATGGTCTGCTGGATCCGCACGTATTCGGCTCGACCGGCCGGTGTCTCGATCGCGATCGGCTCGAATCCGTATTCGCGGAGATCATAGGGGCTGGCCCGCATGTCGAGTTCGCGGGCTTGGGCGGCCAGCTCGAGGCAGTCCATCACGAACTCCGAGTTGACCAGCGGGCCGAGCTTGAACGACCACTTGTACAGATCCATCGCGGCGTGCAGACAGCCAGGCTGTTCGGTGGCGACCTGGCTCTGCCGGGTCAGCTGTTCGGCGTTGCGTCCGGCGGCCGGTTCGGTGAAAAAGCGGAACGCGTCGAAGTGACTGCAGCGCAGAGGCATCGACTCGACGACCGCGTCGGTGCCGGCCGCGCCGAGCCGCAGCGGCACCCGGTCGTGGCGCACCGTCGACGACCGGTAGACCATCGCCCACTCGTGCAGCCCGAAACAGTTCAGCCGGGCCGGGCGCGCCGCCGTGGACCGCAACAGCCGGCCGACGAACCGCACGGTGTCGATCCGCGCCGCCAGATACTCCGGGCTCACCGTCACACCGTGGTGGTCACTCGCGTACCCCGTCCGGCCCAGGAAGCGCTGTGCGCCCCCGGCCAAAGCGAAGCCGAAGCCGGGGTGCCAGACCCGCAACTTGGCGGGCCGCAGGCTGTAGTAGGTGAACAGAAAGTCCCAGACCGGGTGCTTCTCGCCGCAACGGGCCCGACGACGGTGCGGTGCGCAGAACGCGTCGGCGCGCCGCTGATGCGCCTGCTCGCGGGTGCTCCAGTCCGATTCCTCGAGCACGGCAGCGGCGCACACTGCGACGTCAGACACGATGGGTCCCGTCGCGCACGGTGCCCACCAGGTCCTCGACGAGATCCTCGAGCGCGACCATCGCCTCCACGCTGCCGTCGGGTGCGGTCACCAGCGCCAAGTGGCTGTTGGTTCGCCGTAGCCGCGACAACGCGTCGGGCAACGGCAGCGACGACGGAACCACCGGCAGCGGGCGCACCATCGACAGGTCCAGCACGGCGTCGGGGTCGTTGACGAACGCCAGCACGTCCTTGATGTGCAGGTACCCCAGGTAGGTGCCGGAGGCGTCGGTGATCGGGAAGCGCGAGTAACCGGTCTCGGCCAGCGCCTCTTCGACGGCGCCGACGGTCGGCCCCGCCCCTTCGCGCGCCACCGACACCGTCCGAATGTCGCGCAGCGGGAATGCGACGTCCTTGACCGCGCGGTCGCGGATCTGCAGGGCGCGGGTGAGCCTGCTGTGTTCCTCGGGGTCGAGCAGCCCCTCGGACAGCGATTCGGCGATCATCTCCGACAACTCGACTGTGGACACCGTGACGTCGAGTTCGTCCTTGGGCTCCACCCCGAACACCCGCAGGGTCACGTTGGCGCACCAGTTGTAGAACGCGATCAAGGGGCGTGCCACGCGGATGTACACCAGATACGTCGGTATCAGCAGCATGGCCGCCGACTCCGGGCCCGCGATCGCGATGTTCTTCGGCACCATCTCGCCGAGCAGCACGTGCAGGACGACCACGATGGCCAGAGCGACGACGAAGGACACCGAGTGCAGCACGGCATCGGGCACACCGACGGCGTCAAACGGCTTCTCCAGCAGATGCGCGACGGCGGGTTCGCCGACGCGACCGAGCAGGATCGAGCAGATCGTGATGCCCAGCTGAGCGCCCGCGAGCATGAGCGACAGGTGTTCACCGGCGCGGATGACGGTGACGGCGCTCTTCTTGCCTTGTTCGGCCAACGCCTCCAGGCGATCGCGCCGCGCGGAGATCAGCGCGAACTCCGAGGCGACGAAGAACGCGTTGACGGCGAGCAGCACCACCGTCAGCAGCACGCCAAAGAGGTCACCCATCGACGCTCCTCCCGTCGGCCTCGCCGCTGCGGCCCAGTTCGGTCAGCTCCAGCAGGTCGATGCGGCGGCCGTCCATCCGCAGCACGGTGGCCAGCCAGCGGTTCGGATCCTCGAGCGGGCCGTCCGGGTCGAACGCCTCAAGCTCGACCGACTCGCCTTCGTCGGGGATGTGCCCGAGCTTCTCGAGGACCAGGCCGCCGATCGTCTCGTAGTCGCCCTCAGGGGCGCGGAACGCGGTAGCGCTTGCGACCTCGTCGATGCGCAAGAGGCCCGATATTCGCCAGCCGCGTCCCGCGGGCACCACATCGGGGGCCTCGTCGTCATGCTCGTCGCGGACGTCGCCGACGATCTCCTCGATCAGGTCCTCCACGGTCACCATGCCCGCCGTCCCGCCGTACTCGTCGACCACCAGCGCGGTCTGCAGGCCGTTGGCGCGGATCTGGGTCATCACCGTGTCGCCGTCCAGAGTCGAGGGCACCTTGGCGACCGGCAGCGCCAGCGTGGCCAGCCGGGTGGTCGCGCGTTGGTCGATCGGCACCTCGAAAACCTGCTTGACGTGCGCGATCCCGATCGTCTCGTCGAGGTCTCCGCGGATGATCGGGAACCGCGAGAACCCGGTCCTGATCGCGGCGGTGACCAGCTCGGCAACGGTCGCGTCGGCGTCGAGGGCCTCGATCTTCTGTCGGGGGGTCATGAGCTCCTCGGCGGAGCGATCGCCGAACCGCAGGGATCGGTCGACCAGGACCGCGGTGACGGGATCCAGTGCGCCACTGCGAGCCGAGCTGCGCACCAACGACACCAGTTCCTGTGGGGATCGCGCCGAGCGCAGCTCCTCGGCGGGTTCGATACCGAGGCGACGCAGGATCATGTTGGCGGTCCCGTTGGTCAGCCGGATCAGCGGGGTGAACAGCGCGGAGAACAGCAGCTGCGGTCCGGCCGACCAGCGTGCCGTCGGCACGGGCCGGGCGACTGCGAGGTTCTTGGGCACCAGCTCGCCGAACACCATCGAGATCGAGGTGGCGATCGCGATCGCCAGCACCAGCGCCAGCCCGCCGGTGTAGGCCGGGGGGATGCCGATCGCATCCAGGCCGGGGTGGATCAAGCGCGCGACAACGGGTTCGGCCAGGTAGCCGGTCGCGAGCGTGGTGATCGAGATGCCCACCTGGGCCCCGGACAGCTGGAACGACAGCGTGCGGTGCGCCCGTCGGACCATCTTGTCGCGGCGGTGCCCGCTGCGTGCGTTGGCGTCCACCGTGCTGCGCTCGAGCGCGGTCAGCGAGAACTCGGCGGCGACGAAAACCGCGGTGCCCGCCGTCAGCAATACGATTGCGAGCAGCGACAGCACCGTCGTGGCGATGCTCATCGGGGTGTCCTCGCGCTGGTGCCGGACCTGTTGTCCGGCCGTCTAGAGGAGGGCTCGGCGTCGGGAGGCTCGGGCCGCTCGGCCCGGTGGGCCCCCTCTGCAACCCGGGCCTCGACGGGTGCCTGCGGCACGGGATCCCTTTCGCGTAGAGGACTGAAGGAAACCCATGGTAACGGGTGATCTTGCGGGGGAGGGATCACCAACCCGTGGGCAGCGGATGCCCCTCGGCGAAGCCGGCCGCCGACTGCACGCCGAGCACCACCCTCTCGTGCAGTTCAGCCAGATTCGCCGCGCCCACGTAGGTGCAGGTGCTGCGCACCCCGGATGTGATGTGGTCGAGCAGGTCCTCGACACCTCCACGGGACGGATCCAGGCCCATCCTTGACGTCGAGATGCCCTCCTCGAACAGCGCCTTGCGGGCCCGGTCGAACGACCCGTCGCCGGCGGTGCGCGCGGCCACCGCGCGTTTGGACGCCATCCCGTAACTCTCTTTGAACGGCTGGTTGTCGCGGTCGCGCATCAGGTCGCCGGGGGACTCGTAGGTGCCCGCGAACCACGAGCCGATCATCACGTTGGATGCGCCCGCGGCCAATGCCAGTGCGACATCGCGCGGATGCCGGATACCGCCGTCCGCCCACACGTGCGCGCCCAATTGCCGTGCCGCAGCGGCACATTCGAGGACCGCGGAGAACTGGGGTCGCCCGACCCCGGTCATCATGCGCGTGGTGCACATCGCGCCCGGTCCGACACCGACCTTCACGATCGACGCGCCTGCGCTGAGCAGATCCCTGGTGCCCTCGGCGGAGACCACGTTGCCCGCAGCCAGCGGCAGCCCGAGATCCAACGACGAGACCGCCTTGATCGCATCGAGCATCTTGACCTGGTGTCCGTGGGCCGTGTCGATCACCAGCAGGTCCACCCCGACCTCGGCCAGGCTGCGCGCCTTGGCGCCGACATCGCCGTTGATCCCAACCGCGGCAGCGATCCGCAGGCGGCCCCTGTCGTCGACCGCGGGTGTGTAGATGCCCGCCCGGACCGCACCGGTGCGCGTCAGCACGCCTGCCAGCGTCCCGTCGCTCTCGGTGAGCACCGCCACGTCGACCGGTGCGTGCTCGAGCAGGTCGAACACCTTGCGCGGCTCGGTGCCCACCGGCGCGGTGACGAAGTCGGAGACCGCGACGTCGCGCACGCGGGTGAACCGGTCGACGCCCTCGCAGTTCGCCTCGGTGACCAGGCCGATCGGCCTGCCCTCGAAGGCGACGACCGCGACGCCGTGGGCACGTTTGTGGATCAACGCGGTCGCATCGGACACCGAGTCGTCGGGGGAGAGCACCACGGGGGTGTCGACGACGAGGTCGCGGCTCTTGACGAAGTCGACGGTCTCTTTCACCGCGGAGATCGGCAAGTCCTGCGGCAGCACGACGATGCCGCCGCGACGGGCCACCGTCTCGGCCATCCGCCGGCCGGCGACGGCGGTCATGTTCGCGACGACGACCGGGATCGTGGTGCCCGAGCCGTCGGCGGTCGACAGGTCGACGTCCATCCGGGACTGGACATCCGAGCGTCCAGGGACGATGAAGACGTCGTTGTAGGTCAGGTCATAAGCGGGCCGGTGGCCGTCCAGAAATCGCATGTCGGTCCAAGTCTAGTGGCCCGACGGCGCCCGGTTCCCTGCCGAGAGAACGCTAGGCCTCGACCTCGCTGAGGTCCCCGCTCCACAGCGTGTGGAACCGCTTGGCGGGGTCGGTGTCGATGCGGCCGTAGGTGTGCGCGCCGAAATAGTCCCGCAGGCCCTGGGTGAGCGCAGCGGGCAGGCGCTCCTGGCGCAGTCCGTCGTAGTAGGACAGTGCCGAGGAGAAACCGGGGATCGGGATGCCCAGCTCGGTGGCGGTGATGACGACGCGGCGCCAGCTGTCGATCGCCGCCTCGATCGCGCTGCGGAAGTAGGGCGCGACGATCAGCGTCGGCAGGTCGGGGTCCTCGTCGAAGGCCTCTTTGATCCGGTTGAGGAACTTGGCCCGGATGATGCAGCCGCCGCGCCAGATGGTGGCCATGTCGCCGGGGGTGATGCCCCAGTCGTATTCGGCGCTGCCGGCCTGGATCTGGTTGAAGCCCTGCGCGTAGGCGATGATCTTCGACGCGTACAGGGCTTGGCGGATGTCCTCGACGAAGTTCTCGGCGTCACTGGGCTTTTCACCGAGGTCGCCGGAGGCCAGGCCGGTGGTGGCCTTGCGCTGGGCCACCGATCCCGACAGAGCGCGCGCGAACACGGCCTCGGCGATACCGGTCACTGGGACGCCGAGGTCGAGCGCCGATTTCACCGTCCAACGTCCGGTGCCCTTCTGCTCGGCCTCGTCGAGGATGACGTCGACGAGCGGCTCACCGGTCTTGGCGTCGGTCTGGCGCAACACCTTGGCGGTGATCTCGACCAGAAAGCTGTCCAGATCGCCGGAATTCCATTCGTCGAAGACGTCGGCGATCTCGCCGGCCGACTTGCCCAGCCCGTCGCGCAGCAGTTGGTAGGCCTCGCCGATCAGCTGCATGTCGGAGTACTCGATGCCGTTGTGCACCATCTTCACGAAGTGGCCCGCGCCGTCGGGGCCGATATGGGTGCAGCAGGGGACACCGTCGACATGCGCCGAGATCTCCTCGAGCAGCGGACCCAGCGATTTGTAGGACTCGGCCGGGCCGCCGGGCATGATCGACGGCCCGTTCAGCGCACCCTCCTCGCCGCCGGAGATGCCGGCGCCCACGAAGTGCAGCCCGCGTTCGCGCATCGCCTTCTCGCGGCGGATCGTGTCGGTGTAGAGGGCGTTGCCGCCGTCGATGATGATGTCGCCTTCCTCCATCGCGTCGGCGAGTTCGTTGATCACCGCGTCGGTGGGGTCCCCGGCCTTGACCATGATCAGCACCCGTCGCGGCTTCTCCAGGGCGTCGAGGAATTCGGCGATGGTCTCGCTGCGCACGAACTTGCCTTCCGAGCCGTGCTGGTCGAGCAGCGCGTCGGTCTTGGCGATCGAGCGGTTGTGCAGCGCGACGGTGTACCCGTGCCGGGCGAAGTTGCGCGCGATGTTGGATCCCATGACGGCAAGCCCGGTCACCCCGATCTGAGCGGTACCGGTGGTCGCGGAAGCAGATGCGTCAGAGCTCATGCGGGCAGCCTTTCGTTGTTTTGTTGTGAACGCCTCGTTCGCGCGGCTTGTCCCTAAGCGGTGAACAGCCGCTGCAGTTCGGTCAGCCACGGAAGCACCACCGCAAAGGTGGGCACCACGAGCACCGCGGCCGCGGCGGTGTACGCGCCTGCGGCCAGCACGCGGCTGTTGGGCCGGCCTCCGAGCCGACGTACCCGTAGCACGGTGGTGGGTCCGCCCGCGGCCAGCGCACCCGACGGCGTACGACCGGCCGCGCACGCGACGAGCGCGCGGGCCAGCGGAGTGGGACCGGCGATGCGCACCGCCGCGTCGTCGGCCAGCATCTCGACCAGCAGTCTCACCGCGTGCAGCGCGCTTCCGCTGCGAACGAAGCGCGGGAACGCCGCGTTCACCGCGGTGAACATCTCCAGCACGAGATCGTGCCGGGCGCGCAGGTGCGCGCGTTCGTGGGTGAGGATCGCCGCAACTTCGTTGTCCGCCAACGTCGTCAGCGTGCCCTCGCTGACCACGACGCGGCTGCGCACGCCCGGCAGGCAGTACGCCAGCGGCTGGTCCACGTTCAGGATGCGCAACCCGTCACCGGCGTGGGCGTGCGCCCACTTCTGCGACTTGCCCACGAGGTCGACGACCATCCGGTGGTGGGCGCGACGGCGCCGCGTCGCGATGGCCACCTGCAAGACCGCCGCGATAAGCCGCGCACCGATCACCAGCGTCAGCGCGAAGACCACGACGTAGGCGATCCACACCGGCCAGCCCATGACGGCGATCTCGCTGGTGATGGTGGCGGTCGGCCGACCGTCGGGACCCGGCGCGAAAAGCCTGCTCGCAATGGCGATTCCAGCTGAGAAGGCCGACAGGACGGCGGCCAGCGCGATCGCCTGCCACAGCACAATGGCCGCTCGCGGTGCGCGGAACGGCCACGACGCGCGCGCCAGGACGGCGGGCACCGGTCCCGACAGGACCAGCGCCAGGACGGTGAAGGCCAGCGCGGACACGCCGTCAGTCTCTCTCAGCCGGTGCCCGAATTACCAGCGGGCGGCGCAACGCGAACCTTGCTCTCCAGTTCGGTCAGTGCGCGACGCAACGCCGCGGCTTCGTCTGCGCCGACGCGCTCGACAAAATGCACCAGCGCGGCTTCCCGGCTGCCCGAGTCGGCGGCCTGGTCGAGCGCGTCGACCATCAGGCCCGCGACGAGTTCGTCGCGGCCGTGGGTCGGTGCGTAGCGGTGGGCGCGGTCATCGCGGTGCTGCACGACGAGGTTCTTCTTCGCCAGCCGCTGCAGCACGGTCATGATCGTGGTGTACGCCAAGTCGCGTTGGGCGGCGAGCGCCTCGTGAACTTGGCGCACGGTTTGGGGTTCGCGAGAGGACCACAAATGATCCATCACCGCGCGTTCCAGTTCCCCCAGACGCGTCAACTTCGCCATGGTCCGTTCATCTCCTAGAGGCTATTGATCCAGCGTACTACGTCTTACTACGGTGCGTCGTATTTCGCCTGGCGGACAAGGGCCCACCGACGCCCGGCCCGAACCTCCGCCCGTGGTCACCCCCCACTCGAAGGGTGGTGTGAAAGCAGTCACAGGGCCTGGTCGTCATGACGCGCCTAGCTATAGTAAGCCTTACCTAACTTGAATATGGGAGGCCCTATGACGGTATTGGTCGACGATCCACTCATCGCGAGCATGGCGATCCACAGGACGTTGCCGCTGCATGAGTCGAGTCGACGACTCCGTGAGCTCTATCCCGAGTGTCCGCGGGTCTACGGAGTCGCGGTCATGCGGGACCTGTCCCGGCGGCGGTGGTGGCCGCTGGCCGACGCGCTGAGCACAGACCGCCTGCAGACGATGTTCGATCTGGCCGCCGAGGAGACCGACAGCCGCGCTGCCGTGGCACACCAATTGGCGGCCACCCTCGCCCACGTGGTCGTCGGCCGCGTCGTGCCGCTGGTCGTACTCGAAGGCCGCGCATGGGACACCGGCCTGGAGAACCTGTGGGTGCACGTGGATTCCGAAGGTGCGATCGATTGGGTCGGCGTCGTCGACCCGACGCTGCGGGCCCTTCCCGACGATCCGTACTTCGACCACAGGTCCAACCGCGCCGGAAGCTCGACGCGCGACGGCATCGTGGCGCTGCCCAGCGAGGCGGCGTTGACGACGTGGGTCGCGCACCGCAGCCACCGCGCGCTGGCGCCGCTGTTCGCCAAGCTGGTCGAGATCAGCGGCGGAGCGATGTCGGTCGCCTCGATGTGGCACGTCGTGGGCGGGGCGGTCGTCAGCGCCGCCACGCAGGTTCCGCTGCTCGCCGGCTCCAGCGAGTGGACGAGCATGCGGCGCGGGCAGGCCGTGCTCGACGCGCTCGTCGGCTTCGGACTTCCGGTCCGGGGCACTTCACGACCAATCGCGGGGAAAGTCTTGCTAAATTAGGCAAGCCTTGCCTATTCTATCGACCAGAGATCGACACGAACCACCGGACCGCGCCGGAGTCCTGAGGGCTGCAGAGACCCCCGGTCCACACGGAGGACGAGCCCCGCACCATAGGTGCGGGGCTCGTCCGCGTGTGCACCGAATGCCTTGGGCGTCAGGCGTTTTCGCCGCCGGTATTTTCGACGGCGCCACCGCTGTCGGCCCAGTCGCCGAACGCACCGAGGTTGTACACGTCCGGATAACCGAGCTCTTTGAGCGCCTGCCCCGAGAGCGCCGAGCGCCCACCGGATGCGCAATACACGATCACCGGCTTGTCCTTGGCGAAGTTCTGATCGTGATACGGCGACTCGGGGTCGGCACGGAACTCGAGCATGCCGCGGGGCACGTGCACAGCGCCCGCCACCTTGCCGCTCTTCTCCAGTTCGGGTGCGTCGCGGACGTCGACGACCAACGCACCCTTGTCGATCAATTCTTTCGCCTCGCCGGGGGAGATCTTGGGCACCACGGCGTTGGCGGCTTCAACGAGGTCTTTCGCGGTCTTGGCCATGGCTGACCCTAACTCCGCGCACCCGGCGCGGTCACGGTGTTCGACAGCGTGTAGACACGATCCGTGACTTCCGACCTGCCTTCCGACCTGGGTAAGGGCTTCGACACCGAGCTCGGCCTGACCTATCTCGAACTCGGTCCCGACGGCGGCCGCGCACAGCTGACAGTCACGGACAAGCTGCTTCAGCCCTACGGCATCGTGCACGGCGGCGTGTACTGCTCGGTCGTCGAGAGCCTGGCGAGCGTGTCCGCCGCGGTCTGGCTCGCCGACAACGGCGGCGGCAACGTCGTCGGCGTCAACAACAACACGGACTTTTTGCGGGCCATCTCCTCGGGAACCGTCACCGCGGTGTCCACCCCGATCCACCGCGGCCGGCGTCAGCAGCTGTGGCAGATCACCATCACCGCCGAGGACGACAAGCTCGTCGCGCGCGGACAGGTGCGGCTGCAGAACATGCCGGCGGCGTAAGACATCGCGTGCGCTGCTGATCGCCGCGCTCCGTGGCAATATCGCCCACTATGCGTTTATCCCCGCATGAGCAGGACCGCCTGCTGATCTCCTACGCAGCCGAGCTCGCCCGGCGCCGACAGGGCCGTGGCCTGAAGCTCAACCACCCCGAAGCGGTTGCGCTGATCACCGACCATCTCCTCGAAGGTGCCCGCGACGGCCGCACGGTCGCCGAGCTCATGGCCAGTGGCCGCGAGGTGCTGCGCCGCGACGACGTCATGGAGGGCGTGCCCGAAATGCTCGAGGACGTCCAGGTCGAGGCGACGTTCCCCGACGGCACCAAGCTCGTCACCGTCCACCACCCGATCCCGTGACCGGACCGATGGTGCCCGGCGAAATCCTGTACGGGGACGGCGACATCGAGATCAACGTGGGCGCCGAGCGGCTCGCGATGGAGATCGTCAACACAGGAGACCGGCCGGTGCAGGTCGGCAGCCACCTCCACCTGCCCCAGGCCAATGCCGCGCTGTCCTTCGACCGCACAGCCGCGCACGGCCGCCGGCTCGACATCCCCGCCGGGACCGCGGTGCGGTTCGAACCCGGTGTCGCCCAGAGCGTCTCGCTCGTCCCGCTGGGAGGCGCGCGCGAGGTGCACGGGCTGAACCTGGACCCGCCCGGTCGGCTGGACCCGCCCGGCCGTCTGAACAACCGATGAGCACGCCCGCCGAGAGCAGAGGAGCCCGATGACCCGGTTGCCACGCGCCAGGTACGGCGCCCTCTTCGGGCCGACCACCGGCGACCGGATCCGACTGGCCGACACCGACCTGTTCATCGAGATCACCGAGGACCGCAGCGGCGGACCCGAACTCGCCGGGAACGAGGCCGTCTTCGGCGGGGGCAAGGTGTTGCGCGAATCCATGGGACAGGGACGCGCAACACGTGCCGACGGGGCTCCCGACACCGTCATCACCGGTGTGGTCATCCTCGACTACTGGGGAATCATCAAGGCCGACATCGGCATTCGTGATGGCCGCATCACTGCGATCGGCAAGGCCGGCAACCCCGACATCATGTCGGGTATCCATCCCGACCTCGTGGTCGGGCCGTCGACGGAGATCATCGGGGGCAACGGCCGCATCATCACCGCAGGCGGCATCGACTGCCATGTGCACCTGATCTGCCCGCAGACGATGGCCGAAGCGCTCGGCGGTGGTATCACCACGATGATCGGGGGCGGAACCGGCCCGGCGGAAGGCAGCAAGGCCACCACGGTCACCCCCGGGGCATGGCATCTGGCCCGCATGCTCGAGTCGCTGGACTCCTGGCCGATGAACATCGCGCTGCTCGGTAAGGGCAACACGGTCAGCACCGATGCCATGTGGGAGCAATTACGCGGTGGCGCTTCGGGATTCAAGCTGCACGAGGACTGGGGTAGCACCCCTGCCGCGATCGACGCCTGCCTGACCGTTGCCGACGCGTCGGGCGTACAGGTCGCACTGCATTCGGACACCCTCAACGAGGCCGGCTTCGTCGAGGACACCGTCGGCGCGATCGCGGGCCGGTCGATCCACGCCTACCACACCGAGGGTGCAGGCGGCGGGCACGCTCCCGACATCATCACCGTCGCCGCACAACCGCACGTGCTGCCCAGTTCGACCAACCCGACGCGCCCGCACACGGTCAACACGCTCGACGAGCACCTCGACATGTTGATGGTGTGCCACCACCTCAACCCCAGTGTCCCCGAGGATCTCGCGTTCGCCGAGAGCCGCATTCGGCCCTCCACCATCGCCGCCGAGGACCTGCTGCACGATATCGGCGCGATCTCGATGATCGGCAGCGACGCGCAAGCGATGGGCCGCATCGGCGAAGTGGTCATCCGCACGTGGCAGACCGCGCACGTCATGAAACGCAGGCGCGGTGCGCTGGACGGCGACACCTCGGGGGCCAGGGCCGCCGACAACAACCGCGCTCGACGCTACGTCGCCAAGTACACGATCTGCCCGGCGATCGCGCACGGTCTCGACGCCGAGGTCGGATCGATCGAGGTGGGTAAGCTCGCCGACCTGGTGCTGTGGGAACCCGCGTTCTTCGGTGTGCGCCCCCACGCGGTACTCAAGGGCGGCATGATCGCCTGGGCCGCAATGGGAGACGCCAACGCGTCGATCCCGACCCCGCAGCCGGTGCTGCCGCGCCCCATGTTCGGCGCGGCGCCGTCGGCCGCCGCCGCCACGTCGGTGCACTTCGTCTCGCAGCAGGCCGTCGACGACGGCCTGGCTGACCGGATCGATGTGAAACGGCGCCTCGTGCCGGTGAAAGACGTTCGGCAAGTCGGTAAGGCCCAGATGCCACTCAACGACGCGCTGCCGCGCATCGAGGTCGATCCCGACACCTTCACGGTCCGCATCGACGGAGACGTCTGGCAGGAACAACCGGCGGCCGAACTGCCGATGGCACAACGGTATTTCCTCTTCTGAACCCGATGACGAACCTGACCACGCTTCTCGCACTGGCCGACTCGCGGTTGCCGACCGGCGGGCACGTGCACTCCGGCGGCATCGAGGAAGCGATCACCAGCGGGCTGGTCGCCGACGTGACGACGCTGCGGGCATACCTGCGACGACGCATCCGAACCCAGGGCCTGGTGACCGCCTCGCTGGCCGCGGCCGTGCACACGGGAACCCTCGAGCCCGAGCAGGCCGAGCACGAAACCGACGCCCGCACACCCGCACCCGCCGCCCGCCAGGCGTCGCGCGCCCAGGGGCGGGGCCTCGTGCGGCTGGCCCGCCGGGTGTGGCCCGCCGACGACTGGGGCGCGCTCGGCGCGACCCCACACCTGTCGGTCGCGGCGGGATGGGCCGGACGCGCGGCGGGGCTGAGCGCTGAGCAGACCGCCCTCTCGATGGTCTACACGACGATGACCGGTTCGGCGACCGCCGCGCAGCGCCTGCTCGCGCTCGATCCCGCCGACGTCGCCGCGCTCACGTTCGAGCTGTCGGCGCTGTGTGACCAGACCGCGGCCACCGCGGCAAAGGAACTGGCCGACCTGTCCGACCCGTTGCTCGACGTGCTGGCCCAGCGCCACAGCAGGCGCGAGCGCCCCCTCTTCGTCTCGTAATCCGCCCCGAAAGGATCGTCATGCCACCGCATTTCACCGACGGCGAGCCACACCACCACCTCGAACGACCCAAGCGCGCGCGCCGCCAGGGGGAGCCGTTGCGCATCGGCGTCGGCGGTCCGGTCGGTTCGGGGAAGACCGCACTGGTCGCGGCGTTGTGCCGACAGCTGCGCGACGAACTGTCGCTGGCCGTGCTGACCAACGACATCTACACCACCGAGGACGCGGACTTCCTGCGGCGCCATGCCGTGCTGTCCGACGAGCGGATCGCCGCGGTGCAGACCGGCGGCTGCCCGCACACCGCGATCCGCGACGACATCACCGCCAACCTCGACGCGATCGACGACCTCATCGCCGCAAACGACCGGCTGGACCTCATTCTCGTCGAGTCCGGCGGGGACAATCTGACGGCGACGTTCTCCTCGGGGCTGGTCGATGTCCAGATCTTCGTCATCGATGTCGCAGGCGGCGACAAGGTTCCCCGCAAGGGCGGTCCCGGGGTGACCTACTCAGACCTGTTGGTGATCAACAAGACCGACCTCGCTCCGCTGGTAGGAGCCGACCTCGGCGTGATGCGGCGCGATGCGGCGGCCGTGCGCGGTGAGCGCCCATTTGTGATGATCTCGCTGACCGAGGACCCCGCGGCCTCCGCGGTGGTGGACTGGGTGCGTGCCCAACTCCGGGTACCCGTCTAATGCGGTCCGAGGTGCTGATCGTCGCGCGGCGGGACCGCCGGCCGCGCCTCGAGTGCGCCGGCGGTCTTGCCGCCCGGCTCACCGGGCCCGATACCGTCCATCTGGTGTCGGCGGCGGCGACCCCGCTGGGTGGCGACGTCCTCCACTTCCGCGTCGTCGTCGAACCGGACGCTCGGCTGCGGATACGCACCGTCGCCGCGACGGTGGCCCTCCCCGGGGCGAAAACCCTTGACTCTTGCTCGATCTGGGAGCTCGACATCGCCGGAGAGCTGGACTTCGACCCCGAACCTACGATCGTGGCAGCCGACTCGCGTCACCACACCTCGGTCCGCCTGGATGTCGGCGCCCATGGACGTGTCAGGCTCCGCGAGCGGGTGCAGATAGGCAGATCCCATGAGCACCACGGGTTCTGGTCAGGGTCGCTGCACGCCGACGTCGACGGCACTGCACTGCTGCGGCACCGCATCGAGTTGGGCAGGGGTTCGGTCAGCGACGACGAGATCGGCGCACCGATGGCCGCGATCAGTGAACTGAGCTATCCAGACGCCGACGTCGACACGGCGGGTGAACCGCTGGCACTTGCCGCCGGCGGCTGCCTGGCGACCTGGCAGGGCGTGCGGCTCTAGCCTGCGACCTTCTCGGTGTCGCGCACGCCCGCGGCGATCTCCTGAAGCTCCTCTATTCGGGTGCGGGCGTAAGCCTGCTGCTCGGTGATCGTCAGGTTGCCGCGCTGCGTCGACAGGAACGTCACCGTCCACGACACCAGCGTGGTGAGCTTGCGGCGGAAGCCGACCAGATACACCAGGTGCAGCACCAACCAGGCCAGCCAGGCGATGAAGCCGCCGAACTCCAGCGGGCCGATCTTGGCGACGGCGGAGAACCGCGACACCGTGGCCATCGAGCCCTTGTCGAAGTACTGGAACGGTTCGCGCTGGGTGGGGTCCGCGCCCTTGAGCTCGGCCCGGATCGCGTTGGCGGCATACCGGCCACCCTGGATGGCGCCCTGCGCCTGGCCGGGCACACCTTCGACATGGGCCATATCGCCGACCACGAACACGTTCGGATGGCCGGGCAGCGTCAGGTCAGGGTTCACGAGCACGCGCCCGGCCCGGTCGACCTCACCTTCGGACTGCTCTGCGAGGTCCCGGCCCAGCGGGCTGGCCTGCACACCGGCCGACCACACCTTCGTCGCGGACTCGATACGCCGGATCGTGCCGTCGGAGTCCTTGACGGTGATGCCGTTGCGGTCGACGTCGGTGACCATGGCGCCGAGCTGGATGTCCACGCCCATCTTCTCGAGCCGGGCCTGCGCCTTCTTGCCCAGCTTCTCGCCCATTGGGGGCAGGACGGCGGGTGCGGCGTCGAGCAGGATCACCCGTGCGGTGGTCGAATCGATATGGCGGAACGCACCTTTGAGGGTGTGGTCGGCCAGTTCGGCGATCTGCCCGGCCATCTCGACGCCGGTCGGACCCGCGCCCACGACGGTGAACGTCAGCAGCTTCTCGCGTCGCGCCGGGTCACTGGACCGCTCCGCCTGCTCGAACGCGCTGAGAATGCGCGCCCGCAGCTCCAGCGCATCGTCGATGGACTTCATACCCGGCGCCCACTCCGCGAAATGGTCGTTTCCGAAGTAGGACTGGCCGGCACCCGCGGCGACGATGAGCGAGTCGTACGGGGTCACGTAGGTGTGGCCCAGCAACTCGGAGGTGACCGTCTGGTTGGCCAGGTCGATGTGGGTGACGTCGCCGAGGACCACCTGGCAGTTCTTCTGCTTGCGCAGGATCATCCGCGTCGGCGGCGCGATCTCGCCGGACGGGATGATGCCGGTCGCCACCTGGTACAGCAGCGGCTGGAACAGGTGGTGGGTGGTCTTGGCGATCAGCTTGACATCGACGTCGGCTCTCTTAAGCCTCTTGGCAGCGGTCAGCCCGCCGAACCCTGACCCGATGATGACGACCTTGTGCCGATCAGATGCAGTGGCTCCGGGATGGCTCATATTGGGCTCCTCGACGGTGCTTCCACGTGCAGTTCACTACCCGTAACGGTAGTCGCCTGAACACCCGATCAGTGAACGGGTTCGTTGTGTTATATCCCACCCGGGGTCCGGATCACCCGCCAAGCAGCGGCCGGAGGGCTTCGCCCACCGCGGTGACCCGGCCGGGGTGGTACCCGTCCAGGCTCGTCACCGGGCTCAAGATCACCCCGTCGACACCGGCGTCGAGGACCTTGGTCTTGATCTGCTCGGCGATCTGATCGGCACTGCCGAACACCGCTTGCTGCTTGTAGTCGTCGGGGATGATGTCGCCGGTGACGTTCTCGTCGATGATCGCGACGACGAGCATGCTGGTCTCCAGCGTCGCGGGGTCGCGACCGATCGCCTCGCAGCGCTCCTTGACCACCTGCAACTTGCGCGGCAGCTCGTCGAAGCCGGCGATGATGTTGAGGTGGTCGAAGTGCCGGGCCGCCAGCGGAATCGTCTTCTTCTCGCCGCTGCCGCCGATCATCAGCGGGATGTGGTCCCGGAACCGCGGTTCGGCCATCGCGTCTTTGGCGCGGTAGTACTTGCCGTCGAACGTCGGGCGCTCGCCGCGCAGCATCGGCAGGATGATCTCCAACGCCTCGCCGAGCTTGTTGAAGCGGTCGGTGAAGGTGCCGAACTCGTAGCCAAGGCTGTCGTGTTCGAGCTCGTACCAGCCGGTGCCGATGCCGAGGATGGCGCGTCCCTGGCTCATCACATCCAGCGTGGTGATCGCCTTGGCCAGCAGCGTCGGGTTGCGGTAGGTGTTGCCGGTCACCAGGGTGCCGAGCTGGACCCGCTCGGTGGCCGTGGCCAGCCCGCCCAGCGCGGTGTACGCCTCGAGCATGGGCTGGTCCGGCGTGCCGAGCCCGGGCAGTTGATAGAAGTGGTCCATCACAAAGACCGAGTCGAAACCGGCGGCCTCGGCCTCCTGCGCCTGTGCGATGACGGTGGGGAAGATTTCGGCGACGCCCGTGCCGTAGGAGAAGTTCGGGATCTGGAGTCCGAGTCTGATGGTCATGAGAGCACGAAACCACACCTAAGCGGAGCGGTCATCCCGTTTAGCTCCGTGCGAACAGCGGAATAGTCAGCCGAAGTTTGCGAGCGCGCCCTTGCTGACGTGTAGCACCTGGCCGGTGATATGCCGCGCCGCCGGCGTGGTGAGGAAAAGGGCCAGGCGCGCGATCTCGTCGGCGACCGGCGGCGGCGTGCGCGACAGGCCTTCATAGCCGGGCTCGGCGTTCCGTCCCGAGGCCACCGCGTTGACAGTGATCCCGCGAGTGCCGAAGTGCTCGGCCTGACCCGCGGTCCAGTCCGCGAGCGCGGCCTTGATCGCCGCGTCCGCGCTGCCGACGGCCGGGTTTTCGGGGACCACGTTGACGATCGAACCGCCCGAGCGCAGATGGTCACCGAGAATCTGCACCGTCAGCACGGCGGAGACGACGGTCGAGTCAAGTGCCGCACGCCATGCCCGAGCCACGTCGGACAGTGAATAGGTGCGCGGATCGCCGCCGTCCCACCCGGGGGCGGGCACGTTGACGATCGTGTCGAGGTGATGCGGTAACTGCTGTCGCGCCGCTTCCAGGCTGTCGGGATCGGTGTTGTCGAGCACGCTGGCGTCGACGTCGAGTTCCTTCGCGGCAACCTCGAGTTCGTCGCGGCGGGCGCCCACGATCACGACGCGGTGACCGGCGTCGCGGAAACCTTCGGCGATCGTGCGGCCCAGATCGGTGTCACCTGCGGTGACGAGCACCTCCATCGCGAGGACCTCCCTGTCGTGTTCGACGCTGCACGCAGCGATCCTCCGAAATGTTACTGGACAGTAGCTACAGCACGAAACCGGCGCGCAGGCGCGAGTCCCATAGGGTTTGGCCTGTGGAGTGCGAGGCGGGACGGGTTGAGTAACCCGGCTGGTCTGCCGCGTTGGCTGTATCTGCCCGCCGCGGTCGGCGCGCTGTTCGTCGCGGTGCCGCTCGTGGCGATCGCGGCCAGGGTGGACTGGCTGAACGTCGTGCAGCTGATCAGCAGCGAGTCTTCAGTCAACGCCCTGCTGCTCAGCCTGCGCACGGCGACCGCCAGCACGTTGCTATGCCTGCTGGTGGGCGTTCCGATGGCGCTGGTCCTGGCGCGCAGCGACAGTCGACTTGTCCGAACCGTGCGGCCCCTCATCCTGCTTCCGCTCGTGCTGCCTCCGGTGGTCGGCGGGATCGCGTTGCTGTACGCATTCGGCCGGCTCGGCCTGCTCGGCCAGTATCTGGAGGCCGCGGGTGTCCAGATCGCGTTCACGACGACGGCGGTCGTGCTCGCGCAGACGTTCGTGTCGCTGCCCTTCCTGGTCATCGCGCTCGAAGGGGCCGCCCGTACGGCCGGAACCGGCTACGAAACCGTGGCCGCCACTCTGGGCGCCCGCCCGTCCCGGGTGTGGTGGCGCGTCACGCTTCCGCTGTTGACGCCCGGCCTGGTCTCGGGCGCGGTGCTGGCGTTCGCCCGGTCCCTCGGCGAGTTCGGTGCGACGCTCACGTTCGCTGGCTCCCGCGAGGGCGTCACTCGGACGCTGCCGCTGGAGATCTACCTGCAGCGGGAGAGTGACCCCGAGGCCGCGGTGGCGTTGTCGCTGCTGCTCGTGGTGGTGGCAGCCGTGGTGGTGCTGGGGTTGGGGAGTCGACGGCTGCGCGGTGACAGTGCGTGGAGCGCGGCGTGACCGGTATCAGCGTGCGTGCGGTCGTCGAGCAGCGCGGCGTCGACGTCGCGTTCGACGTCGCCGGTGGTGAGGTGCTGGCCGTGCTGGGCCCCAACGGCGCGGGCAAGTCGACGATTCTGCACGTCATCGCGGGACTGGTCCGTCCCGACGAGGGTGTTGTACCTGCTCCTTATACACATCCCCGAGCCCACGAGACGTAGCTGAAGCTCGTACGCCGTCCTCTGCTTGAACAAACAGCAGACTCCTTCGCGGTTCGTCCTCTCCACTGTCTCATGAGACCTCCGTGAGTGATACTGTCATCG
>NZ_NKCN01000017.1 GCF_002245535.1 Mycobacterium lehmannii | reverse complement strand
CCTGTCGATGATCTGCGACCTGCGCGTCGTCAACCGGCGGATGCTCCAGTTGTCCAGCGCGATGCCGTATTTCGCGACCGGAAACTGGAAGTACGCCTCGGGGGCGACGACGCGCAGGTCGCAGATCATCGACAGGATGACCCCGGCGCCGATCGCGGGTCCGTTGATGGCGCCGATGACCGGTACGGGTGCCGCGTCGATGGCCAGGTTGAGCGCCCGGGCTTTATCGGGCAGTTCGTCGGCGACCCCTTGGCCGCCGGAGAGGTCGGCGCCGGAGCTGAAGACGTGGCCCTGGCCGGTCAGCACGATCGCGCGGACGTCCTCGGCGGTGGCCTTCTCGATCGCTTCCCGGAGCCCGTCGACGAGTTCGGCGTTCAGGGCGTTGCGGCGCTCGGCGCGCTGCATCTCCAGGGTCATCACGTGGCCGTCGCGGGTCACACCAATCATGTCGCCAGCCTATATACGCTCGCGTGATGAGTCGGATCGGTGCCCTCGAGGTGCGTGATGCCGTGCTGGACCGCGGGTCGTTCCGCGGTTGGGACGGCCCTCCGCTGGACGTCGGGGCCGACGGCGACTACCGGCGCGCGTTGGACGCCGCGGCCGCCAAGACCGGCCTGGACGAGTCGGTGGTGACCGGCGAAGGCACCGTGTTCGGCCGCCGCGTCGCCGTGGTGCTGTGCGAGTTCGACTTCCTGGCCGGCTCGATCGGGGTGGCGGCGGCCGAGCGGATCACCGCGGCGGTGCAACGGGCGACGGCAGAACGGCTGCCGCTGCTGGCCTCGCCCAGTTCGGGCGGCACCCGGATGCAGGAGGGCACCGTCGCGTTCCTGCAGATGGTCAAGATCGCCGCGGCCGTCGAACTGCACAAGCGCGCGCATCTGCCGTATCTGGTGTACCTGCGGCATCCCACGACCGGCGGGGTGTTCGCGTCGTGGGGATCGCTGGGGCATGTGACCGGCGCCGAGCCCGGCGCGCTGATCGGCTTCCTCGGCCCGCGGGTGTACGAACACCTCTACGGCGAGCCGTTCCCCGAAGGCATCCAGACCGCCGAGAACCTGCACCGGCACGGCGTCATCGACGGCGTGGTGCCGCTCGACGCGTTGCGCGCGACGCTGAACCGGACGCTGACCGTGGTTGCCGATCCGCCGGGCTCGCCGCCGTCTGGGCCCGAACTCGGGCCGCTGCCCGACGTGCCGGCGTGGGAGTCGGTGGAGGCCTCGCGGCGGCCGGACCGCCCGGGCGTGGGATATCTGCTGCGGCACGGGACGACCGAGCGGGTGCTGTTGTCGGGCACCGGGCAGGGCGAGGCGGCGACGACGCTGTTGGCGCTGGCTCGGTTCGGCGGGCAGCCCGCGGTGGTGCTCGGACAACAACGCGTGGTCGGCGGAATGGTCGGGCCTGCGGCGCTGCGTGAGGCGCGGCGGGGTATGGCGTTGGCCGAAGGTCTGCAGCTGCCCCTGGTGCTCGTGATCGACACGGCGGGCCCGGCGTTGACCGTCGAGGCTGAGCAGGGTGGGCTGGCCGGCGAGATCGCGCGCTGCCTGGCCGAACTGGTCACCCTGGACACTCCGACGGTGTCGGTGCTGTTGGGTCAGGGCAGCGGCGGGCCGGCGCTGGCGATGGTGCCCGCCGACCGGGTGTTGGCGGCGCTGCACGGCTGGCTGGCGCCGCTTCCGCCGGAGGGAGCCAGCGCGATCGTGTTCCGCGATCTCGACCACGCCCCGGAACTGGCGGCAGCGCAGGGTATTCGGTCCGTAGACCTGTTGCGCAACGGCATCGTCGACGTGGTCGTGCCCGAAAACCCCGATGCCGCCGACGAACCGCTGCAGTTCACACAGCGGTTGTCTGCCGTCGTCGCCAACGAACTGCACGAGCTGCGCGCCGTTCCGGGCGAGCAACGGTTGCAGGCGCGGCTGGCGCGTTACCGGGGAATCGGACTGTGAGTCACCCGCCCAACTCGGAGACCGCGGTATCGAGTTGTGCTGCCTGCTCTTCGATTTCGCGGTCGGACGGCGAGTCGCCGATGCGCTGCACCAGGTCGTCGCGGGCCACCACCTCGAGGGCGCCGCGATAGTCGGCCGATGCGAGCCGGCCCGCGCCGATCACCTCGACCCGGCCCTCGATGACGACCAGTACGGCATTCTTCTCTTCGGACTTCAGCAGAGCGCGTACATCCTGCGCCGAGATCATGATTGGCTCCGTCCTGTCTGTTGTTGCAGCCGGTCGATCATCTCGGAGGCCTGGGCCTTGGTCAGGTTCTCGGGGACCTGCTCCCCGGCCTCCTGGGCCAGCGTCGTCAAGTAGCTGCGCTGCGGACCGGTCATCGGCTCGTCACCGGTGACCCAGTCCGAGCGGTCCTTCTGCGGGTTCTCCTGTGGCGCGCGGCCGGCGTCCTCACTCATGGCCCTAGCTATGCCCGCTGATCGCCCGTTTATGCGACCGCCAGCGCGGCAAGCATCGCGATGCAGGTGACGAGGTCCAGCGCTAACCGAAGTCGGCTGCCGGGTCCAGCGCACCGCCGCGGCTCAGCGGTCTGCTCTACCGCCGAGCTCGGCCGCTTGACCGCGGCTGTGTACGTACAGCACGGCCGCGGCGACGGTCGCCTCGACCATGGCGACCACGGTGGCCAGTGCCATCACGGTCGTCGGGGAGGTCGTGGTCGCCGCACCGTGGTGGTGGCCGGGCGCCGGCAGGTGCAGTGCGATCATCGCCAGGTTCATCAGCGCGACGGTTACCCACGTGCGCTGGCGCCCGTCGCGCCACAGGTCGCGCGCGCAGTACAGGCATGCCGCGACCATGGACGCCATCAGAGCCGCCCCGAACGGCGTCTCCGCGTGGCCGAGCATGGCCGCGTGCAACAGGGCCGATCCCGCCGCGAGCACAGCGCACGCCCGTCGCCCTGCCGTTTCGATCGTCGTCACGTAGATACCGACTCCCACGGTCGCAGGAATTCATCCCGTGACAGGATCCGGACATGGCAGCCATCCGCCCGTTCCGCATCGCGATCCCCGACGACGACCTTGCCGACCTGCAGTCGCGGTTGCGCCGAACGCGGTGGGCCGAGTCCGAATGCGTCGACGACTGGAGCCAGGGCATTCCGCTGGCCTACACCCGCGAACTGGCCTCGTACTGGGCCGAGCAATACGACTGGCGGGCCCGCGAGTCGGCGCTGAACCGGTTCGACCACTACACCACCGCGATTGACGGGCTCGACATTCATTTCATCCATCAGCGCTCGTCGCAGGCCGATGCGTTTCCGTTGCTGATCACCCACGGCTGGCCGGGATCGATCGTCGAGTTCCACAAGGTGATCGAACCGCTCACCGAGCGCGGCTTCGACGTGGTCTGCCCGTCGCTGCCGGGTTACGGCTTCTCGGGAAAACCCACCGAAACAGGTTGGGGCATCGAGAGGATCGCCTCGGCCTGGGACACGCTGATGGGCGAGCTGGGCTATGACAGGTTCGGCGCGCAGGGCGGCGATTGGGGCGCGGCGGTCACGACGCAGATCGGCCGCAATGGCGGTAAGTGCGTGGCCATCCACCTGAACATGCCGCTGGGCTTTCCGCCCGGCAAGCTCGAGAACCCGACGGAGGAGGAGCAGCGGGCGCTCGAGCGCGGCGCGTACTACCAGAAGTGGGATTCGGGCTATTCCAAACAACAGTCCACCCGGCCGCAGACCCTCGGCTACGGCCTCGTCGACTCCCCGGTCGGGCAGCTCGCGTGGATCGTGGAGAAGTTCTGGTCGTGGATGGACTGCGACGGCCATCCGGAGAACGTGCTGACCAAGGACGAACTTCTCGACAACGTGATGCTGTACTGGCTCACCGCATCGGGCGCGTCGTCGGCCCGGCTCTACTGGGAGAGCTTCAACGCGTTCGGCGGGTTCGACCGCGTCGAACTCCCGACCGGTGTCGCGTCCTTCCCGAAAGAGATCCTGCAGGCCCCGCGCGGCTGGTGCGAGAACGGATACAACATCACCCATTGGACGACGATGCCGCGCGGTGGCCACTTCGCGGCGTTCGAGCAGCCCGACCTGTACGTTGACGACGTCGCAAAGTTCTTCGATAGCGTGCGATAAATGGGCAGGACGTTGGAGGCCGACTACTTGGTCGTGGGGGCGGGCGCGATGGGGCTCGCGTTCACCGACACGTTGGTCCACGAGTCGGATGCGACGGTCGTGGTGGTCGACCGCAACGATCAACCTGGCGGGCACTGGACGACGGCGTACCCGTTCGTGCGGCTGCACCAGCCGTCGGCCTACTACGGGGTGAACTCCCGTGGGCTTGGCAGTGACACCGTCGACCAATTCGGGCTCAACGCAGGCTATTACGAGTTGGCCAGCGGCGCCGAGGTGTGCGCGTACTTCGACGCGGTGATGACCCAGCACCTGCTGCCGACCGGTCGGGTGACGTATCTGCCGATGAGCGAGTATCTCGGCGACGGGCGGGTGCGCACATTCGGTGGCGAGGACATCGAGGTGACGACGCATCGGGTGGTGACGACGCGGGTCGAGGTCGTCGTACCGTCGATGCGGCGCCCGTCCTATGACATCGCGGACGGCGTCCAAGTCGTGCCGCCCAACAGCCTGCCCCGGCTGCCGGACCCGCGTGACCGCTATGTCGTTGTGGGAGCTGGGAAGACGGCGATGGACTCGTGCCTTTGGCTGTTGCGGCACGGGATCGCGCCGGAGCGGCTGACGTGGATCAAGCCTCGCGAGTCGTGGGTGCTGGACCGGGCGGCCATCCAGCCGGGTCGGCAGTTCGCGAAGCACACGATCGGGGATTTCGCCAACCAGCTGGCCGCGGTGCGGGAGGCGGAGTCGCTTCCCGATCTGTTCGAGCGGCTCGAGGACAAGGGCTGCCTGCAACGCATCGACCGCTCCGTCGAGCCGACGATGTACCGGTGCGCGATCCTGTCGCAGGCTGAGCTGTCCGAGCTGCGCCGCATCACCGACGTCGTGCGGATGGGCCACGTCCGGGCGATCGAGCCCGGGCGGATCGTGCTCGACGACGGTGTCCGCGAGGTGGACGGCTCGGTGCTGTATATCGACTGCAGCGCAGACGGTTTGGGTAAGGAGCCGGTGACGACGATCTTCGACGGCGACCACATCGCGCTCCAGACCGTGCGCACGTGCCAGCCGGCGTTCAGTGCGGCCGTCATCGCACACGTCGAGACCGCGTACCCCGACGACGACGCCCGCAATCGGCTCTGCCGGCCGGTCCCCTACCCGCACGTGCCGGTCGACTGGTTGCGGATGATGTTGATCTTCAACGAAAACCAACTGCAGTGGTTCTCTGACCCGGACATGATGGCGTGGGTGGACGCGGCGCGGCTCAACGCGTTGCATCATGTGACCGCGAACGTCAGCGAGCGGGCCCGCGAGCGGATCATCTCGATGCTCACCTCCGAACTTCCGGCAGTCAACGAGAAGTTGAAAGCGCTGCTGGCTTCAGCCGGCTAGTTGTCGCCCCGCCCCCGCTCCCCGCGCCGAATCTGAGCTTCTGCGCGAGATTTCGCGCGAATCTCGCGCATTTCTTCAGTTTCGGCGCGTGGAACGCCCGTATCAAGCCAGTGACTCCACCCATGCGCGGTGCAGCGCGGCGTAGTGACCGCCCGAACGGGCGATCAGTTCGGCGGGTGTGCCGTCCTCGACGATGCGACCGTGCTCGAGCACCAGCACACGATCGGCGACCTGCACAGTGGACAAGCGGTGCGCGATCACCAACGCGGTGCGGTCGGCGAGTACGGTCTCGAGCGCTCGCTGAACCATCCGCTCGCTGGGGATGTCCAGCGATGACGTCGCCTCGTCGAGGATCAGCACCGCCGGGTCGGCGAGGAACGCCCGCGCGAACGCGACGAGCTGCCGCTGCCCTGCCGAGAGCCGTCCGCCACGTTTGGCGACGTCGGTATCGTATCCGTCGGGCAGCGCCGCGATGAAACGGTCGGCGCCGACGGCTTCGGCCGCAGCGGCGACCTCGGCGTCGGTGGCGTCGGGTCGGCCGAACCGGATGTTGTCGGCGATGGTCCCGTCGAACATGAAGTTCTCCTGGGTGACCATCACGACGTGGCGGCGCAGTTCGCTCTGCGAAAGCTCGCGCAGGTCAACGCCGTCCAGCGTCACCGAGCCGGATGTCGGATCGTAGAACCGTGCGATCAGCTTGGCGATCGTGGTCTTGCCTGCGCCGGTGGTGCCGACCAGCGCGACGGTCTGGCCGGCAGGCACCTCGAGCGTCAGCCCGGGCAGCACCGGGCGGTCGGCGACGTACTGGAATCGCACATCGCGGAAGGCGATCTCACCGCGCACGTCGGTCAGCGTCACGGGGTTCTTCGGGTCCTTGATGCCCGGTCGCTGGGCGAGCACGCCCGCCAGCTTCTCCAGGGCCGACGCCGCCGACTGGAACGTGTTGAAGAACTGCGAGATCTCCTGCATCGGTTCGAAGAACATGCGCAGGTACAGCAGGAACGCGGTCAGCGTCCCGATGGTCATCTGTCCGTTCAGGACGCGGTAGCCGCCGTACAGCAGCACCACGCCGGTGGTGAGGTTGCCGACGAGTTTGACCCCCGGCATGAAGATCGCCAGCAGTTGGAAGGTGCGCTCGTTGTCGGCCTTGTAGCGGTCGGCGATGTCTTCGAAGATCTGCTGATTGCGCGGTTCGCGGCGATAGGCCTGCACGGCCTTGATGCCCGTCATCGTCTCGACGAACTGCACGATCACCAACGCCGCGCTTTCGCGCACCCGCCGATACGTCCTCGCCGACTCGTTGCGGAACCACCACACCAGCCCGATCAACACCGGGAAGGCACCCAGGCACATCAACCCGAGCCGCCAGTCGAGCACGACGAGCAGGACCGCGGTGCCGAACAGCGTGAGCACCGCGGTGACCAAGCTGTCGAAACCGGTCTCCAGCATGTCCTGGATGGCCTCGACATCATTGGTGGACCGACTCACCACCCGCCCGGAGGTGTACCGGTCGTGGAAGGCGATGTCCAGGCGCTGGAAGTGCCGAAACACCCTGCGGCGCAGCTCCAGAAGCACTTTCTGGCCGATGCGCCCGGAGCGGCGGAGGAAGAACATCCGACTGGTGGCCTGCACCGCCACGACGATGGCGAGGGTGCCGACGATCATCAGCAGTGTGTGGGCCGGACCGCCGTCGACGATCGGCGGGATGCCCCGGTCGATGCCGCGCTGCACGAGGATCGGAACCGACAGGCGTGCCGCGTTTTCCACAACCACGACGAGGGCGAGCAGCGCAACGGTGAAGCGGTATGGGCGCAGCAGATCCCCGAGAAGCGAGCGGGCCTCCCGGCGACGGTCGAGGGTCTCGTCGATCGGGAGGTCGTCCTGTTGTTCTTCGAACTTGCCGCGCCATTCTGGTGTCGCGGTATCAGGGGTGTCGGTGGCGGTCATCGGCGTTCGGCCTCCGAAGCGGCGAACCGTCGCTGCGCCGGGTCGCGGTGCAGCGCCTCCTGGTCCTCGACGGCGTGGTCGAGGAGGCGACGGTCCCGATCGGCCTCCCATTCACACACGCGCTCGGTGCCGTCGTCGAGTTCGTCGTCAGCGGCCAGCAGGTAGCGGTACTGGGGCACGTCGGCGAGCAGTTCGGCGTGGGTGCCGACATGGGTGATGGTTCCGTTCTCCAACAGCGCCACCTTGTCGGCGAGCAGCACCGTCGATGCACGGTGGGCCACAACGATTCCGGTGACGGAGTGCAGCACCCGGCGCAGGGCCTCCTCGACGACCGCTTCGGTGTGCACGTCGAGCGCAGACAATGTGTCGTCGAGAACGAGGATCTTGGGCGCCGCCAGGATCGCACGCGCCAGAGACAGCCGCTGTCGTTGCCCGCCTGACAGGCTCATGCCCTGTTCGCCGATGCGGGTGTCGAGGCCGAACGGAAGGTCGTAGACGAAGTGCGCTGCCGCGACGTCGATCGCCTCGGCCAGATCGTCATCGGAGGCTTCCGGTCTTCCGAGTCGTAGATTCTCGGCGACCGACATGGAGAACAGCGTCGGGTCCTCGAACGCCGTGGCCACCGTTTCACGCAGCGCGGGCAGGCTGAGCTCCCGGATGTCGCGGCCGTCGATGCGGATGGAGCCTTCGGTGACGTCGTACAACCGGGACAGCAGCGCGGCCAGCACCGACTTTCCCGATCCCGTCGAGCCGACAAGCGCGAGCGTCTCCCCCGGTTCGACGGTGACCGTGACGTGGCGCAGCGCACACTCGTCCGAGTCGGGGAATCGGAATCCGACGTCGACGAGTTCCAGGCGCCCGCCACTCGGCGGCTGGTCCACGGGACCGTCGACGATATCGATTGGCGTATCGAAGATCTCGGTGATCCGGTTCGCGGCGGTGAACGACTCCTGCGTCATCGACAACAAGAAGCCCAAGGAGGCGATCGGCCAGACCAGCGACAGCATCATCGTGATGAACGCGACCAGGGTCCCCAGGGTCACGTGACCTTCGCCCGCGGCGTAGGCGCCCAGACCGAGCACCAGGATCAACGTCAGGTTCGGGATGACTTCGAGCAACGTCCAGAACTTCGCCGAGACCGACACTCGATTGAGCTGCGTGTCATAGAGATCGGTGAGTTGGTCGTCGAACCGTTCGTAGACGTAGTCCTCGCGTCCGAAGGATTTCACCACCCGCAGCCCGAGCGCGGACTCCTCGACGTGGGTGGCGACGTGGCCCGCCTGATCCTGCGCCAGTCGCGACAACCGGGTGTACTCCCGTTGGAAGTGCAGCACGGTCAGCGTGATCGGCACGATCGACACCATGACCACCACGCCGAGCGGCCAGTACATCGCGAGCAGGATGGCTGTCACGACGGTGATCTGCAGCCCGTTCAGCAGCAGGAAGAGCAAGCCGAAGGACATGAAGCGACGAATAGTGCTGAGGTCGTTCATGATTCGCGACAGCAGCTGGCCGGACTGCCAGCGTCCGTGGAAGCTCATCGGCAGCACCTGCAGCCGGGCGTAGAGATCTTTGCGGATGTCGGCCTCGACCCCCATGGTCGCGCGGGCCGCCAGCCATCGGCGGATGAACCACAGCACCGCCTCGGTGATACCGACGCCCATCGCGGCGGCGCCGAGCAGCCACAGCCCCTGCTGATCCTGATGGCGCACCGGACCGTCGATGACGGCCTTGGTCATCAGTGGGATTGACACGGTGGCCGCCAGGCTGGCGATGGCGACGGTGACCATCGCGATCCAGCGCGCCCGATACGGCATCAGGTACGGCAGCATCCGCCACAGGTCCGAGCTTGCGCGTCGGCGTTGCGGTGGCGGGGCGATAGCCGACGTAGTGCGCAGGTCCTGGATTACGGGGTCAACCACTTAGCCCATCTTCCCACGCTGGGCAAACGGATAACGGCTGCGGCGAACTGCCCGCTTCGATGCTCATGAAATCACCGTAGAACCTCAACAACGGATGAGGTCAACGGCTTCCCACGCCGCTGACCAGGGCACATACTGGGTACCCAGGTTCGGCGCGCTCGCCCGCGGTCAGACGGTACGGGCGAGGCGTTCGGCGATGAGCCCGGCGAACTTGGCCGGGTCGTCGGGAAGGTCGCCTTCGGCGAGAAGAGCCGTGCCGTAGAGCAGTTCGGCGGTGTCGTTCAGTGCGGCCGCCTCACCGCTGTTCTTGTGCGCCTCCCGCAGACCCGTGACGAGCGGATGCTTCGGGTTGAGCTCGAGGATCCGCTTCGAGACAGGGACCGTCTGGCCCGAGGCCCGGTACATGCGGGCGAGTGCGGGTGTGCTCGCCGCGCGCGACCGGGGAACCAGGCGCTTCCAGCGATATACCGTCTTTGCTGTGCGTATCGGAGCTTTTGGAGTGTTGCGCTGACTCACTGACGTCGCAACGCAAGTTGCCGTAGACCCGAAGGTAGTACTTACCAAGCGAAATACCACCTGATAAGGAGTGGAGAAGAGTTTAGGCGGGACCCAAGGGTCTTCCATCTGAGGGGATCCGACGCCTCGGTACCGTTTCGAACCGCGGTTGAAGATCGCTCTGGCCCTTCGCAATTCGATGCTGGCTCAGCATTTTGCCGACATCGTGACGGGACCTGAACCTGTTACTTGCCGTCTCGATCAACACGGTTTGTCGCCGGTTCAACCACAGCCAGGTTGATCAGATTGAATCAGCAATTACTGCCCACACTTCGATACATAACCCAAGGAGCGGAGCCCCGCCTATGTGCACCACCTGGTTGCTGAAAACGCGATCGTACTCAGCGGACCAACGATATGATGGCGCGGTTGTCCATCTCATAGGCTAGCCAGGTGTCGATGAAATTAGAGCAGGTCTTTGATCCGCGGAAGAATGCGCTGAACGCCTTGAGGCTTGCGTTGGCGGCCGAGGTGATCCTGTTCCACTCCTTTCCGATCACAGGACGAATGCCCCCTGCCGCGACGCTCCAACTCCTCTTCGCGGTCGGGGTGGACGGATTTTTTGCTATCTCGGGTTTTCTCATCGCTAGAAGCTGGCTCACCAACCCACGCCTGCGCGAGTACCTCGCTGCCCGAGCGCTTCGCATCCTTCCGGGCTTATACGTCTGTCTGATAGTGACCGCATTCGTCATTGCTCCGATCAGCGTGGCGCTTCAAGGCGGCTCGGCGCTGAAATTGTTGACATCCACAGGCCCGATCGAGTTCGTCCTCAAGAACAGCGGAGTGATTTATCTTCAACACAACATTGAAGGCACGCCGACCGGGATTCCGTCCCCCGGCAACTGGAATGGTTCCCTTTGGTCACTCATTTGGGAGCTGATGTGCTACCTCGCCGTCGCCGTCCTCGGTGTCCTGGGACTCGCGTCCCGGCGGTGGATTTCTCCAGTGCTGCTGACACTGGCAGTGACGGGGGCACTGTTGTTGCCGCCCCTGACGTTTCCCGGGCTGTGGACCATCCCTCAGGTACTTGTGCGTTGTGCGATCATGTTCGCGGCTGGGGCGGTGATCTATCACTGGAAAGACGTGATCCCCGCGCGATGGTCGCTAGTAGCAGTGAGCGTGGCCTTTGTCGTTCTCTCGACTATCTTCCTGCCCGACTATCGAGTCGTAGCTGCTCTTCCCCTCGCGTACGCCGTTATCGTATCGGGTGCGCTGATCAAGAACAGGCGCCTAAGACTGCGGACTGATGTCTCCTACGGCCTATACATCTACGCATTCCCCGTTCAACAGCTGCTAGCCGTCCTTGGGCTCGCATTTCTGCATCCCGTGGTGTTCTTTCTTGTCTCGACAGTCGCCACCTTGCCGCTTGCCGCCCTGAGCTGGTTCTTGGTCGAGAAACGTGCGATGTCTTTGAAGCATCGCCTCAAACGTAAGAAGGATCCCTCCGCCGGTGAACCCGAGCACGGCGTTGGTGACGAGGTGCGACAACCAGGCTGACTTCGGTTTCGCCCTACCGTCCGTTTCCGGCTTGATTTCACCACGCATGCTTGGTGCACCGACACAAAGGGATCTACACGGTGCGGGCGAGACGTTCGGCGATGAGGCCCGCGAACCTGGCTGGGTCGTCGGGTAGGTCGCCCTCGGCGAGCAAAGCCGTCCCGTAGAGCAATTCGGCGGCATCCTCGAGGGTGTCCGAGTCGCCGCGTTCCTTATGCGCCTGTCGCAGACCGGTGACGAGCGGATGCTTCGGGTTGAGTTCGAGGATTCGCTTCGAGACAGGGACCGTCTGCCCGGAGGCCCGGTACAGGCGGACCAGTGCGGGTGTGATCCCGAAGGTCGGGGTGATCAGGCACGCCGGGGAGTCGGTGAGGCGGGTTGACAGCCGAACCTCGGAGACGTGCTCGCTCAGGGTCTCCTTCAACCAGTCGAGCAGATCTGCGAACTCCTTCTGTTGTTCCTCGCGCTCGGCGTCGCTCTTGTCGTCGTCAGAGTCCAGGTCCACCTCGCCGCGCGCGACCGACTGCAGCGGTTTGCCGTCGAACTCGGGCACAGAGCCCACCCAGACTTCGTCGACCGGGTCGGTGAGCAGCAGCACCTCGTAACCCTTGGCGCGGAACGCCTCCAGATGAGGTGACTTCATGAGCTGTTCGCGGGACTGTCCGGTGGCGTAGAAGATCTGCTCTTGACCGTCCTTTATCCGCTCGACGTACTGGGCGAGGGTTGTGGATTCGTCGTCGCTGTGGGTGGAGGCGAACGACGAGATCCGCAGCAGGGTGTCGCGGTTGTCGAAGTCCGACATCAGACCCTCTTTGACGACCGACCCAAAGTGGGTCCAGAAGGCGCGGTAGTCGTCCGGCCGTTCGTTCTGGAGTTCCTGGAGCGTCGACAGGACCTTCTTTGTCAGCCGGCGGCGGATCGCGGTGACCTGCCGGTCCTGCTGGAGGATCTCGCGAGAGACGTTGAGCGACATGTCCTGTGCGTCGACGACGCCTTTGACGAAGCGGAGGTACATCGGCATGAGGTCTTCGCAGTCGCCCATGATGAACACGCGCCGCACATACAGCTGTATGCCGACCTTGGCGTCGCGGGTGAACAGATCGAAGGGCGCTTGCGACGGGATGAACAGCAGGGCCTGGTACTCGAAGGTGCCTTCGGCTTTCATCGCGATCACCTCGAGAGGGTCGTCCCAGGCGTGCGCGATGTGCTTGTAGAACTCCTTGTACTCCTCGTCGGATACCTCGTCCTTGGACTTGGCCCACAGCGCCTTCATCGAGTTGAGGGTCTGCGTCTCGACGGTGACCGTCTCCTCGCCGCCCTCTTCCTCCGGCGGGGTGCGGCGCTCGACGTCCATCCGGATGGGCCAGGCGATGAAGTCGGAGTACTTCTTCACCAGCTCCCGGATCTTCCACTCCGAGGTGTAGTCGTGCAGCTGGTCCTCGGTGTCTTCGGGTTTGAGGTGCAGGGTGACCGAGGTGCCCTGGGGAGCGTTCTCGACGGATTCGATGGTGTAGGTGGCCTCGCCGCTCGAGATCCACCGGGTCGCCTCGCTCTCGCCGGCCTTGCGGGTGAGCAGCTCGACCTTGTCGGCGACCATGAACGTCGAATAGAAGCCGATGCCGAACTGACCGATCAGTTCCTCGGCGGCGGCGGCGTTCTTCGCCTCGCGCAACTGCTGCCGGAGCTGGCCGGTGCCCGACTTGGCGAGCGTACCGATGAGCTCGACGACCTCGTCGTGGGTCATGCCGATGCCGTTGTCGCGGACGGTCAGGGTGCGGCCTTCTTTGTCGGCGACGATCTCGATGTGCAGGTCGGAGGTGTCGACGTCCAGGTCCTTGTTGCGCAGCGACTCCAGCCGCAGCTTGTCCAGCGCGTCGGAGGCATTCGAGATCAGCTCCCGCAGGAACGAATCCTTGTTGGAGTAGACCGAGTGGACCAGCAATTCCAGAAGTTGGCGGGCCTCTGCCTGGAACTCCAACTTCTCGACTCGAGCAGACATGTGCCTCCGTTCCACCTATCCAGTTTGCGAAAGTCCGGAGACCATAGTACTGCGGGCGCCGTGACCTCTGTTCATGTCGTGCCGTGCCGATCGGACTGACGTTGCCAGGGGCGCGCCTAGGCCGCGACCTACGTCGCCACTGCGGCGTCCGAACCATTCTGGTGAGATTGTTGCCAGAGGCTCAGTTGCTGGCTGAAAAGCCGTGCACTGGCGAAGATGCATTTGAGCGTTCTACTTGCTAGTGTTCTTCCTGTTTCACATACGTCTAGCCGCCCGGGTCACGGCTCGACACCCATCGGTCTGGCATCAGGTCGACGACGAGGTGACGTCGAGGAGCAAAGTGGCTAAGTCGCGGGTGATGATCAGCGGCCGGACGGCGGTCATCAGCGGCGCCGGGTCTGGTATGGGCCGCAGCTTGGCGCAACGCCTCTCTGCTCACGGCAGTCCGGTGGCGATCTCTGACATCAACGAACAGGGCCTGGCGGAGACTGCAGCCAATCTTTCAGGACCGGTTTTGTCGAGGGTTCTCGATGTAAGGGATGCGCAGTCTCAGCTCTCCTTCGCCAAGGAAGTGAGTGACTGGACACCCACGAAAATCGGTGCTGTCTTCAACAATGCCGGCGTCGTCTTGGCGGCCACCATCCTCGACGGTGACCCCGCTGATGATGAATGGCTGTGGGACATCGACTTCCGTGGTGTCGTTAACGGAACCCGAGCGTTCCTCCCGATACTCGTCGAACAGGACGAGGGGGTAATCGTCAACACCTCCAGCGTGTATGGCCTAGCTGCCATGCCGGTGCAGAGCGCCTACTCGGCCGCGAAGTTCGCGGTACGGGGATTCACCGACTCGCTGCGTCATGAGTTGCGAGATACGGGAGTGAGTGCAGTTTGCGTTTTTCCCGGAGGCGTGAATACGAACATCGTTCAAAACGCCCGCTTCCGCGAAGGCCCCGAGGGGATCGGCATTTCGCGCGAACAAATGAAAGCGGATTTTGCGGCCATCTCACTGACGCAGCCCGACAAGGCCGCAGAGATCATCCATCACGGCGTTGAAGCCGGAAAAGCACGTATCTTGGTGGGACCGGACGCATACGCGATAGATCTTCTCGCGCGCATCACGCCCGCCCACTACATGGACGTAATGATCAAGTTTCAATGGGTTGCGGACAAGTCTTTGCGCCTCCTCAACCGCATCCGAGCGGGGCTCAGCACCGCATAGTCGCGCAGTGAACACGCTGGAGCAGCCCCAGCCGCTCTAGGTCGGTGGCATACTTGACGATGACCGGTGCCGTTACATGGGGAATGTCCGGATTGTGCTTATCGGGCCCGATTTTGGCCTCGCGTACCGCCGCTCGGAAACGGTCGGTTGGTCCATACGCCCCCAGCGTCGGAGGTGGAGGCTCGAGGCTCTTCGCATTGTGCAGCACGACCAGCAGCATTTGAAGGACGGAGTTCTGGCGCTGCTCATCGGGCAGGGCTCGGAGGCCCGCCTCGAAGCGACGCAACCATTCGCCGAAGTCGTCGACTCGCTCAATGGGATAGCCGGCCTCGATGAGCCAGTCGACGTACTCGTCGAGTCCGATGCCGTCGTCGTGGGGATTCATGACGTGATAAGTCTCAAAACCTTCAACTATTTGAGACCCGAGCGTCGCGATCGCCTCGGCGACGAAATCCACGGGAAGACCATCGAAGTGGGCTCGTTGCCGGTTGCCTCGCGCGTCGCGCCGGTAGAAGGAAACCGGCGCCAACCCGGCCGCTACGAGGCTGAGCACCAACCTTGTCGCGTTGTCCGACACATTCAGCTGACCGGCGTACGTGGTCTCGGGCAAGATCATGTCGCATCGAAAAACCGAAACCGGTAGCCCGCACAGGTCGTGCGCCTCACGCAGCAACACCTCACCGGCCCACTTGCTCGTGGCATAACCATTGGCGAAGCTACCGTCGAGCGTCCGGGTGGGACTGATGACGCGGATGTCGGCGTCCTCGGTGAACGATGCGGGTTCGATCTGCTTGCTGACATCCGCCGTGGAGGCGAATGCGTACCGTTTGAGCCTCGAGGTCAAGGCGAACCGGATGAGCTCGGCGGTACCCATCACGTTCGGGCCGAAGAGTTCGCTGTAGGGCAGCACGCTGTTGACCAACGCGGCCGAATCGGCAATCAAGTCAACGGATTCGGTCAACCGTTGCCAGGTGTGCTGATCCAACCCAAGCTGGGGTCTGCCTTTGTCCCCGGCCACGACCTCCAGATGCCGAGCGGCCATGCCATGGAAATGCCGCAGCAGGTGGGCATCTCCTGTGTCGAAGGTCTTGTCTAGACGGCACCGGGCATCCTCGTTGGTTTCTCCTCGCACCAAGCAGATCAGCCGGCCGCCGACCTGTTCCATCTGCTCGAGCAACTGCAACGCCAAATACCGTCCGAGGAATCCGGTTGCGCCCGTCAGTAAGACAGTCCGCACTTCGGCGCTCGGGGCGGCCAACAGCGGCGCACCCCTCAACGTGTCGGCATCGAGGAACTTGTCGAGCGTCAGATCCCGTGCATGCACCTCGGTGGCGTCGCGGCCGTGTACCGCCTCAAACCTGGCCGCGCTGACACGGCCCGCTTTGGCCTCACCGGTGTTGTCCAGGTGTTGGCTCAAGCCGCTGACGCTGGGCGCGGAGAACAACGCGTGCACGGCGAGGTTAGCGTCCAGAGCCGTGTTGATCGCTGCGGTCACCCGCATCGCCGAGATCGAGTCCCCGCCAAGGTCGAAGAACGAGTCATCGACACCGACCCGCTCGACCGCCAGCACCTGGGCGAAGATTCCGGCGATGATCTCCTCGACTGCGCTCGACGGTGCCCGATAGCGGGCCACCCCGTGGTATTCCGGTGCGGGCAGGGCGCGGGCGTCCACTTTGTTGTTCGACGTCAGCGGCAGTGCGTCGAGCACCATGATCGAAGCAGGCACCATGTAGGGCGGAAGTAGATCGGTCAGCTGCGCGCGGAGGCCCCCAGGATCAGCTGTTCCGGTGACATAGGCGACCAGGCGCTTGTCGCCGGGGCGATCCTCTCGAGCGATCACCGCGGCCAGGTTGACGCCGTCCAGCCCGGCCAGCGCCGCCTGGATCTCGCCGAGCTCGATGCGGTAACCGCGGATTTTGACCTGGTCGTCCAGCCGCCCCAGATACTGCAGCTGACCATCGGAACCCCAGCGCACTAGATCGCCCGTGCGATACATCCGCGCACCAGGCGAACCGAATGGGCAAGCCACGAACCGCGACGCGGTCAACTCTGAACGACCCAGATAGCCGACTGCCACCCCGGCGCCAGCCACATACAGTTCACCGATCACACCCGCAGGCACTGGGCGCAACCACTGATCAAGGGCGAACAGCGCCGCCCCCCGGACAGGCGAACCGATGGGCACCGCCCCTCTTCCCGAGTTCAGCGGCGCACTGATGGCGACACACATGGTGGTTTCCGTCGGACCGTACGCGTTGATCATCACCCGTCCCGGCGCCCACTGGTCCACCACTGAACTCGGACATGCCTCACCCACGACGGCCAATGCCGTCGACTCCAATACCTCTGGAGACAGCATCATCACCGCCGACGGCGTCTGGGTCAGCACGCTGATGCTCTGCTCGACCAGAGCAGCGTTAAACGCCTCGGGAGACTTCGTTATCACGTCGGGCATCACAACCAGGCGTCCACCGCGCAATAGTGCGCCCCAGATCTCCCAAACCGAAACATCAAAGGCCAGAGAATGGCACAACGGCCACACGCCGGGGCTCGGCAATCCCGCGTCGAGACATGTCATCAGCTGGGTGACATTCCGGTGGGTGACCGCCACGCCCTTCGGCGTTCCGGTGGTCCCTGAGGTGTAGATGATGTAGGCGAGATCATCGGGTTCCGGTGTTGACAACGGTGATTCGTGCGGGCCGCCATCGATTGGGGCATCGATATCGATGGCGACCACATTCAGCCCGTCGAGCCTTGACCGAAGTCCGGTAGTCGTGATCACGGCCGCCGGCGCCGCGTCCTCGAGGATGAACCGCAAACGCGCCTCAGGCACGCCCGGGTCGATCGGCAGATACGCCGCGCCGGTCTTGAGTACAGCCAGTATCGCGACGACGGCCCGGGATGACCGTTCGGATAGCAGCGCGACCGGGTTGCCCGGGCCAACCCCATATGCCGCCAACACATTTGCGAACCGCGCAGCCGCGTCGTTCAACTCTCGATACGTCCACGAGTCACCACCGGCAGTGAGGGCTTCTGCGTCCGGGGTGTGGGCTGCCTGGGCGTCGAACAACGCCGGGATCGAGACGGGCGTGCCGATCGGCTCGTTCAGTGCTGCCCGATTCTCCCATCCCGCGAGTTGGTCGTGCTCGCTGGCGTTCAGCAGGTCGATCGAGGACACCCGTGCGTTCGGGTCGGCGGCCATCTCGTCGAGGATTCGCTGGAAGCGTGCGGCCATCATTTCGATTTCGTAAGGATCGAAGACCTCAGCGTCGAATTCAACGCGCAGACCGATCTCGTAACCCGGAATGGCCACCATCGACAACGGATAGTGGTTGTATTCGCGACTGCTGAAGGCGGTTATCGCCAGCTCGCGCACACCCGTCAACGCGGCAGCGTCGATCGGATAATTCTCATACACGAAGACGGTGTCGAACAATCGGTCGTGACCGGTGGCGTGATGAATCTCGTTGAGCGGCAGATGCTCATGCTCAATTGTGTCGTTGTGACAGCTCTGCAGCTGAGCCAGCAGGTCAGCAATGGTGGTGGCGGGGCTGATATGCGCACGTACCGGCACCGTGTTGATCATCAACCCGACCATGGCATCGGAGCCCGGCAGATCCGCCGGCCGCCCCGATACCGCGGTACCGAAGGCCACGTCATGCCGGCTCGTCATCACCATCAGCAGTTGCGCCCACGCAGCTTGCAGCACAGTGCTGACGGTGGTGTGGCAGGCGCGCGCCAGCTCACCGAGCGCCTGTGTGGTGCGGGCCGATACCCGGAACGTCCTGTCGCATTGCCTTCCCGTCACGTCGGGGGGCGCCACCAAGGTCGGCGTATCAAACCCGTCGAATAACCGACGCCACTCCGATTGGGCCGCGGCACGGTCCTGATTGGCCAGCCAGGTGACGAACCGCCGATAGGACACGGGGGCCGGCAGGCGCTCTTCGAAATAGGTCGCGAATATCTCCTGCAACAGAATGGGTTTCGACCACCCGTCGAGCACTATGTGATGGTTGGTGAGTACGAACCGGTGTTCGTTGTCACCAGTGCGAATAAGAGCGGCCCTGAAGGGAGGGCGATCGCTCAGCTCACAGACCGCGGCACGCTCTGCCGCACAGAGCTTTTCGAGTTCGGCATTCGAATTGCGGTCATCCCACCGGAGGTCGAGGTATCGCCAGGCCATGACAGCATCGGCGGGGATGACCTGCACCGGCTCCTCGAACTCTTCACAGAACCGTGCGACGAGGTTCGGGTGGCGCTGGACGACGTTTTGCACCGCTTCACGCAACCGGCGCGAATCGAGGGGCCCTGTCACGGTGATGTCGAGCTGCACCGCATACACATCATCACCGGTGCCACGCGCGATCGCCGAATGAAACAACAAACCCTGCTGCAACGGCGTCAACGGCAACACATCAGCAATATCGTGCTCGGCACACAAATCATCGATCTGCGACTGGGTCAGCCGCGCCGGAGCCAAATCCGACGGGGTCAAACCGCCGCCGCCGCTGCGCACATGGGCACAAATCCCGGCCAGGGCTTGGAACCACAACCGGCTCAGCCGCGCAACCTTGTCCTCGTCGAGCGCCGAGGGCGTCCACGTCCACGCTGCCTGTAGCTGCGGGCCCTCATCGGTATCGACGGTGCCGGCGTTGAGTTCCACGGTATGCATCAACGGCATCGCCACCGCTGAGACCGCATCCGACAACGCGAAACTATCCTCGCTGAGCTGCCACAAATCATCTCCGAGATCACCAGCACCAGCACCCAGGCGTCCCAGGTAGTTGAACCCGATCACTGGATCGGGACCCGCCAGATCGACATCGGGATTGAGGTAGCGCAGCAGACCGTAGGTCAGCCCATCAGGCAGGGCGCGCAGTTGCTCTTTAGCGTCTTTGATCACCACACCCAGTGCGGTATCACCGGAGGCGACCTGGTCCCACGACAGTCGACCGACGCTCAGCGCCACCGGTGACTTGGTGGTGAACCATCCGACCGTGCGGGACAGATCCACATCAGCGGCCAAGTCTTCGTTGCGCCCGTGGCCTTCGACGTCGATGGCGATCGGGGTTTGGGCGCCGCCCAGGAATTCGGTCCAGGCCAGCCCGAAGGCGATCAGCAGAATGTCTTGCACGCCCGCATGAAACGCCGCGGGCACCTCCCCGAGCAGCCGCCGGGTGGTGTCCACATCCAACGGCACCGACATTTGGCCGGCATTGGCATAGGTGTCGGTATCGGGTTGCACCGCCGGCAACACCGCCGGCGCCGCCTCGACCCGACGCCACGTGTCGGCGTGCGCGACGACCTCAGGACGCAGCGCATGCTCTGCCAGCAGGGACGCCCAATGCTGAAACGACGTACCGCCCACCGGCAACTCGATCGGTTGTCCGCTGTGATGCTGGACCCAGGCGATGTTCAGGTCTTCGAGCAGGATGCGCCACGACACGCCGTCAACGGCCAGGTGGTGGAACATCAGCACCAGCTGGTTGGTGGAGCTCACCCACAGCGCCGACAGCATCGCTCCCGCACCCGGGTTCAGCCGCGACCGCGCCCCCACCAACGCCTCGTCGGTCAACGCGTCGACCACGTGCAGGTAGTCGCGCGCAGTCACGGTGCCGGGCTTGGGCACGGTGAAGGACCATTGGCCGGCGCCGTCGTCGTCGAGGTAGAGGCGCAGGGAAGCGTGGCGATCCAGCAGGGCTTGCAGGACGACCGCTACATCGGCCTCGGTCACCGCCGCAGGCGCTTGCACAATCAGGGTTTGGTTGAACTCATCGACCGGGCCTTCGACTTCTTGCAGCCAGCGCATGATCGGGGTCGCTACCACCGGGCCGATGCCCTCGTCGATGACCGCGGCCTCCCCACCGACAACCTTGGTGGCCGCAGCCAACCGCGCCACGGTCTGCTCGACGAAGATGTCGCGCGGGCGGCACAACAACCCGGCCGCCCTGGCCCGCCCGACGACCTGCATCGACAAGATGCTGTCGCCACCCAGATCGAAGAACGAGTCATCGACCCCGACCCGGTCCACACCGAGCACCTCGGCGTAGATCGTGGCCAGGATCTCTTCCACCTGGGTGGAGGGCGCGCGGTAGTCCGCAGCGGTGCTGCGGTACTCCGGCGCCGGCAACGCGCGCTTATCGAGCTTGCCGTTGACAGTCAGCGGCAGCGTTTCGAGCACGACGATTGCCGTGGGCACCATGTAGGCCGGCAGACGCTGAGCCAGCGCGCCGCGCAGTTCGGCCGGATCAGCGGTACCGGTGATGTAGCCGACCAGCCGCTTGTCACCCGGGCGGTCCTCACGCGCGATCACCGCCGCGTGATCGACCCCATCCAGCTTGGCCAACGCGGCCTGAATCTCACCCAACTCGATGCGATACCCGCGGATCTTGACCTGCTCATCAGCACGGCCCAAATACTGCAGCTGACCATCCTCGCCCCAGCGCACCAAATCCCCGGTGCGATACATCCGCGCACCCGGGCCTCCAAACGGGCACGCCACAAACCGCGACGACGTCAACCCCCCACGATTCACATACCCCGCAGCGACCCCCGCACCGGCCACATACAACTCACCAACCACACCCTCAGCAGCCGGACGCAACCACTGATCCAACACAAACAACGCCGCCCCCGGCACCGGCGACCCGATCGGCGCCACCCCCGCATTGGCCACCAACGGTTTGCTCATCGCCGCATAGATCGTCGCCTCGGTCGGACCGTAGGCGTTGATCATCACCCGATCACCGGTCGCCCACCGATCCACAAGTTCGGTCGGGCAGGCCTCCCCGGCCACGATCAACGTCGTCGACTCCAACCCCTCCGGCGACAACATCCCCGCCGCCGACGGGGTCTGACACAACACGCTGACCTTCTCGGTGATCAACAAGTTGTGAAGATCGATTGGCGAACTGGCCACCGACTCAGGCACCACCACCAGGCGCCCACCGTGCAGCAGCGCACCCCAGATCTCCCACACCGACACGTCAAACACCAACGAATGCCACTGCGACCACACCTGCCCCGGCCCCGCAGGCAGGTCGTCGTGCAACACCTCCACCAACGACGCCACATTCGCATGCGTGACCGCCACCGCCTTGGGCACACCCGTCGTCCCCGACGTATACGTCATATACGCCAGATCATCAGGCGCGGGCCCGGCCGCCGAGACGACGGCTGGCTGGTGGTTGACGGCCGAATCGTCGACATCGATGACCACGACGTCCGAATCATCCAGACGCGAGCGCAAATCACCCGTGGTCACCGCAACAACAGGCACCGCATCGCCGAGCATGAACTTGATGCGCTCATCGGGATGGGCCGGATCGATCGGCAGATACGCCGCCCCACTCTTCAACACTCCCAGAATCGAGATAATGGCCTCAGCCGATCGGGGAATCAGCAACGCGACAGAGCGACCCGGGCCTGCATCATGCTCAACCAAAAGGTTGGCCAGACGGTTCGACGCCTGATCCAACTCGCGGTACGTCCACGACTGCTCACCGCACACCAACGCCACCGCGTCGGGGGCACGCATGACCTGGGTGGCGAACATGTCCGGAATCGAGACACGGCTGCGCACCGGTTCGGTCAAGACCGAGTGGTTCCCCCACTCGGCCAGCAGGTCATGTTCGTCATCGTCGATTAGATCTATTGACAGTAGAGTTCGGCCGGGATCGACTTTCATGGCATATCGCCGAATTCTGCGCTCGATTGCATGCAGAAAAGCTCGAATGCCACTTCCGGATGAGCAGATTTCTTTACGGATTCAGCCTTTGACGACAAATTTCGCCCAGAGGTCACGATGCCAGATAGGCCAGCTAGGCACTCAGCCGGTATCTGCTGTGTCCGATGATCGAGCAGCATCCAATCGCCCCCCACGGATCTCGCTACGGCCTCAACTCTGCCAGCTTTGATGCGGGGCTGTCGCTATAATTCGCTTCACGGGTCCCATCTCCCAACCTGGTCGCCATGCGGCACAGAGGGTCACTTCGCACCTGCACTCGCCTGCAAGGGGCAGCTCGCTGCCCCCACAGCCGACTACTTCCCTACTCCCCTCGAGCGAGGAGGGGTCTTATTGTCGCCGCCGAAAGTCGATACTCACACCTCCGTGTTGTTACTGCACATCAGCAAACATACTTCGATCAGCCGTGCGAGTCTGCGTTTTCGCCGTCACTGGCCACGGTTAAGTGGTAAAGAATTTTCAAAGTCACACCTTAGAAAGACCATTGAGCTGGTACTTCAGCAGTCGGCTGATTCGTCGGGTTCGCGAAGGTCCTTGGGAAATCGATGAGGCGCCCGCTTACAGCCCACAACCGCGTGGCCACAAAGCGCGGAGAGTCTTGAAAACGATGTAAATATAGTAGGAGTTCGCTAGGTAACGATGCCGGCGCCAATTGCTAACTGCCATATGCCGAGGCCCGCGAATAGTGCCAGCAGCACGTGCTCCCGATGAACCTCCGACCAGTTATGCAGAGGTCGCAGCAAGGCCGCTGTCCTCGCCGGCGAGACTACGTAGCTCAAGAGAGCGATCTCCAGTACCGCAAGCGTCATGACAACGAACACGATCGAGGCAAGAATCTGGGCGCCCAGGGTCGCCGCAGAGCCCACGATCACCGTACCGATGAGCGCGACCAGAGGCGGCGGTGGGAAGTACCCCAAGCCAACTACTAGTGCAACCCACAAAGCGCCGTTCTCCCATGCATCGCGCCCCCGCGCTAGAAGCCGACGGAATGCAGACTCGACCTTATCGACCAAGTTCCTGACGCAACTGGGGGATCGCGTGCTAACAGGTGTCCTGCCCGACTCCCGGGAAACCCCCGGTTCGCTTTCTCCAGAGTCCTTCGATGAGGATGGCGCGGTCCGACGTCTCCAGAGGTGCCACGCTATCGCGGCAGCGACCAATAGGGCGAGGCTACCCACTACGAGTTGAAGGGGCTTTACCGTCACACTGGAGTCAGAACCTGCGAGTTCCTCGGCGGTAGACGCAAACCCCGGCACTAGATGTAGAAGCAGGAGGAATCCCAGGTAGGTGGGGATGTTCGCGATCAGACAACCAAGCCAGAATGCCAGCAAATTGGGGACCGGCCTGGGCCTCGACAAGACGAGCAGAATGACTGAAAGCAGCACAGGATTCAGTGACACTGCAAGTCCGACACCGACCAACTCGCCCCACATGCGCGTATACGCTACAACTTTGCTGTTTCGATGTAACAATCACTGGGAGCTCCCGATTCCGTTGCTGCCGTTGGCTTGAACGCTTCCCTTGAAACCGTTGAAGCACCCGCGATTTAGCTACGTTGGTCGCCCCTCGCGCGAGACAACAGGGCATAAGAAGGCAGCGGGCCCAGTCCAATCGACTTGAGCCAGCGCCGGGTGGCGTCGGGTTGCTCGCTATACTTCGAGTGACCGCGCTTCGATATCGCGTATCGGTCACTTCACATTTTCGTCCAGCGGTACGGGGAGGCGTCGGTCCTTGGCAAAGTCTGTGTTGATTACCGGTGGGGCTGGATTTGTTGGATCCGCACTATCGCGCCGGCTGGTCGAAGCTGGTTACGAAGTTGCAATGATGGACATCTTGCTCGCGCAAGTGCACGCCGGACGACAAGCCCTCGACCTTCCGCAAGCGGTGCGCTTCTTCACTGGCGATGTCACTCACGCGCCCGACTGGGACGCTGTTCTTCGTCTATTTCGTCCTTCTCAGGTTGTGCACCTAGCGGCTGAAACCGGAACTGGGCAGTCGCTGACGCACGCCACACGTCATGGCTCTGTCAATGTAGTCGGCACGACCCAGCTGCTCGATGCGCTGACTCGAGCAGACGTGGTTCCTGAGCACTTGGTGGTTGCGTCATCGCGGGCTGTCTACGGCGAAGGTGCTTGGCAGGCGGGCAACCACATCTTTTACCCCGGTCCGCGCAGCCACGCCCAGCTCGCAACTGGGCGTTGGGACCCCCCTTCGCCCACGGGCGAGCCCCCGGTGCCTCTGCCGCACCGCGCAGGCCACACCGAGCCACGCCCCACCAATATCTACGGTGCGACCAAGCTCGCTCAAGAGCACCTCTTGACTGCCTGGGCTGCGGCACGCGACACCAGTGTCAGCATTCTGCGTTTGCAAAACGCCTATGGGCCAGGCCAATCGTTGACTAATCCCTACACAGGGGTGGTGCCGTTCTTCGCGCGATTGTCACGCGAACAACAGCCGTCAGAGGTGTACGAGGACGGCCAAATAGTTCGCGATCTCGTCTACATCGATGACGTCATCGACGCGCTGTTCCTCGCGGTGGAGGAGCCGCCCTCCGAACCGCGCTGTCTTGACATCGGGTCTGGTACCCCGACCACGATCCATCAGCTCGCTCAAAAAATTGCTGCCAACTTCGGAGCGCCACCTCCAGTTGTCGTAGGGAAGTTTCGTGACGGTGATATCCGAGCGGCGAGTTGTGATATCACACCAACCACGGAGGCACTCAATTGGCGGCCGCGGTGGACGCTGGACAATGGTCTACATGCGCTACTCGAATGGATCGGCCAACAGACAAGGTAACCGGATTCGGGGGCGTATCTCCCGCTGGACGCACAATCGTGCCGCCAGAAGCGCGCGACGTGTCGCCGAGGGCGATCCCTGGCTACGATCCGGAGCCGGGCGGGTTAGCTCTAAAAATCGATTGCATGGTGCATCTATTAGCCCGCCCGAATCAGATCCCAACTGTGGTGCGCCTAGGCGTCGCGCCGGCGGCAGGAAGCCTGCCTGCCGCTTATACCCGGTGAGCTCACTCCGTAGGCGCATTCAGTAAGCCCGGGTCCGGACCGTCTTCTATCCAGCCATGAGATGATGCCGGATGACGCATTCGCTCGGCCTGCGCGAGGCAGTTCATGTGATAGTTGATATCCAGGAGCACTCAAAGCCGATGCGTAGAGTGGTCTGACATGAGCGTGCCGCCCGGCCGCATACAGATATTGCGCTAGGAGAGCCTTGAGGTGAAAGCCACCCCCGCAGGATTCGCCGTCGTTCCCGAAGCGAGACTGGCTCGCTCGCAGTCATATGCACTGTTGTCCGGTTCGTGTCGAAGCCCAAGCCTTATCGTCGAAAAACTCTTGGCCAAGCCGGTGGGCTCCGGGCGATCATTGCTGCCGGGCAACTGGATAGCCCTGGCCTGAAGTGACGGATACCTGCGACGAGTGCCGGTTGTGCCACTCTGCCGGCCCTCATTCGGTTATCTCGGTTCGGGAAATGTACTTCGGAACCAAAGAGCGATTTGATTATTTCAGCTGTGCCGGATGCGAAACGCTGCAAGCCGTTCGATCACTGACGAGTCAGGAGCTTGGACGCCATTATCCGTCAGATTATTATTCATATAAAATCTCGGATAGACCGTCGCTTCTTAAGTGGTTCAAAGCCCAGCATGACCGCTATATGCTCCATGTCGGTGGAAAACTCGTGGGAGCTATTGTGGAGATGGTTCCGAAAAATTTGCGTACTGTCTTAGGAGCCCATGATAGCGGTGGAGACGTCGTTGCCATGCTCGGTGAGCTATCACTGCGCTCAGATGCACGAATCGTCGATGTTGGTTGCGGTAGTGGCGGACTACTTGATCGGTTATCCCGTAGCGGATTCACTAGGTTACTCGGCGTCGATCCATTCCTTCCGTCAGATGGGGAGACGCCCGAAGGCGTTCGGTTGGTCAAGGGATACTTGGATGATTTAGCCGGCCCATTCGACCTGATCATGTTCAATCATTCGTTAGAACACGTCCCGGACCCGGTCGCAACGCTGGGCGCAGTACGCGAGAGGCTGGCCGCCGATGGAGTCTGCCTGGTTCGGCTGCCGACCACTTCATCAGATGCATGGAACCACTTCCGCAGCGACTGGATTAACCTGGACGCGCCTCGCCATATAGTCATACCTTCGCGACAAGGGATGGCGATCGCAGCGGAATCTGTCGGCTTGCGAGTGGAAAAGTCGATAGATGATTCGACGTTCCTGCAGTTCCTCGGCAGTGAAGCCTACCGGCACGACATACCGTTAGCTGATCCAAACTTCTCGAGGAAAACGATCCGCCTCTTCGGCCCGAAGCGAATTTGGAAGTGGCAAAAACTAGCCGCGAGCCTGAACGAAGAGGGGCGCGGCGACTGGAGCGGGTTTTTCTTGCGAGCTATACGAGACGGCCAACACGCAGAGCAGTCGGCGGCGGGTTGATAACGAACACGGTGTCGCCCCGCTCTAGTTGACCTAAATCAGGCGCTAGGCTATTTAAGTCCTTCGAAAGTAGCGAAGCGCTCCGCGAGATCAGCGGCATGGCGAGCATTGTCAGCTGGATCTGACATTCGGGTCGCGATCTGTCGCGCGCGCCCAACGTAATCTGGACGGAGTATCCGTCGTAAATCATCAACGAGCGTTTCGCGAGTGGTTCTTGAAAAGCGGCGCGTGGTTCCGATTTTGAGTCGCTTGACCTGGCCACCCCAGAGTGCTTGATTCGCGTCCATCGACAAGATAAGCGTAGGAACCCCCGCGCGCATGCTTAAGGCGGTGGTTCCAGAGCCACCGTGATGAACGACCGCGCGGCACAAGGGAAAGATTGCACCGTAATTGACAGCGCCGACCACTTTTACGTAATCGAATTGCGGGGCGTCGCTGAAATCGGTCCAACCGGCGCACAATAAGGCACGCTCCCCTAACTCGGCGCAGGCGGCGCTAATCATCTCAACAGTTTCGGCTGGCGATTCCACCGGCATACTGCCAAAACCAAAACAAATCGGCGGTGTTCCGGACGCAATCCACGACGTGACCTCGTCGTCAACTTCGGTGCCTAGCTCCATCGTCAAAATACCAACGAAAGGACGCTCTTTCTCCCACCTAGCCCATTCAGCAGCTAGTCCGGGAAAGCAGGCCTCGTCGTAGGCCTGCATCTCCAACGTTCCGCGTGCGGCGATCCGTTGCGCGGCAGGAGCCGTTGCCCTAGGTAGATCGAGCTCACGACGCTGCGTGTCCTCAACCTTCTTGTTAAGTCGCCAAGCCAACCAGTCGAACGCTGCGATAGCCGTGCGACCGACAGCCGGCGGGAAGATCGAAACTAGTTGGCCGTTTGGCCGCATTGGGATGTGGTGCAGCGTGACCAGCGGTATATCGAGGTACTCGGCAACGTTTGCAGCGGCCTCTTGGTAGCTCTGTCCGGCCAATATCACGTCTGCATCTTCAGCGAGCGAGGTAAGGGTGCGGTTCATTTGTGCCCAGCACTCGTCGCTCAGGGCCCACATCTCCCGCCATAACTCCCTCAGCTCCCGGACCTTCCAGAACGTGTGGAGGGCACATTCCCAGAAATTGCGATATATGCCGAGCCACGTTTGTGTGTCGAGTCCATATGCGACAGTCTCAAGCCCTGCGGACTCAGTGAACGCAACTAAATCGGGAGGAACGGCCATGTGTACATCGTGTCCCCTCCCTTGCAGCTCACGCGCAATCACGAGCGACGGTTCAATATCGCCTCGTGTCCCGTAGCTAGCAATGGCGAATTTCATAACGAATGACACCCCGGAAAGTCTGCGTTGCGGTCGCCGTGCACGCCACGAACGCTCGGCAATCGGCAGTATCCCCACAGAAGTTGAGCGGCGCTTCGCGCGCGTCGACTCACCGCTCGCCGTTGAACACCCAGGTAAGCACCCGCGCAGAGAGCTCGGCCCCCTTCGTGCGCCGATAGCATCTCCCGAAGCTTGAAGCTGGCGGTGGTTACGGTTACCGACTCGGCCGACCGCTGCATGACCCGCCTTCCCTTCTGAGGCACGAAGACGCCGCGCCAACGACGCGGCTTGCGCTGCAACCTTACGCAAGCCGCATAGCTGCAGGACTTGCGGGTCTGCGTGACGGGCTCGATCGCAGTGAACTGACGGCTAAGGCGGAATCAGACTCCCTCACGACGCATGCCGCGGTGTGCGCTCAGCGAAACCGGAGGTCCTCCATGCGAGGACCCATCCGATGAGGAATCGACCGCTTGGCGATGGGAGTGCTTGGACCCGCGAAAGAGTAAAAGCGTGAACATAACCGCAGTTCAGGGACACCTTCAGACCTGAGTTGGCTCTATCCGGTCGGCGTCTTGAACCCGAAAGGCTGCAGGGCTCGACGGACTGACGATACGATGGCGCCGATAGATGCGTGGGGGGTATCGATATCGCTGAAGTCTCGTCTTACTCGGCGGAGTGGTGCTTTACTACCGCACCGCTGTTGATTGACATTCCCGGAAAACCACCTCGAAATGCCAGTCACAAGATCAAGTGAGGAATGCACGATGAAAATTGTGCTAGCAAGCCATGGAACTCGTGGCGATATAGAGCCTGCGGTTGTCATCGGTCGGGAACTGATGCACAGAGGCCATGACGTGCAGATGGCGGTCCCGCCCAATCTAGTTGACTTCGCGAAATCAGTTGGCCTGACAGCAGTAGCCTACGGGCCGGAACCGCATGCCTTTTGGGACACCGAAACGCTTCGCAACTTCTGGTCGGACTTTTTCAAGAGCCTATGGAAGATTGGAGAGCCGATCAGACTGGTGCGCGAATTGTGGGAGCCGATTTTTCGCTACTGGGGGGAGATGAGCGACACGCTCACGTCCCTATCTCGAGACGCCGACCTTCTCTTTACAGGTCAGGTGTTTCAGGAGTTGGCAGTCAATGTGGCGGAGTTCTGCGACATCCCGTTGACCACACTCCACTATTTTCCCATGCGTCCCAACGGGGAATTCCTCCCGATTCCCGCGCCGTTGGCCAGTGCCGCCATGCGCGCGGACGACTGGTTCTGCTGGCGGATGAACAAGAGGGCCGAGGATGTGCAGCGACGCCAATTTGGGCTACCGCGAGCTAAAAGCACGGCAGCGCAACGAATCACAGAGCGCGGGGTGCTTGAGCTCCAGGCCTACGACAAAATCTGCTTCCCCGGGTTGGAGGCCGAGTGGGCCGAAGTCAGCAACGTACGGCCGTTCATCGGTGGGCTGTCGATGGAGATGCCAACAGAAGCGGACGATGAAGTTACCTCATGGATCGCGGCAGGAACGCCTCCGATCTGCTTTGCTTTCGGCAGTATGGACGTCCCGTCGCCGGCCGACACACTCGAAATGATCAGCTCGGCATGTGCGCAGCTGGGAGAACGAGCGCTGATCTGCTCTGGTTGGAGTAACTTCAGTGAAGTGGCGCACCCTGACCACGTCAAAGTAGTCGGGCTGGTGAACTACTCTGCGATATTTCCGATCTGCCGTGCGGTCGTTCACCATGGTGGATCGGGAACCACGCATGCATGCCTTCGGGCAGGTGTTCCGGCGCTTATTCTTTGGACCGCCGGCGACCAACCATTCTGGGGCGCAAATCTCAAGAGACTGAAGGTCGGCACCGGCCGTCGCTTCTTGTCCACCACCCGCGATTCGTTGGTAGAGGATCTAAGCCAGATCTTGTCCCCTCAGTGCATGACTCATGCGCGCGAACTAGCTACGCGAATGACAAAGCCTGCCGAAAGCGTCAGCAGGGCAGCGGATCTGATGGAGGCTTATGCTCAGTCGAGGCCCTCAATGTGGACAACACCCTGACGATCTCGCGCTCGGCTAGAGCGAATGTGCTGTGAGAACATGAAACCCGAGACCCAGGTGCTCGACCATTCATCGGTGGGAGCACTTTCGACTCAGACGGCCATCACACTAGATGGACGTCGGGCACATAGACGATCCACCGCCCGCCGCGCTCCTGGAAGACGTGCTCCTTCGCCTTGATTTCGTCGGCGTGGTTCCAGGCGAACAGCAACGCGTAGTCGGGGTATGGGTCCGAAAAGACCTCCGGCGCGCAAACCGGGATATTCGATCCTGGCGTGACACGGCCTTGCTTCTCTGGTGTCGAATCGCATACCAGCGGAAGTAGTTCCGGACCGATCCCGCAGTAATTCAAAACGGTCGCGCTCCTCGACGTAGCCCCGTATCCGACAACCCGCCGACCCTCCGCGCGTATCCTTTCGAGGAGCGAGACAAGGTCCTTCTTGATGCGATCAATGTCCGCCGAGAATCGCACATACGTGGCTTCTTCAGTAAGCCCCTCCGCCTTCTCCTGCGCTAGGAAGTTTCCAACGGCCGTGCTCGGTGCTCGCGTACCCGCACGAGCGACCGTGTAGCGGATGGATCCTCCGTGCAGCGGGAGATGCTCCGCATCGACCAGTTCGAAGCCAAAACGAGCAGCCATCGCCTGGACCGACGTGACTGAAAACAAGTAGATGTGCTCGTCGTAAATCTGGTCGAAGTAATTGTTACGGAGAATGTCGGCGAGCGAACGATCTTCGAAAACAAAGAGACCATCAGGCGCGAGCAATGAGTCCACCCCGTGGAAAATCGAATCCAAATACGAGATATGACTGAATGTATTGGCCGAGAAGATCAGGTTCGCATGGCCATTTTCTGCGTATACCTCTTCAGCGGTCGATGCGTTGAAGAAATCGGTGCGAATATTGATTCCCCGCGATCGAGCCACGTCCGCTGCGCTAGCGGCTGGGTCAACTCCGAGGTGCCGCATCCCGGCTTCACTGAGGGTCTTCAGCATGACGCCATCGTTGCTGCCAATTTCGACTACGAACTTGTCGTCGTCGCCGGGACATGTCTGAATTATGTGCCGGGCGACCTCCTCGAAATGCCTCCGTATCATCTTGGAGCCAGAGGCACGGTACGGATAATCCGCGCGATACATTTGGCTTGGCGGGACTTCTTCGAGCTGCTGCACCATTGTGCATGACTTGCAGAGTCCGACGGCGAGTCTAAAAGAGGGCACTTGGTCGGCGTCTTCGGCCTTCACAAACGCGTTCGATACGGGCTGACGACCGAGATCGACCACCTCATGAAGTGCCCCGCCGCAAAGACGACAGCTATGGTCGGACAAGTTGCCCCCTATTCTGGCATGAATTCGCCTTCGGCGATGCTATCCCCTGGCTGAAGAGCTTAGACGCGATTCGGGCGAGGCATGACGGCGACCCCAGGATGGGTAGAGGTCGCTAACCGCCCCGACACTAGCAAGGATCCCGCTATCGGCGCACAACCGATCCGGCGGCCGGGGTCTGCGGGCGGATGCACCTACCATGAATTCGATGCGACGACCTCCCGTGCGCACGATACGAGTTGAGGCGGTTACATTGCACATCTGATTGGAGTTCGCGCCGAACTCCCACCCATCATTTTTCGATGACGAGGGGAACGACCGACTCCCATCCGCACATACGTTCCAGGTGCTTAGTCCCCTGCTTGTCGCCGACGATCACTAGAGTCGCAACGTTCGTTCCCGATGTCTAAGCCCATGAACCTAGTACGAGTGTCAACCAATCTACTGGTGCCTCATTCTGCTGGAGCGTCGGGTTCGTGAACATCAGACGAAACTCGCCGCGGTCGGCGCACATCCGTCGTGAGTGCGCGCATAGCGCGTGTTGAATTCATACTCGTCTTTGTCGGGGGAGCGTCCGTTACTCGATTTTATGCCGACGGACCGCATCCTCGAACAGATCAGCGGCTTGAGCGACGCTTTTCGAGGGATCCGTCATGCGAGCCGCGAGCTCTGCGGCGCGGCGGATGCATTCGGGATCAAGCACCCGATTGAGATCGGAAACCAAAGTGTTCCGGGTGGTTGCGGAAAAATGCCGGGAAACACCTACCTTCAACTCTTGCACTTGGGCGGCCCAGTATCTCTGTTGACCTGAGTTCCAGAGGACCAGGGACGGTAATCCGGCGCGTAGGACCGCCGCCGTCGTACCCGAACCACCATGATGCACAGCGCCACGGCAGGCCGGAAAAACTGTTCCAAAGTTGACGGTGTCGGCCACCTTCACATTCTCGAAGCGTGGAGCGTCGCTGAAGTCAGTCCCGAAGGAGCAAATCAATGCCCGCTCACCTAGGTCTGCACATGCTGAGCTGATCAGTTCGACGATCTCGGCGGGTGATTCAACCGGGATGCTGCCGGGGGCAAAGAACACGGGCGGTGTCCCTGCTGCAATCCATGAAGCAATCTCGTCGTCGGCGTCCGTCGGCAATGCCAGCGTTAGCGTGCCAACGAACGGTCGCTGCCTGCGCCACTTGGCCCATTCTGCAGCAAGGCCTGGGAAGCAGGCTTCGTCATATCCTTGGATCTCCAGCGATCCGCGTTCGAGGAATCTCTGCGGCGCTGGACGTTTGGCTTCGGGTAGGTTCAGCAGCCGCCGCTGGTGGTTTTCAACCTTCTTCGTCGATCGCCAAAAAAGCCACTCAGTGAGTTTTCCGACGTTGCGGACTAGCACCGACGGCAAGTTCGGTAGGAGTTTGCCGTTCGGACGCATCGGGAAGTCGTGCAGGGTCACGAACGGGATGTCGTAGTGCTCGGCGACATTTGCGACCGGCTGCTCGAAATTTATGCCGGAGGATAGAAGATCAACCCCCTCGGCCACGGAGACGAGGGTCGTGCTCACCTCCTCCCAGTACCGGATGATGGGTTTCCATAGGTCGCGCAGGAGTCGGGCTGGATTTCGGGCGAACCCCGTCCAGAAGTTGCGCAGGAACTCGTCGTCCAAGAAGTCCTTCATCGGCGGTCCGTATGGGACGGCTTCAATGCCTGCCCCTTCAACGAAAGCGATGAGCTCGCGCGGTACAGCCATCCGAACTTCGTGACCCCTGGCTAATAATTCGCGGGCGACAGCCGCAGACGGCTCGACATCGCCGCGAGTTCCATAACATGCCAAGGCGAATTTCATCACCTATCCTCGTCTTCCGATGTCGTGTAAGGGGCTCGAGCGGACCAGCCAGGGACGGGCGGAGGTCGTCGATTTCTCCAACACACTCCGGCGAGCTTAGTCCCCGTCCAGTGACCCATCGACGCGGTGTAAGGCCGCGGATCGCCCGCACGCTGGCCGTCGTCGCATGTGTCGCTGCGCGCGCCCAGGTGGCTGCGCCCCTTACAGGGTGTGATCGTGCAGGCAGTGCCCGCCGCGAGTCCGCCCCGTGCGTCCCATTCAGCCAAAATGCCGTCGTCTGCGCCGGACGTGGCCACGACGCATCGTCGGCATCGCAAAGTGAAACCCGTGCAATCAACACTGCTCATGACCTGTAACAGTTTGGACGGGCAGGCAGATAATGGATATGAAGTGCGTAAGTCTCGTCTGAAAGTTTGAGACGGGTAAGTTGCTGGGTAGTACCGCCGCCATGGGGATAGAGGCCCCAGAGTCGGCTAGCAATAGGAGGGGACATTCAATGGCACACAGCTTCTTAATCAAGCTCGCAGTCGGAGCGGGCGGCGCCCTGGCGCTGGCACTCAGCGCGGGCGCGGGATCGGCTACCGCTGATCCTGATTACGGCCCTATGATCAACACGACCTGCACCTACGAGCAGGCGATAGCCTCTGTGCACGCTGAAAATCCGATGGCCGCGGAGTACCTGGACGCGTCTCCGCCGAACCTTCAATTCCTTCAGATGTACATGGCAGCGTCACCGGACGAACGTGTTGACCTCCTGAACAGGATTAAGAACAACCCGGGTATCGATCAGGCGCTGCCGGTCTTTCAACAGATGATGACGAACTGCGTCAATTACTGACCTGACGGCTCGCGGCAGGCTGCTGTCGACGCCTGTAGCAGCCGTGCGCATGCCTCGCCAGGAGATGAGACGGTAAAGACCTCCGAGATTGCTCGCTGCATCACTACGCGCGAGCGTCCACCTCGGAGGTCTTTACGTGTCTGAAGTGTTTGAAAGGCTGTCTAGACAGCCCCCGGCGAGATGTGTCCCACCGATCAGGTTTACGGACAAGTTCGTCAGTATTTGTGGCAGCTGGCGAACATCTGCTGGATGACCGGAAAGGCCTCGGCTGCACCGGGATTATTCTCGACCTGGCGGATGAGATTAGCGCGTCCTTCCGGCGAAGCGGCAAGAAACATGCGTAGGAACTCGAGGTTCGGCGGCGATGAGTCTAAGTACTGCGCCGCGATCGGATTCTCAGCGTGTACAGCTGCAAGGGCCTGATCGTAGGTGCAGGTCGTGTTGATGAGCGGCCCATAGTCGGGTTGCGCAGATGCGGTTCCGCCCCCGGCGACCAATGAAGAAAGCGAAACAGCGAGAAACAAACCTAGCAAGGTCGACTTCGCTTTGATCACGTGAAGATCCTCTCCTTCGCCCTCACCCCGACGGACATCATTTTTCAGCCTGAACCGTCTGGTGGATTTCCGCAAGCGCCAATCAACGGTGTTCTCATGGCGCACTCCGTCGACGTCCCACCATTGGGGTGCCTCCAGAGAACGAAAACGTTCCCCATATCTAGATCCTCAGCATGCGAACTCGGGTCCGCCTCATTGGGGTCTATCTCTTGAGAGCCGCCGCACGAAGGCTGACGTCCACGCTCCGTTACACGACGCCGAGACCTTTGCTAAGTTGCCAGAGGCCAACCAGAGTGAAAAAGACCGTGAGGATCTGTCGATTGTGAGCACTTGCCCACTCATGTAATGGTCGGAGGACAGCTTGTGTTTGCGTCGGTACAACGACGTAGCTGATCAGTACAATTTCCAGGACCGCCAGAAAGCCGACGATGAATGCAATCGCGGCGATTACCTGCTCGCCGATGCCCGCTCCCGAAGCGACGATCGTGGTATCAATGAGCAACACAAGCGTCGCCGATGGCAGATACAGCATGCCGAAGACGAACGCCACCCACAGCGACCCGTTCTCCCAAATTTTGCCGAGCCGGTCCAATGCCCGTCGGATGGCGGCGAACGCATTGGACGCCTTCTCTGTCCAGCGGCCGCGGGGTCTCGACTTTTCGGCCCGGGTATCAGACTCCGCCACCGAATTTGCGTTGCCATTACTCACGCGTGCACTTGCGCGCTCACGCAGGCGGGGGCGAACCGCCATTATCGCGGCAACCGAGAGAAGCACGACACCCATGCCCAGAGGAATCGGCTGGAACGTGCCGCTCGATGCTTCTGGGGCGGCCAAGTTGTCCGCGAATGAGGCGAACCCGGGCGTCACATGTAGCAGCGTCAATGGGACTAGAAACAACGGGATGTTAACGGTCATAGCGCCCGCCCAGTAGAAGAACAAATTCTGGACGGGACGTGGCCGCGAAATGATGAGAAGGATGAACCCGAGGAGAACCGGATTCAGCGATATCAGAAGCGCCAGACCGAGAAGAGAACCCCACATACCTACAGCAGTCCGAGCATTTGTAGGTCGGTGACATATTTGACGATGACCGGTGCCGAGACATGCGGGATGTCGTCCTCGGGACCGATCTTCGCCTCCCGCACGGCGGTCTGGAACCGGTCCGCTGGCGCAAACGAGCCTAAGGTCGGCTCCGGCGGCTGGAGAGAACCGAGCGCCCGCATCATCAACAGCATTTGCAGGACCGACTGCTGGCGCTTCTTATCGGGCAGTGCGCGCAGTGCGGTTTCGAAGCGGTGCAGCCATTCGTCGAAGTTGTCGATGCGTTCGATGTGGTAGCCGGCATCGATGAGCCAGTCGACGTATTCGTCGAGTCCGATGCCGTCGTCGTGCGGGTTCATCACGTGGTAGGTCTCGAAGCCGTCCACCGTTTGTGAGCCCAGAGTTGAAATCGCCTCGGCGACGAAATCGACGGGCAGCCCGTCAAAGTGGGCGCGTCTGCGCTTGCCTGCGGCGTCGCGCTGGTAGAACGACACCGGCGCCACCCCGGTTGCGACGATACTGAACACCATCCTGGTGACGATGTCGGTCACGTTGAGCTGACCCGCATAGCGGGTGTCGGCCAGGATCATGCCCGAGCGGAAAACCGAAACCGGCAGCCCACAGTGGTCGTGGGCTTCGCGCAGCAGCACCTCGCCGGCCCACTTGCTGTTGCCGTAGCCGTTGGCGTACCCGGAATCGACAACCCTCGTGGCGCTGATATCGCGGATATCAGCGTCCTCGGTGAACGCCGACGGCTCAATCTGACGACCGACATCCGAGGTTGACACGAACGCGTACGGCTTGACCTTGGCGGTCAACGCGAAACGGATCAATTCGGCTGTGCCCACCACGTTGGGCCCGAACAATTCGCTGTACGGCAGGGCGCTGTTGACCACCGCCGCAGAATCGACGATCAGGTCAACGGTGTCGGTCAAGTACCGCCAGGTGTGCTCATCCAGGCCCAGGTTGGCTTGGCCTTTGTCACCGGCGATGACGTCCAGATGCCCGGCCGCGAGTTCGTGGAATCGTCGCAACAGGTGCGGATCGCCACTGTCGAACGTCTTCTCGAGACGCTGACGCGCCTCATCATCCGACTTGGCCCGCACCAAGCAGATGAGCCTGCCGTCGATTCGCTCCATCTGCTCGAGCAGCTGTAGCGCCAGATAGCGCCCGAGGAATCCGGTCGCTCCGGTCAACAACACGGTGCGCACTGCGGCGTTGGGACCGGGCAGCCCCGGCGCGACCCCGAGAGTGCCTGCATCGATGAACTTGTCCAACGTGAGATCGCGGGCGTGGATCTCGGTAGCACCGCGCCCGTGCACCTGCTCGAACAGGGCAGCGCTGGCATCGTCGGACCCTGCGGCCTCCAGTCGGTGACTCAAGCCGGCCACCGTCGGCGCCTCGAACAACGCATGCACCGACAGATGGCTGTCGAGGGCGGTGTTGATGGCGGCGGTCACCCGCATCGCCGAGATCGAGTCGCCGCCCAGATCGAAGAACGAATCATCGACCCCGATCCGCTCCACACCCAATACCTGGGCGTAGATGCCGGCCACAATCTCCTCGACCGCGCTCGAGGGCGCCCGATACTCGGTGGCGTTGCGATATTCCGGCGCCGGCAGGGCCCGCCGGTTGAGCTTTCCGTTGACCGTCAACGGCAACGCCTCGAGGGCAACCACCGCTGACGGCACCATGTACGCCGGCAGCCGCTCGGCCATCGTGGCACGCAACTCGGCCGGATCCGCCGTCCCGGTGATGTAGCCGACCAGGCGCTTATCGCCGGGACGATCCTCACGCGCGATCACCGCCGCCTGATCTACTCCGTCGAGCGCGGCCAACACTGCCTGAATCTCCCCGAGCTCGATCCGGTATCCGCGGATCTTGACCTGATCATCAGCCCGGCCCAGATACTCCAGCTGCCCATCAGAATTCCAGCGCACCAGATCCCCGGTGCGATACATCCGCGCCCCCGGCTCCCCGAACGGGCATGCCACAAACCGTGACGCCGTCAGTTCGGACCGGTTGACGTAGCCGAGGCTCACACCGCGACCCCCGAGATACAACTCACCAACTACCCCGGCCGCCACTGGACGCAACCACTCATCAAGCACGAATGTCGCCCCACCAGGCACCGGCGAACCAATCGGCACCACCGACGAACCCGTCACCAACGGCGCACTGATCGCCGCATAAATCGTCGTCTCGGTCGGACCGTAGGCGTTGAGCATCACCCGCCCCGGCGCCCACCGATCCACCACCTCACTCGGGCAGGCCTCCCCGGCGACGACCAACGTCGTCGACTCCAAGCCCTCCGGCGACAACATCCCCACCGCCGACGGAGTCTGATACAACACCGTCACACCCTCGGCGACCAGCAACTCGTGCAGGTGATCGGGCGACGCGGCCACCGATTCGGGCACCACCACCAGACGACTGCCATGCAGCAGCGCACCCCAGATCTCCCACACCGACACATCGAAAACCAACGAATGCCACTGCGACCACACCTGCCCCGATCCCGCGGGCATATCGGCGTGCAACGACTCCAACACCTGAGTCACATTGTGATGAGTCACCGCCACACCCTTGGGCACCCCCGTCGTACCCGACGTGTAGATGAGATAAGCGACGTCATCGGGAGCCGGGGGCAGCAAGGTGGTGCTGGGATACATGTCGATAGCGGGGTCGTCGACCTCGACGACCGGCACACCCGACCCGTCTAGGCGGGAGCGCAACTCCGGAGTGGTTATCGCGGCGACCGGTGCGGCGTCGGCCAGCATGAACTCCAACCGTGCAGCGGGCACGGCCGGGTCAATCGGCAGATACGCCGCACCCGTCTTGAGCACGGCGAGCATGCCGACAATCGCGTCGTCAGAACGGGGAACCAGCAGCGCCACGGATCGGCCCGGCCCCGCGCCGTGCATGGCTAGCAGGGTGGCAACCCGATTGGCGGCCTCATCGAGTTCGCCGTAAGTCATCGAGCGACCGTCGAAGGTGATCGCAATGGCCTCGGGCGTACGGGCCACCTGCGCTTCGAACCGCGCGGGAATCGACATCGGGGTGCTCACCGGCCGGCTCAGAACCGCCCGGTTCGCCCACGCGTCGAGTTCCTCGCATTCGTCTGCGTCGAGCACCTCGATTTCGGCCAATCGCTGCGTGGCGTCGGCGGTCATCGAAACGAGGATCCGCTGGAACCGATCGATCATGGCGTCGATCTCGGTGGTGCTGAACACGGTGGCGTCGAATTCGACGCGCAGTCCCAGTTCGTGGCCGGGCAGGGCCATCACCGACAGCGGGTAGTGGTTGTACTCGCGGTTGGTGAACTCGGTGACCGCCAACTCCTGCAACCCCGACAGTGCGCTGGTGTCAATCGGATAAGACTCATACAAAAACAGCGTGTCGAACAGCGCTTCGTGCCCAGCGGCGTGATGGATCTCGGTCAACGCCAGATGCTCATGCTCGACAGTGTCGTTGTGGTGGCGCTGCAACTGCTCAAGCAGATCACCCACCGTCGCCGCGGCCGACATATCGGCCCGGATCGGCACCGTGTTGATCATCAACCCGACCATCGCCTCAGCACCAGCCAGATCAGCCGGCCGCCCCGAGACCGCGGTACCGAACGCCACATCGTGCTGGCCGGTCAACGCCATCAACAACTGCGCCCACCCGGCCTGCAACACCGTGTTCACCGTGGTGTGACAGCCGCGCGCCAGCTCCCCCAACGCCCGAGTCAACTCCGTGGGCACCCGATACGACTCCACCCCACGCGGACCCGGCACCCCCGGCGGGGCCACCAGCGTCGGGGTCTCAAACCCCTCGAGCACCTGGCGCCAGGCCGCCCGCGCCGCTTCGCGGTCCTGACCGTGCAGCCAGGTGACGAAGTTGCGGTACGACGGGGCCGCCGGCAACCGGTGGCCGTAGTAGCTGGCCAAGATCTCCTGCAGCAGGATCGGCATCGACCAGCCGTCGATGACGATGTGGTGAAACGTCAACACGAACCGATGCTGGTTGCCCGCCGTGCGGATCAACGCCGCGCGGAAGGTGGGCCGATCCGCCAGATCACAGACCGCCGCGCGTTCTGACGCGCACAACGCATCCAGCTCGGCCTCAGACTTACGGTCATCCCACCGCAGATCCAAATACCGCCACGCCATCACCGGATTAGCCGGCAAGATCTGCACCGGCTCACCGAACTCCTCAGTAAACCGGGCAGCCAGGTTCGGGTGGCGCTGCACGACGTTTTGCACCGCATCACGGAACCGATGCGCATCCAACGCACCAGCCACGGTGATATCGAGCTGCACCGCATACACATCATCACCGGTGCCACGCGCGATCGCCGAATGAAACAACAAACCCTGCTGCAACGGCGTCAACGGCAACACATCAGCAATATCGTGCTCGGCACACAAATCATCGATCTGCGACTGGGTCAGCCGCGCCGGAGCCAAATCCGACGGGGTCAAACCGCCGCCGCCGCTGCGCACATGGGCACAAATCCCGGCCAGGGCTTGGAACCACAACCGGCTCAGCCGCGCAACCTTGTCCTCGTCGAGCGCCGAGGGCGTCCACGTCCACGCTGCCTGTAGCTGCGGGCCCTCATCGGTATCGACGGTGCCGGCGTTGAGTTCCACGGTATGCATCAACGGCATCGCCACCGCTGAGACCGCATCCGACAACGCGAAACTATCCTCGCTGAGCTGCCACAAATCATCTCCGAGATCACCAGCACCAGCACCCAGGCGTCCCAGGTAGTTGAACCCGATCACTGGATCGGGACCCGCCAGATCGACATCGGGATTGAGGTAGCGCAGCAGACCGTAGGTCAGCCCATCAGGCAGGGCGCGCAGTTGCTCTTTAGCGTCTTTGATCACCACACCCAGTGCGGTATCACCGGAGGCGACCTGGTCCCACGACAGTCGACCGACGCTCAGCGCCACCGGTGACTTGGTGGTGAACCATCCGACCGTGCGGGACAGATCCACATCAGCGGCCAAGTCTTCGTTGCGCCCGTGGCCTTCGACGTCGATGGCGATCGGGGTTTGGGCGCCGCCCAGGAATTCGGTCCAGGCCAGCCCGAAGGCGATCAGCAGAATGTCTTGCACGCCCGCATGAAACGCCGCGGGCACCTCCCCGAGCAGCCGCCGGGTGGTGTCCACATCCAACGGCACCGACATTTGGCCGGCATTGGCATAGGTGTCGGTATCGGGTTGCACCGCCGGCAACACCGCCGGCGCCGCCTCGACCCGACGCCACGTGTCGGCGTGCGCGACGACCTCAGGACGCAGCGCATGCTCTGCCAGCAGGGACGCCCAATGCTGAAACGACGTACCGCCCACCGGCAACTCGATCGGTTGTCCGCTGTGATGCTGGACCCAGGCGATGTTCAGGTCTTCGAGCAGGATGCGCCACGACACGCCGTCAACGGCCAGGTGGTGGAACATCAGCACCAGCTGGTTGGTGGAGCTCACCCACAGCGCCGACAGCATCGCTCCCGCACCCGGGTTCAGCCGCGACCGCGCCCCCACCAACGCCTCGTCGGTCAACGCGTCGACCACGTGCAGGTAGTCGCGCGCAGTCACGGTGCCGGGCTTGGGCACGGTGAAGGACCATTGGCCGGCGCCGTCGTCGTCGAGGTAGAGGCGCAGGGAAGCGTGGCGATCCAGCAGGGCTTGCAGGACGACCGCTACATCGGCCTCGGTCACCGCCGCAGGCGCTTGCACAATCAGGGTTTGGTTGAACTCATCGACCGGGCCTTCGACTTCTTGCAGCCAGCGCATGATCGGGGTCGCTACCACCGGGCCGATGCCCTCGTCGATGACCGCGGCCTCCCCACCGACAACCTTGGTGGCCGCAGCCAACCGCGCCACGGTCTGCTCGACGAAGATGTCGCGCGGGCGGCACAACAACCCGGCCGCCCTGGCCCGCCCGACGACCTGCATCGACAAGATGCTGTCGCCACCCAGATCGAAGAACGAGTCATCGACCCCGACCCGGTCCACACCGAGCACCTCGGCGTAGATCGTGGCCAGGATCTCTTCCACCTGGGTGGAGGGCGCGCGGTAGTCCGCAGCGGTGCTGCGGTACTCCGGCGCCGGCAACGCGCGCTTATCGAGCTTGCCGTTGACAGTCAGCGGCAGCGTTTCGAGCACGACGATTGCCGTGGGCACCATGTAGGCCGGCAGACGCTGAGCCAGCGCGCCGCGCAGTTCGGCCGGATCAGCGGTACCGGTGATGTAGCCGACCAGCCGCTTGTCACCCGGGCGGTCCTCACGCGCGATCACCGCCGCGTGATCGACCCCATCCAGCTTGGCCAACGCGGCCTGAATCTCACCCAACTCGATGCGATACCCGCGGATCTTGACCTGCTCATCAGCACGGCCCAAATACTGCAGCTGACCATCCTCGCCCCAGCGCACCAAATCCCCGGTGCGATACATCCGCGCACCCGGGCCTCCAAACGGGCACGCCACAAACCGCGACGACGTCAACCCCCCACGATTCACATACCCCGCAGCGACCCCCGCACCGGCCACATACAACTCACCAACCACACCCTCAGCAGCCGGACGCAACCACTGATCCAACACAAACAACGCCGCCCCCGGCACCGGCGACCCGATCGGCGCCACCCCCGCATTGGCCACCAACGGTTTGCTCATCGCCGCATAGATCGTCGCCTCGGTCGGACCGTAGGCGTTGATCATCACCCGATCACCGGTCGCCCACCGATCCACAAGTTCGGTCGGGCAGGCCTCCCCGGCCACGATCAACGTCGTCGACTCCAACCCCTCCGGCGACAACATCCCCGCCGCCGACGGGGTCTGACACAACACGCTGACCTTCTCGGTGATCAACAAGTTGTGAAGATCGATTGGCGAACTGGCCACCGACTCAGGCACCACCACCAGGCGCCCACCGTGCAGCAGCGCACCCCAGATCTCCCACACCGACACGTCAAACACCAACGAATGCCACTGCGACCACACCTGCCCCGGCCCCGCAGGCAGGTCGTCGTGCAACACCTCCACCAACGACGCCACATTCGCATGCGTGACCGCCACCGCCTTGGGCACACCCGTCGTCCCCGACGTATACGTCATATACGCCAGATCATCAGGCGCGGGCCCGGCCGCCGAGACGACGGCTGGCTGGTGGTTGACGGCCGAATCGTCGACATCGATGACCACGACGTCCGAATCATCCAGACGCGAGCGCAAATCACCCGTGGTCACCGCAACAACAGGCACCGCATCGCCGAGCATGAACTTGATGCGCTCATCGGGATGGGCCGGATCGATCGGCAGATACGCCGCCCCACTCTTCAACACTCCCAGAATCGAGATAATGGCCTCAGCCGATCGGGGAATCAGCAACGCGACAGAGCGACCCGGGCCTGCATCATGCTCAACCAAAAGGTTGGCCAGACGGTTCGACGCCTGATCCAACTCGCGGTACGTCCACGACTGCTCACCGCACACCAACGCCACCGCGTCGGGGGCACGCATGACCTGGGTGGCGAACATGTCCGGAATCGAGACACGGCTGCGCACCGGTTCGGTCAAGACCGAGTGGTTCCCCCACTCGGCCAGCAGGTCCTGCTCATCGTCGTCGAACAGGTCCAACGACAGTAAAGTCCGGCTCGGATCGGCGCTCATGACTTCCCCCTCGTATCTACAGTCATAGCCACCAACACGCGCTGGAAACGATCGACCAGCTTTCCGATGCGGGCGCTAGAAAATACGTCCTTGTCGTATTCGACGCGCAATCCCAGTTCGTTACCTGGAACGGCCTGCACCGACAGCGGATAATGGTTGAACTCGCGATTTGTGAACCCCGTAATCGCCAGTTCCTGCACTTCCGACAACCCCGCTGCGTCGAGGGGATAGTTCTCGTAAACGAAAACGGTGTCGAAAAGCTGATCGTGGCCAGTGGCGCGATGAATCTCGGTCAGCGCCAGGTGCTGATGCTCCAGCGTGTCAGTGTAAGAGTTTTGCAGCTGCGTCAACAAATCGGCGATCGTCGTGGTGGGAGTGACGCTCGCCCGCACCGGAACGGTGTTGATCAGGAGCCCGACCATGGATTCGGCGCCCGGCATGTCGACCGGACGCCCCGAGACGGCGGTGCCGAAGGCGACGTCGGTCTGACCCGTCAACCAGATCAGGATCTGCGCCCACGCCGCTTGCAGCACCGTGCTGACGGTGGTGCGGCAGGAGCGGGCCAACTCGCCGAGTGCCTGCGTGGTGTCGGTAGAGACGGTGAAGGACTCGACTCCGCGCTGCCCAAGCGCGAGCCGCCCTGCAGGACCCACCAGGGTGGGCGTATCGAATCCTGCGAGCACGTTTCGCCACGCCGTCTGGGCGGCCTCGAGGTCCTGCTCGGCCAGCCAGTTGACGAACCGGCGGTAGGGCACGGGTGGCGGAAGCCGGTGACCGAAGTAGCTGGCGAAGATCTCCTGCAGCAGGATGGGCTTCGACCAACCATCGAGCACGATGTGGTGATTTGTGAGGACGAATCGGTATTGGTCTTCGGCGGTGCGGATCAACGCAGCCCGGAAAGGCGGTCGATCAGCCAGGGCGCAGACCGCAACGCGCTCGCCGTGGCTGAACTGGTCGATCTGCGCTTCGATGTCGCCGATCTCAGGGTCGAGTTCGACGTACTGCCACGCCAACTCCGGGGCGGCCGAGAGGACCTGGACCGGCGCACCGAAATCTTCGTAGAAGCGGGCCACCAGGTTCGGATGCCGGTTGATGACGGTGTGCACCGCATCGCGGAGGCGCTCCGGCTCGATCCGTCCGGTCACCGACACGTCCAACTGCACCGCGTACAGGTCTTCGCTGCCGTCGGCTTCGCCGGTGTGGAACAGCAGGCCCTGCTGCAGCGGAGTCAGCGGCAGGACATCGACGGCCTGGTATCGCCGCTGCAGCTCGTCGATCTGCTCCTGAGTGACGCGTGCCGGTGCGACATCGGACGGGGTCAGCCCGCCGCCGCCGGATTGCACGTGGGCGCAGATACCGGCGAGGGCCTCGAACCACAGCTGGCCGACCCGACCGACCTGCTCCTGATCCAGCGCCGATAGCGCCCAGGTCCAGGTCGCCTGCAGATGCGGCCCCGCTTCGGTGTCCATGGTGCCCGCATTGAGTTCGACGGTGTGTCCCAGCGGTGTGGGCACCGCCGTCGCTGCGGCGGTGATGGAGACGCCGTCGTGGTCGATGCGCCACAGGTCCTCGGAGAGCTCGGCCGCGGCCGCACCCAGGCGGCCCAGGTAGTTGAAACCGATGGCCGGGTCGGAGCCGGCGAGGTCCACGTCGCTGTTCATGTAGCGCAGCAGGCCGTACGTCAGGCCGTCGGGCAGGCCCCGCAGTTGTTCCTTGGCGGCCTTGACGACCGGGCCCAGGGCGGCGTCGCCGGCCGCAACCTGTTCCCAGGACAGCCCGCCGACGGTCAGGGCCACCGGGTACTTGGTGGTGAACCAGCCCACCGTGCGCGACAGGTCGACGTCACCGGCCAGTTCCTCCTGGCGGCCGTGGCCCTCGACGTCAATGGCGATCGGTCCCGCGTCGGCGTCGAGGAACTCGGCCCACGCCAGACCGAAAGCGATAAGCAGGATGTCCTGGACACCGGCGTGGAACGCCGCGGGCACCTCGCCGAGCAGCAGTCGGGTCGTGTCGGAATCCAACTCCAATGACAGCTGCCCCGCGTTGGCGTAGGTGTCGACATCGGGTTGCACAGCCGGCAGCGCGGCGGGAATGGCCGCCACCTGGCGCCATGCGTCGGCCCGATCCACCACGGCCGGCAGGTGAGCATGCTCCTTCACTATCGAAGACCAGCGAGCGAACGAGGTGCCGCCGGTCGGCAGCTCCACAGGCTGACCGCCGCGGTGCTGAGCCCACGCGATGTTGATGTCCTCCAACAGGATTCGCCACGACACCGCATCGACTGCAAGGTGGTGGGCGATCAACACCAGTTGGCGGGTGTCGGCCACCCACAGTGCGCTGAGCATCGTGCCGGCGGCCAGATTCAACCGGGACCGCGCCTCGAGCAGCACGTCATCGGACAACGCGTCCACCGATTGCAGGCAACTGCGGGCATCGACCGCACCCACCTCGGGGACGCTCAAGGACCAACCGCCGGTGCCGTCGTCATCGACGATCAACCGCAACATCGCATGCCGGTCAAGCAGACCCTGAAGGACGACCACCACGTCCGCCTCGGTGACACCGGCGGGGGCCTGCAGCACGACCGTCTGGTTGAACTCGTCGATCGGACCGTCGACACCGTTGAGCCACTGCATGATCGGCGTCACGACCACCGGGCCGATGCCCTCGTCGACCGCGCCTTCGGTGTCGGAGAATGTCGCCACCTGCGCGAGCCGGGCAACAGTCTGCTCGACGAAGATGTCTCGCGGCCGGCACACCAACCCGGCCGCCCGCGCGCGGGCAACCACCTGCATCGACAGGATGCTGTCGCCGCCCAGGTCGAAGAAGGAGTCGTCGACGCCGACGCGCTCCACACCCAAAACCTGCGCGAAGATGCCGGCGAGAATTTCCTCGACCGCCGTGCTCGGTGCGCGGTACTGGTCGGCATCTGAGAATTCGGGCGCCGGAAGCGCACGGGTGTCGAGCTTGCCGTTGACGGTCAGGGGCAACGCATCGAGCACGACCACCGCCGTCGGCACCATGTACGTCGGTAGCCGTTCACCGAGCTTGGCGCGCACCGCGGTCGGGTCCACCTGCCCGGTGACGTAGCCGACCAACCGCTTGTCGCCCGGGCGGTCCTCACGCGCGATCACCGCCGCCTGGTCGACACCGTCGAGATCGGCCATCGCGGCTTGGATTTCGCCGAGCTCGATGCGGTAGCCGCGGATCTTCACCTGCTTGTCCGCGCGACCCTCGTACCGCAGCTGACCGTCGGTGCCCCAGCGCACGAGGTCGCCGGTGCGGTACATCCGTGAGCCCGGCCCGCCGAACGGGCAGGCGACGAACCGCGTCGACGTCAGTGCCGACCGGCCGAGGTAGCCCGAAGCCAGCCCCGCCCCGGCCACGTACAGCTCCCCGGTCACGCCCACCGGCACCTGGCGCATCCATTCGTCGAGCACGAAGAACGCCAGGTGCTCAAGGGGCACACCGATGGGGCTCGAGGTGGTGTCGACGTCGCCGGCACCGATTTCGCGGAAGGACGCGTGCACGGTGGTCTCGGTGATGCCGTACATATTGATCATGCGCGGCAGCCCCGGATGGCTGTGCAGCCACGTCGAAAGGCGTTGCGGTTCAAGCGCTTCACCGCCGAAAACGACCGTCTGGAGCTTGAGTTGCTGGCCCAGCTCCGGCTGCAGCGCGTCGGCCGTCTGCAATGCGTAGAACGCCGATGGCGTCTGGCTCAGAACACTGACCTGCTCGGTCACGAGCAGCGCGTGAAGCTCTTCGGGCGACCGGACGACCGAGTCCGGCACGATCAGCAGGCGGCCGCCGTACAGCAGTGCGCCCCAGATCTCCCAGACCGAATAGTCGAACGCCAGGGAATGGCACTGCGTCCAGACCTGTCCGAGGGACAGTTCCACATCGAGGGACTCGAGCAGCCTTGTGACGTTACGATGGGTGACCGCAACGCCTTTGGGGGTTCCGGTGGTTCCGGAGGTATAGATGATGTAGGCGATGTCGTCGGGCGCCGACGCCGACAGCACCGCCGCGGGCTCAGAATCGGCGCCGTGGTCGTCGACGTCGATGATCGGGACGTCGTAGGACTCCAGCCGCGAGCGCAGGGCTTCCGTCGTAACCGCGGCGACCGGCGCGGCGTCGCCGACCATGAATTCGATCCGTGCGTCGGGGTGCGCAGGGTCGATCGGTAGATAGGCCGCGCCTGTCTTGAGCACCGCCAGGATCGCCGCGATCGCCTCGGTGGAACGTGGAAGCAGAAGTGCCACACGCTGTCCCGGTCCCGCGCCACGGCGGGACAGCAGTGTCGCCAACCGATTCGCGGCCTCGTCGAGCTCGCCGTAGGTCGTCGACCGACCCTCGAACGTCACCGCCACCGCCTCCGGGGCGCGGCTGACCTGGGCGTCGAACATCGCCATGATCGAGACCGGTGTGGTCGCGGGCCGAGTCAGTACCGCCCTGTTGCCCCAGCCGTCGAGTTGCTCGCGTTCACCGGAGCCCAGCAGGTCGATCGAAGACAACCGCCCGGTCGGATTGGCGACCATGGCCGCCAACACGTGCCGTAATCGGTCGACGAGCGTCTCGATCGCGGACTCGTCGAAGATGTCGGTGTCGAACTCGACGCGCAGGCTGAGTTCGTTACCGGGGGTCACCACCATCGAGAGCGGGTAGTGGTTGTACTCGCGGCTGTTGAAGTCGGTGACGGCAAGGTCCTGCACGCTCATCAGCGCGCCGATGTCGATCGGATAGTTCTCGTAGACGAACAGGGTGTCGAAGAGACGATCGTGTCCGACGACGCGATGAATCTCGGCGAGCGCGAGATGCTCGTAATCGAGGGTGTTGTTGTGGTCGCGCTGCAACTGGTCGAGTAGGTCGGCGACGGTGGTCGCAGCCGTCATGTCGGCGCGCACGGGAACCGTGTTGATCAGCAGGCCGACCATCGAGTCGGCACCGGCAAGATCGACCGGCCGACCCGACACCGCGGTGCCGAAGGTGACGTCGTGGTGGCCCGTCATCGCCATCAACAGCTGAGCCCATGCGGCCTGCAGGACTGTGTTGACGGTGGTCTGCCGGGCCCGTGCCAACTCGCCGAGCGATTGGGTGAGGTCCGCAGGCATCCGATGCGACGCGACGGCCCGTGGCCCGGCCTGAGCGGGCGGCGCGACCAAGGTGGGTTCCTCAAAACCGTCCAGCACCTCGCGCCAAGCCGCCCGTGCTGCGTCGTCATCCTGATCCGTCAGCCAGCTGACGAAATTGCGGAACGGCGGGGCGGCGGGAAGCCGCTGCCCGTAGTAGCTCGCGAAGATCTCCTGCAACAAGATCGGCAGCGACCAGCCGTCGATCACGATGTGATGGATCGTGACCACCAGCCGGTGTTGATTCCCCGGCAGGCGGATCAGGGCGCCGCGGAAGAGCGGCTGATCCGCGAACTGGCATACCGCGGCACGCTCGTCGGCGCACATCTGCTCGACGCGTTGATCGGAGGCATCGCTGTCGCTCAATTCGAGGTACTGCCAGGCGATTACGGGATCGGCGGGGATGATCTGCACTGGCTCGCCGAAGTCCTCGCTGAAGCGCGCGGCCAGGTTGGGATGGCGCGCGACAACGGTCTGCACCGCCTCACGGAGGCGGTTCGGGTCCAGGGAGCCGGTCACGGTGATGCCGAGTTGCACCGCGTAGACGTCGTCGTCGGAGTCCTCGATGAAGCTGGACTGGAACAGCAGCCCTCGTTGCAGCGGTGTCAGCGGCAGTACGTCGGCAGGGTTGTGCCGGCGGGTCAGATCATCGATCTGCTGTTGGGTGAGTCGGGCGGGCGCGAGGTCGGACGGGGTGAGCCCGCCGCCGCCGTTCTGCACGTGGGCGCAGATGCCGGCCAGGGCCTCGAACCACAGCTGGTTGAGCCGCTCGGCCTTGTCCTGGTCCAACGCCGTCGGCGCCCAGGTCCACGCCGCCTGCAGTTGCGGGCCGTCCTCGGTGTCGGCGGTGCCGGCATTGAGTTCCACGGTGTGCGCCAACGGCATTGACACCGCCGCCGCGATGTCGGTCAGCGCCAAACTGTCGGAGCTGATTCGCCAGAAGTCGTCGGACAACTCGCCTGCGCCGGCGCCCAGACGCCCCAGATAGTTGAAGCCGATCACCGGGTCCGGACCGGAAAGGTCGACGTCGGAATTCAGGTAGCGCAGCAGACCGTAAGTCAGACCCTCGGGAAGTGCGCGCAGTTGTTCTTTGACGTCCTTGATCACCGTGCCCAGTGCGGCATCACCGGCACTCACCTGAGCCCAGGTCACCCCACTCACGCTCAGCGCGACAGGGTACTTGGTGGTGAACCAGCCGACCGTGCGGGACAGGTCGACGTCGGCGGCCAATTCCTCGTTGCGGCCGTGGCCCTCCACGTCGATGCCGATGGGCACCCCAGTGGAGCCCAGGAATTCGGCCCAAGCCAACCCGAAGGCGATCAACAGAATGTCTTGCACGCCAGCGTGAAACGCGGCGGGCACCTCTCCGAGCAGCCGGCGGGTGGTCGCCGCGTCCAGCGTCACGGTGAGGCGTCCGGCGTTGGCGTAAGTGTCCACCTCGGGCTGTACGGCGGGCAGCGCCGCCGGAGTCGAAGCGACCTGCCGCCAGGTGTCGGCGTGCCGGACGACATCGACAGCGCCGGCGTGCTCTGCTAGAAGTGAGGACCACCGAGCGAAAGACGTTCCTCCGGTAGGCAATTCGATCGGCTGACCGCTATGGTGCTGCGCCCAGGCGATGTTGAGGTCTTCCAATAGGATGCGCCACGACACCCCGTCGACCGCCAGATGGTGGATGACCAACGCCAGCTGTCCGGTACTCGGCACCCACACTGCGCTCACCATCGCACCAGTGCGCGGATTCAGGCGCGATCGCGCCGCCACCAACGCCTCGTCGGTCAGCCCGTCGACGACCCGCACACAATCGGCGGCCTGAACCGCACCAGCCTCGGGCACCGTCAACGACCAACCGTCGACACCGTCCTCGGCGCGCAACCGCAACGTCGCATGCCGATCCAGCAGCGCCTGCAACACCGATTTGACGTCAGCCTCGGTTACGCCCTCCGGGGCCTGCACCACCAATGTCTGGTTGAACTCGTCGACGGCGCCGGACATCTGGTGCAGCCAGTGCATGATCGGCGTCGCCACCACCGGGCCGATACCCTCATCGACGACCGCGGCCTCACCACCGACCACCTTGGTCACAGCCGCCAGGCGTGCCACGGTCTGCTCGACGAAGATGTCGCGGGGCCGGCAGAACAGTCCCGCCGCCCGGGCCCGGCCCACCACCTGCATCGACAAGATGCTGTCGCCACCGAGATCGAAGAACGAATCATCGACCCCGACCCGCTCCACGCCGAGCACCTCGGCGTAGATCCCGGCCAGAATCTCCTCGACCGCACTGCCCGGGGCTCGGTAATCGGCTCTGCCGCCGGTGAATTCGGGTGCGGGTAGAGCGCGAACGTCCACCTTGTTGCTCGATGTCAGCGGCAACGACTCCAGGACGACGATGGCGACCGGCACCATGTAGGGAGGCAGCCGGTCCGCCAGCTGAGCGCGCAGGTCGGCCGGATCGGCGGTGCCGGTGATGTACCCGACCAGCCGCTTGTCGCCGGGGCGATCCTCGCGCGCGATCACCACTGCCTGGTTGACGCCGTCCAACCGTCCCAGTGCAGCTTGAATCTCCCCGAGCTCGATGCGATAGCCGCGGATCTTGACCTGCTCATCGGCGCGGCCCAGATACTGCAGCTGGCCGTCCTCGCCCCAACACACCAAGTCGCCGGTGCGATACATCCGCGCACCCGATCCGCCGAACGGGCAGGCGACGAACCTTGATGCCGTCAGATCGGGGCGACCCACGTAGCCGGGCGCCACACCCGCGCCGGCGATGTACAACTCGCCGACGACACCAACGGGCACCGGCCGCAACCAGGTGTCCAGCACGAACAGCACCGCATCGGGGACCGGCAATCCGATCGGGACCACGGTGTCGCCAGGAGTCAGCGGCGCACTGACGGTTGCCACCATGGTGGTTTCGGTCGGGCCGTAGCCGTTGACCATCAGACGCGCACGCGCCCACCTATCCACCACTGGCGGTGGGCAGGCCTCACCGACGACCACCAGCGCCATCGAGTCCAGCCCTTCCGGCGACAGCATCGCGACGGCCGAGGGGGTCTGGGTCAGCACGGTGACTCGCTGGCGGGCCAGCTCGTTGCGGAAGTCTTCGGGCGAGCTGGTGACCGCTTCCGGCACCACGACCACGCTTCCGCCGCGCAGCAGCGCGTTCCACATCTCCCACACCGAAGCGTCGAAGGCCAACGAGTGACATTGCGCCCATGCGCCCGGGTGCGGCAGACCGGAATCGATCGGCTCAAGGAGCTGGGTGACGCTTTTATGTGTCGCGGCCACGCCTTTGGGGACGCCGGTGGTGCCAGAGGTGTAGATGATGTAGGCCACGTCGTCGGGGGAAGGGGCCGACATCGCGCTGCCCTCATCGGTTTCGGCAGCCAAACCTTCGATGTCGACCACCGGGACGTCCGCCCCGTCCAGTCGGGAGCGCAAACCGGCTGTGGTGAGCACAGCAATGGGCGCGGCGTCCTCAAGGATGAACTTCAACCTCGCTTCCGGCACCACGGGATCGACGGGCAGATACGCCGCCCCCGTCTTGAGCACCGCCAAGATCGCGATGACGGCCCAGTCGGACCGATCCGAAAGCAGCAACAGGCATCGGCCAGGCGCGGCTCCCCGCGCCGCAAGCGATCGCGCGAACCGATCGGCAGCCTCATCCAGTTCGCGATAGGTCCACGACCGCTCTCCGAATACCAACGCCGTCTTCTCCGGACCCTCTGCCACCTGCGCGGCGAACGATTCGGTGATCGAGTCGGGTGTGGAAGGCTCGTCGGTCAGTAGATTTCGCTGCCCCATGCGATCGAGTTCGACACGCTCCTCCGCACTGAGCTCATCGATGGACGAGAGCGGACGATCGGGATCCTCCGCCATCGCGGTGATGATCCGCTGGAGACGCTCCGCTAGATCGGCGGCGTCGAAATTCGCAAACGGCTGACCCAGGCCGGCGGTGCTGAGCGACATCTGGTCGCTGGCGCCGGAGAAGAAGAACCCGTAGTGGCCGACCGGACCGTGGTTGGTGTACGAGGCGGTCGCCGGAACCCCCGCCAGGTCGAGCGTGAGCCGGGACGGCAGGAAGCTGATCGCTACGCGGTTCGTCCCTTGCCTGAGGCCACCCGCGCCTTCGAGGGTGTGCACCGGAAAACGCTGATGCTTCAGCAATTCACGAATGCGCAGGTCTACGTGTTTGCAGAACTCTGCGGCCGTCAGCTCCGGTCGCGCGCTCAGGACCAGCGGGACAACTCCGGCGAGCATCCCGGGAATCGACTTCGACTCCTCGGCGACGCGCCTGCTCACCGGGAAGTCAAGCGCCACTTCGGAACCGCCCGCTGACCATGAACGCGCCAGCAGCGCGCACGCTGCGGTCGTCACGGAGTAGCGGCGAATCCGCAGAGCCTTCGAAAGCTCTTTGATGCGGCTGACCGCTCCCTGTTCTATGTCGACGGACGTCGACGGGGTGTAGGCGTCACGACCGTCCGCCGCCTGGGGTGCCCGCGGATCTAGCCCGGTTTCCGGGGGGAGATTCTCACGCCAGTAGGCCTGATCGCTGGCGAAATCGTCAGACGCCTCGTACGTCGCCTCGCATTCAACGAGGTCCTGGATCGAACCGAAGTACGCGGGTGGGACCGGCTGCCCTTTGACCAATGCCGTATAAATCGTGGCGATTCGACGACATACAAGCGCCATTCCCATTCCGTCAACGGAAATGTGGTGTCCCAATCCATACGCATAATATTGATCGGGCTTTGTCTGAAATAGCGCAAATGTCACCATGCGGCCCGTGAGCGGCATTGGCGTGTGCTGGATGGACGAGGCTATCTCGCGGACTTTTCCTTCGGGATCGGCCGCGTCCCGGACGTCGTAGAAGGGCAGCTCGAGGTCGGAGTAGTCCATCGGCCGCTGCAGGATCCGGCCGTTCTCCTCGAAGAAGACGGCGCGGGCCGGTTCGGCTTCTTGCAGGGCCTGACGGATCGCGTGGTGGAAGTGGCCGCGTTGGATCGGGCCGTCAATTCGTACAAGAAGACCGAGCTGCCACTCCGTGCCGGCGAGGCCGCTCTCTTGGGACAGCCAGATATCCAGCTGTCCTCGCGACAGAGGTAGTGCCCCGTCGTCTTGTCCCATTAGTCGACTTCCCCCAACAAAGCCGGTCAGCCGTCGAGAGCCCCGCCCTGCGCCAACCTCTCGCGCAGGCTCTTCGGCCTGATGTCTGGCCAATGCTCCTCTACATACTGAAGGCACGCCGCCCGGTCCGCTTCGCCGTATACAACCCGCCATCCGGCCGGCACTTCGGCAAAGCTGGGCCAAAGGCTGTGCTGCTCCTCGTCATTGACCAGAACGAAGAAGGTACCCTTGTCGTCATCGAACGGATTGATGCTCACGTCTCTCCAGGCTAGTCGTCAGACACCGCAAACCATTGGCGAGCCTATCGCAAAGTTACCGCAGCCCATAGGGGTGGGCAAATCGTTACCGAGAGGTTTCCAAAAGGACCATCCTTAGCAAACTTTAGATAGCTAATCTTCTAAATTAACTGTAGCGTCAATTGCGTTTGCCCTTTGCCCTGTTCAAGGCTCGATTGCCTAGATCCGGGACGTTGCGAGCAATCATAACTTATGGGAAATCTGTGAGCTCGCTAAGTATCCGGAAAGCGCGCCTCCCAAAAAATTATCCAAGAGACTGCAGTCGCAGCAAACGTGCTTGCAAAATTTTCAGGCCAGCGAGTCTCGCGCGACAGCAACCCCCGACTGGAATCGCCAAGAATCTGTGACGACACGGTTTGGTCTGGTCACCGGGGTATTACAAACCTCGGTGTATGTTTGCTATATCACAGGTGCTGTCGATGTCACGTAAACTGCCAGCTCGCGGCGCAGGCATGCCGGCGCGCGAGCACTGCAACGGGGCACCCAGCAACCGCCTACGCCAATCTGCAAACCTGGCGGTTCGTCGAGTACTGAGCGCGATGCGCCGCACAGCCTCACGCCATGCCGTAAAAACTTCCGGCTCGACCTGCAACGATCTTGATTAGATTTTTCTGGGCTGCACAGCGAGGGATTGCCGAGGTGAGGCAGCGATATGTTGTCCGTCGACATAGAGGTCCCGTTCGGCGAAAATTCGACGGCACTACTGGGGTACGGGTTGTTTTCAAGATTGCGCTCGAGAGCAATCGCGCTTCTCCTCGAGCGGTAGAGCCGTGAACGTATTTGCAGAACCTGGTTCTCGGCACGGGCATGGTCGTCATGCGAGCACGAGGGGTTGCCGTGGTCAGCGACCTCGATATCAGTCCGCTCGCCGGATTACTTCAGGCGCAGCCGCCGTCCACCGCAAATTCTTGAGAGTTTGCGCAACAAAAGCGTAACGCCCCCGCGGGGAAAGGGTGGATACTGAGAAACCGGTGTTACTCACAGGCGGAATAGAATTTTTGCTTCTAGACTGTTCTCGTAACAGTTCTGGTCTCAGAAATTGATCGAAGCAAGTTTGACTCTCGGAAATCCGTCGCATTCGCAAAGAGCGGGATCTCGTGTCTACTCGTCTCCAGAGCGAACTTGCGAACCGCCGATTGGCGACGAGCCCGCCGGCATGATCGTGAAGAAAACTGGAATACTCAGCATCGCCCCTCCCGGAAAAGGTATACGCACCGCAAAAGAGATCACTTCCATCTCCAGGCGCTTGCCACGCTGAGTTTGCATTTCCAGGCGACCCGGTAGGTATCTAGGAGTCGACAACCACCTGAGGCCACGCTCCACCGCCCGGACAAGGTTCATGACATGACTATACGCCGAACCACCTGCGGTTTTTACGGACCGCGGGGCAGCCGAAGTAATTCGAGTGCACCACAATGCGTTTCGACTGATCGTGGATGCTCGCCCCCCGGTGCTCCAGGAGCGCAGGCCAGGTCAGCGCGGAGTACCCTCGCCTCATGGTGGAACGAGGGGCGCAGCCCCTCCAGATGGTCAGTAACGCCCCGCGCACATAATGCGGTGGAAGCACATCAGTCACTGGAGACCGACTTGAGGTGGTTTCCGCCCGAGGTCATGTCGGGGCCAATTCCCGGGCAGCGTCCGTGCCGGCGGCGCTCCCCGCCTTCGTTGCAAAATACCTACAACCGCCAAGCTCCGGCGCCCCTAACTACCGTTCGCCCAGCACTGCGAATGTGACTGCGCGATCCGAAGTCGGTGCGCCGCGCCGCCTTTCGACCGCCGCTTTACCAGAAGCCACCGACCTGCGTCGTATCGTGAATCTCTTTCGAGCGGCAAACAGCGAATCGGCGGTACTCGGCGTGGAATACTCGTGTCTGTGGGCGCGATGGCAATCGAGGTTGTCGGCATCACGAAAACATTCGGACGAAGCACGCACGCGCTCACCGGCGTCAGCTTTTCGGTGCCGATCGGAACAGTGTGCGGCCTGCTCGGGCACAACGGAGCAGGCAAAACGACCACGATCAACATCCTCTCCACGCTGATCAAACCGACTTCCGGAGGCGCCAGGGTCGCCGGGTACGACATCATCCGTCAGCCGTCAGAGGTGCGCGCCAGCATCGCCACGACAGGCCAATCCACCGCGCTCGATCCTTTGCTGACCGCCCGGGAGAATCTCGTTCTGTTCGGCAGGCTTCGAGGGTTGCGTCGGCGCCAGGCGAGGGCCCGGGCCGACGAGCTGATCGAGCAGTTCGACCTCGTCGATGCCGCAGACCGCGGGATCGCTACCTATTCGGGGGGGATGCAGCGGCGAGTCGACCTTGCCGCCGCGTTGGTCGTGCCACCGCAAGTGCTCTTTCTCGACGAACCGACCGCCGGGCTGGATCCTCGGAGCCGACGTGAGGTGTGGGCGCTGGTCGACTCGTTGGCCGCGCAGGGAGTGACCGTCTTGCTGACGACGCAATACTTAGAAGAGGCAGACGTGTTGAGCGACTCTATCGTGGTCATCGACCACGGCAAGGTGATCGCCAGCGGTACCGCCGAGGATCTCAAACGCAGAGTAGGCACCAGCTACTGCCAGGTCACTCCTGCCAATCCTGCCGACCTGCCCAAAGTCGCAGCCGCGTTAGCCGATCAGGAGCGGGTCGAGGTCGACACCGACGCGAGTTCTGTATCGGTATTTGCGCCAGATGGGATCGCCACGCTGACGCGGGTGTTCCGCCGCGTCGACTCCCTCGATATCGAACTGGCCGACATCTCGCTACGCAAGCCGTCGCTGGACGAAGTGTTCCTCAACCTCACCGACCGCACAATAACCCCCTCGTGAATGCCCTGGTCGCACTCACCGAACGCTCGTTGCTCGCCGCAGCGCGTGATGGCGAGTTGGTTTTCGAAATAATCTCCCCCATCGCGTATCTCGCGGGATTCAGCGTCGCGCTGCATGGTCTGATAGACACCGGAAGTCTGAGCTATTCGCAGTACCTGGTTCCTGCCGTCGTCGTGCAGTCAATGATTTACGTCGGGCTCGTCACCGCGGACCGCGCCGTACGCGACCGAGTGTGCGGCTTCGGGCGCCGGTTGCAGACGATGCCCATCGCTTCGGCGGTACCCGTCACCGCGCGCATGGCCGCCACCCTCCTCAGAGCGGTCTTGGTACTCACGGTGGCGATAGCGGGTGGCTTTGTCATCGGCTTCCGGATAAACGGCGGGCCGATGTCCGTCGCCGCATTCGTCTTCTTCTCACTGTTGCTGTGCCTGGCTGTCGGCTTAGGCTCCGACGCTCTGGGATCGCGCTCCAACAGTGCTTACGGTGCCAGCTACATAATTCTCGTCTTCTCGCTTCTCATGTTCATGCTCTCTACCGGAATCGCGCCGGAAGAGACCTTCCCCGAATGGCTGCGCCCCTGGGTGCGCAACCAGCCGGTGTCCCAAGTTGCCGAGACGCTTCGCAGCCTCGGGAGCGGTCATATTGCAATCGCAAACGCCGCCGCGAGCTTGGCCTGGTGTCTTGGCATGGTGCTTGTTTTCGGTGCGATCACTGTGCGAATGCAGCGGCGGGAGCCTTGATGCCGCCGGCAGAACCTCATGGGTCGCTACTGATCGAGACCTGGTTGCACGCCGGCCGCATTCTCACGCGCTTGCGGCGCGACCGATTTGTACTCATGGGTTCGCTGCTCCTCCCGATCTCTTTCTTGACTCTCTACGAAGTAGTGTTGGGCGCTAGGGTGCAGCAGCTCACTGGCGAGAGCAGCGTTTATGGCCTCGTGCCGATCTGCGCAATTCTTTCGGGCCTCTTTGGCTCTCTCGGCAACGCAGCCAGCGTCGCGTTGGACCGGGAGTCGGGCTTGCTAAGCCGGATCTGGGTGCTGCCGATACATCGCGCGAGCCCGCTCCTCGGACGGGTCCTCGCAGAGGCTGTTCGCGCGCTTGTCGGGACCCTTTTGATAGTCCTGTTGGGGATGCCTCTGGGCCTGCGCTTCGCGAATGGGGCGCTCGCGGCGCTCATTTTCTTGTTGATCCCCGCCGCAGTCGTAGTTGGATTCACATCATTGGTGCTTGCCCTCGCCATTCGACGAAATGCCCGCACGCTGATGGCCTGGCTGATCTCCGTCACCATCGCGTTGGCGTTCATCAACCCAGGATTTTCTCCGATCGAAACATTTCCGCCGTGGATTCAACCGTTCGTTCGAATGCAACCGATGTCGCCGCCCGTGGAGACAATGCGGGCACTAGCCAGTGGGGGGCCAATTGCATGGTCGCTGACGATGACCCTGCTGTGGACCATTCTGCTGCTCGCTGCTTTCACCCCGATAGCTGTCCGAGGCTTTCGGGCGGCTGCCGAGGCGAGCGCCTGATGACATCCCGCGCGCATCCCGTACGGCAAATACGCCATCAGGGCGTCGCGAGACCACCGGCCTTCACGAAACGTCAAGTGACGCACCGATCTACACAACTGGCGTACTGGATCAAACGCCGATCATCTACTTGAATCCGAAGGAAGACGGGCCAAAGGTCAAATCCTCGACCGCGTCGATGTAACATCCGTTTTCAGGGCCGAACGCCGGGGGAGGCACTGCCGCATGAACGAGCAGACACAGCAAGGCACACCGAAGGTCAGCGTCGTTTCAGTCACCTACAACCATGAGGCGTACATCCGCGATGCCCTAAACGGATTCGTGGCGCAGAAAACTGACTTCCCTGTGGAAGTGATTGTCGCAGACGACGGCTCGACTGACGCTTCGCCAGCCATCATTCGCGACTATGCCACCCGTTACCCCGAACTGTTCCGCCCCATCCTTCGGTCGAAGAACGTCGGCGTGAACGCAAATACCAAGGACGCACTGTCATCTGCTCGCGGGGAGTATGTGGCCTTATGCGACGGGGATGACTACTGGACCGACCCGATGAAACTCAGTAAGCAGGCCGCGTTCCTTGATGAGCACCCCGACATAGCAGTGTGCTTCCATCCGGTTCGAACGATATGGACCGCCGGCGACTATGACGAGTCGACCAAACTGCAAGACGTGCTGCGCACGTTAGAGCGCGTGGTGTTTCCGGAGTTTCCGCCGTTCTTCTGGGCCGGTGACATGAGCTTGAATACTCTGATCTCACGCAACTTCATCCAAACCAACGCGGCGATGTACCGCCGTCTCGATAACTATGGTGGTATTCCAGCTGATGTCATGCCCTTGGATTGGTTCCTCCATGTTTGGCACGGCGCCACCGGTGGGATCGCGATGTTGAGCGAAACCATGGGCATCTATCGACGTCACCCGAAGGGCATCTGGTGGGATGCCACCGTCAATCCGGCGAAGTTTTGGCAAAACTACGGCCCTGGACATCTCGCCACTCTTGAAGCGATGCTCGATCTTTTCCCTGACGACCCCGTGCGTGAAGCCATCATTGCCAAGAATGCGAGCAGATTTCTTGGTCGTATCGCACATTACGTTCCAGGTGAGACAGGGCACGCGCTGCTCTACGACCTTGTCCAGCAACATCCTCGGATCGCCATGCTCGCTTTGAGGCATCGATCTTCAAAGCGCAGCCGTGCGCAGGTCGATTCTCGGTGGCAGACGATGAAAGCTGTTGTCAAAGACACGCGACGAACGCTGCGATTGTCGCGCGATCCCTAGCCGGCCCACTCTAGAGCTGGCATCCGGGCGCTCAGTCCGCAGTCGGCTTACTGACAATGTAGAGCACTGAACTATGTCCTATCCCATGCCGCTCAAAGACCTCAGCGCCGAACGTCTCGACATCTAACAGCTGTACGTCGAAACCTCCGGCCCGCAGCCGCGAACATAGGGTAGAGCGGTCATAGAGGCGAACATGATCACCTTGGGCGAAGCGGCGCCAACGTTCATTAGTATCCGTCACTGTCGGGTCTTCATCGAAGCTGCCTTCGGGTGCCACCGGCGTCATGACGATGCCCTGCGCACCCGGGGACGAGATTCGGAACAACTCGCTTATCGCCTTGGCATCGTCCGCGACATGCTCCAAGACGTGCGAGCAAATGAAGAAGTCGAAGGAAGCGTCCGCGTATATCGGCATGTCGGTGATATCCACTTTGTCGTCCGCGTTCTTCATTGCGATGTCCGCTGAGCGGTAGCGAAGATCCGCACGCCCGCGCAGATACTCCCCGAGAGCTCTTGAGGGTGCAAAATCGAGTACACGTCTGACGCGGTCGGGCGGCACAAAGCGGTCGAAGTAGAGCTTGTAAAGCCGTTCGCGGTCAGCCGAGATGCACACCGGACAGAGATACCGCCGATGATTCAAGGTTTCGAAGTCATCGAGTGTGTACGGGTATTGGTGCTTTCCGAGGGTCCGCCCCAACCTTCCGGTGATGCTGAAGAAGCGAACGTGATTACCGCACACATTGCAGTGATCTGGTCCCGTGAAGATGACGCGACGGACAGCGCGCCCGGGACGTCGCAGAGTGTCGTTCAGCATTCGCTCATTAAACAGGACACCTGACGATCAAGTCGCCGTGGCCGCTACGGGAGAGTCGAGTTCTATGGCGCGCCGCGGACGACGTCTTGAGCCCCGATTTTTGAGATCGATCGGATTCTGTCAACCCTGTGACGGAGTGGTCTCCGAATCACGACATCGCACCGGTCGCCGACACACTCTGGTGTTAATCTCGACTTCGTGCCCGATCGTGAAAGCCCAATACGTTTAGGGATTTTGGGCGCAGCCCGCATTGCGCCGCTATCGGTAATCCAACCCGCCAAGAAGAACTCCGAAGTGGTCGTGTCGGCGATGGCGGCACGTGACTCAACTCGCGCACAGGCCTTCGCTGAAAAATACGGCATCGCGCGCACGCACAGCAGCTATGGATCGTTGATCGCGGATCCTGAGGTCGATGCGATTTACAACCCGCTGCCAAACGGACTTCACGGCAGATGGACTCGTGCAGCTCTCGAAGCCAACAAACATGTGTTGTGCGAGAAGCCCTTCACGGCTAATGCGGACGAAGCACGCGATCTAGCCACCTTGTCCGCGGCGTCTGACCGCGTCGTGATGGAGGCTTTCCATTATCGCTATCACCCCCTGACCCTACGTGTCGAGGAGATCCTCCAGTCGGGGGAGCTTGGAACGTTGCGGAGAGTAGAGGCAACAGTTTGTTTCCCTCTCCCGAAATTTTCCGATATCCGGTACGACTACTCGCTCGCCGGTGGAGCCCTGATGGACGCCGGCTGCTATGCCGTCCACATGGTTCGCACCTTTGGTGGTTCCACACCAACTGTCGTTTCTGCAAGAGCCAAGTTGCGTGATCGACAGGTGGACCGAGCTATTACCGCCGAGCTGCGCTTCGCAGACGGCCCCACCGCGGGTATTCGCTGCTCCCTGTGGTCCACCGATCTGATGCAAATCAATGCAAAGGTGATAGGTGATCGTGGTCAGCTCCGCGTAGTCAACCCAGTCATGCCGCACACGTTCCACCGGCTCATCGTCCGCTCTGAGAGCGGCAAGCGTAAGGAACGGTTCCCAAAGCGCTCTTCGTATGAATATCAATTGGACGCATTCGCCGGCGCAGTTCTGCGCGGCGAACACGTGCAAACAACGCCGGAAGATGCCGTGGAGAACATGACCGTCATCGACGAGATTTACCGAGCTGTGGGTCTGCCGCTGCGTCAGCCAACGTGTTTCGACTGACCAAAGGTATTGAAGCAAAGCATGCGCGACAGCTTCCGCAGTATTCGGGAAGCCACCGAATCAGACCTCCGCGGGGTATTTCCCCGCCCAGTGCGGCAGAGCTGACGTGCCCGCTCTGCGGCTAGTTTTACCTGGACACGAGATTGGTAGCGGGGCGTGTCGACTCGAAGTGAGGAGAACCCCCGGGTGGGGTGTGGCTTGTCTAAGGCCCATTACTGTCCGGAGGTTCTCGTGTCCCACCGTAATGCGCGCACTACGTCTCGCGGCCGACAGCTGATCGTTGAGGGGTTCGCCCAGGGTTGGCCGAAGGCCCATATCGCCGCTGCTATGGGTATTTCGCGAAAGTGTGTCGGGACATGGTTTGCCCGGCATGCGGCCGAGGGCGAAGCCCGCCTGGGCCTGCATGATCGTTCGTCGCGGCCACACCGCATGCCCACTCACACACCAGATGCTTTCGAGGACCAAATCGTGACACTGCGCCGGGCTCAGCGGTGCGGGCCCGAGGTGATCGGCGCTGAACTCGGCGTGGCAGCGCGCACCGTGTCGCGGGTGCTGCGGCGCCGGGATGTGTTCTATCTACGCGACTGCGACCCCATGACCGGAGAACTGATTCGCGCGTCCAAGACCACAGCCATGCGGTACGAAACAACGCCCGGGCGGGTCGCCGATCTCCACGGCCAGCCCGAAGGCGGTCAACGTCGCGACACCGCGGATGCAGCCCAGTCGGTGCACCACCGGGGTGAACTCGCTGTCAGCGGCCAACTTCGTGATCGCCTCATCAAGACGATCGCGTCGATCCCGGCAGGCCAGTGTCGCTTCGAACGCAGCCTCGTAGCTCAGCTGCAGGGCCGAGTTCTCGAACCGCTGGGTACCTAGCCATGCTTCGTGTCGGGTGGTCCAGGCGTTCCCGCCGTAGTAGTGACCGCGCTCACTGAAATTCCCCACTGACGCTCATCGAAATTCCCCACCCGTGTGGCTCCGCCGAGAAGGGCGGGCCTCCCTCGAAGCTGCTGGTGTCTGACGCCAGTTGCTCCACCGAAGGAGGCCCGCTTTCTCATGCTCACATGGGAGGACGATTTGGAAGTACATGCCCTGGCCAAGCGTGGTTGGACGATCTCAGCGATCGCCCGCCACACCGGCTTTGACCGCAAGACGGTCCGTAAGTATCTGGCCGGTGACGGCCAACCGGGAGTGCGTGCCCACCCCGGTCCGGATCCGTTCGATTCGTTCGTCGACTACGTCACCGCGAGGCTGACCGAGGACCCGCACCTGTGGGCACGCACGCTGTTCGACGAACTCGAGGACCTGGGGTTTGCGCTGTCGTATCAGAGTCTGACCCGCAACATCTGCACCCGTAAGCTACGCCCGGCCTGCGAAGCATGCCGCACGGCCACGCAGCGCCCCAACGCGGTGATCCCACACCCGCCGGGTGAGGAAACCCAGTGGGACTGGCTGGAATTGCCCGATCCACCGCAATCGTGGGGCTGGGGCAAGACCGCGCACCTGCTGGTCGGGTCGCTGTCCCATTCCGGGAAGTGGCGCGGCTACCTGGTACCGAGCGAGGACCAGCCGCACCTGGTCGCTGGCCTGGACCGCGTGAGCCGCGGTCTGGGCGGGTGCATCCGGAAGTGGCGGTTCGACCGGATGGCCACCGTCTGCGACCCGGGCTCGGGCCGGGTGACCGCGTCGTTCGCCGGGGTGGCCAAACACTACGGGGTGGCGGTGGCGGTCTGCCCGGCCCGGCGCGGCAACCGCAAGGGCGTGGTGGAGAAGGTCAATCACACCGCCGCGCAACGCTGGTGGCGCACCCTGGCCGACGACCTGACCGTCGAGGCGGCACAGGCCAGCCTGGATCGGTTTGCCCGGGTCCGAGGTGATATCCGGCTGCGGGCCACCACTGACGGCCGGGCCTCGGTCGCCGTGGTCGCCAAGGCCGAACCGCTTGCTGCGGTGCCGGCGGTGGCGTATCCGGTGATCGTTTCCGAGGCCCGCACCGCCTCGCGGCAAGCGCTGGTGTCCTACCGCGGTAACCGCTACTCGGTACCCCCGGAACTGGCCGCAGCCCAGGTCATCGTGTCGCATCCGGTCGGCGAGCAGTTCTGCGACATCGCCACTACGAGCGGGATCGTGATCGCCCGGCACCGGATGGCCGCCGACGGGCTCGGGGTGATGGTGCGCGACAGCGGCCATGTCATCGCCCTGGACTCCGCGGCGATGGCCACCGCGGCGACCGGACGCCCGCATCGCCGCAAGGAACGCATTCCACCGGGCCCGGCCGCCAAAGCCGCTGCCGCACAACTACTTCAACTCAAGGAGCCATCCGCCGCAGGTATTGAATCTCCAACTCCGTCAACCGATTCCACCGTCATCGATCTGTCCGCCTATGAGCGGGCCGCACAGAACAGGACCATCCAATGACCCCCACCCCACGCACCAACAAGACCACCACGACCACCGCCACGGAGACACCGTCGGTGGCCGCCTCCCGGTATCAGCAGCTGCGCTCGCATCTGGCCGAGCTCAAACTGGCAGCGGCCGCCGAAGCCCTACCGGCGGTGCTGGATCAGGCCGCCGCCGAAGGGCTGTCGCTGACCGTGGCTTTGGAGCGGCTGCTGACTGTGGAGGTCGAGGCCAGCACCGCCCGGCGACTGGCCGGCCGGTTGCGGTTCGCCTGCCTGCCCACCCCGGCCACTCTGGCGGACTTCGACGTCGATGCCGCCGCCGGGATCGACCGCAAGCTCATCGAAGAGCTCGGCACGTGCCGCTACCTGATATCGGCGACCAACATTTTGCTGGTCGGGCCCCCGGTTATCAACGGGTAGCGACACGCTCGAATCTATGTATGTAACAAGGGGGTTGATGCTGGGCAAGTCATCGTTGTTGCCGGTTTATCGGCGGGTGTTCTTCGACGTGAAGGAACGGCAACGATGGCGTATCCGGTGGCAGTGTCTCCTGCGGGAGGGCAGCGGACCTGGACTGTGCTCGGCGGAGACTATGCAACGGTCGGTCCGGTCGAGGAGTGGATAGAGGCCCACCGGCACCTGTGGTCGCCGAACACGGTGCGCGGGTATGCGACGTCGTTGGCGCAGTGGTGGACCTTCCTGGAGCAACGCGGGCAGACAGATGCCTGGCGTGATGTCGGTGTCCCCGCATTCACGGCGTTTCTGTCCTGGCAACGCAACGACCGCACAGTTGAGCACCGGCTGGTCGAGTCGGACCAGAAACCGAGTGCGGCAACACTGGAAATCCGCCTCGCAGCGTTGATTTCGTTCTACCGCTGGCATCAGGCAGTGTCCGGTGTGGCGGTGGCAGGACGGCTCCTTCGAGGAACACCGCGGCACCGACCGGCCCGCGGCTTGCTTGCGCATCTGGATACGCGGTCGGCCCCGGCGGCGGCATCGCTGGTGCGCGTGCGCCGCGACCGCCGCCGCGACAGACCACCCTTGCTGCTGCCCGCGCAGATCCAGGCCATCCTGGATGGCTGCGCGGTCTTCGATGCCGAGTCCGGGTCGTGGCGAGGAAATCTGCGGGACCGGTTCGTGTTCGCCCTGCTGGCCGAAACCGGCATGCGACTCGGGGAGGCCCTGGGCCTGCGGATCGGTGAGTTCGTACTCGGCCGCGGCGAGACCGCGTATGTGCAGATTGCGCCCCGCGCCGATAACCCCAACGGGGCACGGGTGAAGATGATGCGACCGCGACGAATCTATGTCGGGGCCGACCTCGAGCGGCTGTTCGCCGACTATCTCACCGACATCGCCTGCCGGGCAGCCGAATCCGGTATCGCTCTGACTGATGCGTCGCCGTTACTGGTGAATGTTTTCCGACCACCGATGTTGGCCGCATTGCGAGAGACGACGGTCCGAGAGAAAGTGGCCACGCTGCGACGGCGCTGCATCGGGCCACCCGGGTGGACGCCGCACTGGTTCCGCCACACCCATGCCACCGCCTTATTGCTCGCCGGAACACCGGAGTGGGTGGTCTCCCGGCGTCTTGGCCACGCCCATGTGCAGACCACCCTGGACCTCTACGGCTGGGTCCGCGACGACGAAGCCCTGCGAGCAGCAGCCAACTGGGCGTCCTACGCCAGCAGCTGGCAGGTGGCCGAATGATCGACGAGCACGGCCACCTGCGCCTGCGCAGTGCCGCACACCTCGATCCGATCTGGCGGCTCTGGGACGAACTGCCAGCGCAGTGGCGCGGCCCCGTGCTCGGGCCGGGCATCCCCAACTGGGCCTCGATCACCGAGAACGATTGGCCGCATCTGGACCTGAGCGGGCTGCCCGACCCGTTCGCTGCGGAACTGGCGTGGATGGCGCACTGGCAGGCCAGCGACGGCACCCGCGTCTCGGTGTTGGCAATGGCGCAGCTGGCCAACATGATTCGGCGGGCCGACACCGCGGGCCGTGATTACCCCTCATCGATCCGGACGATGGATTACGACGCCGCCGCGACGTTGCAGAGCTGGTTCTATCTCAGCAGGGGCAAGCGACTGCCCTCCCCCCGAGGCCGAGGCCGGGTGCACGCACTGTTCGGCTTCGCCCGGCATGCTTTGATCGCCGCCAGCCACGACGGCCCGTGGTGGCAGCTGGACGTCTGGCACCCGCGCTGCGATCCGCGGATCCCACTGACCGATCGTGAACCAGTCGCCAACTACGGCTGCTCACCGGGAGACATCCAACTGCCGTGGTTGCGGGCCGCGGTGAAGTGGCACCTGGGCACGATGCTCGAATCCGGGGCGCTGCGCTGGACCAGCGTCAGCCAGGAACGCATGCGCAGCTTCCGCCGATTCGACAACTGGCTGACCGCCAGTTTCGATGACCCCACCGAGATCCTGGGCGACCCGACGAGCGCGGTCGAACAGGCGGCCGCATTCGGACGGTGGACCGCCGTGGCCGCCAACCGCGTCACCCGCCAATCCGACACCCGCCACCTCGGACGAACCGTGCCGATCCGGGGAATCAACGACGACCTGCGAGCGGTGGCCGGCCTTCTGGACTTCGTCGCCGCCAACCCAGCCGAGGCTCGCCGCATTCTCGGCGTCGAGCCCTGGCATCGAGTGAGCGCCGCCCACGCGGCCAGCTGGTTCGGCAGAGTCACCCGGATACCGCACCAACGCGGATTCAACGACGCGAACTACATCGACGACCACGCGCTCGCGCAGATCACCGCGGCGCTACCGCTGATCGGATTGCCCCGCACCGAGCAGATGACCATCACCCGCGACGACGGCACCACCATCACCGCCAACGGGCTCGACGACCCGCAAGCAATGCGAATGATCCTGCTGCAGATCCTCACCGGCCGACGAGCCAGCGAAATCCGCACCTGCGACTTCGACTGCCTTTCGGCTGCACCCGCCACCACCACAGCCGCGGGCGACGACCAAACACTGAACAGGTTCCGCTACGCACAAAGCAAGATCGACGTCGCACCCGACACCATCCTCGTTGACGACGAGGTCACCGAAGTCATTGCCGAACAACACCGTTGGATACACACCCAGCATCCCGACGGCACCAGGCGGTATCTGTTCGCCCGGCGCCTGGGCAACCGTCGCGGCGACAAACCCTACCCATCGGGCACCTACAACTGGGTGCTGCGCACCCTCAGCGACCTCGTGCAGATCACCGACGCCAAGGGCCAGGTCGTGCGTTTGAGCCACACCCACCGCTTCCGCCACACCCGACTGACCCGGCTGGCCGAACTCGGGTTGCCGATCCACGTCCTGCAGCGCTACGCCGGGCACGCCACCCCCACCATGACGATGCACTACATCGCCGCCCGCGACGAACACGCCGAGCAGGCATTCCTGGCCACCGCCAAGCTGCGCGCCGACGGCACCCGCATCCAACTCAGCAGCGACGACCACGACAGTCTGCACCTGTTCCGCCGCGCAGACCGGTTCCTGCCCAACGGGTGGTGCATGCTGCCACCGCTGCAATCCTGCGACAAAGGCAACGCCTGCCTGACCTGCTCGGTTTTTGTCACCGACCACACCCACCACGACGTGCTGCAGCGCCAACTCCGTGAAACCGCCGACCTGATCGACAGAGCGACAACAGAATTCGAGCAACGACACGGACATCCCATGCCCGGCGACAACGTCTGGCTGATTCGCCGCCGAGCTGAACACTCCGCGCTCACCAAGCTCCTAGCCGCCCTGGACGACAAGCCCGACGGCGCGGACGCCCAGTGTCATCGAGCCAGCACCGGACCCATCCCGCTGACTCTCGACCTAACCGCCCACCGCAGGAGCACCCCATGACCGACTCTCGACAACGCCGCATCACCGCACTCACCGAGGCAGCGAAAGTCAAGTCGCAGAACAAAACCCGAGACGCTGAACAGGCCATCCGCCGACTGATCAAACGCGGCGACCCGATCACGTTCCAAGCCGTGCAACGCGAAGCTGGCGTCTCCCACGCCTTCCTCTACAACCACCCCGAACTGCGCACACGCATCGAGCACCTGCGCGGCACCCGCCGCAAAGCTTCTGCCGACCAGCCCGTCGACGCCGACAACACCCTCGTCATCACCCTGACCCGCCAGATCGCCGAACTCAGGAAACAGCACCGCCAGCAACTGCAAGCCCTACGCGACGCCCTCGAACGAGCACACGGAGAGAACCGCGACCTGCGACGCGAACTGGCCCGCCGCGGCATCCACCCCTCACCCAACGTCGCATCAATCGCAACAACGTCCTGAACAGGTCGAACACGCCCTTTCCGCGCCCGAACCTTCGATAACACCGGGTACAGGAAAGACACACTTGTCGGTCGGATTGGCACGGGCTGCAGCACATGCCGGCTACCGCACCTACTTCACCACCGCCGCCGATCTGGCCGCACGGTGTCACCGTGCCGCGATCGAGGGACGCTGGGCCACCACCATGCGGTTCTACGCCGGCCCGACCCTGCTCGTGATCGATGAACTCGGATACCTGCCATTGCCCGCCGAGGCCGCCTCGGCGTTATTTCAGGTTGTCTCCCAACGGTATTTGAAGACCAGCATTGTGATCACCAGCAACCGCGGGGTGGGAGCCTGGGGAGAAATCCTCGGCGACACCACCGTCGCCGCCGCCATGCTCGACCGCCTGCTGCACCGCTCCGTGGTCATCAACCTCGACGGCGAGTCCTACCGCCTACGCGACCACCAGGCCGCCGCAGAAACCCTGCGCCGAACCACCACCGGCACCCGCCAACCACTACACTGACCGCTGCTCACAGGTGAGGAATTTCGGCGAGCACACCTGGGGACTTTCGATGAGCGCCGTCAGTGGACGATCCCTTGTCGAAAAAGCAGTTTCGACAGGCGGTGGCGCGCGCTCATTAAATCTCCGCAGCAGTCCTCGCGGGCCCGCACCAAGTCGCGGGCCGCTTCCTGGTCGGCGGTGGGGATGGTCACTGCGGTGATCTGCCCCAAATGCAGCAATCGAGCCAGATGGGCGGCGTCGCGGGCGTCGGTCTTGACCCGGTCCCCGGCGGGCGGATCAACTTCGACGGTGCGGCCACCTCACAATTGATGCCGGCCGCGGTCAATGCGCGAGCCAACCCAAAGCCGGTCGGACCGGCCTCGTAGGTCACCGCCACCGGACCGGGCAAGTCGTTGAGCCAAGCCACGATCTCCCCGCGATCGGGGGTCAATCGCCGCTGGAACACCTCACCGCTGTCCCCGTCCAACGCGCATCCGGATACCGATCGCGCGTGCACATCCAAGCCGACGCTCGTACGCTGAATCTTCACTGGGGCCTCCCACATCTTGTGGCTCTACCGGCCAGGACCTCATTCCTGTCGGCAACCCACGTTCACATGTGAGCGGGGCCCCAGCCCGACATACCGTCTAAACCGCACCCTGCAAACCGAGTGGGCATACCGCCAGGTATTCACCAGTAACGCCGAGCGAGCCGCAGCCCTTGCATCCTGGAGCGAGAACTACAACACTCAGCGACGCCACAGTGCACTCGGCGGTCTACCACCGATTAGCCGACTGCTACCAACCTGATGGCTGGGTACAGCTAGTCGTTTGGCGAGTACTTAGATGGCTCAAGCACACCTTCTACGCCCAGGACATTCGTGTCGGACGGCTCCTCGGCTAGCGGCCCATCTTCGGACTCGTGATGGCGAACAGGCTGGCGTGAGAACGAGACGACGAGCGCGATAATCGCGGAGAGCCATAAGAACGGCACGAAAATTACGGAGGTTACATATGCGATGGGAGTGCTTCCGACGACTCCCCGGGCTCCCAGTTGACCGAAGATCGGCGCATCTACCACTATGCCGGGAATAGCAAACTGCGCGATACTCAATGCCGTCGCAAGAGCCAGGGCCGTGCCGACCACCCGTCGAGGCCGATCTCGCACGGCCAACGAATCGAAAATGCCAGATTCCGCCGAGGCTTTCGGATCTCGTACGATGAGTGCAGCAATTGGCAAGACAAGTACCAAATAATAGTAATAAACACCCGTTGGAAAGAACGCCACGGTTGCGAGCAGCACGATACCCGCCATGACGGGAGGAATGCGGCGTCCAAGCACTACCACTGCAACAACGACCACTAGGAGCACTGCCCACCCAAACAGAGAACGCGGACCCATAAGGAATCCATCCGGCATTTCGCCACCAGTCGTGAGGAAAACATATGCATCCGGCACGAAAAAAATTGCCCTGCCGAGAGATACATTCCGTAGACTAACAGCATCTTGGAAAGAACTCGAGATGTGAGAAAGGTTGTCAAACGCTTGTGGAATGGAACTCGGGAAGGCCCTCGGCCACAGCAGATACGCGGCAAAGTTGGAGACGGCCGCTCCCGCGATCGCTAACGTCCCTATGCGCCATCGCCGCGCCGCGAATAGGGCAAAGGCCAGTACGAGAAACCACGGTTTGACCAGCGCGGCTACAACCACCATGATCGCGGCGAGGTGCCACCTCTCTCGTCGGAGCGCGATCAGGTAGATAAGGGCCGCCGGCACTACAAAACCCGCCGAGTTACCTCGATCGATCACTGCCCAAACCGGAATCGCCGCAGCGCCTAAGGCCACAAAGACCACTACCCGCTCCAGACCACGCGACCCTCTAGCTGCCCAGAGTGCGGGTGAGAACACCGCCAGCGTCAGTGCAAGCAAATAGCCGATCAGGCCGAACAACGGTGCATTCACTAAGTGCGCGGGCAACCCGAACAATAAGTGTGGCAGCATCGCGGCCGCTGCGCCTCCGAGGCGGAGAGGCTCGTACTCTCCCCATGGCATTGACGCTTCGTAGGTCCATGGGTTCGGTTGCAACGCAACTTCTACCACCATGCTGTAGTCACTGAAGCAGTGCCGCCCAATGCGCGTGGGCCATTCACGCCAGCAATCCTCGGGTACGTGCAGAAGGGACGAGAGTACGTCAACCGAATATAGGGTCAGGAGGTAAGCCAATGCGACGGAGGAAGCTGAGACGAGGAGGATCGTGCCAAGTAAAATAGTGCGCTCAGATTGGCCAGCAGCCTTCGACAGTCGATTCCGCAAGGAACTCATAACCCCGGCGATTCTCTAATTTGTCGATCCATGGAGCCCCCAATACTTTGTCCCGGTGAGACGGTAGCAAGGATGAGCAAGCTCGTAGGCTTTTTCGCTATATCTTCGAATACCGCGGTCACACCGCGAAAGATGTGACTGCATCGATAACTCTTGCGATCTGATCGTCCCGAAGGTCGGGCCAGAGCGGCAGGCGTACCACCGTGCTAGCAAATTCAGCGCTGCATACGCACGGAGTCGGAGTGCGTCCGAACTTGACCCCAGCTTCACTGGAATTCAGTGGGACGTAGTGGAATGGCGCGGAGATGGCCCGCTCAGCCATGTGCGCGATCAGATCGTCGCGGCTCTGCTCGGTAGGTGTACGCAGATAAAACAAGTGGGCAGTGTGCGCACGATCGGAGGGAACCTTCATTAACAGTATGTCGTTTCGGTTGGCCCAGTCGGGCAGGGCGGCGGCGTAGGCGTTCCACACCCGATGGCGCCCTGCTTGAATAAGGTCGAATTCTTCCAACTGAGCGTCGAGAACCGCAGCGTTCAGGTCGCTAGGGAGATAGCTAGAGCCGATGTCCTGCCAGGAATACTTGTCGACCTGCCCGCGCCAGAAACGAGCACGGTCCGTACCCTTCTCACGGATGATCTCGGCGCGTGCCATGCGCATGTCATCACGAAGCAGTAGCGCTCCGCCCTCCCCACAATGCACGTTTTTGCTGTCGTGAAAGCTAAGGGTGCCCATCGTTCCAATCGTGCCGAGGGGGAGACCGCGCCAACTCCCTCCGAAGCCATGCGCATTGTCCTCGACCACAGCAATGCCATACGCCGCGGCCAGTTCCAGAAGCCCTTGCATATCGGCCGCGACTCCGCCGTAATGGATGGCCACAATGGCCCGCGTGCGATCGGTAACAGCATCAGCTACCGAGGCAGGGTCGATGTTGCCGGTATCTAAGTCGATATCCGCGAAGACGCAGGTGGCCCCGCGAAGCGCCATCGAAGTAGCTACAGAGCTGAAGGCGAAACTCGGCATGATCACTTCGTCGCCTGGACCAAGTTCCAATAAAAGCCCCGCCATTTCCAGCGCCGATGTGCAAGAAGTCGTCAGCAGCGCGTGGCGAGCTCGCGTGATGGATTTGATCTTCGCTGTCGCCGAAGCGGTGAATCGACCGTCGCCGTGACTGTGGAATGACTCAAGCACAGCTGCAACATTGTTCAACTCGTTCCTCGCCCGGTACGGGCGAATGAATACGATATGGTCTGCTCTCAACCCCTCAGCAGTGGTCAACCCCCAACCCCCTCATTCACGGTCCTCTCAACCCCCTTGTTTCATGTCAATTCAAGCCATCAGCCGCTTCCAGCTCTGGCAGAGACGTCTTTTTGACTCAAGAAAGGGCGCGGTGTGGGCGTTTCAACTGTTAAGTACAGGGGTCGCCCGACGAGCGTATGCAGCGCAACGCCAAGATATTCGGCGATAAGACCTAGCGAGAAAAGAATCGAGCCCGAACACAGCAACAGAACTACAATGGTCGAGGTCCATCCTTCCGGAGCCCGACCATCTGCCATGACGCTCGAATAGATCACGAAGGCTGCCAACAGCCCGCCTAGTAAGCCGAGCGTGACACCGAGCATGCTCACGATGCGCATCACGCGGGTCCCGCTGCACAGGACCATTTTCCAGAAAAGTGAGAATAGCCGGCGGAAACTGTAGCTCGAGCTGTCCCGATGCTCGGCGCGTAGCGCGACGGGTGCGTGCGAGATAGCTTCGACCACCCAGCCCAACGCTATATCGAGATAGACTCCACTGTGGGCTATTCCAGCGACCTGACGACCAATATCTCCCCGGATAAGCCGGAAGCTTTCGAAGTGGCTGAACTCTCGGAACCTGAAGGCTGTCGCCATCACGATCTGCGCGCCACGCCTTGTTAAATTTCGCATGGCCCCCTGCGGGCGATTATTGATTGGCTTTGAGTAAACGAGGTCGGCACGCTCCGCCAGCGCAGTGTCCAAGAAAGTGCTGATGTATTCGGGGTTGTGCTGGCCGTCTTCGTCCATCGTGACGATCCAATCGCCCCTCGCGACCGATAGGCCCGCGATCGTCGCCGCGTCCTGCCCGAAATTTCGACTAAGCCATACGATGCGAACATGCTCACACGTCTGCTCCAGCTCAAGGAGCACTACATCGGACCGATCTGGTCCGTGATCGTGCACGAGGACGATCTCGTTGACTAAGAAAGTGACGCCGCCCGGCGTCGTAGTCGGGCGGGTGAGCCGTTGTAGTTCGGCAACCAATATGCCGATTGTGTGTTCACCTCGGTATACCGGCACGACAACAGAAACGCGATGCGGACGCCCAGCGCCGCGGCGGGCAGACTGGGGTGCTGTGACCGCTTCGAAGGCGGACGTATCCACCAGTGAAACGTAACGCAACGCACGTCGGCTTTCCGGGTTTCTATCTAGTGTGCTCAAATTCTTGTATGTGCTCAAGAGAAGGGCACCCGGGGTTGTGCGCCAGCATCCACGGCGCAAACCCTTGCTGGGAGGTGGCAGAAGCGTGGGAGCAATCCGTCCCGGACGAGCCTTGATCGTAGGTCTTGGTATCAGCGGAATGGCAACTGCCATCCGGCTTCGAGGCCTGGGGTGGGATCCAGTGATCATCGAGCGGGCGCCGGCGCGGCGGACCCATGGCTACTTCATTGCAACAATGGGTACTGGTCAGGCCGCCGCGAAACGACTGGGCGTTCTAGATGTCCTGCCAGACCGCACCCCTTCCGGTGACAGCGTCATGTACGACATTCAACGAAATGGCAAGACACGCAAATCCGTGGCCTTGTTCGACCTCCCGGTGAGGCCCAAGCCGATGCTCATGTTGCGAAGTGACATCGAACAGGCTCTTTTCTCGGCCCTGCCAGGAGACGTCGAGATTCGGTACTCCACTGTCCCTACGCAAATAGTGCAGGACCCCGATGGGGTGGACGTATTGCTGCGCGACACGCTCGCAGAGACCTCTACCGCCGCGCGGTTCGACCTTGTGGTCGGCGCCGATGGGTTGCGCTCCACGGTGCGATCTCTGGTATTCGGTCCTCATGAGCGGTACCTGCGCCCGCTGAACTATATGATTGGGGCTTTCGCACCCCAAGAATCACCCGGTGGGCTGCGAAACGGGGACGGCGCAATGTTGTTCGAGCCCGGACGTGCATTGATCATTTACCCTTTCGCCGACCATCCACCTACCGTGCTCTTTTCGTATTACACCCCAGATGTCGATGCGGAGTTCGCTGCCTCACCCGTCGAGCGAGTCCGGTCCGTCTACGGACCGCCCCCCTACGGCGAGATCCTCGGGGAGATGATCGACGGGTATGCGGCGGCCGATACGTACCTCTTCGACTCGGTCGAACAGGTATGTGTAGACCGCTGGCACCGAGGCCGAGTGGTGCTTGTAGGCGACTCAGCCTGGTGTCCAACCTTATACTCCGGTATGGGCTCGTCCACCGGTATGGCCGGGGGGGAACTCCTTGGCTCTGTCTTCGAACAGCACACAGGAACCCTTGAGGAAGCGTTGACAGATTGGGAACGTCGACTACGCCCCTACACCACTTCCTTTCAGAACATCGGCGCTAGGGCATCTCGGGCCTTCCCTCCGCGCACTCGAACCGGACTCGTCCTGCGGCGTGCGCTGATAATGGGGCGGCGTTCACCTGTTATCGCGCCCGTCTTGAACTCGGTGATACGGCATATGCCATCGCTGAGTGTTCGCAGCACCGACATCGCTGCGGCGACTCAGGGATAGACAACCTCAAATTATCAGCTAGCTAGCTAGCGGTTATCCTAATTAGCAAACCTAACCGATCGAAGCGATCTGAGCTTTCTACCCAAATCACGCAACCGGATGTCGGTGAGAGGCCCGCCTTAACCCCTATTACGACTGGATGCGCTGAAGTCGCCGCGAGCTCAGTTCCAATCCTTCGCCGTAGCCGACACAGAGACGCGCTTCAAAAGGGCTACCACGACCTGTAGAATCGACAAGCAGAACCGCTTAGGGGGTGTGGACCGATGCCCATTGAAGATACGCAGCAAAAGTTGCAAGATTACTTCGTTAATAGGCTAGAGAGCTTTGGAGCCACGCCGAAGGGAGTTGACTACAACGGCGCGGAAGCCCAAACGACACGTTTCGAGCAATTAGTCAGGGTGGTCGACTCTGTCCAACCATTCACCGTGATCGACTATGGCTGCGGCTACGGCGCCATGTTCGACTTCCTTTATGCTAAGGGCTGGGATTTCGAATATCATGGAATCGATCTGATTGACGAGATGATTAAAGCGGGGCGAGAGAGCCATCAAGGCTACCAAAATGCGCATTTTACCACCCTCGAGCACGAATTGCCGCCAGCAGACTATCTTTTAGCTTCGGCCATCTTCAATATTAAGTTAGAGGCGCCAGAGGATGAATGGCGCAAATTCACGCTACAAACACTAAGGAAAATGGATAGCTTATGCACCAAGGGCTTTTCCTTCAATATGTTGACAAACTATTCAGATGCCGCCCGCATGGCAGAACGACCGGATCTCTTCTTCGCCGATCCCCTATCGTATTTCGACTTTTGCAAACGGAACTTTTCCCGCAACGTCGCCCTACTTCATGATTACGGCTTATTCGATTTCACAATCGTTGTCCGAAAAAACGTATAACGGCGAAACGTGCGAACCATTCTCGCGCCAAGGGCGGCCGCAATCCTATATCAATTGCTCAAGAGTCAAGACAGTAACGGCACCTGGCTGCTGCCCGCAAATATTTGCCCCATCGTTCCACTCACATTCTTCAAGGCTGGGTTTCCCGTACAATTCGTGGATATCTCCCCAGAGAATCTCAGTATGGATTTAGAAGCGGCGGCGGACCGACTGACGAAGGAAAAATACGGAGGGCTACTCTACGCGCATACGTACGGAGAACCGTCCACGCCGAACCGCGCTTTCCGGGAGATCAAATCTCGATATCCCGAGCTGCTTCTGGTAGATGATCGGTGTTTGTGCGCCCCCGCCCTCGAATCGGACGCAGACACGATTGCCGATGTTACGCTGTATAGCACCGGTTATGCTAAACAAATCGACCTCGAATACGGCGGATACGCGTTCATCAAAGACGATGTCACCTATTATCCACACCGCTTGCCGTTTGATCCGCAAGCGCAACACAAGGTCGAGGAAGATTACAAGCGAAGCCTCGAAAGCCGCACGGCTTACGTGTACAGAGACAGCGCATGGCTCTGTACAGATGGACATTTACCCACATGGGATGCCTACCGTGAACAAATTCGTACCCGTTCTGAAGAGTTAAACCCGCACCGGGCGAGGCTGAACGAGATCTACGCCAGCGCCTTACCAAATGAAGCACAATTACCGCCCGAATTCCAGATGTGGCGATTCAACTTGCGTCTCGAAAACCGTAACCATATTATGAGTGCGATCTCTTCGGCCGGATTGTTCGCGAGCACGCATTACGCCTCATTAGGTGGCGTGATTTCCGGCGGCTATTTTCCGCAAGCCGAGCTATTGGGGAGACAAGTCATCAACCTATTTAATGATAGTAATTTCGACACGACGAAAGCGCTCCAGATTTGCGCCGTAATACTCGAGAACCTTTCAGCCGGCTAGAGATCTTTCAACGGCTCGAGATATTGTCTAGCCAGCCCAATTGCGTCTCTTTAAGCTTGTGCTAGACAGTGACAAAATAAGATACGGGTTATCGACGTCCGGCTCGAAGGGATCTTATCAGATGCCCGACCAGCTACCTAGCTCGTGAAATAAGCCGCAGCACCCTGCCACAGCAATTGATTCCGAACGCCCCCACAAGGCACGGTGTCAGGCGCGTACAGACATCCCGTGTCTAGATTGACACTCGGCCCCCGGGCCGCCATGCTGAGAAGCGTTATGCAGTATAACGTGACTATCGAGCTATCTGTTGCTTGCACAACAAACCGGTTCGATCTGGATGTCGCAGTATCACATACCTCATCCGCCGCGTTTGCGCGGAACCGCCCCTCCGCGACTTGCTCTGGCGTCCTAGTGGAGCCCCGCCGGTGAAAAGAGTGGCGATACTTCAATCGAATTACATCCCCTGGCGGGGGTACTTCGACCTAATCGCGTTCGTCGATGAATTTATACTTTATGACGATGCCCAGTATACAAAGAATGACTGGCGAAATCGCAACCGGATCAAGACGAGGCAGGGTTGGCAGTGGATAACAGTCCCGGTCGTGAAGCGTTTCGGCCAGAAAATTAGTGAAACGATGATCGATGGCGATCACTGGGCCAGCAAACACTGGCGGACCCTAGAGTTCAACTATAGCGCAGCCCCTTATTTCGCAGAGGTAGCTGAGTGGCTCGCCCCAATCTACCTTCAGGAGGAGCACGATTATCTCGCGCTTCTCAATCGACACCTTCTGGAGGCTATTTGCGACTACCTCAATATTTCCACCAATCTGACCAAGTCATCAGACTATGAGTTGAGTGAAGGAAAGACCGAGAAACTCGTTTACTTGTGCCGTCAGGCCGGCGCTACGGAATATGTGTCTGGCCCAGCAGCTCGCTCTTATCTCGATGAGCCGGTATTTGAAGAGTGCGGCATCGAAGTCTCGTGGTTCGACTACGACGGCTACCAGGAGTACCCGCAACTATGGGGGGAATTCGTGCCAGCAGTATCGATTGTGGATCTGCTGTTCAACGTCGGACCTAACGCGCCAGATCATCTAAGATATGGGCGACGTGGTAACTGATCCTTACTCAATTGCAGTACTCAACTCTAATATATTTCAGAGTGCAACCGCTTCGTCTGTTATATCAGGATCCGGGGAGAATAGGTGACCCGCCCCCTGGCTGAAATCGCCTGTCGACTCTCCCGCCCCCGCGTGTTGGCGACCTGGATCTTTGACCGACTCTTTGACCGAGTTCTTGATAGGAGGTTTGGTATAAACAGCAGCTTCCGCGCGTCATTGACATCACTTCGTCTCGAAGCCCCAGATCGGGCGGGATACCAGCCCGTAAGCTATCTCGACTTCGAAGTCCTCATGCACGCAATCGATGTCAACGGGATTTTCGTGGATTTCGGGTCGGGGGCGGGACGCTGCGTTTGTTTAGCCTCTCAGTACCCATTCGAGGCCGTGGTCGGTGTAGAATTATCGGACGTGCTATGCGCCGCTGCGCGGCGAAATGTCATCGCCGCCGGCGTAGATGGGCAGATCGTGTGTGCAGATGCCACGCAATTTTCGATTCCGCCGCGAGCAACTACGTTTGCCTTCATCAACCCGTTCCGGGGAAGAACGATGCAATCGGTACTTTTTAATATCAGGCAGTCCGCCAACAAATATCCTCGTAGTGTGACCGTGCTTGCGTACGGATCGCCCGTTGATTTCGAATTTTTCGATCAATTCAAAAGAACAGAGGGATTTCGAATGGTGCGACAGGTCGACCTTCCGACCGGTTGCGTCGCGATGATATTTGAAAACATTTAACCAGATTCGTGAACTCCACACACCGCCACGTAGAAGCCTGCGACGCGCAGCTGATAGCTCTCCTTCTACCCTTGATGATTTCCGATTTGTTCCCAGCTATCGGCAAGAGCGATAGAGTCGTGATGTGAATTCGACCCTGAGCGGCACATTTGTTGAATGACTTGAAGAGTGAACCTTGCTCTCCCTTGGACTAGTTTTGGCGCTTGCGCCCGCCACGGCGCGGCTTAGGTCGAGGTCAGACACCTCCGATGTCCGGCCGTAGCGCAGGTACTCCAGTAACCCATCGGAAAGATTTCCGGAGTCAGGAGCAAGCTTTACGGGTCCAGGCTTCGGAGCGGGTCCCCGTGCCAAGGACTGCGGTGACGCCACTGTCCCGTGGCAGCCAATGCGCGGTATCATTCGAAGAAGGGTAATGCGTTGAATAGTAGGAACTTGGACGCCTTATTGGCATGTATTCGCGCGTATCTTGATTCCAGCGAGCCACAGTTGCGGCCTCTCTTTGAGGTGATGGCGGCCGAGGCGGTATTTGCTCGTGATTGGTTATATGACGACCTGGCGCAGCTCCCCAGCAGTGCAGCACTGTTGGAAGTAGGCGGCGGTGTTTTCATTCTTTCATGTCAGTTAGCATCGGAGGGCTTCGCCGTTACTGCGATCGAACCTACGGGTGATGGTTTTGGTGCTTTCAAGCAACTGGGGGATATCGTCTTAGCCCTTGCCCCAGTGAAACCAAATATATCGCGATGCATGGCAGAAGATTTTGCATCGAAAGAACGCTTTGACTTCGCATTCTCTGTAAATGTGATGGAGCACGTTGACTCGCCGGCCGAGGTGATTACGCGAATATCGAATGTACTCAAGACTGGCGCGAAATATCGGTTCTTATGTCCGAATTATATTTTCCCATACGAACCGCACTTTAATATTCCAACATCGATTACTAAACATCTTACTTGGCGAGTGATGAGTCGACGCATCATGAGTAATCCACGCGTTGATGACCCCATCGGACTTTGGCAGTCCATAAATTGGATCACCGTCGCCAAAGTTCGGCGATTTGCTGCTAGCGATCCAAGGCTTACGGCATACTTCCGGCGCACTACACTTGTCTGGATGCTGGAGCGCGCCCTCGACGACGACGAATTTGCCCGCCGCCGTGCCCCATGGATGATCTCTATCATCCGCGCAGCGGTCGCGGTTCGCCTTCATTACCTCGCGTCCTACCTCCCAGCTGTTTTACAACCGATCATGGATGTAAGCTTGACGAAGAGGCAATGATATGACGCAAGTGACATCGGGGATCCGCCGAGTATTGACGAATCCTCATGTGTATGAAGCATTCCAACGCCTTATGGGGGCGCGCCGGGGCAGGGACTGGATTGTCCGTGATCTCATCCGGCCATTTTCAAGCATGCGTGTTCTTGATCTCGGCTGCGGACCCGCCCAGATACTTGGCCATCTTCCGGCGAATGTGACATATGTGGGCTATGACATGAGCCCTGAATATATTGAGGCGGCTAGACGGAACTTTGGTCCGCGGGGTACTTTTCATTGCGGTTTGCTCCAGCAGGCGGAAGTTTCGAGGCTCGAACCGTTCGACCTCGTGATGGGCATTGGTGTGCTACATCATCTCGATGACGAGACAGCGCGGGAATTCATGAAACTAGCGAAGATGGCATTGAAGCCGAAAGGACGGACCTTGACGCTCGACCCGTGCTTTACGCCTAGGCAAAACCCAGTCGCCCGCTTCATCATAAGTCGCGATCGTGGCCAGCATGTACGCGACGAGACCGGATATCGCGCCTTAGGGCACGGAATCTTCGCTTCTATTTCCGGCAGAGTCACACATCAGACGTGGATTCCGTATACGCACTGGGCAATGGAATGCAGAGAGTAGAAACTTCCTATTCGCGTACCGAATCACTCAGTTTTCCCGAAGGATGAGTCGCCAACTGCGTGCCGTCCCGCGATTCTGTGGATTGGATTTGCGCTACTTCAATGACACCCCATTGCGCTTTCGATCACCCCGCTGGTGGTCATTGCTACCATCGACGCTATATGGAAACAGACCAGATTTTCCTAGAGGCCAAGTTGATAGAGTGATCTTTGCAGGTGCGAGGTGCGAGTCACATCGCTTTGGCCGACCTACGTCCGGGTTAGAAGATGCGCTTTATCACCGTTAGCAACCTAAATGATTGAATGCGTCTTGAGACGCCACGTCAGACGAATGCCGAAAAGGAACTCCGCCAACCCGGAGAATCACGCTGGCGAGACTATTGCTCGTGGCCCCAAACAGGTGCAACTGACCGCCTCAGTCTCACGGCGATTGCCTAGGAATCTCTCCGGTTGGCGCATCATCGTCATACGCGGAACGCCCCTCTCCTAACAGCAAGGACCTCGCCAGCGGACGCGGTCCGATATCCCGCAGCAGACTGCTGGATGGCCTCGGACGCACACGCTGCGGCCACCAGAACCATCGCCCGAGGAGCGCGGCAATCGAAGGGGTCATGAAAGCACGCACAATCAACGTATCGAACATGAGGCCGAGCGCAATCGTGGTTCCGATCTGGCCGATGATCAGCAGGTCGCTAACCACCATGGAGGCCATGGTGGCGGCGAATACTAATCCTGCTGTGGTCACGACTTTGCCGGTTCCACCCATCGCACGAATAATGCCTGTATTAATGCCGGCACCGATCTCCTCCTTCATTCGCGAAACCAAAAGGAGGTTGTAATCAGAGCCCACGGCCAAAAGAATTATCACTGTCATGGCGAGCACCATCCAGTGCAGATTGATGCCGAGGATGTACTGCCAAAGTAGGACCGAAACCCCGAAAGATGCACCGAGCGAAAGCGCTACTGTTCCGACAATCGCCAGCGCAGCGATAAAGCCTCGCGTAACGATGAGCATGATCGTAAATACAAGACAGATGGCGGCGATGCCCGCGATCCACAAGTCATAGGTCGATCCGTCGTGCCAGTCTTTCGCTGTCGAGGCAGCACCGGCCATGTAGATGTTGGCGCCCTTCAACGGGGTGCCCTTGATGACTTCTTCTACTGCATGCTTTATCGCGTCGACCCGCGCTATTCCCTCCGGGGTGGCTGGATCACCGCGATGCGAAATTATGAATCGTACGGCTTTACCATCCGGCGAGAGGAAAGATTCCATTGCACGTTTGAAATCTTCGTTTTCGAATACTTCGGGCGGCAAGTAGAAAGAGTCGTCATTCTGTGCGGCATCGAAGGCTTGTCCTATTGCAGCGACGTTTTTGCCTGCCTCATCCATACCCGTGAGATAGCCGGTCATGGTGCTATGCATGGTTAGCAAGTTTCTACGCATGAATTCCTGGAACGTTATAAGCCGCGGCATCAGTTCGACCATTTGCGGCATAAGCTCGCTCATCTTGTCCAGGTCCCTGAGTAAATCCGTCATTTTTAGACTGATCGTGTCAACGCCATCGATTGTGTCGAAGATCGCCCTAATCGCCCAGCAAATCGGAATATTGTAGCAATGCGGCTCCCAGTAAAGATAGTTGCGTAGCGGACGCCAGAAATCATCGAAATCAGCTATAGAGTCACGTAGGTCATCCAGCACTTCTTTAAGCTCGTGCGTTTGGTCAGTCATGCGAACAGTGAGTTCTGTTATCTGCCGCATGAGCTCGTATTGTCGTTTCGTAATGCCGATCATAGTCTGCAGATCGTCAGCCTGCTTGAGCAGGTCATCCATCCGCTCTCGCTGAAACTGCATCGCTTGAATCTGGCCCGCGCCCTGGAGGCTGATCAGAAAGGGGATCGAGGTATGTTCGATCGGCGTCCCCTCCGGTCGAGTGATCGCCTGGACACGCGAGACGCCTGGCACACGGAAAATAGCCTTCGCAACCTTATTCAATACGACAAAGTCGCCTGGGTTCCGTAAATCTCTTCCAGTTTCCAGCATCAGGATATCCGGCATTAATCGCGTTTGCGAGAAATGGCGTTCGGCGGCCACGTATCCTTCGTTGGCAGGAATGTCATCGGGTACATACAGCCGGTCGTCGTAACTCGTGGTATAGCCCGGCAGCGTAAGCAGACTAACCAAGGTAACCGCGCACGTAGCAGCAAGGACAGGCCCCGGCCACCGGACGATCGCGGTTCCGATCCCCCTCCAGCGACCGACCCGGAGCTTTCTCTTGGGCTCCAACAAACCGACACGACTGGCGAGCGCAATTCCCGCCGGTACAACTGTGACCGCGGCCGCCACGGCTACGAGCATGCCTAGTGCGCAGGGCACACCCATCGTCTTGAAGTAGGGCAATCGCGTAAAGCTGAGACATAGAAGCGCCCCGGCAATCGTCGTTCCCGACGCCAAGACCACCGGGGTGACGCTGCGATACGTTCGGTAATAGGCGGTCTCCAGATTTGCGCCAGCCGCACGTTCCTCCTGGTAGCGGCCGAAGTAAAAGATTCCGTAATCGGTGCCGGCTGCAATACAGAGAAACACCAGCATATTGACGGCAAACGTTGACAAGACGAAGAGTTGTTCATGTCCCAGGAATGCAACCACACCGCGGGCGGCCGCTAACTCCACGCCAACCATCACCAGCAACACAATCACCGTGAGCAGAGAGCGGTATACGAGAAGAAGGACCGCGAAGATAATGACGACTGTTACAGCGGTGATCTTCAAGATGGATTCGTCACCACTGCGCTGCATATCGGACGCGAGCGGTGCCGCACCGGTCAAGTAGACGTCGACTCCGGCAGGCGGTGACAGGCGATCCACAGTTGCCCGGACTGCGTTTACTGACTCCTCCCCAATGAATGTCCCTTGATTCCCGACGAGGTACAGCTGCACATAGGCGGCTTTTCCATCTGGGCTCTGCACACTGGACGAAGTAAGCCGATCTCCCCAGAGATCCTGGACATGCTCCACATGCTTGGTGTCATTGCGGAGCTCGCGGATCAGCTCGGCGTAGTACCTGTGTGCGGCCTCCCCCAACGGCTCCTGGCCCTCAAGCACGATCATTGCGAAGCTGTCGGAATCAGACTCCTTGAAGACCTTCCCCATACGCGTCATAGCCTGGACCGACGGGGCGTCCTTGGGCATCACCGAGACGGACTGTTCTCGCCCAACCTTTTCCAGTGCCGGAATTGCCGCAGCCCAGTTCCCATTGACGGCCGCCAAGGTAGTGACCAAGATCAGCAGAACCCACGCAAGGATTACGACGAGTGGGAACTTGCGAATCGCCCTAGGAACGAAGGAGCGCCGAGTGCTGTTGTCGCTCATGGGGTCGCGTTAATCGTTCCTGAGCAAGAGTGAGCGCACGAGCGGACGCGGTCCCACCGACCGGAGGAGACCGCTCGCCGGCCGCTGGCGGACTCGCATCGGCCACCAGAACCACCTGCCGAGGAGCGCGGCGATCGAGGGAGTCATGAAAGCACGCACGATCAGTGTGTCGAAGAGAAGACCAAGCCCGATAGTCAGGCCAACTTGACCAATCGTGAGCAAGTCGCTCACGACCATCGAAGCCATAGTTGCAGCGAACACCAACCCCGCTGCCGTTACCACTTTGCCGGTGCCGCCCATCGCTCGGATGATGCCCGTATTGAGCCCGGCGCCGATTTCCTCCTTCATTCGGGATACGAGCATCAAGTTGTAGTCGGACCCAACCGCGAGCAAGACAATCACAGACATCGCAAGCACGACCCAGTTGATCTGTATGCCGAGTAGATGTTGCCAAAAGAGCACTGACAGACCGAAGGACGCACCGAGCGAGAGTGCGACGGTACCGACAATTACCATCGCGGCAATGAGGCTGCGCGTCATCAGTAACATGATGATGAATACCAGACAGGCAGCTGAAACTGCGGCAATCAGAAGATCGTACCGGGACCCATCAACAAGGTCTTTCACAGTCGCCGCAGTGCCGGCGAGATGAATTTGGGCGTTCTCGAGGGGGGTGCCTTTCAGAGCTTCCTCAGCTGCGGCCTTTATTGGGTCGACTCGCGAGATCCCTTCAGGCGTCGCAGGATCTCCCTTTTGCGAGATGAGCATGCGCGCGGACTTGCCGTCAGGGGACAGGAAGATATCCAAAATCCGCTTGAAAGCTTCATTCTCGAAGACCTCAGGAGGCAAGTAGAAAGAGTCATCGTCTTTTGCGGCGTCGAAGGCTTTACCCATGGCTGTCGCAGTGTCGCCCGTCTGGTCCATCATTCCGATGGTGCCCGACATGGTGCTGTACATAGTCAACATCATCGCCCGGGTGCTCTCCATCGTCGCAATCATCGCCGGGAATTCAGCGAGCATCTGAGGCATCAATATGTCGAGTTTGTCGAGGTTTTCAACTAGCTCATCCATTTTTAGGCTGACCTGGTCGACGCCATCGAGTGATTCAAAGATCGACCTCAACGACCAACAAATGGGAATATTGAAACAGTGGGGTTCCCAGTAGAAATAATTGCGGATCGGGCGGAAGAAGTCATCGAACCCTGCGAGCGCGTCCCTGAGTTCATTAGTGACTTCTTGCAATTCATGTGTGGTTTCGACCATGCTGTGCGTCGTTGCCACCATTTGCTTCATCAAGCCATACATTCGTTGCATGATGCCGATGGTCTCGGTCATCTGCTGAGCCTGCTCGAGCATGTCGGCCATGCGATCCTTTTGAAACGGGATCATCAGGGATTGGTTGGCCTGAACCCTCGTCAGCAGGAATGGTATGGTCGTATGTGGTATTTGTGTGCCCTCGGGCCGGGTTATCGACTGGACGTCTTCGACGCCCGGAACTGCGAACACGGCTTTTGCAAGCTTGTTCAGGATTAGAAGATCCGCGGAGGTGCGCATATCGTGATCGGTTGAGATCATTAGCACATCGGGTGCGGCCAGTCGAGATTCGGGGAAGTGACGAGCGGCAGCGTCATATCCTTGCTTCGCCGGAATATCCGCGGGAATGAATTCCTCGTCGTTATAGCTCGGATTATAGCCAGGGAGGGTAACAAGTCCGATAATCGATAGAGCTAGAGTTGCGGCAAGGATCGGCGCAGGCCAACGAACGACCGACGTCCCCAATCGGCGCCATCGTCGCGTTACAATCTCCCGTTTCGGTTCGAAAAGGCCAATACGGCTTCCAGCGGCTATCACCGCTGGGATTAACGTGAGAGCCACTGCGACTGCCACAACAATTCCGAGCGAACCGGCAGTTCCCAAAGGCTGGAAGAATGGCAACCGAGTAAAGCTAAGGCAGAAGATCGCTCCCGCAATCGTCATGCCGGAGGCCAAGACCACTTTAGCCACACTCCGATAAGAGGTGAAAAAGGCGGACTCCTTATTCTCACCGGCCTGCCGGGCCTCCTGATATCGGCCAGTGAAGAATATGCCGTAATCAGTGCCCGCGGCGATTCCCACAGACACGATTAGATTAACTACATAGGTTGTCAGGCCTACAATGCCGTGAAGGCCAAGGAAGGCAACGATCCCTCTGGCTACTTGTAACTGAATTCCGACCATCAGCAGCAACAGAATTACTGTGGTTACCGAGCGGTACACCAGCAGCAACATAATGAAGATCACTGCGAAGGTCACCACCGTGATCAGGATCACTGTGCGGTTACCGCTCTTACCCATGTCCGCGACAATGGGGGCAGGACCCGTTATGAAAGCCTCTACTCCCGGTGGAGCGGGAATACTTCCCACGATTTTCTGCAGAGCAGCGACAGATTCGTTGCCAGCAGGAGAGCCTGTTGCTCCAATTATGTTTACCTGCGCATAAACGGCTTTTCCATCGGTACTTTGCGCGGCGGCTGCCGTGAGCGGATCCCCCCAGAAATCCTGGATGTACTGGACATGTTTTTTTTCGTCACGAAACTGTCGGATGATTTCGTCGTAATACCTGCGTGCATCCTCGCCCAAGGGCTGCTGACCCTCCAGAACGAGGATCGCCATGCTTTCTGGACTGGACTCGGAAAACTCCTTACCCATACGGTTGGCCGCCTCATAAGACGGCGCATCAGTCACAACGAGCGGGACCGACTTTTCCCTCTCAACCTGCTCGAGCGGTGGTACGAACACGGTCACTGCGACGGTAATTGCCAACCACCCGAGGATTATCAGCACCGAGAACCGACGGATCGTGCGCGCAACGAACGGGCGCGATAATGTCTCGCTGCCGTTCTGACCTACGTGCCTGCCGGTCATGCGGCCTCGAGAATGCAGGAAGTGAACGCGTCCACCTGGTTTGAGGAATTCTCGGTCTTGACTTCACCATCTATCAGGATGCGGCAACTGATGCTTTCCGCGTTGCCTTGGGCCACGACGCTTCCCACCGCTGTTGCCTCGCTGATATCGAATTGCAAAGTCCACGGGAGACTCGCTCCCCGAATCACCTGCGGCACGAAGTCGCTGTCGAAGTAGCTGATCGTAGCCAGGGTCCCTGGCGGCCCAGAAACCTCGTATGTGAGGCGTTTGGGGTCATAGGGCTTGGTATCGGCTACTTCCGTATCGGCGTACGCCGGACGATCGTCAGAACCAAACATGCCGTGGAGACGTGAGACGGTGAAACCGCCCGCGACAGCGACGATGGCGATGACCAGCGGAATCCACACCCGCTTCAGAAGCCTGAAGATCGTCGACTCCCTCCACCTAGTTCCACGCCCGGCATCGTTTCGGCGACCATGCAACTACACACCGGACACCCCACGCAAGGAACGACCCCTTCCCCCACTCAGGTCGAAGTCGCTACCTCGCACGACGACCTCCACCGCAAACATCGGGACATCAGCAGAGCAATTCGATCTCGACGAGTAAACCATGTGCCGTCCCCCCAATAACGTCCTGTTCCCAAGGCGATATGGGATCGGAACACAGTTGATGTGTCATCGCACGATACGAAACTCAACACTCACCCGCAAATCTGGTAGCACGCCTTTCTGCGAGGAGCGGAGTGTACCGCTCAGCGGCTTGACTCGAAGGAGAACATAGAGTTACGGGGGTTATCCCCCGTAGGCCGGCCACGCAAGATTCTGGTAACCACTCCCGCAGCAACACCACAGAAATCACTTGGATGATCCGGACGCCGCCATGCCTTCTCGAAGCGACTCGTCCTGTCCTGAAACAACATTCGCGATCAGCCGAAGCGACCGCCTCAGGTCCCGCTGTCCCCAAGCGCCGATGAAGGTCAGCCACCGGGGGTGCTTCAATCTCAGCGTCAGTGGGAGACAGGCAGCGTCACAGGCTCCTCCGCCAGCTTCGATTCGACGCTTGCGGGTGAATTGCGCCAGCATGCGGTCTGGCCCAATCTTTGGATCGGAGCAAATACTCGCGACTTGATTTTGGAGTCGGCCGTTTATCGAAGTCGGACAGGTCAAATGGAGTCCTCCGGGCCGCAACCGAGGGCTTACCTTGGTGTTGTCGGGCTTGGGCGTGGTGAGTTGTCAACATGTCCACCCATCGCACGGCTTGCTCACTATAGGAACGTGCAAGCGGGGCAGCCTGGGACAGCAACGGGAGGTCTGGCGCCTCGTCCTCTAGATGATGACCATGCGCCCATTGGGAGACAGCACGGCCGAATCGATGCCTCGAGCGGAGATCCCGTGTCGGCGAGTGCCATGTTCCACCTCTACCAGCAATGCGCATGCAGAGCTAGGCCCCTTACTTATCAATAAGAGCCACGGGTAGTTACTCCGCAAACTCAGCTACAGTCATGGCGATGAGAGGAACTCTCAGCGAAGTCTTCGACCCCCGGCACAACGCACTGAATGCGTGGCGGCTGATTCTGGCCGGCGGGGTGATACTCCAGCATTCCTGGCCGTTGACGGGCAGGACGATAGAGACACCACTCGCCCAGGTGTTTACGCAAGGGTGGGTGGACGGGTTCTTCGTGGTGTCGGGATTTCTGATCACCGGCTCCTGGCTGAACAATCCGCGATTGCGCGAGTACGCGGCGGCACGGGCCTTGCGCATCTTCCCCGGCTTGTGGATCTGCGTACTGATCGTCGCGTTCGTATTGGCGCCGATCGGTGCGGCGCTGTCCGGTGGCTCGTTGAGGTTGTCGTCGCAGATCGCCTACGTGCTCAACAACGCGGTGCTGAACATCTACTACGCCGATATCGACGGCACCCCTCTGAATGTGCCATGGGACGGCGTTTGGGACGGGCCGTTGTGGACCCTGATCTTCGAGTTGATCTGCTACATCGCCGTGGCGGTGTTAGGCGTCGCAGGCCTACTTCGGCGTCGCTGGACAATCCCGGTTGTGTTCGTCCTGTCGGTTGCCGGGTCTGCGATCGTCGGATATCCGGTCATGGCGCTGGAGACGCTTCCGCAAATGGTGATGCGGTTCGCCGTCGTCTTCTCCGCAGGTGCGTTGTTGTACCAGTACCGGGACCGGATACCCGCACGGTGGTGGCTGGTGGCGGCGTGCGCAGGGCTGGTCGTGACGCTGGGACTGCTACCGAACTACCGGGTCTATGCGGCGCTGCCGTTGGCGTACGCGGTGATCGTGTCGGGAGCCTTGTTGAAGCGACCCCGCCTACGGAACGACCTGTCGTACGGCATGTACATCTACGCCTGGCCGGTGCAGCAACTCCTCGCGGCGGCGGGCTTGATCTGGCTGGACCCGCGCCTGTTCTTTGTGGTGGCCACGGCCTGCACGATTCCGCTCGCCGCGTTCTCATGGTTCGTCGTGGAGCGTCAGGCAATGAAGCTGAAGCGACGCGTACGGCGGCGAGAGTTTGCCGAACAAGCGACGATATAGGGGTTAACCCCCGCAAAGTCGCCCGGGTACCGCCATGTCCTTTCAGCGAGGCATTCCCGTAATTTAACGGCATGGTCGCAACCACCGATCACGAGGCGGAGCCGGTTACCGCCGAGAAAGCGACGCCGGCGCCTCGTCGGATCGGCATCTGGCCCAGCGCATCGATGATCGCCGGCGCGGCGATCGCGGCGCTCTGGCTGTGGTTTCCGATCATGCTCGTGATCTTCGGGATCGCCTCGATCCCTACGGTGATTGGACCGGTGGTCGTCACGATCCTGTTCCTTTACCTGATGCGCGGCGTCGAGTGGCTCGAACGGTTGCGCAGCGAGGCCGTCTTCGGCATGGGCATCCGGGTACCGCCCCGAAAACTGTCCCACCGCAACGGTTTTCCGGGTTGGGTCCACCAGTTGTGGCTCGACCTGGGTAGCACCCGCTTTTGGAAGGGCTGCACGCACCACTTCTTCCGGATGTTCTACGACGCGGCGGCCGGGGGGCTTGCTCTGTTCCTGCTCGCCTTCGCGCTGCTGGCACCCGCCGGAGCGATCGCCGTGACTCGGAGTTCGGCCAACGCCGGGGTGTCGTTCATTCCGCCGGCCCTGGCGTGGCCGTTGGCCGTGATCGCGCTCGTGGCCGCCGTTGCGATCGTGGTGTTCGCGCCTATCCTCGACGCCAAGATCGACCACTGGCTGCTGTCGCCGTCGCCAACTGCGATGTTGAAGCACGAGGTCAACGCACTCGACGACGCCCGACGCGGGGCAATGACCTCCGCCGAGACCGAGCGCTACCGCATCGAACGCGACCTGCATGACAGCGTGCAGCCGCGCCTCGTGTCGCTCGCGATGACGATCGGTCTAGCCCAGACCAAGCTCGAGTCCGACCCGAACGCTGCGAAGTCGCTGATCGCCGAGGCTCACGAGGACGCGAAAACCGCTCTGGTGGAGCTGCGTAACGTCGTGCGAGGCATGGCGCCGACGATTCTCTCCGATCGCGGGCTGGATGCCGCGTTGTCGGCCGTGGTGCAGCGCGCGGCGGTACCCACCACACTGAACGTCGACTTGCCGCGGGACATCCCTCAAGAAGTTGAATCGGTTGCCTACTTCGTCGTGGCTGAGGCACTCACCAACGTCGCCAAACACGCTCACGCGTCGCGGGCCGTTGTCACGGTGCGGCTCGACTCCGAAAACTGGTTGGCCGTCTCGGTTTTCGATGACGGCCGCGGTGGTGCCCACGTGACCGACACCGAGACGGCCACCGGCCTTCGCGGCTTGGCCGAACGTGTCCGCGCCGCCCGCGGTACGTTCACCGTCGCCAGCCCTGCTGGAGGGCCCACGACCGTCACCGCGCTACTGCCATGCGCATCGTGATCGCAGAAGACTCGGCGCTGCTGCGCGCGGGTATCGAACGCATACTGACCGACGCCGGCCATGAGGTCGTCGCCAGCGTTGCCGACGCGACGGACCTTCTGCGCCTGGTCAATGAGACGCACCCCGATCTGGTGATGGTCGACGTGCGGATGCCGCCGACCTTCACGGACGAGGGCATCCGTTGCGCAGCGCTTCTGCGCAGCCAAAACCCCGAATCGCCCGTGCTCGTGCTGTCGCACTACGTCGAAGAGCGATACGCCTCCGATCTGATCAGCTCGGATACCCGCGGCTTCGGCTATCTGCTGAAGGACCGCGTCGCCGACGTACCGGCCTTCCTCGAAGCGGTCACGGTGGTCGGTGGCGGTGGCACCGTGCTCGACCCCGAGGTCGTCTCCCAAATCCTTGCGCGTTCGCACCGTCGTAGCGCACTCGACCAACTCACGCCTCGAGAGCGAGAGGTCTTGCAGCTAATGGCCGAAGGCAAGACCAATTCGGCGATCGCCGCGACCTTGTACATCACGACTGGATCCGCCGAGAAACACATCGCCTCCATCTTCACGAAGCTGGGACTGGCACCTGATGACACCGAAAACCGCCGTGTCCTCGCCGTCCTGCGCTACCTCGAGACTTAACCGAAGGACATAGAGACACCATGACGACGATCAACACGGACCGAGAGGTGGTCGAGGGCGCGATGGCGCTCATCGCAGCCGACGGCGCGTGGACCCAGGGCACCTACTGCCGCGACGCCACTGGCAACCAGGTCATGGCATCTGTCGACAGGCCTGGCGATTGGGTGCGCGTATGCGTGGATGACCTTGGCCAAGGGGGCTTCTCCGCGCGCACCGAACTCGGGGCCACGCCGTACAGCTTCTGTCTGCAGGGCGCGCTACGCACCGCGGCGGGTTACTGGATGCTTCGGGACTCGCAGGCGGTACACGAGCAGATCGAGCGGCTGGAGACGCTGCTGCTGGAGTTGGCCAATTCTGTCGCCGTTCCGGGATGGCCGGCGCTTGACGCCTTCAACGACGACGCGAGCACCACGAAAACCGATGTCGTGCTGCTACTCAAGCACGCCGTCGCTCTCCTGGAAAGGGAGGAGCACCGATGAACGCGATCGACGTGACCACACCCCGGGAGGCCAATTCCTCCGCAGAGGACTCGCCGCCACCATCGCTGACCGGTCGGCAACGAACGGTGATGCGCGTAGTGCTTGTCATCGTCGGATCCTTGCTTGCGCTCGGCAGTTTCGTCAGCCTCGGCGTTCTCGCGTCCGGCCTCGGCGGCACCCGGGTCGTGACGGATACGAAGAACCTGCCGACCGATATGCGCGCGCTGACCATCGTGACCGGCGACGTCCCAGTCACCGTCCACGTCAACACTGACGCCAACGCCAACGAACCCCGTGTCGACCTTCGCCTCGTCACCAACTCTGACGACACACAGCTGGCGGTAACACAGGAAGGCGACGCCAGCCGAATCACGCTCCACGACAGCGGGTCTGGATTTCTCTGGTTCCACCGCACAGGAGAACTCCGGGTCATCCTCCCACCGGACACCGCCCGAAATCTCAGCGTCACAGTCGACCAGGGAGCGGGCTCGCTGTCCGTCGACTCATCCCTTCGGGAATTGGTGGCCCAAACCGATCACAACGCCTCACTCGCCGGATCGGCACGCCTGATCGATGTCAACGCCCGCGGGGATATCAAGACCAGCAGCGCTATCGCCGTCGCCGATTCGTTTAAAGCACATTCAGGGTCCGGAAGCATTTCGACGGAGTTCCGTGCGGCACCGCGCACAACCGAAGCCACCGCCGAAGGTGACGTGAAGGTACAGGTGCCTGGCCCCGATCCGTACCGAGTGCGCGCCGAATCCGCGGAGTCCGATAGCGGAACGCTGGTGACCGTTCCGCAAACACCAGCCCAGGATGCCCCCGCGGTGACGGCCCGCTCGGCGACCGGCAACGTCGAAGTCACCGAGCTTCCCTGAGAACTCCTCGATGAGGGCCGGCAACTTCCAGCGCGATTCGGCCGGTACCCCTGTTCGCACGGCCTCCCCCGATTGGGGCCGTCCGTCAGGCAAGATTGGCTACATGGCCAGTGGTACAGACAGTGGCGGAGCCTCACCTCGAGTTCTCGTCGTCGACGACGATCCCGACGTGCTGGCCTCCCTCGAGCGCGGGTTGCGGCTGTCCGGATTCGACGTGGCCACCGCGGTGGACGGCGCCGAAGCGCTGCGCAGCGCGACCGAGACCCGGCCCGATGCGATCGTGCTGGACATCAACATGCCCGTGCTCGACGGAGTCAGCGTAGTCACGGCGCTGCGCGCGATGGACAACGACGTGCCGGTCTGCGTGCTCTCGGCGCGCAGCTCGGTCGACGACCGGGTCGCCGGCCTGGAGGCCGGGGCCGACGACTACCTGGTCAAACCGTTCGTGTTGCAGGAACTGGTCGCCCGGGTGAAGGCGCTGCTGCGCAGGCGTGGGTCCACCGCGACCTTCTCCTCGGAGACCATCCAGGTCGGACCTTTGGAGGTCGACATCCCGGGCCGCCGAGCCCGCGTCAACGGCGTCGACGTCGACCTGACCAAACGCGAATTCGACCTGCTCGCGGTGCTGGCCGAACACAAGACCGCCGTGCTGTCACGCGCACAGCTGCTCGAGCTCGTCTGGGGTTACGACTTCGCCGCCGACACCAACGTGGTCGACGTCTTCATCGGCTACCTGCGCCGCAAGCTCGAAGCGGGTGGCGCCCCCCGGCTCCTTCACACCGTCCGCGGAGTGGGGTTCGTCCTGCGGACACAGTGATGTCTCTGCTGTCGCGGATCTTCCGCCGAACCCCGTCGCTGCGCACCCGCGTAGCGCTCGCCACCGCCATCGGCGCGGCGATCGTCGTCATCATCGTGGGAACCGTCGTCTGGGTCGGCATCACCAATGACCGCAAGGAACGCCTTGACCGCCGCCTCGACGAGGCCGCCGGCTTCGCGATCCCGTTCCTGCCCCGCGGCCTGGACGAGATTCCGAAGTCGCCGACCAACCAGGACGCGGTCATCACCGTGCACCGCGGCGACGAGGTGACGTCCAACTCCGACGTCGTACTCCCCCAACTCGAACCCGGATACGCCGACACCTACGTCGACGGCGTGCGCTACCGGGTTCGCACCGTCGACATCCCCTACTACCCCGGGCCGATGTCGGTGGCCGTCGGCGCCACCTACGACGCCACCATCGCCGACACCAACAACCTGCACCGACGGGTGATCATCATTTGCGTGTTCGCCGTCGGCGCCGCGTCGGTGTTCGGCTGGGTACTGGCCGCTTTCGCGGTGCGCCCGCTCAAGAGCCTGGCCCAACAGACCCGCCAGATCGATGCCGGCGACGAAGACCCCGACGTCGAGGTGCGCGGCGCCACCGAGGCCGTCGAGATCGCCGAGGCGGTCAAGGGCCTGGTCGAACGCGTGTGGAAGGAACAGGACCGGACCAAGGCCGCGCTGGCCTCGGCGCGCGACTTCGCATCCTCCGCCCACGAACTGCGCACCCCGTTGACCGCGATGCGGACCAATCTCGAGGTGCTGTCCACCCTCGACCTGCCCGAGGACCAGCGCAAAGAGGTGGTGAACGACGTGATCCGGACCCAGTCGCGGATCGAGGCAACGCTCGGCGCGCTGGAACGCCTGGCACAGGGTGAGTTGTCGACCGCCGACGACCACGTGCCCGTCGACATCACGGAGTTGTTGGACCGCGCCGCCCATGACGCGATGCGCGTCTACCCCGACCTGGAGGTGTCGTTGGTGCCTGCGCCGACGGTGATCATCGTGGGCCTGCCCGCGGGTCTGCGGTTGGCGGTCGACAACGCGATCGCCAACGCCGTGAAGCATGGTGGCGCTACCCGCGTACAACTGTCGGCGGTCAGCTCACGAGCGGGCGTGGAAATCGCGATCGACGACGACGGCGTCGGCATCCCCGAGGAGGAGCGCTCGGTCGTGTTCGAACGGTTCTCTCGCGGATCGACGGCGTCGGTGTCGGGCTCGGGGCTCGGCCTGGCGCTGGTCGCACAGCAGGCCGAATTGCATGGCGGCACAGCTTCTTTAGAGGAAAGCCCGCTCGGCGGCGCTCGGCTGCTGCTGCGCCTGCCGGGCCATCAGTGAGCTTTGGCGCCGAGTCTGAACATTTGCGCGAGGATTCGCCGTTTCAACGCGTAAATCTTCAGTTTCGGCGGCAGGTCAGCGGGTCGCCAGCAGGTCGATGACGAAGATCAGCGTCTTACCCGACAGCCGGTGCCCACCGCCGGCGGGACCGTAGGCCTGCTCAGGCGGGATGACGAGCTGTCGACGACCGCCGACCTTCATGCCCGGAATGCCGTCCTGCCAACCCTGGATGAGTCCGCGCAGGGGGAACTCGATCGACTCGCCGCGGTTCCATGAACTGTCGAATTCTTCGCCGGTGTCGTACTCCACGCCGACGTAGTGCACCTCGACGTTGCCGCCGGGCACCGCTTCGGCGCCGTCGCCAACGACCAGATCGGTGATCACCAATTCGGTGGGCGGAGGGCCGTCGGGGAATTCGATTTCGGGCTTCTGCCCTGAACTTGAGGTCACCGCACTCACGGTAGTCGGGCAGACTGGTGCTGTGACCAAAGACCAAGACATTCTCGACCAGGTCAACAGGCTGGTCGCCGAGGAGCAGGAGCTGCGCGCACAGCTCCAGAACCGCGAGATCGACGAATCCGAGGAGCACCGACGGCTGAAGGCCGTCGAGGTGCAGCTCGACCAGTGTTGGGATCTGCTGCGGCAGCGCCGGGCGCTTCGGGAGACCGGCGGCGATCCACGCGAAGCCGAGGTGCGTCCGCCCGATGAGGTCGAGGGCTACCTCAACTGAGCCCCAGTTACGACGTCATCGTCGTCGGCGGCGGGCACAACGGTCTCGTCGCGGCGGCGTATCTGGCGAAGGCGGGTCGTCGGGTTCGGGTGCTGGAGCGACTGGACCACGTCGGCGGCGCGGCGGTTTCCGCGCACGCTTTCGAGGGAGTCGACGCCCGACTGTCGCGGTACTCCTACCTCGTCAGCCTGCTGCCCCGGCGCATCATCGACGACCTGGGCGCGCGGGTGCGCCTGGTGCGTCGCCGCTACTCGTCATACACGCCCGACCCGACGACCGGCGGCCGCACCGGACTGCTCATCTGCCCTACGTCGACGTTCGATGCGATCGGCGCGGCCGCCGACGAATCGCGGTTCGCCGAGTTCTACCGCTGGTGCGGTGGCCTGATCGAGCGGTTATGGCCGACGCTGCTGGAACCGCTTCTGACGCGCACACAAGCGCGCGCTCTCGTCGATGACGAAACCGCGTGGCGGTCGATGGTCGACGAGCCGATCGGGCACTCGATCGCCTCGGCCGTCGACAACGACGTGGTCCGCGGCGTGATGGCCACCGACGCGTTGATCGGGACCTTCGCTCGCCTCGACGACCCGTCGTTGATCCAAAATGTCTGCTTTCTCTACCACCTGCTCGGCGGCGGAACCGGCGACTGGGATGTGCCGATCGGCGGGATGGGCGCCGTTAGCGGTGCACTGACCGCGGCTGCCACCGGCTTTGGCGCCGAAATTACCTGTGGCGCAGAGGTGTACGCGGTCGATCCCGAGGGCGAAGTGCGCTACCGCTGCGGTGGTGTCGATGGCACCGTCCAAGGCGACGTTATTCTGGCCAACGTGACTCCGACCGTGCTCGCGGGCTTGCTGGGTGAGCAACCGCCGGAGTCGACGCCGGGTGCGCAGGTCAAGGTGAACCTGATGCTGCGGCGCCTACCGCGATTGCGCGACGACGCAGTCACACCCGAGCAGGCGTTCGGCGGAACGTTCCACATCAACGAGACGTACCGCCAACTGGACGCGGCTTACGGGCAGGCGGACCACGGCGTTGTGCCGGACCCGCTGCCGTGCGAAATCTACTGCCACTCGCTGACCGATCCCTCGATCCTGTCCGATGAACTGCGCGCTGCCGGTGCGCAGACGCTAACGGTGTTCGGCTTGCATACCCCTCACCACTTGGTGTCCTCCGGCGATCCGGATCGAATGCGCGACTCCTTGACCTCTGCGGTGCTCAATTCGTTGAACTCCGTTCTGGCCGAGCCGATTCACGATGTGCTAATGGAAGACTCGGCTGGCCGGTTGTGCATCGAGACGAAGACGACCGTCGACCTCGAACACTCGCTCGGCATGACGGGCGGGCATATCTTTCACGGAGCGTTGACGTGGCCGTTCGCCGAGGATGACGAACCACTGGACACCCCGGCTCGACGCTGGGGCGTGGGGACCGCACATGAGCGAATCCTGTTGTGCGGATCGGGTTCACGTCGTGGTGGCGGAGTATCAGGTATCGGTGGACACAATGCCGCGATGGCGGTGCTGGAGCGTTAATCGGCCGACAGCTTGGCGAGTATCTCGCGCAACGCCTCGACGTCGGCTTGGTCCAGGTTCGCCAGGGACTCGGGCGCCGGGTCGTCGACCGCGTCGATCTTGGCCACCATGGCGCATCCCGCATCGGTGAGCGACACTCGCTTGCACCGGCGATTCTCCGGATCCACCTGACGCACCACCAACCCGCGCCCCTCCAAGTCGTTGACCGCGACCGTCGCGGCCGGCGCGTCGATGGTCGCCGCGTGCGCCAACTCCTTGACGGTCATCGGCCGTCGGCTCAACCGCCGCAGGATGCGCACCCTGCTGAACGGCAACCCGGAGTGCTCGACGATCGCCCGCTTCCAGCTGTCGTGGTTCTCGACGACGAACGTCGCCATCGCCCGCCACGCCTCGTCTGCCCCTCGATTACCGGACATCGGCCGTCACCAACGGTTCCAGTCGATCGGCAGACCGCAACGCCCTGCCGGACGTCGAGTAGAAGCCGAGCACGATGATCACCACCCCAAGCACCGCGCAGATCATCCACAGCGGGCGAGCGGCCTCCGCGAACCCTGGGCCCGTCGCGGCCAGCGCGCCGCCTGCGACCGAACCACACAGTGCCACACCAATACTCACGCCGACCTGCCTGCTGGTCGATGCGATCGCCGACGCGGCCCCCGCCCGGTCGGTCGGCATGCCGCTGACGGCGGCGTTGGTCACCGGCGCGTTGACCATCGAGAACCCGATGCCGAAGACAGCGAAGATCACGAGCAGCTGCCACACCGGTGTCGTCGCCGACAGCTGGGCGAGCATAATCGTCGCCGCCGTGATGAGCACACCCGCAGACAGCAGCGAAGGTCGGGCACCGAACCGCCCCACCATCCGGCCGGACAACGGCGAAAACATCAGTGCCCCAACGGCTATCGGCAGATAGATCAACCCCGTGTGAAACGCCGAGAAACCGCGCGCGTCCTGCAGGTACAGCGACATCATGAACAGGAACGCACCCCACGACGCGAATGCGCACACCGCAATCATCGTCGCCGACGCAAACGGAATGCTCCGGAAGAACCTTAGATCGATGAACGGGTCCCGCCTGCGAGCCTCATAAGCCACGAAGCCGACGAAGGCCGCGACCGCGCCGACCGCCACGGCGACCGTACGAACGTGTCCCCATCCCATGACCGGTCCCTCGATGAGCACGAAGACGAGGCCGAACAGGAACGCCATACCCAGCAGCTGGCCGATCGGATCGACGTCGCGCATGGTCAGCGACTTGGACTTCGGGACGAAGATGACGGTGAGCAGGATCGCCACCGCGCAGATCGGCAGATTGATCCAGAACACGGCGCGCCAGTTGATCCACTCGATGAGCACACCGCCGACGATCGGCCCCGCGGCCATCGAGATGCCGACGACACCGCCCCATATGCCGATGGCCCGGGCGCGTTCCACCCTGCCGGTGAACACCTGCGTGATGATCGACATCGCGACGGGGTTCATCATCGAGCCACCGATCGCCTGGAGGAAGCGGGCGGCGATCAGCGTCTCGATGTTGGGCGCCAGGCTGCACAGCAGCGACGCGACCGCGAACACCGTCAGCCCGATCTGGAACGTGCCTCGACGACCGAACCGGTCTGCAGCCGCTCCCGACAGCAATAGCAGCGAGGCCAACACCAGCGTGTAGATGTCGATCACCCACTGGAGCTGCGACCCGGTGGCGTCGAGGTCGGCGCGGATGTTGGGAATCGCGACATTGACGATCGTCGCGTCCATCGACACGATCAGCAGGCTCAGGCAGCAGGTCACCAAGATGGTGGCCTTGCGCCGAGCGCTCATTGACCGGACGACGGTTTCATTCACCCAACAATTGTGAAACTACAACTGTTCTCCCGGCAAGCTGCCAAGGCGGTGAGATTCGCGACGCCGATTGTGGGCTTACGCCACGCTCCGGACGCCCAGAACGTGCGGGTAACCCACGTTCGGCGCGGGGGAGGCAGCACAGGCGGGGGAGGCGGCGCAGGAGGCAACCTAGTTAGCGGCTGCTGACGTCCTTGTAGTCGCGCTCGGTGTAACCGGTGTAGACCTGGCGCGGACGGCCGATCTTGCCGCTGCCCTCGTCGTGCATCTCCCGCCAGTGCGCGATCCAGCCGGGCAGCCGGCCGAGCGCGAACAGCACGGTGAACATGCGCGTCGGGAAGCCCATCGCCCGGTAGATCACGCCGGTGTAGAAGTCGACGTTCGGGTAGAGCTTGCGCTCGATGAAGAAGTCGTCGGTGAGCGCGGCTTCCTCGAGAGTCCGTGCGATGTCCAGCATCTCGTCGTCGCCGCCGAGCTTGCCGAGGATCTTGTCGGCCTGCTCCTTGACGATGCGGGCGCGCGGGTCGTAGTTCTTGTAGACCCGGTGGCCAAAGCCCATCAGCTTGACGCCGTCCTCGCGGTTCTTCACCTTCTTGATGAACTCGTGGACGTCGAAGTCGGCCTGGCGGATCTTCTCCAGCATCTCCAGCACCGCCTGGTTCGCGCCGCCGTGCAGCGGGCCCCACAGCGCGTTGATGCCACCGGAGATCGACGTGAACAGGTTGGCCTGCGACGAGCCGACCAACCGCACCGTCGACGTCGAGCAGTTCTGCTCATGGTCGGCATGCAGGATGAACAGCATGTCCAGCGCGCGGACGATCTCGGGATCGACCTCGTAGGGCTCGGCCGGGAATCCGAACGTCATCCGCAGGAAGTTCTCGACCAGCGTCAGCGAGTTGTCCGGGTACAGGAACGGCTGGCCGGCCGACTTCTTGTAGGCGTACGCCGCGATGGTCGGCAGCTTGGCCAGCAGCCGGATCGTCGACAGCTCGACCTGGTTGTCGTCGAACGGATCCAGCGAATCCTCGTAGTACGTCGACAGCGCGTTGACCGCGCTGGACAGCACCGGCATCGGGTGGGCGTTGGCCGGGAACCCGTCGAAGAACCGCTTGAGGTCCTCGTGCAGCAGCGTGTGCCGCTGAATCCGGGTGGTGAACTCCGCGAGCTGTTCCTTGGTGGGCAGCTCACCGTAGATGAGCAGATAGCTCACCTCGATGAAGTTCGACTTCTCGGCGAGCTGCTCGATCGGGTAGCCGCGGTAGCGCAGGATGCCGGCGTCGCCGTCGATGTAGGTGATCGCACTCTTGGTCGACGCCGTGTTGACGAAGCCCTCGTCGAAGGTGGTGTAGCCGGACTTGGCCAGAAGTGAACCCAGCGCGATGCCGTCAGCGCCTTCGGTGGCGGAAACGATGTCAAGGTCGAGCGTGCCACCGGGGTAGGAGAGGGTGGCTTGCCCTTCCCCACTCTTCGCGTTATCGGCCACGAGTTTCCCTTCGTCGCTGCTGGGAGTATTCGGACATTGCTCCTACAAAAGGTAGTCCCATTCCGGCACGCGTGCCCCGCCGGGGGCGGTCACTTGCTCAGACGGGCAGCCGCAGATTACCCAACAAGCCGGTGAACTCCGCGAAGACCGTCTCCAAGTGGTCGATCAGGTCGTCGAGGGACACCTGTGACCAGTCGCTGTTGACCTGCACGACATCGGTGAGCGCCGTCATTATCACCGCACTCCACGTCGCGGATGTCAGCCGCACCCGGCGGTCGCTGAGGTCGACGCGCATGCGCCTGGCGAGCGCGCGTTCGACCGCGTTGCCCCGGAAATCGGGGGTGATCTGCCGCAGCGTCGGCGACGACAGGATGATCCGGGCGATGCACAACACCCGCTCGGCTCGCAGATCATCGGGCCCCGCGTGCTTGGCCGCCTCCCCCATCGCGACGTAGGCGCGCAGGATCGCCTCCAGGTGGTTCAGTTCGGCGGGTTGGCGCTCCAACTCGACGGCGACTTCGTCGACGATTTCGTCGACCAGGGCCAGCGCGATCGAGTCCTTGGTCGGGAAGTACCGGCTAAAGGTGCGCGGTGAGACGTCGGCCACCGCGGCGATTTGGTCGACGGTGGTGTTGTCGAAACCCTGTCCGTTGCACAGTTCCACGGCGGCGTCGATGAGAGTCGCACGCGTGCGCTGTTTCTTGCGTTCTCGCAGCCCAACGGACTGCGCCCCCCTACCGTCAGGCACGAACGCGATCCTAACGGTCGAATCTATGAAGGAGCTAAGAATTCATCTGCTCCGAGAACATGATCGACGTCAGCATTTCGGGCCGGTGCCTCGCGGTAGCGAACGCCGGCACCTAAGGCTGCAGCCGCTCGATGCGCCCGTCCTGGATGCGAATCCTGTTGTGCACCCGGTTCTCCCGGCCCTGCCAGAACTCGACCACGTCGGCGGCGATCAGATAGCCACCCCAGTTCGGCGGGACAGGCACCGTGTCCTGACCTTCGAAGCGCCGCGTCACCTCGGCCAGTTGCTCCAGCAGCGCCGCGCGCGAGGCGATCGGCTTCGACTGGTACGACGCCCACGCGCCCAACTGCGACCCCCGCGGCCGCTTCGACCAGTACTCGGCGGTCTCCTCCGCCGACACCTTGGTCACGGGGCCTCGGACGTGGACCTGGCGACTGGTCAGATACCAGGGGAAGGTGGCCGACGCGTACGGCGTCGCCGCTAGCTGTTCGCCCTTGTCGGAGTCGTAGTTGGTGTAGAACGTGATGCCGGTGTCGTCGACGCTCTTGCACAACACCGACCGGGTGACGGGCCGTCCCCGGTTGTCGACGGTCGCGATGACCATGGCATTGGGTTCGGCGACACCGGCGCGCTCGGCATCGGCTAACCACTTGCGCAGCAACGTAACCCAGCCGTCGGCCAGCCAATCCACGTCCAGGTCTGGACTGCCGTCCTTTTCCGCCGAACCGTATTCCACCCGCATCCTCGCCAAGTGTTCCGGGCTTACCTCCGCCACGCGCCAACGCTACGCCCACACCGGCTGCCGTCGTGTCCGCAACCGCCAGATGAGCGCCGTTTCACAGGTGCGAGAATCTGGCCATGAGCGCGGTGCCCGAAGACTTCGTCCCCGGCCTCGAAGGCGTCGTCGCCTTCACGTCCGAGATCGCCGAACCCGACAAGGACGGCGGCGCGCTGCGGTACCGCGGCGTCGACATCGAGGATCTGGTCAACCAGCGGGTCACCTTCGGCGACGTGTGGGCGCTGCTGGTCGACGGGAAGTTCGGCAACGGTCTGCCGCCTGCCGAGCCATTCCCGCTGCCAATCCACAGCGGTGATGTGCGCGTCGACGTCCAGGCCGGACTGGCGATGTTGGCCCCGATCTGGGGCTATCCCCCGCTGCTCGACATCGACGATGCGACCGCCCGCGAGCACCTCGCCCGGGCCTCGGTGATGGCACTGTCCTACGTCGCGCAGTCGGCGCGGGGGATCTATCGCCCCGCGGTCCCGCAGCGCACCATCGACGAATGTTCCACCGTGACAGAGCGATTCATGACCCGCTGGCAGGGCGACCCAGACCCCCGGCACGTCGAGGCCATCGACGCCTACTGGGTCAGCGCCGCCGAACACGGTATGAACGCCTCGACCTTCACCGCTCGCGTGATCGCCTCCACCGGCGCCGACGTCGCTGCCGCCCTGTCCGGCGCGATCGGCGCGATGAGCGGACCGCTGCACGGCGGGGCCCCGGCCCGGGTGATCCCGATGATTGAGGAGGCCGAGCAGACCGGCGACGCCCGCGCCGTCGTCAAGGGCATCCTCGACCGCAACGAGAAGCTGATGGGCTTCGGGCACCGGGTGTACCGCGCCGAGGACCCGCGGGCCCGGGTGCTGCGCGCGACGGCCAAGCGGCTCGAGGCCCCGCGCTACGAGGTCGCGGCCGCCCTCGAGCAGGCCGCCCTTGCCGAACTGCGGGAGCGCCGACCCGATCGCGCCATCGAGACCAACGTCGAGTTCTGGGCGGCGGTGACCCTCGACTTCGCCCAGGTGCCGACCAAGATGATGCCCGCGATGTTCACCTGCGGGCGCACCGCGGGCTGGTGTGCGCACATCCTCGAGCAGAAGCGGCTCGGCAAGCTGGTGCGCCCGTCGGCGATCTACGTCGGGCCGGCGCCGCGCAGCCCCGAGTCGGTCGAGGGCTGGGACCAAGTCGTCCGGTCGTGACTGCGCCCTCGATCCTGGAGACGTTCGCCTCAGCGGCACACAGTTTCGCGGACCTGGTCGGCCGCATTCCCGCCGACGCGTTATCGGGGCCGGGTCTGGGCGAGTGGGACCTGCGCTCGCTTGTCGGGCACACGTCGCGCTCGCTGACCACCGTGCTCACCTACCTCGAGACCACAGCTCAGGCCGAGGACATCGCCACGCCGCAGGAGTACTACGCGCGGGTGAACCCGGCGGCACTGGGCCTGGACCCCGCCGACGTGGCTGAGCGCGGCAGGCAAGCCGGGCGCGACCTCGGTGACGACCCGGCGGCCGCCGTGGCAGACCTCGTCTCCCGAGCGATCGCGCGATTGGAGACGGTGGACGACCCGTTGATCCGGGTGCTCGGCGGGCTGGGCATCCGGTTGCGGACCTATCTGCCGACGCGGACGTTCGAGCTGGCCGTGCACAGCCTGGACATCGCACGTGCCGTTGGTCTTTCGTTCACGCTGCCGCCACCTGTACTCGAGGACGCGCTGGTGTTGGCAGCACGCATCGCCGCCGGGCAGCAGGGCGAGACGGTGCTGATGGCGCTGACGGGCCGCAACGCTCTGCCGGCGTCGTTCTCGATCGTCTGAAGCCTCTGATCTGTCGGTGGGCAGTGGTTGCATGACCGCGTACCGATGAATTGCGTCCGCTCGCCGAGTCGGTACTGGTAACCCGCCCGCGGGCCTAACCCGAATCGAGAAGGAGCTCTCCACATGGCCATCGACTTCGAGCCAGCAGTGTCGCCCATGCTCACGGTCAGCGACGGCGCCGCAGCCATCGACTTCTACGTCAAGGCCTTCGGCGCCGAGGAACTCGGCCGGGTGCCGGGGCCCGACGGCAAGAGGCTGTTTCACGCCGCGCTGCGCATCAACGGGGCGCTGGTGATGCTCAACGACGACTTCCCGGACATGAACGACGGCAAGTCTGCGACGCCGGAAGCTCTCGGCGGCTCGCCGGTGACCATCCATCTGACGGTCACCGATGTCGACGCCAAGTTCCAGAAGGCCGTCGACGCAGGCGCGACGGTCGTCATGCCGCTCGGTGACATGTTCTGGGGCGACCGCTACGGCGAGCTGCGTGACCCCTTCGGGCATCTGTGGTCGATGGGTCAGCCGGTGCGTGAAGTCAGTCCCGAGGAGATCGAGAAGGCGGTGCAGCAGCACCAGTGACGGAGCTAGCGGCGCAGGCCGGCCAGTAGGCGCCGGCCGAACCCGGATCCGCGGGAGTCGGCCGCGGCGGAGAGCATGTCGGGGACCGCGGTGAACTTCACGCGCGGTCGTTCGTCGCCGCCGCGGGCGACTTCGGCGGCGTCGATCGCCTTCCACCCGGCGGAGTCGACCATGTCGGGCCGCCTGCTGCACACGAGTTTGTCGAGTGCCGCGGGCTTGTGCACGGGATCGCGCAACCTGCGCTCGTTGTAGTCGGCGACGAGGTTGTGCACGGTCTGCGCGGCGCACGACTTGTTGGTGCCGATGAAGCCCGTCGGTCCGCGTTTGATCCAGCCCGCGACGTAGCTGCCGGGAACGGGTGCGCCCGACCGCGGGTCGACGACCCGGCCGCCGTCGTGGGGCACGACCGCGGCCTCCTCGTCGAAGGGCAGACCGCGGATGGGCTTGCCGCGGTAGCCGATCGAGGTCAAGACCAAACCGGCGTCGACCCGACGAACCTCGTCGGTGCCGGTGACCGTGAAATCCATCGCCTCGGTGCGGACGTCACCGATGACGCGCTTCGGCGTGAGCGAATAGGCGAGCCGGATACGGGGTCGCGTCACCGGCGCGGAGGTGTCCGCCAGCTTGCTCAGGATCTCCAACTTGTTGCGGGTCAACCGATCCTGGGCCGCGGCCAGGTCGCGGTTCACCAATTCGTGGTCCTCCGGCGAGAGCACCACCTCGCACGTCGACGTCAGCCCGATCAGCTCGGGCAGCGTGAACGCCGAGTCGGCGGGGCCGCGGCGGGCCGCGATCACCACCTCGGTCACCTTCGATGCGCGAAGCACGGCGAGCGCGTGATCGGAGATGTCGGTGCTCGCAAGGACATCGGGCGGTGTGGCGAGTATCCGCGCGACGTCGAGGGCGACGTTGCCGTTGCCGACGATGACCACGCGCTCGTGGCTCAGATCGATTGGCAGCGAGCCGAAGTCGGGGTGCCCGTTGTACCAGGCCACGAACTCGGTGGCGGTGCCCGTGCCTTGCAGGTCCATTCCCCCGATGTCGAGCCGGCGGTCGTTGGGCGCCCCGACGGCGTAGAGGACGGCGTGGTGATGCTCGAGCAGCTCGTCGTGGGTGACGTCGGAGCCCACCTCGACGTTGAGGTAGAACGTGAATCCCGGTTGGGCCGCGACCCTGTCGAACAGCTTGGTGACGCGCTTGGTGCTCTGGTGGTCGGGCGCGACGCCGGCGCGCACCAATCCGTAGGGCGTGGGCAGCCGCTCGAAAACGTTGACGCGCACCCCTTTCTGGGTGAGCAGCTCGTCGGCGGCATACATCGCCGCCGGTCCCGATCCGACGATCGCCACGGTGAGCGGTCCACCTGCCCTCGGGTACACCACCGGCGCCTCGATGACCGGCGCCAGTTTCGATGTCGGCGGCACCTTTCCGTCCGGTTCGGGATAGAACGCGGCGTTCAACTCGACGAACGGAAGCTGCGCGGGCGTCAACTTCGAATCATGCGATATCGCACCGACCGGGCACGCCGACACGCACGCACCGCAATCCACACACGCCACCGGATCGATGTGGAGCATCTCGGCGGTCGCGAAGCCGGGTTCGTCGGGTGTCGGGTGGATGCAGTTCACCGGACACGCGTAGACGCAGGACCCGTCGCTGCAACACGACTGGGTGATCACATGGGGCACAAGCGCTCCCTACGCGGCAGCGACCACGTGCTGGCGAGCCGGTTCGCTGCGGTAGCGGCTGGGCGGACCGTCGATCCTGCACATCCGCCACACGAGCTTGGCGAACGGGTTCATCAGCCCGGTGTCGTGGCACAACATCCGGACGTCACCGAACATGTCGCGCAGGAACTGCCTCGACTTGGGCGCACGGAAGAACAGCTCCTTGCGCACCGAGCGCGGGATGTCGAACTCGCGCCAGAACGACCTCGGCGGCACGATGATCGCCTGGCACAGCACCCGCATGATGATCGGCACGTTCCACGACAGCCAGAACCGCTGCCGGCGATTCAGATGCGGCAGGCGCTTGCGCAGATACTCGTGGGCGAACGAGATGTGGCGCGCCTCCTCGGCGACGTGGATCGCCATCACCCGCTCCATGATCGGGTGCAAGTCTTTGCCCTCGCGCAGCACGTTCTTCTGGGTGTGGTCGATCGGTTCCTCGCCGGCGAGCACGCCGAAGAAGAACGGGATCGGCAGCGGCCCCGCGATCAACGGGATGAACGGCGACAGCCAACGCAGCATGCGCGGCATGCCCGGCACGTCCGCGCCGATGCGGTTGACCATCTCCTGGAACATCATCGTGTGGTTGCACTCTTCGACCGACTCGTGCAGGCAGTACCGGTATTCGGGCGAACCGTTGGGCACCCAGAACGCGTAATTCGTCAGGCCGCGGATGAGGATGATCTCGAACTGCAACCCGACCTTGGCGACGTTGGCCTGCCGCCACATCCCGATTTCGATCTGCCGCTCCAGCGGCTGGGCCTGATACCAGGGATGTCCGCCGAGCGGGTCGGTGGCGGGCAGCACCCACCGCGGATCGTTCTCGGTCACCGCGAACTCCGGGGAGTCCCAGTCGATGTCGGTGTACGGGTTGAAGTTCCGCCGCACCGAACCCTCGGACAGTGTGGTGAGCGTGTCGACGTAATCGGCGTCGTCGCTGACCTCCATGTTGCGACGCCATCGCCTGACCATTCGAGTCCGCGCCATCTTCAGCCTCCCCTGTGAGGTTTACATTCGCGCCTCTGATGTCCAACAACGGTACCGGAGGTATCGCCTACTGAACATACCCCTCGGCGCGATGTGTCACACCGGCTGAAATACGGCGTGACGTGATGCCCGTCACATCAGAGGTAGGCGTGCGGGCGGTTCGGGTCTACCGGCTTCCGAACTCCCCGACAGCGGCGGCCCTGGCGCCGTTGCGCACCACCGCGACGCCGGCTTCGGTCATGCCGCAATCGGTGATGATCGCCCGGTGGCCGGGGCTGTTCATCCACCAGTTCACGGCTTCTGCAGGAACGGCGGCCACCCCGGTGCTCCAGAAAATGATCTCGCCGGCGTTGGAGAACTGCGTGTAGCCGGCGGCGGTGATGCGCTGGCCGACCGAAGATCCGTCCGAACCGGTGTGGCTTCGCACATTGTTGGCCAGCATGTCGTTGGCCTGCCGGGCCGCGGCCGCGCTCAGCTGTGGGTTCGCCGCGACCGGACCGCATCCGTTCGCGGCGCGGGCGGCGTTGATCTCGTTGAGCAGTGCACCGTCGTCGGCACCGTCGGCATGAGCAAGCACCGGGGCGCTGACGGCCGCCGCGGCCGCACACATTGAAATCAGGACCGAGCTTCTTCTACGACTGTTCACGTGCCCCCCTGGGCTCGAGCTTCAGTCCCCGACAGGTCACAGTATGGACACGGCGAGGTCTCTATGAAGCCCGTTTACCCACTTTTGTGACTTTTCTCTGCCGCCCCTCCCCACGGCGACGGCACAGGTCCGGTCATTACTGTTGACCGCATGTCGCAGCTGACGATTCCCGCCGACCTCAAACCGCGCGACGGCCGCTTCGGCTGCGGGCCCTCCAAGGTCCGACCGGAACAGCTCAGTGCGCTCGCCGCAGCGGGTGACCTGTTCGGCACCTCGCACCGCCAGGCGCCGGTGAAGAACCTGGTCGGCCGGGTGCGTGACGGGCTGCGCCAGCTGTTCTCGCTGCCCGACGGCTACGAGGTGATCCTCGGCAACGGCGGCACCACCGCGTTCTGGGATGCGGCGGCGTTCGGCCTGATCGAGAAGCGGTCGCTGCATCTGACCTACGGCGAGTTCAGCGCGAAATTCGCCTCGGCCGTCGCCAAGAACCCGTTCGTGGGCGATCCGGTCGTCGTCAAGGCCGACCCGGGCAGCGCGCCGGAGCCGACGTCGGACCCGTCGGTCGACCTGATCGGCTGGGCACACAACGAGACCTCGACGGGTGTCGCGGTCCCGGTGCGGCGTCCGGACGGGTCGGGCGATGCGTTGATCGCGATCGACGCGACGTCTGCGGCGGGTGGGCTTGAAGTCGACATCACCGAATCCGACGTCTACTACTTCGCTCCGCAGAAGAACTTCGCGAGCGACGGCGGACTGTGGCTGGCGATCATGTCGCCGGCCGCGCTCGCGCGCGTCGAGGCGATCGCGAACTCGGGCCGCTGGGTCCCGGAGTTCCTGTCACTGCCGATCGCGATCGAGAACAGCCTCAAGAACCAGACGTACAACACTCCGGCGATCGGCACCTTGATCATGCTGGCCGAGCAGCTGGAGTGGCTGCTGGGCAACGGCGGACTGGACTGGGCGGTCAAGCGCACGGCGGATTCGTCGCAGCGGCTGTACGGATGGGCCGACGGGGCCGAGTTCGCGACGCCGTTCGTCGCTGATCCGGCGTTGCGTTCGCAGGTGGTGGGCACCGTCGACTTCAACGACGACATCGACGCCGCGGCCGTGGCCAAGACGCTGCGGGCCAACGGCATCGTCGACACCGAGCCCTATCGCAAGCTCGGCCGCAACCAGCTGCGGGTGGGGATGTTCCCGGCCGTGGAGCCCGATGACGTCAGCGCGCTCACGGCGTGCATCGACTGGGTGGTGGAGCGGCTTTAGCCGCGACCAACAGGCGGGGAGCGGCTTTAGCCGCGACCAACAGGCGGGGAGCGGCTTTAGCCGCGACCAACAGGCGGGGAGCGGCTTTAGCCGCGACCAACAGGCGGGGAGCGGCTTTAGCCGCGACCAACAGGCGGGGAGCGGCTTTAGCCGCGACCAACAGGCGGGGAGCGGCTTTAGCCGCGACCAACAGGCGGGGAGCGGCTTTAGCCGCGTGTCCTACCAGGTAACGCCCGGATAACGCAGTAGTGTCCGGTTGATCGGGCTTTGCGCTAGCCCGGAGGAGGTCGCCATGCGGGAACTCAAAGTCGTCGGACTCGATGTGGACGGCAAACGAATCATCTGCGAGGTCGACGGCTCCGGCGAGAAATTCACGCTGCGGCGCGACGATCGGTTGCGGGCCGCCGTTCGAGGTGACCAGATGGGTTCGAGCCAGACACGAGACGAGGCCGAGGTTCAGAACGTGTTGCGCCCCAGAGAGATTCAATCGCGGATCAGGGCGGGCGCGTCCGTCGAGCAGGTCGCCGAGGCGTCGGGTGTCGACGTGGCCCGTGTCGAGCGGTTCGCCCACCCGGTGTTGCTCGAGCGTTCCCGAGCCGCCGAGCTGGCAACGGCCGCGCACCCGGTGCTTCCCGACGGTCCGTCGGTGCTGACCCTGCTCGAGACGGTCACGACGGCGTTGATCGCGCGCGGGCTCGACCCCGACGCTCCCGCATGGGATGCGTGGCGCAACGAGGACGGCCGCTGGACCGTGCAGCTGGCGTGGAAGGCGGGGATGTCCGACAACGTCGCGCACTTCCGGTTCACGCCCGGTGCCCACGGCGGGACGGTGACGGCGTTCGACGATGCGGCCTCCGAGCTAATCGACCCGAACTTCTCGCGTCCGCTGCGCCCAGTCGCAGCGCTGCCGCAGCCAGCGGCCGAGGTCGAGGAGCCGACGCTGCCGATGGAGCCGCCAGTGCAGGTCAGTACACCGGAACCGCAGCCCGAAGCGGAGGCCGAGCCGGTCGCCCCGAAGCAGCCCAAGGCGCGCAGGGGCAAGGCCAAGCCGGCGGTCCCGGCGTGGGAAGACGTTCTGCTGGGCGTGCGTTCCAGCGGCCAGCGCTGACTTTCCGCGCCAAGGTCAGCCGCGCAACGCAACGGCGAGCACCACCAGCCACGCCGCAGTCACGCCGACGCCGGAGCCCAGCACGAACCACCGCCACACCGGCCGATTGCGCCACCCCCACACCGTCGGAGCCAGGCCGCCGACCGCGACCAGGTTGAGACCGATCGCCAGCAGCGGGTGCAACCGCAACAGTCCGAGGCTGAGCACGACGATCGTGGCCGCGACGACGGCCGCGACGAACCCCGCCACCGTCAACCCCATCGCCCACGGCGTCGAGTCGTCGGCCATCTCATTCACTCCGAGTCGCTCCGCTCAATCTCGCCGGCGTCCAATCTAACCCGCTCATAGAACGCCAGGGCCGCAGCGGTCGCGACGTTGAGCGAGTCGGTTCCCCGCGACATCGGGATCCGCACCCGCAGATCGGCCGCGCGCATCGTCCGCTCGGTGAGCCCCGGACCCTCCGCGCCGACGAGGATCGCCACCTTGTCGTCGGCGACGCCCGTCATCGCGTCGGCCAGCGTGCTTGCGGTAGGCATGGGTGTCATCGCCAGCAGTCGAAACCCGTTGGCCCGCAACAACTCCAGGCCATCGGGCCACGACTGCGCCCAAGCGTAGGGCACGAGCAGCGCATGGCCCATCGACACCCGAACGGCTCGCCGATACAGCGGGTCGGCGCAACCGGTGCCGAACACGACCGCGTCCACGCCGAGGCCGGCCGCGTTGCGAAAGATCGAGCCGAGGTTCTCGTGGTCGTTGACACCTTCGAGGACCGCGACGGTGCGCGCACCGTTCAACACCTCGGCGACCGTCAACTCGCGCGGCCGCGACGCCGACGCCAGCACGCCGCGGTTGAGGTGAAATCCCACCACTTCGGCCATCACATCGGCGGGCACCCGGTAATACGGAGCCGAGACGCCGACCAGGTCGCCCGCGAGTTCCTGCAGCCGGCGGTCGGTGCCCATCATCGCGCGCGGCGCGAACCGCGAGGCCAGCATCCGTTGCACCACCAGCACGCCCTCGGCGATCACCAGCCCCTTGCCCGTGGGCAGATCGGGCCTGCGGTCGACGCTGTTGAGATCGCGAAAGTCGTCGAGTCGCGGATCGGACGGATCGTCGACGTCGATCACGGTGTGCGTCACGGCAGGCGCGCTCGGCCGGCACCGCAGCGCGGTGGGCTACCGTTCATAGCGATGACGCCGCAACCGCCCCCGTTGCCCGGCAACCTGCTCAGGCCGTGGCCGGTCATCGTCGCGATCGCGGCCGGTTGGGTCGTCGCTGCGATCCTGGCGTTCACGGTGACCGGTCTACACGAGTGGCGGCCGTACACGGTGGCCGGGCTAGGGGTCGGCGCCCTTGGCACGGCGATCTGGTTGTGGCAACGTCACGCCGTGCGTCGCGGATCGCGCGGGGCGCAGAGCGGACTCACCTAGCGCGAGATGAGCAGACAGGAGAAGGCTATGGCAGCCCCGGTGTTGCAGGCCGAAATCACAATCAACGCCCCGGTGGCGAAGGTGTGGGAACTGGTCTCGAACCTCAAGAACATGCCGCGATGGAGCCCGCAGTGCCGGGCCATGAAGACGTTCGGCCCGCTGCAGCCGGGTGCGCGGACGATCAACCTCAACCGGCGCAAGTTCCTGATGTGGCCCACCACGAGCCGGATCATCGAAGTGGTCCCGGAGAAGAAGCTGGCGTTTCGGGTCAACGAGAACAACACCGTGTGGAGCTACGAGCTCGAGCCCACCGAGATCGGCACGCGTCTGGTGGAGACCCGTCACGCGGAGAACGGGGTCAAGCCGGTGTCGACGATGTTGGTCAACGCGGTGATGGGTGGCGTGCCCAGCTTCGAACGTGAACTCGTCGAGGGGATGAACGAGACGCTTGCGCGGATCAAGGCCGCGGCCGAAAGCTAACCGCTACTCGGCCGGCTCGGTCAGGTCGAGCACGCCGTCGTCGTACGGGTCGTAGAGCGGGGATCCGCCGCCGGCGGGCTGGGGCGTGTCCGAGTGTGCGCCGCAACCGTATTCGGAGTCGACGACGTGCCCGTCTGCGGAGAACTCGTTGGCGCAGACACCGAACGTCGTGCCCAGGGCACCGGCCAGCGGAAGGTAGAACCCGCAGTCGCGGCACACCCGCCGCGTCGAGCGCGCCATCGCCGAACCCGGACCGTACTCGCCGTCGTGCCAGCGTTGCGCCGCGTCCATGCGGCCCCACCGGCTGAGCACCTGGCGACGGCCCAGACCCACCTCGAGCGCGACATCGTCGATCTGTGGGTCGCCGGTCGCCACGTAGCCAGGTACCAGACGCGGGTCGTCCGGGGGCGGGGCGAGCAGATCTCCCGGGCCCAGATCACCGGGCTGGACGCGGTCGTGCCAGGGCACCCACTTCGGCGCCAGCAACGCCGTCGGCCCCGGAACCAGCACCACCTCGCTGATGGTGGCGTGGTCGGCGCCGGGCCACGCCGCGACCACGACGGCCCACTGCCAGCCGCGGTAGCCCGGCATGTCGGCGAGGAAGCGGTGCGTGGCCGCGGTCGGGTCCTCGAAGCTGGCACCCAGGTACTCACCGACGGTGTCCTCGCCGCTGAACTCAACGATCGCCGCACGCGCGTCGTCGACGGCGCCCAGGAGTACCGCCTCCAGATCCGGCCGCTCGGCGGATTCGGTCACGCTGTCCATCGCCCTCAATACTGCCTGACCGGCTAACCGGCAGCCACACCGGTTGGCTGCACGCCCGCCACCGCTTCGATGGTGGAGAATCGACATCGTGACCGGACCGCGCCGTGACCCCCGAGACTCTGCGGATCGGCGCGACCCTCGGTACTACCCGCCACGACCACCCGCCGACGACCGCTGGGGCGATGACCGGTGGGGTGACGAGCACCCGGGGATGGCGAACTACCCGAGCGACCCGAGCTACCGTCGTCCCCGGCGCAGCGGCCCGACGCCCAGCGCCAACCGATGGCTGCCTCCGCTCGACCAGCCCACCCGCGAATTCGGTGCCACGCCACCGCCGCACAGGATGGGCGGCGCCGCTGGCGAAAAGGTCACCGTCACACGGGCGGCCGCGCAGCGCAGCCGCGAGATGGGCTCCAAGATGTACGGCCTGGTGCACCGGGCGGCGACCGCGGACGGGGCCGACAAGTCGGGGCTGACCGCGTTGACGTGGCCGGTGGTCGCGAACTTCGCCGTCGACGCCGCGATGGCCGTCGCGCTGGCCAACACGTTGTTCTTCGCGGCGGCCTCCGGTGAGAGCAAGGGCAAAGTCGCGCTGTACCTGTTGATCACGATCGCGCCGTTCGCCGTCATCGCCCCGCTTATCGGGCCCGCGCTGGACCGGTTGCAGCACGGTCGCCGCGTAGCGCTGGCCACGTCGTTCGCGTTGCGCACGGGGCTCGCGGTGGTACTGATCGCCAACTACGACGGTGTCACCGGCAGCTTCCCCTCGTGGGTGCTCTATCCGTGCGCGCTCGGAATGATGGTGCTGTCCAAGTCATTCAGTGTGTTGCGCAGCGCGGTGACCCCACGGGTACTGCCGCCGACCATCGACCTGGTGCGAGTCAACTCTCGACTGACCACGTTCGGTCTGCTCGGCGGCACGATGGTCGGCGGCGCGGTGGCCGCGGGTGCGGAGTACCTGTTCAAGTTGTTCCAGATGCCCGGTGCCTTGTACGTGATCGTCGCGGTGTCGGTGGCGGGCGCGGCGCTGGCGATGCGGATCCCGAAATGGGTCGAGGTCACCGAGGGCGAGGTCCCTGCGACGCTGAGTTACCACGGTCGCACGGGCGAACTGCGGCGCGGCGCCGAGCATCTGCCGCCGGCGAAGTCGAGGCGGCAGCCGTTGGGCCGCAACACCATCGCCGCGCTATGGGGCAACTGCACCATCAAGGTGATGGTCGGCTTTCTTTTCCTGTATCCGGCGTTCGTCGCCAAATCGCATGACGCCAGCGGATGGGAGCAGCTGCGCATACTCGGACTGATCGGCGCGGCCGCGGCCATCGGCAACTTCGCGGGCAACTTCACCAGCGCGCGCCTCAAGCTGGGCCGTCCGGCGCAGGTGGTGGTGCGCTGCACGATCGTCGTCACCCTCGCGGCGCTGGCCGCCGCGCTGACCGGCAACCTGCTGGTCGCCGCGATCGCCACGCTGCTCACGTCGGGGGCCAGCGCGATCGGCAAGGCCTCGCTGGACGCGTCGCTGCAGGACGACCTGCCCGAGGAGTCGCGTGCCTCGGCCTTCGGCCGCTCGGAATCGGTGCTGCAGTTGGCCTGGGTCGCCGGCGGTGCGGTCGGCGTGCTCGTCTACACCGAACTGTGGGTGGGCTTCACGGCGATCACCTCGGTGCTGATCCTCGGTCTGGCGCAGACCGTGGTGAGCTACCGCGGTGATTCGCTGATTCCGGGTCTGGGCGGCAACCGACCCGTGCTGGCCGAGCAGGAGGGCGGACGCACGGAGACCGCGGCGGTGGCGCACGAGTGAAACGCATGATCGCCGCGCTCGTCGCGGTGGTGATCCTCGCGTCGGTGGGTACCGGTGTGCTCGTCTGGTGGCTGCGCAGCAATGACGACTCACCGAAATACCCTGAGATCAGCGCGTATTCGCACGGACACCTCGTGCGTGTCGGTCCGTACCGCTACTGCGAGGTGCTCAACCCCACCAAGTGTGAGGTCTTTCAAGACCAGGGCGAACTGCCCGTCACCGAGAGCGACGCGGTCCAGCTGTCGGTGCCACCGGCGATCGCCAGGGCGCCGTGGGTGCTGCTGCGCCAGTACGAGGACTCCGACGTCGTCGAGGAGTTCCGCCCGGGGACGCGACTGGCGGTGACGATCCCGACCGTCGACCCGCGGCGCGGCAAGCTCACCGGGCTCGCCGTGCTGCTGCCCACGCTGGTGCGCATCGACGACGAGGAGGTGCCGGCGCCGCACGCCGAGTGGTCGGTGCGCACGGTCTGGTCCTGAGTCGGCGTCACCCGGCGCCGTGGCCCTCTTCGACCCGCTCACCCTGGCGCGTCGGACCTGGCGGTGTCCCGTCTCCGAACGGCCTGCCGCCCAAGGCTTCTCGACCGTGCGGTGTCAGCCAGTTGGCCAGATCCGGTCCTTTCGGAACGACCTGCGTCGGGTTGATGTCGGTGTGCACGATGTAGTAATGCTGCTTGATCTGAACGAAGTCGATGGTGTCGCCGAACCCCGGGGTCTGGAACAGGTCGCGGGCGTAGGCCCACAACGCGGGTAGCTCGGTGAGCTTGTGGCGGTTGCACTTGAAGTGCCCGTGATAGACGGGGTCGAAGCGCGCCAACGTCGTGAACAGTCGCACGTCGGCCTCGGTGATGGTGTCGCCCACCAGATACCGCTGGCCGTCCAGGCGCTCGGAGAGCAAGTCGAGCGCGAAGAACAATCTGTCGTAGGCCTTGTCGTAGGCCTCCTGCGATCCGGCGAACCCGCACCGGTACACGCCGTTGTTGATTTCGGTGTAGATGCGTTGAGCCACTTCGTCGATCTCGTCGCGGTGCTTCTCGGGGTAGAGGTCGGGCGCGCCGTCGCGGTGGTACTGCGTCCACTCGGTGGAGAAGTCGAGCGTGATCTGCGGGAAGTCGTTGGTGACGACCTCACCGGTCGGCACGTCGACGATCGCGGGGACCGTGATGCCCTTGTCGTAGTCGGGGAAACGCTTCAGGTAGGCGTCTTTGAGCCGGGGGATTCCCAGCACTGGGTCGACGCCATCCGGGTCGAGGTCGAACGTCCAGCTGTCCTGGTCGTGGGTGGGCCCGCAGAAGCCGATGGACAGGGCGTCTTCGAGTCCGAGCAGCCGTCGGACGATGATCGTGCGGTTGGCCCACGGGCAGGCCCGCGCGACGACGAGCCGATAGCGGCCGGGTTCGACGGGGTACCCGTCGCGGCCATCGGCCGTGATACGAGTGCCGATGTACTTGGTGTCGCGGTTGAACTCGCCACCGGAGTCGGATTTGTCGGCGACATATGCCATGTATCCAGGATGCCCCACGGGAACCGTCACCACCGCGGCAACGTCATACGCACATGGTCCCGTTTGTCGGCACCGAAGCTTTAGCCGTGGGCGCGGTGACCCGCTACCAGTTGCGCACGCGGTACCGGATGGTCCATCGGAATGTGTACGTGCCCCGCGACCATGTGCTGAGCGCGGTGGACAAAGCGGTCGCAGCTTGGCTGTGGTCCAGACGGGAAGCGACGCTGGTGGGACTGTCGGCGGCCGCGATGTACGGCTCGAAGTTCATCGACGGGCGCCTGCCCGCAGAGGTGCACCGGCGATCCCGCGACAGGCCGGCGGGGATCGTCGTGCACAGCGGGGAACTCAGCAGGGAGGAGATCCGCCGGGTCCGGGGCATTCTGGTCTCCACGCCGGCGCGCACAGCCTTCGACCTCGGCCGGCGGTATGGGCGGACGCTGGCCGTCATTCGCGTCGATGCGCTGCTGCAGGCAACCTCGCTGAAGTTGCGGGACGTCGAGGCGCTCATCGAGCAGCACCGCGGCGCACGAGGTGTCGTTCAGCTGCGGGAAGTGATAAAACTCGCCGACCCTGGCGCGGAATCGCCGCAGGAGTCCCGGACCCGCCTGGTGCTGACCGACGCGGGAATTCGGCCAACACACACGCAGATCGACGTCTTCGAGCGCTATTACAACCACGTCGGCCGCATCGACATGGGCTATCCGAAATGGAAGGTCGGCGTCGAATACGACGGCGCACAACACTGGACCAACCCGCGGATCCGCGCAGCCGACATCGAACGCCAAGCCAGACTCGAGGCCCTGGATTGGCGGATCGTCCGGGTCAGCGCCGAGATGCTGCGCTACCGACCCCACACGATTGTCGAACGCACTTTGGCCGCTCTGCGCGCCGCCGGCTGCTCGAGCGTCGAGTTGTTGTCGTGAGATCGGCAATTCATCGACAACAAGTCGACGTTCGGCGCGAAGAAACTAGGCCTCGAGCTCGCGGCCGACCGCCCGCACCACCTCGGAGACCCGGCGGGCGACTTTGCGGTCCGGATAGCGACCCTTACGCAGTTCGGGCTGCACAGCGCTTTCGAGCAGCGTGATCATGTCCTCGATCATGCCGTGCAACTCGTCGGGCGAATGCTTACGCTCGGCGGCGGCAGCCTCCCGGCGCGTGCGCGACAGGCTCGGCGGCGGGTCGATGAGCGTCAGCGTCAGCGCCTGCGGCCCGCGCCTGCCCGCGGCGATGCCGAACTCCACGCGCTGCCCGGCCTTGAGGGTCTCGACACCGGAGGGCAGCGCCGAGGATCGGACGTAGACGTCCTCGCCGTCCTCCTGGGACAAAAACCCGAAGCCCTTTTCGGCGTCGTACCACTTAACCCTGCCGGTCGGCACTGGTCTCACCCGCTCGTCGTTGTACCTACAAAAGGAAAGCGCCCCGATGCGCCGGGACGCGTGCTGCTCGATCCTACTCTGACCTCTACCTCGCCAGCACCCCCTTATCGGTAGGCTGAAGACCACCGCTGGAGGAGAAGAAGCGCGCATATGCGATTGATACTCAACATCATCTGGTTGGTGTTCGGCGGCCTGTGGCTGGCGCTGGGCTACCTGCTGGCGGCGCTGATCTGTTTCGTACTGATCATCACCATTCCGTTCGGGTTCGCCGCGCTTCGTATCGCGTTGTATGCGCTGTGGCCGTTCGGCCGCACGATCGTCGAGAAGCCGGGGCCGCGGCCAGCCGCGCTGGTCGGCAACGTCATCTGGGTCATTCTGTTCGGCGTCTGGCTGGCCCTCGAGCACATCATCACCGCGATCGCGATGGCGATCACGATCGTCGGCATTCCGCTCGCACTGGCCAACCTCAAGCTGATCCCGGTGTCGCTGATGCCGCTGGGTAAGGAGATCGTGCCCGTCGACGCCGCGAACAACCCGGAGCGGGCGTTCGCGTGACCGTCGTCCACCTCGGCGTGCCGTCCGCCGCAGCGTCCTCCCCCGCCCCGGCCGGCGGGCCGCTGATCGACACCTTCGGCCGCGTCGCCACCGATCTGCGGGTGTCGTTGACCGACCGCTGCAACCTGCGGTGCACCTACTGCATGCCCGCCGAAGGCCTGGACTGGTTACCGTCGGAGCGGCTGCTGCGGCCCGAGGAGTTGACCCGCCTGCTGCGCATCGCCGTGACGAGGCTCGGCGTCAGAAGCGTGCGCTTCACCGGTGGCGAACCTCTGGTCGCCCGCCACCTCGAGGACGTCATCGCCGCGACGACTGCGCTGAGCCCCCGGCCCGAGATCACGCTGACCACCAACGGCATCGGCCTCGACAAGCGGGCCGAACGGCTCAAGCAGGCCGGGCTGGACCGCATCAACGTCTCGCTGGACACCGTCGACGCCGCGCGGTTCGCCGCCATCACGCGTCGGGACCGGCTCCCCGATGTGCTGGCCGGTCTGCGGGCCGCGAAGGCCGCGGGCCTGGACCCGGTCAAGGTCAACGCCGTCCTCGACCCGGTCACCGGCCTTGACGACGCGGTCGGGCTGCTGCGCTTCTGCCTCGACCAGGGCTACCAGCTCCGCATCATCGAGCAGATGCCATTGGACGCCGGCCACTCGTGGCAACGCGGCAAGGCGATCTCCGCCGATGACGTTCTCGCCGCGCTGCAGCAGCATTTCGACCTCACCCCGGACACCACCCCGCGCGGGTCGGCGCCGGCCGAGTTGTGGCGCGTCGACGGCGGCGTGGGCAAGGTCGGCATCATCGCCTCGGTGTCACACGCGTTCTGCTCCGCCTGCGATCGCACCCGACTGACCGCCGACGGCCAGGTCCGCAACTGCCTGTTCGCGCAGCAAGAGACCGACCTGCGACACCTGATGCGCGCGGGCGCCGACGACGCCGCCCTCGAGGCCGCGTGGCGTGCGGCGATGTGGGCCAAAGCGGCGGGCCACGGCATCAACGATCCGAACTTCGTACAACCCGATCGGCCGATGAGCGCGATCGGCGGATGAGTCAAAGGAAGCAATGACGACGACAACGACCACGGTTGCGGTGAACGTCCGCTATTTCGCGGCCGCACGAGCCGCCGCCGGTAACGATGAGGAGACGATTCGGCTTCGGCCGGGAACGACGCTCGCCGAACTGGTCGGGCAGCTCAGTGAGCGCGACGAGAATCTGGCGAAAGTGCTGAAACGCTGCTCGTTTCTGACCGACGGCATCGCTGTGCGCGACGACGCCGTCGCGCTGCGCGACGCTCAAACCGTCGATGTCCTTCCCCCGTTCGCCGGCGGGTAACGGTGATTTCCGTCACATCACGGAATGATCACAACCTGACTACGACGCGATTTAGCGCGCGATAGTCCTGCGGAAACGCAGAAAACTGCTGGGCATTTAGAGGATTTTTAAGATTTGCCAAAGGCGAAAACGCCGTAATCGGCAAAAGATGACGCGCTCAAAACGAGCCGATACGGTTCAGTCCCAAGCCGGTCGACCTCAAACCGACTGGCCCGCCGTGCCCAACCGCGCCGAGCTCCATCCGTTGGCGCACGGGATACCAACGAACAACTTGGATGGAGGCGGGGGACCCAACCGGTCCGCCGAGTCAAAGACGGACCTGGAGCCGATCGGTTCCTTGGGGTGAAGCCGAATCGCATTGTGCGACAAGGCCGGGCAATACCTCTCCAGCCCGAACCCGACAGCTGACCTCGTGGGCGCCGAAGAGAGGACCGGAAGCACCTATGAGTGGACGGCACCGCAAGCCGGCTTCATCGGCTGTAAGCGTCGCGAAAGTCGCCTTCACGGGCGCTGTGCTCGGAACCGGAAGCCTTGCCCTCGCCGGCCAGGCCCACGCCGCCACCGACGGCGAATGGGATCGGGTGGCCAGCTGCGAGTCCGGCGGCAATTGGGCCATCAACACCGGCAACGGCTACCAGGGTGGTCTGCAGTTCGCGCCGAGCACCTGGACCGGTCACGGCGGCGGTGAGTACGCCCCCGCCGCGCATCTGGCCAGCAAGGAAGAACAGATCGCCGTCGCCGAACGCGTGCTCGCCAGCCAGGGCAAGGGCGCGTGGCCGACGTGCGGTAAGGGCTTGTCGGGTGCGACGCCGCGCAACGTCGTCGACGACGCCGTCGAGGCCGTCAACAACCTGCTGCCACCGCCGCCTCCGCCGTTCGACCCCTTCGCGCCGCCGCCTCCGCCCGCACCGGTCGATGCGCTGGCCGCACCCGCGCCTCCGCCACCCCCGCCAGTCGATCCCTTCGCCCCGCCGCCTCCGCCCC
>NZ_NKCN01000016.1 GCF_002245535.1 Mycobacterium lehmannii | reverse complement strand
CTACACAGCTACCTCGACGACGTCCCTCCGACCGAGTTCGAGGCCACGTTCTACGATGCCCAACGGAGCGACCAGCCCCTGGTCGCAATCCAATAGATCGAGCCTCCGGCAGAACCAGGGCGGTTCACGTCGACGTTGCCGGTGAGTTTGGAGGCGATCGCGTACATGTCGGGCGGATCGTTGGGATCCTTGGGGGCGTCGTAGACGATGGCTCCGTAGGCCCACTCCGGCGTCGCCTCCCCCGCATCGCTCCATCGGGGTGGAATGGGGAAATCGAAATCGGGGGTTCCCGGCTCACCCGGTTTGATCGGCGTCTCGGCGATGCCGTTCTCGGTGATGTACTCGTTGATCGTGTCTTCGTCGTCCGCCTGGGGGCTGGGCGCGGCCGACGTGCCGGTTGTGCTCGTCGCCGAGGTCGTTGTCGTGGCGGCGGTGTCACTTTCACCGCTGAAACCACAGCCCACAAGCCCAAAGCTCAAAGCAACGGCACAGAGACCAGCCGCCGTTCCTACAGGGAGATTTCTCATGGACTCCTGTCTCCTACGGTCACTTTTCCGGAACACGAGGCAAGATCTGGACACGAGCTTAGGGCCGCGGAGACCGAATATTGGCAGGTTCATCAATTTCATGATCAATTGGCCTGCCGGCAAGATGCGCGTGACGCCGAGTTCAGAACGGCGGTGGCTTGTAATTCGCGGCGAGCCACGCCTGATGTTGGCGTTGCTCTTCGCCGATCAGTTCGCTGCGTCGCCGTCGTTCGGTGTCAATGCGTTCACGGCGCACCTGTTCGCGGGTTTGCCTGCGGCGCGGCATCATCGCCATCCGCTCGGCGGTGTCGTTTGGTGGGGGTGCGGTGGCTCGGATGACTCCGGTGGGTTGGCGCAGCACCGGGAACAAGCTCGCCCCGTGGGGTTCGGATCGGTACTGGTGTCCGGTCGGGGCGGTGAGAACGACTGCACCGTCAGGCAACTGTTCTTCCCGCCAGCCACCGCTGCCGCTATTGAACGTCTTGATCAGATGATGAATGCGGCAGTAGTGCTTAGTGTTCGACGGATGCGTCGGGCCGTAGGGCCACGGCACCGTATGGTCCACATCGCAGCCCCACACCGGTTTGTCACAACCAGGCCAGCGACACGTCACGTCGCGCCACTGCAAGAACTCAGTCAACCTGGCGCCGGGACGATACCCGGCGCGCGCAGCGTCATCGGCTGAGGGCACGATCACCGGCTTGAGTTCAGCGTTGCGCGCCAGCTCACGCACCGACTCGGCAGGCAGAACCCCGAAACCGGGCAGATATCCCGGTTTGGCGCTGGTGCCCTCCACGGTGCCCTGCTCAGCCAGCACATGGACTACCGCAGCAGCCGCCTCGGCCCGCCGCCCAGCCGCTGGGCAATCGTCGAGCCCGCACTGGCAAGCCAGTGTGGCTTCCCGGCGCCCCAGCGGCCCGCACGCATCAGCGCGGCGCTGGGCGTTGGTGCGCGGATCGTTGTCACACACCGTGGCCGCCAACGCATCCAACCCAGCATCGAGCGCGGCGCCATCTTCAGCACGGAGCTGGGCAGACATCAAGGCCGTCCCCGCGACGTCACCAGGATTGATCTCGACATAGCGGTGCTTGTCGGTTTCGGGCGGCACGCGCACCGCGGCCGGATCGAACTCGGCGATGAACACATCGATGCGATCGCGCAGTTTGGGTTTGGACAGCTTCATCCACTTCTCAACCCGCCAGGCCAACGCCTCATCCAGGCCCACCATCACCTCGTCATCGACGTTCTGGGTGCGCGCGATAATCGTCGACACCATCCGATAGTCGATTACCCCCCGACGAAACCTCCGCAGCACCTGCGGAAGCCGATCCCGCAGGCTCAGGGCCATCTCGACCTGACTCACCGCCCGGGCGTGGCTGATGTTGTGCACCGCCGAGATCTCAGCTGCTACCGCCGAGATCGCATCAGCGACATAGAACTCGGCTCCAACCATCTCGGGGTGACGCCGCGCGCACAACTCCCCCACCAACGACAACCGCCGTCCCGTCGCCGCGGCCTCCTCACGCGCCTCCTCACCCATCAAGGTGACCAAGTCCGCATCCGAAGCCTCTTCGAACATGCTTCCGACACTACGCCCGACCACTGACAAGTCTTAACGACGAAAGCATTTCTCTGTGAATGAGTTTCGGCCTGTGGAGAACCTCACGAAATGCGACCGCGACCGGCGTCTACCGGCGCCGCAGCAGGATGACGTTGTCGGACCACTGCGCCGGCTCGCCGTCCGGCGTCGTGACGTCACGCATCGGCGTACTGATCCTTGCCGGTTCCCATTCGGACTCGGACAGGTTCAGCGCCGCGACGACCTCCTCGGGCGGTGTGAACGTCTGGTGGTGGCCATGAAGTTCGGAAAGCCACGGCGGCGGTGTGCCGTGGTCGACGATGAGCAGGAGCCCGCCCGCCCGGACCGCCCGCGCGGCCGAGCGGAAGATCGCCGTCCGATCAAGGGGGAACGTCGAGTGCAGGAACTGCGCGTTCACCAAATCGAATTCGCCTTCGGGAAAGCTCTCCGACAGGTCGTGTTGCTGAAAGTCGATCCGATCGCCGACCCCGCGCGCGACGGCATCGGTGGCCGCACGCCGCAACGCGGTTTCGGCGATGTCGACGGCGACGACCCGCCATCCCCTTTCGGCGAGCCACATCGCGTCGCCGCCCTCACCGCTGCCCAGATCGAGCGCGGTACCGGGCTCGAGGCCGGACACCATCTCGACCAGACGAACGTTCGCCCGCCCGCTCCAGATGCGATTGCGTTCGCTGTAGCGCTCTTCCCAATGTCGTTTGGCGTCAGGCGTTGACATGTGGGCTCCCTTCGGGAACGACTGCTGGAAAATACTCTTCGACCAGGCTCTGCACGACGGCGGCCGCCGCCGCCGAACCCGCCGCCACCGCCGCGGCCACCTGCGGCATCTGGGCCACCAGGTCGCCTGCGGCGAAGATGCCGTCTGCACTGGTGCGATAGAACGCGTCGATGTGAACCGGGTTGTGCGCGACCGGAGTCGGCTCGCCCGTTGTGGCGCCGAGTTGTTCGGCCAGCGAAGAGCGCTGGTGAAGCATCGTGGCGATCAGGATGCCTGTCCGGGGCAGCCGGCTGTCGTCGGCGAAGACTACAGCCTCCAGAGTGCCTGCGGCACCTACCAATTCGGCCACCGGCCGTTCGTCGATCGTCACACCCGCAGCCGCCAGGCGCTCGCGCTGAGCGAGGTCGAGATCGGCGGGACCGTCGGTGAGCAGGACGACGTCGTCGCTCCAGAGACGCAGCAACAGTGCCGTGTGCACCGCACGCTCACCGCTGGCGAGCACGGCCAGGGGCTGATCGCGGACTTCCCAGCCGTGGCAGAACGGGCAGTGGAAGGCGGACCGACCCCATAGCTCCGCCAGGCCGGGAAGCGGCGGCGGCCGGTACTCCATGCCAGTGGCCAACACCACCTTCCGGGCCCGCTCGACTTTGCCGTCGTCCAACCGCAGGACGAACAGTTCGTCCGCGCGCTCCCCGCCGGTGACTTCTGCCGTTCGCACTTCGACCGACGGATACGCCGACAACTCTCGACGTCCCAACGCGTACAGCTGCGCCGGCGGTCGGCCGTCGTGGCCCAGAAGCCCACCGATGCCGTGCGCGGGGAGGTTGCTCTGTGCGCCGCCGTCGATCAGCAGTGTGCGACGACGGGCCCGGCCCAGCACCAGCGCGGCACTCAGCCCGGCGGCACCGCCACCGACGACGACGCAATCCCAAATCCTGTCCATGCGACCACCTTGCAGCGGCCGCGGGAAACTGCCAAGATTTCTTGCCATGCAGGCAAAAGATGAAGACGGCGTCGACGCGCGGGTGCGACGCAGGCTGCGCGATTTGCGCACCCAGCACGGCCTGACGCTGGAGGAGGTGGCTCGGCGGTCGAACATCGACGTGTCCACGTTGAGCCGGCTGGAGTCCGGCAAGCGTCGCCTCGCCCTCGACCACCTGCCCAGGCTGGCGGCCGCGTTGTCGGTGAGCACCGACGAACTGCTGCGCGCGCCGGAAGCCGAGGACCCACGCGTGCGCAGCGGATCCCATACCGCACACGGCATCACGTATTGGCCGTTGACCCGCCAGGCCGCCGGCGGTCTGCACGCCTTCAAGATCCGGATCAGCGCCCGGCGGCGCAACCCGCCCGCCGAACTTCCGGTGCACGAAGGCCAGGACTGGATGTACGTCCTGTCCGGCCGGCTGCGCCTGATCCTCGGTGAGCGCGACTTTACCGTGAAACCCGGTGAAGCGGTGGAGTTCTCGACGTGGACGCCGCACTGGTTCGGCGTGGTGGACGGGCCGGTCGAGGCGATCACGATCTTCGGGCCGCACGGCGAGCGGCTGCACCTACACGACTAATCCAGGTACGCCGTCTGATTGACCAACCGCACCGATGCCGCGCCGTCGCGATAGAACTCGGCGATCGACAGCGACGCGAGATCGAGGTGCAGCCGGTACAAGATGTTCGGGCCACCGTCGAGCGCCATCCGCAGCAACGTCTTGATCGGCGTCACGTGCGAGACCACCAGCACCGTCTCCCCCGCCCGCTCTGCCAGGATCCGTGCCCACGCCCTGCCGACCCGCTCTGCAGCGGAGTCGAAGCTCTCGCCGCCCGGAGGCGCAAGCGAGGTGTCGCGCAGCCAACGCCGATGCAGGTCGGGGTCGCGTTCGGCCGCTTCGGCGAAGGTCAGGCCCTCCCAGGCCCCGAAGTCGGTCTCGATCAGGTCGTCGTCGACGGTGACATCCAGGCCGAGCACCTTGGCCGCCGCCGCCGCGGTGTCGTACGCCCGCTGCAGCGGTGACGTGACGACCGCCGCGACACCCCCGCGCTGTCCGAGATAGCGCGCGGCGGCTTCGGCCTGACGACGGCCGAGATCGGTCAGCGCGGGGTTACCGCGCCCGGAGTATCGACGGTCGACCGACAACTCGGTCTGGCCGTGGCGCAGCAGCAGGAACCGCGTCGGCGCCCCACGCGCACCGCTCCACGCGGTGGGGGTCGACGCCTGATGCGGTTTGGTTTCCGCCACGCCGGAAGGAATTTCGGCCGCGGCGTCCATCGCCTCGTTCGCCAGCCGGTCGGCGTGGCTGTTCTCCGCACGCGGAATCCACTTGTAGGTGACCCGGTCGAAACGGGTAGCCAGCGCTGTGGCCTGCTGATGCAGGGCCGCGATGTCCGGGTGCTTGACCTTCCACCGGCCCGACATCTGCTCCACCACGAGCTTGGAGTCCATTCGCACGTCGACCTCGGTGGCGCCCAGGCTCGCCGCTTCGCTCAGGCCGGCGATCAACCCGCGGTACTCGGCGACATTGTTCGTCGCGTGACCGATCGCCTCCTTGCGCTCGGCGAACACCGTGGCGTGATCCGCCGACCACACCACCGCCCCGTAGCCCGCCGGACCCGGGTTGCCGCGCGAACCACCGTCGGCCTCGACGATGACCTTCACGCGCCGGATCCTTTGAGACGCAACAGAATCGCGCCGCACTCAGGGCAGCGGAGCACCTCGTCGTCGGCCGCCGCGGAGATGCGCGCAAGCTCCCCCTTGTCGATCTCGAGGCGACACGCTCCGCATCGGCGCCCTTGCAGTTGGCCGGCCCCCGCACCGCCGCGGGCGCGCTGCTGTTCGTAGAGCCTGACCAAATCGGCGTCGAGCGCCGCGACGAGTTCGTCGCGGCGCGACAGGCTCTGGTGGCGCTGCTGATCCAGTTCGGTACGGACGTCGTCGCATGCGGTCTGCGCGGAGCCCAGCTCGTTCTGCAGCTCGTCCATCCTCGCGAGCGCGGCTTGCTGGTCGCGCTGCAGTTCTTCGCGGCGCTCCATCACCTCGAGTTGCGAATCCTCCAGTGCGGCTTGCCTGCGCTCCAGGGTGTCGAGTTCGTGCTGCAACTCGGTGAGCTGTTTGGCGTCCACCGAGCCGCCCGAGAGCAGCTTGCGGTCACGGTCTTCACGCTGGCGGACCGAGTCGATCTCGGATTCGAACTTGGCGATCTGGGCGTCGAGATCCTCGATGGCGATCTGCAGTGCCGCGAGTCGGTCGTTGGCCTCCCGATGCGCAGCCTGTACCTCCTCTAGCCGCTGCTGTTCGGCGAGGTTCTTCACCCGATGCTCCAGCCGGGCAAGGGAAGCATCGAGCTCGGCCAACTCGGATAGCGTCTGTTGTTGAGCTACTTCGGCTTTCATGCTCATCTCTCGACATTCCACGGATCGGTGCGCACGTCGGACACCCGCACAGGCAGCGCGTCACCGAAATGGGCTTGCAGCAGGTCTGCGGCTTGGCGGCACCACGGATATTCGCTGGCCCAGTGCGCGACGTCCACGAGCGCGACCTGCGAAGCGCGTCGGTGTTCGTCGGCGGGGTGGTGCCGCAGGTCCGACGTCACGTACGCGTCGACACCCATGCGTGCGACGAGGCCGAGCAGCGAGTCACCCGCACCGCCGCACACCGCGACCCGCAAGACCTCGACGTCCGGATCACCGGATGCGCGCACGCCCCACGACGTGGCGGGCAGCGCTTCGTGCACGCGAGACACGAACGCCGACAACGGTTCAGGACGATCCAGCACGCCGATGCGTCCCAACCCGGCATTACCGGGAATCGGCGCCAGCGCGAAGACGTCGAACGCGGGTTCCTCGTAGGGATGCGCGGCCCGCAGCGCGGCCAGCACGTGCCCGCGCAACCGCGCGGGGGCGATGACTTCCACCCGGTCCTCCGGGACGCGTTCGACGGATCCGACGCTGCCGATCGCCGGTGACGCGCCGTCGTGCGGCAGAAACTGCCCGGTGCCTGTCGTGGTCCAGCAACAGTGCGAATAGTCACCGATACGCCCTGCCCCGGCCGCAAACATGCCCTCGCGCAGCGCCTCCGAGTTCTCCGCAGGCACGAAGACAACCCACTTGTCCAGGTCGGATTCCGTACTCGCCGGGGCGAGCACCTCCTCGACGGTGAGCCCGAGCGCTTCGGCCAGCGCGTCGGAGACGCCGGGCGAAGCCGAGTCCGCGTTGGTGTGCGCGGTGAACAGCGCCCGGCCGCTGCGGATCAGGCGATGGATCAGGGCGCCCTTGGCGGTGCTGGCGGCCACGGTGTCCACGCCGCGCAGCAGCAGCGGATGGTGAGCCAGCAGCAGTCCGCGCTCGGGCACCTCGGCGACGACGTCGGCGGTCGCGTCGACGGCCACCGTGACCGTATCGACGGTCTCCGACGGGTCCCCGCAGACCAGGCCGACCGAATCCCAGTCCTGCGCCAGCTCCGGCGGATATGCCGCCTCCAACACGTCGATGATGTCGGCCAGCCGGGCGCTCATCGCAGCACCTCGGCCATCGCCTCGACCAGCACGGGCCACTCCGGACGTACCGCCGCGCGCAGGAACTGACCGTCGAGCCCGACGAACGTGTCGCAGCGACGCACAGCAATGCCACTGCGATCCAGGTGTTTTCGCATCAGCTCGGCATCCGGAACAGAAAACAGGACGAAGGGGGCCGAACCGGTGACGACATGCACGCCGATGCTAGTCAAGCCGGCCACCATCTCCGCGCGCACCTCCGTCAGCCGCCGGGCGGCACCGTCGGCCTCGGCCACCGCATCGGGTGTGCTGCACGCCGCGATGGCCTCGAGTTGCAGCGTGCCGAGGGGCCAGTGCGGACGCCGTGCGGTCAACCGTGCCAGCACGTCCGGCGCGCCCAGCGCGTAACCGACGCGCAACCCGGCCAGCGCCCACGTCTTGGTCAGGCTGCGCAGGACGACGACGTCGGGCAGGGCGTCGGCGGCCAGCGATCCGGGCTCGCCGGGAACAGCGTCGGCGAACGCCTCGTCCACCATCACGATGCGCCCGGGCCTGCGCAGGGCGAGCACCTGCTCGCGGGTGTGCAGTACGCCGGTCGGATTGGTCGGATTGCCGACGACGACGAGGTCGGCGTCGCCGGGCACCGCGTCCGGGGTCAGGGTGTACGGCGCTTCCAGCACCACGTGCACGAAGGGCACCCCGGCCGCGGCCAGCGCCGCCTCCGGTTCGGTGAACGACGGCGCGATCAGGGCGGCGCGTCGCGGCTGCAGGTCCGGCAACCGCGCGAACGCCTCGGCCGCCCCCGCCAGCAGCACGACCTCGTCGGCGGTGCGGTCGTGCCTGCGGGCGACCGCGTCGAGCGCCCGCTGAGAATCGGTCGCGCTCGGATACCGGGCCAGATCGGCCAACCGGGCCGAGAGGCGGTCGACCAGCCAGGACGGGGGCTCATCAGCGCGGACGTTGACGGCAAAGTCCAGCATCCCGGGGACCACGGCCTGATCGCCGTGGTACCGCGCGGCAGCGCGCGACGGACTCACCACATCACGACCCTAGTGCGCTGGCCGCGGTGGTTCTGCGATCGGGGAGAATGGACCCGTGACCGAGATGCTGGCCTCCACGACTACGGCGACCCGCCCCCAACTGGTGATCTTCGACCTCGACGGCACCCTGACCGATTCGGCGCAGGGCATCGTCTCGAGTTTTCGCCATGCCCTGGGGTCGGTCGGCGCCGTGGTGCCCGACGGAGACCTGGCCAGCATGATCATCGGCCCGCCGATGCACCACACGCTGCGGGGCCTCGGGCTCGGCGACCGCACCGACGACGCCATCGAGGCATACCGCACCGATTACCGGACCCGAGGGTGGGCGATGAACTGTGTCTTCGACGGCATCCCCGCGCTGCTGGCCGATCTGCGCGCGGCCGGCGTGCGCCTGGCGGTGGCCACCTCGAAGGCCGAGCCGACCGCGCAGCGGATCCTCGCCCACTTCGGCCTGGCCGACTGCTTCGAGGTCATCGCGGGCGCAAGCGTTGACGGTTCGCGCGCACACAAGGTCGACGTCGTCGCCCACGCATTGGCCCAGCTGGGCGAGATACCCGAGCGCACACTGATGGTCGGCGACCGGTCGCATGACGTCGAAGGCGCCGCCGCGCACGGTATCGAGACCGTGGTCGTCGGATGGGGCTACGGCAAGGACGATTTCGACGGACCCGCCGCCGTTGCCGCCGCCGCGCACGTCGCCTCGGTCGCAGACCTGCGTGAGGTGCTTGGTGTCTGAACCCCTGCACGTGACGTTCATCTGCTCGGGCAACATCTGCCGATCGCCGATGGCGGAGAAGATGTTCGCCCATCAGATCGACGAGCGCGGCCTGGGTGACGCGGTCCGCGTGACCAGCGCCGGCACCGGCGGTTGGCACGCCGGCGAGCCCGCGGACCGCCGGGCCAGCCACGTCCTGCGCGAGCACGGCTATCCGACCGCCCACCGAGCCGCCCAGGTCAACGAGGACCACATGTCCGCCGACCTGGTGATCGCACTCGGCCGCAACCACGTTCGGATGCTCAAGGATCTCGGTGTGCCCGCCGAACGGATCCGGATGCTGCGCTCGTTCGACCCGCGTTCGGGTGCTCACGCACTGGACGTCGAGGACCCCTACTACGGCGATCACTCCGACTTCGAGGACGTGTACACGGTCATCGAAGCGTCGCTGCCGGGTCTGCACGAGTGGGTCGACGACCAGCTTGCCGACCGGGGAATCGCCAGCTGATGCGCCGGTGGTCCTTCCTGCTGCGGCCGTCATGGCTGGCGCTGTTTGTCGTCGTGGCCGCGTTCGCGTACCTGTGTTTCACCGTGCTGGCGCCTTGGCAGCTGGGCAAGAACACCAAGACCTCGCGGGAGAACGCGCAGATCGCGAACTCCTTGACCGCCGAGCCGGTCCCCGTGACCTCGCTTCTGCCGAACCAGGAGTCGGCAGCCCCGGACGACCAGTGGCGGCGGGTCACCGCGACCGGACGCTATCTACCCGAGGCTCAGGTGCTCGCGCGGCTGCGGATCGTCGAGGGCGAACCCGCGTTCGAGGTGCTGGTTCCGTTCGCCGTGGACGGCGGGCCGACGGTGCTCGTCAACCGTGGATACGTGCGGCCGGTACAGGCTTCGGGGGTGCCGGAGATCGAACCGGTGCCGGACGGCGCGGTGACGATCACCGCGCGGTTGCGCGACTCCGAGGGGCTGGTGCAAGGCAAGGAGCCGTTCCGACAGGACGGCATCCAGCAGGTGTACTCGATCAACACCGGGCAGATCTCGGCGCTCACGGGTGTCCCGCTGGCCGGTTCCTATCTGCAGCTGGAGGCCGATCAGCCGGGCGGACTGGGCGCGATCCCGCTGCCGCATCTCGACGCCGGACCGTTCCTGTCCTACGGCATTCAGTGGATCGCGTTCGGCATCATCGCGCCAATCGGGCTGGGCTACTTCATCTATGCCGAACTGCGCGAGCGCAGACGGGAGAAGGCCGCTCGGGAGGCCGCGCAGGCGAAGCCCGAGGCTCCGCTCACGACCGAGGAGAAGCTCGCCGACCGGTACGGCCGACGGCGCTGAGCACGATCGCCACCCCGGCGGCGACCAGTTGGACCGCCCGCGACAGCCGCACAGCCCTGCGCAGGTCGGCCACCTGTGGCGGCGGGCCGTCGCCGAGCGTCGGCCGGATCTCCAGTTCGTGCCCGTACTGAGTGGGGCCGCCGAGCCGCACCCCCAACGCGCCCGCGAATGCGGCCTCCACCACGCCTGCGTTCGGACTGGGATGGCGGCCGGCGTCACGCTTCCACGCGCGCAGCGCCGCGACGGGAGAGCCGCCGACCACGGGGGCACATGCGGCCACCAGCACCGCGGTCGCGCGGGCGGCGAGATGATTCAGCAGATCGTCGAAACGCGCTGCCGCCCAACCGAAGCGCAAATAGCGCGGCGAGCGGTGACCGATCATCGCGTCCAACGTGTTCGCACCGCGGTACACCAGCACCGCGGGCACGCCCCCGAGGGCGGTCCACAGCAGCGGCGCCACGTGGGCGTCGGAGGTGTTCTCCGCCACCGACTCCAGCGCCGCGCGGATGAGGCCGGCCTCGTCGAGCACCGAGGGGTCGCGCCCGCACAACGACGGCAGTAGTTGGCGGGCACTGTCGGTGTCACCGCGGTCCAGGTGCCGAGCCATCTGGTCTCCGGCGCGGGCCAGCGACGTTCCACCCAGCGCGACGAACACCGTCGCGGCCGTGGTGACCGTGCCCGCTGCGGCACCTCGGCGCAGCGCTGTTCTGTGCGCCGCCGTCCCGAGCAGTGCCAGCGCGCCGAGCAGGGTGGCCGTGTGCACAACGCCCGCCGCGCGGGTGTCGGCGTAACTGCGACCCTCCAATGCGGCTGCCGCGCTGCCGAACAGCGCCACGGGATGTCCGCGCCGAGGGTCGGCGAACAACGAATCCGCGACACAACCGGCTGCGATCCCCACCACACGCGGGCCTGAGGTCGGCGCAAACACTTCGCGAGCGTCTCACAAGGTGATCTACTCGGATGCATGAGGTTCGGGCCCCCGCGTCGGCCGAGACGCGTCGTCGACTTGCTCAATCCGGCTGCAGCGCTGGCGCCGGCGGCCAACGTGATCATGCAGCTGGCCTCGCCCGCCGTCGGTTACGGCGTGCTGGAGAGCCCGGTCGACAGCGGCAACGTCTACAAGCACCCGTTCAAACGCGCGCGCACGACCGGGACCTACCTCGCGGTGGCGACTATGGGCACCGAGAGCGACCGCCGGTTGATCCGCGAAGAGGTCGACCGCGTGCACGCGATGGTGCGGTCCACCCCGTCAAGCCCGGTGTCGTACAAGGCGTTTGACCCCCGGCTGCAGCTATGGGTGGCCGCCTGCCTGTATCGCTACTACATCGACCAGCACGAGTTCCTGTACGGACCGCTCGACGACGAGGCGGCCGACGCGATCTATCTCGACGCCAGAAAACTCGGCACCACGCTGCAGGTCCGCGAGGACATGTGGCCGCCGGATCGCGCCGCGTTCGACGAGTACTGGAAGCGCTCACTGGACGAACTGCGCATCGACGAACCCGTGCGCGAACACTTGCACGGGGTGGCCGCGATGGCGTTCCTGCCCGCTCCGCTGCGGCTGCTCGCCGGCCGGTTCAACCTGTTCGCCACGACGGGGTTCCTGCCGCATGAGTTTCGTGAGCACATGCGGCTGCCGTGGTCGGGGCGCCAGCAGCGCCGGTTCGAGGCGCTGCTGACCGCGCTGCGTGTCGCCGACCGCATCATCCCGCGCGACGTGTGGATTCTCGGCTACCGGCTGTACCTATGGGATATGCGGGCCCGGGCACGTCGCGGCAGACGAGTCGTGTGAACAAAGCCGGCGGCACCATGCCCTATTCGCTTCAGGCTGGCGCCGCGGTCTCGTGCGCCTTCTCGGCCATCTCGGAGAATTCGGACTGAATCTCGTCGTCCTCGCGGGCCGTCATCAGCGATACGGCGACCGCGACGGTGAAACACGCGACGAAGCCGGGAACGATCTCGTACATCGCGCTCGACAGCGCCTCGGTCTGGCCCCAGACGCCGACCACCACGGCACCGGCGATCATGCCGGCGATCGCCCCGGGCGAGGTGAGCCTGCGCCAGAACAGCGACAGGATGATCAGGGGACCGAACGCGGCGCCGAAACCTGCCCACGCGAATCCGACGAGGTCGAGGATCGTCCCATCGGGGTTGAGCGCCAACAGGACCGCCACCACCGCGACGGTCAACACCCCGAGCCGACCGTAGGTGACCAGCCTCGTCGGACTGGCCTCTTTGCCGAATGCCCGGTAGATGTCTTCGACCAGCGCCGACGAGCACACGATGAGCTGAGAGGAGATCGTCGACATGATGGCCGCCAGCACCGCGGCGAGGACGACACCGGCGACGAACGGGTGAAACATCACCTGCGCGAGGCGCAAGAAGACGGTCTCGGGATTTTCCAGCGTCACGCCCTCACGGAAGAAGTACGCCAGGCCGACGAAGCCGGTGGTGATCGCCCCCGCGGACGTGAGAATCATCCAGCTGATGCCGATACGACGACCGGCCTTCGCATCGGCCGACGAGCGCATCGCCATGAACCGGACGATGATGTGGGGTTGCCCGAAGTAACCGAGTCCCCAGGCCGCCGCCGACACGATGGCGAGGAAACTTCCGCCGAAGAACAGTGACGTGCGGTGGATTTCGTCACCGGGATTATCGGCGTTGTGGACGGCGTCGGCGGCGCGTACCAGATCGACCACCTCGCCGGGCCCGCCGGTGGCAAGTATTGCGGCTACGGGGATTGTGACGAGCGCCGCGAGCATCAGCAGCCCCTGCGCGACGTCAGTGAGCGAGGCACCCAGGAAGCCGCCGAATAGCGTGTAGCACAGGGTGACTCCGGCGACCAGCAACATGCCCGTCAGATACGACGAGCCGAACGACGACTCGAAGAACACGCCGCCCGCGACCATGCCGGACGACACGTAGAACGTGAAGAAGACCAGGATGATCGTGCCTGCCGAGATGCGCAGGACATGCGACTTGTCACGCAGCCGGTTCTCGAAGAAGCTCGGCACTGTGATCGAGTTGTTGGCGATCTCGGTGTACGCCCGGAGCCGCGGGGCGACGAACTTCCAATTGAGCCAGGCGCCGATCACCAGCCCGATAACAATCCACGACTCGAGCAGGCCGGAGGCGTAGATCGCGCCGGGCACGCCGAGGAGCAGCCATCCGGACATGTCAGAGGCGCCGGCCGACAGCGCCGCGACGGTCGGGGTGAGCCTGCGCCCGCCGAGCATGTAGTCGTCGAGGTCGCTGGTTCGGCGAAATGCGTAGAAGCCGATCGCGAGCATCACGGCGAAGTACAGGCCGATCGCCACCATCTGAAACGCGGTGTCAGATATGGATCTCTCGTTCCGCCGAAGGAACCTGCTGGTGATCCGATGGTATTTCAAACGTGGTGGGCGCGGACGGTATCGAACCGCCGACCGCTGGTGTGTAAAGGGACCGGAGGAAATGAACATGCGTTCCACGGTGTCCAGTATGTCCAGGTCAGGCCCGGTCGCCGTGTCCACCCGATGCCGGGGTGTCCACCACATTTCGTCCCGTCTTGGGACACTCTTGGGACATCCGCGAACGAGTGTTCGACACGCCTGCGGTACTGAGCAGCGACATGCCGGGAAGTGTCGGAGGCTCACGCCAGAATCGTGAGCATGGCCTCACCGAACGCCGCCCCGACCGCTCTCACGATTCCGTCGGACGGCCCCCACGCGAAGTTCGTCCGGTACGCCCGTGCGGTCGCTAAGGAGCACCAGCCGTTGTTCCCGATCACCCCCGCGACACGGCCACTCGTCGTCGGGCTAGACCTGCGCACGCTGGGACCGCAGCCAGCGGACTACGAGGACTTGGTGCACGTTCTCCGTCGCGATGTCGTCACCCCGATGTTGATGGTGTTCGAGGATGACGACACCGCGCTGGCCACCGCCTGGATGGAGGCGTGCGAAGTCGAGGAGCACTACGTCATCCACTACACCGACCCGCAGAGCGCGGGTCGCTTCCTCGATTCGGTGGAGTTCAGCGTCTCGACCATGCGCGGTGAGGAGCGGCGAGGTTGGCGCAAGTGCCACTTCTTCGACATCTACGCCCTACTCGATGCGCAAAACACGACGGCGACCGATCTAAGCAACGATGACCGCATACGCGGGGCGGTGCTCGCGTCCGCCGGGTACGGGCTCGGCACCGACGTGGTGGTCTCGAACGCGCCGACGGTGGGTCGGGCCGACGTGGGCGACAACGACATCGTCACCTCGGTCACCCCCGACGACTTGCACCCCGTGTTCGGCCACTACCTGCGGATGACTGGAAACCGGACCGTCGCCGAATATCGGTACAGCGCGACCTTCGGCAATGTCACCGAGAAGATGGAACCCCCCTCTATCAAGGAGGTGTACGACATCGGGCTGGCCAGCCTCGTCGGGTGGCTCGACATGTTCCGCCTCGTCGCCGCACAACTCGGGGACATTCGCGCCCTCGCCGAGATCGACACCATACGGACACGAATCCGCCGCGCCGCTCGGGCACTCGATGAGGTGATCGCAGCACTGAGCCGGACCAACGGCCACGACGCCGCCCCCACAACGGACACCATCGAGTTTGTCAGCGAGGCATTCGACCGCGAAATGCTCTATCTCATAGCGGTGTTCGACGGGTACGGGCGTGCGTTCGTGCGCTGGCTCGACCCGAACTCGGGTAGAGACTTGCGCAAGTCGTTGTCCTCGGCCAAGACGCTGGATACATACGTGGACCCGCACTACCCCGGCGCGCCACAACTCACCCGGTTGCGCGAATTGCAGCGGTTCGCATTCGCCTGCTCCCAACTCCGCAACCGCATCCACGATGCCGTCCTGCCCACTGGGTCGTTCACCAATCGGACCTACGGCAACAGCCAGGCCATCGCCATCGACCTCGGTCAGACCGACGTCGAGTTGACCCAGGAACTGGTAGACCGACTCGGGGTGTGGCGGGCCACGCCGCCGAACGCCATCTTCGGTCAGCCGACAACTGTGGCCGAGGTCGCCACCACCGCCGTCGAATTGTTCAGAGCCAGTCTGGAATACATCGACCTGTTCACGCATCTCGTCATGTGCACGAAGCCGGTCAACGCACCCAACGCCATCGACCTATTGGGCAAGGTCACTGACACCGGGTATCGACCGCCGGAGCCGCATCCCACCGAGGCGCTCTACCGTCAGTTGTTTCGTTGGGACTGAGTGCCCAAGCCACCTACGGTGTCGTCTCCGTGAAGGTCGGCACCCATCCCCCGCAGTCGTCGCACCCGTGCAGGCTGACCAGCGACAACTCGCCCCGCGCGTAGGCCACCGCGTCCCGGTTGGCCACGTGCCGCAGCGCCCGTTGCGCCTCGATGTCGTCCAACGGCGGCGGGCAGCATCGGGCGCAGTCGCATCCGCCGGGCACCGATGGCGCGGTGGGGGTCGTGAGGTCCGCGCGCAGCCTCGACCGGCCCGCTCTGGCCAGCGCCCCGCAGCCCGCCGGGCCGACGGTGTGCGCGGCGGTGCAGCCGGTCACCGGCCACCCACACGGCGCGTCATCCACGCCGGGGGCGGCGGCACCTTGCCCTCGCGGGCACGGCGCTCGACATCGAGCGGCGAGACGAAGTGCACGTGATGCCCGGCGGAATGCACCAGCACGTCGTGGGCGACGACCACGGCGGCGAGGCTGTCCGGTTGGTGCTGCCCGGCCTGCCACGTCACCGCCGCGCCCTCCAACTCGGGCAGGTGCCCGGCGATGCGGGTGGTGCCGGTTTCGAGTCCCTGTAGCAGCGCCGCCGACCGGGCCACCGCATCGCCGCCGCCGCGCCCGCTGCCCTTCGGTGGCCACGTCGTCACCTTGACCGGGCGCGGCAGCTTGGCCCGCCGCAGCGCGTCCTTCACCACCCGCTGGTACGTCTCGCGGGCGGCGAAACCCTCCACCGCGATCTCCGACGCGCCCACGTCCACGGCCAGATCGACCGCCGCCCTTGCCCACTGGTCCGATGTCATCGGCGCGGACACGTCGGCGATGACGGCCACCACGCCCTCGGCGGTCATCGACGCCGCGACGATGCCGCAGGCGTCACCGGAACCCGAGTCGGACGGGTCCACGCCCACGACAGTCGCGACGGGGCCGAGCGGGGCGGTGGGCAGCCGCCAGGTGTCCAGCCATTCGCGTTTGACCAGCCCGCCCTCGGGTGCCGACGGCACGCCCTCGTAGAGCGAAAACCAGGCTCGCTCACCGGAAGTCCGGCGCGCGGCGGCGAAGTGCTCGGCGGTGAACCCGAGTGCGGATGTCATGGCCACACCGGGCGCACGGCCCAGCGCGTCGGGCACGCCCGTGTCGGCGACGGCGGGCACGTTGGTATGGGTCCACACGTCCGGCTCGGCGTCGAGTAGTTCACCGGCCAGGTCGCGTTCGTGCCACCGCGTCATCACCAACAGCACCGACCCGCCGGGGTGGACACGGGTGGCCAGGGTGGAGCGGTACTCGCTTATCACGCGGCGGCGGTGGGCGGCGCTGTCGGCCTCGGCGGCGTCCTTCACCGGGTCGTCCACGATGAGTAGGTCGGCACCGAACCCGGTGACGCCGGAGTTGATGCCGGTGGCCAGCAGCCCGCCCGCGCGGCCCTCCACGCGCCACCGGCCCACCGCCGTCTTGTCCTGGGCCAGTCGGATGCCGAGATAGTCGGCGTGCTCGTTGATGAGTTGCCGCGCCTCGCGGCTGTGCGCCTGCGCCAATTCGTCGGAGTAGCTGACGAGCACCACTTGCAGGTCGGGGTCGCGCATCAGCGCCCACACCACCGTCCAGATGGCCAGCAGCCGGGACTTGCCGGTGCGCGGCGGGGTGGTCACGATGTCGCGCTGATCGGAGGCTGTCACCGACCGCACGGCGAGGTCGGACAACAGCCGAATAGTCGGAGTGACAACGAACTTCGGGTCCAGCCGCCGGGCCAGTTCCGCCGGGGTGTCGGGTACGCCGCGACCACGTGCCGCCCGCAGTGCGCGGGCGGCGGACATGGACGCGATGGGGTCGCGCACGCGGTCGGTCGTCGTGGTCATGCGGCCTTCCGTTGGTTGGGGACGAACCCGGCGCACTGCGCGGTCCACAGGTCGGACCGACGCCATTGGTGCCCGCAGCGGTCGCAGACGTACTCGCACACCACCCCCTTGCCGCCGCGCCACGTGACGGCATCGGGCTCGGTCTCGGTGGCCAGGCGCACGCAACGGTCGGCGTTGTGGCCCGCCGGGTTGCACCGGGGGCAGTAGTCGGGCAGCCAGAAGTCGTGAAACCGTCGGTCTACGGACGGGGTGGCGGTGGGGGCGGTCACGGTGTCTCCTCTATCTCGTTGGTGAGGTGTCGTCCCGTGTGGTTGTGGGGGCCGTTGCCGCCGCGCTCGTCCGAGGCCAACCGGAGCGCGGCGGCGCGGTGATGTCAGGCGGGCACGCGGTGCATCCCGGCCCGCAGCCCGGCCAGTTGCGAACTGGTCGGCCCGCCGCCGTCGGTGATGCCGAGCGCGGCGCACACGTCGGCGTGGGTCGCCTCCCCGGTGTCGTAGAGCCGCCGGGCCACACGCATCACAGCGGGCCATGTCCGCTCGATGAGCGGGGTGACGAAGTGTCCCAAATGGGTGCCGCCGGAAGCGATCAGCATCCGGTCGTCCTTGTACCCGCCCGCGTTGAGAACCGCCAACACCTGCCGCTGGGTCGGGCGGTTGTCGCGGCCACCGGCACGGAACTTCGCCTGTGCCCACGGACCGGCGTACGCGATCTCGGGGTCACGCCCGTGGGGCGTGTCGGCGAACGAGGCGAGACCCTCGACGCCCCACACCCGGCTGTTAGACACCACCGCGCTGCGCAGTTGGCCACCGAGGGCGACACCGGCGACGGCGTGGGCTGCTTCGTGGACGCACGTTTCGAGGTGGTGCCGCTCGCGCGGGGTGATGGTGGCCAAGGTGAGCGGTGGCTTGCGCCGGGTCATGGTGGTGTCCTTCCTGATGGTGGTGGAGGCGGTTACGGCGTGGTGGCCGACGCCCCGACGGCGGCGCGGTACACAACCGGGCCGTCGCCGTCGGAACGCCGACCGTTCGCCATGACCGGTGGCTCTGAGTCGTTGCTTTGCAACAACTTTCGTGCGTTCTTCCGAGCTTGTTTCTCGGCCTCTTTGGCCTCGCGGACAGCCCACCGCGCCGCCGACTCGTCCAGGTAGCGGTCGATGCAGTCGGTGCAGGTGTACTCCCACACGCTGCCCTTCCAGTGCCAGCACGGCCCACCGCACGACTGGCAGCGCGGCCCGTCGTAGGTGGCGGTCACCGTGTCGGCCTCACGCTCGGCGGTCATCGTCACGGCGTCACCTCGGGCGTCACCGTCGCTGCCGCCACGACAGCCTCGTAACCCACGACCACCGACCGCTCGGCGATGGCGGCAAACGTGTTGTGACGCTCGTCAATTGCCTCGCGGACGGCGACGGTGTTGCGCCACCCGAACGGCTGCGACGTGGCCACCAGCGTGTCGGACAGCCCCGCGACGTACCCGCCGCCGAACACCCAGCGGTGGCCCATCGGGGTCGTCCAGCCGGTGCCCGTCCGACTCACCAACCGCGCCTCGGCAGCGACCGCAGCCCACTGCGCCCCGGCGTGGACGAACCCGACGGTGTTCGTCTCGGCGAACGCCGCCTCAAGGTGGCCGAGGGCCAGGGTCAGGTCCACCGCCGAGACGATGCCCGCAGGCCTGTCGGCGGCGTCGGTCAGCAGCCGCTCGGCGAACTCCCGCTCCACCATCGACTGTTCCTGCAACCGCATGATCTGCGCAGCGCGGGCGCGGACCTCGGCCCGCGACGGCTCGGTCACGTCGCACTCGTCGTAACCCCACACCGTCACCGGGTCGAACGGGTCCAGGATCGGCGGACGCTGGCCCTCCTTGCGCGGCCCGTCGATGGCGGGCGGTGCGCACCAGTCCGCGTCCCACACCCCGGCGGCGTCGGCACCGCCGTAGTTCGCGCCACGGACCTCAACGCCGCTGCCCAGCCAGCGGGTCGGGCCGTCGGCTTCCTCGGTCCAGAACGTCGCCGGGTAGAGACCGTGCGGTGCCGGGTTGACCGCCGGAACCTCGAAGTGCGTCGGCAGCGTCGCGGTGTGGGTGGTCACGGGGAAGTCGGGCAGTGCGGTGGTCATCGGTGTCTCCTAAGCGTCGATGCCCAGCGCGGCCAGATCGGCGCGGGCGCGGTCGTCGGGGGTCTGGTGGCCCTGGCCGTGGTCGTCGCGATCGAGACGCCGTTCCAACGCCAGGGCAGCGCGGTCGATGGTGCGGGCCAGCAACCGCGCCAACAGGTCCGACCGTGAAGGCTGGCCACGCAGCGCGGGGGCGTTGGGCGGGTGCGACTGCGCCAACAGGTCGGAGAACGCCGCGTCGATGCCGTCGGCCATCTCGATCACCGCCGCCGCCCACGCGCCGGACGCCATCATGTCGTCGGTGATGTCGGGCAACGCCGGGCGCGGCGCGAGGTCGCAGAGGGTGGTCATGGCGTACTTGCGCTTGCCCGGCTCGTTGGCCAGGTGCGCGGTGCGGCGGCGGGCGTCGGTCTCGGCCACCCACCCGACGACGACGCCGACAGCCTCATGGACCGCCTCGGCCAGCGACGGCACGTTGGCGGTCGCGCGCATGAATCGGGTGGGCCGGTCGTCGGCGGCGATCCGCTGCGCCAGTGGGTTGACGACATCGGCGACCTCGCGCGCCAGGCTCCACGTGCCGTCGTAGTGGGCGACGCTCAGCCCGGTGCGCCGCCGGTGGCGGTGTTCCGACTGCGAGTACCGGCGCGGCGGCTGCGGATGCTGCGCGGCAAGGGCGGCGAACGTGCGGTTGCGCGCCATCACGCCGGGCTGAATGCCGGTCATCGGGCCACCGCCTCGGCGTCGGCGTCGGCGTGCTGGTCGAGGAGGTCCATCAGCGAGTCGGCACGTTCCTCGGTGATGTTCATTTCGCGGAGGATGGTCGCCCTGGTGCGGTGCCACGACAGCGCGGCGCGCGCCTCGGCGACGCGGGGGCCGTCGGTCTCGCCCCGGCTGGCCAGGACGCCGAGCCGGGCGCGCCACGACTCCATGCTGCGGTCGCGTGGATGGGCGGATGGGGCGGCGCTGGCACTCTCGGTTGCGGTCACGTTTGCCAGTATGTCACTAGCGTGTGCAAGCTACTGATCCCAAATATGTTGTCGCACAAGGCAGTTCCCCGACCTATACGGGATTGTGGCGCCTTACGACGTGGCGAAATACGCCGAAGCGACGGCAGAATCGGGCCATGATTGGGCAGGGTTCGTTGGGCGTGTCGGACTGGTCGAGGATGATCTATGACGTGCCTGGCTTCGACATCACGTCAATCTTGGACTTCAACCCGCCGCGTTATGTCTGCCCGGCGTGCCGAGGTCTCATGCGCACCTACAAGACCGACTTCAAGAAAGATGCGCCGACAGAGCATTCGTGCCGGTTGTGCGCAGTGAAATACGACGTCCAGATCGGCACCCCGTCGGACGGCGACTGGCACGTGAGCACGCACGACTACTTCAAGAAGAACGGTCTGTTGCTCGATCACGATGACCTCCTTAGCCACGCGACAACTCTCGCCAAGATCGTTCGGGAGTCACGCGGTCGAGCTGAGCGGCCAAAGGCCGACCCTTGGCCGACGATGCGCACGTTCTTCGAGGTCGTTTCCCGCGCCAAGTACTTCGTGCACTTCTGTAGCTGGGGGATGAGCCACCAGTTGATCGGCGCTTTGAAGATGGCCAGCATGCGGGTGCCCGTCTACGGATTCGCCTCGAACGTGGACGCCAGCACTCGCGTCGAACTGACCGAATACCCAACCGAAGTACCAGGGCTGATCGCCCAAGTCATCCCCACCGAGCAGAACATCTATGACGCACCACACCAGAAACTGCTCATCGTTGACGGCCTCGTTGCGTTCAAAGGGTCGGCCAACCTGACCAACACTGGCTTGCGTCGCGCCGACCGTGGACTCGACCTGTCGGAGATCGTCACCAACTATGCCGACGTCACGGAACTGAACAACACACTCTTTGCGCCGGTCTGGCGGCGCATCACTGCACCCGGCGATGTGTTCTATGCCGACTACAGCAATCCGGACAACCGCTGGTAGCGGTCTGCGTGTTTCGTAAACTCCCTGACCTGGCATTATGCGGCAACATCGGCGACCCGTTTGCCCGTTTCACCAACGGTCGCCGGGTTCGTGGCTCACCGCAATATGCCGCCTACCTGCAATGACGGGTCAGTAGTCGAACCCTCAGCGCGGCACAGCCGCCGCCGCTGGGCCGAGAATGGCCCAAAGGACGGCGGTCCCATCACTCCCCCCTTGCCTCGGTTGAGAATCCCGTCGATGTCGGGGAACTGCCTGCGGCACAACGATTCTCGGCCCTGGCGACCGCCAGCAGCACCGCCGGAATAGTGGCTGTGCGGCCCGCTGACGGACCAACCGGCGTGCGGCGGGTAATCGGGCAGGGCCGGGCGTCTGCCGCCACGCAGCGGCCCCGGCGGGGTCAATTCCGGCGGGTGCCGCCCGCCAGCCACGCCGCCGTCGCGTCGTAGTGATCGGGCCGGGGTGATGTCGGTGGCGGCTGCACCAGGGCGACCACTGCCGGCTCGTCGGTGTCCGGCGTGGAGTCGTCGTCGGTGTCGTCGGGCGGCATCGTCTCGGGGCCGTGCGCCACGCTGGCCAACGAGACGGGTTCGGGTGGGGTGTCTGCAGGGTCGGGCGTGCTGACCGCCTCACCGGCCCGCAGCCGTGCGACGGCCAGCCACTCGGCCAGTTCGTCGGCGGGCACGCCGTCGAGGGCGAGCACCTGGCGGGCGATGTCGCATTGCAGCGACCACGCCGGGTCGTCCGGCCCGACCACGGTGCCGACCATCTCGCGCAACTCCGCGACAGCCTGGCTCTCCAACGCCGACGGCGACAGCGCGCCCTCGGCGATGTCGCGGGCGACCGACGTTGCCGCCTTGATGGCGTCCTGGGTCGTGGCGGTGCTCATGGGATTACCTCCGCGTCGATGACGTTGCCGGACGTGAGTTGTCGCTGCCGGTCGCGCTCCAACAGCGCGGCCTCCACCTGGTCGAGCAGCGCCACCGGGTCGGCGCTCACGGTCACATCGACCTGCTGGGCCACGGGCACGTGTACGCCCATGAGCTTGCACTGCTTGTCGATGGTGTCGTTGACGGCGCGCGCTGCCGCGACGGTCTCGCCGATGTCACCGCGCCGCCGGGCGTCGGCCATGCAACCGAACAGGGTGGCCTTGGTGATCCGGTAGGCGTCGTGCGCGTCGTGCCGCAGCGTGGCCACGCCGCCGAGCGGGTTGCGCACGCGGTGACGCTCCACAGCCTTCATCGCCGCCCGTGCCGACGGGTAGTTCTCGCGGTCGGCGATCATCTGCCACGTCGCCCCGCTGGCGCGCATGTCCGACGCCCGCGCGGCACGGGCGTAGGAGTCCTGTCGGTTCTCCCGAGGTGCCATGTGCCCATTGTGGTCCCATTACGCGCCGCGCCTCTAGTCCCCGACCTTTACGGGAAACTCATTGCGGCTGTTGTCGATTCGTCCCACCGCCCTCCGGCCGGGCGTGCTGTGGGTCGGGGTCCACCGCCCCGCTAGCCACCACCGCCCGGCCCACCGCCCCGCCCGACGGTCGTGCCACCGCCGCCGTCACGCGCGCGCACGCGGGGGTGTGCGCGACCTCTTGACCCAACTAGGAGAATACGTTTAATACCAACCTATTTGTGCAGGTCAGAGGGGGTTCGCCTAGTTAGGTCAAGACTTGACCCAACTGGGCTAGTTGGGTCAACGCTTGACCCAACTAGGAATGCGGCGGTGACCTGCGCCGATGCGGCGCGGTGGCCAAGTTGGGTCAAAACGGCGCGCACACCCCCGCGAGGCGGGGTGCGGTGGGTCAATCGCCCTGGTCGCCGTCGGCGTCGTCGGCGGCGTCGGGCAGCGACCACAATGTCCGCGACGGCTTCTCCTTGGTGCGGGTGGACTGCCCGCCCAACTCGCGGAACGCCCGTTTGACCGTCTCCTCCGACACGTTGAGTTGCGAGGCGACGGCCTGCCGCACCTCATCGGACGGCTTCTGCGCATCGCCGAGGTACTTGGCCAGCGCGTCCTTGGCCCGTTCGACCGCCGACCCGCCGCGCCCGCCCTGCTCCTTCGCCGCCAGCACGGTGTCGAGGTCGGACAGGCTGACGCCATCCATGATCCACTTGCCGACCTTCTCGGTGCGCCCGTCGATGGTGATGTCCACCCCGATCACCCGTGCCTGGAACGCCGCGCGGGCCAACTCGCCGTCATTCGACTTCATCAACTGCACCAGCCGCCGGTCGGTGGACAGTTCGTGCGCGATGCCGATGACCGACCGCGACACGTTCTTGAACGCGCCGGACCCCGTGAGGCGGGTGAGGAAGTCGCCTTTGAGCGACTTGTTGAGATGGTGCAGCCCGACGACCGCCGTGCCGCACTCCTCGGTCAGTTTGAGTAGCGGTGTCAGCACCGGACGCACCTCGTCCTCGCGGTCGGTGTTGATGCCGTCGCCGAGGAAGTCCTTGATGGGGTCGAAGATGACTAGCCCCGGCTCGATCTCGGTCAACAGGTTGGTGATGGTGTCGAGGTCGTCGCGGATTGAGATGGGCAGCACGATGCCGTCGGCGGTCGTCTTGGTCGGCAGGTACACCCGGTCGAGGTCCGCGCCCGCCGCCTCCAACCGCCGCCGAATCTTCGACTCCGAGTCCTCGCTGGCCATGATGACCACATCGCGCGGCTGGCCCTCGTAGTGGCCCGGCAGTAGGCCGTGGGTCACCTGCGCGGCCAGCCACCAGCAGAACGTGGACTTCGCCGCCTGCTCGCGCCCCGCGATGGTGGTCAGGCCGTGCAGGGGGATCATCGCCGCCGTCACGCCGCACTGGTACGGGTCCATGCCCTCGGTGGTCCACAGCCAGTCGGCGTGGCGGCGCATTACTTTCGATGCCTTGGTCAGCGTGATGGCGGCGGCGGGCTGTGTTGGCCGACGCGCCTCGGTGCGGTCGGCCTCGTTCCAACCCTCGATGATGCGCACCGACGCGGCCCGCGACCCCTCGTCGGCGGTGGGCAGCGCGCGAGCGTCGGTGTCGGTCGCACCGAGTTCCAACAACTCGGCGACGGTCAGCGACAGTGCCAGCCCGGCCCGCCGCCCCTCGGCGCGCCCGACGGTGTTGCGGTCCCGCAGCTTCTTGACCGCCAGCGCGGCGTATTCGTGGCCACGCTCGGCGACCCCGGCCAACGTCGCTAGGGCGATGGGGCGGCTCGGATCGTAGCCAGAAACGATGCCGCGCAACGTGTCCAACGGCATCGCCCGCCCGTAGAGGTCGAGGCCGCTGCGGAGAATCCGATGGCACGCGCCATCGGCCTCCTCGATGGTCGGACGCTGACCGTCGGTCATCAGCCCGAGGGTCACCAGGTCGTCCACGTTGACGTAGAGGGTCTGTTGACCCAACGCACGCCGGACACGCTGCGTCAGTTTGTCTTTGCACAGCACCTCGGCGGCGATGCGGGCGGGCACCGCCAGCGCGAGGTCGTCGTCGTCGGTGTCCGGTTCGCTGCCGTTGGTCGCGCCCCGCCCGGCGGGGGCACTGGCCTTGAGGAAGTCGGCGGGCATCGACGCCAGCAACTCGTCGGCGGTATCGGCGCGGTTGCCGGTTGGGGAGGTATTCTCGGTCATGTCTCCTACTTCGTGGCGATGGGGAGTCCTTGGAAGTGGTGCCGCACCGGCACATCGCGGGCGAGGCCAAGCACGCGGCTGGTGCGGCATCACTGCGTTTGCGGGTTAGTCCCGTTGCGCCGCTGCGGGTTCCGGCGTGACGGTGTGGTCGGCCAACCACGCCTCGATGTCGCTCACGCGATACCGGACCCGGTTGCCGAACTTCACGTAGCGCGGGCCAACGCCCTTGCGCCGCCACAGTTTGAGGGTCTGCGGCTCGACGCCGATCATGGGCGCGGCCACGGCGGACTCCACGCAGGCATTGGACACCGGAGTGCTGATGGTCATGGGCTGGTCCTCTCGGGCGATGCGGGTAGTTCGCACGTTAGACGGGCGGTGTGCAGACGCGCGCCGCGAGCCGGCTCATTATCCCTACGTTTACGGTGTTGTCTCCGTTGAGTTTTCGGCGTTCGGGCCGGTGGCTGGAGGTTCGTTTCCCGACCCCTTCGGGTTAGTCGGGCCGCGAACCTCACCGCCTCGCACGGGCGTGTCGGCGGGCAGTTCTGACTAGTCGTCGCCGCGCTGGGCCATGCGCAGGGCGTGGGTGCTTTTGGTCGCTACCGACACCCGTAGCAGCGTGGTCCGGCCCGCGCTGGACTCGAACGCGCTGGCGCGAATCGCCGTGTCGCTGCCTGCGGGCATCACCAGCGCGTGCCCGGCGGCGTCCCATGCGACCACTTGGAGGCGAACGCGGCCCTTGGAGTAGCCACCGTGGTCGTCGGGCTCACCGACGCCGTAGGTGGCCCAGGTGCGCGGGTGCGCGAAGAGTCGTGGCGCGCTCATCGGGCACCAACGAGGTGCGCGACACCCGCACGCTCGGCTAGATACCGCAGGCTCACCGTTGCCTGGAACGGCGTCGGCGTCCACCCGGTCGCCTCGTAGATGTATGCGCCCTTGGCCGTGTACCAGCGTTCGCCGGGCCGCAGCCGTGCCCAATGCCCAGGGTCGAAGGGAACGCGCCACCAGTCGATCTCGTCGCCGGTGACCGAGTGAATCGGCGTCGTCCAGTAGGTGCTGAACGTCGAAGTGCGCAGCGCCGGGTACAGCGCGGCACGCCCAGCCCGAGCCGGGCACTGATCCGCAGCCTCGAACACCCTCCCGCCGCGCATCACTGGGGAGGACACGAACCAGGAGATGGACAGCGAGTCATCGAACGCGTCGGCGCACGGCCAGTCGTCCTCGTCGTCATCGCCGAACGGCATCGCCGCCAGGTCCGCCACCTCGCGCTTGCGCTCCTGGTTGCGGTGCACGTATTTCACCCACTCACGGAACAGGTCGCGGGCGCTGATCTCGTCAGGTAGGTAGTCGTCCTCGAACGCCGCGTAATCGACTTCCGCCGTCAGCACCAGCGGCACGTGTTGATGGACCTTCTCGCCGCCGCGATAGCGGAACGTCCACCGATTCCCAAGGTCGGTGTAGGTGGCCCGAGGTGCCGTTGGCGTGGTCATCGGGCACCGCCCTCGGCGGGGTCGGTGGGCAGCATCCCGCCGGGGGCGTCGTAGCGGGCCGCGAACTCGTCGCACACGTCGGGGAACGCCATCCGCAGGCGGGCCGCGTTCTGCGTGTCAGCCTTGCGCACCGCCGCCATGATCAGCGCGTAGAACGGCGGGTCGGTGGCGCTGATCTGCTGGGAAGCCCGGTAGTCGTAGAGGCTCACTTCGCGCGGCTGTCCTCGCCCAGCAGCCGCAGCAGGCTGGCGGACTTCACGCGAACGCGCTTCTCCCCCAACAGGATCGCGTCCAACTCGCCTTTGTGGATGAGGTCGTATGCGTACGCCTTGGAGATGCCCAGCAGCAATGCCGCCTGCTCAGCACTCACGGTTGGGTGCACGCGGAGGTAATCGACGGTGACGGGGCCGCGCCGGACGACGGGGCAGGTTGTCCGCCCCGGTGCGGCGGTAGGTGTGGTGTTCGTGTGGTCAGTCATGTGAACCATACGACCCGTTGCTGTGTCCAATGTCCAGTCTGTAGATTGGACAACATGTGCACGACGCGACCACACCCCCGACGCGGCGACGTGGAGTCGGTGGACTACGCCGACCCCGACCCGAACCCCGGCAGCCATTCCGGCCCGTTCGGGCGGACGCCCCGGCCCGACGAGCGGGTGGCGATTCGTCTGGTCGGGCATTCCGTGACCTACGTCGTGCGGGTGACGACGAGCCGGGGGTCCGGCCCCGCCCTGACCGAACTGACGCTCACCGCCGACGAGGGCGCAGCGGTGGACTACGACGCGGTGCGCGCGTTCTCGGTGCGCAGGCTGGCCGTCACCGCCGCGCAATGGATCGAACGACTCGGCGGTCAGATCGGCTACGTGGACGACACCGCCGAGGTCCAAACGCAACCCGAGAACCACGACCCGCGCGTGTATCAGGCGGCGCGCATCGCCGAGCGGGCGCTGGCGCTCGGTCAGCCGGTGCGCCCCACCGTCGCCGCCGAGTTGCACGTCAGCACCAAGACGGTGGACCGGCTGCTCAAACGGGCGAAGGCAGAGGGGTGGTTCGACGGCGAGCCGCTACCGAAACGGCCACCGCCACGTCAGCGGGACACCACCGCCACCTAGCTCGACCACGACCACGACCACGACCACGACCACGACCACGAACCGAGGAAACCAATCGACATGACCACCACCGACACCGACCCACAGCCCACCAAACGCACCCGGCGCGCCGAGCCGATCAGCCGCCGCGTGGCCAAGAACGGCACCGTCACTTACGAGTTCCGCGCCGACCTCGGGGCCAAGCCCGACGGCACCCGCGACCGGCGGCGGTTCACCTACCGGACCCTGACCGAGGCGCGGAAGGAGTTGCGTCGCATCACATCCGAGGTCGCGGCGGGCACCTACCACCGCCCGACTTCGGTCACCGTTGACGAGGCGTGCGATGCGTGGCTGGCCGGTCGTCGCGGCATCCGCCGGGTCACCACCTACTCGTATGAGATGGACCTCAAGCCGGTGCGCCGCTACCTCGGCGGCAAGAAATTGCAGACGCTCACCAAGGCCGACGGCGATGCGCTGGTCCGGTGGATGCTGACCGAGGCGCGCACGTCGCCCAAGCACTACCGGGCCGACTCGCTGGCGGGCCGGGTGGTCGCGTTGGTGTCCGAGCATCCCGACGGCATCGCCGCCGCCGAACTGGTCGCCGCCCTGCCCGACGGTGACGTGCATTCGGCGTTGTCGGCGATGCTGGCCACGGGGCGGGTCACCCGCCTGTGGCGCGGTGTCTACGCGCCCGGTGCCCCCGAGGCTGCCGACGATGCCAAACGCGGTCTGAGCCCGCAGACGGTGCGGTCCACCCTCACCACGTTCGGCGCGGTGGTCCAGAGTTACGTGGATCAGGGTGTGTTGCCGCGCAACGTGATCGCGTTGGTGGAGCGTCCGAAGGACGCCGACCCCGACGATGCCGCCGAGGCCGCCGACGGCACCGAGCCCACCGCGAAGTCGTGGACCTTGGCCGAGGTCGGCCAGTTCCGCGAGGCCGTGCGCAACCACCGCTTATTCGCGTGCTGGCTGCTGTCCTGCTACGGGATGCGCCGGTCCGAGGTGCTCGGGCTGCGTTGGAGCGCTGTCGATCTCGACACCGGCACGTTGGCGGTCCGGCGGGGCCGCGTCGCCGTCGGCAATGAGGCGGTCGAGGGTGCGCCGAAGTCGAAGCGGAGCCGCCGCGACCTGCCGCTACCGTCGGACGTGACTGAGGCGCTGCGCAGCCTCAAGACGGCCCAGAAACGCGAGGCGATGGCGGTCGGGGTGCCGTGGTCCGACGACCGTCTGGTGGCCGTGCGCGAGGACGGCGAACCGCTGCGCCCCGAGTCCTACACCGATGAGTTCCAACGGTTGCGCACGCGCGCCGGGTTGCGTCGGATCAAGTTGCACGGCCTGCGCAACACGTCGGTGTCGCTGATGCTCGACCAGGGCCACCCGCCGCACATCGTCGCCGCTTGGCACGGCCACGACCCGGCAGTGGCGTTGTCCATCTACTCCGATGTGAAGGCCGACGAGTTGCGTGCGGTGGGCGCGTCACTTTTCCGATGACGCCACCGGATGGCAGATGCAGAACGAGGGGCGGTCGCAATGACCGCCCCTCGTTCTTTCGATCAGTCGAGAGTTCTACCGCTGAACTACGGCCCCATGAGTGGAGCCGACGGGATTCGAACCCGTGTTGCTCGATTACCACCAGACTACTTGATGCCCTGAGCCCCTCCGTCGGTGGCCGGATGGTTGCGGTGGGGACGGTTGGGACACTCTTGGGACACTCGCCACCCGACGGGCAACCGACGACGTTCACCCTAGCGGTGGAATATAGTCTCGACCTGCGCTAATCCTGGTGGGCGCGGACGGTATCGAACCGCCGACCGCTGGTGTGTAAAACCAGAGCTCTACCACTGAGCTACGCGCCCCTGCAGGGCAAGCTACACGGCCATGACCTGCGACGAGAAATCACCTCAACCGGAGCGCAACGCCGCCAGCGCGTCCGTCCACAGCGCCTGATCGCGGGCCTCCCCCGGCTCCTTCATCTCGGCGAACCGGACGATCCCGCCGCGGTCGACGACGAACGTGCCGCGGTTGGCGATACCCGCGTCCTGGTTGAACACCCCGTAGGCCATCGCGACCTCTCCGTGGGGCCAGAAATCCGACAGCACGGGGAACGTGAAGCCGCTCTGGGCGGCCCAGATCTTGTGGGTCGGCGGCGGGCCCACCGAGATCGCCAACGTCGCGGTGTCGTCGTTCTCGTACTGGGGCAGCTTGTCCCGGATCTCGTCGAGCTCACCCTGGCAGATGCCCGTGAACGCCAGCGGAAAGAACACCAGCAGTACGTTCTTGGCACCCCGGAAATCGCTCAGCGTGACGGGCTGACCGTTCTGGTCCTTGAGCGTGAAATCGGGCGCCTCGGTGCCGACCTCGATCACCCTCTCCTCCCCGCTGCCTTCGACTTCGGCTGCACCAGCCGGGTGGCGATCCAGTCACCTAGGTTGGCTGACGACGTCTGCATCAGGCCGGCGGTGGGTGCAGACTCGGCGACCTCAGCCGGTTGGACGTGGCCGGGTTTGCCCGTCTTCGGGGTCACCACCCAGATGACGCCGTCGTCGGCCAACGGGGTGATGGCGTCCATCAGCGCATCCACGAGATCCCCGTCGTCGTCGCGCCACCAGAGCAGCACCACATCGATGACCTCGTCGGCATCTTCGTCGAGCAGCTCGCCGCCGCACGCTTCCTCGATGTCGGCTCGGATGTCGTCGTCGACGTCCTCGTCCCAGCCCAGTTCCTGTACAACCTGATCTTTTTGGATGCCCAGTCTGTGGGCGTAGTTCGGGGCGTCATCCGCCGCGACCACGGTCGGTCCTCCTTCAGCCGGCTCGGGCGCACGTTGCGCTCGGCATCTCTTGGGCGATTGTCCTGCGCCCTATCGTCGCACGAAGCACTGCACCCGCACGCGACTGGCAGCAAGGTTGGCCAAAATATCCGCCTGGTCAATACGCGGCGTCGCAGAGGTTGAGCGCGGTGGTCTTGGTGTCGTTGAGCGCGGTGATCGCGGCGTTGAACTCGTCGGGCCCGTAGTTGCCTGCGATCGCCGTGGCTACGTCCCTGGCGGCGCCCACCCAGCCGTTGAGCGCATCGGTGAGCTCAGGATCCAGCGGATCGGCGATGGAGCGCGCCACCATGTCGGCGCTGTGATTCAGGGCGTCGATTGCAGGCCCGGCCTTGGCCTGCACATCCCCCGCGCTCCGGTTGAACGCATCGACGTAGGCGTTGACCGCGGTGATCGCCTCGACGCTGGTGGAGCTCAGCGTCTCGCACGACGAGTGGATCGCCTCCTTGGTGATCGAGGCCTGACGTTCCGACTCCCTTGCGCTGGAACTGGCCGCCGACTCCGCGAGCGAGGCCGACACCGACGCCCGGTACACCGGCGCCTCGGCTGCGTCCACCCGTGCGGAGCCCTCGGTGACGCTGCTGCAGCCGACGACGACCATGGCGGCCGCGGCCGAGATGCCGACCACGAGTGCGCCGATCCGCAGCGGTTTTTGCACCAGCGCACCGATCACCACGGCTGCAGACGTTACCGGGTCGCTCCGGCGACCGCCGGTTCATTGCAGTCGGCAACCCCCACCGGTGCGTGTGGGGCAGGATGGGAGAAGGATGGAACCCGTCGCTCACGATTCGAGCGCAGAAAACATCTGCGCGAGGAGCGGGGGCACCCGAACCGCCTACCAAGGAGCGGAAGTTGACCACCGAGTTCGCGCGCCAGGACCTGGCCCAAAACTCCACCAACGCAGCCGAACACGACCGGGTCAGGGTGATCCGCGAAGGCGTCGCGTCGTACCTGCCCGACATCGATCCCGAAGAGACCGGCGAATGGCTGGAATCGTTTGACCAGCTGCTCGAACAGTCTGGCCCCGCGCGGGCACGCTACATGATGTTGCGTCTGCTCGAACGCGCCGGCGAACAGCGCGTGGCCATCCCGTCGCTGACGTCGACCGATTACGTCAACACCATCCCCACCGAGCTGGAGCCGTGGTTTCCCGGCGACGAGGACGTCGAACGCCGCTACCGCACCTGGATCCGGTGGAACGCCGCCATCATGGTGCACCGCGCACAACGGCCGGGAGTCGGTGTCGGAGGCCATATTTCGACCTACGCGTCGTCGGCCGCGCTCTACGAGGTCGGCTTCAACCACTTCTTCCGCGGCAAGCAGCATCCCGGGGGCGGCGACCACGTGTTCATCCAAGGTCACGCCTCACCAGGTATCTACGCCCGCGCGTACCTGGAAGGACGCCTGTCGGCCGACCAACTCGACGGCTTCCGCCAGGAGCACAGCCATCCCGGCGGCGGGCTGCCGTCGTACCCGCATCCGCGGCTGATGCCCGACTTCTGGGAGTTCCCGACGGTCTCCATGGGGCTGGGCCCGATGAACGCCATCTACCAGGCAAGGTTCAACCACTACCTGCACGACCGGGAGATCAGGGACACCTCCGATCAGCACGTGTGGGCGTTCCTCGGCGACGGGGAGATGGACGAACCCGAGAGCCGGGGCTTGGCGCACGTCGCCGCGCTGGAAGGGCTGGACAACCTCACCTTCGTGGTCAACTGCAACTTGCAGCGCCTCGACGGGCCGGTACGCGGAAACGGCAAGATCATTCAGGAGCTCGAGTCGTTCTTCCGCGGGGCCGGCTGGAACGTCATCAAGGTGGTGTGGGGCCGCGAATGGGATGCGCTGCTGCACGCCGACCGCGACGGCGCGCTGGTCAACCTGATGAACAGCACGCCCGACGGCGACTACCAGACCTACAAGGCCAACGACGGCGCCTACGTGCGCGACCACTTCTTCGGCCGCGACCCCCGCACCAAGGCGCTCGTCGAGAAGATGTCGGACTCCGAGATCTGGAACCTCAAGCGCGGCGGTCACGACTACCGCAAGGTCTACGCCGCCTACCGCGCCGCCATGGAGCACAAAGGCCAGCCGACGGTCATCTTGGCCAAGACCATCAAGGGTTACTCGTTGGGCGCGCACTTCCAGGGCCGCAACGCCACTCATCAGATGAAAAAGCTTGCGCTCGAAGACCTCAAGTACTTCCGCGATGCCCAGCGCATCCCGATCAGCGACGAGCAACTCGAGGAGAACCCGTACCTTCCGCCGTACTACCACCCCGGTCCGGAAGCACCCGAGATCCGCTACATGCTCGACCGCAGGCGCGCGCTCGGCGGGTTCCTGCCCGAGCGTCGCACCAAGACCAAGTCGCTGACGCTGCCAGGCCGGGACACCTACAAGGCGCTTAAGAAGGGGTCCGGTAAGCAGGAGGTGGCCACGACGATGGCCACCGTCCGGACGTTCAAAGAACTGTTGCGCGACAAGGAGATCGGTTGGCGCATCGTGCCGATCATTCCCGATGAGGCCCGCACCTTCGGGATGGACTCGTGGTTCCCCAACCTCAAGATCTACAACCGCAACGGCCAGCTGTACACCTCGGTCGATGCCGAATTGATGTTGGCCTACAAGGAATCCGAGGTCGGCCAGATCCTGCACGAGGGCATCAACGAGGCCGGGTCCTCAGCCAGTTTCATCGCGGCAGGCACGTGCTACTCGACGCACAACGAGCCGATGATCCCGATCTACATCTTCTATTCGATGTTCGGATTCCAGCGCACCGGCGACAACCTGTGGGCGGCCGCCGACCAGATGACGCGCGGGTTCCTTCTCGGCGCCACGGCGGGGCGCACCACGCTGGTGGGTGAGGGCCTTCAGCACGCCGACGGGCATTCGCTGCTGCTGGCCGCGTCCAACCCCGCGGTCGTCGCCTACGATCCGGCGTTCGCCTACGAGATCGCCTACATCGTCGAGAGCGGCCTGAGCCGGATGTACGGCGAGGATCCCGAGAACGTCTACTTCTATATGACGATCTACAACGAGCCTTACGTCCAGCCGCCGGAGCCGGAGGGCCTCGACGTCGAGGGCCTGCTGCGCGGCATCTACCGCTACCAGCCCGCGCCCGAAAAGCGGTCCAATGCGGCGCAGATCCTGGTGTCGGGTGTGGCCATGCCGTCGGCTCTCAAGGCCGCCGAGCTGCTCGCCGACGAATGGGATGTCGCCGCCGACGTGTGGTCGGTGACCAGCTGGGGCGAGCTCAACCGCGACGGCGTCGAGATCGAGAAACGACGGCTGCGCCATCCGGACCAGCCGGCGGGCACCCCGTACATCACCAAGGTGCTGGCCGACGCCGAAGGCCCGGTAATCGCGGTGTCGGACTGGATGCGCGGGGTTCCCGAGCAGATCCGGGCGTGGGTCCCCGGCACCTACATCACGCTGGGCACCGACGGGTTCGGCTTCTCCGACACCCGCCCCGCCGCGCGTCGGTACTACAACACCGACGGCGAGTCGATCGCGGTCGCCGTGCTCGAAGGACTGGCCCGCGACGGCAATATCGACCAGTCCGTCGCGGTCGAGGCGGCGAAGAAGTACGAGATCGACGACGTGCTGGCCGCCCCAGAGCAGACCTCGGACCCCGGAGTCGCTTAGGCGACGACATGCGACAGGGAGTCGCTTAGGCGACGACATGCGACAGGGAGTCGCTTGAGTGGCATGGCCGCTTGGAGGTTTCCTCCATAGCGGTGGCGTAGCCTTTAGAGGTGCCTGACAACCGGTTCGTGCCACCGAAGTCGACGGTCGAGGTCCTCGAGGCCGTTCCCGACTCGGTGCTGCGCCGGTTGCAGCAGTATTCGGGCCGGGTGGCCACCGACGCCGTGCGCGCATTGGAGGAACGGTTGCCGTTCTTCGCCGAACTCGAGGCGTCGCAGCGGGCCAGCGTCCAGCTGGTCGTACAGACGGCGGTGGTGAACTTCGTCGAGTGGATGCGCGACCCGCAGAGCAACGTCAGCTACACGGCACAGGCCTTCGAGGTCGTGCCACAGGACCTGCGGCGGCGCATCGCGCTGCGGCAGTCGGTGGAGATGGTGCGCGTCACCATGGAGTTCTTCGAAGAAGTGGTGCCGTTGCTGGCCCGCTCCGAGGAGCAGCTGACCGCGCTGACCGCGGGCATCCTGCGTTACAGCCGCGACCTGGCGTTCGCCGCGGCCAGCGCCTACGCCGATCAGGCCGAGGCGCGCGGCGCATGGGACACCAGAATGGAGGCCAACGTCGTCGACGCGGTGGTACGCGGCGACGTCGGCCCCGAACTGCAATCCCAAGCGGCCACGCTGAACTGGGACGCCACCGCACCCGCCACCGTCATCGTCGGGCTGCCTCAGCCCGACCGCATCGATCTGGCCAGCGACGACGTCCACGACGTGGTGCGACGCAACGGCCGCGCCGCGCTGTCGGACGTGCACGGCACATGGCTGGTCGCGATCGTGTCGGGTGCGATCTCCCCGACCGACAAGTTCCTGGCCGACATGATGACGGTGTTCGCCGAGGGTCCTGTCGTGGTCGGACCCACCGCCACCACACTGGCGAGCGCGCACCGCAGCGCGACCGAGGCCATCGCGGGCATGAACGCCGTCGTGGGCTGGTCGGGCGCGCCGCGGCCGGTGTCGGCGCGCGAACTTCTCCCGGAACGCGCACTGCTGGGCGATGTGTCGGCGATCGCGGCGTTGGAAACCGAGGTGATGAGGCCGCTGGCCGACGCGGGTCCGGCGTTGACGGAGACCCTCGATGCCTATCTCGACTCCGGTGGGGCCATCGAGGCCTGCGCACGCAAATTGTTCGTTCATCCAAATACCGTCCGGTACCGGCTGAGACGAATCGCCGACTTCACCGGGCGCGATCCCACGCTTCCGCGCGACGCCTACGTGCTGCGGGTGGCCATCACCGTCGGCCGATTGGGCCGTCAGCCATACCAGACGAGCACAGCAAACATGATCAACCCGGCGCGTTCAGCGCTGCGACCAGCACCGCTCAATCCTCAGCTGGACAGGGCGTAGATCGCGGTCGGATTTCGGTAGCGTCGCATCACAGGCGATTTTGTGGGGTCTCCACAAAAACATAAGACCAGGTTCATAATCTCTTACACCGCGCAAACCCGTCTTCACAGTGTTTTCTTAATTCGTGCCTCATAAATCTGTGCTTGCACTTCTCGCGCCCGGACAGGGCTCCCAGACACCCGGCATGCTCGCCGCATGGCTGGAGCTGCCCGGTACCGCCGAGCGGCTCGCCGGATGGTCCGAGATCAGCGGGCTGGACTTGGCCCGGTTGGGCACCACCGCCTCCGCAGAGGAGATCACCGACACCGCGGTGACCCAGCCGCTCGTCGTCGCGGCCACGCTGCTGGCCCATGAGGAACTGACCCGACGCGGTGCAATCGCCGACAAGAAGACCGTCGTGGCGGGCCATTCCGTCGGTGAGATCGCCGCCTACGCGATCGCCGGGGTCATTTCCGCCGACGACGCCGTCAAGCTGGCCGCCACCCGTGGTGCGGAGATGGCCAAGGCCTGCGCGGTCGAGCCCACGGGCATGGCCGCCGTCCTCGGCGGTGAGGAAGCCGACGTGCTGGCTCGGCTCGAAGCGCTCGACCTTGTTCCGGCCAACCGCAACGCGGCCGGACAGATCGTCGCTGCCGGTGCGATCGCCGCACTGGACAAGCTGGTCGAGGACCCGCCGGAGAAGGCGCGGGTGCGCAAGCTGGCGACCGCCGGTGCGTTCCACACCCACTACATGGCCTCGGCCCTCGACGGTTATGCCGCCGCGGCCGAAGGTGTAACGAGCGCCGAACCGAACACGACGCTACTGTCGAACGCGGATGGCCAGCCGGTGGATTCGGCTGCCGACGCCATGAGCAAGCTGGTGGCGCAGATGACGCGCCCGGTCCGTTGGGATCTGTGCACCGAGACGATGCGCCGGCTCGATGTGACCGCGATCGTCGAGTTCCCGCCGGCCGGGGCCCTCGCGGGTATCGCGAAAAGAGAACTTCGGGGGGTGCCGACGCACGCCGTCAAGTCCCCCGCTGACCTGGACGGGCTCGCCGCACTCTCATAGGCAGGCTCGCGCCAGACACAACCACATAACGATCGTCATTTCCCAACAAGTAACACCACCAAATAGAAGGAGCCACCGTGCCCGCCAGTCAGGACGAAATCATCACCGGTCTCGCCGAGATCATCGAAGAGGTCACCGGCATCGAGCCTTCCGAGGTCACCCCTGAGAAGAGCTTCGTCGACGACCTGGACATCGACTCCCTGTCGATGGTCGAGATCGCCGTGCAGACCGAGGACAAGTACGGCGTGAAGATCCCCGACGAGGACCTCGCCGGTCTTCGCACCGTCGGTGACGTCGTCACCTACATCCAGAAGCTCGAGGAAGAGAACCCCGAAGCGGCCGCGGCCATCCGCGCGCAGATCGAAGCCGATCGGGCATGAGTAGACCTTCCACTGCTAACGGCGGTTTCCCCAACGTCGTCGTGACGGCCGTCACGGCAACCACGTCGGTCGCGGCGGACATCGAGAGCACGTGGAAGGGGCTGCTGGCCGGAGAAAGCGGCATCCGCGTCCTCGAGGATGAGTTCGTCACCAAATGGGACCTGCCGGTCCGCATCGGTGGTCACCTCGTCGACGCGATCGACGACCACATGACGCGACTGGACATGCGACGGATGTCGTATGTCCAGCGCATGGCCAAGTTCCTGTCTGGCCAGCTCTGGGAGACCGCGGGTACACCCGAGGTCGATCCGGATCGCTTCACCGTGGTCGTCGGCACCGGCCTGGGTGGCGGCGAGAAGATCGTCGAAACCTACGACGCGATGAACGAGGGCGGCCCCCGCAAGGTGTCGCCGCTCGCGGTGCAGATGATCATGCCGAACGGTGCGGCCGCGGTGATCGGTCTGCAGCTGGGCGCGAGGGCCGGGGTCATCACCCCGGTCTCGGCCTGCTCATCGGGTTCGGAGGCCATCGCCCACGGCTGGCGTCAGATCGTCATGGGTGACGCCGACATCGCCGTCGTCGGCGGCGTCGAGGGCGGAATCGAAGCGCTGCCGATCGCGGCGTTCTCGATGATGCGCGCGATGTCGACCAACAACGAGGATCCCGAGGGCGCCTCGCGGCCGTTCGACAAGAACCGCGACGGGTTCGTCTTCGGCGAGGCGGGTGCGCTCATGGTCATCGAGACCGAGGAACACGCCAAGGCTCGTGGCGCCAAGCCGCTGGCCCGCCTGATGGGTGCGGGCATCACGTCCGACGCCTTCCACATGGTGGCGCCCGCGTCCGACGGTCTTCGCGCCGGTCAGGCGATGAAGCGTGCAATGGAGACCGCCGGCCTGGATCCCAAGGACATCCACCACGTCAACGCCCACGCCACGGCCACGTCGATCGGTGACGTCGCCGAGGCCAACGCGATCCGGTCGGCCGGGGTGGAGCACGCCGCGGTCTACGCGCCGAAGTCGGCGCTCGGACACTCCATCGGAGCGGTCGGCGCGCTGGAGTCGGCTCTGACCGTGCTCTCGCTGCGTGACGGCGTCATCCCGCCGACACTGAACTACGAGACGCCCGATCCTGAGATCGATCTCGATGTGGTTGCAGGCGAGCCTCGTTATGGCGACTACCAGTACGCCATCAACAACTCGTTCGGCTTCGGCGGACACAATGTCGCCCTGGCCTTCGGACGCTACTGAGCGGAAGGAACTCCTCAGCAGTAATGGCAGGGTTAGCCGCACTTTCCACGGGGGACGGTTTCCCCAACGTCGTCGTCACGGGTATCGCCATGACGACGGCCCTGGCCACCAGCGCGGACGACACCTGGAAGAAGCTGCTGGACGGCCAGAGCGGAATCCGCAGGCTCGAGGACCCGTTCGTCGACGAGTATGACCTGCCGGTTCGCATCGGCGGGCATCTCCTCGAGGACTTCGACCACGAGTTGACCCGGGTGGAACTGCGCCGGCTGTCGTACCTGCAGAAGATGTCGACGGTGCTGAGCCGGCGGGTCTGGGAGGACGCGGGCACCCCCGAGGTCGACCCCAAACGGCTGATGGTGTCGATCGGCACCGGCATGGGCTCCACCGAGGAGCTGGTGTTCAGCTACGACAACATGCGCTCCAAAGGCCTCAAGGCGGTTTCCCCGCTGGCCGTGCAGATGTACATGCCCAACGCCGCTGCCGCCGCAGTGGGATTGGAGCGAAAGGCCCGCGCCGGGGTGGTCACTCCGGTGTCGGCCTGCGCATCGGGTTCCGAAGGCATCGCGCACGCCTGGCGCAACATCGTGCTTGGTGATGCGGACGTCGCGATCTGCGGCGGGGTGGAGACCAAGATCGAGGCGGTGCCGATCGCCGGCTTCGCCCAGATGCGAATCGTCTTGTCCACCACCAACGACGACCCTGCCGGCGCATGCCGCCCGTTCGACAAGGACCGTAACGGGTTCGTGTTCGGCGAAGGGGGTGCGCTGATGGTCATCGAGACCGAAGAGCACGCCAAGGCCCGCGGCGCCAACATCCTGGCTCGGATCATGGGAGCCAGCATCACCTCGGACGGCTACCACATCGTGGCGCCGGACCCGAACGGCGAACAGGCCGGTCACGCGATGACACGCGCCATCCAGCTCGCCGGGCTGCAGCCCACTGACATCGACCACGTCAACGCGCATGCCACCGGCACCAGCGTCGGCGACGTGGCCGAGGGTAAGGCGATCAACAACGCGATGGGCGGCCACAAGCCTGCGGTGTACGCACCCAAGGCTGCGCTCGGCCACTCGGTCGGCGCGGTCGGTGCCGTCGAGTCCATCCTGACCGTTATGGCGTTGCGCGAAGGCATCATTCCGCCGACGCTGAACCTGCGAAATCTCGACCCGGAAATCGATCTGGACGTGGTCGCCGGTGAACCGCGGTCAGGCAATTACCAGTACGCGATCAACAACTCGTTCGGATTCGGTGGGCACAACGTCGCGCTCGCTTTCGGGAAGTACTGACACTCCCCGGGATCCAGCGCAATAGGAGGTATGTGAATGACGACCATGGCGCCCGAGACAGTCGGCGAATCGCTCGACCCTCGTGACCCGCTGCTGCGTCTGAGCACCTTCTTCGACGACGGCAGTGTCGAACTGCTCCACGAGCGCGACCGTTCGGGCGTTCTCGCCGCCGCCGGAACCGTCAACGGGCTGCGTACCATCGCGTTCTGCACCGACGGCACCGTCATGGGCGGGGCCATGGGCGTCGAGGGCTGTGCCCATATTGTCGACGCCTACGACCAGGCCATCGAGGAGCAGAGCCCGATCGTGGGCATCTGGCACTCCGGCGGTGCCCGCCTCGCCGAGGGCGTCAAGGCGCTGCACGCGGTCGGCCTGGTGTTCGAGGCGATGATCCGGGCGTCCGGCTACGTCCCGCAGATCTCGGTCGTCGTCGGCTTCGCCGCCGGCGGTGCGGCCTACGGACCCGCCCTCACCGACGTGATCGTGATGGCGCCGGAGAGCCGGGTGTTCGTCACCGGACCGGATGTGGTGCGCAGCGTCACCGGCGAGGACGTCGACATGGCGAGCCTCGGCGGCCCGGACACCCACCACAAGAAGTCCGGCGTGTGCCACATCGTCGCCGACGACGAGCTCGACGCCTACGAGCGCGGCCGCCGGCTGGTTGGATTGTTCTGCCAGCAGGGCCATTTCGACCGGGCCAAGGCCGAAGCGGGCGACACCGACCTGCACGCGCTGCTGCCGGAGTCGGCGCGACGCGCCTACGACGTGCACCCGCTCGTCGAGGCGTTGTTGGACGAGGGCGTTCCGTTCGAGGAGTTCCAGGCCAAGTGGGCACCGTCGATCGTCATCGGTCTCGGTCGGTTGTCCGGTCGCTCCGTCGGCGTCATCGCCAACAACCCGCTGCGGCTCGGCGGCTGCCTGAACTCCGAAAGTGCCGAGAAGGCGGCACGATTCGTGCGCCTGTGCGACGCATTCGGGATTCCGATCATCAACGTCGTCGACGTTCCCGGTTACCTGCCCGGCGTGGATCAGGAGTGGGGCGGCGTCGTACGGCGCGGAGCCAAGCTGCTGCACGCGTTCGGCGAGTGCTCGGTCCCGCGGGTCACGCTGGTGACGCGCAAGATCTACGGCGGCGCCTACATCGCGATGAATTCGCGCTCGTTGGGTGCGACGAAGGTCTACGCCTGGCCGGATGCCGAGGTCGCCGTCATGGGCGCCAAGGCCGCGGTCGGCATCCTGCACAAGAAGAAGCTGGCCGCCGTGGAAGATCTCACCGAGCGCGAAGCCCTGCATGAGCAGTTGGCCGTCGAGCACGAGAAGATCGCGGGCGGAGTCGATTCCGCGATCGACATCGGCGTCGTCGACGAGAAGATCGACCCGTCGCACACCCGCAGCAAGCTGACCCAGGCGCTGGCCGAGGCACCGGCACGCCGCGGCCGGCACAAGAACATCCCGCTGTAACCTCGAGCGGCGCCGCAACCTTCAGCGTCGAAACCGACGTTCTGGCGGGAATGCGCGTGCGGAATCGACCATTTCGTCGGCCTCGGCGAAAGAGGCGCGAGGCTACCGTTCGGGCGCTGACACCACGAACTCGTCGGCTACCGCCACCACCCGCTCGCGGTCGGCCTCGACCAGGCCGATGCGGGTGCGGCGGTCGACGATGTCGTCGACGGTCAGCGCACCCTCATGGGTCACCGCGTACTCGAATTCCGCACGGATGACGTCAATCCCCTCGGCGACCGGTTCGGTGGGCCGCTCGCACGCGGCGGCGGCGATGACGTTCGGCGCTTCGGCACCGAAGCGAGCAACCAGCGAACCCGGCATCTCCGTCGGATGACGCAGCGTGGCAACCGGATTCGACGGCGCCCCGACAAGGGGCAGGTTGCGGGTGCGGCAGTCGGTCGCGGTCAGCCCGCGCCACTCGATCGCTCGGTCCAGCACGTCCTCGGCCATGAAGCGGTACTCGGTCAGCTTGCCGCCGATGACACTTATGACGCCCGAGGGTGATTCGGCGACCGCGTGTTCGCGCGAGACGTCGGCGGTGCGGCCCGCGCCTGTGTCGATCAGCGGACGCAGACCCGCGTAGGCGCCGATCACGTCGGACGGGCTCAACGCCACATCCAGGGCGGTGTTCACCGTGTCGAGCAGGAACGAGACCTCCTCGGGCGCGGGTTCGGGCACGTCGGGGACCGGGCCTGGGGCGTCCTCGTCGGTGAGCCCGAGGTACACCCGGCCCAACTGCTCGGGCATCGCGAACACGAAGCGGTTGATCTCGCCGGGTATCGGAATGGTCAGCGCCGCAACAGGATTGCCGAACACCGCAGCGTCGAAAACCAGATGCGTTCCGCGGCTGGGCCGCAGCTTTATCGAGGAATCCACCTCGCCCGCCCACACCCCGGAGGCGTTGATCACGGCGCGCGCGGCGACGTCGAACGACTCGCCGGTGAGCTGATCGGTCAGCCGCACCGAGGTGCCGGTCGCGTGTGACGCCGCCACCCGCGTCAACACCCGGGCACCGTGCTGGGCCGCCGTCCGCGCCACCGCGGTGACCAGGCGGGCGTCGTCGATCAACTGCCCGTCATACGCCAGGAACGCGCCGTCGAGACCGTCGCGGCGCACGGTCGGCGCCAGCTCGACGGCCCGGCTCGCGTCGATCCGCCGGGAGCGGGGCAACACCGACGCCGGCGTGCCCGCCAGCTTTCGCAGCCCGTCGCCGGCGGCGAAGCCGAAACGCACCAGCGCCCGCGACGCGGTGTTCATCGACGGAAGCAGCGGCACCAACTGCGGCATCGCCGTAACTAGATGAGGTGCGTTGCGCGTCATCAGGATTCCGCGTTCAACGGCACTGCGACGGGCGATCCCGACGTTGCCCGTCGCCAGATATCGCAGTCCGCCGTGAACCAGCTTGGAGCTCCACCGGCTGGTGCCGAACGCCAGGTCGTGCTTCTCCACCAGCACGACGCTCAGACCGCGGGTCGCCGCGTCCAGCGCGATGCCCGTTCCGGTGATGCCGCCGCCGATGACGATGACGTCGACGCGCTCGCCATCGGCCAGCGCCGCCAGTTCGGCGCTGCGGCGCGCGGAGTTCAGAGCCGTCGAGCCGGTCACGGTGCCAGATACCCGTCGAGGGCGTGCGCCAACTCGGCGTCGAGCGCAGCGGTGTCCAAGAGTTTCTCGACCATCTGCGCGGACTGGATGGCCGACTGGGTGATCAGCAGGCACATCGCGGCCAACTGGCGCGCATCGCCGGCGCGCACGCTGCCGTCGTCCTGGGCGATCTTGATGGCGTGGGTCAACGCGTCGATGAGGATCATCTGGCTGGTCCCGAGCCGATTGGCGATGTAGACCATCGCGAATTCCGGAGCGTCGCGCAGCACCGACATGATGATCTCGTCCTTCCGCAGATGCCGGGCCACCTCCACGACCCGCTGCACCAACGCTCTGCGGTCGGAACCGGTGTCGGGCACTTTGTCCAGCACACCCGCGATGCGCTCGGTCATCAGCGCCGCGAGCACCCCGTTCGTATCGGACCACCTGCGGTAGATGGTCGGGCGGCTCATGCGCGCACGCCGGGCGATGTCGGTCAGCGTGACCCGCTTGACTCCTACCGCGAGCACGCAGGCCGCCGCGGCATCGATGATGCGCCCCTCGACCGTCGACTCGTCGTTACGGATTGACGACATGTGTAATACTGTAACGCATGACGCGTCCCGATGCTCACTCGACCGCTCTCCTGCCCCCGATGAAGTGGAACGCCTGGGGTGACCCCGCCGAGGCGAAACCGCTGTCCGACGGCATCCGCACGCTGCTCGAACAGGCGCTCGGCGTAGAGACGTCGACCACCCAAGAACTCGAACCCGAACAGGTGCGACTGCGCCCGTCGGCGCTGACCGACGAGGACCGCGACGCACTCATCGGCATCGTCGGGCGGGACTACTGCCACATCGACGATCACGGCCGTCTGCTCCGGGCCGGCGGCAAGTCGACGCTGGACCTGCTGCGCCGCCGCGATCCCGATGAGCAGGACGCGCCGGACGCGGTGGTGCTGCCGGGCACCGAAGAGGAGATCACCGCGATCCTGCACCTGTGCGGCGAGCGCCGCATCGCCGTCGTCCCGTTCGGCGGCGGCACCAGCGTCGTCGGCGGCCTGGATCCGATCCGCGGCGAGTTCCGCGCGGCGATCTCCCTGGACCTGCGCCGATTCGACGAACTGCACTTCCTCGACGAGGTGTCCGGAGAAGCCGAACTCGGCGCAGGAGTGACCGGACCGGACGCCGAACGCCTGCTGGGCGCGGGCGGCTTCTCGCTCGGCCACTTCCCGCAGAGTTTCCAGTTCGCCACGATCGGCGGGTTCGCCGCGACGCGGTCGTCGGGCCAGGACTCGGCGGGCTACGGCCGGTTCAACGACATGGTGCGCGGTCTGCGCGCGGTCACACCGGTCGGCGTGTTGGACCTCGGCCGCGCACCGGAGTCGGCGGCCGGACCTGACCTGCGACAACTACTGATCGGATCGGAAGGCGTGCTCGGCGTCATCACCCGCGTGCGGGTACGGGTGCATCCGGTCCCGACGGCCACCCGCTACGAGGCGTGGTCGTTCCCCGACTTCGCCACGGGCGCCGACGCTTTGCGCACCGTCGTGCAGACCGGGACCGGCCCGACGGTGATCCGGCTGTCCGACGAGGCCGAGACCGGAGTGAATCTGGCGACCACCGACAGCATCGGCGAGAAGCAGATCACCGGAGGCTGCCTGGCGATCACGATGTTCGAGGGCACCGAAGCCCATGTCGCCAGCAGACATTCCGAGACGCGCGCGGTGCTCGAGGCCGCGGGCGGCACCTCGCTGGGTGAAGAACCCGCACGCGCATGGGAGCACGGCCGGTTCAACGCGCCGTATCTGCGTGACTCGCTGCTCTCAGCAGGCGCGCTGTGCGAAACGCTGGAAACGGCGACGAACTGGTCGAACGTGCCTGCGCTCAAGGCCGCCGTCACCGAGGCGCTGACGAACGCGCTGACCGAAACCGGCACGCCATCGCTGGTGCTGTGCCACATTTCGCATGTGTATCCCACCGGCGCGTCGCTGTACTTCACGGTCGTCGCCGGGCAGCGGGGCAACCCGATCGAGCAGTGGCGCAAGGCGAAAGCCGCGGCGTCAGAGGCGATGATGCGTACCGGGGCCACCATCACCCACCACCACGCCGTCGGCGCCGACCACCGGCCGTGGATGCGGGACGAAGTCGGCGATCTCGGCGTCGCGATCCTGCGCGCGGTCAAGGACACGCTCGACCCGGTGGGAATCCTCAACCCGGGCAAGTTGATCCCATGACGATCGACGGTCGCGTCACGATGCTGACGAACCCCGCGTCGGGGCACGGCAGCGCACCACACGCGGCCGAACGCGCTGTCGCGCAATTCCATCGGCGCGGCATGGACGTCGTCGCGATCGCGGGTACCAGCGCCGAGCATGCGCGCAAACTCGTCGAGGGCGCGCTTGATCGCGGGATGGACGCGCTCGTCGTCGTCGGTGGCGACGGCATCATTTCCCTTGCGCTGCAAGTGCTTGCGCAGACCGACATCCCGTTGGGCATCATCCCGGCGGGCACCGGCAACGACCACGCGCGCGAATTCGACATTCCCACCCGTGATCCCGAAGCCGCCGCCGACGTCGTTGTCGACGGCGTGACCGGCGGGGTCGCCCGGACCATCGACCTCGGGCGGATCCGCGGCGCCGACGGCACCGACAAGTGGTTCGGCACCGTGATGGCCGCGGGTTTCGACTCGCTGGTGACCGATCGGACCAATCGGATGCGTTGGCCCCACGGCCGCATGCGATACAACCTCGCGATGGTCGCCGAGTTGTCGAAGCTTCGACTGCTGCCGTTTCGGTTGTCGTTCGACGGCCAGGAGGTGACGACGGAGTTGACGCTCGCCGCATTCGGTAACACCCGCAGCTACGGCGCCGGCATGCGGATCTGTCCCGGCGCCGACCCGACCGACGGCCTGCTGGACGTCACGATGGTGGCCTCGGCGTCGCGCACTCGGCTGATCCGGTTGTTTCCCACCGTGTTCAAGGGCACCCACGTCGACCTCGACGAGGTCAGCACCGCACGGGCCAAGACGATCACCGTGGACTCCCCCGGCATCAACGCCTACGCCGACGGCGAGTACATGTGCCCGTTACCGGTCGAGGTGTCTGCGGTGCCCGGCGCGCTCAAGATCCTGACGCCGCGCCGAAAGTGAAATCTGCGACGGAAAACCGGCGAAAAGCGTCGCCGGATGCACAATCGGCGTCCTCGGCAACCCCACTCCCTGCCTGATGTCGTCGGCTACCCGAGTCCCTGCCTGATGTCGTCGGCTACCCGACTCCGCGGCTGAGCCAGCTCACCTCCGCGCCCGCACCACCGTCGCGGTACGGCTCCAGGGCCTCGTCCCATGCCGTGCCCAGCACGGAGTCCAGTTCGGCGGCCAACGTGTCGGCGCCGGCGGCCATCATCGCCCGCAGCCGCATCTCGCCGACTATCACGTCGCCGTTGGCGCTCATCGACCCGCTCCACAGTCCGAGCTGCGGCGTGTGGCACCAGCGATGGCCGTCGACGCCCGGGCTGGGATCCTCGGTCACCTCGAAGCGCAGCACCGACCACGAGCGCAGCGCACTGGCCAGCGCGGCGCCGGTCCCGACCGGACCGACCCAGTTGGTGACGGCACGCAACTGTCCCGGCATGGCCGGTTGCGGGGTCCACTTGAGGTTCGCCCTCGATTGAAGGGTCGACGACAACGCCCACTCGACATGCGGGCACACCGCAGCGGGTGACGCGTGGATGTAGACCACGCCCGTCGTCGCTTCGGCGAACTGGTTCGACGCACGCATTTGCCACTCCTTCGGCTCCACGAGGGACGTCTTCCCCAAGCGGCCTCTTGGACCCGAAACTTCGCAGCAAAATATGTGTCGTGCGTGTCTATTGTGCCTTGTGAGGCGCCTGTTGCGCTAGTCTGCGCCGAATTCTCTCAGGACTTCGTCAGACAAGGCCCGCCACGGCTTGTACGCCCACTCGCCGAAATTGCGGTCGGTGAGCACGACGAGCGCCCGATCGGCGTCCGGATCAACCCACAAAAACGTCCCTGACTGGCCGAAATGCCCGAACGTGCGCTCGGAGTTCGCCTCGCCCGTCCAGTGCGGCGACTTGCCGCCGCGGATCTCGAAGCCCAGCCCCCAGTCGTTGGGCCGCTGCACACCGAACCCCGGCAGCACCCCGTCCAGGCCGGGAAACTGCACCGAGATCGCCTCGCCATGCAGTTGTGCGGAGACCGTCGCCGGCCGAAGCAAGTCCGCGGCGAAGGCCGCCAGATCGGCGACCGTCGACGTCGCGCCGTACCCCGCTGCGGCCGCGCCACCGTCGAGCACGCTGTCGGTCATGCCCAGCGGTTCGAACACCGCCTCGGTCAGATACCGGTCGAACGCGATGCCCGTCGACTTCTCCAGCGTCTCGGCGAGCACCCCGAACCCGTAGTTCGAGTAGACGCGCCGCGTTCCCGGCTCGGCCATCGTCTCCGACGAGCGCATCGAGTAACCCGACGCGTGTGCCAGCAGGTGGCGCACGGTCGCCCCGGGCGGGCCAGCCTCGGTGTCGAGTTCGACGGCACCCTCCTCGACACCGACCTGCACCGCGCGTGCGGCCAGCGGCTTGGTCACCGACGCCAACTCGAATCGCCGCCGCTGGTCGCCGTGCTCGGCCACCACCCCGGACGGTCCGACCACGGCGGCCGCGGCGTTGGGCACCGGCCAGTCGCCCATGAGATCCAGCGCGCTCATCGCGCCGAGCCTACTTGCGCGCGATGTAGTAGTTGTTGATCGGATCGGTCTCGATCTCGCGCACCTGGACGTCGCTGAAACCCGCGTCGGCGAGCATCGACGCGGCGAGTTGATGGCCCCAGCAGGTACCCAACCCCGCACCGTCGAGGCCGAGCGACACCGTCATGCAGTGCATCGTCGAGACCGTGTAGAGATACGTGGAGAGCGGCACGCCGACGTTGTCCTCCAGCCGGCTCGAGGCCTTGACGTCGACCATGAGCAGGCAGCCGCCCGGCCGCAGCGCGCGATAGATGTTCGCCAGCACGGCCGCCGGTGCGGCTTGGTCGTGGATGGCATCGAAAACCGTTATCGCATCGTAACATTCGGACATATCGAGTGCTGCGACGTCTGCTGCGACGAAGGTGGCGTTGGCCAGGCCCAGTCGGGCGGCCTCGGCGCGCCCCACCCCGAGACCCTCGTCGCTGAAGTCGATGCCGGTGAACCGGCTGGCCGGGAACGCCTGGGCCATCACGTTGATCGCGTGCCCGCTGCCGCACCCGATGTCGGCGACGTCGGCCCCGTCGCGCAGCAGCTGCGGCAGTCCCCCCGCCAACGGCAGGATGACGTCGACGAGCGCGGCGTCGAACACCTCTCCGCTCTGCTCGGCCATCACCGTGTGGAACCGCGGATACTCGCTGTAGGACAACCCTCCGCCGGAGCGGAAGCAGCCGATGATCTTCTGCTCGACCTCGCCGAGCAGTGAGAGGAATTGCGCCAACCGCGCGACGTTGTCCGGGCCGGCGGCCCGAGTGAGCACCGCGGCGCGGTGCCCCGGCAGCGAATACGTGCCCGCCGACGCGTCGTAGTCGACTACTCCGGCCGTGACGACACCGCCCAGCCACTCCCGCACATAGCGTTCGTTGAGTCCCGCGGCCGCGGCCAGCTGGGCGCTGGTGGCCGGGGCCGAACCGGCCATGGTGTCCCACAACCCGGTCTGGTGGCCGATCGACAACAGCAGGACGAGGCTGGCGTTGTCGATCGCGGACACCATCCGCGCGGCGAAATCCTCGGTCGTGTCCGCGGCTGGGCTTTGGTCGATATCGGTCATAGCGGGTTCCCTCCGGCGTGCTGAACTGATCTCCATTGCACAACGGAGTCCCGCGCCGGGCGGTTCAACGGCTAAATCAATTCGATCGATCTCTTGGCCAGCCCCATCCAGTAGCCGTCGATCACCTGTCGTGCCTGCTGTCCGGGGTCCCTAGAGGCGCCGAGCGGGACGAACAGCGGCGACCAGTGCTCGATCGTCGGATGCGCGTACGGCATGCCCGGCGCCCGGTGCCGGAAGTCGATCAACGCGTCCACGTCGCCTGCGGTGAACATCTCGGCTGCCCATATGTCGAACTCCGTCGACCAGTCCGGCGGCTGCGCGCCCGTCGACGGGTCGTCGAGGAACGGTAGGCCGTGCGTGGTGAACCCGGAACCGATGATGAGCACGCCCTCATCGCGCAACGGCCGCAACCGCTCGCCCAGGTTCAGCAGCGTTCCCGGATCGAGTGTCGGCATCGAGATCTGCAGAACCGGAATGTCGGCGGCGGGATACATCACCGTCAGCGGAACGTAGGCGCCGTGGTCGAGTCTGCGGTCGGGGTCGTGCCGCACTGGCTCATCGCTTGGCAGCATCGCCTCGACCCTCGCGGCGAGGTCGACGGCGCCGGGGGCGTCGTAGGTCGTCTGGTAGTAGCGCTCCGGGAAGCCCCAGAAGTCGTAGGTCAGTGGTGTCTCGGTCGTCGTCGAGCCGATCGTCAAGGGTGCGGATTCCCAGTGCGCCGACACGACGAGGATGGCCGCCGGACGCGGCAGCTCCGTAGCCCATGCCGCCAGCTGACGCACCCACAGCTCGTCGTCGACCAGCGGCGGCGCACCGTGGGAGAGGAACAGCGCGGGAAGCGAATCAGCCATATGCCCAGTGTTCCCCGCAGCCGATAGGTTGTACTCATGAGTCAAACGGTGCGCGGAGTGATCTCACGGAAGAAGGACGAACCAGTCGAGGTCGTGGACATCGTGATTCCCGACCCGGGTCCGGGTGAGGTGGTGGTCGACGTCACCGCGTGCGGGGTCTGCCACACCGACCTGACGTATCGGGAGGGCGGCATCAACGACGAGTTCCCGTTCCTGCTGGGCCACGAGGCCGCGGGCAGCGTCGAATCCGTCGGCGAAGGCGTCACCAACGTCGAACCCGGTGACTTCGTGATCCTGAACTGGCGCGCGGTGTGCGGCCAGTGTCGGGCCTGTAAGCGCGGCCGCCCGCACCTGTGCTTCGACACCCACAACGCCGCGCAGAAGATGACACTGACCGACGGCACCGAGTTGACCCCGGCGCTGGGCATCGGCGCATTCGCAGACAAGACCCTCGTGCACGAGGGGCAGTGCACCAAGGTCGATCCGGCCGCCGACCCCGCGGCGGCCGGACTGCTCGGCTGCGGCGTGATGGCCGGCCTGGGCGCCGCGGTCAACACCGGCGCGGTGAGCCGCGACGACACCGTGGCGGTGATCGGCTGCGGAGGTGTCGGCGACGCCGCCATCGCCGGGGCCGCACTGGTCGGCGCCAAGCGCATCATCGCCGTCGACACCGACAACAAGAAGCTGGAGTGGGCGCGCGACTTCGGCGCCACCCACACCATCAACGCCCGCGAGCTGGATCCCGTGGAGACCATCGCCGACCTCACCGACGGCTTCGGCGCCGACGTGGTGATCGACGCGGTCGGGCGACCGGAGACCTGGAAGCAGGCGTTCTACGCCCGCGACCTGGCGGGAACCGTTGTCCTGGTCGGGGTTCCGACCCCGGACATGACGCTGGAGATGCCGCTGATCGACTTCTTCTCGCGGGGCGGCGCACTGAAGTCCTCGTGGTACGGCGACTGCCTGCCCGAACGCGACTTCCCCACCCTGATCAGCCTGTACCTGCAGGGGCGGCTGCCGCTGGACAAGTTCGTCACCGAACGCATCGGTATCCACGACGTGGAAGAGGCGTTCCACAAGATGCACGGCGGCTCCGAGGTGCTGCGCTCGGTGGTGATCTTGTGAGGAATGCTCGCGCGAGGAACGGAGAATCATGAACGGCGGACCGATCGGCCGGGTGGTCACCCACGGGACCTTCGAACTCGACGGCGGCAGTTGGGAGGTCGACAACAACATCTGGATCGTCGGCGACGACTCCGAGGTGGTGGTGTTCGACGCGGCCCACGACGCGGGACCGATCGTCAACGCGGTCGGCGGTCGGCATGTGGTCGCAGTGGTGTGCACCCATGGGCACAACGACCATGTGACGGTGGCGCCCGAACTGGGTCAGGCGCTCGACGCTCCGGTGCTGATGCACCCGGCCGACGACGTGCTGTGGCGAATGACGCACCCGGACAGCGACTTCCGCACCGTCGCCGACGGCGATACCCTGCGGGTCGCCGGGACGGAGCTTCGCGCCTTGCACACGCCAGGCCACTCGCCGGGTTCGGTGTGCTGGCACGCGCCCGAGTTGAACGCGGTGTTCTCCGGCGACACCCTCTTCCAGGGCGGGCCTGGGGCGACAGGGCGGTCGTTCTCCGACTTCCCCACCATCCTCGAGTCGATCTCCGGCCGGCTGGGGAAGCTGCCCGACCACACGGTCGTCTACACCGGTCACGGCGACTCCACGACCATCGGCGACGAACTCGTCAACTACGACGAGTGGGTGGCCCGCGGCAGCTGAGCTGCCAATCAGATTCGAGCAGCTGAGCTGCCAATCAGATTCGAGCAGTTGAACTGCCAATCAGGCTCGAGCAGCTGAGCTGCCAATCAGATTCGAGCAGCTAGTCCCCCAGGATGCGGCGCTTCTCCGCCTCGAACTCGGCCTCGGTCAGCGCACCCGAATCCCGAAGAGCGCCCAGCTGCTTGAGCTGTTCGAGACGTGCGCCCCGGTCGTCGGGTTGATACGCCGACGCGGGCGTCGAGACCGCCCGAAGCGTCGGCGGTGCTTCGGCGTTGACGATCTCGTGCGGCGCCAGCGGTCGCGCCGCCTTGGCCGCGCGACCCGACCAGATCAGGGCGGCGATCAGCGCGAGCACCCCGAGCACGGCCAATCCGCCGCACAGCCAGGCCAGCCAGCCATACGAACTGCCATGGCCGAAGGACAGCCGTGGATTGATGTATCCGTTCACGCTGCCGTCGGTCGAGACTCGATAGGTGCCGGGCTCGGCGACCTGGACCACCCAGATCCGCACGTGGGTGTCGCTGTTCACGGTGGTTGTCCCGCCGATACTTTCGGTCACCGCGGGATCCGCCGCGCCCTCGGGCGCGTCGATGTTGATGCTGAGCGCGGGGATCGGAAAGCCACTCGTGGGTTGTCCGGTGGTCACGGTGTGGAAGCTGACGGTCACCTCGCCCGCGGGCAATTCGATGTTTCCGGATCCCGGAATCGGCACCTCGCCGTATGCGTCGAAATCGTCGAGGACGAACGTGTTGAGCACCAAGGTGACGATGAAACCGACGACGGCGGTCACGAGGGTCAACACGGAGACGACGACGGCGACGCGCGGCCCGACCCTTCCGCTCATGGGCAGAGTTTGGCACGGCAGGCAGCGTGCGGCGCGGTGTTGCAACGGATACGTCGACCTCCGTCGGCGGCGACGGCCCGCGGGGACTACGGTCGGATGGGACCGAACCTGTTGTCCGCACGTCACGGAGGTCGCGATGCCCGAGTCCAGCATCGTCGTGCGGCCCGAGCCGATAGAGAGCGGGTCGTACACCGCCGGTTCGCGTCTGCAGGCCGCAGGCCTACAGGGGGCGATCAAGCTCTTCGAGGAAGCGGCCGCGGCCGTACCGATCCCGAGGCCTCCGCAGCCATTCGTCATCGCCGACTACGGCGCGTCGACCGGCCACAACTCGTTGCTGCCCATCTGCGCGGCAATCGCGGTCGTGCGCAAGCGGACCCGCACCGATCACCCCACCTTGGTCGTGCACACCGACGTACCGGATAACGACTTCACCGCGTTGTTCCGCACTCTGGCCGAGGATCCGGACACCTATCTGAGCAAGGACTCGGCGGCCTTCGCCTCTGCGATCGGGCGGTCGTTCTACTCGCAGATCATGCCGTCGAGCAGTGTGATCCTCGGCTGGAGTTCGTGGGCCATCCATTGGCTCAGCCGTGTCCCCGCGCCGATCCCCGATCATGTCCACGTGGCCTACAGCCGCGACGAGACCGTGCGCGCCGCGTACGCCAGGCAGGCCGCCACCGACTGGCACGAGTTCATCGCGTTCCGCGGTCGCGAGCTACGCCGCGGTGGTCGTCTCGTCGTGATGACGACGGCGGTCGACGACAACGGTGAGGTGGGGTACCGCAAGGTGCTCGGCGCGCTGGTCGATGCGATCGACGAATTGGCCGCCGACGGCTTGCTCACGGCCGACGAGGTGCACCGGATGGGTATCCCGATCGTCGGCCGTCGGGAACAGGATTTCCTGGCGCCGTTCGCGCCTAAGGGCCGCTTCGAACAACTCGAGATCGAACATCTCGAGATCTTCGACGCCGGGGACCGCTTTTGGCAGCAGTACCAAGTCGAAGGCAACGCAACGACTTTCGGGGCACAATGGGCGTCGTTCGCCAGGGCGGCGGTGTTCCCGATGCTGGCGACCGCACTCGAGGGCGGCGCCGCCGACCCCCGGACGGCACAGGTCTTCGATCGCCTGGAGGCGGGCCTGGCCGCCCGGCTCGCCGCGGCCCCCGAGAAAACTCAGATCCCGATGGCGCACCTGGTGTTGACCAAGAAGCCGAGGAACCCCTGAGCCGTCAGCCGGCGATGCGATCGCGAAACGTGTTGCGGTAGCTCTGCGGCGACACACCGGTCAGTCGCCGGAACTGCTCGCGGAAGTTCGCCGCGGACGTGAAGCCGACCTCGCGGCCAATGCGTTCGACACCGTGGTCGGTGCTCTCCAACAACTGCTGCGCATGGCGGATGCGCACACCCGTCAGCCACTGCATCGGCGTCTGCCCCGTCTCGGCCTGGAAGCGACGGTTGAGGGTTCGCACACTGAGCGCCGCCTGCGCGGCCAAGTCGTGCAGTGTCAGGTCGCGGTGCGCGTTGTGTTCGAGCCATGCCAGCAGGTCGTCGAGCGTGGTCTGTTCGGCAATGCTGTTGACTGCCGGGCGGTTTCGCACGATGAACTGGGCCTGGCCTCCGCTGCGGTGCAACGGCGCGACCGCCATGCGGGCGGCATCGGCGGCCATCGCGCTGCCGTGATCGAGCGCCACCATGTGCAGACACAGGTCGAGCCCGGCCGACGCGCCGGCCGACGACAAGATGTCGCCCTCGTCGACGTAGAGGACGTCGGGATCGAGGTGCACATCGGGATACCGCGCACGGAACAGGTCGGCGGCCACCCAATGGGTGGTGGCCCGCCTACCGTCGAGCAGTCCCGCCTCCGCGAGCGTGAACGCGCCCGTGCAGATGGACGCGATCCGCGCTCCCCCGCGGTGGGCCGATCGCAGCGCGTCGACGAGCTCATCGGGCGGCGGGGTGTCCAGGTCGTCGCAGCCGGGCACCACGATGGTGTCGGCGCGCCGCAGATCTGCGATCCCGCGGTCGCTCGCGATGGCGAGCGGACCTGCGGTCACCACCGGAGCCGTCGCACACACCATGACCCGGTATCCCGGCTCCCCTGAGGGCAGTCGAACGCGGCCGAACACCTCGACAGCGGTGCCCAGGTCGAACGCGATCGTGTTCGGCAACGCGACAACCGCGACCGTATGCATGCCGGCACCCTACCAATAGGTGGCAATAATTAGCAGCGCCGCCGAAATCTTGCCAGCCGACCGAACTACCCTACGGTCCCGGCTGACCGGGTAGTTGCGGAGCGGGCACCCACGGAAGACCTGGAATGGTCGGATACGGCGCCGTCGGGCTCCACGGCGGTGGCTGGGTGGTCGGCGGCGGCTCGGTCGTCGGCGGCGGCTCCGTCGTCGGCGGAGGGGGCTCCGGCGACGGCGGAGGTGGAGGTGGCGGTTCGGGCGACGGGGGCGGTTCGGTGACCGTCCGCGTCACCGGCGGAGGCGGCCGGTAGACGGTCTGCGGCGCCTGGGTGGCCGGCGGTGGCGGCGGCGCGGCGGTGGTCGGTGTCGTGGGCCGCGGGGTGACCGTCATCGGCGGTGTGGTGGTCGACGCGGGATCGGGTGCGGACTCGTCGCCGGACATCACCCACAGCACCGCGGCCACCAGCGCCGCCAGCACCACGAGGACACCGCCGGCCAGCGGGACCGCCGGATTGCGATACCACGGCACCGGTCGCGGCGGCAGGTCGTCCCAGGACTCGTCGTCTCCGAACTGCATCTGCGGCCGCACCTCGCCGGCTCCCGCGGGCGGTCCGTAGTCGTAGGGGTCCGTGGCCACGCCCTCGGGGACGTCAGGCAACTCCTCGGCGTCCGACCAGGCCAACGCCCCGAAGGAACCCGACTGTGGTGCCCCCTCGTCGCCCGGGGAGCCGACCTCGGGGGCCATCGCCGTCGCCGCGGCGGCGGCAGCCGCAGCCCCGGGCGCCGCGGACATCGCGGTCATCCCCTCTTCCACGGTTCCCCGCACGGCCGCCAATCCACCGCCTACGGCCGCGGCCAATTCGGGATGGGCCGAGGTGATGACCGGCGCGCGGAACCGCTCCGAGAGCGTGGTGGTGACGATCGGGATCCGCGCCCCGCCGCCGACCGACGCGACGGCCGCAAGTCCACGAATTCCGTTGCGCTCCAAGATCTCCTGCAGGGTGTTCGCGAAACCCGCGAGGGGACCGCTCAGCACTTCGTCGAGTTCGGTGCGGGTCAGCCGCACATCGCTGCGGTGCCCGGGCAATTCGGCCACCAGCGAGGTGAACGTCGCCGTGGACAGCCGCTCCTTGGCGCCGCGGCACTGCGCTCGTAATCGAGACAGCGAGCCGATCGCCGAGGTGCTGGACAGATCGACGGCCCCGGCCGCCGACAGATCCTCGAGGACGTGGGTGAGCAGCGCCTGGTCGACCAGGTCACCGGACAGGTCGTGGTGGCGGACGGTCTCGCCGATCTGCGCGTAACCGTTACCGGCATCGAACAGGCTGACGCTCGTTCCGGTCCCGCCGAAGTCGCAGAGCGCGATGACGCCGCGGCTGGGCACCCCCGGTTCGTCCTGCAGCGAGGTCAGCGCCGCCACCGAGTCTGAGACCACGGGCGCGGTCCGCGGCCGCGCAAACTCGGGAACGGCGGCCAGCGCGCCGCGCAGCGCGTCGACGGAGGCGGGCCGCCAGTGCGCCGGGTGCGTCACTGCGATGTTGCCGCCAGGACTTCGGCCGCCTCCGACCGCGTGAAGCATCGCCCGCAGGGCGTCGGCGAGCACGACGTCGGCCTTGTGAGTGGAACCGTCGGCGGCAACGATGCCGACATGGTCGCCGACCCGGTCGACGAAATCGGTCAGGATCAGGCCGCGTTCGTCGAGGTTGGGGTTTTCGCTGGGCACGCCGACCTCGGGCGGCCGGTGCGGGAACCGCGTCAACACCGGCGACCGGGTCAGGGCTGATCTGCCCACGACGACGGCCGCCAGGTTGGTCGCGCCAACCGACAGCCCTATCCCATCGGCCATCAGCGGATGGTGCCTGCGCCCGGAATCAATGGCAAATCCAACGCCGTCACCCAGCCCGGCGAGAGGTCGTTGACCGCGGGCACCGCGTTGAGCGCGCGCAGGCCGGTCGCCAGGCAGCCGGCCGCGGCGGCGTCGCGCCCGGAACCGTCGGTGAAACGGAACGCGGTCTCCTGGAAGATGCTGGGTGTGCCCTCGATGTCGACGCGGTAGACGTCGTTCTCGTTGCCCGACGGCCAGTCGGGCGCCGCGTCGTTACCGATCCGGTTGACGTGTTCGAGCTGGATGCGGGTCTCGCCCCGGTACACGCCGTTGATCGTGAACCGCACGGCCGCGACGTTCCCCGGGGCGATGATGCCCTTGGCGGTCTTGCGTTCGGTCGGCGTGACCCACTTGTCCCATGTGGTGGTGATCTCGTCGAGCATGATGCCCGCGGCATGCGCGATCATCGGAACGGTTGCGCCCCAGGCGAAAATCAGAATGTCGGGATTTTCGAGAAGCGGACGGTACTCGGGCGGCTTGCCGATGCCCATCTCGCGGTCGTAGTCGCCTTCGTAGTTGGTGTAGTCGAGCAGTTCGGAGGCACGAACCTTGCGCACCTCCGAACACAGACCCATCAGCGTCATCGGGAACAGATCGTTGGCGAACCCGGGGTCGATGCCGGTGGTCAGGCACGACGATTCGCCGAGTTCGCAGGCTTCGGTGATGGGTTCGATCCAGTTCGGCGGGTTCAGATGCATCGTGGGCCAGATCCAGGGCGTCATCGCGGTCGAACAGACGTCGATGCCGGCCCGAAGGAATCGGGTAATCAGTGCGATGTTGTCGTCGGCGTGATTGGCCGTCGGTCCGTAATGCACCAGCGCGTCGGGTTTCAGCGCGATCAGCGCATCGACGTCGTCGGTCGCGGCCAGTCCCAACTCCGTGTCCAGCCCGCAGATCTCACCGACATCGCGGCCGACCTTGTCCGGGTCGTTCACGCCGACGCCGACCAGCTCGAACAGGGGGTGTTCGACGATTTCGGGAATCACCATCTTGCCCACGAAACCGGTGCCCCAGACCACTACACGTTTGGCGCCAGAATCCCCAGATCTCCCAGCCACTGCTCGCCTTCCCTTCGGCCCCGCTCTAACACCATAGGGGCGTCACGACCCCGACGGATCGGACGCTACAAATTGATCGGGTCGGGCGGCGGCACCGTCTTGGTGCTGTCTTTGAGCGCGGTCTTGAACTGCATCGCTCGATACGGCCAGCCGGTCGTCGTATTCCACTGCGAGACAATCAGTCCGATACCACCGTCGATGTCGAAGCGCGACCCCGGCAACAGGTAGCCACCGTAGAGCTGGGCGACCCGGCTGCCGACATGGTCTTCGTCCTGCCACGCCGATCCGAGGATGGGTGTCTGGACCGGCGTGGTGTGCATGTTGGCGACAGGGGAGGCCACCACGCGGTAGCCGAGCGCGTACTTCGACGCGAGAAACCCGCCGAGCACCCACTTTCCCGGCCCGATGCGGCGGAACGCGAGCTCGCCCCATCGCTCGCCGACGGGCGTGATCGGCGTCGCCGATCTCGTCCCCCACGACCATCGCGTCCCGTCGAAATGCCAACTCAGATAACGGGTCCTGTCGCCGATATGCTCCGGACGCACGCGCATCAGCACGATGCCCTTGTCGCGCTGGAAGCCGGTTGCGGCCACGTACACCCAGCCGTCGCCGGGGTCGTAATCCCAAGCCCAGCACTGTGCATGACCGTCGTGCAGGTCGGCGGGAAACTTGGCCTTGTCCCCCAGATGTGTCCAGCTCACCCCGCTGTCGTGCGAGTGCCAGATCTCGGTCCAGACGACGTTGCCGAAGCCGCGGTTGACGATCGCGTGCAGATACATCGACCCGCCGACGGTCAGCAGGTCCGACGGGATCACCGTGCTGATACCGCCGCGACGCCAGCCGGTGCCGGCGTCGTCGTGCTCGTAGTGCCACAGTTGGCGCGCGTAGTCGGGATCGCTGCCGCCGGCGCGTTCGTAGACGATCGGGTGGTCGGCGTCGCCGGTGCCGATCAGGACGACCGGGGATCGCCAATCCCCCTCGCCGACCCGCGAACCCGAGAAGGTGTCGCCGAACACCGACACCAGTTTTCCGTTCGGCGCGACCGCCGACGCGCCGAGGTCGGTGCACGTGACACCCCATCGATCGGTCAGGCCGGGACCGGTGAGGTCTAGGGCCTTGCCGTTGAGGAGTGGCAGACTGGCCCGCCCGGCGGGGTCCAGCCCGCGCCCGGCCGCTCCTCCGATCGACGGATCGTCAGGCACCTAGAAGCAGCGGCGCAGACCGCCGGGCTCGCAGATCAGCGGATACGGCGTGACGGGAATCGACAGCGGTTCCTTGAACGTCAGGGTCAACGGCAGTTCAACCATCCCGGGCTGCTCGCCGCACACCGCACCGTGGATGATCCTGGCGCGCCCGGTGAGCGTGGCCCCGTTGAAGGAGTAGATCTCCTTCTGCAGCGCGGTGCTTCCGTCGGGGCAGTTACGGATCGAGTCGAACGTGTTCGCCTTGAACGTCCACTCGCCGCCGACCATGTCGGCCTCGGCGCCACCGCGACCTGCCGGCGTGACCTTCAGTCGGCACCCGACGGGAAGGATCAGCGGCTCGCGCAGATCGCCGACGGTCGGCACGCAGATCGGGAAGATCTCCCAGGTGGTCTCGGCCTGTCCGGCGATCTTGACCGTGTAGACCCCTTCGGGGGTGTCGGGGGATTTCACGTCACCCTGGCCGGCCGCGATCCCTGCGGCGCCGAACATCAGCCCGAGCGCACACGCCGCGACGCCCAACGCCCGTGCGATCGTCTTGGTCACGTCGTGCCCCTCCAGCCGTCTACGGTTGATGTCGAGTATCTCAGTGTGCACGCAGCGTCGTCACGGCTTTCCCCGGCTCCGGGTTTCGCGGCTCCCTGGCGAGGGGTAGAAACGATGCACACAACCGGCGGGGTGAAGGCATGAAACGACTGGTGGAAGTACTCGCCACCGTGGTCGTCACCGCCGTCGCCGCCGTGACGGTGCTGGCCGGGTGCTCCACCGGCCAAGGCGTGGATCTCGGGGAATCCTCGAACAGCCTCGTCGCCGCCATCGCCGGTGAACCCGACCAGCTCGACCCGCACAAGACCAGCGCGTACTTCTCCTTCGAGGTGCTCGAGAACGTCTTCGACACGCTCGTCGAACCGGACGCGAACCTCGAGATGCGGCCAGCCCTCGCCGAGTCGTGGGAGGTCAGCCCCGACGAGTTGTCGTGGACGTTCCATCTGCGACCGGGCGTGACGTTTCACGACGGCAGCCCGTTCACCGCCGACGACGTCGTGTTCTCGTATCGGCGCATCATCGACGAGCAGTTGGCCAACGTCGACAAGTTCAGCGCCGTGACCGACGTGCGGGCCGTCGACCCGATGACCGTGGTGATCCGGGTCAAACATCCGACGCCCAACCTGTTGACCAACATCGGTGGGTTCAAGGGAATGGCGATCGTGCAGCGCCGCAACGTCGAAAGCGGTCAGATCGCCACTCACCCGGTGGGCACCGGACCGTTCGCGTTCCAGTCGCAGAAGAGCGGCGACTCCATCGTCTTGTCGGCGAACAAGGCCTACTGGGCTGGTGCCCCGAACGTGGGCGGTGTGACGTTCCGGTTCATCTCCGAACCGTCGACCGCGCTGTCGGCGCTGCAGGCTGGTGAGGTCGACTGGACCGATTCCGTCCCGACGCAGCGGGTGGCGCAGCTTCGTGACGACGACTCGCTGCATCTGCAGGTGGCTGCGAGCAACGACTACTGGTATCTCGCGCTCAACGAGGCGCACAAACCGTGGGACGACGTGCGGGCACGCCAAGCCGTCGCCTACGGCATAGACCGCGCCGCGATCGTGCAGGCCACCAGCTATGGCACCGCGACCGCCAACCAGCTCGCCATCCCCGAAGGCAACCCCTGGTACACCGCATACGACCGCTACCGCTACGACACGGAAACCGCCCAACGACTGCTCGACGAGGCCGGCGTGGATGACGTCGATCTCGACATGCTGGTCACCAGTGAGTATCCCGAAACCGTGACCGCGGCGCAGGTCGTCGCCGATAACCTTGCCCCACTTGGCATCACGGTCAACATCCGCACCGTCGACTTCGCCACCTGGCTCGACGAGCAGAACAACGGCAACTTCGACATGCTGATGATGGGCTGGCTCGGCAACATCGACCCGGACGACTTCTACTACGCCCAGCACCATACGAACGGAACGAGCAACGCCCAGAAGTACTCCAATCCCGAGGTCGACCGCCTGCTCGACGCGGGCCGCGTCGAGACGGACCGCCAAGCGCGCTTCGAGCTCTATCAGCGCGCCGCGACGATCATCGCCGACGAGGTGAGCTACATCTACCTGTACAACCCGTCGGTGATCCAGGCGTGGGTGACCAACCTGTCGGGTTACGAAGCCCGCCGTGACGGTGCTGTGCGCTTCCGCACCGCGAGCCTGGACGGGAGCGAAACCTGATGACGGCCTTGCTCACTCACCCGATCACGCGGTTTCTGGCGCGCCGATTGGCGTATTCGGCGGTGGTGCTGCTCGGCGTGCTGGTCGTCAGCTTCGCGCTGGTGCATCTGGTGCCCGGCGATCCGGTGCGCATCGCGCTGGGAACCCGCTACACACCGCAGGCCTACGAGGCGCTACGAGCGGCGAGCGGCCTCGACAAACCGATCGTCGAGCAGTTCCTGTCCTACATCGGGAACGCGTTGACCGGCAATCTCGGGGTGAGTTTTCGCAACGGCGACCCGGTGACGGTGATCCTGCTCGAAAGACTGCCAGCCACAGTGTCACTGGCGGCGGTCGGAATCGTCATCGCGCTGCTCATCGCCATCCCGGCCGGAATCTGGTCGGCGCTGCACGAGGGCCGGCTCAGCGACGCGCTCGTGCGGGTGGGCAGCCAGTTCGGGGTGTCGATCCCCGACTTCTGGATGGGCATACTGCTCATCGCGCTGTTCGCCTCGACGCTGCACTGGCTGCCCACCTCGGGCTACCGGCCGTTGTTCGACGACCCCGTGGGCTGGTTGCGCCACCTGATCCTGCCCGCGCTCACCGTCGGACTGGTGGCGGGCGCGATTCTGACGCGCTATGTGCGCTCTGCGGTGCTCGAGGTCGCCGCGATGGGCTACGTGCGAACCGCGCGCTCGAAAGGGCTTGCGCCGCGGGTGGTCACACTGCGCCACACCGTGCGCAACGCTCTGATCCCGATCCTGACCATCACCGGTATCCAGCTGGCCACGATCATGTCCGGGGTGATCGTCGTGGAGGTGGTGTTCGCCTGGCCAGGGCTGGGCCGGCTCGTCTACAACGCGGTGGCCGGGCGTGACTACGCGGTCATCCAGGGCACGGTGCTGTTGATCGCGGCGCTGTTCCTGTTGATCAACCTGATCGTGGACGTGCTCTACGCCGTCGTCGACCCGAGAATCCGGTTGTCATGACAATTCCCGCCGAGTCGAGCGGCAGGGTGTCGTCGCTGCGGCTGCTCATGGGCAACCCCGTCACGGTGGTCAGCGCGGCCCTGCTCGTGCTGATCGCGTTCGTCGCCGTCACCGCCAATTGGATTGCGCCGTACGGTATCAACGACGTCGACGTCCCGAACGCGCTGCAACCGCCCAGCGGGGCGCACTGGTTCGGCACCGACGAACTGGGCCGCGACGTGTTGTCGCGGGTGCTGGTGGCCACGCAGGCGTCGATGCGCGTCGCGGTGATCAGCGTGGCGTTCGCCGCGGTGGTCGGTGTGACAATCGGCGTGGTGTCCGGCTATCGCGGCGGCTGGCTCGACACCGTTTTCATGCGCGTGGTGGACGTGATGTTCGCGTTCCCGGTGCTGCTGCTCGCGCTCGCCGTGGTGGCGATCCTCGGGCCCGGGGTGACGACGACGATCCTGGCGATCGGCATCGTCTACACGCCGATCTTCGCGAGGGTGGCCCGCGCCAGCACCATGAGCGTGCGCGTCGAACCGTTCGTGTCGGTGTCGCGCAGCATGGGCACCGGGCATCTCTACATCCTGGGCCGCCACATCCTGCCGAACATCGCCGGACCGCTGGTCGTTCAGGCGTCGCTGTCGTTGGCGTTCGCGATCCTGTCCGAGGCCGCATTGTCGTTCCTGGGGTTGGGTATTCAGCCGCCGCAGCCGTCGCTGGGGCGGATGATCTTCGATTCGCAGGGCTTCGTGACGATGGCGTGGTGGATGGCGGTGTTCCCCGGTGCCGCCATCTTCGTCACCGTGCTCGCGTTCAACCTGTTCGGTGACGGTCTGCGCGACGTCCTCGATCCCCGGCAGCGCACGCTCGCCGAAACCCGCCGGAAAGGGACGCAGCAGTGAGCGATCCGGTGTTGAGCGTACGCGACCTGCAGGTCAGCATCGGCAGGCGGAAGATCGTGCGGGGAGTGTCGTTCGACGTGCACCGCGGACAGACCCTCGGGATCGTGGGTGAGTCGGGTTCGGGCAAGTCGATGACCGTCCTCGCCGTGACGGGCCTGCTCGACGCGCCGGGTGCGCGCGTCTCCGGAACGAGCACGCTGACAACCGAATCCGGCCGTACCGAGCTCGTCGGAGCCTCGAACCGAGTGTTGCGCAGCGTGCACGGCGGCCAGATCGGGTTCGTGTTCCAGGATCCGGGTACGTCGCTGAACCCGCTGTTGACGCTGGAGCGGCAGATCACCGAATCACTTGAGGCGCACCGGCGGATGACCCGGCAGCAGGCGCGCGGCCGGGCGCTCGAGCTGCTCGGGGCGGTCGGCCTGCCGGATCCGCAGTCGCGGCTGCGCGCCTATCCGCATCAGCTGTCCGGTGGGCAGAAGCAGCGCGTGATGATCGCGATAGCGATGGCGTGCGATCCGGTTCTGCTGATCGCCGACGAACCGACCACCGCGCTCGATGTGACCACGCAGGCACAGATCGTGGAACTCGTCGCTGAACTGCAACGCGACTTCGGCACGGCGGTGGTGTGGATCAGCCATGACCTCGGCGTGATCGGCCAGGTCGCCGAGGACGTGACGGTGTTGCGCGGCGGCGAAGCGGTCGAGCAGGCCTCGGTCACCGACGTTTTCGACCGGCCACGCCACGAGTACACCCAAGAACTGCTCGCCGCGCGACCACTCGTCGGGCGCCCGGGTCCGCCCCCGGTGCCGGATGCGCCGGTGCTGCTGGACGTCGCGGGTCTCGACGTGCGGTTCGAGGTCAGTACACCGGTCGGCAAGTCGACCGTGCACGCCGTCAAAGACCTGTCATTTCAGATCCGTCGCGGCACGACCCTGGGCCTCGTCGGCGAGTCAGGCTCGGGCAAGTCGACCGTGGCGTCCGCGCTCACCGGCCTGGTGCGGCCCGACGCCGGCACCGCGAAACTCGGTGACGCCGACGTGTTCGGGGTGCGCGGGAAGGCGGAGAAGGCGTTGCGCAGGCGAATCGGCCTGGTGTTCCAGGACCCGTTCTCGTCGGTGAACCCGCGCGCCCGCGTCAGCGCCACGATCGCCGAACCGCTGATCGTGCACCGGCTCGCGAAGGGTCGGCGCGCCCGCGCCGCCAGGGTGGATGAACTGCTCGACCTCGTCGGCCTGCCGACGTCGTTCACGTCGCGCTACCCGCACGAGCTGTCGGGCGGTGAACGCCAACGGGTGAGCATCGCCCGCGCGCTGGCCGGTGAACCCGAGTTGCTGATCCTCGACGAAGCGACTGCGGCGCTGGATGTTTCGGTTCAGGCGAAGGTGCTCGATCTGCTGGCCGGTCTGCAACGCGACCTAGGGCTGACCTACCTGTTCATCGCACACGACCTCGCGATCGTCCAGCAGGTCAGCCACGACGTGCTGGTGATGCGCGACGGCGCGGCGGTGGAGTACCGGCCGGCCGCCGATTTGTTCACCTCACCCCGCGACGACTACACCCGCGCGCTGTGGGCCGCCGTACCCCCGGAACGCCCTCGCGTCTCGACCCCTCGACCATAGGAACCAGGACCGTCAGTTGCGGCGACTCCGGTCGTCGGACCGCGCGCTTGCCCGTGAGAGGGTCTTCAACCATGAGTCAACTCAGCGGCAAGGTCGCATTGGTGACGGGCGCCTCGGCGGGATTGGGCGCGGCGGTCGCGCAACTGTTCGCCCGACGCGGCGCCACCGTCTTCGGGATCGCGCGCGACGCGGAACGGATGGCGGCGGTGTTCGAGGCGGTCCCCGGCGGCCGCTTCGCGTCGGTGGACGTGACGTCCTCGGAGGCGTGTCGTGAGGCTGTCGCGCGGTGCGTGGCGGAATTCGGACGCCTCGACGTCCTCGTGAATGTGGCGGGCTTTCACCAGATGCGGCACACCACCGCGGTGACCGACGACGAGTGGGAACGCGATCTCGCGGTGAACCTGCACGGGCCGTTCTACCTCTGTCGTGCCGCGCTTCCGCATCTTCTGGAGAGCGGCGGCAACATCGTCAACGTGTCGTCGATCGCGGGCGTGGAAGGCGAGGTGTACTCGGCCGGATACTGCGCGGCCAAGCACGGTCTCGTCGGGCTGACCCGGGCGCTGGCCGTCGAGTACACCAAGGAGAAGGTCCGGGTGAACGCGGTCTGCCCCGGCGGCATGCCGACCGCGCAGACCACCGAATTCTCCGCACCCGACAACGCCGACTGGGACCTCATCATGCGCATCGCGTCGCCGCGCGGGTTCATGGACACCGTCGACGTCGCCAAGACCATCGCATTCCTGGCCAGCGACGATGCCGCGGCGATCCACGGTGCGGTCTACCGGGTCGACAACGGCAAAGGCGCCGGCTGAAGCGATTTCAGAGCAGCTTGTGCTCGATGACGGTGGTCAGGTGCGGTTTGCGCCAGCCGCCGGTCACCTTCTCGATCCGTACGCCCATCTCGCCGCCCGCGATCTCCAGTGTCCCGACCTGGTTGCGGAAATGCGGCTCGGAGACGGGTCGCCACCGGAGCCGCGGCTTGGGCACTTTCGTGGTTTTCACCAGCGCCTTGCCGACGGTCTCGACGAATCCGGTGTGACCGAGCCGTAGGACGACTCGTTCGACCGCGGACGGCTCTTTGCGCAGGCCTGAGCAGACCACCTGCCAGACCTTGGTGCCGAGCCTGGTCGCCTCGTCGGGTACCTCGACCTCGGACACCCAGCAGTGGTGCACATCGCCGCCGAACAGCACCACCGAATCGGGCGCGGGACCTCGCCGGCCGCTCGCCACGTCGATGACCAGATCTTCGAAGCGCCGGAAGCTCTCCTGGAAGCAGGCCCAGTGGTCGAGGTTGGCCGTGATGCGAACCTTCTCCCCCAGACCGGTGAGCCATCGTCCCCAGGCGCCGTCGCCGACGGCCTCCGACCACGCTTCGATGTGGTGCATTCCGTAGGGCAGCAGGATCGGCAGCGAGCTGGCGAACAGCAGGTGCTGGTAGTTCCCGTCGGCGTTGGCGGTGATCCAGTCCCATTCCTCGTCGGTGGTGATCCGGCGCCGCCCCGGTTTGAGTTGGCGGCCGGTGCGGGCGTCGACGACGATCAACCGCGCCGGACCGAGATCACGACACATGCTGAAATGTGATGCACCGTCGTCCTTTTCGGCTACCTGAGCGAGTTCGCGAACCAGTTCGGAACCCTGCCTGGTCTCGATGACGCGCTGGAACGTCTGGTCCTTGGCCAGTTCGTCGGGCGACATGTTGCCGAGGTGCTGGTAGATCCAGTAAGCCATCAGCCCGCCGATGATCCGCGTCTGGTACCAGTCGGTCTGGCGCTTCTCGTCGAGCCAGGCCTGCGACGTGTTCCACTTGTCGTTGATCTCGTGGTCGTCGAACATCATCGACGTCGGAATGGTCGAGAGCATCCACCGCACGACCGGATCGCACCAGGCGTCCCAGTAGCCGATGCAGTACTCCTCGAAGTCCTCGAGCACCTCGACGGGGCCGTCGGCGTGCACTTCGCGATCGGCGACCAGATCCTTGATCGTGTCGTTCACCTGGTCGGCGTAGAGCTGGTCACCCATCATTAGCAGGGCGTCGGGCCACAGCGCCGACGGCTGGCGCAGCATCCGCATCCCGTATGTGCGCAGCACGTCGATGCCCTTGCCCTTGGGGTGCCACCAGTGCTGATACGTGTAGGGCGGGTGATGGGGGGCCGACGCGCGGCAGGACCCGAACAGCAGCCGAAGCGAGCCGTCCCGCGGCATCAACCGGATCCGCGGTTGCGGATACTCATATCCGTTTGGCGGCCAAGCCTTTTCCCCGTCGAGATGCACCTCGTAGGGGTGGTCGCTGTCGGGGTCGAGGTCGGTCACGCAGACGATCGCGAAGTGATGACCTTCGACCTCGAAGGTGTCGGCGTGACTGCCGAGGACCTCGACCCCGCACGGCTTGTCCGTCTCGACCCATACGGTCGCGTCGGTTTTGCCGACGTGGCGAAGCAGCGGACCCACGCGAACCTCGGGCATCGCACCATCATGCACCCTTGTTGACGGCGGCGTAACGGCGGTGACGACTTTCCCGGTGCGCCCGCGACCCGTCAGTGTTCGGGCCGCCGACGACCGAGGAAGAACGCCAGTCCGATGGCGCCGAAGCCGAGCGTGCCGATCACACCCGCCGAGACCATCAGGAAGATGTCCCTGCCGGTCAGACCGCCGGTCGACGCCTCGTCCGACGCCAGCCGCAGCCGGTAGTCGCCGGGCAGCGGGGCCTCAGCCGGTTCGCTCAAGCCGGGGAACTGCTGGGTCTTGCGGACCTCGAATTGGCGCTCCCCGCTTGCCGTTTGCGTCCATTCACCCCAGACCGGCGTCGCGCCGTCGAGCAGCACCTTGCGCCCGCCGTACACCCGGTCCTCACCGACGTCGACGATCTGGCGCACCCGGAACGGCTCGTAACGGGCGTTGGAGTAATTGACCAACACCGGCACGTTGTCGTAGCGCAGGACGGGCGGCGGAGGCGGAGGCAACGGCAGGCCGGCGCCCGGGAAGTAACCGCCACCAAAGAAGGTGCCGACCGCGATGTTGCTCACCGCCTGCGCGACGTTGGCCGCCGCGACGACAGGGCTGAGGACCGCCGCGGTGAAGCTGTAGGCGGCGAACTGGGCCGCCTCGAGCACCAGCCGCGACAGCGGCGGGATGTAGGCGATGCGCGGTCGCATGTCGTAGACGTAGACGATGCGCACCGGGGCCCGGAACGGGTTCATCAGCACCGGGCGGTAGAACTCGTCGTACTCGATCCACTCCGGTTGCCACTGACGCACATTGCTGACCAACTCGAAGTCGCGGTCGCGCTTGGCCTCGAGTTCGACCTTCGCACTGGCGCTGGCCTCGGCGCCGTTCAAGCCGAGCGTCATGTCGACCGACTGCTTGAAGGCGTTCACGTCCTCCTCGGGGGCGGGCGCGGGCTCCGGTTCGAACACCGGCTTCGCGTTGCGTGCGAGTTCGACGTCTTCGGCCGGCGCTTCGAGCGTCTCGGGTGCCAGTGTCTCGATCTCCTTGGAGGCGTTCTCGATCGACACGGTCGGGGTGTCGGAGTCCGAACCGCTCTCCTCGTTAGCGGTGGTCTCCGCCACCGTCTTGTCGCTCGACGTCGGTGTCTCGGTGCCCGACGCGGGTGCGACCGCTGCAGACGACGCGGTGGACTCGCCGGGTTCGGCCGGTTCGCTGGTCTCGGGCTTGGTCGCCGGAGCGGCGCCGCTGGTACGCGGCGCAGCCGACGTCGCCGGGGTCCGCTCGGCGGGCGTCGACGGCTCGGCGACCGGCGTCGACGGCTCCGCGGACTGGACCGCGGTGCTGGTCTTCGGCGGGGCCATGGTTTGCGGCTCGGGCTCCGGCTGCTTGGTGGGAGCCGGCTCCGGCTCGGCGGCGGGCTCCGGCTCGACGGCCGGCGCCTGCGTCTGCGGTGCCTGCGTCTGCGGCGCCTGGGTCTGCGGTGCCTGCGTCTGCGGCGCGACCTGGGTCGCCGGCACCTGCGGCTCGGGGGCCGAGGTCGGCTGCTCGACGGTCACCTCCGGCTCAGGAGCGCTGACTCTGGGTTCCGGCGCGACCGTCGTCACGACGTCGTCGGAGTCCGGCTGCGCCACGGCAGGCGCGAGCCCGGCGGTCAGCGCGGTCAGGGAGATCACGGCTCCCGACGCGACGACGGCGATACCTCGTTTCCGGACATCCCTGCGGAATTCATTCAGCGGAGCACCCATCGTGCCTCCACTCCCTTCTCTGCCTGGTTGGCGGCTCGGCGCCGTGCGACACGGTTCGTCGCTGAGACGGAAACGAGCACCCTGAGGGCTCCCCCGACGCTGCCGGCCTCACAGAATTCATCGCTCGGCCTACCCGAGCGTTACAGACCGGCGGCCCTCGCTTGTGCGCTTTCAGCGAACATCGACGATCGCCTGTCCACCTGGCACGGGCATAGCGCCGTCGCCCTCACGAAGTCGGCGTCGAAACGGTGTTCCGCAGACCCGGGTGAACGTCACGGCCTGCGACGGCGAAGACCGCCAACGGCCAGCGCGATACCGACCAGAGCGATGATCGGGCCGAGGATCGACCACGTGGTGGTGTTGCTCATCGGGCTGCCACCGACCACGCCGAAGCCTTGGAGGGTGAACAGCAAGCCGAACAACGCGACGATCACTCCGAGTAGGGCGATGGCGAACCGCATGCCTTCCACCCTAGGCGAGCGCCCTCGAAGCGAACGTCAGCGGCGCCCCGACAGATATTTCTGATATGCCTCGGCGGCGGCCGCCAATTCGGGGCGGGCATCGAGCACGGGCTGCATCTTCCGGCGCGCCTGCTCCCGCTTGTAGGGCAGGAACTCCGTCGGGAAGTCGCCCTCGTGCGGTTGATAGTCGCGCAGCACGCGGCGCGCGACGGTTGCCTTGTGCACCTCGTCGACGCCGTCGGCGATGCCCATCGTCGGGGCGGAGGCGTACATCGCCTGGATCGGGGTGAGGTCGGTGGTGCCCAGCGACCCGAGGATGTGCAAGGCGTTGAACGACACCTCGCGCAGGACCTTGGCCATCGAGAACTTGACCGCGGCGATCTCGGTGCGAGCCTCCTGGGTCGAGGTGTTGTCGATCTTCCACGCCGTCTCGAGGACGAACAGGCGCAGCATCTTGATCATCGCGTAGGACTCGGCGATCTTCTCCTGCACCATTTGGTGTTCGCCGATGATCTTTCCGTGCGATTCGCGGCTGAGTGCGCGCTCGCACATCATGTCGAAGGCCAGTGTGCACTGCGCGATAGTGCGCATGGCGTGGTGGATGCGTCCGCCGCCGAGTCGCCTCTGTGCCAACACCTTTGCGCCGTTCTCCGGCCCCAGCAGATGGTCGAGCGGCACGCGCACATCGCGGTAGATGATGTGGTTGTGGTTGCGCGGCTCGGGCATGATCTCCACGCCGGGCGTCTTGCGCGGGACGACGAACATCCCGTTGGTGCACATCACGAAAAGAATGTCGGCGACCCGGCCTGCCGAGGTGAACCACTTCTCGCCATTGATCACCCATTCGTCGCCGTCGCGCACCGCGTGGGTCCTGAACAGGTTGGGGTCGCTGCCGCCTTGCGGTTCGGTCATCGAGTAGGCGGAGAACATGTCCTGGTTGAGAAGCGGTTTGAGCCATCGCTCCTTTTGTTCCTCGGTGCCGTAGGCCGCGAGCATCTCCATGTTTCCGGTGTCTGGGGCAGACGCGCCGAACATGTGGGGGGCGCCGGAGTAGCGGCCGATGATCTCGTTGAGCAGGCCGAGCTTGAGCTGTCCGAAGCCTGGGCCGCCGAGGTCTTTGTCGAGGAAGATCGCCCACAGGCCCTGGTCCTTGACCTCCTGCTGAAGCTCGCGGACGTAAGCCTTGACCGCCGGATTGGGTATGCGCACCGCGTGCGCGAACACGTGGTCGAGTGGTTCGACCTTCTCTTCGCAGAACTGCTTGACCCAGTCGAGCTTCTCTTGAAATTCCGGTTCGGTGCTGAAGTCCCACGCCATGCTCGCAGTCTGTCACCACCCCTGCGCAGCGATGCGGCCATCCCGGCCTCGGTAACGCCGCAATCTCGATATGCATCCGATCCTGCGTGCCCCGAGCCAGAACGGGTAGTCAGGCGCTAGGAAGGACGTGACATGACTACGCGTGCACTCACAGCGCTTTCGATCGCGGCGGTCGGCCTGCTGATGGCCGCGCCCCAGGCTGCCGCTTCGCCCGAGGACGACCTCTGCCGCAGCATCACCTCGGTGGGTTATACGGGCGACTGCACCACACTGACCACTCTCGCCCGCGACGCGTGTACGCAGTTCGCGCGCGGTGCCGATTCGACCGCCGTGGCCGAGAAGCTGGACATCGCGACCAAGGACGAAACGCTGTCGAACTTCATCGTGGCCGGTGCGCGGCTGTACCTGTGCCCCGAGCCCAAGCAAGCGTGATCCGCCGGCGCCGTCGGCGGCGCTAGACTCCGACGGCAATGAATGCCGGTGCACGGCGTTTCGACGCCGCCAGAATCGCTGCCGCCGCGAGCGTCGGCATGATCTTGTTCGCTTCGGTCGGGTGCTCGGATTCCGAGAAGCAGGAAGCACCCCCCGCCACGTCAGCCGCGCCCGCTGCTGCGGCCCCGCCGCCCGCAGCCGAGCGACCGCGCCGAGAGTTGGCGTCCGATCCGGTGCGCATCGCCGACGATCTGGTCGCCGACGAACGGGCCCTGCGTGAGCCGTCGTCGACCGAGTCGTTGAAGAACGCGGCGGCGCAGCGGCAGCAGTTGGCGTATCGAGCCATCGGACGACACCCCGAGTGGGACCCGATCGTGCGCCCGCGGATTCCGCCGGAGCTGGTGAAGATCTACGACCACAACGTCCACGCGCGGCGTGAGCTCGGCGTGATGAGCCGACCGAAGGACACGCTGCCCGCGTGGCGGATCGTTCCGCCCACGCCGATGGACGAACTGATGACCCACTACCGCGAGGCCGAAGCCGAGTTCGGGGTGCCATGGCACTATCTGGCGGCGATCAATCTCGTCGAGACCGCCTTCGGACGCGTCGCCGGGGTGAGCACGGCAGGTGCGCAGGGACCGATGCAGTTCATGCCGTCGACGTTCGCCGCTTTCGGCGCGGGCGGCGATATTCACTCGCCTCGCGACAGCATCATGGCGGCTGGACGCTACTTGTCCGCCAACGGGTTCGCGCGAGACCGCGATTACGCGCTGTACCGCTACAACAACTCGAACAACTACGTGCGGGCCATCCACGACTATGCCGCGGTCATGGCCGCCGACCCTGCCGGCTTCGACACCTATTACCGGTGGGAGGTCTACTACCTGTCCACCGCCGGCGACGTGCTGCTGCCGGTGGGCTACGCCGAGGCCAACCCGATCCTGGCCGTGAATTACCTTGCCGCCACGGAAGCGCCGGCGCCCGAAGTCGCGATCTCCGAGCAGAACACGCAGATCCTCGAGCGGATGCTGACGGCCAGGAACGACGCGCCACCACCGAAGCTTGCGGAGGTCATCTCACGCGCGTTTCTCGGAACCCCTTATGGTGCACACACTCTCGTTGGTTCGGCGAGCGAGCCGGAGCAGTTGGTGGTCGAACTGTCGAAAGTCGACTGCTTCACCTATGCCGATTACGTCGAGGCGCTTAAACGGGCGGCTAACCGCGACGAGTTCATCGCCGCGCTGGTCGATGTCCGCTACAAGGACGGTGTCGTGGGCTTCGCGAACCGCAAGCATTTCTTCACCGACTGGGCAGCGGCCACACCGGCGGTCGCGACCGACATCACAACCAGCTTGAGCACCAGCGCGATTCCGGTTCAGAAGAATCTGAACCAGAAGGACTCCGGCGGCGTGTACCTGCCCGGTTTGCCGGTTGTGCCCCGGACGGTGTCCTACATTCCGAGCGCGCAGTTCGACAACGGCGTGGTGAGCGGCCTCCGAACCGGTGACTACATCGGAGCGTATTCCGAAGACGGCGGCCTCGACGTCACGCATGTCGGAATCCTCGTCGATACGCCGGATGGTCCGGTGTTACGCAACGCGTCCTCGCTTCCTGGCGACAACAAGGTGGTCGACACCCCACTGTTCGACTACGTCCGGACCGTTCCTGGAGTGGTGGTTCTGCGGCCGGCTCAATAATGGCCCTACGCTTCGCCCAACGTGACCTGCGCGGTCTGAGCAGCCCCCGAACCGTCGAGATAGGTGACGGAAACGTCCTCACCGGGGGCGCGCGAGCGGATCGCCGCCACGAGCGCCTCAGGGCCGTCGATCGGCTGGTTGTCGACCTTGGTGATCACTGCTTCGCTCGGCAGTCCAGCGGCGGATGCGGGGCCACCGTCGACGACGGCGACGGTTGCGCCGCCGGCCTTGGTGGCTTCCCTCCCGAGCTTCACACCGAGCGCACCATGACTGGCGGAGCCCGTCGTGACCAGTTCGTGGGCGACACGCTTGGCCTGATCCGAGGGGATCGCGAAGCCCAGCCCGATAGAACCGCTCTGGCCGCCGGAGCCGCTGCCCATGCTCGCGATTGCGGAATTCACGCCGATCAGCTCGCCGCGCATGTTCACCAGTGCGCCGCCGGAGTTGCCGGGGTTCACTGCAGCATCTGTCTGGATGGCGTTGAGCACAGTGACGTCTCCGCCCGCATCGCCGCCGGCGAACACCGGCCGGTTCAGCGCGCTGACGATGCCCGTCGTCACCGTTCCCTGCAAGCCGAGGGGAGAGCCGATCGCGACGACTTGCTCGCCGACTTTCACATCCGCCGAGGATCCGATGGCGATGGGCGTCAATCCGGAAACCCCCTCGGCGCGAACGACGGCAAGATCGCCCGATGGGTCGGCACCGACAACGCTGAACGGTGCGGTTCTGCCGTCGGAGAAGGCCACGGTTGCCGTGGGCCCGCCACGCCGCGAGGTGGGAAACATCCCGCGATCACTGCCGGCCGCGGAAGCCACGACGTGGTTGTTGGTGAGGATGAGACCGTCGTCACTCAACACAATCCCCGAACCCGAAGGGCCCTCACCGCCCAAGTCGATCTTCAACTGGACGACGCTCGGCAGCACCCGGGCCGCCACCTCCTCCACCGTGCCCGCGGGCGCAGTGGCGGCCGCGTGTGGTGTGAGGGGCGCAGCACCGATGGGTGTCTGGGCGGCGGTCGGGTGGTGCGGGCGGTCGTCGATGCCCACAACGGCCGCGCCGACCCCGCCGCCGACGACCGCGCAAACGACAGCGCCGGCAACGACGAGCCCGCGACGAGACTTCTTCAGCTGGATTCTGGGGATCGGAGCGGTATCAGCCTGCTGCGCAGAATAATTCAGGTCATAGGCCAGCGGCTGCCCGTAACGCCACTCATAGCGCAGATGCGAGGGGATGTGAGCCTGGTTGTGCAGATACGACTGTCCCGCAGCCGAACTCGAGGGCTGGTCCGTGGAATACCGCGGAGTGTTGGTCATTTGCGCTCGTTCTCTTTCTGGAATCGTTGATCAGCCCACATGGCCTCAGCCCACGGTCCCTGTGCTGACTGAGAGTGGACTGAGAACTGACTCAACAAATTCCGAGAGATCGAAGCGTGACCGTCACACCGCTGAGGACTTGGTTCTACTTGGGATCGGTGAAGACGGGCTGCTCCCCCGACATCCCGGCCGTGACAGCAGCGATCTGATTGGGCTTGCCGAGCAGTTCGGTCTGCAACTGGGATTCACGCGACAGCGCCGCCGCGGCGTCATCACTGACCCAGGTCTCGTTGTAGAGGCGCTTGGCGGCGCGCACGGCATCCGGAGATCTCTGCGCGATGTCGTCGGCAAGTATCAACGCGGCGGCGAGCGGATCGTCCGCGGTGCGAGTGACCAAACCGAGCTCCGAGGCCTCACTGCCGGAGACGATACGACCGGTGAACGTCAACTCCTTGGCGACGTCGATCGGTATCAGCCGGGGCAGTGTCTGCGTGATACCCATGTCGGGAACGAGACCCCACTTGATCTCCATGACGGACAACCTCGCATCGGGAGCCGCTATTCGGATGTCTGCGCCCAACGCGATCTGAAGACCGCCGCCGAAGCAGTTGCCGTGAATCGCGGCGATGACGGGCGCGGGCACCAGCGACCAGTCGTACGTCACGCGCTGAGCGAAGTTGGCTGGGTGATCGGTGTCTCGGTCCAACAGGACGTTCGTGCCGCCCCGCTGGGCCGCGAAGCTCGCGACGTCGAGGCCTGAGCAGAAGCTCTTACCCTCGCCGTGAAGCACGACCGCGCGGATCGAAGGAACACCCGCCACCTGCGCGGCGGCATTGACCAGGCCTTCGAACATGGCGTGGTCGAGCGCATTGTGTTTGTCTGCGCGAATCATCGTCACGGTGGCCACGCCGGTGCCGCTGATTTCCACTCGAACTCTGTCTTCGCTCACGCGTGGCAACGTACCGCGCAGCGGTCCTTTTGGGCGAGGGCGTCGCTTTCGGAGCTATCAGTTCTGAGCCTGATCATCGATGTCGAGCGCTGCGGCCGCTAGGGCGCCACACGCAGAACGCCCAATCGGACGAGAGGCTGGATCAAGCCGACCTTCTCGGCCGCGGTGAGGTCTCCCGCGAGTTCGCGGACATAGAACGCGTGCGTGTTGACGATGAATTCCACTGCCTCGGTTGCTATCCCATCAACGGAGAGCACGGTGTTCCCGGTACCGTCCATAACGTGGACGGTGTGGTTTTCGGCGGCGATCGTCAACGTGTGTGCCATATCGTTGATGACCCGGGTTGACGGAGTGACGTTGTCGATGTCGTACCAGATTCCTGGGAGCGGCTGCCCGAACAGCTGCTCATATCGCCGGCAGAACTCGTCGAAGGAAGCCGCCTCTTGTGAGGCGCCAGCCTGTGCGGTCGTTTCGGGCCCGCCGCGCTCACCGGCGGGCGCGTGGTGGACGTAGCTCCCGAAGTAACGCTGACCGTAGTCGGTGTACTCGGTGGTGAAGAGCACGAAGGCGTGCCAGGCTTCGTCCACCAGGGATGAACACATGTCGAACGACTTGTCAGGGGTTGCCGCCGACAATACGAGGTACTTCTTTGCCTCGGTGAAGAGCTGTTCGGCAGACTCCCGGGTCGCGACGATCCGGTCCCTGACAAGTCGATCGATCACGTAGGGCGCTTCGAACGCCAACGCCTCTTGAAGTCGACCTTCAAGCGCCACGGCGGATCACCGTCGCCCGGACGGATCACTGTTGCCGGGCACGATGCACGAGCAATAGGCGGGACCGGCTCGGCCTGCGGGGCTGGTGATGGTGAGCCTGCCGACGGCGACCTTCTCCGTGGTGGTCTTCTTGTTCATGTTGCTACCTCCCTGTGCCCCGGGCCCCGCTGGTCGAGGCCCGTTCGGTGAAACAACTATCGCCCGAAACGACAGCTCGAACAGTCCGCAGACTGGAGGGTTCGGAGGAGGAACCGCGGTCCACCGATCGGCGGACCCAGCGGCCGCCCAGCTCTCAGATGAGTGTCATGGATCACCCGAAGCAACTGTCAAGCATCCGCCGAAACACTGTCAGGCGACACCCGAAACAGATATGTCCAGCATCAGCCGACCTGATACAAGTTGGTTGTGGGGCGGGCGGGGCTCGAACCCGCGACCAACGGATTATGAGTCCGCGGCTCTAACCGACTGAGCTACCGCCCCGGCGCGTTGCGCGACACCATCGTCCCATATCGCGATGTGCCCACCTTTCAGCGACGAATTCGCTCCCAGCGAATTTTTCGCTGCGAGGTGGGCACCTACATAGCATGCCCCTCAGAGGTGGGCATCTAGAGCGCTGGCCGGGAGCCGTCAGGCGATATCGGCGTACACCGGCTGCCCGTCGTCACCGATCGAGTACCTCTCGGTGCCCGAAGCCACCCGCGGCGTGTCGGCGCCCAGCGCTACCGCGATCTTGTTGCACGCGTTGCGCATGACATCCAGCGTCAGCTCCAACGACTGCTTCTCCGAGAAATTCCGCCGCACCTCCGCCGCGACCTCGGCGTCGATGCGCGCTGGCGACCAGATCAGCGCGTCAACGTACCGCAGCGCCGCCTTCTGCGCGTCGGTCAGGCTCTCGGCGGATTCATAGGCCTCGATCTGCCCATACATCTCCTCCGAGCCGCCCGAGTCCAACGCGTCGCCGTCGCGCAACGACTTGCACAACCTGCAGTTGTGCTGCGTCGCGCCACGCAACCGGACGATCTCCGTGGTCACCGGATCGAGCGCCCGCAACCGCGCCACCGCCGGTGCGAACCCGTTGAGCAACGCATCGACGGGATCGGACTCCGGATCCCACTCCACGACGCTGACGTGACCGGGTCTCCCTAACCCCAGCGCTTCACAGCCCGCCCACACCCGCGGCACGAAGTCCGCGATGAAAGTCGCGACGATGGTCCGAAATACGTTGTCGCCCAAAGTCTCCGATAGCCGCTTGCGCTGGTTGTCACCGATACCCGTCACGTCGGTCGCGAACTGCTCGGCGAACGCCGCCACCACCCGGTCCGCTTCGGTGGACTCGTCGAGCAGGTCGACTTGCACCGCCAGCGGCGGCAACGACAGCGACCTGCCGCACGTCAACCGGATCAGCGTGTCCCGTTGGCTGTCACCCGACGACATCGCCACCAAACCGGCGATCCGATCGGCAAGCTCATCAGCGCCCACGCCCCGATTATTGCGCCTGACTGACCGAGGACATGTGAAAGTCCGGAATCCGCAACGACGGCATCGCCGCCCGCGTCGCCCAATCACCCCACTCGCGCGGAAACGTGAACTCGCTGACTCCCGCTTCCGTCGCGCGGCGCAGCAGGTCCAACGGGCTTTCGTTGAACCGGAAGTTGTTGACCGCCGCCGTCACCGCGCCGTCCTCGATCAGATACACGCCGTCCCGGGTCAGTCCGGTCAGCAGCAGCACCGATGGGTCGACCGCCCGCAGGTACCACAGTGTGCTCAGCAGCAGACCACGCTCGGTCCCCGCAATCATGTCCGCCAACTCCGACTCCCCGCCGGTCATCAGCAGGTTGCCCGCCGGCACCGCCGGCGCCGTGTCGAATTCCGCGGCCGCGGCACGCGGGTACGCCAGCGCGTTGATCGCGCCGTCGCGGATCCAGTCCACCCGCTCGATGTCCATCCCGTTGTCGAATACCGAAATCCGTTCAGATGACGTCGACGTCGCGACGAACGGCGTGCAGGCCAGTCCCGAAGCGAACGGATCGGAGTACAGCGTCAACGGCAGATCGGTGAGCCGCTCCCCCACCCGTGTGCCGCCGCCGGGCGCCGACAACGCCGTGCGACCCTCCTGGGCGCCCCGGCCGTCCATCGCCCATGTCAGGAAAATCATCAGGTCTGCCACCGCCGACGGCGGCAGGATCGTCTCGTAACGGCCGGCGGGCAACTCCACCGTGCGCCGGGCCCACCCCAGGCGCGTCGACAACTCCTTGAGCATGGAATCGATGGGCACACCGCCGAAATCGGCGGCGTTGACGCCGACCCATGCGCTTGCGCCGTCACGCTTGCCGTTGATCTCCACCGAGCCCGTCGGCTGCGTGTAGCGCCGCCGCAGCCCGCCCGACGTCGCGACGAACGTCGTCTCCAGGATGTGCCGGGCATACCCGTACAGCCGGTCGCTGCCGCGAAACGCGCGGGCGAGACAGTCGGCCACCGGCAGGAACACCTCTGCTCCGGTGTTGGGCACCGGAGCATCCCAATCGGGCGGTGCGTCACCACCCGTCAAGAGCGGCGCGCTGTCGCGGGCCTCGGGCGCCGAGCGCGCCGCCTCCTGCGATGCCGCCACCAGACCCGCGATGGTCGATGGGTCCACCTCGCTGGATCGCACCGAACCCACATGGGATGCGCTTCCCTTGCGTACTACCGATATCACCGTCGTGTAGCGGGTCCTCGACTCGCCGTTGGTGGTCATCGAGTTGCCCGCCCACCGCAACGACGCGTCGGCCTGGTCGGTCACCAACACGACGGTGTCGTCTGCACCGCTCAACCGGGCCGCCTCCGCCAGCGCGATCTCCACCACTTGCTGTGCGCCGATCATCGCTTACCGCCCGCCCTCGGCGCGGGTGTTGAGCACGTTCACGCCGCGGAACAACGCCGACGGACAACCATGGCTCACCGCGGCCACCTGGCCCGGCTGCGCCTTACCGCAGTTGAACGCGCCGCCGAGCCGCCACGTCGACGGACCACCGACGGCCTCCAACGAATCCCAGAAGTCGGTCGTGGTCGCCTGGTACGCCACGTCGCGCAGCTGACCGTCGAGCCGGCCGTCGCGGATGCGGAAGAAGCGCTGCCCGGTGAACTGGAAGTTGTAGCGCTGCATGTCGATTGACCAGCTCTTGTCTCCGACGATGTAGATACCGTCGTCGACGCGGGCGATCAATTCCTCGGTGCTCACCTCGTCGGCGCTCGGCGCCAGCGACACGTTGGCCATCCGCTGGATCGGCACGTGGTGCGGCGAATCGGCGTAGGCGCACCCGTTGGAGCGCTCCTCTCCGAGCCGCGGTGCGAACACCCGGTCCAGTTGGTAGCCGACGAAGATACCGTCACGCACCAGATCCCACTTCTGCGCCTGTACCCCTTCGTCGTCGAAACCCACTGTCGCCAAACCGTATTCGACGGTCCGGTCGGCGGTCACATTCATGGCCGGTGAGCCGTAGCGCATCGTGCCCAGCTTGTCGGGTGTGGCGAACGAGGTCCCCGCGTACGCGGCTTCGTATCCGATCGCCCGGTCGTATTCGGTGGCATGGCCGACCGATTCGTGGATCGTCAGCCACAGATTCGATGGATCGATGACGAGATCCGTCGGCCCCGCCGTGACGCTGGGCGCCTTGACCTTCTCGGCCAGCCACGTCGGCAGTATGGCCAGCTCATCGGTCCAGTTCCACACCTCGTCGCCGGCGACGTACTCCCAGCCCCGCGCGGTCGGCGGGGCCAGTGTTCGCATCGTCTCGAACGTCCCCGCCGCGGCATCGACTGCGACCGCCTCCAGCGACGGCTGCACCCGCACCCGCTGCTGGGTGATCGTCGAACCGAACGTGTCGGCGTAGAACGTCTGCTCCTTGGCGGTCTGCAGTCCCGCTGAGACGTGATTCACGCCGTCCGCGGCCAACAGCCGCCCCGAGTATTCTCCGAGCACGGCGAGCTTGTCGGTGGTTGCGACGGTGAACGGGTCGACGTCGTAGTCGGAAACCCAAGTGACATCGGAGTACACGGGCTCGGCGGCCAACTCGATGCGCTCGGCGTTCAGGGCCGCCAACATTCGTGCCACCCTCACCGCGCGGCGTGCGGTCTCGGCGGCGACCTCGGAGCTGAGCTCGGCATGGGAGGCAAAGCCCCACGTCCCGTCGACGATGACACGGACCGCCAGCCCGATCTCCCGGTCGACGACCGCGGTCTGCAGGACACCGTCGCGCAACTGCACGAGCTCCGAAGTGACCGCCTGGATGCGAAGGTCTGCGTAGCTGGCGCCTGCGGCCACGGCCGCCGAGGTCGCCGCCTCGGCCAACTCGCTCCTCGGCAGGTCGAGGAAGTCGGCGTCCACGCTTCGGGTAGCTGCCACGACACCACCGTAGTGGTGGCGCCGCCGGGCCGCTTTAATGACTCGGATGGCACAACGCCGCCGCACGACCGCGACCGCGTACGCACTCCTGGCGCCGAGCCTGTTCGGAGTCGTCGCGTTCATGCTGCTGCCGATGTTCGTGGTGGTGTGGCTGTCGTTGCACCGGTGGGACCTGCTGAGCCCGATGGAGTATGTGGGCCTGCGCAATTGGCAGTCGGTGCTGACCGATCCGACGTTCGGCACCTCGCTGGTCGTCACGCTGCTGTTCGTCGTGCTGGTCGTGCCCGCGCAGACCCTCCTCGGATTGATCGCGGCCTCGCTGCTGGCACGCGGGCTGCCCGGCAGCGGCTTCTTCCGAACGGTGTATGTGCTGCCGTGGATCTGTGCGCCGCTGGCGATCGCGGTGCTGTGGCGCTGGATCCTGGCACCCACCGACGGAGCGGTCAGCACCGTCCTCGGCCGCCAGATCGACTGGCTCACGGATCCGACGCTGGGACTGCCGGTGGTGTCGGCAGTGGTCGTGTGGACCAACGTGGGATACGTGACGCTATTCTTCCTGGCCGGCATCCTCAACATTCCCACCGACATCCACAACGCGGCCCGCACCGACGGCGCGACGACGTGGCAACGCTTCCGGCACATCACCCTGCCGATGTTGCGGCCGACGTTGTTCTTCGTACTGGTGACCGGAATCATCAGCGCGGCGCAGGTTTTCGACACCGTGTACGCATTGACCGGCGGCGGTCCGCAGAACCGGACCGACCTGGTGGCGCACCGCATCTACGCCGAGGCATTCGGCGCCGCAGCGGTGGGCCGGGCCGCGGTGATGGCGGTGGTGTTGTTCGTCCTGTTGGTCGGCGTGACCATCGTCCAGCAGTTGTACTTCCGTCGACGGATCAGCTATGACCTCACCTAGCCGCGTCACGTCCGCCGCCGTCATCTACCCCATCCTGCTGGCGGGTGCGCTGATCACGTTGGCGCCGTTCATCCTCGGCGTCCTGGCCTCACTGCGGGACCCGCGCACCTTCGACACCGAGTCACCGCTGTCCCTGCCTCTGCCGCCGACCCTGCAGAACTACGCGAACCTGGCCGACGCCGGCTTCGGCCGGGCCGTCGTCGTGACCGCGCTGATGACCGCGGTGATTCTACTCGGCCAGCTGACGTTCTCCGTGCTGGCGGCATATGCGTTCGCACGGCTGCAGTTTCCCGGCCGCGACGCGCTGTTCTGGGTGTATGTCGCGACACTGATGGTGCCGGCGACGGTCACCGTCGTCCCCCTGTACCTGATGATGGCCGAGGCGGGGCTGCGTAACACCTTCTGGGCGTTGGTGCTGCCGTTCATGTTCGGTTCGCCCTACGCGATCTTCCTGTTGCGCGAGTACTTTCGCACCATCCCCGGCGATCTGGTCAATGCGGCCCGCATCGACGGTGCCAACACGTTGGATGTCATCGTGCACGTGGTGTTGCCCGCGAGTAGACCGATCCTGGTGACGCTGGCGCTGATCACCGTTGTCTCGCAGTGGAACAGCTTCATGTGGCCGCTGGTGATCACCACTGGTGGCCAGTGGCAGGTGTTGACGGTCGCGACGGCGGGCCTGCAGTCGCGCTACAACGCGCAGTGGCCGCTGGTGATGGCGGCGACGACGGTCGCGATCGTGCCCCTGCTGGTGTTGTTCGTCGCTCTGGGTCGCCACATCGTGCGCTCGATCGTGGTGACGGGGCTGAAATGAGCGTGCGGCCGAGGTTTTCCACGCTCTTCGCGACAGGTGTGGCGATGACGGGTGTGCTGCTGCTGGTCGTGGCCGTGCTGCTCGGGCAACCGAATGACGCGGGCGGCCGGACGGTCGTGACCGTGCGGTTGTGGGATGAGCAGGTGGCCGCGGCCTACCGCGCGTCGTTCTCCGAGTTCGAACGTGCGCATCCCGGCATCGAGGTGCGCGTGAACGTTGTCGCCTACTCGACGTATTTCGACAGCCTGCGCACCGATGTCGCGGGCGGTGGCGCAGACGACATCTTCTGGATCAGCAACGCCTACTTCGCCGAATACGCCGACAGCGGCCGCCTGATGAACGTCGATCACACGGCGGCCTCGCGGGCGTGGGAGCCGTCGGTGGTCGACCAGTTCACCCGCGACGGAACGCTGTGGGGTGTACCGCAACTGACCGACGCCGGGATCGGGCTGTACTACAACGCCGACCTGCTCTCCGCTGCGGGAGTCGACCCGAGCGAGTTGGCCACGCTGCGCTGGTCGCCGGATCCGGCCGTCGACACGCTGCGACCGCTGTTGGCCCGCCTCACCCTCGACCACCAGGGCCGCACCGCTGGCACAGCGGGCTTCGACGCGCAGCGGGTCCGGCAGTGGGGGTACAACGCCGCCAACGACCTTCAGGGCATCTACCTCAACTACATCGGTTCGGCTGGTGGGGTGTTCGCCGTGGGCGACCGGTTCGCGTTCGACAATCCGCAGGCCGCCCAGGCGTTCAGGTATCTGGTGGCGCTGATCAACATCGATCACGTCGCCCCGCCCGCATCGGCCACCAACGACAACGGCGACTTCTCCCGCAACCAGTTCTTGCAGGGCAAGATGGCGCTGTTCCAGTCCGGGACGTACAACCTGGCGGCGATCGCCGACGCCGCCCCGTTCCGCTGGGGAATCGCGGTGCTGCCCGAAGGACCCGCCGGCCGTGTCAGCGTGACGAACGGGATTGCCGCCGCTGGCAATTCGGCCACCGCGCACCCCGAGGCGGTGCGCGAGGTGCTGGCCTGGATGGGCAGTGCCCGCGGCAACGCGTACCTCGGCGCCGGCGGCGCGGCGATCCCCGCGGTGCTCGACGCGCAGCGGGTCTACCACGAGTACTGGCGTTCCCGCGGCGTCGACGTCAGCCCGTTCTTCGATGTGCTCGACGGCCCCCGGATCGAGGCACCCGGAGGTGCCGGTTTCGCCGCGGGATTCGACGCGCTCAAACCCTATTTCGACGAGATGTTCCTCGGCCGGCGCGACGTGGCGACGGCACTGGCCGAGGCTCAGGAAGCCGCGAACGCCGCCGCGCAACGGTAGGGCTCACCGAGAGTGCGGTTTATGACGTGATCTGGGCGCATTCGCATCAGAAACCGCACTCTCGGCGCAGTGAGGGTCATCGGGTGACGGCGCTCGTGCCCGCCACCGTCAACTCCAGCGCCAACGCCGTCCCGCACACTGCCGCGACGATGAGAAACGCCCACCAGTCGATGGCTTTGGGCCCCGACGGTGCGGCCGAGATCTGTCCGGCACCACCGCGCGCGGTGATTGCATCCCCCATCTCGTCGGCGCGGCGCAGCGCGACGGTGATGGCAGCGGCCAACAGATCGATCGCCTCGAGCCACCAACGGCGCCACCGTCCGCGGCGGCTCGGGTGCACCTGCTTCGGGCGCAGATTCCGCGCGGCGTAGAGCACGCGAAACTCGTCGATCAGCATCGGGAAGGCGCGCAGCGCCAGCGCCAGAGCGACCGCCCACTCGTCGACCGGTATCCGGAACACCCGCAGCGGTCTGCCCAGCTTCGCGACCGCGGGCGCGATTTCGGCAATGTTCGTCGTCCACGACACCATCGCCCCGAGACCGAGCAGCACGATCGACAGCGCGGTGATGCGCAGGAAGTTCAGCAGACCGCCCAGCCCGACCTCGACCGAACCCATGGAGATGATGGGGCTGCCGCCGGCAAAGGTCGCCGTCAAGCCGCCGAGAAAGAGCAGGAACCACAGCCACCCGGGGATCGACGGGAGCACGCCGCGCGGGATGTTGGCCAGCCGCGCCGAGATCAGCACGATCACCGCGACGGCGCCGATCGGCACCCAGCCCGGATAGAACGTCATCAACACGCCGATGGCCGCGACCAGCAGAAGCTTCGTACCGGCCCAGAGTTGGTGAACCACGCTGTTGCCGGGCACGGGCCGCAGCAGCACGACGCCCCTGCGCTGCCGACGCTTCGTCGGCGCCGTCATGACAGTCCCCCCGCCGTCGTCGGTGCGGGCACCAGCACGCCACCTTCCAGATGCAAAGTGCGCGGGCACAATTCCTCCAGCCCGGCGAAGTCGTGGGAGATCACGACGACGGTGAGCCCGACGCGGCGGCGCAGGTCGACCAGCAACCGCAGCAGGCCCCGCTGACTCGCGCCGTCCAGGCCGGCAAGCGGCTCGTCGAGGATGAGGGCCCGCGGCGAGCGGGCGAGCAGCCCGGCGAGGACGACGCGACGCATCTGTCCCCCGCTGAGCTGGTCGATGCGCCGGTCCGCCAACGTGGAATCCAGGCCGACGGTCGACAGCGCCTGGTTGACGCGACCGCGATCACGCGCAGAGAACCCGGCTGCGGACGCGATCTCGAGGTCGACCCGGCTGCGCATCAGCTGCAACCGCGCCGCCTGGAACGAGATCGCCACGGCGCCAACCTGTTCTGATGCGGGCTTCCCGTCGAGCAGGCATTCACCCGCGGTCGGTTCGGTGAGACCGGCCATGATCCAGGCCAGCGTCGACTTGCCCGACCCGTTGAGGCCGTGGATCAACAGGCCGTCGCCCTCATGGACTGTGAAGGTGATGTCGCGCAGCGCCGTCGCGGCCCACGGTGTGCCGCTGCCGTACTCGTGGCTCACCTCCACGAGTTCCAGCACGGGAGGCGCATCGACGCCGGCAGCGACGGTCCCGGACGGAGCATCGGCGGATTCCACCATGTCGGCGTTGTCGGCTGCGTCGCCGTTACCGGACAGGTCGACCGTGCGATCGGCCGCGTCGGCCTCATCGTTGTAGTGGGTGATGTGCACCAGCGACATCTGGTGGCGCCGCGTCAGCCCGGACAGCACCGACATCAGCCCCTCGCGGCCCTCCTGGTCGACCATGCTGGTGACCTCGTCGGCGATCAACAGCGACGGTTCGCGCGCCAGCGCCGCCGCGACGGCAAGCCGCTGCAGTTCGCCACCCGACAACCCGCCGGTGTTGCGTTCGGCCAACCCGTCGAGGCCCACCTCGGCGAGCAGCTGGCCGACGTCGGTGGCCTTGCCGGGCGGCAGCCCCCACACCACGTCGTCGGCGACGCGGGTGCCGAGCACCTGGCTCTCCGGGTGCTGCATGACGACCGCCGTGCCGCCGATGCGGCCCAGCCCGACGGCGCCCGGCCGTTCGATGGCGCCCGCAGTCGGCTCCCGCCCGGCCAGCATCAGCATCAGCGTCGTCTTGCCCGAGCCGTTGGCACCCGTCACCGCGAGGTGTTCACCCGGCTCCACGCGCAGCGAGACCGGCCCGAGCGCGTCGTGGTCGGCGGTCGGGTAGCGGAACCGGACATCGCGCAGCCGCGCGGGCACCGGGGCGATAGCGCCGACGTCTTTGGACGACTCCAGTTTGTGGACGTCGGGGATGCCCGAGAGCCGCTCCATCACCCGCGACAGGGCCCACCACCCGACGAGGCTGACGAAGGTGATCGATATCACGCCGGCGCTGAAGAACAACAGCGGCCAGTAATCGATCGCCGTGGCGAAGTCGCGCTTGAGGCGCTCGGCCGCGCCCTCCATATCGGGGATGCGGGCGATCACCGCGGCGAGGCCGTTGATGTTGGCGGTGACGGATTCGAAGATGAGGTGACGCAGCCGCGACAGGATGGACAGCGCCACCACCACCGCCGTCCCGAACACCGCTCCGGCGATCAGCGCCGCGAACAGGACGGTCGGGGTGCCGCGTCCGCGGCGCTTGACGATGCCGGTCAGTCCGCCGATATAGGCGCAGTTGACGACGGTCATGAACCCGCCCATGCCCGCGATCAGGAACGCGATGATGCCGCCGGCGATGGTTGCGGTGAGCAGCACCCGCAACCGGTAGCGGTAGGCCAGCAGCCCCATCGGCACCGTGCCCAGCAGAGAAAGCCCCGCCGCGAACGGGACGACCACGGAGATGATCGCGGTGGCCGCGCACAGCGCCGCCATGACGGAGGCCTGCGCGAGTTCGACGGGACGCAAACGACCGGTATGTCGAGTTCGGGCCCCGGTCGCGGTCATTGCACGATTCTGCCAGTCGCGATCGGGGCGGCCACACTGCGCTGGGATCGATCGGGCGGATTCGGCCTCTGGAACACCTAATCTGGCGGCATGACCCAGACGCTCGGAGCCGATCTGTTGTCCGTGGTCGCCCGGATCAACCGACTGGCCACGCAGCGGGCCCGCCTGCCCCTCGGGTATGCCCAGGCGCGACTGCTGTCCACGATCGAGGACCAGGGCGAGGCCCGCATCTCCGATCTGGCCGCACTCGACCACTGCTCACAGCCGACGATGACGACCCAGGTTCGCCGCCTCGAGGAGGCCGGCATGGTGTCGCGAACCGTCGACCCCGAGGACGCGCGCGCGGTGCTGATCCGGATCACTCCCAAAGGGGTGGACACGCTGCGGCAGGTGCGCGTGATCCGCGGCGCGGTGATCGATCCGTACCTCGAACGGCTCGACGGCGCCGACCGGGAGACGCTCACTGACGCGGTGCGCGTACTGCGACGGCTGCTTGACGAGGCGTCGACGTCCAACACCGTCACCAAGTGACCAGCAAAGGAGAGGTCACCGTCGGCGACAGCTGATGCCTGCTTCGTCGCGAAGCCGCATTCGAGCAGCAGGAGTTCGACGAGTGGGAGCCCGCCGGAATACAATCTCGCGGTTTGAACTCAGGCGGTGACCCGCGACTGCCGCATCTGCGAATATCGCAGTCTCCGAACATGTTCAGCAGCACTTGGGTCGCCTGGCAGCGGGCCATTCGGCCGGCGGGTGTGAACCACGGGGGGTTCATCAGCTGCTTCACTCACAGCGGATGCAGATCCTGGACCGCCCGGTTATTCAGCGAGGACAGCGGTCGCGGACACCGGCTGAAGCGTCAGGGAAGATCAAGGGTCTTGCGACGCTCGCGCCGATTCTGCGAGACGAGTAGCGGTGCGAACCGCTTCGCTCACGTGACGGTCGTGCCCACCAACAGTCCGACGACATAGGTCGCCGCGATGGCCAGAGTCCCGAAAGCCAGCTGACGTAGAGAGGCGAACCAGATCGGTCGCCCGGTGAAACGCGCGGCCACGCCACCCGCGACGAGCAGGCCCACACCACCACACGCCAGCCCTGCCCACAGCGAGCTGAAGCCGAGCAGGTATGGGATCAGCGGGATGATCGCTCCGAGCGTGAACATCAGGAACGACGACCCTGCCGCGACCCACGGCGAGGGCTTCTCCCGGGGGTCGACGCCCAACTCCTGGACGAGGTGGAAGTTCAGGGCCCGGTGCTCGTCGCGATGCACCTCATCGGTGGCCTTGACCGCGGTTTCACGGGTCATGCCCATGTCCATCAACATCGTCACCAGCTCCGCCTTCTCGGCCTGTGGGTGCTTGCGAAAGGCTCGTCGCTCGACCAGGACCTCGGATTCGATTTGTTCGTTGGCGGTGGTGACCGAGGTGTACTCCCCCAGCGCCATCGAAAACGCACCGGCTAATAGCCCGGCAACGCCGCTGATGACAACGGTGTCCGCGTCGGCCGCAGCGGCGACACCGGCGATGAGGGCGGTGTTGCTGACGAGGCCGTCCATGGCGCCGAAGGTCGCGGCGCGCAGCCAGCCGCCTGTGACATCGGCGTGCCGGTGCGTCGAGGTGTGTGGCACTCCGGTCGGGGCGGTCATACCGACGATTCAACGCCACGGATATGGCCTGGTCCAGTGAGGATTGCCTGGGTTTACCACATCACAGTTTGCGGTGGCCCGCGGACGGCTACCGTCGAGACATGACCACCACTGCCGAACATCTGCGCAATGCGCTCGACGGACGTTGGCGCGATGTGAAGAACCGGATGCGTGCGGAGCTCTCCAGCGAGGTCTTCCGACCGCACTACACCCCCAACACTGTCATCGCCCGTACGAAGGTGGCGGAGCAGCTCAAGATCATGGCGGCTATGGGTGCCGCCGAGGACGGCTTCAAAAAAGAGCACGGCGGCAACGGCGATGTCGGTGCGGCAGTCACGCAGATCGAGATGTTGGCGATGAGCGATCTGTCGCTGATGGTGAAAGCCGGTGTGCAGTGGGGGTTGTTCGGCGGGGCCGTGGAGAACCTCGGCACCGAGCGACATCACGAGAAGTACGTCAAGCCGATCATCGATTGCGAGCTTCTCGGCTGCTTCGCGATGACCGAGACCGGTCACGGCAGCAACGTGCAGGCGCTGGAGACCACCGCGACCTACGACCCGGCAACCCAGGAGTTCGTGGTCGACTCCCCCACGCCGACCGCGCGCAAGGACTACATCGGGGGTGCCGCCGAAACTGCCGGCATCGCCGCTGTTTTCGCCCAACTGATCACCCCCGATGGTGAAGGGCACGGTGTGCACTGCGTGTTGGTCCCGATCCGCGACGAGGAGGGCAACGACCTGCCGGGCGTGACCACGTCGGACTGCCATTACAAGGGTGGCCTGCCGGGCGTGGACAACGGCCGGATCCAGTTCGACCGGGTCCGCGTCCCGCGCGAGAACCTTCTCAACAAGTACGGCGACGTCGCGCCCGACGGCACGTACAGCTCGCCGATCGAGAACCCCGGCCGCCGGTTTTTCACCATGCTCGGCACCCTCGTCCGCGGCCGCGTCACCGTCGGCGGCAGCGCCGCGGCCGCAGCCCGCGTCGCGCTCGACATCGCCACGCGATATGCGTTGCAGCGCAGGCAGTTCGAGGCGCCTGGTGACGGGGACGAGGTACTCGTCATGGACTACCTCGTGCACCAACGCCGCCTGCTGCCGCTGATCGCCGAATCGTATGCGCTGCAGTTCGCGCAGAACGAACTCGTCGCCAAATGCCACGACCTGCAGAGCGCCGAGGAACCCGATCCGGAGGAGCAGCGCGAGCTCGAGGCCCGCGCAGCCGGTTTGAAAGCCGCCAACACCTGGCACGCCACCCGCGCGATCCAGGAGGCGCGCGAGGCGTGCGGCGGCGCGGGCTACATGGCCGAGAACCGTCTGATCGCGTTGAAGGCCGACACCGACGTGTTCACCACCTTCGAGGGCGACAACCACGTGCTCACACAGTTGGTGGCCAAGCAGCTGCTCACCGCCTACGCCGACGACGTCAAGAGCATGAGCCCGGTCGAATGGGTGCGGTTCGCCGCGAACTTCGCCGGTGAACGGGTGCTGAAACGCACTGCGGCCGAGACGATCATGCAGACCATCCTCGATACCCGGCAGGACAACGAGGAGGAAGGCAGCCTGTTCAACCGCGGCACTCAGGTCAAGATGTTCGAGGACCGCGAGGAATACATGATCTCCACGGTGGCGCGCCGGTTGCAGGGTAAGTCGAAGGAGATGAGCGAGTTCGACGCCTTCAACGCGGTGCAGGACCATGTGCTGCACAGCGCCCAGGCCCACATCGACCGGGTGATCCTCGAAGCGTTCGTTGCGGGCATCGATGCGTGCGAGGACGACGAGGCCCGCAAGATCCTGAACATGGTGTGCGATCTGTACGCGCTGTCGGTGATCGAAAAGGACCGGGCGTGGTTCATCGAGCACAGGTTCATCTCGACCGAACGCGCGAAGGCCGTCACCCGTGGGATCAACGAACGCTGCCGGACACTACGCCCGTACGCCGAACTCCTCGTCGACGGCTTCGGCATACCCGAACAGTTGCGTTATGCGGAGATGCTGCATCCCGAGCGCATTCCCGACGCCGACGAGCACACCGAGCAGGACGCGATCAGCTCGGGCACCATCGAGCCGAAGTAACGGGGTTCTTGGGATCGGTAGCAGCGGGACGGCCGTGTACTTGACCGCATAGGCACCGCCGACGCGGCGGTGCCGTGAGGCAAAGGATGCGATCATGAAGGCCTTATTGCGATTCGCCGCAATGGCAGCGGTTTCCAGCGGCATGGCGCTAGCCGGGCTGGGTTTGGCAAGTGCGGCCGGGGCCGACTACTACTGGTTCAGCTGGTGTCCCGGTCAGACTCCTCCGTCGGCGGCATCGAACCGAACGCTTGACTGGGATTGGAACGTCTGCCACCAGTATCGGTATCAGGGCAACGACCTGATCGACGAGAGCGGTCGCCTCTATCCGGCGCCTCCGCCGGCGCCCGGTGCGATCTGCGGTAGGGACCTGTTCACCGGGACGCCCATCTTCTGCGGGCCCTGACGGGGGGCTCAGCTACGCGTCCACACGCAGTCGCCGCTCAGTTCGATCAAGAACATCCTCGGGGGCACGTCGAAGTGTAGCGGTTGACCCGGGTTGGCTTCGACGGCGGTCGGCGTACTGAGCTCACCGGGGCTGACGACGACCTGCTGCTGTGCGCGGCACGTCGTGCTCGAATCCCGCGGCGTCCCAATCCATTTGCCCGCGGCCATGTCCGGATTGCGCATGCCCTGTCCGTGCAGTTTCAGCGGAGACGCCTGGCTCACCCAGCGGTCGGCGGGCGGCTGCGGACCGATCACGTCCTGCCACGCGCCACCCCGGCACACCGACAGGGTGTCCGTGCCAGGCACCTGCGTCATGGCGCCCTCGAGATCGGCGGTGCACTGACCGGTCTGCGGCGGCGGACCTGGCGGCTGACCGGGTTCTGCGCACGCGACGGGGGCACTGATCAGAGGGATCAGCATGCCGACGAGCACGACTCTCAACACGTCACACCTTGCTCAGGTCGGTCTTCATCATCATGACGTTGTAGGAGTTCCACTCCGACAGGTTCCAGTACAGGTCGGTGCCCGTGCCCTGGGTCGACGGCGACCAGGGATGCATCATGGGTGCGTAGATGCCGCCGGGCTGCTGGTTCATCAACACCTTCGGGCCCGACCATGCGCCCTGTGGCGTGTCCGACGTCCGCATCACGATGTTGTTGAACTGGTCGCCGTGCAGGACCACGTACTTGTTCAGTTGTTTGTTGTACTGCACAGACATTTCGCTGACCTGGTTGCCTGCGTAGGTGGCACCGCAGGCGCCTTGCTCGACACCGAACACGTACGTGGCTGCGGCAGGGTTGCCCTTGACCCAGCCGGCCGGGGCCCCGCCCCAGGCACTGCTGCCGTTCCAGTACTCGTACTTGCTCAGGTCCAGAATGTCTTGCTCGGGCACCCGTGCCAGGTAAGCCGCGCCCTGACGGCCGTTGGGGGTGCCGTACGCGTAGACATAACCGTCGCCGGGCCGGACGAACGCCATCTGCTGGAAGTTCTGGTTGCCGGTCCACGGCTGGTTGTAGCGAACGGTTTCCGGTGCGACATGGAAGGTTTCGCCGTTGTCGTCGGACCAGGCGATCGCCGAGTAGTTCGTTGTCCAGGTGCCGGGTGCGCCCCACTGGGTCACCGACATGAAACTCACGTATTGGATCGCGCCGTACTTGGAGTCTTCCACGGGCACCGAGATTCCCGCGGTGGGGATCAGGGTGATCCCGGCGGGCAGACCTTCGGGGAAGATGACCTGCCTGGCTCGAGTCGGGAATCCGTCGGGGCCCAGCGGCGCGCCACCGAACATGTTGCCGTTGTACCACTCCCCGTCGGGGATCTCCATCCCGTTGGCGAGGTACCAGTCGGAGGTGCGCATGATGGTGTTGGACCGCCAGTCCTGCGACATGTTGCCGTCGAAGAACGTGTCGCCGAACGCGATCAGGACCTGATGTTCGTTTTCCGGAGTGGTGGGGTCGTCCTCAATTCCGTTGTCCCACATGATGCCGAGGTCGGTGCCGCCGACCGAGAAGCGGTCGACGGTGTTGGCCATGAGCGGATTGCCGGGGTACGACCAAGGACCCGTGACCCAGGAGACGAACTGCGTCGACGGACTCACCTGCGGGTTGGGGAACGGTGAGTACAGCGGAGTGAAGGGTTCGGCGGCCATCAGCGCCATCCTGGCCATCGGGGCGTCTTCGACCATCAGCGTCGGGGTCATCACCGTCGGCGTGGTGGAGGGCCGGCCCGACAGCGCCGCGAAGAAGTTCTCGAACTCACGACGCGCGAACGCGAGCAGGCCCCAAATCAGCGGCGGCTGCGCAGGTGACGACGGCACCGTGCCTGCCAGCGGGTTGAGGATCCAGTTGATCGTGTTGGTGACCAGATTCGTCACGGCGGTGAACAGGTTCGCAGGAGCCGCCGGCGTCACGGCCGTCGGCTGGTAGGCGAGCATCAACGGCGAGGCGTTGTTCATCGTCGTCGTCGCCAGTGATCGGGCATCGGCGAACACGACGTAGTTCCCCGTTTCCTGCACCGCCGCGGCGGGATCGGAAAGCGACTGCGTGGCATCCGTGTCGGTCGCGGTGCCGGCTTGTTGGGCGGAAGTTTTCGAGGTTGCGTCGGGCTTCGGTTGCGACGACGGGTCCGCTTCGCCGGTGTCGGAGTCCTTTCCCGCCTCGGCGGTCGGCTTCGGCTCGGCGGAGGGTGTTGGCGACGGCTCAGGAGCCGGCGTCGCTGTCGGCTCGGGCGTCGGTACCGGGGTTTGCTCGGCCGTTGGTTTCGGGGTCGGCTCGGCCGTCGGTGTGGCCGTGGGCTCCGGGGTCGCAGTCACGGTGGGCTCGGCTGTCGGTGTCGACATCGGCTTCGGTGCTTCCGCCGTCGGAGTCGCTGCCTTCTCGTCCTCGGTTTCCTCCTCGGCGTTGTTGCGCGAGGATCCCGTATTGGTCTGGGCGCTGACCGTCACCCCGCCGGTGACCGTGCGGGTCCGCGTCGTCGAGTCGGACGCCTCCTCGTCTTTGTCGTCGTCTTTGTCAACTTTGTCGTCTTTGTCGGTTCCCGCCGAGGTCGAGGTGGACGTCGAAGTCGACCCCGCCGTGGACGTCGACCCCGTCGTGGAGGCCGTCGCACCGTTGCCTGACGTCGCGGACCCGGTCGCGGTACCCGTCCCGCCGCTGGCGCCGGTTGCGCTGCTCGCGGACTCCGACTTAGAGGAGTTGTCCGATGGCGAGTCGGTGGTGTCGGCCACTGCGTAGCCGTGTCCCACGGCGATCGCGGTACCAACTCCCATCGCGACGGCCAGCCCCCCGACACGGCCGACGTACCTTGCTGCGCCCATGTTTGCCCTCCGAAGAAAATCCCCCGCCCCGTCGAAGCAATGTAATAGCAGTTATGGGGGGTGTACAGCAAAACCGGCAGATGTCCCATTCGCAACAACTGTCAGTGCAGTCATCGCCGTGTAGGGGTTTTGCGTTACGGGTTCACGGAGGAGCTATCACCTATGGGGCCAGAAGGCCGCCCTTGCGTAGCGCTTTCTCATACAGATCGAACGCCTCACCGAGGCCGTCGTTCACCCACGCGTCGACCATTCCGACGCTGTCGGCGACCAGCTGGACCTGAGTCACGAACCGCTGAAAGTCCTCGTCTCGACGCAGCGTGTCGATCTGCTCTGGCGACCCTTGGATCAAGACGAAGCCGCCCAGCTGCATACTCTGTGGACGCAGCACGGCGACGTCGTAGCGCTCGATCGCCCCATCGCGCAGAAGCTGGGCGCCGTAGCCCTCGAGGGACTCCCGGAAAAGTTCGAGTGCTTGCACTTCGCGTCCGCGGGTGGGAATACCCCACGCGATCCAGATGCCTGCATCAGCCATCCGCCCATCATGCGCTGCGCGAGGTGAGATGGGTTGGCCCGACACGGTTGCGAAGCCGAAAGTGGTGGTGTTGCTCCCCCGGCTGGACTCGAACCAGCAACCCTTCGGTTAACAGCCGAATGCTCTGCCAATTGAGCTACAGGGGACTGCTCTCCCGCCATCGCGCTGTGTGCGGGACGGGGGTTGACTCTAGCTTACGTGTCGGCGGCGCCGCCAATACGCCGCCACCGGTCGCGCTCTCAGGTACGTGAGGCAGGATGGAACGCAACGCACCGTCGTCTGGAAGGGACCCTGTGATCGGGTATTTCGTCGTATTGGGTGTCGGCTATGTACTTGGCTCGAAGGCCGGCCGCCGCCGATATGAGCAGATCGCCGGCACCTACAAGGCGGTCACCGAGAGCCCCGCGGCGAAAGCCGTGCTCGACGCCGGACGGCGCAAGATCGCCGATCGGGTGTCACCGGATCCACCGATGATCAAGTTGACCGAGATCGACAACGGAACCGAGATCATCGGCCCCGAGACCGCGCAGGTGAGAAAGGTCCGTTAACGGTAGGGATCGGTGATCGTCTGGCCCGGAACCAGCGGACCCGTGTTGACGCCGGTCTGACTCTGGTTGAGCCCGAAATCGGGCGTGCCGACGTTGATGCCGTTGCCGTTGGAAACGCCCAGGCAACGACCGTCCTCCTTGTTCCCGAACCACGCCAGGCACTGGCTGAGCGGCTGCGGGTCCGCATTGGATTCAGACAGCGCGGAGGCTGCGAGCGGCGCAGCGACCGCGGCCACCGCTAACGCGCCTGCGGCGATGAACCGTCGCGTCCGGTTGTTGGTCGATGTCACGTGCACGCCTTCCTGACCGTTCCCACGGTTGTATAGCGCGCCCACCATATCGCGTTACCGGGGGCTACGCAGAGATGTCGTCTCCGCTGGCCTGCTCGAGCAGGCTGCGCCGATACGCCTCCATCGCGACCAGGTCCCCGAACAATGCGTGGTACTCGTCGCCCTGCTCGACCGGGGACATGCGCTGCAGCTTGGACTTGACCTCGGCGATCTGGCGGCCGACCCAGACTTCCTGCAACCGGGCCAACACTCCGCCGATGTAGCGCGGTAACCGCTCGTCGTCGTCGACGTTGATGGCTTCCACCCCGAGTTCGTTGACCAGGCTCGCCGCGGCCGGCGTCTCGGTATGCGTTCGAATCGTCTCGATCCACTCCGCGCCGGACTGGCCGGTCGACGTGCCGCCGGCGGCGTCGATGGCCGAGCGCACCGCGGCGTAGCCCGGGTGCGTGAAGCTTTCGACCGTCAGCGAATCGAACACCGGCCCCGCCAGCGCGGGATACTGCAGCGCGGCCTTGAGCGCCTCGCGCTGCGGCCACAGCGTCGGGTCTGCGGGGTCGGGCCGCGAGCCCGGGTCGGGGGTACGCGACCTTCGTGGCTGCGTCTGATCGCTCGCGGCGCGCCTGCGACCGCCGCGTTCGGGCATCCCCCGCTTCTGCGCTTCCTCGCGCACTCGGGCCAGTACCTGCGCCTCGTCGGCCCAGCCCACCCATCCGGTCAGCCGCCGCGCGTACTCGTCGCGCAGCATCGGCTCTTTGATGCGGGCCACCATCGGCACGCACCGGCGCAGGGCGGAGACCCGCCCCTCGGCGCTGTCGAGGTCGTGTTCGGCCAGCGCGGTGCGGATTGCGAACTCGAACAACGGTGTTCGACGGGCTACCAGGTCGCGCAGCGCACCGTCGCCGAAATTAAGGCGGATGTCGCATGGATCCATCCCAGCCAATTTGTCTTCTGAGGCCACCGCGACGAACGACTGCCCGGCCAGGTTCTGTTCCCCCTCGAATGCCTTGATGGCAGCCGCCCGACCCGCCGCGTCGCCGTCGAAGACGTAGATCAACTCACCGCGAAAGAAGTTGTCGTCCATCATGAGTCGGCGCAGCATCGACAAGTGTTCGTCGCCGAACGCGGTTCCGCAGGACGCGACCGCGGTCGTCACCCCGGCCAGGTGCATCGCCATCACGTCGGTGTAGCCCTCGACCACGACAGCCTGATGCCCCTTGGCGATGTCGCGCTTGGCCAGGTCCAGCCCGAACAGCACCGACGACTTCTTGTACAGAACGGTTTCGGGGGTGTTGACGTACTTGGCTTCCATCGGGTCGTCGTCGAAGATCCGGCGGGCGCCGAAGCCGATCACCTCGCCGCCACTGGCCCTGATAGGCCACAGCAGCCGGCGGTGGAAGCGGTCCATCGGACCGCGTTTGCCTTCCCGGGACAGGCCGGCCGCCTCGAGCTCTTTGAACTCGAAACCCTTGCGCAGCAGGTGCTTTGTCAACGTATCCCAGCCAGACGGCGCGAAGCCGCAGCCGAACCGCTTGGCCGCCTGGCCGTCGAAGTTGCGCTCGATCAAATACTGTCGCGCCGGTGCGGCCTCGTCGGACTCCAGCGTCGTTGCGTAGAACTCCTGGGCTGCCGCGTTGGCCGCTAAGAGCCTGCTGCGGCTGCCGCGGTCGCGCTGCACGTTGGTGGTCGAGGCGCCGGTGTAGGTGATCGTGTAGCCGACGCGGTCGGCGAGCAGTTCGACCGACTCGACGAAGTTGACGTGCTCGATCTTCTGGACGAAGGCGTAGACGTCGCCACCCTCACCGCAGCCGAAACAGTGGAAGTGGCCGTGATTGGGCCGCACGTGAAACGACGGCGACTTCTCGTCGTGGAATGGGCACAGCCCTTTCAGAGAGTCCGCGCCCGCGCGCCGCAACTGCACGTAGTCGCCGACGACGTCCTCGATGCGAACCTGGTCGCGGATGGCCGCGATGTCGCGATCAGGAATGCGGCCGGCCACCGGGCCAGTCTAGAGCGCCCCGGGCGGACGCCTAGGCGGGTTCCAACCGCTCGAGGCGGCCCTCGGTGAAGGACGCGACCTGGTCGATGACCACCCGCAGGCGGGCACCGTCGTCGCCGGCGGCGTTGTACGCAGGCACGAAGATCGGGTCGAGCGTGGCAGGTGCGCCGGCAGCGACCCACGCCACCACCCGGTGCACGCGTTCGCGCTGCCGGGCCTGCAGTTCCAGATGCCGGGGATCCGACATGATGAACTGCAGCGCCAGGATCTTGAGCACCGCAACCTCGGCCCGCACCAGATCGGGGACGCGCAGGTCCGCCTGGTAGCGGACCAGAGGCCCCCTACCGGATTCCTCGCGGGTCGCGGCGATGGCCGCCGAGGCGAACCGGCCGACGAGTTCGCTGGTCAACTTCTTGAGCGCGACGGATGCGGCCAGCGTGCCGTCGTACTTACCCACTGCGGCCACGACCGGCAGGCTCGACAGCCGCGCCGCGGCGGCCACCAGGTCGCCGGATCGCAGCCCGGCGCCCATCCCGCTCGACTCGCCCAGCCGACCCAGTACGGCCGCCGCGTCCGTGTCGGCCAGCACCCGCATGTCGATGCGGCCGGAAACCACTCCGTCCTCGACGTCGTGAACCGAGTAGGCGACGTCGTCGGCCCAGTCCATGACCTGCGCCTCCAGGCAGGGCTTCTGCGCGGGCGCGTTCGTGCGCACCCAGTCGGCCACCGGCACGTCGTCGGAGTAGAAACCGAACTTGGCCTGCCGCGACCCGCGTCGCCACGGATACTTGGTGACGGCGTCCAGGGCGGCCCGAGTGAGGTTCAGCCCCGCGCTACCACCCTCTGCGTCAAGGGTTTTCGGTTCGAGGCGGGTCAGGATCCGGAAGTTCTGGGCGTTGCCCTCGAAGCCGCCGCAGTCGGCGGCGATCTCGTTCAGGGCGCGCTCGCCGTTGTGGCCGTAGGGCGGGTGACCGATGTCGTGGGCCAGGCCTGCGAGGTCGACGAGGTCGGGGTCGCAGCCCAGGCCGATCGCCATGCCGCGGCCGATCTGGGCGACCTCCAGCGAATGGGTCAGCCGGGTGCGCGGCGTTTCGCCCTGACGGGGGCCGACGACCTGCGTCTTGTCGGCCAGTCGGCGAAGCGCCGCACAGTGCAGCACCCGCGCCCGGTCGCGCGCGAAATCGGTGCGATGCTCGGTGTCGGTGCCGGGCAGTGCAGCGCTCTTCGGCGGCTCGTCCACCCATCGCTGGCGGTCGAACTCGTCGTAGGGATCTCCGTTGCCTGTCACCGACGGATAGTCTGCCAGCACCAACCGGCTTGACCGTGCCGCGCACTAGATTGGCGTCCATGCGCCTCGTCCGCCTGTTGACCCTTTTGCTCGCCATGCTCGCCGCCGGTGCACTCATCGCGCCGACGGCGGCCGCCGAGCCGCCGTTTCGGCTGCCGGGCTACGTCACCGACAACGCCGGCGTCCTCGACGGCGCCGGTCGGGCGCAGGTGACGTCGGCGGTCGGCTCGCTCTACAACAGCAGCAGGACCCGGTTGTGGGTCGTCTACGTCGACACGTTTTCCGGTCAGCCGGCCGAGACGTGGGCGCGCAACACCATGCGCACGAGCGACCTGGGCACCTACGACGCCCTGTTGGCGGTGGCCACGGTTGACCGTTCGTACGCCTTCCTGGTGCCCGATAGCGCAACGGAGTTGAGCTCGAGCCGGGTGGAAAGCGTGCGGCGCAACGACATCGAACCCGCCCTGCGCAACAGCGACTGGGCCGGAGCGGCGGTCGCGGCCGCCGACGGGCTCGCCCGGTCGGGCAGCTCGGGTTCGACGCTTAGCTGGGTCGGGTTACTCATCGCCCTCGGAGTGATCGCCCTCGCGGTGGTGGTGCTGATGATCTGGCGCCGACGACGGCAGCGCAAGCGTCGGGAGGCCGAATTCGCCGCTGCGCGCAGAGTCGATCCGAGCGACCCGCAGGCGCTCGCGGCGGTATCGCTGGACGCGCTCGACGACCTGTCGCGGGCGATGGTGGTCGAGGTCGACAACGCGGTGCGGACCAGCGACCACGAACTGGAGTTGGCGGTCGAGGAGTTCGGCACCTCGCGGACCGAGCCGTTCACCCGGGCGGTCAACAACGCGAAAACCACGCTCGCTCAAGCGTTCAACGTCCGGCAGATCCTCGACGACGCCATCCCCGAAACCCCGGCGCAAAGGCGCGACCTGTTGACGCGGGTGGTGGTCGCGGCGGCCAAGGCCGACCGTGAGCTCGACGCGCAACGCGACGCGTTCGCCGAGCTGCGGAACCTGGTGATCAACGCCCCGTCCAAACTGGACTCGATGACGCAGCAGGTGGTCGACATCACCGCCCGGCTCGAGCCGTCACGCCAGAAGGTGGCCGAACTGTACGGCGAATTCGACGCGACGGCGTTGAGTTCAGTGGCAGGCAACGTCGACGCGGCTAAAGAACTGCTCGATTTCGCCGATGCGAGCATCAGCCGCGGGCGCGACCTTGCCGCCCGGCCGGTGCCGGGCCAGCAGAGCGAGCTCGTCGAAAGCGTGCGAGCGGCGGAGTCGGCGCTGGTGCAGGCGCGTGGTCTGCTCGACGCGGTGGACAGCGCCGCCAGTGACATCCGTCGCGCCGCTGCCACGTTGCCCGCGGCGATCGAAGACATCCAGAACGGCATCAGGCAGGCAGGCGCCTTGCTGCAGCAGGGCAGCGTGCCGCAGGCCGCGCAGTTGGCCGAGGCGCGTGACGCGGCAGCGGCAGCCGTCGCCGCCGCGCAGCGCTCCAAAGCCGCTGACCCGCTGGGCACTTTCACCGAGCTGACGAAGGCCGACGCGGATCTCGATCGGCTACTGGCCGCCGTCGAGCAGGAGCGGGAGGCCGCTGACCGCCTCAACCGAGCCTTGGACGAGGCGCTGTTCACGGCGCGGTCGCGGGTCCGGTCGGTGTCGGACTTCATCGACACCCGTCGCGGCATCGTCGGGCCCGAGGCCCGGACCCGCTTGGCGGAGGCCGTCCGTCAGATCGGCGCCGCCGAAGAGCGGCGGGCCACCGACCCGGCCGAAGCCATCAAGCACGCCAACGGTGCGGCAATGCTCGCGTCACAGGCGCAGAACCTGGCCAACGCCGACGTGCAGAGCGCGCACAGTTCGTACATGGGTCCGTTCGGCGGTGGCCGCGGCGGTGGGGGCAATATGGGCGCGATCATCGGCGGCATTCTCATCGGAAACATCCTCAGCGGAGGAATGCGCGGCGGCTTCGGCGGTTTCGGCGGTGGCGGGTTCAGCCCCGGCTCGTTCGGCGGCTCCGGTGGCGGTGGCGGGATGTTCGGCGGCGGCGGCCGCTTCTAGGTAGCTCTCTGCACCTTTCCTCTGAACCGCGAACGTGCGTGTCTGCTCACGACACACCGACGTTTTGCCGCAGTTTCTGCACGCTCGGCGCGGTGCGACGGTGCGAAAAGTGTTGCCTTGCAACGGCGTGTTGCCGACAGACACGCACGCTCGGCGATGAGTGAGCGTGCGTCTAGTGCTCAATTTTCGCGGCGTGTCGTGGGCACACACGCACGCTCGCGGAAACGGGCTGGAGTGAACCCGCCGCGAGTCAGCAGCCTTTGAGGCGGGCGCCGAGGTAGTCACTGACCTGATCGAGGGCGACCCGGTCCTGCGTCATCGCGTCGCGCTCACGGACGGTGACGGCCTGGTCCTCGAGTGTGTCGAAGTCGACCGTCACGCAGAACGGGGTACCGATCTCGTCCTGGCGACGGTAACGCCGCCCGATCGCGCCCGCGTCGTCGAACTCGACGTTCCAGCACTTACGCAATTCGGTGGCCAGGTCGCGCGCCTTCGGCGAGAGCGCCTCGTTGCGCGACAGCGGCAGCACCGCGGCCTTGACCGGCGCGAGCCGCGGATCCAGCCGCAACACCGTGCGCTTATCGACGCCGCCCTTGGCGTTGGGCGCCTCGTCCTCGGCGTATGCGTCGACGAGGAACGCCATGAACGACCGCGTCAGGCCGGCCGCCGGCTCGATCACATAGGGGACGTAGCGGGTGTCGCTGGCCTGGTCGTAGTAGGACAGGTCCGCACCGGAATGCTTTGTGTGCGTGGAAAGGTCGAAATCGGTGCGGTTCGCGACACCCTCCAGCTCGCCCCACGGGTTGCCCTGGAATCCGAACTTGTACTCGATGTCGACGGTGCGGTCGGAATAGTGCGACAGCTTCTCCTTCGGATGCTCGTAGAGCCGGAGATTGTCGCGGTCGATGCCCAGTTCGACATACCACTGCAGCCGCTCGTCGATCCAGTACTGGTGCCACTCGCGTGCGGTCGACGGCTCGACGAAGAACTCCATCTCCATCTGCTCGAACTCGCGGGTCCGGAAGATGAAGTTGCCCGGCGTGATCTCGTTGCGGAAGCTCTTGCCGGTCTGGGCGATGCCGAACGGCGGCTTCTTGCGTTGCGTGGTCACCACGTTGGCGAAGTTGACGAAGATGCCCTGCGCGGTCTCCGGCCGCAGATAGTGCAGACCCTCTTCGCTCTCGATCGGACCGAGGTAGGTCTTGAGCATCATGTTGAAGTCGCGCGGTTCGGTCCACTGACCCTTGGTCCCACAGTCCGGGCATGCGATCTCGGTCATCGCGACGGATTCGGGTTCGCTGATCCCCTTCTTTTCGGCATACGCCTCCTGCAGGTGGTCCTGCCGATGCCGCTTGTGACAGTTGAGGCACTCGACCAGCGGATCGTTGAACACGTCGACGTGTCCGGACGCCACCCACACCTCGCGGGGCAGAATGATCGACGAGTCCAGGCCCACCACGTCGTCGCGGCTGGTGACCACCGACCGCCACCACTGGCGCTTGATGTTCTCCTTGAGTTCCACGCCGAGCGGGCCGTAGTCCCACGCCGACTTGGTGCCGCCATAGATCTCCCCCGCCTGGTAAACCAGCCCGCGCCGTTTGGCCAGGTTCGCAACGGTGTCGATGATCGAGGAAGAGTGAGCCACGACTGCATAGCCTAGCGACACGCTCACCGCCGCCGAGCGACCGCATTTGCACGGCGACACGCCGCGATTTCGCGGACAGACACGGTCGCCCGCGGCAATTGGGGCAGCCGTATCCCAACGTTGACATGCATAGAAGCGCATGTATTGTTGGCCGTAATGAAAATCGTTTCCACTTTGGCGGACGGACACGTCGCCACCGGGGACGCCCACGACCACGGCGGCGCACCGTATCCCGCCCTGCCACCGCGCAACGTGCTCGACACCTCCGGCGACCTGCTGCGCGCGTTGGCCGCTCCGGTGCGGATCGCGATCGTGCTGCAGCTGCGGGAGTCGGCGCGCTGCGTGCACGAGCTCGTCGACGCGCTGGCGGTGCCCCAGCCGTTGGTCAGCCAGCACCTGCGCATCCTGAAGGCCGCCGGCGTCGTCGCCGGTGAACGGTCCGGACGCGAGGTGATGTACCGCCTCGTCGATCATCACCTCGCCGACATCGTCGTCGCGGCGGTCACGCACGCGGGCGAGGCGCACGAGTGATCACCTGCCGATGAGCATGGGAGTGCGCGCCACGAGGCAACGCGCAGCCATCGCGGACCTGCTCGATAACGTCGACGAGTTCCGTTCGGCCCAGGAACTGCACGACGAGCTGCGCCGCCGCGGCGAAGGCATCGGGCTGACCACCGTGTACCGCACCCTGCAACAGATGGCGGCCGCAGGCGTCGTCGACACGCTGCGCACCGACACCGGCGAGTCGGTGTACCGCCGCTGTTCGGAGGACCACCATCACCACCTGGTCTGTCGCGCATGCGGTTCGACCGTGGAGATCCAGGGCGGCGACGTCGAGACCTGGACCGCCGACATCGCCCGACAGCACGGCTTCTCCGACATCAGCCACACGATCGAAATCTTCGGCGTGTGCGGGCAGTGCGCGACGACGAACGGTTCAGCCGACTAGCGCGCGGCGCACCTCGGCGCCGGTCGCGAGCACCATGAGAATCAGCGTGCGCAGCGCGTCATCGGTCAGCCCGGCGGCAGGAAAGTTGTAGCGCAGCAACACATCCGCGGCCTTCTTGGAGTTGCGCTTGGCGCCGGCGGCGATCTGCGCTGGCGCGCTCTTGGAGGCCAGCGACACCGTGCCCAGCAGCGTGTTGTGGGCGTGTTCGGCGACCGCGGCGCGCAGCTTGGCATCCAGCGGCAGATCCCAGGCCAGAATCTGGGTCAGCGACACCAATTCCAGGCCTTCGGCGACCGCGACCGTGCGCAGCGAGGCGAAGGTCTCGTCGTGGTGGACGGTGACCGCCCCGTCGTCCTCTCGCGTCACGGGCACCACGCCCTCGAGAATCTCGCCGAGCCGCTCCTGCATTGCCATCACGCTCTCCCGCTCAGGTACATGATCAGGCCCTGCCGCTCAGGTACGTCATTCGGCCCGGCCGAAGCGACGGTTGCGGTTGACGTACTCCTCGCAGGCGGCCCACAGGTCGCGGCGGTCGTAGTCCGGCCACAACTTGTCCTGGAACACGAACTCGGCGTAGGCGGCCTGCCAGAGCAAGAAGTTGCTGGCGCGCTGCTCCCCCGAGGTCCGGATGAACAGGTCGACGTCGGGGATGTCGGAGCGGTGCAGGTGCTTGGCGAAAGTCGCCTCGCTGATGCGGTCCGGCTTGATCCTGCCGTCGGCGGCCAACCGCGCGAGCTCGCGCGTCGCCTCGACGATCTCGGTGCGTCCGCCGTAGTTGACGCAGTAGTTGATCGTGATGACGTCGTTGCCGACGGTCATCTGCTCGGCGATGTCGAACTCCTTGATCACGCTGCGCCACATGCGGGGCCGCGAGCCGACCCAGCGCATCCGCACGCCCATGTCGTTGAGGTTCTCCCGGCGGCGACGCACCACCTCCCGGTTGAAGCCCATCAGGAAGCGCACCTCTTCGGTGCTGCGTTTCCAATTCTCGGTGGAGAACGCGTACACCGTCAGGTGTTTGATGCCGATTTCGATTGCACCGCAGGTGATGTCGATGAGGACGGCCTCGCCCATCTTGTGTCCCTCGGTGCGGTGCAGGCCACGCTGGGTGGCCCAGCGCCCGTTGCCGTCCATGACCACGGCGACGTGCTTGGGCACCTGATCGGCAGGGATGCGCGGCGCGGCCTCCTTCGACGTGTGCTGGGGCGGGCGCGCGAACCGGCCGTTGGTTCCTGCAGGAATATCAGGAAAGACGACGGGCCACGTCGACTTGTCCGGGAACGTGGGATAGTCGTCAGGCGCCGGAGGCAGCTGTGGGTAGGTCGGCGGAGCCTTCTTCCTCCGCCCATCCCGTTCGCTCGCCATGTGGCACATCCTGCCCGACCACCGACGCGTGCTGGTCGCCGACACTCCTATCCACCCGGTACACCCGTTCCACCAGCGGCAACGTCCGCAATTGGCGCTCCAGATGCCACTGCAAATGCGCGGCCACCAGCCCGCTGGCCTGGCTGCGGTGCGACGCCGTCGACGTCTCGGCGTACTCCCAGTCCCCGTCGTGTAGCGCGGCCATCAGGTCCAGCACGGCCTGGGGCGGCGTCGCCGATCCGGAGGGTCGGCAGTGCACGCACACGCTGCCCCCGGCCGCCACGTGGAACGCCCGGTGGGGACCAGGGGCAGCGCAGCGGGCGCATTCGGTCAACGCCGGTGCCCAGCCCGCGATCCCCATGGCGCGCAACAGGTACGCGTCCAACACGAGCTCACGGGGCCGGCCGCCGTCGGCCACCGCCCGCAACGCGGCCACCGTCAGCCGGTGCAGCGCGGGCATCGGCGCGCGTTCCTCACCGGCCAGGCGCTCCGCGGTCTCCAGCACCGCGCAGGCGCAGGTGTAGCGGCCGTAGTCGCTGACGATGTCGGAGGCGAACGCGTCGATGGCCTGCACCTGGGTGACGATGTCGAGGTTGCGGCCCGGGTGCAGCTGAACGTCGATGTGCGCGAACGGCTCCAGCCTGGCACCGAACTTGCTGCGGGTGCGCCGCACCCCCTTGGCCACCGCCCGCACCAACCCGTGATCGCGGGTGAGAAGAGTCACGATGCGGTCGGCCTCGCCGAGCTTGTGCTGGCGCAGCACCACCGCCCGGTCCCGATACAGCCGCATCGGTTCAGTCTCCCACTGCGGTCCGTCAGATTCCGATCCGCACCGCCGATAAGCTTCTACTCGATGGTCAAAAACGCGCGATTCCCCACCCTCACTCAACAGCTCTTCCAGCTCGCGAGCGGATCCATAACGTCGGTGGAACTGGTTCAGCGCTCGCTCGACGCCATCGCGGCCAGCCAACCGACGCTCAACGCGTTCCGCGTGGTGTTCACCGAGCAGGCCCTCATCGACGCCGCAGCCGCGGACCGCAAACGCGCCGCGGGCCAGGATCTTTCGAGGTATCCCCTGCTGGGCATCCCGATCGCGGTCAAGGACGACGTCGACGTCGCGGGCCATCCGACCCGGTTCGGCGCCGACGGCAATGTCCGCCCCGCCACCCGGGACGCCGAGGTGGTGCGGCGGTTGAAGGCGGCGGGCGCGGTCATCGTCGGCAAGACCAACACCTGCGAACTCGGTCAGTGGCCGTTCACCAGTGGACCCGCCTTCGGCCACACCCGCAACCCGTGGTCACGCGACCACACACCCGGCGGTTCATCCGGCGGCAGCGCCGCCGCGGTGGCGGCCGGGCTGGTGACCGCCGCGATCGGCTCCGACGGGGCGGGCAGCGTGCGCATCCCAGCCGCGTGGACGCATCTGGTCGGCATCAAACCACAGCGCGGCCGGATCTCGACGTGGCCGCTGCCCGAGGCGTTCAACGGGATCACGGTCAACGGCGTGCTGGCACGCACCGTCGCCGATGCGGCGCTGGTGCTCGACGCCGCGTCCGGCAACGTCGCAGGCGATCGCCATCAGCCCCCACCGGTCAAGGTTTCGGAGTACGTGGCACAGGCGCCCGGTCCCCTGCGGGTCGCGATGTCGACGAAGTTCCCGTTCACGGTGTTCCGCGCCAAGCTGCACCCGGAGATCCAGGCGGCGATGGCCGTCGTCGCCGCTCAGCTCGAGGACCTCGGGCACAGCGTGTTCGGCGCCGATCCCGACTACAGCCTCGAGATGTCGTGGAACTTCCTGTCCCGGTCGACGTCGGGGCTGCTGGAGTGGGCCGACCGGCTCGGCCACGGCGTCACGCTCGACAAGCGGACCAAGGCCAACCTGCGCACCGGCCGGTTGCTGTCGGAGCACGTGCTGCGCAAGGCCCGCGCCCGCGAGGCCCGCGCGCATCGCCGCATCGGATACATCTTCAACATCGCCGATGTGGTGCTGGCCCCCACGACCGCGCAGCCGCCGCCCAAGGTGCACGAGTTCGACGAGCTCGGCGGGCTGGCCACCGACCGCACGATGATCAAGGCGTGCCCGGTGACCTGGCCGTGGAATCTGCTGGGCTGGCCGTCGATCAACGTGCCGGCCGGGTTCACCTCCGAAGGCCTGCCGATCGGCGTTCAGCTGATGGGCCCGGCCAACAGCGAGCCGTTGCTGATCTCGCTGGCCGCGGAGTTGGAGGCGATCAACGGCTGGACGGTGCGCCAGCCCGAGCCGTGGTGGTTTCCCGCACCCGCCCCCGACCCCGAGCCCGCGGCCTCCGACAAGCCCGTAGCGGCCTCCGACCGGCGCGAACCCGAGGACGTCTCCGACGAGGTCGCGTAGAGTCTTCCGGCATGAGAGCGCTGGGTTATGCGTGCGCGTTACCGGTTCTTGGGCTGGTGGGCGGCTTGGTGACCGGGGTTCCGACCGCGGCCGCTGACAACAAGCGGTTCAACGACGGTGTGGTGGCCAACGTCTACACCATCCAGAAGCAAGCCGGCTGCGACACCGACATCAAGATCAACCCGAAGCTGCGCCTGGCCGCCGAATGGCACACCAACGACGTGCTCAACAACCGCGCGCTGGGCGGCGACATCGGCTCGGACGGCAGCACGGTCGCCGACCGTGCGCGCAACGCCGGCTACGCGGGCCCGGTGACGGAGACGGTGGCCATCAACCCCGCGCTGGCGATGAGCGGCATCGAGTTGCTCAACCAGTGGTATCACCGACCGGACTACAAGGCCATCATGGCCGACTGTTCGAACGTCGACATCGGCGTGTGGTCGGCCAACGCGCTCGATCGCACGGTGGTGGTGGCGGTCTACGGCAAGGGCGACGGCGCCCCACCGGCACACGGCCCGGGACGGCCGTTCGGGGAGCCGGGCTCGGGCGCCCAGAGTTGACGCGCTAGAAGCCCAGGCGGCCCAGTTGTTTCGGGTCGCGTTGCCAGTTCTTGGCGATCTTGACCCTCAGGTCGAGATAGACCTTGGTGCCCAGCAGCTTTTCGATCTGCTGGCGCGCGGCGGTGCCGACCTCGCGCAGCCTGGCGCCGCCCTTGCCGATGACGATGCCCTTCTGGCTCTCGCGTTCGACGAACAGGATCGCGTGGACGTCGATCAGCTCGCCCTGCTCGGGTGTGCGGCCCTCGCGCGGGGTGACCTCATCGATGACGACGGCCAGCGAGTGCGGTAGTTCGTCGCGCACGCCTTCGAGCGCGGCCTCGCGGATCAGCTCGGCCATCAGGGTCTCCTCTGGCTCGTCGGTGAGCTCGCCGTCGGGGTAGAAGGCCGGTCCCGGCGGGAGTTCGGAGGCGAGCACGTCGACGAGGACGTCGAGGTTGTCCCCCGCGGTCGCCGACACCGGCACGATCTCCGCGTCGGGTCCGACCAGCTCGCTGACCGCCACCAGTTGCGCCGCGATGCGGTCCTTGGGCACCTTGTCGATCTTGGTGACGATCGCGACCAGCGTGGTCTTGGGTGCGACCGCGCGGATCTGGTCGTGGATCCAGCGGTCGCCGGGACCGATCCTCTCGTCGGCGGGGATGCACCATCCGATGACGTCGACCTCGGAGTAGGTGTCCTTGACCAGGTCGTTGAGCCGCTGCCCGAGCAGCGTGCGCGGGCGGTGCAGCCCGGGGGTATCGACGAGCACGATCTGAAAGTTCTCGCGGTGCACGATTCCGCGAATGGTGTGCCGGGTGGTCTGCGGGCGGTTCGACGTGATCGCTACCTTGGCGCCCACCAGCGCGTTGGTCAGCGTCGACTTTCCGGTATTGGGCCGGCCGACGAAACAGACGAAGCCCGAACGGAATTCGTCGCTCATGGGTTTCGCACCGGGCGCCCGGATCGGTCTGTGACGATCACCATCGCGTCCGCGGACAGCTCGTGCACCGCGGCTACACCCGCGTCGTCGGCCGGGCCGCCGAGCACCACTGCGGCCTCCAGCCCGGTCGCGCCGCTCGACACCGCTGCGGCCACGGCGGCCTGTAATGCGGTCAGCTCCAACGCCGTCAGCGCCACCGGGGCCGCCGCGTAGGTGCGGCCGTCACGGTCGCGGACAGCGGCGCCGCTGCCGGCCTCGGCCCGCGCCATCGCCCCGCGCGCCAGCGTCACGAGCTTGGCGTCCTCACTGTCGAGGTCAGTCATCGTGCCTCACCGCTCCTCGCGTACGCGCTCATCGTCATCACCGCCGTCGTCTTCTCTTTGCGGAGTCTCGGTGCGGCTGACCAGAACCGTGCCGATGCGCACCCGCCCGCGGGGGTCCGGCCCGCCTTCGGCCTGCAGTCGCAGCCCATCCCACGTCACCTCGGCGCCCGGAAGCGGGACGCGGCCGAGTTCCAGCGCGACGAGACCGCCGACGGTGTCCACATCGAGGTCGTCGTCGAACTCGATGTCGTAGAGCTCGCCGAGGTCCTCGATCGGCAATCGGGCCGAGACGCGATAGCGGTTGTCGCCCAAGTCTTCTACGGGCACCACTTCGCCGGCGTCGTACTCGTCGACGATCTCGCCGACGATCTCCTCGAGGACGTCCTCGATGGTGACCAGGCCGGCGATCGCGCCGTACTCGTCGACCAGCAGAACCATGTGGACGCGGTCGCGCTGCATCTCGCGCAGCAACTCGTCGAGCGGCTTGGAATCCGGTACGAACACCGTGCGCCGCATGACATCGGAGACCTTGGTGCCGCGACCGCCGTCGGTTGAGTAGTACGTCCGCTGCACGAGGTCTTTGAGGTAGACGACGCCGACGATGTCGTCGACGTTCTCGCCGATCACCGGGATCCGGGAGTGGCCGCTGCGCACCGCCAGTGAGGTCGCCTGCCCTGCGGTCTTGTCGCTTTCGATCCACACCATCTCGGTGCGCGGCACCATCACCTCGCGTGCCGGGGTGTCACCGAGTTCGAACACCGACTGGATCATCCGCCGCTCGTCGTCGGCCACCACACCGCGCTGCTGGGCCAGGTCGACCACCTCGCGCAGTTCGATCTCGGAGGCGAACGGGCCGTTGCGGAATCCGCGGCCAGGTGTCAGCGCGTTACCGAGCAGCACCAGCAACCGGCTGATCGGTGTCAGCAGCACCGAAAGGGCTTGCAGCGGAAGGGCCGCGAGCAGGGCGATCGTGTAGGCGTGTTGTCTGCCGAGCGTGCGCGGGCCGACGCCTATCACGACGAAGCTGACCACCACCATGATCGCGGCGGCGACGAACAACCCCCACGTGACGCCGAGATGCCCATCGAGATAGGCGGCCAACAACACCGTCGGCCCGACCTCGCAGGCGATGCGCAGCAACACGATCAGGTTGATGTAGCGAGGACGCTCGGCCATCACCCTGGCCAGCCGCACCGCTCCCGGTCGTTCCTCGCGGACGAGTTCCTCGACGCGCGCCATCGACACCGTGCTCAGGGCCGCGTCGATCGCCGCGAACACCCCGCCGAAGAAGACGAGGACGATCGCGAAGATCAGCTGTCCGACGCCGGTCACAGTTCGTCGAAGTATCGCGAGTTGTCGAGGAGCCGGCGTTCCTTCTCGGACTGGCGGTCGTGGTGGTAGGCCTCGACCTGGTCGGCGACCCACTCCTCGAGCAGTTGACGCTGCAAGGTGAACATCTCTTTTTCCTCGGCGGGCTCGGCGTGGTCGTAGCCCAGCAGGTGCAAAACCCCGTGCACGGTGAGCAACGCCAGCTCCTGGCCCAGCGAATGCCCGGCCGCAGCGGCCTGGTCTGCGGCGAACTGCGGGCACAGCGCGATGTCACCCAACATGGCCGGACCCGGCTCGGGTGCGTCGGGCCGACCGCCCGGCTCCAGCTCGTCCATCGGGAAGCTCATGACGTCGGTGGGGCCCGGCAGGTCCATCCACCGCATGTGCAGATCGGCCATCGCGGCGGTGTCGAGCAGCACCATCGACAGTTCGGCCGCGGGGTTGACCTTCATCTTGCGGATGACGAAGCGGGCGACGCTGATCAGTTCCTCTTCGGAGACGTCGATGCCCGACTCGTTGGACACCTCGATGCTCATATCGGCCGCTACCGTCGGGCACGGCCGCCGGAGGCGCGGCGCTGGGCACGGTTGAGCTGCGTGGGCTCGTCGTGTCGCGCGTACGCGTCGACGATCTCCGACACCAGCCGGTGCCGCACGACGTCGGCGCTGGTGAGCTCGGCGAAGTGGATGTCGTCGATGCCGTCGAGGATCCGCATCGCCGCGTGCAGGCCCGAAGCGGCCCCTCCGGGCAGGTCGACCTGCGTGATATCGCCCGTCACAACGATTTTCGAGTTGAAGCCGAGCCGGGTCAGAAACATCTTCATCTGCTCGGCGGTGGTGTTCTGCGCCTCGTCGAGGATGATGAAGGCATCCGAAATCGTTCTGCCCCTCATGTACGCCAGCGGCGCAACCTCGATCACCCCGGCGCTCATCAGCTTCGGGATCAGCTCGGGGTCCATCATGTCGTGCAGCGCATCGTAGAGCGGGCGCAGATACGGGTCGATCTTCTCGCTCAACGTGCCGGGCAGGAAGCCGAGCCGCTCACCGGCCTCCACTGCCGGCCGGGTGAGGATGATCCGCGACACCTGCTTGGACTGTAAAGCGTTGACGGCCTTGGCCATCGCCAGATACGTCTTACCGGTGCCCGCGGGACCGATGCCGAACACGATGGTGTGCGCGTCGATGGCGTCGACGTAGCGCTTCTGGTTCAGCGTCTTGGGCCGGATTGTCTTACCGCGCCGCGACAGGATGTCGAGGGTGAGCACCTCGGCGGGCGACTCGTTCCCGGTTCCGGTGAGCATCCCGACGCTGTGCCGCACGACGTCGGGGTTCAGGGCCTGGCCGTTGCCCACGATCGCGATCAGTTCGGAGATCACCCGTTCGGCGAGCGCGACGTCGGCGGGTTCACCGGACAGGGTCAGCGCGTTGCCGCGCACATGGATGTCGGCCGCCAGGACGCGCTCGAGCGCGCGCAGATTCTCGTCGGCGGAACCCAGTAGGCCCACGACGAGGTCGGGCGGAATGTTGATGCTGCTGCGTACCGACTCAGAAGACTGATCAGAGTCAGCGGTCGTCTCGCGGGGCGTCAAGAGGGTTCAGTGCCTGCTTTCTGGTTCTGGCCTGGCCGTTGCTGATGTCTGTTCACAGTTTACCGCTGGTCAGCGACACGACCCAATGCTTAAGGCGTCCGCCCATCACGACCACCGTTCGGTCAGCACGCCCAGCGCCCCCAGCGCAACAGCCGCGGCGGTGGAGGTCCGCAGCACCGTGGGCCCCAGCCGCACGGCCGTCGCACCCGCATCGCACAGCGCGGCCAGCTCGTCGTCGGCGATGCCGCCTTCCGGTCCCACCACCACGACCACCGCATCGGCCGCGGCGACCGGCGCATCGGCGAGTCGCTGCGTCGCCGATTCGTGCAACGCGAGCACGACGGCGTCTCGGCCCCCGAGTCCGTCGACCAGCTGGGTGGTCGAGACCGGGCCGCTGAGCTCGGGGATGCGGGCCCGCCGCGACTGCCGGGCCGCCGAGCGGGCCACCGCACTCCAGCGGCGCAGACCTTTTTCGGCCTTGGGCCCGGAGTCCCACCGAGCCACGCATCGGGCGGCCTGCCAGGCCACGAACGCGTCCGCGCCCGCCTCGGTGGCCAATTCGATCGCCAACTCCGAGCGATCCGACTTGGGCAGCGCCTGCACGACGGTCACCGTCGGTGACGGGGGCGGTACGAAACGCCGGTCCAGCACCCGCGCCGTCAACCTCCCCTTGGCCACCTCGTCGACCTCGCAGTGCGCGAGCTCGCCGGCGCCGTCGCTGAGCTGTAGGCGCTCACCGGGCCGGATGCGGCGCACATTGGCGGCGTGGAAACCCTCGTCGCCCTCGACGACCGCGAGCTCACCGACCCCAGGCAGGGCGTCGACGTAGAACAGCGCCGCGGACATCGCGTTACCGAGGCGTCCGGGTCGGATTCTGTGGGCGGGTCGTCATCCGAGCGGGATCGCGACCGTCACCGGCCGCTGAACGTCTCACGCAGCCGGCTGAACAGCCCGCCGCCGCTCGCGGCCGTCGGCTGCGCCGAGCGCACCTCGGCGACGTCGCGGGCGCGCTTGGCCTTGAGCTTGCGCAGCAGTTCGGCGTCCTCGTTGTCCAGCCGCGACGGCACCACGACATCGATGTGGGCGTGCAGGTCACCGCGGACCCCGGAGCGCAGATGCGGCATTCCGTGGCCCCGCAGCGTGACGATGGCGCCGGGCTGTGTGCCGGACGGGATCGCGATCTCGGTCGGCCCGTCGAGGATCGCGTCGACGGTGACGGAGGTGCCCAGCGCCGCGTCGACCATCGGCACCGAGATCGTGCAGTGCAGATCGTCGCTGTCGCGCATAAAGGTGGCGTGCGGCTGCTCGTGCACCTCGACGTACAAGTCGCCCGCGGGTCCACCGCCGGGTCCGACCTCGCCCTGTGCCGCCAGCCGCACCCGCATGCCGTCGCCGACACCTGCTGGGATCTTCACGCTGATCTCCCGGCGGGCGCGCACGCGGCCGTCACCGCCACAGCGATGGCAGGGGTCTGGGATGACCTCACCGACGCCGCCGCACACCGGACAGGGCCGCGACGTCATGACCTGGCCCAGCAGCGAGCGCTGCACCGTCTGGATCTCGCCGCGGCCGCCACAGGTGTCGCAGGTCATCGGGGCGGAGTTGCCGTGTGTGCCCTTGCCGTGGCACAGGTCGCACAGCACCGCGGTGTCGACGGTGACCTGCTTGGTCACGCCTGTCGCGCACTCCGACAGGTCCAACCGCATCCGCAGCAGCGAATCCGACCCGGGCCGCACCCGGCCGATCGGCCCGCGGGTGGTCGCGCCGCCGCCGAAGAACGCCTCGAACACGTCGCCAAGGCCCCCGAAGCCACCGGAGAAACCGGCGCCGTTCGCCGCCGACTCCAGCGGGTCGCCGCCGAGATCGACAATGCGGCGCTTCTCCGGATCGCTGAGCACCTCGTAGGCGGCGCTGATGTCCTTGAACCGGGCCTGAGCGGCTTCGTCCGGATTGACGTCGGGATGCAGTTCGCGCGCCAACCTGCGATAGGCGCGCTTGATCTCCGCATCCGACGCGCCCTTGCTCACGCCGAGCAGCCCGTAATAGTCGCGTGCCACGCTGACTTGCCTGACCTTCCACCTGTGCCGGGTCTACCGGCTGCCTAAGACTTCCCCGATATAGAGAGCAACCGCAGCGACATTAGCGATAGTTCCCGGATAGTCCATTCGGGTGGGCCCTAACACACCCATGCCGCCGTACACCTTGCCCGAACTGCCGTACGCGGTCGTCACCACCGACGTACCGGCCATCTCCTCGGCCTCGGTTTCGTGGCCGATGCGCACGGTCACCTTGCCGGCCTCCTGCTGCGCCGCCAGCAGCCGCAGCACCACCACCTGCTCCTCGAGCGCCTCGAGCACCGATCGCAGGGAGCCGCCGAAGTCGGCGGTGTTGCGGGTGAGGTTGGCGGTGCCTCCCAGCAGCAGCCGCTCCTCGCGGTGCTCGACGAGCGTCTCGACCAGCACGGTGGCCGACCGGCCGACCGCGTCGGCGAGCCCGCCGTGCCCGTGCAGCTGGGAGGCCAGGTCTGCGACGGCCACCGATGCGGCCGCCAGCGGTTTGCCCTCCAGGGCCTGACCGAGCAGGTCGCGCAGCTTGCTCACGTCGTGCTCATCGAGCGTGTCGCCCAGCTCGACCATGCGCTGGTCCACCCGGCCGGTGTCGGTGATCACCACCAGCAGCAGCTTGGCCGGGGTGAGCGCGACCACTTCCAGGTGGCGCACCGTGGAGGTGGACAGCGTCGGGTACTGCACGATCGCGACCTGGCGCGTCAGCTGCGCGAGCAGGCGCACGGCGCGGCGCAACACATCGTCGAGATCGACGCCGGATTCGAGGAACGACAGGATCGCGCGACGTTCCGACGAGGACAGCGGTTTGATGTCGTCGATCCTGTCGACGAACTCGCGGTAGCCCTTCTCGGTGGGCACGCGCCCGGAGCTGGTGTGGGGCTGGGCGATGTAGCCCTCGGCCTCCAGCACCGCCATGTCGTTGCGCACGGTCGCACTGGACACCCCGAGGTTGTGCCGCTCGACGAGCGTCTTCGACCCGATCGGCTCCTTGGTGGCCACGAAGTCGGCGACGATCGCGCGCAGCACCTCGAACCGGCGGTCGTCGGCGCTACCCATGTTGCTCACCTACCCCTCGAATCGCGTTGTCACCCATTTTAGGGGCACCAACAGCGCCGATAGCGCGTGCGCGGCTCTTCGACACGTGCAACAGGCGCGATCGCGGTGCATTAGCCTTGCTACTTGTTGTCACAGTCCGGGGAGGACTCGGGGGACGACTCGAAGGACGCTGGCCCGATGATCTTCAAGGGAGTCAGGGAGGGTAGGCCCTACCCCGAGCACGGGTTGTCCCACCGCCAATGGGCGCAGATCCCCCCGCGCCAGATCCGCCTCGACGAGTTGGTCACCACCACCACGGTGCTCGCGCTCGACCGACTGCTCTCCGAGGATTCGACGTTCTACGGCGACCTGTTCCCGCACGCGGTGCGGTGGAAGGGCGTCATCTACCTCGAAGACGGGTTGCACCGCGCGGTGCGGGCCGCGTTGCGCAACCGCACGGTGCTGCACGCGCGCGTGTTCGACATGGACGTTCCGTCCCCGGCTGACGCGTGGGCCCAGGCGCGACAGGTTTAGAACCGCCTCACCGAACTGATTGACGCTCATGCCCTTTCGGTGACGCGCCGGTGGCCTCGCCCAGGTCGGCGCCAAGGATGCGGTCCGACAACAGACCCAGACACGACAGATTGGGAAAGCCCGGCCCCTGCGTGAGTCCCGACAGACCCGGCAGGAAGAGCTTGGGCCGCAACCCGGAGACGGCGAGGTCGTCGCCGATGGCCTCCTGCAGCACATCCGGGGTCAGCGGCGCGCCGAGGCCGAGTTCCAGCAGATCCAATGCGTCCTGGCCGAGCAGTGGCACGAACCACATCGCGTCGGCACCCGAGCCGTCGATGACGAGGTCGAAACCGTGCACCGTCTCGAGCGATTCGCCGCCCTGAGTTGTGCTCAGCGTCAACCGGATACGGCCTTCGCGGGCGACCGCGTGCGCGACCCGGCCCCGCAAGTGGCGGATCCGGTCGTCGGCGAGCAGCGCCTCCTGCACGCGGGCGGAGAACACCCCGCGGTCGGTACGTAACAGCGCGTCGCGGCGCTCCGTCATGGCCAGGCTGGTCCAGCCGGTGGGGTCGGAGAACAGCGTGTTCTCGAAGAATCCTTCGCCTCGGGTGAACAGGGTCACCTGCGGCGAGATCACCGTGATCGTCGAAACCCGATGCCGGAACAGCTCGTTGAGCATCGACGCCGCGGTCTCTCCCCCGCCGATGACCGCCACGCGTTCGGCGCGGATCAGCTCGTACTGCGCCGCGCGATGCCAGAACTGCGCGATCGACAGTACCCGCGGATTGCCCGGCAGGATCGAGCGCTCCGGCTGACCGGGGCCCGTGATCATCAGGCCATCGGCCGTCACGGTGCGGTCGGGCGTCTGCAGCGCCCACCGCGGCTCACCGGATTCGGTGTCGACCGAGATGCCGCGCACCTCGCCGCGAACCACGTTCATCTCGACGTTGCCCGCGACCCAGCGCAGGTACTGGCTCCACCTGCGATGGGTGGGGGCGGGCCGTCCGCGGTCGACCCACTCGGCGAACTGGCCCGTCGAGATCAGGTACTGCTGCCAGCTGTGCCGCGTCATGCGCTCGTCGAGTTCGGCGTTGCGCCGCGGCACCAGGGCCGAGCGGTACGGGAAGCCGACGTCCTTCTCCGGGCTCGTGCCCAACCGATGCTGCCCGTCGGTCCAACCACCGTCGGCCTGCCAGTTGGCGGCCACGCCGGTCTTCTCGACGGCGACGACCTCGGGCACATCGATGCCCATGTCGCGAAGTTCGGCGGCCTTGGCGGCGACGGCGACGGCCTTGGCGCCCGCACCCACCACCGCAAGTGTCCGGCTCATGAAACGACCTCTCGTAGCGATTCCAGCCACATCGCCTGCAGTGCGGCGACATCGTCGGCGGACAGAATCTCGGGAAGCGTGCGCCATTGCGTGCCCAGCACCGGCGCGTCGCTGTCGCCGAGTACGGCGGCGAGCACGGTCAGTTCGTGCCGGACCGCCAGCCGCGGTTCGGGCAGCGGCGACACCCCCGCCAGCAGTGCCCGGTCCGGACGCAGCGCACCGCCGTCGAACCCCGCGTGCACCCGGCCCAGGAAGTTGAGCAACACTTGCGGTTCGGGCAGCGCCGCCAGGCGTTCGGCGGTGTCGGGCCGCAGATAGCGCAGCAGCCCGTAATCGATGCCGTCACCGGGAATCTCGCCCACATCGCGGGCGGTCTGCACACGCAGCGGGTAGATCGCGGTGAGCAGGCCGACGGTGTCGGAGGTGTCGACGGTGTCGATCAGGTTGTCGGCGCGGCCGTGTGTCTCCAGGGCCAACAGCGGCGGCGGGGTGCCCTGGCCGCGGTGCAGCCGCCAGCGGGTGACGGTGCGCGCCGCCGCGGCAGCCAGCAGGTGCGGCGCGGGTTCGGAGGCGTTGAGCAACCGCAGGGTGAGGTCTGTGTCGGTCACCGCCATCGAGACGACGACGTCGCCGACCCGATCGGTCTGCGGGCGCAGCCTGCGGGCGCCGAGCGGTGGGTCCTCGCCGTCGAGTTGAGCCGCCCAGAAGTCGGCCGTGTCAAGCGTGTACGCCCGCTCGCGCAGCAGCCTCGACCAGCGCCGGTAGGTGGTGTGCTCGCGGATGGGCGCCGGTTCGCGGCCCGATGCGATGGTGTGCCAGGCCGCGTCGAGTTCGGCCAACAGGATCCGCCAGGAGGACGGGTCCGCGGCCAGCACATGGGCGGTCAGCAGCAGGATGCCGGGCCCGCTGGGTGGGTGCAGCCACACCGCGGCGAGCATCGAACCCTGTTCGGGGTCAAGGCGTTCCACCGATCGATGGGCGTGTTCGGCCACGGCTGCGACGAGGGCTTCGTCCGTGTCGTCGTCCACGGGCACCTCGGCCAGCAGATCTTGTGGCTCGTGCTCGACGAGCGTCATCGTCTGCCTGTCGATCCGGCTTCGCAGTATCGGATGTCCGCCGACCACGGCGCGCAGAATCTGCTCGAGTCGATCTCGGGTGACGCCGTCAGGCAACCGGATGGCCTCGGTCTGCGCCAACCGTCGCGGTTCGCCGTGTTCGTAGAGCCAGTGCGCGCTGGGCAGCACGGGCGTCGGACCATCGGGGTCGTCGTCGTGCTCGGCGAGCGCCGACTCGTTCTCGATGGCCTCCGCGAGCTCACGCAATGTCGCGCACTCCAGCATCAGCCTGGCGCGCAACGGGATTCCACGCCTGCGGGCGGCCTGCACCACCGACAGCGCGACGATGCTGTCCAGGCCGAGGGCCAGTAGATCCGCGTTGACATCGATGGTGGTGACGTCGGGGCTTTCAAGCAACTCGCAGAGCACTGCGGCCAGCGCCTTCTCGGTCTCGGTCTCCGGCGCGGTCGAGGGCCCCTCGGCGACGGCGATCGCAGTCAGTGCGGCCTCGTCGACCTTGCCATGCGTGGTCAGCGGCATCTGGTCGATGACCACGATCGAGTGCGGAACCATGTAGCGCGGCAGGCGTTTTGACACCATGGCGCGCAACTCGGAGGCCGCCGGCGCAGGTGCGGCGGCGACGAACGCCACCAGTTGTGCGCCCCACCGTTGCTGGCGCACCATGACGTGGGCGTGGCGCACCGCGGGATGGCTGTGCAGGACCGCCGAGATCTCGCTCGGCTCCACCCGGAAGCCACGAATCTTCACCTGCGCGTCGGAGCGCCCGAGGAACTCCAGCGCGCCGTCGGGTTGGCGCCGCACCACGTCACCGGTCCGGTACATGCGCTCGCCGTGCCTGAACGGGTCGGCGACAAACCGGCGGGCGGTCTCGCCGAACCGGCCCAGGTAGCCGCGCGTCAGTTGGCCGCCCGACAGGTACAACTCGCCCGGCACACCGTCGGGTACCGGTCGCAGCCACGAATCCAGCACGTAGGCCCTGCTGGGCGACGTGGGATGCCCGATGGTCGGCTGGTCGTGTTCGGCGATCGTGGCGACGACGGCTTCGACGGTGGTTTCGGTTGGGCCGTAACAGTTGTAGGCCGCCATGCCGGTGCGCGCGCATTCGTCGCGGATCAGGTTCCACGCCGGGATGCCGACGGCCTCCCCGCCGAGTGCGAGCACCCCGAGTGGCACCGTCGTCAGCAGTCCGACCGCGTGCAGCTGGGCGAACATCGACGGGGTGGTGTCGATCAGGTCGATCCCGTACCGGCCGATCGTTTCGACCAGCGCCTCGGCGTCACGCTGGATGTGGTCGTCGACGATGTGCACCGCATGGCCGTCGAGCAGGGCGGCCAGCGGCTGCCATGCGGCGTCGAACGTGAACGACCAGGCGTGGGCCACCCGCAGCGGGTGACGAAGCCGAGCCGCCGCGGGGCGCAGCACATTTCGGGCGTGGTCCTCGGCGTAGGCCAGTAGCGCCTGGTGGGTCCCGATGACCCCCTTCGGCCTGCCGGTGGTGCCGGAGGTGAACACCATGTAGGCGGCCTGACCCGGCAGCACGGTCACCGGTCGGAAGTCTTCGGCGGTTTCGGACGGGACCTCGGCGAGCATCTCGTCGTCGACGACGACGGTCGCAGCGCACTGGTCGAGGATGTCGGCGATCCGCTCGGCAGGCATCCCGGGGTCCAGCGGCACGATCACACCACCTGCCTTGAGCACCGCCAGCATCGCGACGACGTACTGCGGTCCTCGTGAAAGGCGGATCGCGACAGGGGTTTCGGCGTGTACACCCTTGGCCACCAGCGCGGCGGCGAGCCGATCGGCCGCCTCGTCGAGTTGTCGGTAGGTCAGCTCACCGCCGGACCAACTCAGCGCCGGTGAACCCAACCGCGCGCTTGCGGCTTCGGCGAACGCGGTGTGCACGCCGAGATGTTCGCTCGCCGGCGCGGGCTCAGCGGTTGCGATAGCGCCCTCGCCGTCGAGCAGGGTATTGACGTCGCGCAGCGGCCGATCCCAGCCGGTGATCAGTCGCTGTGTGGTGGTGAGCAACCGATGCCCGAGCGACTCGGGAGTCATCTGGCCCAGCGCCCCTTCGACGACTTCGACCAGGACAGTGAGCTGATCGTCGTTCATGTGCGCGGCAATGGTGACCGGGAAGTGCGACACGCTCTCCAGCGCAGCAGGCCGGAATGTCGCGCCGTTGGCCTCGAAGTCGCCGCCACCGACCAGGCCGCCGGGCGGGAAGTTCTCGTACACGAGAAGGGTGTCGTACATCTCGCCGATGCCACCCAGGGCCCGCAGTTCGTTGTGGGGCAGGTATCCGTGGTCGCGCAGCTTGGCCGCTTCGCGTTGCAGCGCAACGCATTGGGCGCCCACTCGGGCCGTCGGGTCCAACCGGACCCGCAGCGGCACCGTGTTGATGAAAAGCCCGACCATGGTCTCCACGCCCGCCAACTCGCCGGGGCGTCCGGACACCGTCACACCGAACACCACATCGGAGCGGTCGGTGAACGCCGAGAGCACTGCGGCCCAAGCCATCTGGACCAGGGTGTTGACCGTGACACCGCGGGACCGGGCGGCCTCGGCCAACTGCTGCGTATCGTCCCGACCCAGCCGCAGCTCGGTACGGTGCGGTTCACCGGTGGGCGGCTCCCCGGAGGTGAGAGCGGGTGTGACGAGCGTCGGGGCGTCGAGGCCGGCGAGGTGCTCACGCCACAGCGCGCGGCTGGTCTCCTGATCGCGGCCGGCCAGCCAGCCGATGTAGTCGCGGTACGGGCGCGGCGGCGGTGGGAGTACGGACGGGTCGCCGCCCGAGCGGTACAGCGAGATCAGCTCGCCGACGAACAGCGGCAGCGACCACCCGTCGATGATGATGTGGTGGGCCACGACGACAAATCGCCAGTGCGATTCGGGCACCTCGATCAACAGGAACCCGATCGCCGGTCCGCGCGCGAGGTTGAACGGCCTGCGATATTCATCGGTCTCGAGCGCCTCGACCTCGTCGGCCGCCGCGGTGATGTGACGCCACGGCACGTCGACGCGGTTCGGCACAATCTGGACCGGTTTGCTCTGCGCCCGAACGAAACTCGCCCGCAGGTTGGGGTGACGGGCGAGCATCGTGGCCGCGCACTCGCGCAGTAGGCCCGCGTCGAGCGATCCGGTGACATCGGCCGCCATGGTGATGACATACGGGTCCTCGCCGCCATCTTCGGCGCTGCTCAGCTGCGCCAGCGAGAACAGCCCCTGCTGAAGCGGGCTGAGCGCCATCACGTCCTCGATGGCGACCTTTGGTTCGGCCTGCGTCGAGGTCACGGTGCGCCCTCTTGGGACGCCGACCACATCGACGTGACCGCCGCCAGTTCGTCGGCCGACAGGCCCGAGGCCGCCATCGGCTCGTGATGGACGTCGGGTGTCTCCGTCTCCGCGCCACCGTCCACCTTGGCAGCCAGTTCGTGGATCGTGGGGTGCTCGAACACCATTCGCGCAGTGACCGCCAGCCCGACATCGCGCGCCCGGGCGGCGAGCTGTACCGCGAGGATGGAATCGCCACCGAGCTCGAAGAAGTCGTCGGTGCGGTTCACCTCGGGCACGTTGACGACCTCGGCGAGCAGCGATGCCAGCACGCGTTCGGTTTCGGTGCGCACGGGTTCGGCCGGCCCGGCAGGCGTCGCCGGGCGACGCGCCTCGACGGCCTCGATGTACTCCAGTTCACCGTCGACGGTCCAGCGCCCACGTCTGCCCGTCGCACGCAGGTCGGCGCCCGTCTCGTCGACGACGTGCTCGTAGACGTCGCCGACCACGCCGATCGCGACCGGGTCGCGCCAGCCGTCGAGCACGCTGGCCGATGCCGCCGCGCTGAACCGCTGCACCAGCCGGCGCTCTTCGCCGTCGGCGATCTGCACGTCGCGCACCCGTTGACCGGGATCGTCGGCGAAGGCGGCCAGCACACGATTCAGCCACCCGACGAACCGTTCGGCGGTGCTGCGCCGATACAGGTCGGTGCGGTAGATGACGTGGCCGCGGTAGCCGTCGTCGGCGCCGAAGAAGTTCACCGACAGGTCGGCGTGCGCGACGTCGAACGGGGGCTCGAGCGCGGTGAACGTGGTGTCGCCGTCGGGCCGCGATTCGATCACCTGGTCGGCGGGCAGCGCCTCCCGCACGTGCACGACGACACCGAACAAGGGGTTGCGCGACAGCGACCGCGCCGGGCTGACCGCATCGACCACCTGGTCGAACGGCAGGTCCTGGTGGGCGTAGGCCTGAAGCGCGGTGTCGCGGGCCCGGCGCAGCACCTCGCGCAGCGTCGGGTTGTCGGTCAGATCGTTGCGCAGCACCACGATGTTGATGAAGAAGCCGACGAGCTGGTCGAGTTCGGCCTCGGTGCGGCCCGCGACCGGGGTGCCCAACGGAATGTCCGGGCGCTCACCGGCTTTGTGCAGCGCGACCGCCACGGCCGCCTGCAAGAGCATGAACTCGGTGACCCCGAGCTCCTGGCTCAGTTCGGCGAGCTTGCCGCGGGTGGCGGCGTCGATACCGAACTCGACGGCGTCCCCCTCCCCGCTGAGCACCGGCGGGCGCGGGAAATCCGGGGTCAGGCCCGGATCCTCGTGCAGACCGGCCAACTGCTCGCGCCAGTAGTCGCGCTGCGCGGCGACGGGCCCGTCGGTTTCGCCGAGCAGGGCCGCCTGCCACGCCGCGTAGTCCGCGTACTGGACCGGCAGCGGCGCGAAACCCGGTGCCTCACCGGCGCGCCTGGCCCGGTAGGCCGTCAGCAGGTCGGTGAACAACACCATCGCCGACCAGTGGTCGGCGGCGATGTGATGCACCACCAGCGAGACCACGTGCGCGTCCGGCGTTGCGAGCACGGCCGCGCGAACGGGTGGGTCGGCTTCCAGGTCGAAGATGTGCCTGCGCTCCTTGCCGAGCTCGGTCTCCAGCCAGGCGTCGTCGGCGCCGTGGGCGCGGCGCACCGCGACCTCCAGTTCGTCGTTGACGATCTGATATGGCGCACCGTCGATTTCGCGGTACGTCGTGCGCAGCACCTCGTGCCGGGCCACCACGTCGCGCACCGCGCGCACGAACGCGTCGGCGTCACAGGGCCCGTTGATGCGGGCCGCGAACGGGATGTTGTTGACCGGGCTCGGTCCGTCGATGCGGTACTGGAACCACATCCGCAGCTGCGAGGCCGACATGAGCAGCGGCCCGTCGTGTGGGACGGGGACCAGCCTGGGGCGGGTGGGGCCGCCGGCGGTCGATGACGAGTCGATCCGTTTCTCCCTGTCTTCCTCTCTTCCCTCTTCTTCTACCTCTCCCCCTCCTCTTTCTTCGTTTTTCCCACTTCTACCCCCGTCCACTTGTTTTGTTTCCACCCTCCCTTTCCCTCCGTCTTCTCTCCACGATTCCTCTTCTCCCCTTCTTTCTCGTTCCCTCATTCCTCCTCTCCTTTCTCCCTC
>NZ_NKCN01000015.1 GCF_002245535.1 Mycobacterium lehmannii | reverse complement strand
CTGCCCCGGACCCCTCGGCGAACACGCCCAATGGCGCTGGTACGAACCCTTCCAACCCCAACCACCACCCACCAACTGACGTCGAATAGGTCGGCCCACACCACGATTCGTACCTGGGCTTACGTATGGGCGCGGCGCCCCACCCGATGATCATCACCGGCTCACCGGCTCACCGGCTCAACGGCTCACCGACGAGCGGATCGCGACACGGTCTCAGCTTGGCCGCGAACAGGTTTCGCGGGCCGCCGTGCACCGGCTCGCGCGGATACGCTGTGCGGATTCGACATTCGAGCGTTCGAGCCCGGTTCCGAGGTAGCCCGTGAAACTGCGAAAAGCACTGGTGTGCCTCGGTGCTGCGCTCCTGTGCATACCGCTCGGAGCGCCCGCGTCCGCACAACCCGCTGCCGCGACCGCGCGAACGACGCAGTGGATCGTCGTCGGCGTGCCCACCGCGGAGGCCACCTCGGGCACCCTCACCGCCTTTCAACGCACCGGGCAGCAATGGAAACCCGTCCTGGGGCCGACACCCGCGAAGGTCGGCGCCCTGGGTGTCGGTGCACCAGCCGACGGTGTCCACCGCACGCCGGTGGGGACCTTCACGTTCGACCAGGCATTCGGCCGCCAGCCCAATCCGGGCACCAAGATGCCGTACTTCCAGACCACGAACCAGGACTGGTGGGACGAGGACGCCTCGTCACCTACGTACAACACCCATGTGCGGGGTCCGAACAAACCGTCGTCGATCGCCGAGAACCTCTACGATTCCGGGCCCGTCTATGACTACGCGGTCAACATCACGGTGAACCCGCAGCGCATCCCCGGACGGGTCTCGGGCATCTTCCTCCATGTGACCGACGGGAACCCAACATGGGGGTGTGTGGCCATCGGGCGCGACGAAATGCGCACGCTGCTGACGTGGCTCGACCCCGCCGCGGCGCCATTGATCACCGTCGGTGTGGGCAGTCCGTCATTGGTGCCGTCGCGGGCGTGATCGCAGGCGTGATCAGCGGCGCAGGGGTACCGCGGCCTCGAAAGCCGCCGCCTTGCCGTCGGATTGCCACTGCAGCCAGTTTTCCCACCGCTTGAGATTGGTCCGCTGCCACCAACGGTCCACCGTCGACGACAATCGCCGCGCGATCTCCAGCGTGAGGATCAGCGGAAAGCGGCTGAGCAGCAGCAACATTCCCGGCAGAGCCGACGGTAGCCGGTAGCGGCGCCGATTCCACGGCAGCATGTACAGCCCGAGGTATCCCGCTTGTACGCGGTAGTGATACTCGGCGCGAAGCCGCTGCAGGCCGCGGTGCGTCGCGGCGGGTGCGAACGCGGGAACGAAGGACTGGACCAGTTCGGTGCCGCTGTCAGCGCTGTCGTAGCTGCGCGCCGCGTCACACATGAACAGGATGCGCCACGCATCGGCGACGGTCTCGGGGAAGTAGCCGTCGCATCGCACACCGACGAGGTAGCCGCAGTAGCGGTTGAAATGCAGAACGGCGCGCATCTCTCGCGCAGAGGTGAGGTGACCGAGAAGGAAAAGGCCGAACGCCGGTGCCACACTTCCACCCAACAGCGTGAGAAGCATGGCGGACTGGCTGATCGGCAGACCCCAGCGCTCGGCGTCCCACTCCGGGTGCTGTCTGACGCGGTCGCGGACGCTGATATGCATGATGCGCACATGCAGGGAGATGTTGCGGCCCAACGATCCTGGGGTAAGGATGGCGCCGGGGCGGCAGACCTCGATCCACCAGCGCGATGTCTCCAGATACCGGTGCAGGGCGCGCTGGCCCGCGTAACCGCCTGAGAGGGACAGGGGCACCGCCAGCCAGCCCTCGGTGTAGGTGTCGTTGGTACCGGCGTTGCCGAGCGCGCCCAGCGCGTAGGCCCACCGACGCCAGACCGTCGCTCCTTCCTCGACGAGATCCGCGTCGACCCACGCGGGGAGTCGCTCGAATTCCTCGAACAGCGCACGCATCGACTCGGGCGCCTCGGGGACGTTGTCGATGCCTTCCCGCTGCGCCTTCTCGACCAGATCGCGGGCTTTCCTCGCGCCGAGTTCACCGTGGTAGGTCTCGGCGACGAAACGTTCGGCGACGGGGTCGCCCTCGCTGAGGCCGGCGATGAATGCCCGTGCGGTGTCGTCGGTGGGCAGTAGATCGACACGGGCCAGCCGCTTCGCCACATTTCGCAGGCGCGCGCGGTGGCCGGTGAGCCCTGGGTAGCGAAACGCGGTGGGCGCGTTCGGTGGTCGTGGGCTCAGATCCGGCATATCTCAGTCTCAGCCGACTAGCCTTCGATCGTGCGGCTTTTCGCGGATCCCCTCGGTGACTGCGTAAGGTAGCGCGCGCTCATCGCGACGGCGATCCCCACCGCTGCCGCGCCCGCCAGCGAGGCGATCAGGACCGGCGTGGTTTCGCTCAGCCGCACCGCGACGCCGATCAACGCCCAGATGATCACCAGCCCGTAGGCGATGTCGCGGTGGCGCAGGTTCATCACCACTCCGAGCGCGGCCGCCACCACAACCATGATGGCGCCCCAGGTCGGTTCGGAGAGCCCGAACCCGGACCATCCGGCGTCGTCGAGGGTGATCGTCGCGTTGGCGATCGTCGCGACCGATATCCAGCCCAGGTACACCCGGAACGGGATGTGCACCGTCCATCGCTCCAGCGTCGAGGCGGGTGGTCGGGAGGCCTGCAGGCGGTAGATGACGATCAAAGCGACCAGCAGCACGGCCATCACCAGCATGCTCAGCGGGAACTGGTTGTGGTGCCACGCGAACAGCCAGCAGCAGTTGGCGGCGGCGGTCAGCAGGTACCAGGGAGCGATGGCGCGTGCGGCGCCGCTGTCGTCGCGTCGCTGGGCGAGCGTCACGCCGAGGTACACGGTGTAGGCGATCAGCCCGAGGTAGATCAAGCTCCAAATGGAGAAGACGTATCCGGCGGGGACGAAGTACACCTCGAAGCGACGGGTGACGTCGCCGGTGGTCTGGCCGTTGATCGGCAGGCCGTTGGCGAGGTAGTTGACGACGAGCGTTGCCGCGGTGGCCAGGGCCGCGGCAAGCGCCAACAGAACTGTCGAGGTGGATCGGCGGTCGGCGGTCCGGCTCACCATGTCGGGCTCCTTCGGCTTCGATCGGTAAGCCGTACATGCCCGTTCGAGGTGAGTTCGAACCCTACGGCTACGGCGTCACGGTGAGGCCGAGGTCCGCGGCGTTGCTGAAGTCGTCATCGATGAGGACGACGTCATGGCCGGCGCGGTCGAGAATAGACGTCGCGATCGAGGACCGATAGCCGGACGCGCAGTGCACCCATACGGTCGGGGGCGGAACCTCGTCGAGCCGCTTCGGTAGTTCATGCAGCGGTATGTTCACAGCTCCCGGAATGCGCTCGGACTCGTACTCGTGGTTCTGCCGGACATCGAGCACCGCCATGGCGTTCGTCCGGAGATGCTCGGCCAGGTGGCGGAAATCGGAAACGGGATATGAGCCGAGCGGCCTTCCGTCGCGCAGCCGGTCGATGTCACCGGTGGCGGCGCCCGTCAATCGATCTACCCCGATACGCACCAACTCGCGTTTGGCGTCGGCAATTTGCCCGGGAGAATCACCGATGAGGGTCACCGGGGCGCCCCAGTCGTAGAGCCACCCGAAGTAACTGACAAAGGAGCCCGACAGCTCGAAACCGAACGCTCCCTGCAGATGCCCTGCTGCGAACGCGATCCTGCTACGCAAGTCGACGACCCACTCGCCGGCCTCCAGTCGGCGGCGCAGTTCGCCGGGATCGATCGATTCTGGTGGCGTCAGATCGACCGGGGGCGGGCCCTCGCTGTTGATGACCCCCATGTGCGCGTAGTACGCCGGGTACGCCGAGAGTCCGGCGAGCAGTTCGTTGACGAAGCTCTGTTCGTCCTGTGTGAGGGCAGGATTGGTCCGCCGTTGCTGACCGACTGTCGATTCGTCACCGGAAGCCGGTGTGGCCGAGCAGAAGCTGCCGAAACCGTGGGTCGGGTACACGGCTGTATCAGCGGGCAGTCTTTCGGCGATCTTGCGCACCGAGTGATATTGCGCGCGGGTGAGTTCCTCGGTGTCCTCCGCCCCGATCAAGTCCGTGCGACCGGTGGTGCCGAACAACATCGATCCTCCGCTGAAGACGCCGTGAACCGTGTCGGTTTCGTCGCGGAGGACATAGCTCATGTGGTGGTGGGTGTGACCCGGGGTGAGCATCGCCTCCAACCGGATGGGCCCGGCGTCGATCACCTCACCGTCGCTGACGGCGTGACGGGCGTATTCGACGTCGTCACCCGCGGGCACCACGTACTCGGCGCCGACGGTGCGCGATAGTTCGAGTCCGCCGGTCAGGTAGTCGTTGTGCAGGTGTGTTTCCAACACATGGGTGATGCGGACCTTGCGGTCGTCTGCAAGAGTGAGCACCCGGTCGATGTCCCGCTGGGGATCGATCGCGACGGCGACATCGCCGTGGCTGACCAGATAACTGCGGTCACCGAGGCCGGAGGTTTCGATGATCGAAATGTCCATGAGGAATCTCCTTCAGGGGTCAACGTAAGAAAATCGTGTCGACGAGTACGAACGCGGCGACGACGAAGACGAGGTAGGCGAACCAGCGCTGCAGGCGGTCGGTGTCCACCTTGGTGCCGAAGTATCCGGCGACGAGTGAGCCGGCCATCGCGGCGGCGACGAATGCAGCAGTCAGCGACCAGTCGACGCTGACGCCGTGAAGATGCGAGAAGATACCGGCTAGCGAGTTGGCCACGATGACCAACAGCGAAGTGCCTATGGCCGTGGACATTTCGACGCCGAGCACGACCACGAGTGCCGGGATGATGAGGAAGCCTCCCCCGACGCCGAACAGACCGGTCAGCACGCCCACGACAAGGCCTGCCCCGATGGACCGCGGCGCGCACCGACGCCAATTGACCTGCCCGGCGCGCACCTCACAAGCGGTCCCGGTGTTGCCTTGATCGACCAGCATGCGAACGCCGGCGACCACCATAACGACCGCGAACCCGATCAGCAGCGCCGAGTCGGGGAGGTGTCTGCTGATGGCGCTGCCGAGAATGGTCGCCGGGATGCCGGCCGCCGCAAAAATGCCGGCCATCCGCCACCGAACCTGTCGGGCGCGAATTTTCGGCAGCGCACCGACGGCCGAAGCCGTGGCGACGACGACCAGCGAGATCGGAATGGCCTCTTCGATGCCGAGACCTACCCCGTAGACCAGCGCTGGGACGGCGAGGATCGATCCCCCGCCGCCGAGCAGTCCCAGCAGCACGCCGATCAGCGCGCCAAGAGCCAGGCCTATCGCTAACGCCATGGAATGTCCCTATCCGGTTACCGGCGCCAAAACCCGCCGGTGCGACGGCGCGGCGGGTCGTTCGGCGGTCGACAGCGGCATTGCTGCGCAACCGGTACCGACCGCATCACGTCGTCGACGTGCTGACCACAGCCGTCCCACGTCGTTTTACCGCAGGACGAGCATCGAACGGCGTAACACATGCGGATATCTCCTTTCCCGGATGAGACGTCTCAGACCGTCGCGTGGGCGTCGACCCATGCGGCGTATCCGCCCAACAGGTCAGATACCTTACGAAATCCATTGGCGCGCAGCAGTGATGCGGCCACGCTGGACCGCCAGCCACCGGCACAATGCACCACTATCGGCTTGTCGGTCGGCACTTCGCTCATTCGGTTCCGCAGCTGCGCCAGCGGGATGTGGATCGAGCCGGGGATGCCACCGGCTTCGCGCTCACCGGGATTGCGGATGTCGATCAGCGTTACGCCTCTTACGGTCAGCATCGCGTCCAGTTCGGTCACCGCGATTCGGGGCGCAGTCTGTACGAGATCGGCCAGATCGGCGGGAAATCGCCCATCGTGGCCGACATTGAGATAGCCGATCGCGTTGTCCAAGCCGATGCGTGCCATCCTCAGCGCGGCCTGCTCCTCTTCTCCCGGGTAGGTGATCAGGGCGATCGGGTCACCCACTGCGGCCACCATCCCAACGGTCTCGGCGAACCGGCCGTCGAATCCGACGTTGACGGAGCCGCGTAGGTGTCCCTCGGCGAAATCATCGACACCGCGCGCGTCCACGACACGCACACCGGCATCGAGTGCGGCCCGGAGCTGCTGGGGAGCCATCGCGGGAACGGTGCGCTCCTGCTGTAACAGCGGATGGATCCGCTTGTTCATCGCGGCATCGGAGGTGAAATACGACGGCGCGGCCGGCTGACCGTGGGTGAGCATCGAGACGAAGGCGTCCTCACTCATCGGCTGCACCGAGGGGTTGCTCGCCCGCTGCTCGCCGATTGTCGATGTCAGCTCCGTGGACAGATTCTTGCCGCACGACGAACCGGCCCCGTGCGCAGGCATCACGAGCACGTGGTCGGGCAGCTTCATCAGCTTGTCGTGGATGGTGTGGAACATCGCTCGGGCCAGGGCATCGGTCGAGCTGTCACCCATGTTGACCAGATCCGGTCTGCCGACGTCGCCGATGAACAGCGAGTCGCCGGTCAGCACGGCCGAAGGCTCGGAATCGGCACGCTCGCGAACCAGCACACTGATCGACTCCCAAGTGTGGCCAGGCGTCGACAGAATTTCCAAGTCGACCTGACCCAGTGACAGGCGCTCTCCATCGGCGAGCCTGCGGATCGGATACTCGGTTTCGGCGGCCTCACCGAAGCCGATCCAGGCGCCGGTCGCGTCGACGAGTTCGAGGTGACCGGACACGAAATCCGCGTGGAAGTGGGTGTTGATCACGCCCTCGATCGTCAGCCCGTGCTTACGCGCATCGGCGAGGTACTCGGTGATGTCTCGGCGCGGGTCGACGACGATCGCGCGTCCGGTCGATTCGTCGCCGATCAGGTACGACGCGTGTGACAGGCATTCGATGTAGTACTGCTCGAGAATCATCCTTGTCTCCTTCCAGGTAGCGGAGAAACTGGCATATACCCCCAGGGGTATATGATGAATATACGCCCGGGGGTATCTACAATGCAAATACCCCCGGGGGTACCATTCAGATGGAGGTGGAAGGGAGAACCATGGTTGGTGACCAGGAAGCCATTGCCGCTGTCCTCAACCGGTTGCGGCGTGCGCAGGGACAACTCGCCGGTGTGATCGCAATGATCGAGCAGGGCCGAGAATGTAAGGACGTCGTCACGCAACTCGCGGCGGTATCGCGAGCGCTCGATCGCGCCGGCTTCAAGATCGTCGCGACGGGTCTGCGCGAATGCATGACCGGCGACCAAGAGGGCAATGAGAGGCCGATGACCGAGGAAGAACTCGAGAAGCTCTTCCTGGCCTTGGCCTGAGAATTGACGATCGACGAAAGGAGTCATCATGAGCATCGCTTTGGCCACCAGCCTGAAAACTTCGTTCGACGATGCCGTCGCCCGAACGCGTGAGGCGCTGGCCGATCAGGGATTCGGCGTTCTCACCGAGATCGACGTGAAAGCGACGCTGAAGAACAAGCTCGGAGAGGACATGGAAAGCTACCTCATCCTCGGCGCATGTAACCCGCCGCTGGCGCACCGGGCGATCAATGCGCAACGTCAGATCGGTCTACTGCTGCCGTGCAACGTCGTGGTGCGCAGCGATCCAGAGGACCCGGAAACCACCCTCGTCGAGGCGATGAATCCGCAGTTGCTCGTGGACGTCACCGAGGAGCCCTCGCTCAAACCGATCGCCGAGGAAGTCGGAAGCAAGCTGGCGGCGGTTATAGACACGCTTTCCCAGCTGACTTGAGCCACAGTTCATTTCAGGAAAGGACACATAATGCGGTGCAGGCGATGCGGCTACGGAATCGCGGCAATGGTGGCGACGGCGACGCTCGTCGTCGGCGCGTGTTCGACTTCGACAACGGAAGGGTCGGAATCGGTGACTTCTTCGGGCGGCGCGTCTGCCCCGTCGAGCGTCGCCAGCGATCAGGCCAAGCACAACGACGCAGACGTCGCGTTCGCGCAGGGAATGATCCCGCATCACCAGCAGGCGATCGAGATGAGCGATATCCTGCTTGGCAAGCAGGGGATCGACCCGCAGATCGTGTCGCTGGCAAACCAGATCAAGAATGCGCAGGGGCCGGAGATCAAGCAGATGGAAGGCTGGCTGCGCGACTGGAATGTCGCCCCAACGCCATCGGCGCCGACGACCACCGGCATGCCAGGCAACATGCCTGGACATCACGACGGCATGCCTGGGCATCACGACAACATGCCCGGACATCACGACGGCATGCCTGGGCATCACGACCATATGGGTGACAAGCCCGGCATGGGCGCCGGCCACGGAATGATGTCGGCCGCGGACATGACGGCTCTCCAGAGCGCTCAGGGCGCGGACGCCGGACGGCTGTTCCTCACACAGATGATTCAGCACCACCAAGGCGCAATCATGATGGCGCAACACGAGATTCATCATGGCCAGTACCCGGCGACGGTGGAGATGGCCCGGAGCATTGTCACCACGCAGCAGGACGAGATCTCCACCATGCAGGAAATCCTGAACGGGTAACGACTCGAACCCAAGCCTTGTCAGGCCAGCTTCGCGAGCGCGGTCTCGGGGTCGTAACCGACGAACCGGTCGAGTTCGCCCCGCCTCAGCCGGTTCACCCAGGCGGGGTCGGCAAGAAGCGCCCGCCCGATCGCGACGATGTCGAACTCATCGGCGTCGAACTGCTCGACAAGGCGGTCGACGGGAGCGGGCTGGATCACCTCGCCCTGCTTCTCGCTGCGGAACTGGGTCTCCAAGCCGACCGAGCCGACCGCAATCACCGGCAGGCCGGTGACCTTCTTCGTCCACCCGGCGAGACTCAACTCGCGGTCGTAATCACCGAAGGCGGGCACGTAGTGCCGGCGGGTAGACGGATGCAGCACATCGACGCCGGCGTCGACCAAGGGGCTCAGCAGCTCCTGGAGCTCGGTGGGGTCGTCGGCTATGGTCGCGGCGTAATCGGTGCCCTTCCACTGCGAGAAGCGGAAGATGATCGGGAAGTCCGGGCCGACTGCCTCGCGCACAGCGGCAACCACCTCGGCAGGGAACCGCGTCCGCGAACCCAGCGCACCGCCATACTTGTCAGTGCGCAAATTGGTTCGAGTCCAGAAGAATTCGTCGAGCAGATAGCCGTGGGCGCCGTGAAGCTCGATCGCGTCGAAACCCACTTCCCGGGCGTTCGCCGCGCTTTCGGCGTACAGGTCGGCGAGCCGCCCGAGTTCACGGATCTCAAGTGCCCGGCCTCGCGGGCGACCGTGCCCGTCGACACCCGAGGGGCCGACGGGCACCACACCGTCGGTGTCGTCGCGCTGCACGCCCTGATGCCACAGTTGAGCGGCGATCGTGCCGCCTTCTCGGTGTACCGCGCCGACGACTCGCCGCCAGCCGGCGAGCACCTCGTCGCCCGCGATCGTGGGGATGCTGGACGGATATCCGGCGGCCGGGTCCGGCAGCCGGATGCCCTCGGTGATGATCAGCCCGACGCCGCCCGCGGCTCGCCGGCGGTAGTACTCGGCCACGTCGGGACCCGGAACGCCATCGGGCGAGGCCTGTCGAGTCATCGGCGCCATCGCGAACCGGTTCGGGACCGTCAACGAGCGGACGGTGAACGGTTGGAAGAGATCGTCAACGGCCATGAACCGTCACAACGCGGCGCCGCCGACGCTGATTCCAGCCGGGTGACCGAGGCGCCCGGTCAGCCCTCCGACGGCTTGTCCACGGCCTCATCGGGCAGCGGCAGCCCTTCGGCGCCTGGAGTGGCGGGGGACAGCACGTCCTCGGCCTTCTCGGTCGGTTCGGGCGTTACATTTTCGTTCGGAGATGTCATGCCTGTGTTGGTACCCCCGAGGCGCCGGCGTTAATCGCCCCAGGCTATTGGTCCAACCGGCCCGCGTCGATGACCCGCAACACCATCGCGCCGGCCTCGTCGGAGGCGGCAAGGTCGACCTCGGCGGTGAAGCCCCAGTCGTGGTCGCCCGCCGGGTCGTCGAAGATCTGTCGCACTCGCCACACCTCGGGTGCGCGGTCAATGATCAGCAGCGCCGGACCGCGAGCGTCGGCGCCGGTGCGGACGCCGTCGTGTTCGCCGAAGTAGTCGTCGCCGACCTGCTCCCAGCGCTGCGCCGTCCAACCCGAACCGCCGTCCAGCGCGCCGAGTTCGTCCCAGCGCTGCCGGGCGAACAACTGCACGCGACGGAACAACGCGTTGCGCACCATCGCCGTGAACGCACGCTGGTTGCCGGTCAGCGGGCGCGGCGGTGCAGGCACCGCCACCGGAGTGTCGTGCGGCTGGTCGGGGCTGGTCAGCTGCTCCCACTCGTCGAGCAGGCTCGAATCCACCTGGCGGACAAGCTCACCGAGCCACTCGACGATATCGGTGAGTTCCTCGGTCCTGGCCGTGGCGGGTACCCCCGACCGCAGCGCCTTGTACGCATCGGACAGGTAGCGCAGCACCGCACCCTCGGCGCGGGTCAGGCCGTACTCGCTGACGTATTCGCGGAACGTCATGGCGCGTTCCCACATCTCGCGCACCACCGACTTCGGGGACAGCCGCGCGTCGGCGGCCCACGGGTTGCTCTGCAGGTACACCTCGAAGGTGTGCTCGAGCATCTCCTCGAGCGGCTTGGGGTAGGTTACGTCGTCGAGAAGTTCGATGCGTTCGTCGTACTCGATACCCTCGGCCTTCATCGCCGCGACGGCTTCACCTCGGGCCTTGTTCAGCTGCGCGGCCAGGATCTGGCGCGGATTCTCCAACGTCGCCTCGATCACCGAGACCACATCCAGTGCAAAGGTATCCGCGTCCGGATCGAGCACATCGACGGCGGCCAGTGCGAAGGTCGACAACGGTTGATACAGCGCGAAGTTCGGCGGCAGGTCGACGGTCAAGCGGTATCTGCGCCCGTCTGGGCCGGGCTCGTCGAGGCGCTCCACCACACCGGCCTGCAGCAGCGACCGCGCGGTACCGACGGCTTCGCGAATGTGCTGCAGCTGCCGTTTGCGTGGCTCGTGGTTGTCGGTCAGCAGCCGACGCATCGCCTCGAACGGATCCCCGGGACGGTCAACGACTTCCAGCAGCATCGCCGTCGACACCCGCATGTTGCTGGTCAGCGGTTCGGGAGTGGCCTCGATCAGCCGCTTCATCGTCGACTCACTCCACGGCACCATGCCCTCGGGCACCTTGCGGCGCACCAGCTTTCGGCGCTTCTTGGGGTCGTCGGCCACCTTGGCGAACTGCTTGAGGTTCTCCACCTCATGGTCGGGTGCCTGCACGACGACGGTGCCGGCGGTGTCGTAGCCGGCCCGCCCGGCCCGGCCTGCGATCTGATGGAACTCGCGCGCGTTGAGCAACCTGGTGCGCACACCGTCGTACTTCGAGAGCGCGGAGAACACCACCGTGCGGATCGGCACGTTGATGCCGACGCCCAATGTGTCGGTGCCGCAGATCACCTTGAGAAGACCGGCCTGCGCCAACTGTTCGACCAGGCGCCGGTACTTCGGCAGCATCCCGGCGTGGTGCGCGCCGATGCCGTGGCGCACCAACCGCGACAGCGTCGTGCCGAAAGCCGTCGAGAACTGGAACGCGCCGATCATGTCCCGGATCTCGGCCTTCTCCTCCTTGGTGCTGACGTTGACGCTCATCAGCGCCTGCGCGCGCTCCAGCGCCGAGGCCTGGGTGAAGTGCACGACGTAGATCGGGGCCTGTCCGGTCTCGAGCAGATCGCCGATCGTCTCGTGCATCGGGGTGGTCGCATACGAAAAGTACAGCGGCACCGGGCGTTCGGCGTTGGTGACCAACGCTGTCGGCCGGCCGGTGCGTCGGGTGAGGTCCTCGCGCAGGAACGAGACGTCGCCCAGCGTCGCTGACATCAGCAGGAACTGTGCCTTCGGCAGCTCGAGCAGCGGAACCTGCCACGCCCAGCCGCGGTCCGGGTCGCCGTAGAAATGGAACTCGTCCATTACCACCAGCTCGATGTCCGCGTCCGAGCCCTCGCGCAGCGCGATGTTGGCCAGCACCTCGGCCGTGCAGGTGATGATCGGCGCTTCGCCGTTGACCGCGGCGTCGCCGGTCAGCATGCCGACGTTGGCCGCGCCGAAAACCTCGCAGAGGGCGAAGAACTTCTCGCTGACCAGTGCCTTGATCGGGGCGGTGTAAAAGCTGCGGCCATGTTTCGGGGAGGATCGAGCCAGCGCTGCGAACAGCGCGCCCGTGGCCACCAGCGACTTGCCCGAACCGGTCGGCGTCGCCAGGATGACGTTGGCGCCGCTGACCAACTCGATCAGCGCCTCCTCCTGCGCCGGATACAGCACGGTGCCGTTCTCCTCGGCCCAGGCGGCGAACGACGCGAACAGCTCGTCGGGGTCGGCGCCGAGCCGTTTGGCGATGTCGGTGAGCGAACCCTCAGGCACCTCGATGCACCGGGCCCAGCCGGTCGGCGATCTGCTCGGCGGCCAGCTCGACTTTGGCGAGCCTGCTCCGCAAGCGTTCGGGCGCCCAAGCGAGCGCGATTCGCGCTGGGGGCCAATTGGTTTCGTCGATCGGAACCAGCTTGAACTCCGGCGGGGAGAACATCTTGCCGATGAACGAGTCGGGTGCGTAGCTCACCAGCGCGACGAGATGCCGGTTGAACACCTGAGTGGCCATCTCGAGTTCACCACCGCGCTGGTTCGTCGTGCGCACGATGCGGTGGATGCCGCGGCTGTTGAGTTGTCGGGTCAACCCGGCCAGCACCACGGGATTGGGCCGGGCGAAGTCGATCACGACCTCCCGGTCACGCAACTCGTCGATCGTCACAAGGTCTTTGGCGGCCAGGGGGTCGTCGAACCGCACCGCGACCGCACCCTGGTAGCTGGCCACCACCTTGTGGCGCAGGCGCTTGTCACCGGCCGGCAGGTGGATCAAACCCACTTCGGCCTGTCCGGCGATCAGCTTGGCCGCGACCTCGGTGCCCGAACCCGGAACGCGGAACTCCGTCGGCCCGGGCAGGCCGGCCAACACCGTCTCCAGTTGGGCCAGCAGGTCGGACGGCGCATAGGCGGTGGCGCTCAGCCGAAGCGGCGCCGAACCCTGCACACTCTGCTTGGCAGTGGCTTTGAACTCCTCGATCTGTCGCAGGATTTCGCGGGCGGGGCCGATCAGCCGTTCACCGAGCGGGCTCAGCCGCACGTCGTGGTAGCCGCGTTCGAACAACGCTCCGCCGAGCTCCTTCTCGAGGAGTTTGATCTGCTTGCTCAGCGGGGGCGGCGTGATCATCAACTTGTCGGCGGCCCGCTTGAAGTGCAGTTCGTCGGCGACGGCGACGAAATACCTGAGCCTGGTGAAGTCGATGTCGATTCCTGCGGTGTCTCGAACGGGTGGCCGTGCACCCCGAATGCTACGAGATCACCGGTGCGCCCCGGTCAGATGTGCACGTCGCCGTTGGTGGTCTCGAGCACTCCGCGCCGGTGCAGCGCCTCGATCTCCGTGGGGCTCAGTCCGAGAAGTTCCGTGGCGATCTCGGCGGTCTGCTCCCCGATGAGGGGGGCTTGGCGTAACGGCGGATCGGCGACGTGATCGCAGTGGATCTGCACGTTCTCCATCGTGAATGGGACGTCTGCGTGCGGATGAAGCTCCTCGCGGAACGACCGCCGCTGCTCGTAGTACCCCCAGGATGGGAGCTCGTCGGCGTGCATGACGGCGCCCGCGGGCACACCCGCGGCCTGCAGCCGTTCCATCGCCTCGGTGGGCGAATGCCGGGATGTCCAGGCGCGCACCGCGTCGAGGTCGATCGCACCGTCGCCGGGCAGGCCGATGACCCAGCGCAGTGCCTGCAACTCGGCGGCGTCACGCACGGTGATCGCGATCCACTTGTGCTCGCCCGCGGCCGGGAACAGTCCCCACGGCGCCCCACGTTCCGCGTCGGAGCGGGGGTGTCCGGCACGCTCGAGCGCATCGGCGGCGATGTCGGCGGCGACGTGGCTCAGCATCACCTCGGCCTGCGCAATGCTCGCCGACCCGCCCTCGCCGGTGCGTTCCCGGCGCAGCAGCAACGCGATCGCGGACAGAGCGCCGATCCTGGCCGCCACGTGGTCGGGGTAGACGGTCACGGTGTCGCAGAAGGTCTCGGGTTCGCCCGGGTACACCCACTGGCTCGTGAACCCGACCGCGGCGCGGACCAGCGGCCCGTAGCCCAGGCGTTTGGCCCACGGACCGTCGGGACCGAAGGCGGAACTGTCCACCACCACGATGCCCGGGTTGATCCGTCGCAGCGTCGCGTAGTCCATGCCCAGCGCTTGTGCGACGCCGGGCTTGAAGTTCGTCAGCACCACATCGGCGTCCCGCACCAGGCGGTGGGCGAGCCCGAGGCCCTCCTGCGTGCGCAGGTCGAGCCCGATCGAGCGCTTGTTGCGGTGTCCCGCGGCGAACGGCTGGGTCATCGTGGTGAGCTTGCCGACGCGCAGCCCGTCGGGATGAGCGGAGTGTTCGATCTTGACGACGTCGGCGCCCAGATCGCCGAAGAGCCGGCCGGTGTCGGCGCCGACGACGATGACCCCGAGATCGAGGACGCGTATCCCTTCCAGCGGCCGCCCCTCGCCTCTGCGTTGCCGGCCTGCCAACAGTGGAGCGGCGGTGAGACGTTCGGACTCCGCGGAGTTCGAGTCGAGTGCGCTGGCGCGGTGTCCGTCGATCTGACTGACGCCGACCGGGATCGGGGCCACCACGCCGGGCGCAAGCTCCACGTCGCGGAAAAAGCCACGCGCGCTGAAGTGTTCGGCGGTCAACGCCTCCGACAGGGTCAGCACCGCCGCGGTGGGGACACCGTGGGCCTGGCCCTGGGACTCCAGCTCGGCACGGGTCTTGTCGGCGCAGAAGCGGGCGATGGCGTCGAGCAGATGCGGTGAGCGGAAACGCTTTCCGAGTTTGTCGTAGGACGGGTCGGCGAACTCCTCGGGGCTGCCCATCCACGTGAACATTCCGCGCCACTGCCGTTTGGCCAGGATACAGATGCGGACATGGCCGTCCTTGCACGGGATGATCGGATAGCGCTGGCGTTCGGCATCCCAGTCGCGTTGCTGCATCTTGACCGCGACGCCCGCCGACGCGCTGCCCGCCGAGCCGAACGGCGGGTCGAGCGTCTGCATGGCCCCGTCGAGGATCGAGAAGTCGATCAGGTCGCCCTCGCCGGTGCGCAGGCGGTCCAGGTATACGGCAATGGTCATCACCGCGGCCTGCGCGGCGGCCACGTGATAGGGCAGTTCGGCAGGCGGTACCAACGGCTCGCGGCCCGGTATGCCGGAGCGCGACAGCTCGCTGGACAAGGCGTGGAACACCGGGCCGGTGCCCTGCCACGTGCGGTAGTCGTTGTCGCGGCCGAAGTCGCTGAGCGACAGGATCACCAGCTGCGGGTGCTGCCTACGGATCTCACGCACCGCCAGCGTCGCCTCGGCGAGCGACCCGGGCCGGGTGTTCTCGATCAGAATGTCGGTCCCGGCAAGCACTCTCGCGAACTCGTCGCGGCCCGCTGCGGTTGAAGGATCCAGCTCGACCGTCTCCATGCCGTGCCGGTCGATGGCGGTCTGCACCGGCACCCCTGCGACGCGCGGACCCACCACGTCGCCGTCGGTCACACCCAGCAGACGCAGCACGGTCACGCGCGCCCCGAGGTCGGCGAGCAGTCGGCCGACGGCGCTCATCGGGCCCGAGCTCAGATCGAGGATCCGCGTCCCTGACAACGGCGGATCGTATGCGGCGGCGCGGGACACAGATCAGCTCCTGCGGGCCTGACGGAAGGGGATGTCGCGATCGGCCTCGGGCTCCTTGGGCAGCCCGAGCACGCGCTCGCCGATGATGTTGCGCTGAATCTGGTCGGTCCCGCCGCCGATCGAGGTGAAGAACGCGTTGAGCGTCAGGAAGTTGACGTCGTCGGCCACCGGGTTCTCGGGACCCGCCAACAGGGCCTGCGCGCCGATGATCTGCGTCTTCATCGCCGCCTCGGTGTGCAGGATCTTCGACATCGCGAGCTTGCCCAGCGACATGATCGAACTCGACGTGCCCTGTGTCGTCGCGGCTTTCGCGCGTGCGTTGTTGAGCCGGTTCAGCTCCCGCATCGCCAGCACCTTCGCCAGCGGGTAGCGCACCGCGGGGTCGTCGAGCACGCCGTGCTCGCGGGCGAGTTCGATCAGGCTGTCCGCCTTGCGGTTACGCGAGCCGCGACCACTGTCGCCCATGATCGAGCGCTCGTAGGCCAGCGCGGTCTGCAGCGCCCGCCATCCGTTGCCCTCGCCGCCAAGCAGATAGTCGTCGGAGACGGTCGCATCGTTGATGAACACCTCGTTGAAGTGCGATTCGCCGGTGATCTGCACCAGCGGGCGGACCTCGACGCCCGGCTGCTTCATCGGCATGATGAACAGGCTCAGCCCCTTGTGCTTGGGCACATCCCAGTCGGTGCGGGCCAGTAGCAGGGCGTAATCGGCGGTGAGTGCGCCCGACGTCCACACCTTCTGACCGTTGACCACCCACTGGTCGCCGTCGCGGACCGCGGTGGTGCGCACGCTGGCCAGGTCGGAACCGGCGCCCGGTTCGCTGTAGAGCAGGCAGGTGCGGGACCGCTCGACCAGGAAGTCGCGCAGCAGGTCCTGTTTGATTCTTTCGGTGCCGAGCTTGAGCGTGGTGTTGGCCGGGATGTTGTACTTGTCCTGCCGCGACCCCGGCGCCTTGATAGCCGAGAACTCCTGGCCGATGACGGCCGCGAGGTCACTCGGATATGCGCGGCCGAACCACTCGGTGGGATAGGTGGGCACGGCGTAACCGGCGTCGAGCACCTTCTCCAGCCAGGCGATCCGCTCGGGTGACGACGCCCACGGGTCGTCGGATTTGGGAAGTGGAGTCCAGTTGTCGCGCAACCACTCCCGGACCTCGGCGCGCAGCTCGTCGGCGGTGGGCAGGGGGCTGGTCATGTCAGGCACCTTTCGAGACGAGGTAGCGCTCGCGATGCAGGCGCGGGCCGCCGAACAACTGCAGGCCGGTGCGCGCCCTGCGCAGGAACAGGTGGGCGGGGTGCTCCCAGGTGAAACCGATGCCTCCGTGCATCTGGATCGCGTTCATGGCGACGGTCTCGTAGGCCTCCGCGCAGGCGAAACCCGCCAATGCGACTGCACCGTCGGAGGTTTCACGTCGCGCGGCCTTCTCGGCGGCGGCGTGCTGGGCGGCCGACGTCGCGTTCTCGACCTCGATGAGGAGGTCGGCGGCCATGTGCTTGAGCGCCTGGAAGCTGCCGATCTGGCGGCCGAACTGGACGCGCGTCTTGAGGTAGTCGACGGTGATGTCAAAGAGCCGGCGGGAGCCGCCCACCTGCTCACCGGCCGACGCGATCACGGCGTAATCCAGGGCCTCCTGTACGGCGTCCCATCCCGCGGTACCGAGCCGCCGCGCGGGTGTAGCCGCGAAGGTGAACGTCGACAGCCGCACGGTCGGGTCGAAAACCGTCACCGCGGTGCGGGTGAAACCGGTGGCGTCCGGGGCCACCTCGAAGACGCCGACGCCGTCGCTGGTGCGCGCGACCACGAGCAGGACATCGGCCGCCTGACCCCAGGTGACGTAGTGCGCGGCGCCGGTGAGGGTGCCGTCGGCGCCGGCTTCGACGTCGACGCCCTCGGCGGTCCAAGTGCCGGACTGCCCGGTGACCGCGACCGTGCCGATCGCCGCGCCGGCGGCGAGTCCGGGCAGGAGTCGGCGCTTGTCCTCGTCAGAGCCTGCGGCCGAGATGAGCGCGACCGTCAACACCGCGCTGGAGATGAACGGTGCGGGCAGAAGTGCGGCGCCCGTCTCCTCGGCGACGGCCTCGAGCTCGAGTGGGCCGAAGCCCAGACCGCCGAGTTCGTCGTCGACGAGCATGCCGAGCAAGCCCTGCTCGGCGAGCTGGCGCCACAGGTCGCGGTCGAAGCCGTCGTCAGAGGCCATCACCCCGCGCACGTGGTCCTCGGTGCACCTGTCACCCAGCAGCTCGCGGACCGCCGAACGCAGTTCCGCGCGCTCGGCCACACTGATCGTCATCCCAACCGCCTCTCGTGGCTAGCTGGGTCCATGGTTGGGCCCGAAAGGCCCGGTGTAAATCACGAATCGCGACACCGGCGGGTTTCCCGTTGGGACATGCGAGGGCGGTCGCCACACTCCCGGTCAGCTACTGCATACGAGCCTGGCCCCGACCGTCGATCAGGCTGTCGAGGCCGCGCTGCCACCTGGCGGAGCGGGCGCGGTTGCACACCGCGCGGGTGATCAGGAGAACGGCTGCGGCCGTTCCGAGGACCGCGAGCAGGACGAGTGCGCCGGCCGTGACCGCTTCCATCGCGGCATGGGGAGCCGCGCGCTTGGAGTCGAACAGCGCGGTTCCGACGGCGCCGGCGATCGGCACGGCGAGAACGGACAGGGCGACGACCAAGGTCATGATCAGCGCCTCGATCCGATCCACGGAGCGGACCAGCGGATTGTCGCCCCTCAACCGCGCCAGCGTCGACCACCGGGGCATGCGGAGGGTGAAGGTGGCCCACTCTTGGTCGTCACCCAACCGGACAGCCGGCCGGGGGTGATCGTCGCCATGCGGGCTGCGCACCGTCATCTCCTCTCACTATGGGGGCTGCGTCCTACCCCCATCGTGCACCCCATCTGACCTGCGAGCTTTGCCGAGAAACGACAATACTGGCGTCCTCCGTTGTGGCCGGCCGACAACGATGCGCCGAGGCCCGGGTAATCCGCGGAGGCTTCGGGGCGGCGGGGGACGGGTACCCCTGACCGTCATCGAATCGGGAAGGACCCGCACATGGGTGAGAATGAGACGCAGCGACGGCAGGTGGGCGATTCGGACAGTCCGATCGAGGACGAGTTAGAGGGCGCCTTTCAGCGGATGGTCGACGAGGGCACCCAACGCCTGCACCGGGCATGGCGCGAAGTGCTGGTCACCGGCTTCTTCGGCGGGACCGAGGTCGCGGTGGGCGTCCTGGCCTACCTGTCGGTGTTGGCCGCCACCCACAACCACCTGCTCGCCGGCATCGCGTTCTCGATCGGATTCCTCGCCCTGCTGCTCGGCCGCAGCGAGCTGTTCACCGAGGGGTTCCTGGTGCCCGTTACCACGGTCGTGGCCAAACGCGCCAGCGTCGGGCAGCTGCTGAAATTGTGGATCGGAACGCTGATCGCCAATCTCGTTGGGGGCTGGGCGATCATGTGGCTGATCATGACGGGCTTCCCGAAACTTCATGCGCAGACGATCGAGTCGGGCACCCACTTCGCCACCGCCCCGATCTCAGCGGAGACGGTCGCACTGTCACTGCTGGGCGGCATGGTCATCACGCTGATGACGCGCATGCAGCACGGCACCGAGTCGACGTTCGGCAAGATCGCCGCGGCGGTCGCAGGCGGCTTCCTGTTGGCCGGGCTGCAGATGTTCCATTCGATCCTGGACTCGTTGCTGATCTTCGGTGCGCTCATCGCCGGCGCCCCGTTCGGCTACGGCGACTGGGCGACGTGGTTCGCCTACACGGTCGTCGGCAACGTGGTGGGCGGTCTGCTGCTCGTGACGCTGCTTCGTCTGCTGCGCAGCAAGGACCGTCTACAGGATGAGCGACAGGAGGCGGAGTCAGAACCCACGACGGCGTGACCGGAAAGCCCGTCAGCGACCGCGCCAACGCGGTGGGCGCTTCTCCCGCCACGCCTTGATGCCCTCGTGCACATCCTCGGTTGCCGCGGCCACCTTGCGCATCGTCTCGCCGAACCGGACCGACTCGATCCAGCCCATGTTGGCCGTGCGCCAGGCCACCTCCTTGGTGGCGCGCTGCGCCAGCGGCGCCGCCTCGGTGAGCGTGCGCGCCCACGACCGCGCAGCGGCCCGCAGGTCGCCGGGTTCGACCAGTCGCCACACCAGGCCGGTCTCCTTGGCACGCTGGGCGTCGATCGGCTTACCGGTCAACAACAACTCCATGGCGTCGGCCCACCGGACGCGTTCGGGCAGCCGGATCGCGCCGACGATCGTCGGCACCCCGAGGGACACCTCAGGGAACGCGAAAGTCGCTGTGGTGGAGGCGATCACGAAGTCACAGAACAGGACGCCGGTCAGACCGTAGCCGATGCACGGGCCGTTGACCGCCGCGATCGTCGGCTTGAACAGTTCCATGCCGCTCTCGAACGAGTTGATCGTCGGCTTCTCCCAGAACGTGCCCCCGAAGGTGCCGACCGAACCCTCGCCGTCCTTGAGGTCACCGCCGGCACAGAACACGTCGCCGTTCGCGGTGAGGATCCCGACCCACGCGTCCTCGTCGTCGCGGAACCGCTCCCAGGCCGCGTTCAGGTCGCGCCGCATCTCGCCGTTGATCGCGTTGCGCGCTTCGGGACGGTTGAAGGTGATGGTGGCGATGTGATCGTCCAACTCGTAGGTCACGAGGCTCATGGCTGCACGATAGCCAGGTGACGTAGTGCGGATGGATGACGATGTCGAGAAATGCCCGACGGATCCGTCCCACAGGTGAGCGACCAACTAGGGTCGCGACCCGAAGAACGGAGGACGAAGTCATGGCCAAGTATCTGCTGCTCAAGCACTACCGGGGCGCGCCGGCCAGCGTCAACGACCTGCCTATGGACCGGTGGACGCCCGAGGAGATCGAGGCGCACATTCGGTATATGAACGACTTCGCGGCACGCCTGGAGGACACCGGCGAGTTCGTCACCCATGCGGCCCTGGCCCCGGAGGGGGCATGGGTGCGCTCCGACGGTGAGGGCAAACCGCCCGTGGTCGACGGCCCGTTCGCCGAAACCAAGGATCTGGTCGCCGGATGGATGGTCATCGACGTCGACTCCTACGAACGCGCCGTCGAACTGGCCGGAGAACTGTCGGCGGCGCCGGGCGCGGGCGGTCGCCCGATCCACGAATGGCTGGAGGTCCAGCCTTTTCTGACCGCACCGCCGACGGTCACCGAGTGATGCCCGACGCGGTGGACGAGGCCCAGCTGCGGGACCTGATCCCCGCGGTGCTGGCAACACTCGTCCGCCGTGGGGCGGATTTCGCGACCGCCGAGGACGCCGTTCAGGAGGCGCTTCTGCGCGCGCTCGACACCTGGCCGGGCCGGCGCCCGGACGACCCGAAGGGGTGGCTGATCACCACCGCTTGGCGCCGGTTCGTCGACCTCACCCGATCCGACGTCGCCAGGCACCGCCGCGAGCGGCAGGTTGCCGGCGAACCGGCGCCGGGTCCGGCCGCGCCGGTCGACGACACGCTGCAGCTGTATTTCCTGTGCGCGCATCCCAGCCTCACCACCGCGTCGGCCGTCGCGCTGACTCTGAGGGCTGTGGGTGGCCTCACGACCCGCCAGATCGCCAGGGCCTACCTCGTGCCGGAATCGACCATGGCACAACGGATCAGCAGGGCCAAACGCACCGTCAGCGACGTCCGCCTCGACCGTCCCGGCGACCTCCACACCGTTCTGCGCGTGCTGTACCTGGTGTTCAACGAGGGCTACACCGGTGAAGTCGACCTCGCCGCCGAGTCGATCCGGCTCGCCCGCCAACTCGCTTCCGCCACCGACGATCCCGAGGTCGCGGGCCTGCTCGCGCTGTTCCTGCTGCACCATGCGCGGCGCCCGGCCCGCACACGCGCCGACGGCAGCCTCGTGCCGCTCGCCGAACAGGACCGGCGGCTGTGGCGGCGCGACCTGATCACCGAGGGCGTGGGCCTGCTGCAGGCCGCGTTGGTCAGGGACCGCCTGGGGGAGTACCAGGCGCAGGCCGCGATCGCCGCACTGCACGCCGACGCGCAGACCGCCGAGGAAACCGACTGGGTGCAGATCGTCGAGTGGTACGACGAGTTGGTAGGCCTCACGGACAGCCCGGTGGTGCGACTCAATCGTGCCGTCGCGGTCGGCGAGGCCGGCGGAGCACAAGCGGGGCTTGCGGCGCTGTCCGAGCTCGATCCGGCGCTTCCGCGCTACACCGCCTCGGCCGCATACCTCCACGAGCGGGCCGGGGAATTTGCCACGGCTGCAGAGCTTTACGCCGAGGCCGCGGCAAAAGCACAGAATCTCGCGGAGCGCAACCACCTCATCATGCAAGCGGCGAAGCTGCGCCAACGGCGCTCGGGCCGCTAGATCGGGGCCGCGCGATCGGACCAGGGCTTCGCCTGCTCCAGCTGGGCGGCCAACCGGATCAGCAGCGACTCGCCCGCCAGCGGTGCGACGAACTGGACCCCCAGGGGCAGCCCGTTCGCCGTCCAGTGCAGCGGTAGCGAAATCGCCGGGCGGCCCGTCAGATTGGCGAGCTGGGTGTAGGGCACCCAGCCGAGATTCTTGTCCACCATGTCGTCGACGATCTTGGTGAAGCGCAACACCTTTGCCGTGCGCGTCTTGATCAGCACGTCGGCGGCGCGCTGCAGCACGACCGGCAGGTCGAACTCGCCGATAGTCGGCGGCGGGGTCGCCAGCCCGGGTGTCAACAACAGGTCGTACGACTCGAAGAACGTGGTGAGCCTGCGGGTGTGTTCGTGACGCCGCTGCACGGCGTCCACGTAGTCGACGCCGCTCGTGGTCCTGCCGAGCGCGGCGAGGATGAGGGTGTCGCGTTCGAACGAATCGTCGCCGGCACCCGAGATGCGTTTGGCCTCATCGAGTTCCCACGCCGTGTAGACGAACCACGTGAGCAGGAAGTCGCGCGCCAGGGCCGCGTCGTCGAAGGGGGCGCTAGGAAGTTCCTCGACGTGATGGCCGAGCTCGGTCAGCGAGCGTACGGTCGCCTCGACCGCGGCGGCGGCTTCCGGATGCGGGGACGGGTTGATCGCCGACGGGACCCGCACGCCGATACGAAGGGTGCCGGGATCGGCTCCCACACAGGACGCGAATGTCGAGGACGGAACACCGGGCACGTACGGGCCCCACGGTTCGCCCCCCCGAATGACGTCGAGCATCGCCGCCGTGTCCCGCACGGTCCGCGACACCACGCCCTGTACGGCCGCGCCGTGCATGGACTCACCCGTCGCCGGTCCCGACGGCGTCAGCCCGCGGCCCGGTTTGAGGCCGACCAGTCCACAGCACGCCGCGGGTATCCGAATAGAACCGCCGCCGTCGTTCGCCCCGGCGCACGGCACGATCCCTGCCGCGACCGCGGCAGCCGAGCCGCCCGACGAGCCGCCCGGCGTCCGGGTCAGGTCCCACGGATTGCGCGCAGGGCCCCACGCGTCCGGTTCGGTGATCCCCTTCGCCCCGAACTCGGGGGTGTTGGTCTTACCGAAGATGACCAATCCGGCGTCCTGCCACCGCCGCACGATCTCTGAGTGCTCGGCCACCGGTTTCGACATCAGGGCGCGCGATCCCCGCGACGTCGGCAGCCCGGCGTAGTCCTGGGCGAGGTCCTTGATCAGGAACGGAACTCCCGAGAACGGGCCTGACGACGCATCCGCAGGCGAGGCCGGGACGTCACGCACGATCGCGTTGATCCGCGGGTTCACCGCGGCCGCACGGTTCCTGGCCAGGTCCAGCAACTCCGCGGCGGTCACCTCTTTGTCGGCGACGAGCCTGGCCAACCCGGTGGCGTCGTGACGGCGGTATTCCTCGAAGTTCACGGTCTGACCGTATGTCGCACGGCGCCGATACGGTGAACCACCCCGTGTCAGAGCCAGGGCGGGGGGTCGGGTGCGTCACCGTCGAGTCCGACCGCGCCACGTCCGGCCGCCCACCGGACCACCGACGCCAGCGGGCCGCTGATCGTGTGCCGAGGCAGACCATCGCCGATGACGACGGGCACGCTGCCGGTCACCTCGAGCACCAGACCGCCGCCGAGATTCTTCTTCCGCCACATCGCCACGATGTCGGACAACAACGATTCCAGCACGACATCGGGCAGGTCGCCGAAACGCCCACCGTTGTCCATGTCGACGGCGTGAATCCAGACCTCGCGCGTGCGCATCCAGGCGGTTTCGGACACCGGGACGGTACGGCCCTGTGCGGTTCGGACCTGGGCCAACCACGCGGCGGACGGCAGCGTCCGCCATTGCTTGTCGAGCCGGGCGACGGTGTGATCGAACAGGTTTCGCAGTGCCGCGGCGCTGAGTGTGGCGCCTTCCTTGATTTCCCGGCTGCGCTGCTCGCTGGATTCGTACATCGGAGTCTCGATGCCCGTGACCGCCCAATCCAGCAGACGACACAGTGCGGCGGCGTTGTAGCCGACGTGTGCCACCAGGTGACGGCGGGTCCAGCCGTCCAACAGGGTGTCGCCGTCAAGCGCTGCGTCGCTCAGATCAGCGAGATGCCGAGCGAAGTACGATGTCCCACGCCGCGCGATCAGCAGTCGATCCGGCAATGCGAGGTCGTGAAAGCTCATGTGTCACTTCACGATCGTCTTGTTCTTGACCGAACCGATGCCCTCGATGTTGATCTCGACGGTTTGCCCGTTGCCGATGTAGCGGGCCGGCTTGCGTGCGTGCCCGACACCGCCGGTGGTTCCGGTGATCACGACGTCACCGGGCTGCAGGGTGACGATGTGGCTGATGTAGTCGACGAGTGCCTCGGGTGTGAACACCAGGTCGTCGGTGCTGGCGTGCTGCACGACTTCGCCGTCGAGGCGGGCCTCGATGGTGGTGCCGAGCGTGTAGTCGGTCACCAGGTGCGGTCCGAATCCACTGGTCTTCTCGAAGTTCTTGCCTTGGTCCCACTGCAGTGTGCGGTACTGGAAGTCGCGCATGGTGTAGTCGTTGATCACCGAGTAACCGGCGATGTAGTCGGCTGCCTGCGCTTCGGGCACCTGGTAGGCCGGCTTGCCGATGACGAATGCGAGCTCGGCTTCCCAATCCAACTGTCCTGCGGCATATTCGGGAACGATCACGTCGTCGTAGGGTCCGGTGAGCGCGTCGGCGAACTTTGCGAACAGCGTCGGATGCTGCGGCAGTTCGCGGCCCATCTCCTTGATGTGAGTGGCGTAGTTCAGTCCGACACAGACGATTTTGCCGGGCCGCGGAACCACCGGTGCATAGTCGGCGCCCGCCAGGTCGACCTCGTCACCGGCTGCGCGCTCGGCGATGAGCCGCCAGTCGGTGTCGGCGAGTAGTGCGGAAAGGTCGGTGTAGCCGGGGATCACGGTGGCGGTGTCGACGCTGTCGACGCGGACGGCGGCGGTGCCGCCGGCCATGCGCAGGGTGGCGAGTCTCATGTCAGGCTCCTTGGTGAGTGAGGGTGCGGTTGAATCCGAGCCGCTCCATGATCGGAGCGTCGGAGAAGCTGAACAGGTCGAGTTGGGTCTCGGCGCACACCGACCAGTCGACCCATGAGGGCACGACGATCAGATCGCCCTTGGCGACGGGGTGAACGGAGTCGCCGAGCCGGAACTTCCCTTCCCCGTCGAACACCTGGTACACCGTCGACCTGACCTCACGTCGCGTCCGGGTCAGCGCGTCGGCACGTAGTCGGTGGAACTCGGCGCGGATCGTGGGTAGCACATCGCCGCCGGTGGTGGGGTTCGTGTAGCGCACCGCGGCGTGGCCGGGTTCGACTGTGGCGGCGAAACCTTCGTCTTCGAGCGCCAGCTGCTCGCACAACGCGGCGTCGGTGTGCTCCCACCGATACGCGGCGATTGGCGAGCTGGTCCGCGCGTCGAGCCCGACCAGCGGTCGCAGCCCCGGGTGGGCCCACAGCCGTTCGGAACGGGAGATATCGGGGGTGGATTCGTCGGTGACCCCGTCGGCGCCGAATTCGAAGAATCCGGTGTCGGTGTAGTGCACGAATGGGATGTCCAAGCCGTCGATCCACGCCATCGGCTCGTCGGTTTCGTTGTGGTGGCCGTGGAACGCCCAGCCCGGGGTGAGCAGGAAGTCACCGCGCCGCATCGCCACGGGGTCGCCGTTGACGACGGTCCACACGCCTTCGCCCTCGATCACGAACCGGAATGCATTCTGGCTGTGCCTGTGCTCGGGAGCGGTTTCTCTCGCGCCGAGATACTGGATCGCCGCCCACAGCGTCGGGGTCGCGTAGGGGACGCCGCCCAGGCCGGGGTTGGCCAGTGCGATGGCGCGCCGTTCGCCGCCGCGGCCCACGGGGATCAGCTGACCGGCGCGCTGGGCCAGCGGATACAGCGTCGACCATCTCCAGACGAACGGAACGGCGCGCGAGGTGGGCGCGACCGGCATCAGCGAGTCCAGTTGGGTCCACAGCGGGTTGAGGTTGGCTCGATCGAATTCCGTGTACAGCCGGGCCAACTCATCGACTTCACGGAGGGGTGTGATGGTGGTCATGCTGCGACGCTAAGGCGGTCCACGCCACAACCGACACCTAATTCTGTTGTGCAGAATCCCGGGCCGGCTTACGCGTCAGGCGTCGACCCCGTCGAAACGGTCGCCGAGGTCCACTTCGATCTCATGAACGGCTCGGCGCAACTGCTTCACCAGGCCTCCGTGGGTGTGCCGCTTGTAGCGGATGATGGGCACCGCGACGCTGATCGCGCCGATGGCCCGGCCCGACCGGTTGTGCACCGCGGCGCCGAAGGCGGCGACGCCCTCTTCGGTCTGCTCGACGTTGAGTGCGAAGCCCGCCGCGCGGATACCTGCCAGCTCGGTCGCGAACTTTGCGAGTTCGTCGGGCGCGAGGCCGGTGTAGAGGCGGGCGATGAGCGCATCGTCGAGTTCGGCGAGCAGCGCCCGTCCACCCGCCGTGCGTTCGGCCGGCAACACCTGGCCCTTGCGGTCGCCGACACGCAGCATCGCCGTGGATTCCGCCGACGTCAGGAACCGGACCTGCGTGCCAACCCGGATCACCAGGTTGACCGTCTCGCCGCAGACCAGCGACAGCGTCTCCAGGTGCGGCGTGCAGACATCGGTGAACTCCCGGGTCCAGCCGCGCTGCGCAGGCCCGGCGCCCATGGCCGGCCCCGGGTGGTACAACCGTCGTTCGTCCTGAACCGCGAAGCCGCGGTAGACCAGCATCGCCAGCAGTCGATGGGCGGTTGACGGCGCGATCGCCAATTCCTGTGCGGCCTCCTTCAGCCGGATCGCCCCCACGTCGCGCAGCATCTGCACTAGGCGCAGAGCGTTGTCCACCGACTCCAGTAGGTAGCTCGGCGGTTCGAGCGCCGGACCCGGCTTTTTCTGCACAGAAGAACTATATTGCTGGGCGGCTGTGGCCGCCATCACTGTTGACGCATGGCTGTTATCGGCACCGCACCGACACCGGTGGTTCGGCTGAACCGCACCTCGGTCATCGCAGTCGCGGTGTGCTGGCTGTTCGTCGTGTTCGACGGCTACGACCTGATCGTCTACGGCAACGTGATCCCCAGCCTGCAGGCCGACTGGGGTATCAGCGCCGCGGCGGCGGGCACGCTCGGCAGCTTGGCGTTCCTCGGCATGATGATCGGCGCTGTGCTGGCCGGTCGGGTCTCCGACGCAATCGGCCACAAGCGCGCCGTAATCGGTTGCGCGGTGGTGCTTTCAGTCTTCACCGCGCTGTGCGCGCTGGCTCCCGGGCCGGTGACCTTCGGGGTCCTGCGCCTGATCGCGGGCCTCGGTCTCGGAGGTCTGGTCCCCACGGCCAACGCCCTCGCAGCCGACCTGACGGCGCCGAAATGGCGCGCCGCGATCGCCACGATGATGATGTCGGGCGTTCCGATCGGCGGGTCGATCGCCGCGGTGGTCGGGATACCCGTGATCCCCAACTGGGGCTGGGAGCCGATGTTCGCCTTCGCGCTGCTGCCCCTTCTCGTGCTGGTGCCGGTCGCGGCCAAGACGCTGCCCGACCGCCCGCTCGGGCATCCGGCACACAACCGAGGGCAGGGTTTCGGCGCGGTGCTCGGCCCACAGTTCCGCACGATCAGCGTGCTGTTCGCCTTGGCCACCGTCGCCACACTGTTGGCGTGGTACGGGTTGGGCACCTGGCTGCCGAAGCTGATGGCCAGCGGAGGCACGCAACTGGGCGGCGCGCTGACGTTCGCGCTCGCCCTCAATCTCGGCGCGGTCGCGGGATCGTTCATCACCGCCTGGGGCGGTGTGCGGTTCGGCACGATGCCCACGAGTATCGCGGCGGCCCTCTTGGCGGGTGTGGCGTTGCTGGGGCTTCTCGCCGGGCCGCCCCTGCCCGCGATGTATGCGATCTTCGTGCTGGCGGGGGTCGGAACTCACGGCACACAGTGCCTGATCATCGCCGCCGTCGCCTCCCACTACCCGGATCAACTACGCGGCACCGCGCTCGGTTGGACGTTGGGCGTCGGTCGGGTCGGCGCCGTCGCCGCGCCGCAGCTCGGGGGTTGGCTGCTGGCCGCCGGGCTGGGTGCGGGTTCGAACTTCATCCTGTTCGGCGCGAGCGCGCTGGTCGCGGCGCTGCTGTTGATCGCCACTCGAAACCACACGAGGAGTTGAGGAGAACCCATGTCCAAGCTCGACGGAACCCATGTCGTCATCGCCGGCGGTGGAATCGGCGGTGCCGCAACCGCGCTCGCGCTCGCGCGGCAAGGCGCGCAGGTCACGCTGTTCGAGCGGGCCCGCGAATTCGGCGAGGTGGGCGCCGGCCTGCAGGTCGGGCCGCACGGTGCGAGGATCCTGGCATCGTGGGGTCTGCTCGACGAGGTGCTGGCCGACGGTGTGTTGCCGCGCAACATCGTGTTCCGCGATGCGGTCACCGCCGAGGAGCTCACGCGGCTCGAGCTCGGCGACGAATTCCGGGCCCGGTATGGCGGCCCGTATTTCGTCACCCATCGAAGCGATCTGCACGCCAGCCTGATTCGCGCGGCGACGGCCGCCGGTGCCGACCTGCACACCGGGATCACAGTGACCGACGTGGTGACCGAGGTCGACCGGGCGTACGTCATGACCGACGACGGTCGCACGCATGAGGCCGATGTCGCGCTGGCGCTCGACGGCATCAAGTCCCGGCTGCGCCGCAAGATCGTCGACGACGAGCCGGTGTCGTCCGGATACGCGGCATACCGGGGCGCGATCCCGTACGAGGATGCCGGACTCGACGAGGACATCGAGGACGTCATCGGATACATCGGCCCGGACTGCCACTTCATCCAATACCCACTTCGTCGAGGCACGATGCTCAACCAAGTGGCCGTCTTCAAGTCGCCGGGCTTTTCCAAAGGCGTCGAGAACTGGGGTGGCCCAGTCGAACTCGTCCCCGCCTATGCGCACTGCCACGAGAAGGTGCGCAGCCGACTCGAATACATGTGGACCGACCGGTGGTGGCCGATGTACGACCGCGATCCGATCGAGAACTGGGTAAACGGCCGGATGATGTTGCTCGGCGATGCCGCGCATCCACCGCTGCAGTACCTCGCGTCTGGTGCGGTGATGGCGATCGAGGACGCCAAGTGCATCGCGGACTTCGCCGCCGCCGACTTCGCATCGGGCGGGGGAAATGCGGCTTGGCCACAGATCCTCAAGAGCGTCAACACCGAACGGGTACCGCGCTGCAACAGGATCGTCGAGACGTGCCGGATGTGGGGTGAGCTGTGGCATCTCGACGGGGTCGGCCGCATCGCCCGCAACGAGTTGTTTCGGACCCGCGACGCATCGGATCACAAGTACACCGACTGGTTGTGGGGGTACGCGTCTCCGCAGCGGAGCGGCTGAGCCCGACGGGTCAGTGCACGGCCGAGCGTGGCCTGGCGCACCCGACGGAGACGGGCGCCAGGTTGGGAACTTTCGGTTGCTGCTTGCGCTCGTCGCGCGCGATCCGCCTGAGCAGCGCTCGCTCGTCGCGCTTCGTCAGCGCGCGCCTGCGGTGAACCAGGAGGTCGAGTTGCTGCCAGCTGAGCCCGTCGAGCTCGCCGTCCTCGTCATGGGTGGCCACGACGACGCCTCCCCGCAGCAGGGGAACGGTCTTTGCGGTGAACGTGCTGGTCGCCAGCAGCAGCTCGGTGGCCTTTCGGTTGGGGCGTCGCTGGCAGCGCTGCGTCGAAGGGCTGAACCAGAAGTCGAACTGCCGGTCGGCGCTGGTCAGGGATTGCAGCCCCTGATCCTCTACGAGCTGGTCGATATCCGCGGTGGTGTACGCGCGGGTCTCATAAACGGTGCCGCTGGTGCTGAAGTACAGGACGGTGTTCATGGTGGATTCCCATTCGTCTCTTTCTTCGGTGTGATCGCCGGCCATGTGACCGGTCTGTTATCAAAGTTACCCGAGTGACGAAAGTGACAAACCTCGGTAACAATCAAATCACATCGAAAATGCGCTGAACCACACGTCAGAGGCCGTTTTCGACGTCAAGAGATTGTTCGGCAGCGCGAGATCGCGGTCAGCCGAACTCGAGCAAGGTGTACGCGCCACGGAAGTTACGGGTCGGCTTGAACCGCCAGAAGGCCGGAAACGCCTTCTCGAAGAACCAGCCCCGCCCCGACGGCATCGGCAGATCGTGCACGGCGCGGATCCCCGGGATGGTGTCCGGGAGCGCGGCCAACTGCGCCGCCGACAGGCTGAAGGGCATCGGCGGAACGCGGTACCGGCGCGATGACCGCATCCCCTTCGGGGCGAGCTTCTTCACCAGGACCGGCGGAAGGTCGAAGACCATCTGGCCGCCCGGGAAGCGGGCCGCACACGCGGCGATCAGCCCCATGGCCTCGTCGGGTTGCAGGTACATCAGCAACCCCTCCGCGGTGATGAAGACGCCGTTGCTGTCGTCGACCTTGTCCATCCACGAGTAGTCGAGCGCCGACTGCGCCAGCGTGGTGATCCGCGGCGATGCGGGTAGCAGGTGCTCGCGCAAGTCGATGACCGGTGGTAAATCGACTGTCAGCCAACGAAATTCGGCGTGCGGCAGGAGGGTGTTCAGACGCCAGAAGCTGGTCTGCAGGCCCTCGGCCAGCGCGACGACGGTGGCGCGCGGATGCTCCGAGAGGTAGTGGCTCGCCGCCCGGTCGAACGCCAGCGAGCGCAGGCCCATCTCCTGGCCTTTGCGGCCGAACTTGTCGAAGTCGAAGTCGATCGCGTCGACGAGGCGGATCGCCATCGGATCGTCGATGATCGCGTTCGGATGACGGGCCTGGTGCGCCCTTCCGTTCAGCGTCAGCAGCGCGGTCTCCGAGACCCCGGTGAGGGCGATGTCGTCGGCTTTCTGGTCCTCTGCGTCATCCACCACAACGAACGTACCCGGTGCGCAAAGGCTCCAAGTCAGATGAGGTAGATCACGAACACCGTCACCAGAAGCAGGCCCAGCCAGGCGTCGGTGGACCGTTTGAGCCAGCGCGGTCCGGTCTTGACCTCCATGAAGTTGCGAATGATCAACCGTGCCTTGACGAAGGTGAGTGCCAGGACCAGCGCGGTGATCGAGGTGCTGGCGTACACGGTGTCGGTGAAGTGGGCCGGCGCCAGCCACCATGCGCCGACCGTGATCGCGGTGAGGACCACCCAGGTCCACGCCATGGTGCTGGTGGCGGTGTGGTGGCGTCGAGTCTTCGATGTGCTGGTCACCGTCACCTCATCACGTAGAGCAGTCCGAAGATGATCACCCAGAGCAGGTCGACCATGTGCCAGTAGACGGCGCCCGACTCGACCATCGACGTCCTGCGCCTGCCGGGGTTGTTCAGTTCGCGCACGATGACCCCGAGCACGATCAGGCCGATCAGCACATGCACCAGGTGCACACCGGTCAGCACGTAGTAAAAGGAATAGAACATCTCGGAGTTGGTGTGGCCCGCCGCGATCTTGCTGGCCCATTCGTAGCCCTTGAAACCGATGAACAGCAGACCGCAGAAGCCGCCCGCGTAGACCAACCTGATCGCCCGGCGGTGGGAACCGCCTCGGGCGGCCAGCACGCTTCGGGCGATGAACCACGAACTGGTCAACAGGATCACGGTGTTGAGCACCCCGATGTTGATGTCGAGGTGCTGCTGGGCGGCGAGAAACTCGTCGGGGTTCATGGCTCGGTAGACCATGAAGATGACGAAGTATCCCGCGAAGATGACCAGGTCGCCGAGCACCATCACCCACATGTGAATGTCTCCGGACAGATGGCCGGCTGACGGGGGCGCGGTGGTCGTCGGCGCGTCGCCGGCCGGAGTTGTCAGCTCCCTCGAATCAGACTGTGTCACAGTGCAATCCTCAATCCAGGGCAGGAGCGTCGACCGGCTCGCGGTTGGTGGCCCGCTTGAGCAGGACGATCAGCGCCCCCAGCCAGAGACTGAAGACGACGACCGACCACCAGAACGCTAGTGAACCGTTCCAGGCGAACGGACCCGAGTAGGCCACGAACATCTGGGTGGCGATGACCTCGGTGACGATCTGCCAGATGGTCACGTAGGCAAACCATTTCGGGAAGATGTCGTGCTTGTCGTAGAGGATCGCCAGCGCGAACACCAGGTAGGCCGCAGAGAAACACCCCAGCGAGCCGTTGTAGGACAACATGCCCAGGTCGTAGAGCATGCTGACGAGCTCCGGGTCGCGGTCGACTCGGAAGGTGGCGGTGAGAAAGCACACCGCGACGAGAAGAAACCCCGGTAGTGCCCCGACACCCATGCCGCCGATGTAGCCGTACGCGAACACGGAGCCGACGGACATGCGCAGGATGAAGTACGCCACCAGGCCGTTGGTGACGGCCGCCCCGCCGAGCAGGATCAGCAGTACGCAGAAGCCGACCCGGATTGTCAGACCGTTCTCGGCGAAGAACGCGACCTTGTCGGCGGCGGTGACGTCGGGACGCGGCGGCGGCGTCACCCTGGCCAGTACGCAGATGATGACGCCGAAGACCGCATACCAGGCCGGGAAGAACCAACAGACCAGCCGCACATCGGGTTTCCCGCCGGGAGGTCCATCGGATTCCTGGGTGAACCGGCGCGTGAGCAGCGTGCTCACCGCGCGACACCTTCGTCGTGCGCTTGTCTGAGCACTGCACGACGCAGTACGAAGAACATCACGACGACGAACAACGCGAAGGCCCCGTTGCGAACCCAGAAGGACAGCAGCCCGTCCCAGGCCAGTGGGCCGGTGTGGAACACGGCCGCACCGGCCGCGGGCACCATCGCTACGCCGGTCGCCAATGAGTAATGCCCGACCCAGCGTGGAAAGACGGGGTCGGGCCCGTCGTCGAAGTAGACGGCTACGGCCAGCAGCACGAACTGCGTGACGACCATGCCGACCGGGGCGATGAACACAATCCATGCGAGATCGTTGAGCACCAGTACGACATCGGGGTTGCGGTCGGGGCGGAACGCCGCGACCAGGAAGAAAATGTTCGACAAGGCGAAAATCGTTGCGCCGCTGACGACCGCGGTGAGATAGCAGTAGGCGAAGACGTGGCTCTGCGTCTTCATCCGTTTCATCTGCACGACGATCACCATGAAGAACGGCAGGATCATGATCCCGCACAGGTTGAACGTGACCTGGCTGAAGCGGATCCACGCGGTGTTGTCGGCGTAGAACGTCGCCACCTGGTCGGCGGACAGCAGCGGTGACAGTGGTGGCCAGAAACCGGGAAACGCCAGCAGCGCCAGCATCAGTACGGCCCCGACCGCCGGCCCGGTCCACAGGCTCACCCACTGAGCTCTGATATTGCCCGCCTTCGGCAGGTCCTGCACCTCTTCGAGGATCTGCACCGCACCCTCCACGTGACTCGAGTCAACTTTTTGCAGCTCGGATGAGGCGGGGTACACCACTGCCCGTCGCGAGTTGCCAGCCAAAAGCGTTGTTCTTCAGCCGTTGTTCTTGCAGGACCGTATCGGTTCCCGATCCGGATTGGAACCCTGAAATCTGATTTGAGTCAGCTTACTTCCGGCGGCGCTTGTAGAGTCTTCACAAGCGGAGCCCAAGGGAACGGAACGGATGTCAGTGCTCAAACCGGAGAAGACCGAGCGCGGCAGGAAGGGGCTCCAGACGCGTGAGCGGCTGCTCGGTGCAGCGATCGCCGAGTTCAAGCGCGGGGGTATCGCGGCTGCTGACATCGGTGCCATCGTCTCGGCGGCCGGCGTCGCTCACGGCACCTTTTTCTTCCACTTCCCGACCAAGGAACACGTCCTCCTCGAGTTGGAACGACGCGAACAGGAGCGCATGGCCGCGGAGCTGGCGCGGTACTACCGACGGCCTCACGATGTGCGGGCGACCCTGGCGAAAGCGGTCACCGTGCTCGAGGCGCTCGAACGCAGGTTAGGCGCACGCTTGTTCAAAGACTTTCTGGCGCTGCACTTCTCCACCACTCGAGCCCCGTCCGAGGAATGGACCGTACATCCGGTCATCGTCGCCGTCGTCGAGGAACTGCGCCGCGCACAAGACCGCGGTGAGATTCCCGGCGACGTCGATGTGATGCTGAACGGAATCTCGTTCCTGGTCGGCCTCTACGCATTGCTCATCACGATGCCCGAGGCTCAGAAGATCCGTCGTCCAGTCATCGACGAGTACCTCACCACGTACCTGTACGGGTTGCGGGCGGTGTGAGGGGCACGTCAGCCGGCGAGCACGAACGACAGGAAGAACCCGCCGGCGGTTGCAAACGCGTTGAGCGGGCGGCCGTGTTCGAACGCCTCCGGCATGAGGGTGTCGGCGAGTGACGCCAGGACCGCGCCGCCTGCGAAGGACAACGCGACCGCCAGCAGGGTGTCGTCCAATCCCGACGCGACCGTACGACCCAGCACCACGGCGACGGCCAGCAACAACGCGCACAGCGACCACGTCAGAACGACGGCGCGGGCGCTGGTTCCCGACTCGCGCATCGCGACCGCGCCGACGAGGGACTCCGGCAGGTTCGAGAAGAAGATCGCCACCAGCAGCGACAGCGACACACCGCCCACGAGCGAGACACCGAGCGCGAGGTTCTCCGGCACACCGTCCAACGTCACCGCGGCCAACAACGCGAACCCGACCCCGCCGCGCGCTCCCGAGGTGGCGACTTCCCGGGTGTCGGGCCCGGATTTCCCGCTGATGTATCTGTCCAACGCGGTGTCGACGGCGACGAACGTGGCCGCACCTGCGAGCAGGCCGAGGCCCGAACGCACCGCACCGCCCATGTGGTAGGCCTCTTCGAACAGTTCGAACGCCAATGCCGAGATCAGCGCCCCGCTCGCGAAGGCGAGCAGCACACCCGTCACCCGTTTCGGCGGGCTCCATCTCGCTCCCACCAGCGAGCCGATGACGAGGGAGCTGGATGCGGCCAGGCCGTACCACACTGCGGTCAGCACGGCGGGTTGATGCCCCGACCTGTCGGTTCTCAAACCGGCGCGCACCACCGTGGCGATTGCCACGGGCACGCGGTGGGTATCTGAGCTCAGCGTCGAAGGGGAGACACGTGACATCGCCACCAGAGCTGGGCTGTCCCAAACGGATGGAGTTCGGTCCGTGTGGTGGTGTGCGCCCCGACGGCCAGTGCGAGATGCGCGCGGGTCCGTGCACATTCGCCGACGTGGTGCCGTGGTCGGGGCCGCGACACCAACCCCGGCCGGTCAATCCACCCCGTGCTCACCGACTTCAGCAACGCCGCATTCGATGCGCAGGACGTCGCGGCAACCGCCGGTCTTCTTGCACCGTCGTGTGACGCCGTTCTGGTCGGTGAGCATCAGAACAAACCGGACTTCCCGCCCACGCTGATGGGCAGCCTGCTGCTCGACGCCGGTGTGGCGCCGTGGATCACGCTGTCGTGCCGCGACCGCAACCGGGTGGTTCTCGAGCAGGAACTGCGGGGGTTACTCAGTATCGGCGTCGACACTGCGTTGTGCGTGACGGGTGACGGTCGGGGCTATGACGTCCGCCCCGACGTGACGCAGACCTTCGACCTGGACGGGCCGCGCCTGGTCGAGCTTGCGGCGTCGATCGGCATGGTCGCCGCGGTACCCGAGACGCCGACGGCGCCGCCGGTACATGGACGGCCCGCCCGTCTCGTGGAAAAGCAGCGCGCCGGAGCCAGTTTGGCGGTTCTCAACCACGTGCCGTTCCCGGCCATGATCGCCGACTTCATGCAGTCCGCCCGCGCCGCGGGCCTGTCCATCCCGGTGATCGCGGCGGTCGCGGTGTTCACCGACAGCGTGTCCGCGGCCGTCCTGCAGGGGCTGCCCGGGCTCGAGCTAGACCCGTCGGTGACCGAATACGTCCTGGGCGCCGCAGACCCGGTGGCGGCGGGAATCGAGGCGGCGGTCGCCGAGGCGGAAGCGTTGCTGTCGATCGACGGCGTCGAAGGCGTGAACGTCTCCGGGCTGGCGTCGGCATCCGGTGCCCGCGTCGGCGCCGAGATCAAGGCCGAGGTGGGGCGCCGCATCCAGGAGGTGGCAGCGTGAGTGAGGCGATGGAGGCCGAGTTCGACACGGTCGCAGAATGGACGGCGCAGGTGGCCGCGGATCTGGGACCGGATTACCACATCCCCGCGGCGTGCCGGGGAAGCGGAAGCCCGGCCGCACTGGATTGGCTGATCGAGCGGATGGGGCTGGCGGCGGGCGACACGCTGCTGGACTGCGGCGCGGGTGTCGGCGGCCCGGCCGCGTACGCGGCGCAGGCGCGCTCGGTGCGACCGGTGCTCGTCGAGCCCGAAACCGGGGCATGCCGGGCGGCGAGCAGGTTGTTCGACCACCCGGTGCTCTGTGGGCTCGGCTCTGCGCTGCCGATCGCCGACTCGCGATTCGACGCGGCGTGGTCGCTGGGCGTCCTGTGCACCACACCGGATCAGCTCACGCTTCTCAACGAGTTACGCCGCACGGTGCGACCCGGCGGGAGCGTCGGGCTGCTGGCGTTCGTGGCGCATCGCGCAATCCCTGGCGATCGACTTCCGGACAATCACTTCCCCACACCGGAGCGTCTCGACGAGCTCATCGGCCAAGCGTCCTTCGTCGTGGAGGAACGGCTGTGCACCGCCGATCTGCCCGACATTCCAGCGGTGTGGACCGAACGCGCCGAGAAGGTGGAGACCACGCTGTCCGAACGGCACGGCCGCAAGCGGGCGTGGCGGCTGGCCGAAGAGCAGAGCGGCGACATCGGGCGGCTACTCGAAAACGGAACGCTGACCGGCGAACTCCTGATCCTGCGTCACGCGCGGTGACGGGCGGGTTTCGGTCCGTGGCTGTCCGGAAACCCTGACCTCATGGGCCGCACCGTACGTGGTCTCGCCGCCGCGGCCGCCTCGACGATGGGCGCCGTGGCCGTGCGTGATCTGTTTCAGCGCAGGCACGCACTCCTGCGAAACTTTCCCGTCGTCGGGCATGCGAGGTACTTACTCGAAGCCATCGGCCCGGAGTTGCGGCAGTACATCGTCGCGGCCAACGACGAGGAACGGCCCTTCACCCGGGACCAGCGACGGTGGGTGTACGCGTCGGCCAAGAAACAGAACAACTACTTCGGCTTCGGCACCGACAACGACCTGGAGTACACCTCCGGCTATCCGGTGATCAAACATCGCACGTTCGCCAAGACCGTCCCACCGTCGTCACCGGGCACCAGCCGCGAGATACAGGTGCCGTGCGCCAAGGTGATCGGGGCGGCCCGCGACCGACCCGGCGCGTTCCGGCCGAACTCGGTGGTCAACATCTCCGCGATGAGCTTCGGATCGCTGTCGGCCAATGCCGTCGAGGCGCTCAACAAGGGGGCCGCACTGGCCGACTGTCTCCACAACACCGGCGAGGGCGGCATCTCGCGCTACCACCGCCACGGCGGGGAACTGATCTTCCAGATCGGCACCGCCTACTTCGGGTGCCGGGACGGCGACGGTCGCTTCGATCTGGCCAAGCTCAAAGACGTGGTGGCGCGTGCGCCGGTGCGGGCGCTGGAGATCAAACTCAGCCAAGGGGCCAAGCCGACTCTGGGAGGGCTGCTGCCCGCACCGAAGGTCTCCGCCGAGATCGCCGCCGCTCGTGGAATCCCCGAGGGTCGCGACTGCGTGAGCCCATCGCGGCACGCAGAGTTCTCCGACGTCGACAGCCTTCTGGACTGGGTGGAACTGCTGGCCGCCGAGACGGGCCTGCCGGTGGGGATCAAGTCGGCCGTCGGTGATCTCGAGTTCTGGTGCGATCTGGCCGATCTCATGCGAGACACCGGCCGCGGCGTCGACTTCATATCCATCGATGGCGGCGAGGGTGGCACCGGCGCGGCACCGCTGATCTTCACCGACACCGTGTCGCTGCCCTTCCAACTCGGCTTCGCGCGGACGTACCGGATCTTCGCCGAGCGGGGCCTGCACGAGGATGTGGTCTTCATCGGCGCGGGCAAGCTCGGCCTGCCGGACAACGCCATCGTCGGCTTCGCGCTCGGCTGCGATCTGGTCTACGTCGCGCGCGAGGCGATGCTCGCGATCGGGTGCATCCAGGCGCTGAAATGCCACACCGACACCTGTCCGACCGGAGTCGCGACCCAGAACGCATGGTTGGCCCGTGGCCTGGTGCCCGACGTCAAGGCCGAGCGGGTCGCCAACTACGTCAGGACGCTGCGCCGCGACCTGGTCAAGGTGGCCGAGGCGTGCGGCGTCGAACATCCCGGATTGATCACCACCGAAGACGTCGACATCCTCGACACCCGCACCGATTCCACGCCGCTGCACGAGGTGTACGGCTACACACCGGACATGGGTATGCCGTCGGAAGCCGACCGCAAAGAGATCGTCCGGTTGATGACGCACGTCGGGCCCGAGGGGCATTCCGCGCCACCTTCGTCGTCCGCCGTCGGATGACCTGGCGCGGTCGTCCCGTGAGTGGGAGGCTGAAGCAGCGTCCTGGTCACCGGCCGCAATACACGTTTGTGCGATGACCGCGTGGGGGATGTACAGACAAGCCTTGAGCATTCTCAAGCATCGAAGCCGGAGGCCGTATGCAACCGATATCACCCACGGACCTGATCTTTCTGCTCGGCGAATCCCGGGAACACCCAATGCATGTCGGCGGTCTGACGCTGTACGTGCCACCGGACGGGGCCGGCCCCGACTTCCTGCGGGACCTTTACGACACCCTTGTGGAGCAGACCGATGTGCAGCCGACCTTCCGCAAACATCCGGCGTTCTTCGGCGGGCTCACGAACCTGGTGTGGTCCTCCGACAAGGACATCGATCTCGAATACCATCTGCGCCGCTCGGCGCTCCCGGCGCCGGGCCGGGTGCGTGAGCTACTCGAGCTGGTCTCGAGATTGCACGGCACGCTGCTCGACCGCCACCGCCCGTTGTGGGAGGCGCACCTGATCGAGGGGCTGGCCGACGGACGCTTCGCGGTTTACACGAAGTTTCACCACTCGCTTATCGACGGCGTATCGGCAATGAAGCTGGTGCAGCGGACGCTTTCCACCGATCCGGGTGACACGTCGATTCAGGCACCGTGGAGCTTGCCGCCACGGCGCCGGTCGGGCCCGAAATCCGGTCCGTCACTGCTGCAGACGGTGAGCGAGGCCGCGAGCTCGGTCGCCGGTCTCGCACCGACCACGCTGTCGCTGGCGCGAGCCGCCCTCATCGAGCAGGAGCTCACCCTTCCGTTCCGCGCACCGAAGACGATGCTCAACGTCCGCATCGGCGGGGCCCGGCGCGTCGCGGCCCAGTCGTGGGCGTTGGAGCGCATCCAGAAGGTCAAAAGCGCTGCGGGCGTGACCGTCAACGACGTCGTGCTGGCCATGTGTGCGGGGGCGCTGCGGGAGTATCTGGCCGACGAACGCGCGTTGCCGGACACGCCGCTGGTCGCGATGGTTCCGGTGAATCTGCGCACCGAGAAGGACGCCGAGGGCGGTGGGAACCTGGTGGGCGCAATCCTTTGCAATCTCGCCACCGATCTCGAGGATCCCGTGCACCGGCTGGAAGCGATCGCCACGTCGATGCGCGACAACAAGAAAGTCTTCTCCGAACTGCCGCGGGTTCAGCAGTTGGCTTTGTCGGCGTTGTTGGTGGGCGGGCTGGCGCTCGGATTGCTGCCGGGCTTCGTCTCCACGTCGCCACCGCCGTTCAACATCGTGATCTCCAACGTGCCCGGCGCCAGGCAGCCGATGTACTGGAACGGCGCCCGACTCGACGGCAACTACCCGTTCTCGATTCCGCTCGACGGGCAGGCGCTCAACATCACGTTGGCCAACAACGCCGACAACCTCGACTTCGGGTTGGTCGGCGACCGGGGGAGCGTGCCGTCGCTTCAGCGGCTGCTCGGCCACCTCGAGACGTCGCTGAAGGATCTGGAGCGCGCGGTAGGCGTCTAACGGACGCGCCACCCGTCGGGCATCCCGTCGCGCTTTCGGTATAGCGTTCCCGCTATGAGTCGAGTGTCGATCATCACCGGTGGCGCCGGTGGCATGGGCCAGTCGACGGCCCGCATCCTCGGACATGACGATGCCCTGGTCCTGTGCGACGTCAGGAAGGACCGGCTCGACACCGCGGCCGCGGAGTTGGCCGACGCGGGCATCACCGTCACCGCCGTGCACTGTGATGTCACCGACCGGGCGGCGGTCGATCGGCTCTTCGAGACGGCGACCGGCGTGGGAACCATCGCCTCGGTGGTTCACACCGCGGGCGTGAGCCCCAGCATGGGTGACGCCGAATATGTGATGCGCACCAACGCGATCGGCACGGTCAACGTCAACGAGGTGTTCTTCGAGGCGGCCTCCGAGGGCGCCGCGATCGTGAACGTCGCATCCATGGCCGCGCACATGCTGCCCGAGGAGATGATCCCCAAAGACAAGTTCCCGCAGGCGATGGCCGATCAGGACGCGTTCATGGCCGACATGCTGGCCGCATGCGACATCGCCGGGCCGGAAGGGCGTTCGGGCATCGCCTACGCGATCAGCAAGAGTTTCGTCCGCTGGTACAGCTCGTCACAGGCCGAACGGTTCAACGGCAAGGGCCTGCGCATCGTCTCGGTCTCCCCGGGATCCGTCGACACCGAGATGGGCAGGCTGGAGGAGCAGGCAGGCGCTGGCGCGATGGTCACCGACGCCGCCGTCCCGCGGTGGGGCACACCGCAGGAGATGGCCGAGCTGTTCGCGTTCTGCGTCAGTCCCAAGGCGGGCTACCTCACCGGCACCGACATCCTCAACGACGGTGGAGTGGTGGCCTCCATGACGGAACGGGCGCGCAAGGCCGCCGAAAGTTCCTGAGGCGCAACGCTAAACGTGTGATGGCAGCGGGCCGGCCAGTTTGGCCGGGCGGCACCACAGGGCGGCCGTCGCGCAGAACACCATCGCCACCGCGAAGGCCACCTGCACGTTGAACACGTCGGCCGCGCCGCCGAGCACGGCCGCGGCGATGGGACGTGAACCGAGGAAGCCGACCAGCCAGAGCGCCATGATGCGCCCCCGCAACGGCTCGGGCGCCCGCTCCTGCACGACGGTACTCAGCCCGGTCATCGCCCAACCGAAACCCAGTCCGGCAAGGACGAACCCCGCGATGGCCACCGCGGTCACCGGCGCGGCTGCGAGCACCGCACACCCGAACCCGAGCCCTGCCAGCCCGATCGCCGACACGTTCTGCGACGCGATCCGGCCGCGCAGCAACGCCAAGGTCGCCATGCCGACCGCCGCGCCGACGCCGAACACCGCGGACAGCGTTCCGACCAGGCTGGCGCCGCCGCCCAGTTCGTCGGCCAACGAGGGGGTCAGCGTGATCGACGAGTCGGACGCCAGCCCGACGGTGGTCACCGCGAGCAGCGCCAGAAACAGCGGGCGATCCCGCCACACGTATCGCAGCGCCACGCGCACGCGGTAATCGGTGTCGGCGAGCCGCATCGGCGGTGCGGGGAACCGCACGGCGAGCAGGAAGAACGCGAACACGAGATGCAGAACCGCGCTGACCGCGAACGCGGCTCCGGCCCCTAGATGCGCGGCGATGTACGCGCCCGCCGCGGGGCCGACGATGCGCCCGATGGTCATGGGGAAGCTGTTGAGCGCCATGGCCGTCGACAGTTCACCGTCGCGGATGAGGTTCGGCACGATCGACTGCATCGCGGGCCCGCCCACCACGAAGCCGAACCCGACCAGGAGCGTGCCCAGGAGCACGGGAACGGCATCGGAGATGTCGTCTCCTGCGGGGTCGGCGAACAACCACACCGCCGTGAATCCGGAACCGGCCACACACAACACCCGGCCGAGCAGGATCTGCCGCGCGGGGTTGCCGGTGTCGGCCCACTTGCCGCTCATGGGGCTGAGGATCAGCTGGGGCGCGAACTGGACGACGCCGACCAACCCCACCATGAGGGCCGATCGCGTCGCGTCGAACATCACGATCGCGGCGACGATGCCGTGCGTCCAGACCGCCACGACCGAGAAGATCTTTCCCCAGAACAACGCACCGAACACCGGATCGAACATCAACCCGAGCGCACCGCGTTCCTGCGGTGGGGCCGTGGCTTCGGCGGTCATCGGGCCGACGCCCCTTCGAACCGTTCGGCCAACCGGTCGAGAAGATCGACCAGGGTGTCGACGCTGGCGTCGGGCCAGTCCTCGATCATCTCGGCGACCAGTTCGCGCCTGCGGTCGGTCACCGTCTGCGAGGCCTCGTGCCCGGCTTCGGTCAGCACGAGCATGCAGCGGCGCTGATCGTCGGCGGCGAACGTCTTGGCCACCAGGCCTGCGGCGACGACGGCGGCCACCGACCGGCTCGCGGTGGAGTGGTCGACGGCAAGGAAATCGGCGATGTCGCGGATGGAGGCGCCGCCGGAAAGCTGCTGGCACTGCTCGACCGCGCGCAGCACCCGCAGGGTCGACGCGGTGGTCACGGGGCCTGCGCCGTCGAGAAGACGATCCCGCCAACCCGGCCGCTGCCGCGCGACCGCGATGCGGGTCAGCAGGTCGTCGAGTTGGTCGTATCGTGACGGCGCCACTAAGTATGCATAGCACATACATGTATTCGCGACGAAATCGAGGCCGCCGCACCCGACCGCCCGATGGAAGGATGAGCGCGTGACCGTCGGGACACTTCACGACCTCCATCGGCGAGGCTTCGCCAGCGACAACAACGCCGGCGTGCATCCGGAGGTGCTCGCCGCGCTGGCCGCCGCCAACGGCGGCCACCAACCCGCATATGGGCAGGACGCGTATACCGCGCGGTTGCAGGAGGTGATCGGCGAGCACTTCGGCGCGGGCGCCGAGATTTATCCGGTCTTCAACGGCACCGGCGCGAATGTGGTTGCGCTGACCAGTGTTCTGCCGCGCTGGGGCGCCGTTGTCACCGCGTCGACCGCTCACATCCACACCGACGAAGCCGGCGCACCCGAGCGCATGACCGGGATCAAGCTGCTGACGGTGCCCACCACCGACGGCAAGCTGACCCCCGAACTCGTCGCCCGCGAGGCCTGGGGTTGGGGTGACGAGCATCGGGCCCAGCCGCTTGCGGTGAGCATCACCCAGACGACCGAGATGGGGACCGTGTACACGCCAGACGAGGTTCGGGCGGTGGTGGACTTCGCGCACGCCAATGGGATGGCGGTGCACATGGACGGGGCGCGGCTGTGGAATGCGGCAGCGGCGCTCGGTGTGCCGTTTCGGGCGTTCACCACGGACGCGGGGGTCGACGTCCTCAGCTTGGGCGGCACCAAGAACGGCCTGCTCGGCGCCGAGGCGGTGGTCGTGCTCGATAAGGCCCGTGCGAGCGGGCTGAAGTATCTGCGGAAGCTGACGATGCAGCTGGCCAGCAAAATGCGCTTCACTTCGGTGCAGCTGCTGACGCTTTTCGAGAACGACCTCGGCCTGCGCAGCGCCGCGCACGCGAACGCCATGACGGCGCGGCTGCGCTCTGCCCTCGAGGCCCACATCGCCGAGGGACCGCCGACCGGGCTCGTATTCACCCAGGAGAGCCCGGCGAACGCGATCTTCGCGTCGCTGCCGACCGATGCGGCCGACCGTGTCCGCCAGCGGGTGCGGTTTTACGACTGGGACCGCTCACGCGGCGAGGTGCGCTGGATGACGGCGTGGGACACCACCGAGGCCGACGTCGACGAGTTCGTGGCGGTGATCCTCGCCGAGCTGTGATTTGGGTGCAGTTTGTCGCGCTGAGCGCAACGAACCGCACCGAAATCGCACTGGCATGATGCCGGGGGTGACTTACCGCGCGCCGACCCTCGCCGACATCATCACCACGCTCGAAGTGGACCGACGGGGCGACCGGCACTTCGTCGCGACGCAACTCGACAACCCGGCACACCACATCGTGGGCGGACACATCGCCGGCCAGGCCCTGATGGCGGCCAGCAGGACGGCTCCCGGCCGCACGCCGCACAGCGCGCACGTCTACTACGTGCGCGCAGGCGATGCCCGCTATCCGGTCGACCTGCACGTTGACGTGGCACGCGACGGCGGAACGCTGTCGACGCGTCAGGTCACCGCGGTCCAGGACGACCAGATTCTGCTCGAGGCGCTGGTGTCGCTGAGCGCGCCCGTCGATTCACTCGACTATCACCGGCCGATTCCCGATGTGCCGGAACCGGATTCGCTTGCACCGGTGCAGCAGCAACTGGCGGCCTTCGCCGACGAGCACAACGGCTTCTGGGTGCGCCCGCAGCCGTTCGACCTGCGCTACATCGATGCGCCACCCCGCTTGGCGCTCGAGCTCGGCAAACCATCGCCGCGGATGCGGATGTGGTGGCGGCCGGGCGAGCCGGTGGCCGACGACGAGGTGCTGCACAGCTGCCTGCTGGCCTACCTGTCGGGCACGACGATGGTCGAGACGGCGCTCGCCATGCGCGGCGCCACTCCGATCGGGACGTTCAACGCGCTGATCGACCACGCGCTGTGGTTCCACCGGCCGGTCGACATGTCGGATTGGGTGCTGTCCGACCAGTTCTCGCCCAGCGGCGTCGCCGGTCGCGGGCTGACCACATCGACGATGTACAACCGGGCGGGCCAGCTGGTCTGCCTGGCGACCCAGGAACTGTATTTCGGCCGGGCCGCCGCCTGAACCTCACCGCCCGGTCGCACCGTCGAACTATTCCATCCCGTCCAGCGGCGGACTAGACCTCGTGGGGTCCCATGGAGCCGAGCGTGAATACGCGTACCTGACCTTCCACCCGAGCATGGCATTGCGACAGAAGGGGTTCGGACAACTCCTCGTGCAGGATCACCTCGATGGGACCGGCCTCACCGTCGAGCAAAACCTGAATGAGGTGCTCACCACGTTCGACGTGCAACGGGTGCAGCGCGTCGATACGGTCGTCGCCGTAGCGCTCGCGGGCGAAGTACTGGGCCGCCTGCACGGCGTGTGGAAGCGATGTGCGTCCGCGCAGGAACCGGTTGTCCAACCGGCCCTCGAGGTACAGGCGTACCAGCCCAGCGGCGTCCGCGGAGTCCACCCTGCCGTAGCACAGCCCTTCCGGCAGGATGAGCATGGTCGCGGCGAACCGGTCACCGCCGAGATGAGAACACTCCCAGGTGAATTCCGGGTACTCCGCAGCGATCGCGCGGCATGCGCTGCGGCCGCGCACCGCACAGCATTGGTCGTGCTTGCCGTGCGAGCAGATCGCGACCAGCGGATCGGTCGTCACGCTCCCGTCGCTGCCGTCCAGCGCGAGCTCGAGAAGGTCACGAGGGTCGTCGACCTCTCCGTGGTGCAGTGCCTCCTCGCCGACGCCGCAGTGCGCCACAAACCAACGCCACCGCGGTGTGTCGGGTCGACGGCCGTGCTTGCGGATCGCGGCGATGCGCATACCCGCCTTCTCGGCCCGACGCACGATCGCGCGGCCGAGTTGCGGGTCAATGCAGGCCGGTGACTGCAGGAACGCCGATGGGCCCCAGGCGCCGCTCAACTCGAACAGCAGCCACGACGAGCCCGCCGATGCAGTGCCGTACATCGGGTCGTCGCGGGCCAGCGATTGATCGCTGCACGGGATCCTCTTGGCGACCGTCATCCGGCGTCTGCCGGCGAGTTCCGTTGCACGGGAACGGCGCTGCTCATGGGAACGAGGACACCCTCCCGCAGCAACCGCCGGATCAGGACCGCCGCGTCGGCGGCGTCCAGGCCGGGCGTACTCGCCGCGTCGACGACGGTTCCCTCGTGCAGGGCACGAACGGCGGCGCCACAGATCTGCGGGAACGTGATGGTCCGGTCCGGCAGGCGCAGCACGATCCGGTCACCGGACTGGCCGACGGTTGCGCTCAGCCCATGTCGCCACCGGACGGCCGTCTGCGCGGCTCGCTCGGATGCCGCAAGGGCGGCCAGCGGCCGCACGGCCACGGGACGGGTCCGGTCGGCGTGACGCCTTGCCAAGTGCGCGGCAGCGCCCGCGCTCAGGGTCGCCGCATCGTCTCGCAGCGACCCGACCATTTCCGCCATGACCTTCGACACCGTCGCCATCGTCTCATCCGCATCGGCGGCACCCATGGGCAGAGACCCACGGAAGGCCGCGTCGGCGGCCAACTGGTCGACGACGGCGCGCGCCACGTCGGCCGCCGTCACCGGGGAGATCCCGATGGTGAGGTGGATCGACGTCATCTGCAACGCCTGCGCCGAATGCACCCACCCGCGCGGCAGATAGAGGGCGTCGCCCTCCTCGAGCACCGTGTCGATGACCGGCGCGTCTCGCGCCACCCGTTTATCGATCGCCGCGCGATGCCCCGTCCACGGCTGCGACGGCAGCGGGTGCTCGTACACCGGCTCGTGCACAATCCAGCGCTTCTGCCCCGACACCTGCAGAACGAAGACGTCGTGTACGTCGTAGTGCGGATCAAAGCCCCGGTTCACCGGCGGGGTGATGTAGGCGTTGGCCTGCACCGGATGGCCGAACTCGTCGACCGCCTGCCGGACGAAGTCGATGAGCGGAGGCCACAGCCGGTGCAGGCCCTGCAGCACTATCGTTGCGCCCGAGGCGAACTGGCTCAGCAGCTTGGCCGAGTCGATCTGGTCGGCAATCTCCGCGCCGAAGCCGGCAGGCCCCAGATAGCAGTCCTTGGGCAGGACGTCGCCCTCTTTGGCCAGCCGGATGAACGGCGCGCGAACCCCGCGCTCGGCGATCAGTTCGTCGACCGTCTCGGGCGAGAGCAGATCGCTGAAGTCGCGGGGCAACGCGTCGGCCCGGGTGAGCAACGGTTGACGGCCCCAGTACTCGTTGGCGAACCGTCGGGCGTCAACCGCAGCGCAGCGCCGAAGCATCATCGGTCAGGGGTCACGCGGTTCCGTCGGCGCCGCCGTCGTGTCCTTCGGGGTTGGAGCCGCCGTCGGCGACACCCTCGCCACCGGCTGTGCCGTCGGCGCCGCCGTCGTGTCCTTCGGGGTTGGAGCCGCCGTCGGCGACACCCTCGCCACCCGCTGTGCCGTCGGCGCCGCCGTCGTGTCCTTCAGGGTTGGAACCGCCGTCAGCGGTCCCCTCGCCGCCTGCGCCCGAGGTGGTCATGTCGTCATCGTCGAGTGCCATGTCGATCCCTTCCGTATGGGCTGTGGTCTGGAGGGAGTTGCCCCGGACGGTGCCGACGAAACCCCGCGAAACTATGGTCGAGCGGTGACGATCACCTACGACGAGTCGCTGCGCGAGCGGATCGAAGCGAACCTGTCGGGACACGACCGTCGCGCCGTGAGCGATCCGACGAAACGCCACGCCGCGGTCGCCGTCGTGCTCGTCGACTCCGAGGTCGGCGAGGACAGGGTGGACCCTGTCGACGTCGAAGGCTGGAACGACGGGCGAGGCATGCCCGATGCCCGGCTCGACGGCCGGATGGTCGACGTCTCCGGTGGCGCCGCTTTCTTCCTGTGCCGCAGGGCATCCAGGTTGACGTCGCACGCCGCGCAGTGGGCGTTGCCGGGCGGCCGGCTGGACCCGGGCGAGACCGTGGTCGACGCGGCGTTGCGCGAGCTCGACGAGGAGGTCGGTGTCAGGCTGCCGGATTCGACGGTGTTGGGTCTGCTCGACGACTACCCGACGCGGTCGGGATACGTCATCACCCCGGTGGTGATCTGGGGCGGGGGACGGCTCGACCCGCGGCCTGCGCCAGAGGAGGTCGTCGCGGTGTACCGGGTCGGCCTGCATCAGCTGCAGCGCCCCGACTCCCCGCGGTTCATCGAGATTCCGGAGAGCCCACGACCCGTCGTGCAGGTCCCGCTGGGCAACGACCTGATCCACGCGCCGACCGGCGCCGTGCTCCTGCAGTTGCGTTGGCTGTGCCTGGAGGGCCGTCACGATCCGGTCGACGAACTCGAGCAACCGGTCTTCGCATGGAAGTAGGACGAGCACAATGCGGATGGAGCCACATAGATGGGCAAGCCGGGCCGAAGGCGGGTACCCGGCCGGCAACCGCACGAGAGGAACGGGGTAGACCGTGAAGTTGGCGTTGAGTGACGAGGACGCGGCATTCCGCGAGGAGCTGCGACGGTTCTACACCTCCGAGATTCCCGAGGACATCCGCGAGCGGGGCAAGACCGGGCACTCGAAGTTCCCCGAGGACATGGTCACCAGCCAGCGGATCCTGCACGCCAACGGCCTGGCCGTACCAAACTGGCCGGTCGAGTGGGGCGGTAAGGACTGGACGCCGCTGCAGCGACAGATCTGGCTCGACGAGATGCAGCTAGCCGGCGTCCCCGAACCGCTGGCGTTCAACACCAAGATGGTGGGCCCGGTGATCGCCCAGTTCGGCTCGCAGGCCATGAAGGAACGGTTCCTGCCGCCTACGGCCAACATCGACATCTGGTGGTGTCAGGGCTTCTCCGAACCGGAGGCCGGCTCCGACCTCGCGTCGCTGCGGACCACGGCCGTGCGCGACGGGGACACCTACGTCGTCAACGGCCAGAAGACGTGGACGACGCTCGGCCAGTACGCCGACTGGATCTTCCTGCTGGCGCGCACCGACCCGAACGCGCCCAAGCGCCAGGCCGGTATCTCCTTCCTGTTGGCCGAGATGTCGACGCCGGGCATCACACTGCGCCCGATCGAGCTGATCGACGGCAGCTACGAGGTCAACGAGGTCTTCTTCGAGGACGTGCGAATCCCGGCCGACCAACTCGTCGGCGAGGAGAACCAGGGCTGGACCTACGCCAAATTCCTGCTCGGCAACGAGCGCACCGGCATCGCCCGCATCGGGCTGACCAAACTGTGGATGGCACAGGTGAAGGAACACGCCGCCAAGCTCGAGGTCAACGGCACACCGCTGCTCGAGGACCCGCTGTTCGCGGCGCGGGTGGCCGAGATCGAAACCGGGCTGCTCGCGCTGGAGCTCACGCAGATGCGGGTCAGCGGATCCGAGGCCGACGGTAAGCCCAACCCCGCGTCGTCGATCCTCAAGCTGCGCGGCAGCCAGCTGCAGCAGGCCGCCACCGAGCTGTTCGTCGAGGTGGCCGGGCCGGAGGCACTGCCGTTCGACGCCGGTGATATCGACGTGCCGACCTGGGCGCAGGACGCCGCGCCCCGCTACTTGAACTATCGGAAGACGTCGATCTACGGCGGTACCAACGAGGTTCAACGCAACATCATCGCTTCGACCATCCTGGGATTGTGAGCCTGCCGTGGATTTCGATCTGACCGAGGAACAGCAACTACTGCGCGACGTCACCCGCGACGTGCTGGCGGGCCGCGAAAGCGTCCGGCCCGAAGGCGAACCCGGCTGGAGCCGTGAGGTGTGGGGCCAACTGGCCGAGGTGGGCATCCTCGGGCTCGGTTTCGACCCGACGGAGGCCGGCCAGATCGAGGTGATGGTGGTGCTGACCGAGGTCGGCAGGCGGCTCGCGCCCGAACCGGTCGCGCAGGCCGCGATGGTCCCCGGCGCCCTGATCGCCGAGGTGGGCAGCGACCAGCAGAAGGGGATTCTCGAAGCCGTGGCGACCGGCGAGACGTTGCTGGCCTTCGCGCATGCGGAGCCCGGCGCGCGGCTGCCGTCGGCCGAACCCGCCACGCGCGCCGAACAGAGCGGCGATACCTGGACGCTCACCGGGCGCAAGAATCCGGTGCTGGCCGGCGACACCGCCGACACGATCGTCGTGACCGCGGCGCTGCCCGGCGGCGGCGTGGGGCTGTTCGTCGTCAATGGCGCGGCGGTGAATCGGACGCCGTATCGGACGTTCGACGGCCGCGGTGGTGCACAGCTCGAGTTCGACTCCACACCCGCCGAACCTCTTGGCGGGGGCGGGGATGCGATCGAACACGTGGCGCGAACGGTCATCCGCTATCAGTCGGCACTGTGCTCGGAGGCGGTCGGAGCGATGGAGGAGGCGCTGCGGCTCACCACCGAGTACCTCACCAGCCGAAAGCAATTCGGCGTTCCGCTGAGCAAGTTCCAGACGCTGACGCAACGTGCGGCCGACATGTACGTCTCGCTCGAACTCGCGCGCAGCATGAACTACTACGCCGCGATGACGATCGCCGACGGCAGGTTCGACCCGGTGATCGCCGCACGGGCCAAGTTCCAGATCGGGCGCTCGGGCCGGCATATCGCGCAGGAGGCGATCCAGCTGCACGGCGGTATCGGGATGACCGCGGAGTATCCCGTCGGCCACTACGCGGCGCGGCTCACGGCCATCGACAACACGTTCGGTACCACCGACGACCAGCTCCGCACGCTGATTGAGCACGTCGGCGACTACGGAACGGTCTCGCTGTAACACCTGCGATTTCGGTGCGCTACCAGTCGCCAATCGATCGGTAGCGCACCGAAACCACTGAAAGGCGCCATGTTCATCGTCATCCTGGGCACGGTGCTCGCGCTGATGCACGCCTATTTGTGGAAGCGCCTGATCAAGGACACCACCCGGCCGGGCAGGGTCCGCTGGATACTGAGCGTCGGCTTCGCCGGGTTGGCGGGGCTGCTTCTCGCGGCGCTGTTCCTGCCCCGGCTGACCGGTCCGGTCGATGCGGGGTGGTACGCCTGGCCTGGCTATGTGTGGTTCGGGCTGGCCGCATACCTGCTGCTGATGTTGCTGGTGCTCGAACCCGTACGGCTGGTGCTGCGAGGGTGGGTCCGCGAGGCGCCGGCGGCGACACCCGAGGATCCGAAAGGGTTGAGCCGCCGGTTGTTCCTGGCCCGCGCGAGCGCCGTGGCCGCGGGTGCCGCGTCGGTGGGCCTGGTCGGCGTCGGCACGGCCACCGCGGTGGGGCCGCCCGACGTGCTGCGGGTGCCGGTGCGGCTGCGCAACCTGGACCCGGCGTTTCGCGGGTTTCGCGTTGCGGTGGTGTCCGACATCCACCTCGGACCCCTGGCAGGCAGGGCACACACCGCGCAGATCGTCGAGATGATCAACGAGACCGCCCCCGACCTCGTCGCGATCGTCGGTGACGTCGTCGACGGCTCCGTCGCCGAACTCGGCCCGGCCGCAGCGCCATTGGGCGATCTGACCGCCCGCGAGGGTTCTTTCTTCGTCACCGGGAACCACGAGTACTTCGTCGGCGACACACTGGAATGGCTACGCGAGATGGAGCGGTTGGGCATTCAACCGCTGCGCAACGAAAACACCCCGATCCGCCGTGGCGGTGCGGTCCTCAACCTGGCGGGGGTCAACGACCTTGCCGGTGAGAGAGTTTCGGACGGACCGGATTTCGACCGCGCCCTCGCGGGGGTTTCGTCCGCCGGGCCGACGGTGCTGCTTGCGCACCAGCCGGTGCTCGTCGAGGAGGCCGCCGCGCGCGGGGTCGACCTGCAGCTGTCCGGGCACACCCACGGCGGGCAGATGTGGCCGTTCCACTACGTCGTGCGCGCCGTGCAACCCGCGCTCGCGGGCCTGTCGACCGTCGAGGACACCCAGTTGTACGTGACCCGCGGCGCCGGCTACTGGGGTCCGCCGGTGCGTATCGGAGCCCCGCCGGACATCACAGTGCTGACGTTGGAGCAGTAACCCCTCTGGTACAGCCGTACCAGGAGTCAGCGCAGCCGGTACCTAGACTGCTCCCATGACGTCCCGTCCCGTACCGCACGACGGGTTGCTGCGGATCGAGGACTGCCTGGACGCCGACGGCCAGATCGCGGTGCCCGCCGGGGTGAACCTGATCTCGCTGATCGACCGCAACATCGCCAATGTCGGCGACGCGCCTGCTTACCGCTACCTCGACCACACCGGAGACGGGCGGGTCGTCGAGCTCACCTGGAAACAACTCGGCGTCCGCCTGCGAGCGGTCGCCGCGAGCCTGCAACGCGTGACCCGGAGGGGTGACCGCGTCGCGATACTTGCGCCGCAGGGACTCGACTACGTCGTCGCCTTCTTCGGTGCGATCAAAGCGGGCGCGATCGCGGTCCCGCTGTTCGCGCCCGAGCTACAGGGCCACGCACAACGACTGGAGACCGCACTGCGCGACTGCGAACCGTCGGTCGTGGTGACTACAGCGGTCGCGGCCGCGAACGTGCGCAGCTTCCTGTCCGGCCTCGACGGCGTCCCGACTCCGCGCGTCGTCGTTCTCGACGAAATCAGCGCGACAGTCGAATTCGAGCCGGTGGAGCTGCCGCTCGACGCCGTATCCCATCTGCAGTACACCTCGGGTGCGACGCGACCCCCGGTCGGCGTCGAGATCACGCACCGCGCGGTCGGCACGAACCTGATCCAGATGATCCTGTCCATCGACCTCCTCGACCGAAAAGTGCACGGTGTCAGCTGGTTACCGCTGTTCCACGACATGGGCCTTTCGATGATCGGGTTTCCCGCCGTGTACGGCGGACATTCGACGCTGATGTCGCCCACCGCGTTCATCCGTCGCCCGCAACGCTGGCTCAGGGCGCTGTCGGACGGGTCGCGCGAAGGCCGCGTGGTCACGGCGGCACCGAATTTCGCTTACGAATACGCCGCACAACGCGGCCAACCCGCAGAAGGTGACGCCCTGGACCTGAGCAAGGCGGTGCTCATCATCGGCTCGGAGCCCGTCAGCATCGACGCGATCACCGCCTTCAACGACGCGTTCACGCCATACGGCTTGCCGCCGAACGCATTCCGGCCGTCCTACGGAATCGCCGAGGCCACACTGTTCGTCGCGACCATCGAACCCGACGCCCGCGCCACCGCGGTGCACCTCGACCGCGCGCAGCTCAGGGCGGGCCGTGCGGTGCCCGTCGCCGGCGATTCGCCCCATGCGGTGGCCCACGTGTCCTGCGGAAAGGTGGCGCGCAGCCAGTGGGCCGTCATCGTCGATCCCGACACCGGCGCCGAACTCCCCGACGGAAGTGTCGGTGAGATCTGGCTGCACGGCGACAACCTCGGGCGCGGCTACTGGGGTCGACCCGACGAGTCGCGCCACGCCTTCGGCGCCCGGCTCGGGTCCCGGATCACGCCCACCAGCCACGCGGAAGGCGTTGCCGAGGAAGCGAACTGGTTGCGTACCGGCGATCTCGGCGTCTACCTCGACGGTGAGTTGTTCGTCACCGGACGGCGCGCCGATCTAATCGTCATCGACGGCAGACACCACTATCCGCAGGACATCGAGTCGACCGCCGAAGGCGCCTCGGCGATGGCACGAGCCGGACATGTCACCGCGTTCACCGTGCCCGCGCCCCACGGTGCAGGCCTCGTGATCGTCGCCGAACGCGCGACAGGAACCGCTCGCAACGACCCCGCACCGGAGATCGACGCGATCCGCGCCGATGTGCTTGCGCGGCACGGGATCCCGGTCGCCGACATCCGGTTCGTCGCTGCCGGTGTCATTCCGCGCACGACCAGCGGCAAGCTGGCCCGCGGTGCCTGCCGCAGCGAGTACCTCGACGGGAAGCTGAAAGGTTAGCGGGCGCCGAGCTTCTCACGCACCGTGTCCGCCAGGGAGCGAGCCGCGGACACCGGACGGAAAGCGCGGGCGGCGGCGGTGAGCGCCTCCTGCGCATCGGTGCTGAGCTCGATGTCGGCGGCTGCCACGTTGAACTCGAGTTGTTCGACGCTGGACGCGCCGGGGATCGCAACGACGTTGGGCAGGTGGATCAGCCACGCCAGCGCCACCTGCGCGGGTTTCGCGCCGACATCGGCGGCGACGTCGCGCAGCGTCTGCAGCAGCGGTTCGGCCCGCCGCAGGTTCTCGGTACCGAACAGCGGGTTCGTCGCGCGCACGCCGCCGGGCCGGTTGTCGGGGCCGTACTTGCCGCCGAGCAGGCCCTGGGCCAGCGGACTGTAAGCGATCACGATGCGGTTCTCCCGCTCGGCGAACGGCACCAGACGTTCGAGCGCCTGGGGATGGGCCAGCGAGAAGTGCACCTGATTGCTGATCACCGGTCGTCCGAGCGCGGTGTCGGCCCGCTGCCAGCGCGACAGCGAGTAGTTCGACACGCCCGCCGCGCCGATCACGCCGTCGTCGATCAGGTCGCGCATCCCCGGCATGATCACCGAATCGGGTACCACCGGGTTGGACTGGTGGATCTGATACAGCGGGATCTTCTGCAGCCCCAGCCGCCGCGCGCTGGCGTGCGCGCGCTGCTTGACCACCGCTGGGAACGGGGCGACCGGGAAGACCTTGCTGGCCACCGCCACGTCGGCGCGCTGGTCGCCCAGCGCCTCGCCGAGGATCCGTTCGCTCTTGCCGAAACCATAGATCTCGGCCGTGTCGAACAACGTGACGCCCAGCGCCAGCGAACGCTGCACGATTTCTCGCGCCGGACCGGCGGCGTAACTGTCGCCGTAGCCCCACTCCCGAGACCCGAACTGCCAGGTCCCAAGCCCAATGCGGCTTACCCGGCCCACTCCCTCGACCTCCAAGTACTTCACGGAGGCCACAGTACTGACGCATCAGATCGATAACGGCGGGTTTTGGCGCCCCAAGGCCGGGGTATGTGAGGCGCGCTGCAGAAAGTCGGCATGACACAAGTCTCGAAAGGCGTAACGCATGCTCGAGTTCATCTGCCCCACGTGCGGGCATTTCAGCCTCGAAGAGGTCGTTTGCAAGCCCTGCAGCGGCCGGGCGGGCGAGCCCGACCTGGCGATGGCCGGCTGACCATGTCTCTTTACCGCTCGCTGCATCCGTTCGATCTCGTCATGGCCTCGACGCGGATGTACGCGTCGCTGCCCGTGGTCGGCAAGCACCTCGAGCCGTTTGCCGGCCTGACCGCGATGATGATGTACGGCCACCACTACGCACCGGCAGCGCTCCGCGGCATGGCCTCGCGCCGACTGAGCCCCGACGCCGCAGAGGCCGCGCCCGCCGATGTGCCCGGTGAGGCCATCACGCCTTCGCGCGGGAAGCGCACGCCGCCCTATCTGCGTTTCCGCGCTCAGCGCCAGCGGTGCCTTTATCGCAGCTCGGTGCGCTACGGCGACCATCCCGCGCAGCTGCTCGACGTGTGGCGGCTGCCCGACCTGCCGCCCGATGCGCCGGTGCTGCTGTTCGTCCCCGGCGGCGCGTGGGTGCATGGCTCCCGCGTCATGCAGGGCCACACGATGTTGCACCACCTGGTCAAGCAGGGCTGGGTCTGTCTGACCATGGACTACCGGGTGTCCCCGGTGCACCGCTGGCCCCGTCATATCGCCGACGTCAACGCCGCGATCGCGTGGGCCCGGGCCAACGTCGACAAGTACGGCGGCGACCGAAACTTCGTCGCGGTCGCGGGCTGCTCCGCGGGCGGACACCTGGCCTCCCTGGCGGCCCTCACCCCCGGCGACCCGAGGTTCCGCGGCGAGCTCACCGACGACGCCGACACCACCGTCGACGCGGTGGTCGGGATCTACGGGCGCTACGACTGGCAGGACCGGTCGACCCCCACCCGTAAGAACTTCCAGAACTTCCTGGAACGAGTTGTCGTAGGCCGCTCGCAGTCCAAGCACCCCGACGTGTTCGAGGCCGCCTCACCGCTGGCCCGCATCCACGCGGACGCGCCGCCGTTCTTCCTCATCCACGGGGAGCAGGACACCATCATCCCGGTCGGTGAGGCCCGCGTATTCGCCGACAAGCTGAGCGCGGTGTCACGAAACCCGGTGGAGTACAGCGAGATTCGGCGTGCCGGTCACGCATTCGACCTCGTTGACTCGTCTCATGCGCGACGGCTGGCGGTCGAGGTCGGCAGGTTCCTCAACGACGCCCGCGCTCGCCAACTCGAGGGTGAGACCGCCGCGGCCGTATAGCTCGTGTTGATAGGGCGCGTTGCGGGAAGTCTTTCGGCATGCGCATCGTCATCACCGGAGCCTCCGGCAACGTCGGGACCGCGCTGCTGCGGCGGCTGACAGAGAGCGACACCGGACACGACATCGTCGGCGTGGTGCGAAGGCCGCCCGAGCCGACCGGCGTCTACGGGCGCATTCGCTGGCTCAATCTCGACCTCGCCGACCCGGATGCGGCGACCCAGTTGCGCGGGGTCTTCGACGGCGCCGACGCCGTCATCCACCTCGCGTGGGGTTTTCAGCCGACCCGCAACACCGAATACCTGAACCGCGTCGGCGTCGGCGGCACCACGGCCGTCCTCGAGGCCGCCCATGACGCGCGGGTCGGCCGGCTTGTGCACCAGTCGTCGGTGGGCGCGTACGCGCCGGGCCGCTACGGCCAGTACGTCGACGAGTCATGGCCGACCACCGGCATCCGGACTTCGCCCTACAGCCGCGACAAGTCGGACGTGGAAGCGCTGCTCGACGACTACGAACGCCAGAACGGCGAGGCGGGCGTCCCGATCGCGCGGATGCGCCCCGGCTTCATCGTGCAGCGCGCCGCGGCCAGCGGCCTGATGCGTTACGCGCTGCCCGGCTACGTGCCGATGCTCGCGGTTCCGCTCCTTCCCGTGCTGCCGCTCGACCGCCGCTTGTGCATCCCGCTGGTCCACGCAGACGATGTCGCCGACGGGCTGGCCAGGGTGGTCGGACGTGGTGCCAGCGGACCGTTCAACCTGGCGGCCGAACCCCCGGTGGGCCGCGAGCAGGTCGCCGAGGTGCTGAACGCCAAACCGGTCCACGTGCCGTCGGGGGTGCTCGGGGCTCTGGTCGATGTCAGCTGGCGGGCGCGGCTGCAGCCCATCGATCGGGGCTGGATCGACATGGCGTTCAGCGTTCCGCTGCTGGACTGCGGGCGCGCCCAGGCCGAACTGGAGTGGGCGCCACGGTGGAATGCGGTCGACGCGCTCGCCGACGTCATCGGCGGAGTGGCTCAGGAGGCGCACGCCGAGAGCCCGCCCCTGCGGCGCCGGTCGCTGATCGAACAGTTCCAACGCGACCTCACCAAGGGCTTGCTGACCAAAAGACACCTGCCCTAGATGGCCGAGCACGACGAGTCCGTCGTCATCGTCGGGGCGGGTCCCTGCGGGCTGGCGATCGCACGTCAGCTCCGCCACGAGTGCGATGTCGATGCGCTCGTGGTGGATCGCGCCGACGCCGTCGCATCGGCGTGGCGCAACCGCTACGACGGGTTCCGGCTCAACACCTGCGGGTGGTGGTCGCATCTGCCCGGGCAGCGGATCCCTCTGCGCTACGGGCGCTGGCCGACCCGAGACGACATGGTCGACTACTTCGACGATTACGTACGTCGACAGCGCATTCGATTGGCTCTGGGCCGCACCGTGGTTCGGGTCGACCGCGAGCCGCACGGTTGGCGGCTGGATACCGACGGTGCGCCGATCACCTCGGCTGCCGTCGTCGTCGCGACCGGCAACTACCACACGCCTGCGCTGCCCGAGTGGCCGGGAATCGAGGGGTTCACCGGTGAGGTGCTGCACTCCGAGCACTACCGCAATGCCACGCCGTACGCCGGCCGCGACGTCCTGGTGGCGGGCGCGGGGAACTCGGCGACCGACATCGCGTTGCAGCTCAGCGACGGGATGGCCCGCCGCGTGTGGATGGCGGTTCGCACGCCCCCGCATCTCGTCCCGCGGTCGGCCGCAGGAATTCCGGTCGACGCGTTCAGCGCCGCGTTCGAGCGCCTGCCGGTGCCGGTGCTGGATCAGGCGGCCGCATTGATGCGCAGGGTGTGGTTCGGAGACCTTGACCGCCAGGGCCTGCCCGCACCCCGCAGCGGCATCTACACGGCGCTGTTGACCGACGAGCAGATTCCGACGATCGGCGACGAGCTCGTCCCGCATGTCAAAGCCGGGCGCATCGAGATCGTCGCAGCAGTGGACTCGTTCGATGGCGACAGCGTGGTGCTCTCGGACGGCAGCACACTGTCTGCCGACGTGGTGATCGCCGCGACCGGTTATCGGCGAGGACTGGAACCGCTGGTCGGCCACCACGGCGTGCTGGACGAGGCGGGTCGGCCGAAGGTCAACGGGCTTCCGTGTGCCGCGCCGGGGCTGTGGTTCGCCGGATACGACGAGCCGCTGATCGGGCCGCTTCGGTCCTTCCGGATGCAGGCCTCGCCGATTGCGCGCGACATCGCGGGCCATCTCTCGGGAGGTGACGAACATCATTGCCCGTCAACAAGATCAACTGCATCGGAGTGTGTCCGTCGTTCGTTGAACGAACCATGACCTCGACGGTGAACTCCAACGTCGTGCAGCGACGCACACCGGCCGCCCTCGCCGACCGGCTGCTCGACATCAAGCGGATCTACCACGAGCCCGACATCGAACGGTTCCCCCGCGCGCGTCAGGTGCTCGAGCGCTACCCCGACGCCGAGCGCATCGAGGTGCTGTCACATCAGGCGATACCGGGTCTGTACGGAAACGAGGGCAACGTCGAGGACTGGGTCCGCAACAAGCGGGAAGTCCTGGTGCTGGGCGAGAAGAAGAGCCTGAGTGCGCGCCGCAACGAGCGGTCCAGCGACTGGATCGCACCGTCCACCGCGAACGGCTGCGCGATGGCGTGCTCGTACTGCTACGTCCCGCGCCGTAAGGGCTACGCCAACCCGATCACGGTGTTCACCAACATCGAGAAAATCACCCGATACCTCGAACGTCACGCCGCGCGGCAAGGTGTGAAGCCGCAACCGAACCAATGCGATCCCGTCGACTGGGTCTACGACATCGGCGAGAACAGCGACTGTTCGGTGGACGCGATGGTCTCCGACAACGTGCGCGATCTCGTCGAATTGTTCGCGCGAATTCCCAACGCCAAAGCCAGCTTCGCGACCAAACTCGTCAACCGCGATCTGCTCGACTACGACCCGCGCGGCGGAACCCGCGTGCGGTTCAGCTTGATGCCGGCCGAGACGTCGCGGGTGCTCGACGTGCGCACGTCGAAGATCGCCGAGCGGATCGCCGCGATCGACGATTTCGTCGACGCCGGCTACGAAGTCCACTTGAACTTCAGTCCCGTTGTCGTCCACGAGAATTGGCTCGCAGACTGGGCGGAGTTACTCGAACAGGTCGCCGACGGCACGTCGGATCGCACCAAGCGGCAGTTGGCCGCCGAGATCATCTTCCTGACCCACAACGAGGGTCTGCACGACGTCAACCTCGGCTGGCATCCCAAAGGGGAGGACCTGCTGTGGCGCCCAGATCTTCAACAGGTCAAGCGCAGCCAGAGCGGGCAGTGGAATGTGCGGTACAAGTCGCCGTGGAAGGGCCGCTGGGTCACCGAGCTGACCGACCTGATCGCCGCCAAACTGCCGGCGTGCCGGGTGCGCTACGCGTTCTGACGGGCCCCTCAACCGCCCTGATGGGCCCCTCAACTGCCCTGATGGGCCCCTCAACCGCCCTGATGGGCCCCTCAACTGCCCTAACGGGTCCCTCAACTGCCGCGAGCGACCGCGCAATGCCGGATGTGCGCGGCGTGTTGCGTACAGACGCGGTCGCTCGCGGGGCGGGTCTCGGGGACAGGGGATGAGTTCGCGAGCCGTCATCCGTTCTGGCGGACAGGAAGCTGTCGAACAAACGGAAGGCTCATCATGAAGATCGTCGTCATCGGCGGAACCGGCCTCATCGGTTCGAAACTGGTGCAGATACTGGACCGGCAGGGCCACGACACGGTGGCCGCGGCGCCGTCGACCGGCGTCAACACGTTCACCGGCGAGGGCCTGCGCGATGTGCTCGAAGGCGCCGACGTGGTTGTCGACGTGTCGAACTCGCCGCAGCTCGATGACTCGGCCCAAGAGTTCTTCCGGACCGCGACGACGAACCTGCTCGAGGCCGAAGAAGCCGCAGACGTCGGCCACCACGTCGCGCTGTCGGTGGTGGGCACCGAGGAGATGGCCCCGCAGAGCGGCTACTTCCAGGCCAAACTCGACCAGGAACGGCTGATCAGCGACGGGCCGATCCCGTTCACCATCGTGCACGCCACGCAGTTCTTCGAGTTTCTGCAGACGCTCGCCGACTCGGCGACCGAGGGCGACACGGTGCGGATGCCACCGGTGTACTTCCAGCCGATGGCCGCCGCCGACGTCGCCGAGGGCCTCGCGATCGCCGCGGTGAACGAGCCGGTGAACCGCATCGTCGAGATCGGTGGACCGGTGGAGTTCCTGCTGCCCGATCTGATCCGGACCGCGCTGACCGCCCGCGGCGACACCCGTCAGGTCATCGCCGACCCCTCGGCGAAATACTGGGGTATCGACCTGGCCGAACGCACCCTCGTGCCCGGTGAGCGCGCGACGTTGTTCGGCACGCGCTTCGAGGACTGGATTCTGGCGGCCGCCGCCACCGCCTGACCCCCACCCCGGCGGCGGTTTGTGCACGTACGGGAGCGCTGACCGCTCCCGGATGTGCACAAATCGCCGGTGTGGACCCGTCGGGGCGCGCCTCGTACGATCCAAGATCAGATCGGGTAAGCCGGCGACCGTCGCGGGTCCACCCAGAGCGCGGTGGTGTCTATGTCTGGCCAGGGTGGAGCACAAGCCCTCCGTGGCCGTACCCACGAATGCGAGACGCTGAAGAACCTCGTCGCGACCGTGCGATCGGGCAGCTGCCAGGTGCTTGTCCTGCGCGGCGAGGCGGGTGTCGGTAAGACGGCCCTGCTCGACTACGTCTGCCAAACCGCATCGGAATTCCAGATCGTGCACGTCGCCGGCGTGGAGTCCGATATGGAACTCGCGTTCGCCGGCCTGCAGCAGCTGTGCGCTCCGCTGATGACGCATCTCGACGCCATTCCCGAACCGCAGCGCGAAGCCCTCAACGTCGCGTTCGGCCGCGGCATCGGGGAGACACCGGACCGGTTCCTCGTCGGCCTCGCTGTGTTGAGCGTGCTGGCCGCCGCGGCCGACGAACAGCCCGTGCTCTGCGTCGTCGACGATGCGCAATGGCTGGACCAGGTTTCGGTGCAGACGCTCGGCTTCATCGCGCGCCGGCTGCTCGCCGAACCCGTTGCGTTGGTGTTCGCGGTGCGGGACCAGCCTGAGCTGCTGGCCGGCCTGCCCGAGCTGCCGATCCGCGGGCTGTCCGACACCGATGCGCGAGAACTGTTGGAGTCGGTCATGTTCGGCGGTATCGACCCACGAGTACGCGACCGCATCGTCGCGGAGACCCGCGGCATTCCGCTGGCCATCCTCGAGGTGCCGCGCAGCGTGTCGGCGACCGAACTGTCCGGCGGTTTCTGGATCTCGGGTAAACGCTCGTCGGCGGCAGCGGTCGAACAGGGCTTCATCCGCCGCATCGAGTCGCTGCCGCCGCCTACCCGGCAGCTATTGCTCATCGCCGCCGCCGAACCGATCGGCGATGCCGCGTTGTTTCTCGGCGCCGCAGCGCAATTGGGTATCCCGGTCGACGATCTCGCACCCGCGGAGGCCGACGGTCTCATCGAGTTCGGCCCGCGGATGCGGTTCCACCACCCGTTGATCCGCTCGGCCGCCTACCGTGCCGCCGAGCTGGCGGACCGCCGCGCCGTCCACCGCGCGCTCGCCGACGTCACCGACCCTTCGGTCGATCCGGACCGTCGGGCGTGGCATGCGGCCAACGCCGCGGCCGGCCCCGACGAGGCGATTGCCGCCGAGTTGGAGGACTCCGCTGCCCGCGCGCAGAGCAGGGGCGGAATGGCAGCGGCGGCAACGTTTCTGGAGCGGGCCACCGCGTTGACCTCCGACCCGCTGCTGCACGGGGCCAGAGCGCTGGCGGCCGCTTACGCCAAACGGGATGCCGCGGCGTCGGGAGCGGCGCACGAACTCCTGGCGATCGCCGAACTCGGCCCGCTGACCGACCTGCAGCGGGCTCAGGTAGCGCGGCTGCGGGCGCAGATGGACTTCGTCCGAAGCCGCGCCGGTGAAGCCGGTGCACCGCGACTCTCGGAAACCGCGCCACCACTTCTCGATGCTGCCCGCCGCCTCCATGGTGTCGACGGCTACTCGTCTCGAGAGAGCTATCTCGAAGGGATCGCGGCGTTGATGTACGCGGGCCGCCTCGGTGAGCCCGGTGCGCTGGTACGTGCCGCCGAGGATGCACGAGTTGCGCTGCAGGACGTCTCGGAGCTGCCGCGCGCGATCGACCATCTGCTCAAGGGGGTGGCCGAACGGATCACCGGTGGGGTCGGACAGGGCTGGGCCGCGTTGCGGGCGGGGTTGGACGCGATGTGCGATCAAGCAGAGTCAGACGAGGCCGCGGTCGGGCGCTGGCTGAAGGTTCCCGGATTCCCGATCCTGCAGGAGTCTTCGGCCCACGAACTGTGGGACGAACAGATCCTGCGCAAGTTGTCGGCCACCGCGGTGCGCTACGCGCGTTCGTCCGGGGCACTCGCCGGGTTGCCGCGAGCCCTCATCTACCGGGCCGGAGTTCATACCTTGGCCGGTGAATTGGGCACCGCCGAACAGCTTCTCGAGGAGGCAGAGTCGATCACCGCGGCGACCGACCACAACTCCGCGGTGCGGTATCACTGGCTGTTGCTGATGGCATGGCGCGGTGACGTCGAGCAGGCGGTCCCGCTGCTCGAAGGCGCCGCCGCCGAGGGGATCGCCAGGGGCGAAGGCCGTGTGCTCGGGTTGACCGGCTATGCGACCGCGTTGTTGTACAACGGCCTTGGCCGCTACGAGGAGGCGCTCGCAGCGGCGCAGGAGGCATGTGACTACGACGACTTCGGAATCCACGGGTGGTGTCTATTCGAACTCGTCGAGGCGGCGACGCGCGCCGGGGCCGACGACGCGGCCAGGTGGGCGCTTGGCCGGCTCGAGGAGCGGGCGGGCGCCAGCGGCACCGACTGGGGACTGGGCGCGGTGGCCAACGCGCAGGCCCTTTTGGCCGACGACGACGAAGCGGACCGGCTGTTCGCCGAGGCCATCGAACGTCTGGACCGCGCAGGCATCGTCGTACACGTCGCGCGGGCCCGGCTGCTCTACGGCGAATGGCTGCGCCGGGCCAACCGGCGGACCGACGCGCGCCGCGAACTCACCGAAGCCCACGAGACATTCACGCGGATCGGTGCGCGGGCCTTCGCCGAACGTGCGCGCCGTGAATTGGTGGCCACCGGGGAGAAGGTGCGCAAACAGCAGTCGAGTCCTGGCGGCGCTGAGCTGACCGCTCAGGAGGCCCAGATCGCCCGGCTCGCCGCCGACGGTCTGACGAATCAGGAGATCGGCGCCCAGCTGTTCATCAGCACGCACACCGTCGAGTGGCATCTGCGAAAGGTGTTCGTCAAGCTCGGTATCACTTCGCGCAGGCAGCTTCGCTCCGTGTCGTGGGCGAGCTGATCACTCGACCAGCTTGCCGTCCGCCGACACCGCGCGCATTCTGCTGGCGATCTCGGCGGGTATGCCTGCGATCGCTTCGTGTTCGATCTGTCCGGGACCGGACCACACGAGGTTGACGGTGAGTCGATCGTCCAAATCCGGGTAGTCGCTGCGGTTGTGGCAGCCGCGGGTCTCGCGGCGTTCCAGTGCGGTCTCGAGCGTGGCGCGCGCGGCGATGACGCTCGCCTTGAGGTCGAAGGCGTGGGCGAGGTCTTGGAATCCCGCGATGTCGGGGTGTACGCCGACGTCGGATAGCCGTCGCTCGATGTCGTCGAGTTCGGTCAGACCTGTGCGCAGCCCGGGTTCGTCGCGCACCACGCCGGCATGCTCGGTCATCGCGTTGCGCAGGGCGCGCTGCAGGGACCGGACGTTCTCCCTGCCGTTGCGGTACAGCACCTCGTCGACCTCGTCACGAGCCGCGGAAGTCGCTGCCTTGGAGCGGATCTGGGCGTCCAGCCCCAAAGAGTAGGCGGCGGCGGCCCGTCCGACGATCCGGCCGTAGACCAGAAGTTCGATCAGCGAGTTGCCGCCGAGGCGGTTGGCTCCGTGCAGGCCGCTCGAGGCCTCACCGATGGCGTACAACCCCGCGACGTCGGTGCTGTGGTCTTCGGGGCGAACCCACACTCCGCCCATCGAATAGTGTGCCGTCGGGGCGATTTCGATGGGTGTGGTGGTGATGTCGAGCAACTGCAGATCCATCAGAGTCTGGTAGACCCGCGGGAGTCGCTCCATGATCTGTGTCCGCGGCAGATGTGAGACATCCAGCCACACCCCGCCGCGGGGCGTACCGCGTCCCTGCTTGATCTCGGTGTAGGCGGCGAGCGCGACCCGGTCGCGGGTGGACAGCTCCATGCGGTCCGGGTCGTAGCGCTTCATAAAGCGCTCACCGATGTCGTTGCGCAGAATTCCGCCCTCTCCGCGGGCGGCCTCCGACACCAGTGTTCCAGCCGAGTCCTCGGGTTCGATCAGACCGGACGGATGGAACTGAACGAGTTCGGGGTCGCGGATCCGCCCACCGGCTTCGAGCGCTAACCGGAAAGAGTCCCCCGTGTTCTCGTCCCGCCGCGATGAGGTGCGGCGCCAGATCCGGGTGTGACCGCCTGCGGCGAGGATGACCGCGTCACAGTGGATGGTGTAGCGGGTGCCGTCTCGAAGGTCGAAGCCGTATGCACCGAAGACCGTGTTGTCCCGGACGAGGAGGCGGGTGATGTAGGCGGAGTCGAGGATCGGAATCGCAAGCTGCGTCGCCCTTTTGACGAGTGTGCGTTGCAGTTCCAGCCCAGTGTAGTCACCGGCGAACGCGGTGCGGCGGAACGTGTGTGCACCGAAGAACCGCTGGGAGATCCGGCCGTCCTGCTCGCGGGCGAACGTCATGCCGAAACGCTCGAGGTGCCGAATCGACTCGGCGGCACCCTCGGTGACGATCTGCACGGTGGCCGGATCGGCGAGCAGATAGCTCTCGGTCAGGGTGTCTGCCGCGTGCTGCTGCCAGCTGTCCTCGGGGTCCATGGTGCCCAACGCCGCGTTGATGCCTCCGGCGGCCAACGTGGTGTGGGCGTCGCCCACGGGGCGCTTGCCGACGAGGAGAACGTCTCGACCTTGCTCCGCCAACTCGATTGCGGCACGCAAACCCGCACCACCGGTTCCGATCACCAGGACTGAGGTCGCGATCTGTCGCCCTGCAACGGTCATATCAACAGCAACGGATGGCCGACGACTATTCATCCGCGGAGTTCGTAGACCCCGGCGACCACGGGCGTTCAAGGGTTCGCCGGACGGCGGGTCGGACGAGGCTGAAAGCACAGCCGAAAGGCGTGATCACGAAAGCCGTGGTCTCCAAAAGCGGAGGAGATATGGACGTCTACGACGCAGTCAAGAGCAGACGGGCAGTGCGGGGGTTCACCGACGAACCCGTCCCCGTGGAGGTGCTCCAGCGGGTGCTCGACGCCGCCAGGTGGGCGCCGTCGGGGTCCAATCTGCAGCCGTGGCGGATCTACGTCGTGACCGGCGAACCGCTCGAGCGGCTGAAGAAGCTCGCCACCGAGCGGGTGGCCGCGGGAGAACCGTGGGATGAGCGGGAGTACCAGCTGTATCCGCGCGAGCTGAAATCGCCGTACGTCGAGCGCCGATCGGAGTTCGGCAGGGAGCGCTACAGCGCGCTGGGCATAGAACGTGAGGACTGGGAGGCTCGGCAGCGGGCTGCGATCGCGAACTGGGATTGCTTCGGCGCCCCCGCGGCCCTGTTCTGCTACATCGACCGGGACCTCGGTCGCCCGCAATGGGCGGATGTGGGGATGTACCTGCAGACTGTGATGCTGCTGCTGCGGGCCGAGGGTCTGCACAGCTGCCCGCAGATGGCCTGGTCCCAGGTCCGCGAGACCGTCGCGGACGTCGTGCAACCGCCCGACGAGCTCATGCTGTTCTGCGGTATGTCGATCGGCTACCAGGATCCCGGCGAGAGCTACATCCGCACGGGGCGCGCTCCGCTCGAGGAGACGGTCAGCTTCGTCAGCGACTGACCGGCACCGGTCGCCGCTACGCACTACGCACTACGGACGAGGACTACGGGTTATCAAGGGTCCCCTTTAGCTGGGCAGCGACGAACGTGAGTCGTGACACCCGCGACTCGAGGAGATCGGAACATGACCATCACGTCCCCTCCCACCGCGCCGGACCCAGAGCTCGCCGCGCGGTTCGCCCGCGACGTCCAACCCCTGTTCGAGGTGCTGGGGCGGGGAGCGCGCCGGCTGGCCCGCAACGACGCGGACGCCGAGGATCTGCTGCAGGACGCGCTCCTGCACGCGTACAGCGGGTTCGAGTCCTTCCGGGAGGGCAGCAACCTCAAGGCGTGGCTGTTCCGCATCCTCTACAACCGCTGGGTCAGCGCTCACCGCTGCAAACAACGTCGCGTGACCGAAGTTCCGGCCGACAACATGACCGAAGGCGAGTTGTTCGATTGCGCCGCACACCAACCCGGCGGCCTGCGCTCGGCCGAGGTCGAGGTGCTCGACGCCCTGCCCCACGGCGACGTCAAAGCCGCGATGGCCGCGATGCCGGAGGGCTTCCGCGAGGTCCTGTACTACGCCGACGTCGAGGGATACACCTACGCGGAGACGGCGAAGATTCTCGACATCCCGATGGGCACCGTGATGTCGCGGATCTCGCGTGCCAGGCAGCGGATGCGCATCGCGCTGGCCCACCTCGCGCACGACCGTGCGGAAACCCCCGAAGCCTGCATCGCCTGATCGGAGAACAGCAATGGAACTGGCTTACAAGAACGCGTTGATCACCGGCGGCACGGCCGGGATCGGGCTCGCGTGTGCGCGGCTGTTCGCGCGCGAGGGAGCCGCGGTGATCGTCACCGGCAGAGACCGTGAACGGGGGAAGCGGGCCGCATCGGGCATCGAGGGCAACGTGCGCTTCGTCCAGGCCGACCTCGCGGATATGGATTCGGTCACGTCGCTGCTCGAGCAGGCCGGCGACGTCGACATCCTGGTCAACAACGCCGCCGCTTTCCCGGCCGCGGCGACCGTCGACCAGCAGCTCGGCGCGTTCGAGCGGACGTTCGACACCAACGTGCGCGGTTCGTACTTCCTGGCGGCGGGCCTGGTGCCCGGGATGCTGCAGCGCGGACACGGTTCGATCGTCAATGTCACGACGATGGTCGCGTCCAAAGGTGTGCCGGGAGCGGGTGTGTACAGCGCGTCCAAGGCGGCAGTCGAGTCGCTGACCCGTACGTGGGCCGCCGAATTCGGGCCCGGCGGCGTCCGTGTCAACAGCGTCGCCCCCGGCCCTACGAAAACGGAAGGCGTCGAGGCCGAATGGGGTGAGACCAACGAGGAGCTCGGCCGCGCGCTACCGCTGGGGCGCACGGCGAAGCCGCGGGAGATCGCCGAGGCGGTGCTGTTTTTGGCCTCACCACGCGCGAGCTTCATCACCGGCTCGGTATTGCACGTCGACGGTGGCGGCTCGTCCACCTGAACTAAACGACTGGAGGAGAACGACAATGACCGAGAAGCAGGACAACTCGTGGGAGAGCGCTCTGACCGTTGTGCAGGAGGCGCAACCGCCGTTCATCCCCGCGGACGCGCACGCGATGACCGTCGTCGTCGACTACCCACCTGGAAGCCCCGGCGCCCCACCACATCGCCACCCTGGAGGTCCCGCGTTCGGGTACATGCTCGAAGGCGAGATGCTGTTCGAGCTGGAAGGCCAACCGCCGCGGGTGATCCGGGCCGGTGAGGCGTTCTGGGAACCCGGCGGCGACGTCATCCACTACTCGGATGCCAACAACCGCGACGACATGCGCTGTCGCTTCACCGTGACGATGCTCTGCGTTCCCGATCAGCCGATGCTGGTGCTGGTCGACGAAGCAGAACTCGCAGCGCGCAGGCACCTGCGGGTGCCCGCCGATTCCACTGTGAAGGAGTGACTTTCGATGTCCAGAATTTTGTTGCAGACGACGATCTGCGCTCACCCGCAGGACTGGGACATCTCCAGGTTCTCGATGCTGGCCGACGAACTGCGCGCCGCAGGCCACGAGGTGGTCGCACGCAACCGGGTCGACGGCGACGACGATCCGGTGCTCAGCCATCTCGACCAGCTCGGCTATGACCAACTGTGGTTGATGGCCGTCGACGTCGGAAACGGGCTGACCGCGGCCGATGCTTCGGCGATCATGCGGTTCCGTTCCACAGGCGGTGGTGTGCTGACCGCGCGTGACCACCAGGACCTCGGCTGTTGTCTCAACCGGCTCGGCTCACTGGGACTCGTCAACGAGTTTCACGACGCGACAATAGATCCGGAGACGATGTGCGACGATCGGGACACCCCTGCCATCTCGTGGCCCAACTACCACTCGGGCGCCAACGGGGACTACCAGCGGGTGTTGGCGTCCGAACCGGTGCATGAGCTGCTTCGCACCGAGCGCACCGCCAGCGGGCGGATCGAGTGGTTTCCCGCGCATCCGCATGAAGGGCTGGTCTCTGCGGACGGCGTGCCGAACGCCACAGTGCTCGCGACGGGGCGGAGTGCGACGACCGGCAGGGTGTTCAACCTGGCGGTTCTGGTCGACGGTGAGCACGCTCCGGACGGTAGTCCGATGGGTCGGGCCGTCGCCCAGTCCACGTTCCATCACTTCGCCGACTACAACTGGGATATCGACTGCGGCGCACCGTCGTTCGTGACCGAGCGGCCCGGCTCCCAGATCAAGGACGATCCGTCGCGGCTGGATGCGTTCAAGGATTATGTCCGCAATGTCGCAGAGTGGTTGCATCCCGCGGCCCGGTTGGCGGTGGCGGTCTGAGGTCTCTCAGGCAGCACGAGTGACCTCGGAATGTCAGCTGCGCGCGGCGTGTCGCGGTGCAGACACGGTCGCTCGCGGGGGTTGCGCCCGGTGCGTGCGGGGGCTGCGCTTAGCGCTTGCGGGCGCCGGCGCCGTAGATGATGTCGCTGCGGCCGGCGTCCCAGTGGTTCCGGAACACGACCTCGGAGACGGGCCGCCGACGTACCGGGCCGTGCCTGCCGCGGGGCCAGCCCACGACGATGTGCCCGGCCAGCGCCCACTCGTCGGGCACGCCGACCGCCGCGCGGATCAACTTCTCGCCGTCGTAGGACGCCCAGCTGGTGAAGCACGCCCCGAGGCCCTGCGCGCGAGCGGCGAGGTAGAAGTTCTGCATCGCAGGGAAGATCGACCCGCCCTGCAGGAACTCGGACGAGAACTCGTTGCGGAACGCGGTGAACAGCACCGAGGTCAGCTCGCCGGCGCGGTCGTGAAGTTCGTAGGTTGCGCGGTTGTTTCGGGCCGCCCGGCTGTGATCGTCGTCGGCAGGCCGGCTCATACCGTAGATCGACTCGATGGACCGCAGCGCCGCCCGTGCGGCTTGCGCGACGACGGCCCGCTGTTCGGGGGAGTCGAGCACGACGAACCGCCACAACTGCGCGTTGGCGCCGTTTGGAGCCCAGGTCGCGGCCTCTAGGCAGCGGTCAAGTATCGCCGCGTCGACGGGCTCGTCGGTGAACCGGCGGATCGCCCGCGCGGTCGCCAGCGTCTCCCAGACATCGTTGGTGTGCTGCGACATGCTCCTCCGTCTATCGGTCGGGTCTGCGCCTGTCAACTCACCGGACATGCGATGGCAGGAGTGTTGTCCGGCCCAGAACGGGTATCTCTCATCCGCGAGACGAAGGAGGCCACGATGGCCAAGGATCACGGTTCCAGCGTCAAGAACGACAAACAGTACGAGGGTCTGCGCGAGAAGGGCATGAGCAAGTCCCGCGCGGCAGCCATCGCCAACACGCCCGGTGCGTCGAAGAAGGGCGGCAAGAGTTCCGGCGGCGGGAAGAAATCCGGCGGATCCAAGAAGAGCTGACGATGACTTTCGGCCGCTGAGTCGGTCATATCCTGCGAGAGCACACCACCGCAGGAGGAACGATGTCCGTCCCGACTCAACCGGCCGCCCTACCGCCCGTCGTCGACCAGGCGACATGGCGCGCCGCCCTCGACGACCTGCGCCGCCGCGAAAAGGCGGCGACACGAGAACTGGACGCGATCGCCGCCCAGCGCAGACGCCTGCCCATGGTCCGCATGCCCGACTACACGCTGATCGGTGAGCACGGGCCCGTCCGACTGGCCGACGTGTTCGAGGGGCGCTCCCAGCTGATCGTCTACAACCACATGTGGACCGACGGCGCAGAGTGGCAGTGTGGCGGCTGCACCGGGTTCACCTCGCAGTTCACCCGGTTGGAGTTCCTCGACAACTACGACGCCCGCTTCGTCATCGTCACCAACGGCCCGATTGACGAGGTGCTGGCCTACCGCACCAAGGTCGGCAACCGGATGGATTGGTACTCGTCGTCGGAGAGTTCGTTCGGCGCCGACGTCGACGCGCCACCCGGCGAAGGTTTCGCGGTCAACGTGTTCCTGCGAGAAGGTGACACCGTTTACCGGACCTGGCACACCAACGGCCGCGGCACCGAACAGCTCAGCCACTCGTTCGCGCTCATCGACCTTCTGCCGTGGGGCCGCCAGGAGGAGTGGCAGGATTCGCCCGAGGGATGGCCGCAGCGGCCGACGTACTCGGGCTGGCTGGACTCACCCGACATCGCGCGGGCGTACGGCCCCGGGCACTGCTGATGGCGTCCGTACCGGAACCCGGCGCGGACTGAGCCTCGCGGGGTGGAGTATGCGCGAGTGCCCACCTATCAGCGAATAATTCGCTGACAACGAATGTTTCGCTGCTAGGCGGGCACTAGCTCCAATGGTCCCGAGCCGAGCTCCGCTGCGCGGCGGCCCCCGTCAGGTTGATGCATCGGTGGCATCCTGGCTACATGGTGTCGGTATGGGCTTGATCATCCGTCTGCTCGAGCTGCTGATCGTGCTGGTTCCGCTCGCCGGCGTGCTGTACGGGGGGTGGCGGGCGCTGACGGCGGCGCGCGCACGCCAGGACGCCGGCCGCGAGCAACTCGCCGACCCCGCACCGCAGCCCTCGTCCGGAACGGCAATGCAGTGGCAGGCGATCGCGCGGGCGGTCAAGGCGCACGACCGCACCGACACCCGATGGCTCGAGTACGAGCTGGACGTCGCGAAGCTGCTCGACTACCCGTTGATGACCGACATGCGCGACCCGCTGACCGAGCGGTTCCATCGGACCAAGTTGCGTGCGGACCTGTTGCGTCCGGACAAGGCCGAGGATCTGGTCGACGACGCCGAAGCGGCGCGGGAGTACGTCGACGCCGTCACCGACTACGTCACCGCGTTCGAGGCCGCCGAGACCGAGGCGGTCCGTCGTCGGCGCAGCGACTTCTCGGCGCAGGATCAGCAGCGCATAGCGCGGGCCCAGAGCATGTTGCGCGTCGCGACCGACACCGCGGCCACCCCGCAGGAACGCGAACGCGGCTACGAACTCGCCCGCCGCGAACTCGAGGGCCTGATGGTGCTGCCAGAGCGGGCCCGCGTCGCCATCGAGCGCGGTATCGCCGGCGAACTCGACGGCTGACGGTGTTCAGACGCCGCGACGCAAAAGTTCGACGAGCACCGCGGCCATATCCGGAATCGCTTGGCGGGCAATGACTTCGTAGCCGTGCGTGCTGAGCGTGGGCAGGCACAGCAGCCCGGCCCGCGGAGTGAGCCCGCTGGCCTTGGCGTGCGAAGCGTCGGATTCGAACGCACCCAGGACCGCAGGCTGCGCCGAAAGGCCGAGCTCGGTGGCGGCGGCGATGAGCGCATCGGCGACCGCCTTGTCGTAGATCGTCTCGGCGTCGCTGTAGGCGACGATCGGGCCGCCGCTGCACGAGGTCCCGTACTCCGCTTCGGCCGGACCGACCTCCAGCGCGATGGTCAGGTCGCCGGGCAGCGCGCGGCTGGCGTACGAGCCGCCGACACCACCGACTTCCTCGGCGGTCGTGAAGACCAGGTAGGTGTCGCGTGCCGGGCGCCCGTCGCCGGAAGCCAGCCGGCTCGCCACGTCGAGCAGTGCGGTGACCGCCGCGCGGTCGTCCATGAAGTAGCACCCAAGATAGTCCGGGCCGACGTCGATCAGCGTGCGCTTGCTTTGGTGGACGCACGCCCGCGTGCCCGCTCTGACACCGGCGTCGGCCAGTTCCTCGGGAGTGTGGCCGGTGAAGACGTAGACATGGAGCCAGTCGAGCGCCAGGTCCCCCTGGTCCGGTTTGGTCTCCCAGATCCGCTGACTCTCCTTGGTGGTGTGCTCGGAGCCGAGGGTCAGCACGCCGCACACGGTGCGCTGGTCGCCGAGCAGCGCGACCGGCCCGAGACCGAAGTTGCCCGGATACATCGTGCCCAGCGGCGTCATGTGCAGGGTCCCGTCGGGCTCGATCCGTTTGACCAGCATCGACAGCTCGTCCATATGGGCCATCACACGGATCGGCTGGTCCGCGCGGTGGTCGCCGTAAAGCAAACCGATCAGGTTGCCCGCCTCGTCGACCCACATCTCGTCGACGTGCGGTTCGAGCTCGCGGCGGCACACCTCCCGCACGGCGTCTTCCTGACCGCAGGGGCCGTACGCGTGGAGCAGTTCCTGCAACAGGTCACGGCGCAACGGGTCGTCAGGCATAGATCTTGAAGTAACCGACACCGCGTCGGCCTAACCCCCGCGACCGGCTGACGCGCCTCAGGCCACCGGCGGATGCGGATACGGCGGGGGGACCGGCACGCACAATCCGGTGCTGGTGTCCAAGGCCTTACCGTCGACGCAGAAGGACGCGCAACCGTAAAATGACGCCCGTCTGACCCGGCGGGCAGCAACAGTTGCCCGGCTGGGCTGCCGCGACGACGGGCGAAAGGGGTGCTGCCGCCAGCGCGGCCACGAAAAGCCCCGCGATCAGTGACCGTCGCATCATGAAGGCAGTCTAGGTCGGCTGGCTCAGGTCCCACAGAAGGTTCGGTACTTCCCGAAGTCATCGGGTGCGGGTTCGGCGTACCGCTGCAGACCTGGGCGCTCGTCATACGGCGCGGTGACCGCGTCCAGCAGCCGGTACAGCGGGTCGAGGTCGCCTTCGGCGGCGGTGCCGCCAATCTGGCCGGTCGCGGCGGTCAGCGCCTCCTCGACCAGATGGTTGCGAGGAATGTAGACCGGGTTGACGCGGTCCATCACCGTCGCGTCGGGCCGCAACGCATGCCACCGCGACAGCCACTCGTCGAACGCGGCGAGGTCGAGGAACAGGCCGCGTGCGGGTTCGTCGTCACCGCGGGCCGCATGCGCGAGTTGGCGGAAGAACGACGTGAAGTCGACGTGGCTCTGGTGCAGCTGGGCGATCAGGTCGTTCATCAACGGCACCGCGATCTCGTCGGGCGTGGTGTCGGGCAACCCGAGCTTGGCGCACATGCCCGCCGACAACGCGTCCTGGAACTTGGGCGCGAAACCACCGAGGCTGCCTTCGGCGATCGCAATCGCCTGCTGTTGTTCGTCGGCGAACAACGGCAGCAGTGCCTCGGCCAGCCGGGCCAGGTTCCACACCGCGATCGCCGGCTGGTTGCCGTAGGCGTAGCGGCCCCACGAGTCGATCGAGCTGAACACCGTCTCGGGGTCGTAGGCCTCCATGAACGCGCACGGCCCGTAGTCGATGGTCTCCCCGGAGATCGTCATGTTGTCGGTGTTCATCACGCCATGCACAAAGCCGACCAGCATCCATTTGGCGATCAGCGCGGCCTGCACCGCGATCACCGACTCGAACAACGCGACATAGGGGTTGCCCGCGCCGGCTGCGTCGGGATGGTGCCGCTGGATCGCGTGGTCGGCCAGGCGCCGCAAGAGCTCGATGTCGCCGGTGTTCGCGGCGTACTGGAAGGTGCCGACGCGCAGATGGCTGCGGGCCACCCGCGACAGCACCGCACCGGGTAGCGGCGTCTCGCGCTGCACCTGGCGTCCGGTCGCGACCACGGCCAACGAGCGGGTGGTCGGAATACCCATCGCGTGCATCGCCTCGCTGACGATGTATTCACGCAGCATCGGGCCGACGGCGGCCAAACCGTCGCCGCCGCGCGCGAACGGCGTCGCGCCGGAACCCTTCAGATGCAGGTCGCGAAGCTCTCCGGAGGTCGTCGTGAGTTCGCCGAGCAGCAGCGCGCGCCCGTCGCCCAGTCGCGGGACGTACCCACCGAACTGGTGACCGGCATAGGCCTGCGCGACCGGGTTCGCGCCGTCGGGAACCTGCGTGCCGACCAGCAGCCGCAGCCCCTCGGGTCCGCGCAACCAGGCGGGGTCGATGCCGAGTTCGGCGGCCAGCGGCTCGTTGAGGACGAGCAGCCGCGGTTCCGGCGCCGACTCGGCCTGCCAGCGGACCGCGAGCTCGGGTAGGTCGCTGGCGTAGCGGTCGGCGAAGGTGACGGCGGTGGGTGCGATGCTCACCCTTTCCACAGTACGAGCGGTAACCGGTGCTCCGTGTCGTCGTCAGATTCACAAACGGGCCGAGGTCGAAGTTCCCAACAGGGCGCCCCACTCGGTGAGCACAGCGGTTCGCGCCGCCGCGTTCACACATTCCCCTTTGCCGCTTGCGGCGGTGACCAGCGCGTCGGCGAGCGTGAACAACGGCACCCGATGGTGTTGCGCCGCGCGGATCATCTCGCGGAACGCCTCGTCGACCGTGCAGTGGCGAAGCGCGATGAGAACACCTTCCGCGGTGTCCAAGCATTGTCGTCCGGGAGTCATGGCTCCGTTGGTACCAACCGCAGTCGGCACACGGTTGGTCAGACGCTGGGAATCGACTGGGAGCCCTCGAGCTGCGGAGCCGGAACGGGTCCCAACGGTGCTGTCTGTATGGTGAGGCTTCCTGGCGAGCGCGGATGGTGGTCAAAGAAGACCTGCCGCGCGCGGGAAGAAACCGTCGGATGAGGAGCAGCCCGGTGACGCTGAACACCATCGCGCTCGAGCTGGTGCCGCCGAACGTCGAGCGTGGGCACGAGCAGGCGTTGGAGGATGCGCAGAAGGTGCTGCGATGCTCCGCGGAAACCGGGCTCGACGGCCGCATCAAGCACGTGATGATCCCCGGCATGATCGAGGAGGACGACGACCGTCCCATCGAGATGAAGCCCAAAATGGATGTGCTCGACTTCTGGGCGATCATCACCCCCGAACTGTCCGGGATGAACGGGCTGTGCACCCAGGTCACCGCGTTCATGGACGAACCGACGTTGCGTCGGCGGCTGACCGATCTGTCCAGCGCCGGGTTCGACGGCATCGCGTTCGTCGGGGTGCCGCGCACGATGAGCGACGGCGAGGGTACCGGGGTCGCTCCGACCGACGCGCTGTCGATCTACTCCGACGTCGTGCCCAACCGCGGGGCGATTCTCATCCCAACCCGCGATGGTGAGCAGGGCCGGTTCCGGTTCAAGTGCGATCAGGGCGCCACCTACGGCATGACCCAGTTGCTGTACTCCGACGCGATCGTCGGGTTCCTGCGCGACTTCGCCGAGCAGACCGATCACCGGCCCGAGATCCTGCTGTCGTTCGGTTTCGTGCCGAAGCTGGAGAGCAAGGTCGGCCTGATCAACTGGCTGATCCAGGATCCGGGTAACGCCGCCGTCGCCGCCGAGCAGGAGTTCGTCAAGAAGCTCGCCTCCACAGAGCCGGCGGAGAAGCGCAAACTGATGCTCGACTTGTACAAACGCGTCATCGACGGTGTCGGCGACCTCGGCTTCCCGCTGAGCATCCACCTCGAGGCCACCTACGGCGTGTCCACCCCGGCGTTCGAGACGTTCGCCGAGATGCTCGACTACTGGGCGCCCGACACGCCCTGACGGTTTACGCCTCCCGGCAGCGGGAAGGCCCACCACGTGGTGGGCAGTCTGCTATCCCGTGCCCGGCACGCGTTCCATCACGTGCGGCTCGATCGCGAGACCGCACTGGCCTTGCTGAAGGCCGTCATCGCGTGCACCATCGCGTGGCTCCTGGCGACCAGGGTGTTCGGTTCCTCGCACGCCACCTTCGCGGCGTTCTCGGCCCTGATGCTGGTCGAGATCACGATCGCGGACTCGATCGCGAAGGCCGTTCGCTACACGGCCGCGATGCTCGTCGGCATCGGCCTGGCGGGCGCGGCGGTGTGGCTGTGGGGTGTGGTGGTGTGGCTGTTCCCGGTCATGCTGATCGTCGCGCTGGTGATCGGGCGGTGGCGCCGTCTGGGCGCTCAGGGGATCAACGTCGCGGTGGCGGCGATCTTCGCCTACGGCACCTTCGCGCTGCCCTCCGGTGACGCCTCGGGCGGCAGCCCCCTTCCGTCGATCGCGGGGATGGTTCTGCTGGGTGCGTCGGTGGCGCTCGTGGTGACGTTGGTGGTCGCGCCGCCGCTGCGGTATCGCAGCGTCCGGCACGCCGTGGAATCGGTCAGCGGGTCGATGGTCGAGCTGCTGACGGATATGGCCGAGGGGCTGGTGGACGACGACGAGGTGAGCGAGGAGGTCGCGCGGGATTGGCAGTGGCGCGCCGACACCTTGCCGAACAAGGCGGCGCAGGCCCGCCACACCCTTGACCACGCCGTGCGCACCACGAAGCTCAATGTGCGCCGGCTGCTGGTCCACACCGACACCGCGGTGGCAGGTCACCGGGTGACGGTCAATGCGCTCGAGCGGATCGGCGAAGAGTTGCGATGGGTGGCCACGGGGGTGGTCCGTGCCGTCGCGCGGGAAGAGTCGGGCGCACACCACGACGAGTTCCTCCGCCGCTACGGCACGCTGCTGGCGGCCGTGCGGGATGCCGTCGCGGCTGCGGGGTCGATGCACACCGTCGCCGACTTCGGCGGGCAACCCCTGGCCGAGGAGGCCCGCCGGTGCCGGGCGGCGTTCGACGAACTGACCGCGCACGTCGCCAACCGTGAACTCGACCGTCCCAACCAGTGGGCGATCTTCGGCGGGCTGTACACCGACGCCGAGCGTCTCTGCGACGAAATCGATTCCGCCCGTGACGCATACGCGACCTCCGCGCGCAGCGGCACGGTGCGGCCCACGTAGGACCGCACCGTGCTGGTTGCACTCACGACGCCCGACGTTGTGCATCTACACCGCCGAGCCGGATTCCCGTCGGAGAGTGCACTTCGCCTGCCGGCCAACTGGACGGGCACCCCGTCGACCGCCGACAGCGACGCCCACCTGCCGACGCGCTGACCGGCCGCCTATCCTGGCCGGAGTGTCCGGCCCGTCTGTCGCTGAGCTTCGCGAGCGCCTCGACGGGCTGATGATCCGCGACGCGGCCCGCTTCGGCAGGCGCCTTCGTCAAATGCGCGGCGCGCCTCCGGAGAAGCTCGCCAAACTCGCCGAGCAGATCGCTGCCGCGGAAGCGGTCGTCACGACCCGCGCCGCCGCGGTCCCGACGATCTCCTACCCCGAGCTTCCGGTCAGCGAACGCCGCGACGAGATCGCCAAGGCGATCACCGAACACCAGGTGGTGATCGTCGCCGGCGAAACCGGTTCGGGGAAGACGACCCAGCTGCCCAAGATCTGTCTCGACATCGGCCGCGGTGTGGGCGGCACGATCGGGCACACCCAGCCGCGACGCCTCGCCGCCCGCACCGTCGCCCAGCGCATCGCCGACGAGGTGGGCAGCCCGCTGGGCGACACGATCGGCTACACGGTGCGCTTCACCGACCAGGCCAGCGACCGCACCCTGGTCAAGCTGATGACCGACGGCATCCTGCTCGCCGAGATCCAGCGTGACCGCCGGTTGCTGCGCTACGACACCCTGATCCTCGACGAGGCCCATGAGCGCAGCCTCAACATCGACTTCCTACTCGGATACCTTCGGGGGCTTCTGCCTCGGCGGCCCGACCTCAAGCTGATCGTGACCTCCGCGACGATCGAACCGGAGCGCTTCGCGGCCCACTTCGGCGGTGCGCCGATCGTCGAGGTGTCAGGGCGCACCTATCCGGTCGAAATACGTTACCGCCCTTTGGAAGTCGCCGCCCCGGTCGACGAGAGCGATGACCCCGACGATCCCGACCACGAGGTGGTGCGCACGCAGACCCGCGACCAGACCGAGGCGATCGTCGACGCCATTGCCGAGTTGGAGAACGAACCGCCCGGCGACGTGCTGGTGTTCCTGTCGGGTGAGCGGGAAATCCGTGACACCAGTGAGGTGCTGCGCGGATTGGTCGGTGCCACGACCGAAGTGCTACCGCTGTACGCACGGTTGCCGACGGCCGACCAGCAGCGGGTGTTCGCGCCCCGCCACACCGGCCGCCGCATCGTGCTCGCGACCAACGTCGCCGAGACGTCGCTCACGGTGCCCGGAATCCGCTACGTCGTCGACCCGGGCACCGCCCGCATCTCCCGCTACAGCCGCAGAACCAAGGTGCAGCGGCTGCCGATCGAGCCGATCTCCCAGGCGTCGGCCGCGCAGCGGGCCGGGCGGTCCGGACGGACGGCACCGGGGGTATGTATCCGCCTCTACTCGGAGGAGGACTTCGCGGCGCGGCCGCGCTACACCGAGCCCGAGATCCTGCGGACCAACCTGGCCGCGGTCATCCTGCAGATGGCGGCCCTCGGGCTGGGCGAGATCGAGACCTTTCCTTTCCTCGACCCGCCGGACCGGCGCAGCATCCGCGACGGTGTGCAGCTGTTGCAGGAACTCGGCGCGTTCGATGCCGACGGCGCGATCACCGATGTCGGCCGCAGGCTCGCGCAGCTTCCCGTCGACCCCCGTCTGGGCCGCATGATCCTGCAGGCCGACACCGAGGGCTGCGTGCGCGAGATCCTCGTGCTGGCCGCGGCGCTGTCCATCCCCGACCCTCGGGAGCGGCCTGCCGACCGCGAGGACGCCGCGCGGCAGAAACACGCCAGATTCGCCGACGAGCATTCCGATTTCGTGTCGTACCTCAACCTGTGGCGGTACCTCGGCGAGCAGCGCAAAGAGCTGTCCGGCAATGCGTTTCGCCGGATGTGCCGAGACGAGTTTCTGCACTATCTGCGGATCCGGGAGTGGCAGGACCTCACCGGGCAGCTGCGCAGCATCGCGCGCGACCTCGGGATCACGGAGTCCAGCGACGTGCGAGAACCCGCCGACCCCGCAAGTGTGCACGCCGCGCTTCTGGCGGGCCTGCTATCGCATATCGGGCTGCGCGACGGTGACGGCCGCGAATACCAGGGCGCGCGCAACTCCAAGTTCGTCCTCGCGCCCGGTTCGGCGCTCACGAAACGTCCGCCGCGCTGGATCGTCGTCGCCGATCTCGTCGAAACCAACCGGCTGTTCGGCCGCGTCGGGGCCCGTATCCAACCCGAAGTCGTCGAGCGCATCGCGGGCGATCTCGTGCAGCGCACCTACAGCGAACCGCACTGGGACGCCCAGCGCGGGGCGGTGATGGCCTTCGAGCGGGTGACGCTCTACGGGCTGGCGCTGGTTGCCCGTCGCCGGGTCGGCTACTCGCAGATCGAACCGGACCTGGCGCGCGACTTGTTCATCCGGCACGCGCTGGTCGAGGGCGACTGGCAGACGCGGCACCACTTCTTCCGCGACAACGCCCGCCTGCGCGAGGAACTCGAGGAACTGGAGGAGAAGGCCCGCCGACGCGACCTGCTGGTCGGCGACGAGGAGATCTTCGCGTTCTACGACGCACGCATCCCGGCGGATGTGGTGTCCGCGCGGCACTTCGACGCATGGTGGAAAAAGCAGCGCCACGTCACCCCGGAGCTGCTCACGTTCACCCGCGACGATCTGCTTCGTACCGAGGACGCGGTCGATGGCCAGCCCGACGCGTGGCGGGCGGGCGACTTGGCGCTGCCGCTGAGCTACCGCTTCGAGCCGGGAGCCGAGGACGACGGTGTGACCGTGCACGTGCCCGTGGGGGTGCTGGCCCGGCTCGGCGGCGACGAGTTCGCCTGGCAGGTACCGGCATTGCGGGAGGAGCTGGTCACCGCGTTGATTCGCTCGCTGCCGAAAGACTTGCGGCGCAACTTCGTGCCCGCACCTGACACGGCGCGCGCGGTGCTCGACGCGATCACTCCGGGAGCCGAGCCGCTGCTCGAGGCCGTGCAGCGTGAACTGCACCGCCGCACCGGCGTGCTGGTGCCGGTCGACGCGTTCGACCTCGACAAGCTGCCGTCGCACCTGCGCGTCACCTTCGCCGTCGAAGGCGCCGACGGCACCGAATTGGCGCGGGGTAAGGATCTTGACGCGCTGCAGCATGAACTCGCCGCGCCGGTCCGGCGCGCGGTCGCCGATGCGGTGGCGGGCGGCCTCGAGCGCACCGGATTGCGCACGTGGCCAGACGATCTCGACGAGATGCCGCGCACTGTCGAGCGGACCGCCGGCGGCCACACCGTGCGCGGATATCCAGCGCTGGTCGACAAGGGCGGCGCCGTCGACCTGCATGTGTTCCCGACCGCGGCCGAACAGCAGGCGTCGATGGGGCCCGGCACCCGCAGGTTGTTGCGCCTCGCGGCGCCGTCACCCGTGAAAGCCGTTGAACGAGGACTGCAGCCGCGCACCAAGCTCGTCCTCGGCGCCAATCCCGACGGGTCTCTGCAGGCGCTGATCGAGGACTGCGCCGACGCCGCAACCGATATGCTCGCACCCGCGCCGGCGTGGACCCGCGAGGAGTTCACCGCGCTGCGCGAGCGCGTCGCCGCCGACCTGGTGGCCACGACGGCCGGAATCGTCACCCGCGTGGAGAAGGTGCTCGCGGCAGCGCACGACGTCGAGGTGGCGTTGCCGTCGGCGCCTTCGGCCGCGCAGGCCGACGCGATCGCCGACATCCGCGCACAGCTGGACCGGTTGTTGCCGCGCGGCTTCGTCGCGGCCACCGGCGCCGCGCACCTGGCCGACCTGACCCGCTATCTGCTTGCCATCGGCAGGCGGCTGGAGCGGCTGCCGCAGGCGCCCGCCGCCGACCGCGAGCGGATGGACCGCGTACATGCGGTCGAAGACGCGTACGACGAGCTGGTGCGCGCGTTGTCATCCGCGCGCGCCGCCGGCGCCGACATCCGCGACATCGGCAGGCAGATCGAGGAACTCCGCGTCAGCCTGTGGGCGCAGCAGCTGGGCACGCCCCGCCCGGTCAGCGAGCAGCGCATCTACCGCGCGATCGACGCGGTGCTGGCCCGCTGAGAGCCATATAGCGGCACGACGCCCGCGCATCCGGTAGGCATGTGACCTATGTATGCCTCGCTGATCCGGCGTGCGGCCGCGGTCCTGCTCGCGGTCGCGACGGTGTCGTGCGGCGGCTCGTCGCCGCCCGCCCAGAGCGACACACCCGCCCCGTCGGGATCTGCGCCCGTCATCGAACCCGTTGTCCTCGAGGAGATTCCGCACGACATCACCGCGTGGACGCAGGGCCTCGAGCTCGACGGCAACATCCTCTACGAAGGCACGGGCATCGTGGGCCAATCACAGGTACGCGAGCTCGACCCGGCCACCGGTGCGGTGCGGCGCGCGGCACCGGCCCCGAACAACTACTACGGCGAGGGCATCACCGTCGTCGGCGACCGTATCTGGGAGCTGACGTGGCGCAACGGGGTGGCGGTGGAATGGGACAGGGCCACCCTGACCCCAGTGCGAGAGGCGGCGGTCGACGGGGAGGGCTGGGGTCTGTGTCACGACGGTGACCGGCTGGTCCGCAGCGACGGCACCGACCGGCTGCGATTCCACGACCCGGCGACCTTCGCCGAGACCGGCTCGGTGGCCGTCACCCGCGACGACCAGCCGCTGCGCAATCTCAACGAGCTCGAGTGCGTCGACGGCCAGGTCTGGGCCAACGTCTGGCACTCCGATGAGATCGTGCGCATCGATCCGGCGACGGGCAGGGTCAACACCGTCGTCGACGCCGCCGGGCTGTGGCCCGGTCAGGGCGACGACCGGGAGAAGGTGCTCAACGGCATCGCGCACGTCGGCGGCGACGAATACCTGCTGACCGGCAAGTTCTGGCCGTCGATGTACCGGGTTCGGCTCGACCCGCCGGGCTGAGGGTTTGCACCGCGGCCGAACCGTCAACGTAGCGGTCATGACCGCTCTCGACACCACCAGGGACGCGACGCGGCTCGTCGCGGGGCCCATCGCAGGCGTCTATCGGCGCACCGGCGCCGATCTGCCCTTCGGCGATCCGCTGACCTCGCACGGCACGGAGATGGAGGGCTGGTTCTGGCGCCTGACCGATGCCGCGTCGGGACGCGCCGTGGTGGCGTTGTTCAGCGTCAACCAGCATCCCGACGGCGACTGGGCGACCACCGCGGTGGCGTTGCACCCTGGCGAGCGGGTGTACAGCGCGGCGTTTGACGGCGCCCACGCCGGCGCGGACCCGTTTCGGCTCGACGCTTCCGACGGACGGTTCCACGCGACATACGACCGGCTGCATGCCGACCTTCCCGGCGTGCGCGTCGACATGCGTTTCGACGACCCGATCCGCTGGCCCAAGGCGCTGGCCGGCGGCGGGCTCGCCTCGGTCATACCGTTCCTCAACCAGTACTGGCATCCGTACCGGCTCGGTGGATCCGCCACCGGCACCGTCGAATTCGGCGGTGAGCACTGGGAGTTCGACCGCGCCAAGCTCTACACCGAACGCAACTGGGGCGCGGGCTTCCCACAGCGGTGGTGGTGGGGTCAGGCACACGACTTCGGCGACGCCGACGTCTCGGTGGCGTTCTCCGGTGGACTGCTCGCGCTCGGACCGCTCAAACAGGATGTGGCAGGCGTCGTCGTCCGGCTCGAAAACAAGGTGCTGCGCTTGACCCCGCCGACGGCCTGGGTGCGCTCGGACATCGGCGACGGTACGTGGCGGCTGCGCGCGACGTCGCTTCGGTACCAGATCGAATTGCACGGCGACGGTACGCATCTCGATCCGCATGTACTTCCGGTGCCCCTGCCCGCCGAGCGGCGCAACGTCGACACCGACTTTGAACACCTCGCAGGCAGGTTGCGCTGCGTTGTCAGGGATTTCGGCAGGGTGATCTTCGACGGGGAGTCCGAGATCGCGGGTCTGGAGGTCGGCAGCCTGCCCGGTGACTAGGGTGAGGTGAATGCGACTGGGCAGGATCGGCGGACGGTGACGCGTCCTCGGGTGGTCGTCGCGGGCCTCGGCGACAGCGGCGTGCTGACCGCGATCAAACTCGCCCGGCACGCCGACGTCGTCGGTGTCTCCGCCAAACCTGGACTGCTCAGCGGCCAGGAACTCGGCATGCGCATCAGCAGGCCGCAGGACTGGGCCCGCTACAACTGGATTCCGTTCCACCGATTCCGCGGACTCGACCACGTCCGCACCGTGCACGGCACGCTGACCGGGCTCGACCGGGCGGCCAGAAAAGTGTTCGTCGAGACCGCCGCCGGCGGCACTGTCGCCGAACCCTATGACGCCCTGGTGATCTCGACCGGGGTCAGCAACGGCTTCTGGCGGCAACCGCATCTGCAGTCGGCCGACGAGATCACCACCGAACTCGGTGCGGCACACCAGCGACTGGGATCGGCGCGGTCGGTGATCGTCATCGGCGGTGGCGCCGCCGCGGTCAGCAGCGCCGCCAACCTCGCCAAGGTGTGGCCCGACAAACGCGTCGACCTCTATTTCCCTTCAGAGCGTGCCCTTGTGCACCACCACCCGCGGGTGTGGCAGCAGATCAGCCGTCAGCTGACCGGCCTCGGCGTCGGCCTGCACGCGGGCCATCGTGCGGTGCTCCCGGACGGCTTCGCGTGCGACGAGATCACCGACGCACCGGTGCAGTGGAGTACCGGGCAGCCGGCGGCGTCGGCCGACGCGGTGCTGTGGGCCATCGGCCGGGTCTCACCCAACACGCAGTGGCTGCCGCCCGAGTTGCTCGACGAACACGGCTTCGTGCGTGTCACCCCCGAACTCCGGGTGCCCGGCGCGCCCGGTGTATTCGCCGTCGGCGACGTCGCCGCGACCGACCCGCTGCGAAGCTCGGCCCGCAACCGCGCCGACGGGCTGCTCGCCCACAACATCCGCGCCCACTTCGGCGGCAAACCGCTGCGCGCCTACCGCCCCGCGAGCCGGCGGTGGGGTTCGGTGCTCGGACCGCAGGCCGACGGGCTCGAGGTGTTCACCCCCAAGGGGCAGGCGTTCCGATTCCCCGGCTGGTCGATCGACCGCGTGCTGATGCCGTGGATCGTCTGGCGCGGCTTCTACCGCGGCGTGCGCTCGGATTCTTCCCGCCGAACCTGAAGATATGCCGCAAGCTGCGGTGATTTCTCGAGCAGAAGTTCAGTTTCGAGGCAGCGCCGACGTGATCGTGTCCAGCAGGGCCCCGTACCGGTTGGCCTCGCGATGGGGGCCGGGCTTGCCGCTGCTGATCACCCCGGCGGCCAAACTGCGCTGCGGATCCGCCCATACCGCGATGTTGGTCAGGCCCGTATGCCCGAACGCGGCGGGGGCATTGCGACCGAACGGCCCGAACCGCTTCGACCCGAGCATGAAACCGGTGCCCCAGCGCAGCGGCGCCAGCCCGACCGCGACGTCGGGGCGCAGCCGCCGGGCTTCGGCGGTCGCATTGCGCAGGGTCTCCGGCGCCATGATGCGTACGCCGTCGAGTTCGCCGCCGCGTCGCAGCAATTCGGCGAACCGCGACAGCTCGTAGGCCGTGGAGACCGTGTTCGACGAGGGCAGCACGCTGGTCAGGTACTGCGGGCTGTTCGAGAACGGGATGATCTTGTACATTGAGCCGCCGACCGCCAAGCGGAACACCGTGGCGGCGGGCTGAGGGAGCTCCTTGCCGGTGGCATGGCTGGGTGCGACCAACGGAACGTCTTGTGCCGCAACGCCGTAATTCGTCCACCGGAAACCCAGCGGTTCGAGGATCTCGGTCGCCAGGATGTCGCGGATGTTGCGTCCGGCCGCGGCGCCGACGATCTCGCGCATCAACGGACCCCAGGTCAGTCCGTGGTAGATGTGCACGAGGCCCGGCCGATACAGCGGTTTGAGCTCGCCGAGCTTTTCCCGGGTGTACTCGCTGTCGTCCATGCGCCGCAGATCCGGGCGCGGCCCGGTGTGGATCGGGATGCCCGCGCTGTGGGTCATCACATGCCGGATCGTGGTGCGGTGCTTGCCGTGGCTGGTGTAGCTGGGCAGGTACTCGCAGACGCGGTCGTCGAGAGAGAAGACGCCGCGCTCGACGAGCATGTGCACGACCGTCGTCGTGATCGCCTTGGCCGCCGAGTACGCGCAGAACGGTGTCTCGGTGGTGACGGGCACCTTCTCGGTATCGGGTGGGTCGGTGGGACCGTTGCCCCATCCGTGTCCGATCGCCCGGTTCAGCACGACCTTTCCGTTGTGCCGCAGGCATATCTGGATGGCGGGATGCATCCCGGCCTCATACCAGTGGCGTGCGGCCTGCCAGATGCGTTCGATCGCCACGGGGTCGACGTTCGAGTGGTCTTCCTCGCCGACCGCGGTCACGGCGTCGAGATCGTCGGGCACTCGTATCCTGCCGTCAGGCGCGGTCATTCGGCCGCCCTGTGCAGGGTCGCACCCAGGTGGTGTTGCAGCGGCTGACCCATCGCGGCCATCCGCAGCGTGTAAACCAACTCGTCGCCGTCGACGCGGATCGAACGACCCACCGCAACAACATTTTTCGCAGTGGAGGTGAGCCCGATCGAGGTCGCGGTCAGGTCGAGCTCGATGACCGGTCCGGTGATCGCGAGCGTGCCCTCCTCGATCTCGGTGATCCCGGTCGGATGGGCCAGCACCCATTCGGCACGGCCGGGGGACGGCACCCGCAGATAACCCGTCTCGGCGTGCAGGGGCCGGCCGTCGTCGGCGGTCGTCTTCTGCCGGTACGTCAGGAACGGTTTGCCGACATGGTCGAACGCGATCTGCTCGTGGTATCCGAACGGTTGGATCGTGGGGTACTCACCGGCGCCTCGACCGGACCAGACGCCGAGCAGTGGGCGCAGCACGGCGATGTCGGGGTGAAGGTCGGCCACCCGGCCAGGCTAGCGGGGCCCGCCGCTCAGGATGCCCTTGCCGATGAACGACCCCAGTTGTCCGAGCAGGTCGGTGGGGGAGGCCTGCGGCGGCGGCGAGGCGTTGGTCTGCTTCCAGGGCTGGCAATCACGCGTGGTGAAGGCGGTGTCGGTCGCCTCGATGCGCACCACCTGAGGCTTTTTGGTGAGCGCGTTGTCGGGGACCTGGTCGTCGTTGACCCGCTTCCAGTAGCAGGCGCCGTCGTCCACGGGGCCCGCCGAGGAGTACGTACCCGGCAGGATCTGGGTGCCGACCTCGTAGGTGCCGTCCTTGTCGATGGAGGTCAGGGGCCCCGCGGGGGGCGGCCCCGGTGCGGAGGACGGGCCCGGCGCGGCGGACGGTCCGGGAGCCCCCGGATCGGGATGATGCGGCTCATCCGGTTGGGCCTGCGCGACACCCAGCCCGCCGAGGGCGAGGAGCGCCGTCGCGGCAACGGCGGCCAGTCGCGGCAAAGTCATGCGAGCCAGTCTAAACGGACAGCGGGCATGGGAAGGAAAAAACCCGTCGCCGCAGCACGGAGCTGCGGCGACGGGCTTTGTGCATCTGAGGTCGACCGGATTAGCCGGCCATGAACTCGTCGTAGGCCGACGCCAGCTCCGGCGACAGCGCCTGGACGTTGCAGGTGCGCTGCACGTCGCCGATCGGCGCGAGGATGCCGCGCAGGTCGTAGTACTCCTGCGGGTTGGCGTTGAAGTACCCGCGCAAGGTGGCCGACGCTTCGTTGCGAGGCTGGCCGAACGCGGTGGTCACGGCCTGGTTGGCACCCGGATGGGCGTCCAGGTACGAACGTGCCTGACCCGTCACATTGCTGACGGTGCCGGACACGGCGCTTGCGCTGCAGTCCGGTGCGGCCATCGCCGACGGCGCGGCGATGGTTGCTGCGGCCAGGCCGCCGAGCAGGCTGGCGGCACAGGCGCCGGCGATCTGCCGACGCGCGGCGATACCACGGATTTTCATATCGTTTCTTTCCTTCATTGCGTTTGTCGCTGATTCCCCCGCCCCCGAAAACCAAGGTACCCAAGGCAAACGAGCACAAACGCCGCCGCGCAACCCGGAAACGGACCACATGCAGGCGTTACACCGCACCGGCGTGATCTGTACCGCAATATCACAGGAATTCGATAAGCGTGCGACCAGAAACTTCGATAACTCTGAGAATTAGCTACCGATCTTTAATTGATCGTGATCTGCATGGTGACCGAATCGTTATCCAACGCGGATGGGTGGAGCGTCGAACACAGGGCTGAACATAAGGTGGTCCCTGTGAAGCTGGATCTGCTGAGCCCCGGCGTCGAAGTCGGCCTCGTCACCACGAACCGAGACGAGATGGTCGCCTTCTATGAGGGCTTCCTCGAGCTCGAACCCCAGGGCGAGATCGAGTTTCCGGGCGGTTCGCAGCGGCGGTACTCGCTTGGCGGCAGCGTGGTCAAGCTGGTGACCTACGAGTCGCCGCCGCCGCAACCGGTTACGACCGGTGGCGGCCGGGCGCAGGCCGGGATCCGGTATTTCACGGTGGGCGTGAAGAACCTGCGCGGCATCGCCGAGGAATTCGCCGCCGCCGGGTACGACGTCGTCGAACCGCTGACCGAGTTCGCGCCGGTGCCGGGTATGGGCTGGATGTTCGTCGCCGACCCCGACGGCAACTGGATCGAAATGTTCGGAACGCTGTGACCGGCTCCCAACCCATGTCGACCCCTCCGGTGACGCCGACGTGCTACCGCCACCCCGATCGGGTGACCTATGTGCGCTGCGCACGGTGCAACCGCTACATCTGTCCCGAGTGCATGCGGGCGGCATCGGTCGGGCATCAGTGCGTGGAATGTGTGAACGCCGGCGCGCAGCAGGTTCGGCAGGTGCGCACCCAGTTCGGCGGCGTCGCGACGGCCAAACCGATGGTCACTTACGTGCTGATCGCCGCGAACGTGGTGATGTTCGTGCTGCAGATGGCGGTGCCCGGTTTCCAGCGCGAACTCGTGCTGCAGTCCTTCGCCGTGGCCGATGGAGAGTTGTACCGCCTGATCACGTCGGCGTTCCTGCACTACGGGCCGGCCCACATCCTGCTCAACATGTGGGCCCTCTACGTGGTCGGCCCGCCACTCGAGGCGGCGCTGGGCCGGTTGCGGTTCTCGGCCCTTTACCTGCTGAGCGCGCTCGGTGGATCCGTCCTCGTCTATCTGCTGTCGTCGCCCGTGGCGCAGACCGCCGGAGCGTCGGGCGCGATCTTCGGGCTTTTCGGGGCGATATTCGTGGTGGGCAAGCGGTTGAACATGGACGTGCGATGGGTGGGCGCGATCATCGCGATCAACTTGGCGTTCACGTTCATCATCCCGCTGGTGAGCTCGCAGAACATCAGCTGGCAAGGTCACCTCGGGGGGCTCGTCACGGGTGCCGCGATCGCGACGGCCTACGTGTATGCGCCGCGCGGCTCGCGCAACATGGTCCAGGCGGGGGCCAGCGCGGCAGCGCTCGTGGTCTTCGCGGCGCTGATCTGGTGGCGCACCGTCGATCTGCTGGCGTCGCTCGGTCTGGCCTGAAACCCGCTACAGCTGGATGCGGGAGCCGACGATCACGGTGCGGTCCAGCGGCAGGCCGAAGTGCGCTGCGGCGTCGGCGGTGATGTGCGACGTCGCGATGAACAGTCGTTTGCGCCACGGCGCCATGGTCGGGGCGTCGCCGGGAAATACTTCGAGCTTGGACAAGAAGTAGGACGCGTTGGCCAGGTCGACCGGGCCCTCGGTGTCCGCGGGATCGAGCAGGGCCAGCGCCCGCGGCACGTTCGGCCGTTCCATGTAACCGAACCGCGCGACGACGTGGACGATCCCGTCTCGGGTGTAACCGAGGTCGTCGTGCGTCATCCGCTCGGCGTCGGGCACGCGCGGCACGGTCTCGGTCTCGACGGAGACGATGAGCACATGCTCGGCCAGGACGCGGTTGTGTTCGACGTTGGTCCGCATCGCCAGCGGCGCGGTGTGCTGGCTGCGGTTCAGGAACACGGCGGTGACCGGTATACGCATCAGCGGCGGTTCGCAGTGCGACAAGTCCGCGACGAACTCACGCAGCGGTCCTTCGGCGCGTTCGCGCGCTGCGGTGATGACGGCGCGCCCGCGTTGCCAGGTGGTCATCACCGTGAACGCCGCCACGGCGATGGTCAGCGGTAACCACGCGCCGTGCACCAGCTTGGTGAGGTTGGCGCCGAAGAACATCAGGTCGACCACCAGCAGTGCACCCGCGCCGGGCACCACCACCCACAGCGGCCACCGCCACCGTGTGCGCGCGTAATAGAAGAACAGCGTCGTGGTGATCGTGATGGTGCCCGTAACCGCCATGCCGAACGCGTAGGCCAGCGACGCCGAACTGCGGAAGGCGAAGACCAGGATCAGCACTCCCAGCAGCAGCGCGCCGTTGATCCACGGCACGTAGATCTGCCCGATGGTCGACGCCGAGGTGTGCTCGATGCGCAGCCGCGGCAGGTATCCGAGGCGCGCGGCCTGCGAGGTCACCGAGAACGCGCCCGTGATGACGGCCTGTGAGGCGATCACCGTCGCGGCGGTGGCCAACAGCACCATCGGGACGCGGGCCCACTCCGGTGCCAGCAGGAAGAACGGGGCCGCCACCGTCGACTCGTCGCCCAACACCAGCGCACCCTGGCCGAAGTAGTTCAGCGTGCAGGCGGGCAGGACGAGCCCGAGCCACCCGAAAGTGATTGCCCGCCTGCCGAAGTGGCCCATATCGGCGTAGAGCGCCTCGGCACCCGTCACCGCCAGCACGATCGCCGCGAGCGCGAAAAAGCCGATGTGGAAGTGTTCGGTGATGAAGGTCAGTGCGTAGGTCGGCGACAACGCCTTGAGGATCTCCGGATGCCCGGTGATGCCACGCACCCCGCATAGCCCGATCGCGACGAACCACAGGATCATCACCGGGCCGAAGAACCGTCCGATGGTGGCGGTGCCGCGGCGCTGAACCGAGAACAGAGCGACGATGATCACGGCGGTGACCGGAACGACGAAGTCGGCCAGCTCCGGGTCGATCACTTTGAGGCCCTCGACCGCCGACAACACGGAGATCGCCGGCGTGATCATGCTGTCGCCGAAGAACAGCGCGGCGCCGAACAGACCCAACGCGGCCAGCGTCGCCGTCACCCGTCGCCCGCGCCGGCCGGTCCACCGGCGCAACAGCGTGATCAGCGCCATGATCCCGCCCTCGCCGCGGTTGTCGGCCCGCATCACCAGCGTCACGTAGGTGAGCGTCACGATGATCATCACCGACCAGAAGATCAGCGATACGACGCCGTAGACGTGGCTGTGAGCGACGGGCACGGGATGAGGATCGCGCGGATTGAACACCGTCTGGATCGTGTAGATCGGGCTGGTGCCGATATCGCCGAACACCACGCCGAGCGCGGCGATCACCACGGCCGGCCGCAGCGACGTGGTACCCGGCGCTGCTCGCATTCGATGATCATCGCCGAGCGTCGGCTCGTTCGCGGCGGATCGGCACTGCGGCAATGCGGTCCGGTGCGCTTTGGGAGGATGAGTCCGTGGCCGACGACGCGCTCGACGAACTTTATGCCGCCAAGCTCGAGGACTTCACCGCGCTGCGCACCAAGCTCGCCGGTGAGGCGAAGAAACGCGGCGACGCCGATGCGGCCAAGCGGATCTCGGCCGCACGGAAGCCGACGACCGCTGCGTGGGTGGTCAACCGGCTAGCGCTCGCCGACGAGGACGTCACGCAACGCCTGAAGGGTCTCGGTGAACGGTTGCGCGACGCACACGCGGCAATGGATGGTGAGCGGATCCGGGAGCTGTCGGCCGAACAGCGTCGGCTGGTCAACGATCTGACCCGTACCGCGTTCGAGGAGGTGGAGCTCAAGCGCCCGACGGGAGCGCTGCACGACGACGTCACCGGCACGCTGCAGGCCGCCATCGCCGACCCCGATGTCGCGGATCGGCTCGGCAGGCTGACCAAGGCCGAGGAGTGGTCCGGATTCGGCGAGTTCGGCGACACCGCAATTGTTTTCAGCCCCACAACGAAACGCAAGCCGAAGCGCCAACCCGAGCCCGAACCCGCGGAGCCGCGCGACGAAGGACGCGACGGCAAGGACGCGGAGGCGAGCAGGCGACGACAGCAGGCGCGCGCCGAACTGGCTGCCGCCGAGCGCGCCAGGGCCGAAGCCGACGACGCACTGTCCGAACTGCAGTCCGACCTGGCCGCCGCGCGTCTGCGCCACCAGGACGCCCGACGCCGGTTGCAGGAGGCCGAGCGTGGCCTGGCCGCCGCCGAGGACTCCTACGACAAGGCCAAGCAGGCCTCGCGCGAAGCCGCCGCCGCGGTCAAGGACGCCAAGGCGCGACTGCAGCGCGTTAAGTGACTGCGCGGCAACTGATCTCCATGCTGTCGCTCTCCCGTGCCGGGATCGGTACGCTGACGTAGCCGTTAGCCGGGTCGCGGACGTGGTCGAGATAGGGCACCAGTTCATCCATCGACGTGTTGTCCGCGACGACCAGTGCGCCCGGCGTCAGGCGCGGTTCCAGCAGCTCGAGCACCGGCACATACAACTCCTTCCAGCCGTCGAGAAGGACGAAATCGACTGTGCCGGCCAGGGTTTGCAGCGTATGCAGCGCATCGCCGGCCAGCACCGTGATCACGTCGTCGAGACCGATGTCGACGAACGTCTTCGTTGCCGCGGCGACCTTTGCCGCGCTCAGTTCGGTGGTGACGACGCCGCCCCTTCCGTTGTCCCGCACCGCCGCGGCCAGGTGGATCGCGGACAGGCCGAGGGACATGCCGAACTCGACGACGGTGGCAGGTTTAGTCGCCCGCACCAGCGCGTACAGCAGCCTGCCGGCCTCCGGCGTCACCGGCAGATAGAAGTCGCTGAGAGCGTCGGCGCGCTCCTGCGGTGTCGCCTCCGACAGGCGGGCGAAGTCGGCGCGCCGAAGTGCCTCCATCTGATACCGCGCTTCGGCGTACATCCGGTCGATCGCCCCGGCGACGCGGGACTCGTGCAGTGTGATCGTCATAGTTGTCGAACGTATCGGGCCGGCGGCCATTCGTGTCAGGATGACCACAGGGCCATGGGGACTTCCGGCACGTCGACTCGACGCGTGATCGCGGTGATCGCGCTCATGGTGCTTGCGGCCTGGGCGTTGCGGGGCTACGTCCCCGGCGTGGAGCGCACCGCCGAAGAGCCAGGGCAACGCCAGAGCAACCCGCTGGCGTTGGCGGCCGTCATCGTGTTGCTGTGCGCGGCGGTGGCGATCATCGGTTTCGCGATCATCGTGCGGATGCGGGACAAGCGGCCACTCCCGGCGGCGGCCGGGAGCCTGCCTCGGGACCGACGGCCCGGCGACCGGCCGTCGTGGCGGTTCACCCTCGTCGCGTTGGCCGCGCTGATCGGGTTGGTGTTCCTGGTCTTACTTCTATCCCGGCTGTCGCTCCCGGTGCCGACCGAAGAGGCGCCGCCGGCCGCCACACCCGACACGTCCGTACGCGGCGACCCCGACGACTCCGTCTCACCGCGTCCGGACGAGGACGACGCGCCCGGCAGCAACGTCGTGAACTACCTGATTCCCCCGATACTTCTGTTGATGGCGCTGATCGTCGTCGGTACGGCGGTCGCATCGCGGCGACAGGGGCGCCCCCCGACTTCGGCCGACGTCGTCGTGGCGGTGGACGAGCCGGTGGCCCCGGCGCCCACGACATCTCTTGCCAGGGCCGCCGAGGTCGGCCTCGCCGAGATCGGTGACCTGAGCCGCGAACCGCGCGAGGCGATCATCGCCTGCTACGCCGCGATGGAACGCGAACTGACGAGGGTCCCCGGCGCAGCGCCGCAGGCGTACGACACCCCGACCGAGGTGCTCGCGCGGGCGGTCGCCAGCGGGGCGTTACGCTCCGACAGCGCTACCGAACTCGTCGAGTTGTTCGAGGAGGCGCGGTTCTCGCCGCACGTGATGAGCGAGCAGCACCGTGAAGCCGCGGTGCAGGTGCTCAACCGGGTGCTGAGCGAACTACCGCAGCGCACGACGGGGGTCGCGTCGTGAGAAGGCTTGTCGCCGCGGCGTTTCTGTTGGTTGTGGGTGCGGAACTGATCGCGGTCGCCAGCCGTGATCGTGAGCTGATCCTGATCGTTTCCGGCATCGCGCTGGCGCTGGCATTGCTCGGCCTGCGGTGGCAGCTGGCCCGTGAGGCCGAAACCGGCGGCGTCGACACACCTTCCGACGATGCCGCAGAGTCGTTGCGTCGCTGGCGATCACGCACCGAGACCCTGATCAGCCGTGCGGAGGCCACCCGCACCGACTGGGACAGGCACCTAAGGCCCATGCTCGCGCGGCAGTTCGAGTTGGCTACTGGCCAACGTCGCAACCGCAACCGATCCGCCTACCACGCCACCGGTGAGATGCTGTTCGGCCCGGAACTGTGGGGTTGGGTCAACCCCGAGAACGTCGCCAAACGCGGGACCGAAGAACCCGGACCCGGCAGGGCGACGCTCGATGAGATCCTGCAACGGTTGGAGCGGGTATGACGACAGGACTGCCTGCGGCGGCTACCACCGCGAACTGTGAAGCGGTGCTCGACGAGATCGGGCGGGTGGTGGTCGGCAAACGCGATGCGTTGGCGCTGATCCTGACGACCGTGCTGGCCGGGGGACACGTGTTGATCGAGGACCTGCCGGGTCTCGGCAAGACGCTGATCGCGAGGTCCTTCGCAGCGGCGCTCGGACTGGAGTTCAAACGCGTGCAGTTCACCCCCGACCTGCTGCCCGCCGATCTGCTCGGCTCGACGGTGTATGACATGCAGTCGGGGCGATTCGAATTCCGTCGCGGCCCGATCTTCACCAATCTGCTTCTCGCCGACGAGATCAACCGCACACCACCGAAAACACAGGCGGCGCTGCTCGAAGCGATGGCCGAGAGCCAGGTGAGCATCGACGGTGCGACGCACCCGTTGCCCGCCCCGTTCATCGTGTTGGCGACCGACAACCCGATCGAGTACGAGGGCACCTACCCCTTGCCCGAGGCTCAGCTCGACCGCTTCACGATCCGGCTCGAACTGCGGTACCTCTCCGAACAGGAAGAGGCGTCGATGTTGCGCCGCCGCATCGACCGCGGCTCCGCCGAACCGACGGTCGCTCAGGTCGTGGACGCCCACGATCTCGTCGCGATGCGGGAGTCGGTGGAACAGGTCACCGTGCACGACGATGTGCTGCGTTACGTGGTGTCGTTGGCGGCCGCCACCCGAAACCACCCGCAGATCGCGGTGGGCGCCAGTCCCCGCGCCGAACTCGATCTCGTCCAGCTGGCCCGCGCCCGCGCGCTGCTGCAGGGTCGTGATTACGTCGTACCCGAGGATGTGAAAATGCTTGCGGTTCCGGCAGTTGCGCACCGGATCACCTTGCGACCGGAGATGTGGGTGCGCCGAGTCCGTGGCAGCGATGTGGTCGACGAGCTACTGCGGCGACTGCCGGTGCCGCGGACCGACCCGTGATCGAAGTCCGCTGCACCGAGGCCGAGTTAGGCTGGCGCGCTTCACCTCTGGCGCGGGCGCTGCTGACCTGTGCGGTGGCGGCCATGGCCGTGGCGGTGCTCGGGTCGCGCTGGGAGCTCATCGCGTTTGCCGCGCCGCTGATCGGGGTGTTGTGTTCGGTTGGGTGGCAGCGCGGGGTCCCCACGGTGCGAGTGTGCGCTGATCCCGGCGTCCACCGTTGCTTCGAAGGTGAGCCGGCGCGCATCACGCTGTGGGCGGAGGCCGGGAACGAGGCGGTGAGGCTGGTGAGCTGCTCCGTCGAGGGGATGACGCTGGAGGTCGCTTCGCGGGAGAGTTCGAGGCAAACCGTGGTGGCGACCGCGCAGCGGTGGGGCCGCTATCCGCTGCAGGCGCACCTGACGGTGGCGGCGCGGAGCGGTCTGGTCGAGGGGATCGGAGTGGTCGACGCCGCAGACGTATTCGTGTTCCCGATGGCGCCGCCGCAGTCGACGGCGGTCCCGCGCACCGAGTTGCTCGATCGGCTGGGCACTCACCTGACCCGGCACATCGGTCCCGGTGTCGAGTACGCCGACGTGCGCCGGTATGTGCCGGGAGATCAACTGCGCACCGTGAACTGGGCGGTCAGCGCGCGTAGGGGCAGCCTGCACGTCACCGAACGGTTGACCGACCGCGCCGTCGACGTGGTCGTGCTGATCGACAACTACGCCCAGCCGGCGGGTCCCGCCACCGAGGCCACTGAGCGCACGGCACGCGGTGCGGTACAGGTGGTGCAGAGCGCGCTGCGCAGCGGCGACCGGGCCGGCATCGTCGCGCTCGGTGACCGGCATCCGCGGTGGTTGAGCGCGGACATCGGCCGAAGGCAGTTCTATCGGGTGCTCGACGCGATGCTCGGTGTCAGCGGTGGTTACGACACCACATCGGGCACTCTGGCCCCGCGCGCCGCGGTCCCGCCGGGCGCAATCGTCGTCGCGTTCTCGACGATGCTCGACACCGAGTTCGCGCTGGCGTTGATCGACCTGTGCAAGCGCGGCCACACCGTTGTGGCGGTGGACGTTTTACAGGGTGCGCCGTTCGAGGAGGGATGCGACGCGTTGGTGGCACGGATGTGGGCGCTGCAGCGATCGTTCATGTATCGGGACATGGGCACCGTCGGTGTGGACATCGTGGCGTGGCGCGAGGACGACACGCTCGACCAGGCCATGCAGCTGGTACCCCAGCACCGCAGACCGGTGCGGAGGCGACGGTGAATCGCGCGTTGTCCACAGGGTTCGGTTTCGTCATGGTGGCGGCGGCCGCGCTGTCTGCTGACGATGCGGCGTTGGTTGCGTGTGGTCTTGCGGTAGCGATGGTGGTGCTGGGCAACGTGTTTCGGGTGGCCGCCACGTTGGCGGTGTTGTCGGCGGCCACGGCGATCGTGATGGCATCGGCGAGTCCAGTGCTGGCGGCGCTGTGTGGATTGGCCGGTGCGGCATATCTCGTGTTGCGGCATACCGCCGATGTCACCGTGCCTACAGTCGTTGGGGCACTGGGGTTCACGGGTATCGCTTTGGCGGCGGTGCTGCTGTCACCGGAGCTGCCATGGGTGCCGTTGGCGGCACCGATCGCGATATTGGCGGTTGTCGTGCTCGCGACGCGGCCGTTCTGGTTGGGTGCCTCGCAGCGGTGAACCGCAATGCCAGATGTTGCGCTGACGTAGTCCCGATTTGTCGGTGGGCGATGGCACAATCGAACACATGTTCGAATCCGACTTCGCGGATGCCGACGACAAGACAGTCGTGGCGGCGATCGAGGAGTGTGCGCGCTCTGAGGCGATGCTGGCCGCGCGGCGGCTGGCCGCCACCGCGGAGTTGACCGCGCGCTACACCGAACCCGATGAGGAGCGCGATCATCTAGCCGTCGACGGGTGGCGGATGGCGTCGGCGGAGATCTCGGCGGCGATGGGGGTCGGGGACCGGGCGGCTTCGAGGCAGATGTGCATCGCGATGGCGCTGCGCGAGCGGCTCCCGAAAGTCGCGGCGCTGTTCACGCAGGGACGGTTGAGTGCGGCGCTGGTGTCGACGATCACCTGGCGCACACAACTGATCGTGGACTCGCAGATCGGCGAGCGCATCGACACTGCGATCGCGCAGCGCGCCGGCGAGTGGGGTGGGTTGTCGGTGGCGCGGCTGGAATCAGCGATCGACTCCCTTGTCGATGAGCACGATCCCGACGCGCGCCGACGCATGCGCGAGGCCGCCCAGAACCGGGATGTACGCCTGGGCAAGCGTGATGACGTGACCGGAACGATGTCACTGTGGGGCCGATTGAGCATCACCGATGGTGAACTGCTCAAACGCCGGCTTGCGCAGCTGTCGAGCCAGGTGTGCAAAGACGATCCGCGCACCGCGGGACAGCGCCGCGCCGAAGCGCTCGGCGCCATCGCCGCCAACGCCGAGGGATTGAGTTGCAAATGCGGTAGTCCCGACTGCCCGTCAGCCGGACAGGACGATCCCCGCGCAGCGCACTTCGTCATCAATGTCATCAGCGAAGCCAACGCTCCGAACACAGAACCCGTACCCGCAACACCTGCCGAATCCGCGACGGCAGAGCCGGCGGCCGGGCCGGTGGAACCGGCGACAGAGCCGCAAGCTGCCGAACCGGCGACAGAGCCGCAACCCGCCGAACCACCGACAGAGCCGCAAGCTGCCGAACCGGCGACAGAGCGGCCGAAGCCGAGATCCGCTGCGGCGCTGATCATCGGCGGCGGGATGATCCCGACCCCGTTGTTGGCTGAGCTGATCAAAAACGGGGCCAAGGTCCAGTGGGTTCACAAACCCCCCGCCGCGCCCGAGACCGGCTATCGCCCCTCGCGCAAGACCGCACAATTCGTTCGGATGCGCGATATGACATGCCGGTTTCCCGGTTGTACTCGCCCGGCAGAATTCTGCGACCTTGACCACACCACGCCCTCTCCGACTGGTGCCACCCATCCGTCGAACCTCAAGTGCCTGTGTCGAATTCATCACTTGCTCAAAACGTTCGGTGGGTGGGGCGATCAACAGCACCCCGACGGAACCGTCTTGTGGACCGCGCCGTCTGGGAGAACCTATTTCACCCACCCCGGAAGCCGGTTGTTCTACCCCGGCTGGGACACCACCACCGCCACCCTGCCCGTGCCCGCCGGACCAGCACGACACGGCGACAAAGGCGCGATGATGCCGCGCCGCCGACGAACGCGTGCCCAAGACCGGCTTCAACGAATCGAACGCGAGCGTGCCCTCAACGCCATGGACCGCAAGAGATGGGCCGCGCCCGCGACCACCCAACCCAGCAGGCCACCCCCGCAGGACGATGACCTGTGGGAAATCGCCACCGACGCCGGCATTGACACCACGGACACCGATCCCGCGCCGTTCTGATCAACTCGTCGACTCGGGCCAAGCTGACTCGGCCCAAAAGCCCAAGAACGGCCATGTCCTGATGAGCATGTGCAGCGCTCGCGGGCGGGGACGTAGCCCGATATCTTCGTAGGGCGCTTACCGGCCCGGTAAGCGAAATGCTCAGCGCAGCGCTTACTTTCGGGAGGTCGGATGCCAAGCGATGTGCGGAAGGCGATCACGGGCGCATCGATTGGGAACGCCGTCGAGTGGTTCGACTTCGCTATCTACGGCTTCCTGGCGACATTCATCGCGGCCAACTTCTTTCCGGCGGGCAACGAGACGGCGGCACTGCTGAACACGTTCGCGATATTCGCGGCCGCCTTCTTCATGCGCCCGCTCGGAGGATTCGTCTTCGGCCCCCTGGGCGACAAGATCGGCAGGCAACGGGTCCTGGCGTTGGTGATCCTGCTGATGTCGGGCGCGACCGTCCTCATCGGCGTGCTGCCCACCTACGCCTCGATCGGCGTCGCCGCCCCGCTGCTCCTTCTGCTCCTGCGCTGCCTGCAGGGGTTCTCCGCCGGCGGTGAATACGGCGGAGGCGCCGTCTATCTCGCGGAGTTCGCAACCCAACGCCGCCGCGGGCTGACCATCACCTTCATGGCGTGGTCCGGCGTGCTGGGCTTTCTGCTCGGCTCCATCACCGTGACCCTGCTTCAGGCGCTGCTGCCCACCGAGGCGATGGAGAGCTACGGCTGGCGCATCCCCTTCCTGATCGCCGGGCCGCTGGGCCTCGTCGGCCTCTACATCCGGCTGCGCCTCGACGACACCCCCCACTTCGCCGAGCTCAGCAAGACCGACCGCGTCGCGGAGTCGCCGCTGCGTGAGGCGTTCACGACGTCATGGCGGCCGATCCTGCAAGTCGTCGGCATGTTCATCGTCTTCAACGTCGGCTACTACGTGGTGTTCACGTTCCTGCCGACCTACTTCATCCAGACGCTCGAGTTCTCCAAGACCGACGCCTTCCTGTCGGTCACGCTGGCCAGCCTCGTCGCACTCGTCCTCATCCTTCCGTTAGCCGCGCTGTCGGACCGGATCGGCCGACGGCCGATGCTGATCGCCGGATCGGTGGCCTTCGCGGTTCTGGGCTATCCGCTCTTCCTGCTGCTCAACTCCGGGTCGCTGGTCGCCGCGATCGCCGCCCACTGCGGTCTGGCGGTCATCGAGTCGATCTACGTCTCCACCGCGGTGTCGGCCGGTGTCGAACTGTTCGCCACCACCGTGCGCTACAGCGGATTCTCGATCGGCTACAACATCTGCGTCGCCGGATTCGGCGGCACCACCCCGTACGTGGTCACCTGGCTGACCGCCGAGACCGGCAACGATCTCGCGCCAGCGTGGTACTTAGTCGTTGCCGCGGTGGTCTCGCTCGCGACGATCATCACGCTGCGGGAGTCCGCGGGCCGGCCGCTCGCACAGACCGCCGATCGACAGCGGGCGTCTAGGGTGGGTTCATGAAGCTTCGCGTGATGCCCTACGTCACGGTCGAGATCGACGATCACTTGCGCCGCCGCGCTCGAGCCGCAGGCGAGCGACTGCGCGTCAACGTGCGCTCCTACCTGTTGAGCGCCGCCGATGACGTCGACTCCGTCAGCGACAGAGTCCGTGGTCTGTGCGATCGGGCGGTCAACCGCGTCGACACCGTCGTCGCCACCGTCAACGATCGGATCGCCCCCGAGCGCACAGCACCGTCACTGCGGGTGGTCACGGGCGACCGCGAGGCCAGCTAGCGTCGAAGGCCCGGCTGGGTCGATGCCGGCCGACCTCGACTGGCGTCAGCCTGCCCGAGCGTTGCGGCCGCCGACCAGGAATCCGGCGACCAGCACGACCAGACCGATGATCGCGACCGGAATCGACCACATGCGACGATCGGACACCGCCGAGTGGCACTGCGCGACATAGTCCGGCGGATCCTCAGTCAGCTCATCGATGATCGGGAGGTTCTTCAGCTGGTTGGGATCGTTGCTGTTGGCCTGGCTGGCCTCGGAGTCGTCCGCGGCGATGGCATTGCCGCACGAGATCTTCTGGTTGTCCGGCCCGGAGATCGACACTGGGACCAGCATGGCGATGACTCCAACCAGAAGGACCACCGCACCGACCAGCACAAGCAAACGTCGCAGATTCATGATCGGTTTGATGCCCCGATAGGTGGGGCACCAAACCTCGCAAACGGTCGCTGCCTCCGAGCCAGGCGCGCAGGCCCGCGGTCCGTATGTTGTTCTTGTCCGATGTGCGCAGCCTGGCCGGAAGGGAGCGAAACGCTTTGGTAGGCCCCTCGTGGTAGATCAGGGTCTGGTCGTCCTGCTCGCCCTGCTCGCCGCGGTCTTCTTGGCGATCGGCATCGTGGTTAGGCAGCGCGCCACCTTGGACGTACCGGAGGAGCACGGCATCAGCACCGTGATGGTGACGACGCTGCTGCGCAGGCCGCTGTGGTGGGCCGGCACGGCCGCCGCGCTGGCAGGCTATGGCTTCCAGGCCCTCGCTTTGATCAAGGGTTCGCTGCTGCTTGTTCAGCCCATCCTGACGTCGGCTCTCCTGTTTGCTCTGCCGCTGAGCGCCCGGCTCGCCAACCGTCGGGTCACTCGCCGGGAGTGGATGTGGGCGATGGTGCTCACCGCCGCGCTCGCGGTGTTCGTGGTGCTTGCCAAGACCCGACCCGGTGACTACGAGGCGTCCGTTCCCCTTTCCGTTCTCGTGGCAGTCGTCTGCGCCGGTGCGGTGACGGCGTGTGTGATCTTGGCCGTCCGCACCGCCGGGTGGAAACGTGCGGTGCTGCTCGCGGTCGCGGTCGGATTGCTGTTCGGGGTCGTCGCGCTGCTGACGAAGCTGGTGATGTTCCTGCTCGCCAACGGCGGCGTGGGCAAGGTGGTGACCACCCCTGCGCTCTATCTGCTCCTCGTGCTGGGCGTCCTCGCGGTGTTCCTGCAACAGTCCGCGTTCCACGCCGGATCCCTGCAGACCTCGGTGCCGACGATGCTGGTTCTCGAGCCGGTGGTCGCCGTCGTGCTGGGCGCGGTGGTCCTCGGTGAGCACATGACCGTCGGCGGCGTGAAGGCGATCGCGATCTCAGCCGCCGTCGTCGCGATGGCTGCGGCCACGATCGCGCTCGGCCGCGACGAGGGCGCGCTCGAAGAGGAGCTCGAGGCGGAGGCCGCCGCCGCGGCGGCGGCGGCCAAACACGGACCCTGACAGCACGGCGCTGACAGCACGGACCTCAAACGTCAGACGCTACGGCCCGTTGGATCGACGCTGCTCGTGCGCCATCGCCGTCCACAACAGCTGAGCGGCGGCACGCGCCGACTGCTGCGGAGCGATCGGCTCGGCGACGCCGGGTTGCTGGGCCGGACGACCGCTGACGTGTTCCAACAACGCCACCGCCAGTTCGCGCAGCTTGACATTGAACTCCTGACTCGCGCGACGCAGCATGCTCCACGCCTGCTCGGCGTCGCAGCCGACCAACCCCATCAACGCGCCCTTGGCCTGTTCGATCGCCCCGCGCGACTGCAGGGCGGCCAGCAGGTCCTCGAACGCGGCCTCGTTCTGGGCCGCGGTGGTGACGAGGGCCGCCGAGACGAGTTGCTCGTAGGCGGCCAGCGTCGTGACGGTGACCGCCGAGGCGGGCTCGGTTAGCGTGCACGACAGCACAATCGCCGCGTCCTCGCGCCAGAAGCCCGGCACCGCCGCCGCTCCGTGTACGGCTTTCAAGTCGCCCGTGATCCCGCCGGCGAGGTCGGCGGCCGCATCGAAGGTCAGCCCGGGCCAGCGGTCGTCGGTCCACAGATCGAGGCTTAGCACCGGCACCTGATGGGTCAGCGCGTCGGCAACGGGGCCGCCCAGCCCAGACAGCTGAGCTGCGATCATCTTCTCTTCGATACCGAGCGCCGCAAGTGCAGACGCGTGCTCGTTGAACCGTTTGTCGTGGACGGTGACGGCAACCCCCAGGGTGTTCGACACGTCGGCCTGCAATCGTTCGAGGATCCGGTGCAACAGCGTGATCAGCTCGGGGTGCTGGCGAGGCTGAAAACTGGGTGCTGGCACGGCGATCCGCTCAGTCGACGACGGTGACCGTCGCGACCTTGTCGAGGCCGGAGATACCGAGCAGCGTGGTGATCGGCCCGTTCGTGGGCACCACCAGCTCGAGCTTGGCGTTCGCCGCGAGAGAGAACAGCTCCCGCAGGGCGGCGCTGTCGCAGTAGGTGACCTCGGTGAGGTCGACCGTGACGGAGGAATTGTCCGCGGCTGCGCGCGTCAACACGTCGCTGAACTCGTCGACGTTCGCCAAGTCGATCTCGCCGACCGCGGTGACCACCGGTGGCGCCTCAGCGCCCCCGGGCTCGAGCCGGAACTGGTTGCGGGTCACTACTTTCAGTCCCCCACCGTCAACACCAATGGACGGCAGTGTGAGCGAGTCCGATCACAGAACCTCCCGATGTCCTAGAGGCCGCCGCACCGCCTCTGTGCATGCCACATAGTCCGCATCGCTGCCTCTTCCCGACAGACGTTCCTTGCCAATACTTGTAATACCACGACAGCGGCGTCCAGGCGGGCAGAGCTGGTTCAAACTCGAATCTCCGGTAACTGAAACGTCATATCCACGGTGGTGCCGGCCGCCGTGCCGTCGAGGTCCACGCGATCGCTGACGGCGCGCATCAACAACAGGCCCCGGCCTCGGGTGCCGGGATCGGGAGGCGGCGCCTTCCACGACCCGAAGTCGGTGACCCGCACGTGGATCGCCGTGTCGTGGATCTCGGCCTCGACGCGCACGCGCCCTGGCTCGTGCCCGCGGTAGGCGTGCTCGACGCTGTTGGAGCAGGCCTCGTTGACGACGAGGATGAGATCGGAAACCGACTCGTTCGAGGCGCCGTTGGCCGCCAGCCACGCAGCCAACCTGTGCCGGATCTCGGTCAACTTCGCCGCGGTGGCGGTGTCGTCGATGACGAGGGAGGCCTTCGGCGACCGGTAGATCACGATCGCCACGTCGTCGTCGAACCCGCCGTCAGGCACCAACGCCCGCAGCACCGCGTCGGCGACACCTTCGATTGGCCTCCTGGCGGTATCGGTCAACACCGCCGACATCCGGTCGATCTGGGAGTCGATCGACCGGTCACGGCGTTCGATCAGGCCGTCGGTGTAGAGCATCAGCGTCGAGCCCTCTGGTAACGGATGCGTCGTCTGCGGGCGGGGCCGCGAGTGCGCCACGGCGAGGGGAACCGAACTCGCCTCGTCGAGCAGTTGCGGTGACGCGGTTGTAGACACCAGCACCGGCGGGACGTGACCGGCGTTGCTGTACTCGACGGATGCGGACACGGTGTCGACGATCGCGACGAACACGGTGGTGCAGTAGGCGTCGGGGATGAACTCGGCGACCGCGTCGAGGTGTTCGAGCACCGTCGACGGCCTCGCCCCGGTGAGTAGCAGCGCGCGCGTCGACGCACGCAACTGCCCCATCACGGCGGCGGCCGCGAGTCCGCGCCCCACGCAGTCCCCGACCACGATTCCGATCCGGCCGTCACCGACGGGAAGCACGTCGTAGAAGTCGCCGCCGATCTCCAGCGGATGGACGGCGGGCTCGTAGCGCACGGCGAACCCGGGCGGGAGATCGATCGGGGACAGCAGCGATCGCTGCAGCGTCAGCGACGTCTCCCTGGCGCTCTCGAACTGCCGGACGTGCTGCAAGGCCGCGCTCAAGTGGCCGACGAGCGCCGAGACCAGGCGCCGGTCCTCCGCGCTGACCACCCGCGGAACCTGGTGCTCCAGGCACAGCACGACATCCCGCGCCCCGGAGAGCACCGCGACGAAGCCCCTGGTGGTGCCGGCGCTGGGCACCGCACCGACCGGCGTCACCGTCAGCGGAATCCAGGTGCGGGCGTCCTCGAACGTGCGGCGCCAGTCCTCTCCGAGGTCCCTCCACGAGGTGACAGCGGGTTCGCCGGCCACCCGGACGGTCGGCTCCTCACCGTTGACCTTCGGCCACGTCACCGCGATCAGCCGCTGCGCATCCAGCGGTACGCGGCACTGCGCGAGCGTTATCGCCAGCACCTCGTCGACGTCCTTGGCGACGCTCACCGCCGTCGCCAACCGCGCCATCGCCCGGTCGCGCTCCGCCGCGGCGCGGGGTGCCGTGACGTCGCGGATGGTGCCGACATAGAGACCGCGCCGCGAGTTGTGGTCGGGGACGGCGTTGATGCTGATCGCGACCCAGCGCGTGCGTCCGTCGCGGTGCCTGATCTTGGTCTCGGCCGTCATGCGGCCGTCGCGCACGAGGGCGGCCCTGCGATCGTCGGCCGCGACGCCGTCGACCGCCCAGGGATGAGGCATCGGATAGGGCAGACCGTCCTGGCCGTATCCGGTGACCTCCGCGAAGGCGTCGTTGATCTCGACGACGCACCCGGTGCCATCGGTGACGAAGAAGCCATCTTGCAGCGAGTTGACCAGCGCGCTGCGGAACACGTCGCGATCGGCGAGATCGTCGGCTCTCGCCCGTTCACGTTCGTAGCGCTGGTAGAAGTCTGCGGCGTCGGTCATGTTCGCGGCAGTCGGCCCTCCCAGCTCGCGCTCACACCGGAATCACCCAGCGCAGAAGTCTCTTCCCGACATTAGCCTGCGTATCGCAGCATGTTCCCCTGAAGCACTGATCTATGGCAGGACGCGACGCGTTAAGCTCGCCCCATTGCCGTCGTGGTGGCGGCGCCTACCGGAGGACCACCGTTGTCACGAATTGAGCCGATAACCACTTCGATCTCCCACGAGGACGGCATCGCTGTGTTGACGGTCGGCGGTGACGTCGACCTCGCCACGGTCCCGACGTTCCAGGCGGCGATCACCGAGGCGCTCACGCAGGAGCCCTCCGCCCTCGTCGTCGACCTGCTGGCGGTGGATTTCCTCGCGTCCGCGGGTTTGCAGGCACTGGTCGCGACGCACGAGACCGTGAGCAAGTCGGCCCGCTTCGCGGTGGTGGCCGACGGGCCTGCGACCAGCAGGCCGATCCAGCTGACCGGACTCGATCAGGTGTTCTCGCTGTATCCGACCCTGGCCGAGGCGTTGGGCGCGCTGAAGTCCGGCTCCTAGTCCCGCAGAGTCGCTAGCTGCGATTTCTCACGGAGCGCGGGTCCCGATCTTCGGTTAGAGTTTCCAACGCCGGCTTTGATCTTGAAGCTTCTCCGCACCGGTCGGGACAGTTAGGACTGCAATCATGAGGTCAGCTCAGATCGGACGTCGTATCGCCGCCGTCGCCGGTGGTACCGCCGCGGTCGCGATGGTCATGTTCAGCGCATCGTGCTCCACCGAGGAGAAGGCGCCGGAAGAGACCACCACGACGACGACCACCACGACAACCACGACCGAGGCTCCTCCGCCGCCGGTCGAGACCACCGACAAGGCGCCGCGCATCTCGCCGGGACCCAACCCGTTCTCGCCGACGGTGACCGCACCCCCTGCCCCGACGGCGATCCCGGGCGACCACTAGCCGTCCATCGACCCGGGGCCGGACGGTGAGTGTGCGGCATCTCGGCGTGCTGGCGCTGATCACGGCGGGCGTATTCGTCCTCGTCTCCGATCTGCGCCCCGTCTCCGCGCGCTTCGGCGGCGAGGTGATCGCCGGGCCGTACTCCTACCTGTTGGCGAGCTCGACCGATCTAGGGGCCTCGCTCGACAGTGGGGTTCAGCTGACGATGGCGCTGCGCGACGAACACCGCCCCGCGGGGGTGTACGCATGGGCACACGGCCACGGCCTTTCGGTTCGCTGGCGTCCCGGTCATCACTGGGCCGTGGTGGAAGGACCGGCGGCATCCGTCGCCGATGCATTCGAGGTCGAGGTGCGCGACTACCGCGGCCGCCGCGGCCAGGTGTTCTACGCGTCCCCGCAACAACCGCACGTGCCGGATGTATTGCGCGAGGAGGTTTCTGAGGTCGGCCGGATCCTCGGATACATGCCGCACCATACGTCGCACATCTGGACGCTGCCGCTGGATGTGCCGGACAAGGGCCTGACCCCCGAGGCGCTGCGCAACACCTACAACGCCGCTCCGCTGGCCGCTGCGGGCTACACCGGCAAGGGCACCACGATCGTGTTCTTCGCCTTCGACGGCTTCGACCAGGCCGACCTCGACACCTTCGCCGACACCTACGACCTGCCCCGCTTCACCCCCGAGGTGATCGGTGAACTCGACGACCCGCGCGGGGAAGCCACGATGGACCTTCAGGTGGCGCACGCCGTCGCTCCCGATGCGCGCAAGGTCGTGGTCAGCGCGCTTCCGACCGTCACCGCCGACGGCGCGTTCGAACGCATCGGCCAGATGCTCGAGGACACGGACCGCCGTTATCCGGGCGCCGTGTGGAGCTTCTCCATCGGGTGGGGCTGCGACAGGCTGATCACCGCCGCCGACCTAGCCCCCGTGCGCTCGGCGCTGGCCACCGCGCAGTCACACGGCACGACGGCGTTCAACGCCAGCGGCGACCTCGCCGGTCTCGAGTGCAAAGGCGGCGACGACTGGTCCTCGCCGCCGGGCGAGTCCGACGTCGGCCTGGACTCGATCGCCTCGCTGCCGGAGATGACCGACGTGGGCGGCACCACCCTGTCCACGGACAGCGACGGGCGGTGGTTGTCCGAGCAGGCCTGGTTCGACGTGCCGTTGTCGGTCGGCACGGGCGGCGGTGTCTCGGCGGTGTTCGACCGTCCGGACTGGCAGCGCGAGGTGTGGCCCGACCGCGACACCGACCGCCGGCTGACTCCGGACGTCGCAGCCGTCGCGGACCCGTTCACCGGCGTGCGCATCGTCTTTGCGCAGACGCCGTTGGTCGGTGGCGGCACGTCCCAGTCGGCACCGATCTGGGCCGGCCTGGCCGCGGTGATGAACCAGTACCTGCTCGCCAACGGCGGCCGCCTGCTCGGCGACCTGAACCCGCTGCTGTATCGAATCTCGCGGGGCGCCCCGCTGCCGGCCTTCCGCGACGTCACCCTCGGAGGTAACGCGGTCGCGGACGCGTTGCCCGGTTACGACCTGGTGACCGGCCTGGGCACCCCGAATGTCGACAACCTCGTGCGCAACGTGCTCATCCTCCAGAAGGCGGCCGCATGAGTACCGGCGACGACCAGACCGTGCCGACCGAAGAATGCCGGATCTGCAAGACCGATGTGCCCGCCGGCGAGTACTGCGGGTTGTGCGGATGTCACCTGACGCCGCGGCCGAGGGAAGGCCCGGATTGGTTGCGGCCGCTCGACTTCAGCGCCGCGCCGAACGAGCACCTTCTGCAGGTCTCGGTTGCGAGCTCGCTGTTCCCGCACCTGCCGCAGCGCTCGCGCACCGCGTTCCGGATCGGCCTGCTGGTGTTGGTGGCGGCGCTGATCGCCTTCACGTTGCTGCGGTTGCCCGCTGCCGTGGTGACGGTCGCCGCGCTGGGACTGCCGCTGTTGTTCGTCCTGTACCTGCGCGAGTCGGATGCGTTCCGCGACTTCCCCATTGCCACAATGCTTCTCACGGTCACCCTGGCCGTCGGTCTCGGGGTGGGCTGGGTGTCGTTGACGGGGGCGGTGCTCGCCAAATCCTATGGTGTCGCGCTGGGTTCGGCGATCGTCGGTGAGCGCATGCTGCGCATGGGCGTCGCGATTCCGCTCGGCGGAGTTGTCCTGATGTTGACACCCGCCGTGATCGTCCGCCTGACGCGTCCGTCCTCACGAGAAGCGCTGGACGGCTTCATGATCGGAGCACTCGGCGCCTTGAGTTTCTCCGCGGCGGCGACGCTCACGCGGCTGGCTCCGCAGTTCGGCACCGGAGTGGTGAGCAAGCGTCCGATGGAGAGCCTGCTGGTCGAGGCGGGCATCCGGGGGCTGGCGGCGCCGTTGATCGCTGCGGCGGCCGGTGGATTGATCGGTGCCGCACTGTGGTTCACCCGGCCCCCGAGCAAACGCGACCAACGCCCGGGTGTCGTGCGCGCGATGCTGATCGGCTTCGCGGTCGCGGTGCTGGGCGTGTATCTGGCGCTGGGCCTGATCGACGTCGCCCGCTTCCCGCAGGTGCTGATGTTGGTGGCCTATCTCGTGGCGGCGGGGGTGGCGCTGCTGTTGCTGCGGTTGGGCCTGCACCTGGCGTTGCTCCACGAGGCGCACGACGAGATCCGCGCGGAGGAACCGCTGCTGTGCCCGCACTGTGGACATGTCGTGCCGGACATGGCGTTCTGCCCCGCGTGCGGGGTGGCGACGCGCGCGTCGTCGCGCTCCTCGCGCCGGGCGAGGCGCGAATCACGGCCGGTTCGCGGTGCCCCCGAATGAGCGCACCGACGAATTTCTTTCCCGGATATGCGGTTCCGGCCGGTGCATACGCGGCCGCGGCGCCGCACCGCACGTCGCGCAGGCGGCTGGTGCTGACGTGGTTGGCCGTGATCGCGGTGATTGCCGCCGTCCTCGTCGGAATGTCGGCGATGATGGCCAAGCCGCCGGTGCGCTACGTATGCCCACCCGACTGCGGGCGTCCGCCGACCGGCACCCCGGTGTCCATCAACCCTCGGTTCACCTCGCCGGACGGCGCGTTCTCGGTGTCCTATCCCGCGCCGGAGTCGGCCTACCGGGTGAGCACCGAGCCCAACGGGGTGACCGCCGAACTCCTCGCCGGTGACGGTGGGACGCTGCAGTTGTTCAGCGAACCCGCTGCGGGCCGGTCCGCGCAGGAGATCGCAAAGTCGTTGGTGAAAGCCACTTTTCCCGACACCCGCACCGCCTACGAAATTCCCAACGCGATGGTCGGCTTCCATTCGGGATACGGCGAAGTCGCCGACTGTTGGCCGCAAGGCGCCAACAGCAGCTATCTGCGCATGCGGGTTCTGGTCGTGGCCGCGGTGAAAAACGACCTGGCGCTGATTGCGGCAGCAGTCGGACCGTACCACCAGTTCAGCCCCGACTTCGGGTTCGGCAAACCGTCCGGTGCCAACCTCCAGATCGCCCTGGATATGGGCAAATACGTCAACAGCTTCAGCTGGCGTGGGGATCGGCCCCGGTGATGCATTCAGACCGAGGATGCGACCTTGGCCGCAGCGTGGTCGGGCATCGGGTCGTAACGGGCGAAGGTCCTGGTGAACGTGCCGGCGCCGTGGGCCAGCGAACGCAGGTCGATGGCGTAGCGGCTCAGCTCGACCTCGGGGATCTCGGCCTTGACCAGAGTGCGGTCGTCGCCGACCTTCTCGGTGCCCAGCACACGGCCCCGCCGCCCGGCCAAATCGCCCATGATGGCGCCGACGAAGTCGTCGGGAATCAGCACCGTCACCTCATCGACCGGTTCGAGCAGGTTCACCTTGGCCGCCGCGGCCGCTTCCCGCAGCGCGAGGCCGCCGGCCATCTGGAAGGCGAAGTCGGACGAGTCGACGCTGTGGGCCTTGCCGTCGAACAGCGTGACGCGGATGTCGACGACCGGGTAGCCGGGTCCGACGCCCTTCTCCATCTGCGCCCGAATGCCCTTTTCGACGCTCGGGATGAACTGGCGGGGCACCGCGCCGCCGACGACTTTGTCGATGAACTCGAATCCGGAGCCTTCGGGCAGCGGCTCAACCTCGATGTCGCAGACCGCGTACTGACCGTGACCGCCGGACTGCTTGACGTGGCGCCCGTGTCCTTTGGCCTTGCCGCCGAACGTTTCTCGTAACGGAATGCGCAACTCGACGGTGTCCACGGCGACGCCGTAGCGCCGGGAGAGCGCATCGAGGACCACGTTGGCGTGCGCTTCACCCATCGTCCAGAGCACGATCTGGTGTGTCTCGGGGTTCTGCTCGATGCGCAGGGTCGGATCCTCGGCGGCCAACCGTTGCAGACCGACGGACAGTTTGTCCTCGTCGGTCTTCGCTCGTGGCTGCACCGCGACGGGCAGCAGCGGTTCGGGCATGCTCCATGGCCGCAGCACGAGCGGATCGGACTTGTCGGACAACGTGTCACCGGTCTCGGCCCGGCTGAGACGTCCGATCGCGCAGATGTCGCCGGCGATCACCGAGGGAGCGGGACGCTGCTGCTTGCCGAGCGGGAAGGACAGCGACCCGATGCGCTCGTCCTCGTCGTGATCCTCGTGCGCGGCGAGCGAGCCGGTCAAGGAGCCGCTACCGCCGAAGAACGACGAGAAGTGGCCGGACACATGCACTGTCGAGTCCGGGGTGATGGTTCCCGAGAACACCCGCACCAGGCTCACCCGTCCCACGTAGGGATCGGACGTCGTCTTGACGACCTCGGCCAGCAGCGGGCCGTTCGGGTCGCACGGAAGCTCGGCGCGCGGTTTGCCCTGCGGCGTGAAAACCTCGGGCAGCCGGTGTTCGGGCGGTGGGGGAAACCCGGCGGTGATGATCTCGAGCAGTTCTTGTGTGCCGACGCCCGTGCCGCTGCACACCGGGAGCGCGGGGAAGAACGTCGCCCTGGCCACGGCTTTCTCCAGGTCGTCGATGAGCACCGACTGGTCGATCTCCTCACCGCCGAGGTAGCGCTCCATCAGCGTCTCGTCCTCGGACTCCTCGATGATGCCCTCGATCAGCAGGCCGCGGTGTTCGGAGATCGCGTCGGCGTACGAGTCGTCGGGTGCATGGGTAGCGGTGCGCTTACCGTCGGCGTATTCGTAGTGGGTCTCGGACAGGAGCCCGATCAGCCCGGTGCACGGTGAGTTCGCGGGCAGGTACAGCGGAAGTACCTTGTCGCCGAACGCCTGCTGCGCGGCGGCCAACGCGTTGGCGTAGTTCGCGCGGGCGTGGTCGAGTTTGGTGATGACCACGGCGCGCGGCATGCCCACCTGGCTGCATTCGAGCCACAGCGCCTTGGTTGGTTCGTCGACTCCTTCGTTGGCGGCGATCACAAACAACGCGCAGTCCGCGGCACGCAATCCCGCTCGCAGTTCCCCGACGAAGTCGGCGTAGCCGGGCGTGTCGATGAGATTGACCTTGACGCCGTCGTGTCGTAGCGACGCGAGCGCGAGGCCCACCGAACGTTGTTGGGCGATCTCGGCGTCGTCGCTGTCGCAGACCGTGGTGCCGTCCTGAACGCAACCCTGTCTGGTCAGGACTCCTGCGGCCACCAGAAGTGCCTCGACGAGTGTTGTCTTGCCGCCACCCGATGGGCCCACCAGCACCACATTGCGGATGGCGGCCGGACTGTCCGCGCTCGGGGCGGCTCCGGCGCCCTGGGAATGTGTCGTCTTGTCAGCCATGACGTTCCCTTCCACGACGGCTGCGCTGCCGCCGCCAAAGTGTGTGTTAGACCACAATTCCCCTAACCGACAGCGAGCACAAGGGCTTGATCGAATTGGCGCTCAGGCCTGCCACGAAGCCCACTTCGTGATGGTCACGCTGACGATTGGGCCATCGAGGGCGATTCGCTCATACTGCGGATACTTGTTGCGCAGCAGCGTGTATCCGGTCGCCAATTCTTCGCCGCTGAAGTGAATTTCGGCTCTGCCGTCGACGCGCACCCACCACAGCTGCGCCCAGTCCTCGTCGTAGTGGTCGACGAGCATGCTCACATGTGGGTTGCCCTCGATGTTGCTCAGCCGCCGGAGTCTGCGCGTCGACTTCCGCTTGGCGTCGACGGCGGTGTAGGCCGTCCCGGCGTGCACGGCGAACACGACCGGAACCAGGTGTGGCGCCCCTGCGGGCCCCACGGTGGCGAGCGTCGCGACGGGCGCCGCGGCGAACTTGGCCTCGGGCTCGAACGCGGCCATGCTCACCGCTGACTCGGCCGCTGCGGCGCGACGCTGATCGGCGACCGGGTCACCGGCGTGCGCGTCACCCCGATCTCCGGGTCGCGGCCGGCTCTGGTCGGTGGAGTGCGCGGACGGTTGGTCGCCGGCGGCGGAGGGGCGATCGGCGCCGCCGTCGTCTGGACGCGTGGCGGTGGAGCAGGCCGTGGCGACGGTGGCGGGGTGCTCGGTGATTGCGGTTGGGTGCGTGCAGGTGCCGTGGTCTGGACGGTCGGGCGGACCGGTTCGGACTTCTGGTCGGCGGGCGCGCCGGACGGTTGGAACACCAGCAGGACTGCGGAGACGACGAGCGCGACGGCCGCGATCGTGGCGGCGATCAAGATGCTGAGATTTCGTTTCGTCCGGTACCAGGGCGGCGGGGCGGGCTCGAAGTACCAGCTGTTCTCGTCGAAGGCGTCGAACATCATGTCGCGTCCGGGCACCTTGTCGGGGTCGAAGACCCCGGCGTCGGCGTGCGGCCCCGGATCGGCGGCATCCGCGACATCCACCGGATCGTCTATCAGGTAGTCGAAGTCCCCCGAAACTTCGCGTCGCGCCACACGAGAATGCTAACGCCGGGCAAAGCGGACGGTCTGGCAAACTCCGATGGGAGTTGCACGTCGTCGCAAACCGCTCTGACGATCGGAAGGTTCGGCATTGAAGATCACGACTCTGGCGGCTTCGTTCGCCGCATCCGTTCTGCTGCTGGCCGGTTCGGTTGCGTGCGCGTCGCCGGAAGAAAGCGGTGACGGCGAGCAGACACAGACCGATGTCAAGGCCGCCGAAGCCACATCGGCCGAGGATTTCGGCGGGATCGACGGGCTTGTGGCGGCGGCCAAGAACGAGGGTGAGCTCAATGTGATTGCCCTACCGCCGGATTGGGCAAACTACGGCGCGATCATCAAGGCGTTCTCCGCCAAGTACGGCATCAAGGTCAACTCGGCGCAGCCCGACGCGTCGAGCCAGGAGGAGATCGACGCGGCGAAGCAGCAGAAGGGCAGCAACACCGCACCCGACGTGTTCGACCTCGGACAGTCCGTCGCGCTGGCCAACACCGAGATGTTCGCGCCGTACAAGGTGGTCAACTTCGACGACATCCCCGCGGCGTTCAAAGACCGGGACGGAACGTGGGTCAACGATTACGGCGGCTACATGTCGATCGGCTACGACTCGGCGAAGGTGCCGCCGGTGACGCGCATCGACGACCTGCTGAAGCCGGAGTACCAAGGCAAGGTGGCGCTCAACGGCGACCCCACCCAGGCAGGTGCCGCGTTCTCGGGTGTGGTGATGGTCGCGCTGTCCCAAGGAGGTTCGGTCGATGACATCGCGCCCGGTGTCGAGTTCTTCGAGAAGTTGGCCGACGCGGGCAACTTCGTATCCGTCAACCCGACGTCGGCCACCATCGAGTCCGGTCAGACACCTGTCGTAATCGACTGGAACTTCATCAACGCGGCCGAGAGCAAGAAGCTGCCATCGTGGCAGGTGTTCGTACCGCCGGATCACACCGTCGCCGGCTACTACTACCAGGCGATCAACAAGGACGCGCCGCACCCGGCCGCGGCGCGGCTGTGGCAGGAATTCCTGTACAGCGACGAGGGCCAGAATTTGTTCGCACTCGGTGGTGTTCGACCGGTCCGCGCCGACAACATGGCCGTCGACGGTACTTTGGACAAGGCGGCGGCGGAGTCATTGCCCGGCATCGACGGGCCGGTGACGGTGCCCTCACCCCAGCAGACCCAGGCCGCCACCAAGTACCTATCGGAGCACTGGGCCGCCGCGATCGGCTGACCTTACGCGGGTGAGTTCAGACGTCCCTGACCGGTTCGATGCCGAGGTCTCGGTACGTGACCAGCGCGGCGAACGGCACGCCCCGCGCGGCAAAGCGTTTGGCGGCGATGTCGCCGCGGTCCACCATCGGGATCACGCCGGTGACGACGGCACCCGCCGCGGCCACCCGGTCGAACGCGATCTCGGTCGAGCCGCCGGTGCTGATCACGTCGTCGACCAGCAGCACCCGCGTACCCGGCGCCAAGCGGGTGCCCTCGATCCATTGCTCGCGACCGCGCGCTTTCTGCTCCTTGCGCACCGAGAACCACGCCTTGCCGGTGACCATCGCGACGCCGTGCGCCAGCGGGTCGGCGCCCATGGTCAACCCGCCCACCGCATCGAACTCGATGCCGCGGCTGTCGGCGAGCTCGGCGACCGCGCGGCTGACGATGGTCAACCGCTCACCGGTGTCGATCGCGTACTTGCCGTCGATGTAGTCGTGGCTGAGCTGGCCGCTGGCCAACTTGAACGGCTCCTCACGGCGCTCGTGGCCGCGGGTGGCGATCAGGTCGAACGCCGCTTGCCAGGTGGCCGGTCGCCCGGAGGGAGCCGCAGCAGTCATGAGGTGATGGTATTTCAGCCGCGCCGCGCCAGGCGGGTCAGCTCGACGGCGGCCGAACGCAATTCGTCGATCGAGTCGATCTTCTTCGGATAGCCGATCCGCGTGTAGGCGAGCCCGCGCTCGGTGGTGAGCCGCAGGTCGAGGCCGTACCGGTCGGCGCCGGTGCAGGTCGCCGCGGTGGTGTCCGGGTAGCCGCCCAGCGCCTTGGCCATCGCGACCAGCGTGTCGGCGTGGTCGGCGTTGAGATGCGCGACGGCGCCGGCCGCCAACGGTTGCACCGGATCGGGCTGCGCGGCCGAATACGCCTCACCCGTCGTCGACTCCATCCGCCCGTAACCACCGACCCAGCGCACCCGCCGCACCCGCAGCACCCACAACGTGAAGTCGCTGTAGTCGATGTAGTACTTGGCGGCCGCGACGGCCGACAGGTGTGCCTCGCGCGCGGCGGCGAGTTCATCGTCGGCGGGTCGCTCCACCACCCCAGCGAGCGTGACCCGCCCGCTGGCCAGTGGGTCGGTCTCCGACGTCGGCGCGACGATCGCGATGCTCGCCCGCGCGTCGGCCAACAGGTTGCGGCCGTGCTCGGCGAGGTTGGACACGCACAGCACAGGGGCGCCGTCGAGCAACCCATACGTCACAAACGACGCCCACGGATCGCCGTCGGCCGTCAGCGTCGCCAATGTTGCGGTATTGGTGGATGCGGCGATGGTCCGAGCTTCCTCGGCAGCCGTCGGGCGGACGGAGTTGACGACCTCCGTCAGCGGCGGAGGAATCGACGGTGCATCGCCCGGGTCGCCGTGATCACGTGTGGCCACGCCGGAACGATACCGAAGTGAGCGACGGCAGATTTTTCCGCCGATTCGTTTCCTCGCGACGTGGGTAGGTTGAAAGCCGTATGGATAAGCACAGCGGTGCCAGAGCATCCGACGGATCCGCCGACCACGACCCGGCGGAGGGCAGTCACGTCGAAGACGGTGTCGTCGAGCACCCCACCGCCGAAGACTTCAGCCACGCCCGGATCCTTCCCGAGGACCGCACCTGGTTCAAACGTGCCGTCTTCTACGAGGTGCTGGTGCGCGCCTTCTACGACTCGAACTCCGACGGCATCGGAGATCTGCGCGGGCTGACCGAGCAACTCGACTACGTGAAGTGGCTTGGCGTGGACTGTCTTTGGCTCCCGCCGTTTTACGATTCGCCGTTGCGCGACGGTGGCTACGACATCCGCGACTTCTACAAGGTGCTGCCCGAGTTCGGCACCGTCGAGGACTTCGTCGAACTGTTGGACGCCGCGCACCGCCGCGGTATCCGCGTCATCACCGACCTGGTGATGAACCACACTTCCGATCAGCATGCGTGGTTTCAGGAATCACGCCGCGACCCCGACGGTCCGTACGGCGACTACTTCGTGTGGAGCGACACCAGCGACAAGTACAACGACGCCCGGATCATCTTCGTCGACACCGAGGAGTCGAACTGGACCTTCGATCCGGTGCGACGGCAGTTCTACTGGCACCGCTTCTTCAGCCACCAGCCCGACCTCAACTACGACAACCCCGCCGTTCAAGAGGCGATGCTCGATGTCCTGCGGTTCTGGCTCGACCTCGGCATCGACGGCTTCCGGTTGGACGCGGTGCCCTACCTCTTCGAGCGGGAAGGCACCAACTGCGAGAATCTGCCCGAGACGCACGCGTTCCTCAAGCACTGCCGCAAGGTGATCGACGACGAGTATCCGGGTCGCGTGCTGTTGGCCGAGGCCAACCAGTGGCCCGCCGACGTCGTCGAGTACTTCGGTGATCCGGACACCGGCGGCGACGAATGCCACATGGCGTTTCACTTCCCGCTGATGCCGCGGATCTTCATGGCGGTCCGACGGGAGTCGCGGTTCCCGATCTCGGAGATCCTGGCGCAGACGCCCGACATCCCCGAGATGGCGCAGTGGGGCATCTTCCTTCGCAACCACGACGAGTTGACGCTGGAGATGGTCACCGACGAAGAGCGCGACTACATGTACTCCGAGTACGCCAAGGATCCGCGGATGAAGGCGAACGTCGGTATCCGCCGACGGCTGGCGCCACTGCTGGACAACGACCGCAACCAGATGGAGTTGTTCACCGCGCTGCTGCTGTCGCTGCCTGGTTCACCGGTGCTGTATTACGGCGACGAGATCGGGATGGGCGACATCATCTGGCTCGGCGACCGCGACGCGGTGCGCACCCCGATGCAGTGGACGCCGGACCGCAACGCGGGCTTCTCCACAGCGACGCCTGGGCGGTTGTATCTGCCGCCGAACCAGGACGCGATCTACGGCTATCAGGCCGTCAACGTGGAAGCGCAGCGGGACATCTCGAACTCGCTGCTCAACTGGACCCGCACGATGCTCGCGGTGCGCAGCCGTCACGAGGCGTTCGCCATCGGGAGCTTCCACGAACTGGGCGGTTCCAACCCGTCGGTGCTCACCTACGTCCGTGAGGTCGAGAAGGACTCAGGCGACGGGGCCGGCGCGAAGGACACCGTGCTCTGCGTCAACAACCTCTCCCGATTCCCTCAGCCGATCGAGTTGAACCTGCAGGCCTACAACGGATACACGCCTGTCGAGATGACCGGATACGTGGAGTTTCCCCGCATCGGCCAGTTGCCGTATCTGTTGACCCTGCCCGGCCATGGGTTCTACTGGTTCTCGCTGAAGGCACCCAGCCCGGAGCATGGAGAACAGTGATGAGCCTGCCGTTCGAAGAGTGGCTGCCACACCAGCGGTGGTACGCCGGCCGCAGCCGCGAGTTGGCCAATGTGCAGCAGGCGGCCTGCACCGCCCTGGGCGAGGACCTTGACCTTGTACTGCTCGATGTGTCCTACACCGACGGCTCGAGCGAGCGCTATCAGGTGCTGTTGCGGTGGAACACCGGTCCGATAGAGGAGTACGCGGAGGTCGCGACGATCGGTGTGTCCGCCGATTCCTTGGGCGAGCGCACCGCCTACGACGCGCTCTACGACCCCGGCGCGGCGCAGTACCTGCTGTCGCTGATCGACTCGTCAGTGACGGTCGGGTCCGGCGCCGAGGCCGTGCGCTTCGTCAAGGAACCCGGTGTGGAGTTGCCGCTGGGCGCTGCGCCGCGGGTCTCGTCGGCCGAACAGAGCAACACCAGCGTGGTGTTCGAGGAGAAGGCGATCCTCAAGCTCTTCCGCCGCATCACGCCGGGTATCAACCCGGACATCGAGCTGAATCGGGTGTTGGCCCGCGCCGACAACCCGCATGTGGCGCGGCTGCTCGGCTCGTTCGAGACCACCTGGGACGGAAGTGAGGACGGTGAGCCGTGCGCGCTCGGCATGGTCACCGAGTTCGCGGCCACCTCGGCCGAGGGCTGGGATATGGCCACCGCCAGCACCCGCGACCTGTTCGCCGAGGGGGACCTGTACGCCGACGAGGTCGGGGGCGACTTTGCGGGCGAGTCGTATCGGCTCGGCGAGGCGGTCGCGTCGGTCCACGCCACGCTGGCCGACCAACTGGGCACCGAGACCACCGCGTTCCCGACCGACACGGCCTTGGAGCGGTTGGCGTCGGCGACCAAGTCCGTGCCCGACCTCGAGCGGTACGCGCCGCTGATCGAGGAGCGATACCGCAAGCTGTCGGACGAGACGGTCACCGTTCAGCGCATCCACGGTGATCTGCATCTCGGCCAGGTGTTGCGCATCCCCGAGGGGTGGCTGCTGATCGACTTCGAGGGTGAGCCCGGTCAGCCGCTCGAGGAACGGCGCCGACCGGATTCCCCGCTGCGTGACGTGGCCGGGGTGCTGCGGTCCTTCGAATACGCCGCCTACCAACGGTTGATGGAACAGTCATCCGACGAAGACCACGACCGTCAGCTCGGTGCGCGGGCCCGCGAGTGGGTGGACCGCAACGCCGCGTCGTTCTGCGAGGGGTACGCCGAGGTGTCGGGTACCGACCCGCGAGACTCCGGGCAGCTGCTGGCGGCCTACGAACTGGACAAGGCGATCTACGAGGCCGCGTACGAGGCGCGCTTCCGGCCGAGTTGGTTGCGGATCCCGATGAAGTCGATCGCGCGCATCATCGGCTGATCTGAGGGTTGATCTGACCGTGGCCAAGTACTCGCTCAACGACGCTGCGATGGCCAAAGCGCGTGAGCTCATCGATGCGCGCCAGTACGTGCTCGACAGCGATTGGGGCGAGGTACAGCCGCGCGCCGAGGCGCAGAACTCCTATCTGGACACGCACTCGTGGGAGGACTATGCGGCCTGGCATCTCGGCCTGACCGAGGGCGCGCGCGACGAGACCAAGGCGCGGTACGCGTTCGTCTACGGCGACTTTCGGCGACTCCACCGGTCGGGGCTGATCGCGTGCGTGTACCGGGCGTCGGAGTGGCGACACAAGGACGTCGAACTCGCCGCCCACCACCTGCTGCAGTACCTCGACGGGAAGACCGGGCTCAAACCGTCGCGGCCTATCGGTGAAGCATGAGGTCGATTACGCGCTCGCTCAACGCCTCCGGCTCGCGCGGCGCCGACCGCACCTCGTGCAACAAGCCGATGCCTGTAGCGAACAGGAGAGCCGAACGCAGATCGGCCTCGCCGTCGTCGAATCCGTAGTCGACGAGCGCCTCCCGCACGGCGCTGCGCACCCGCACATCGCTCTGCTGGACGCTGGCCAACACCGTCTGGTCGGTCAACGACCAGACCCGCATCGCGCGCTCCAACGCCCACTGGTCGGGACACATCAGCGTCTGGATCATCGCCGCCAACCGGGCGCGGGGCTCGGCGCCGCGCATGTCCTCGAATTGTCGTCGCTGTTCGTCGTGCAGGTTGGCCCACGCACGGGCCAGCGCGTCGCGGTAGGCAGGCATATCGGTGAAGTGCCAGTAGAAGCTGCCCTTGGTGACGTCGAGACGCTCACACAGACGGCCGATCCGCAACGCGCCGGGGCCGCCGTCGGCGAGCACATCGAAACCAGTCTGGATCCAGTCTTGAGCGGTCACCCGGCGCCCGGTGCTGGTGGGGGCCGTCATGCAGGGCAGCATACGGCGGGCGCCCCAGCATTACTGACACTCACGAAAATTACGGGACGAAGGAAATTGGACGGCAACCGTGGCCGCCGGTAGGCGCCGCCGCTCATCGGCTCCTACTCGCCCCGCCAGGCGTGTGACAACTCAGACTGTCATTCGCGACGGCCACGGTTGCTGTGGGACAAACCGTAGCACAAAAGGATGTCACCGTCAGGGATTTCGACGGTCAAGACGCCTGTCGCACAGCCGGTTTCGGTGATTGCCGGGTGGGATACGGCCGGCTGCCGCGGCTCGGTCGGCGGACGGTGGGGCTCCGTCCGCCGCGCGGTGCGGCGTTTAGCCATCGGGCAGGTGGGCAACCGAATACCTGTGAGCGCAAACCCTGACCCAGGTTATTCACCCAACGACGGCGGCGGTGTCGGCGACACGCTGCGCCCGACGGAGGCGTTGGACTCCGACGACGTGCGCAACGACGACGGCGACGAGACCGTCGATCCGCCAGAGGGGTGGCGTGAAGCCGACAAGATCAATGCCGACGGCGAGGTGGACGAGAGCCTCGACGAGAAACTCGCCGCCGAAGAGCCCGAGCAGCCCGAGTTGAACCAGCCGATGAGTGAGCCCAGCGGCGACACTGAGCTGCGCCCCGACGACCAGGTCGAGCGCATCGACCCCGACCAGCACGGCCGCGACATGGGCCAGATCGACGGCACCCCCGAAGACGGCGACTCGTTCTTCCCGGTGGTCGAGTAGGGGTACCTTCTTCGGCGCCGAATTGCTACTCCTCCGTCGCCGCTTGCAGGACCAGAACGGAACGCGCCGCGACCTGAACCTTCTGCCCGGCGTCGACAGGCGTCGGTTCGTCGCCGTCGTCGGCCGCGGTGTCGATCACCGCGATCCAGGAGTCGCCGAACCTCTTCTCCGGCATCACGAAGTCGAGCGGTTCGTAGTGGGCGTTGAAGCACAGCACGAACGAGTCGTCGACGATACGCTGCCCCCGCACGTCGCGGTCGGGAATGCCGTTGCCGTTGAGATACACCGCGATTGACTTCGCGTAGCCCGTTTCCCAGTCCTCGTCGCTCATCTCCGAGCCATCGGGTGCGAACCAGGCGATGTCGGGCAGACCCTCCCCGCCGCGCTGGCGCACCGGCCGCCCGGAGAAGAACCGGCGCCGGCGGAACACCGGGTGCGCCGCGCGCAACGCCGACACTTTTTGGGTGAATTCCATCAGATCGGTGTCGGGGTCCGACCAGTCGATCCATGACAGTTCGTTGTCCTGGCAGTACACGTTGTTGTTGCCCTGCTGCGTGCGGCCGAGCTCGTCGCCGTGGGCGATCATCGGCACGCCCTGCGAAAGCAACAGCGTCGTAAGGAAATTACGCTGCTGGCGCGATCGCAGTGCATTGATCTCGGGATCGTCGGTCGGCCCCTCCACACCGCAGTTCCAGGACCGGTTGTGGCTCTCGCCGTCGTTGTTGTCCTCGCCGTTGGCCTCGTTGTGTTTCTCGTTGTAAGACACCAGGTCCCGCAACGTGAAGCCGTCGTGGGCGATGACGAAGTTGATGGAGGCGACGGGGCGCCGACCGGTCTGCTCGTACAGATCGGCCGAACCCGTTAGGCGATAAGCGAGTTCGTCGAGCGTGGCGGGCTCTCCGCGCCAGTAGTCGCGAACCGTGTCGCGGTACTTGCCGTTCCACTCCGTCCACTGCGGCGGGAAGTTGCCGACCTGGTAACCACCGGGACCGACATCCCACGGCTCGGCGATCAACTTGACCTGGCTGACCGTCGGATCCTGTTGTACAAGTTCGAAGAATGTCGACAGCCGGTCGACGTCGTAGAACTCGCGGGCCAACGTGGAGGCGAGGTCGAACCGGAAACCGTCGACGTGCATCTCGGTCACCCAGTACCGCAACGAATCCATGATCAGCTGAAGCGAATGTGGATGACCGACGTTGAGGCTGTTGCCGGTTCCGGTGTAGTCCATGTAGTACCGCTTGTCGTCTTCGACGAGCCGGTAGTACGCGCCGTTGTCGATACCCCGCATGGACAGCGTCGGACCCAGGTGATTGCCCTCGGCGGTGTGGTTGTAGACCACGTCGAGGATCACCTCGATGCCTGCCTCGTGCAGTGCGCGGACCATCGCCTTGAACTCCTGCACCTGTCCACCGGGGTTCGGGCTGGAGCTGTACTTGGAATCGGGCGCCAGGAAGCCGATGGTGTTGTAGCCCCAGTAGTTGGACAGGCCCTTGTCGATCAGCGTGGAGTCGTTGGCGAAGTGGTGCACCGGCAGCAACTCGATCGCCGTCACCCCGAGCGACTGCAGATGCTCGATGATCACCGGATGCGCCACGGCCGAATAGGTGCCGCGGATGTTTTCGGGAATATCGGGATGCGTCTGCGTCAGGCCCTTGACGTGCGCCTCGTAGATCACCGAGTCGGCATACTCGTAGTCCGGCGGGCGGTCGTTGCCCCAGTCGAAGTACGGGTTGATGACCACCGATTTCGGCATGCTGGCAGCGGAGTCGTCGTCATTGCGGCTGTCGGGGTCACCGAAGTTGTAGCTGAACAGCGACTGGTTCCAGTCGAAATTGCCGTCGATCGCCTTCGAGTACGGATCGAGCAGCAGCTTGTTGGGGTTGCAGCGCTGTCCCGACGGCGGGTCATAGGTGCCGTGCACCCGGTAGCCATACCGCTGACCCGGCTCGATGTTGGGAATGAATCCATGCCAGACGAACGCGTCGTTCTCGGGCAGCGTGATCCGGGTCTCGGTGCCATCGGCGTCGAACAGGCACAACTCGACCTTCTCGGCGGCCTCACTGAACACCGCGAAGTTGGTGCCCGTCCCGTCGTAGGTCGCTCCGAGCGGGTAGGCCTTACCGGGCCAGACCTCCAGGGACGCGGCTTGGGGGGCGGGGGCTTGGGTCAATTCTCACTCCAGACGACGACACACACGGACAACGAGACGATACGGGTGTGCCCGATGCGGCAGCATCACAACCAACTACGCACAAACATCACACCAGCCAGGAGAAACGCGTGCCCGCCCGCCCCGACCTGCCCGGTTACCGCACGCTGCTGACCGGCGTCGAGGACGGGGTGGCGACCATCACGCTGAACCGGCCGCGGCAGCGCAATGCCGTCGGCGACGGCATGCGCGACGAACTCGCCGACGCCTACCGGCGGCTCGGCGGAGACGACGCGGTGCGGGTGATCGTGCTGACCGGAACTCCGCCTGCGTTCTGTGCAGGCGCCGACCTGGCCGCCGGCGAAGCCACCTTCGCTGCCCCGGGGTCAGGCTTCAGCGCGGCCGGTATCGATGTGCCCGCGTGGACGCTGCCCAAGCCGGTCATCGCGGCGGTCAACGGGCACGCGATCGGGTTGGGGCTGACGCTGGCGCTGCAGTGCGACATCAGGTTCTTCGCCGTCGAAGGCCGCTACGGCGTCGTGCAGGTGCGGCGCGGAGTGGTCGGTGACGCCTATTCCCACTGGATCCTTCCGCGCCTGGTCGGTGTCGCCAATGCGGCCGAAATCCTGCTGAGCGGAGCCACTTTCGATGGGACGAGGGCGGTGCAGCTCGGGTTGGGCAGCCGGGTACTGCCCGCCGACGAGGTGCTGGCGGCCGCGTTGGACCTCGCCCGCGACATCGCCGTCAACACCGCGCCGATGTCGGTGGCGGCCAGCAAGCGGCTGCTGTGGGACTCCTACGACCTCGACCGGTCTGAAGTCGGCGCCCGCGAGACGCAGATCCACCTGCAGCTGATGGGACACGACGACGCCAAGGAAGGCGTGCGCGCGTTCCTGGAGGGCCGGGCGCCGTCGTGGACGGGTAAGCCGGTCGACCCGACGGCCGGCGACTAAACGACTTGGACGCCGACCGCGCGCAGGTCTTCGACGGCCTTGGCGGTCGACTCGGCGGCGACTCCGGCGGTCAGGTCCAGCAGGACGCGCGTGGTGAACCCGTTGGCTACGGCGTCGGCCGCCGTCGCCCGCACGCAGTGGTCAGTCGCGATGCCGACCACGTCGACCTCGTCGACTCCGCGTTCACGTAACCAGCCGGCCAGCGTCGTCCCGGCCTCGTCGCTGCCCTCGAAGCCGCTGTAGGCGGCCGAGTACTCGCCTTTGGTGAAGACGGCCTCGACCGCATCGGGCCGGAACTGCGGATGAAAGTCGGCACCGGTGGTACCAACGACGCAGTGCCGCGGCCAGGACGTCACGAAGTCGGGGTTGTCGGAGAAGTGGTCGCCAGGATCGATGTGAAAGTCCTTGGTGGCCACCACATGCGCGTATTCGGTCTGGTCGGCGAGCAACTGGCTGATGTCGCGGGCGACGTCGGTGCCGCCGGTGACGGCCAGTGAGCCGCCCTCGCAGAAGTCGTTCTGGACGTCGACGATGATGAGCGCCTTCATGCCTCCCGACGCTACCCGCCGAACAGCAGGTACAGCCCGGTGAACGTGTAGCCGACCATGACCAGCATCATCGCCAGCTGCCCGGTCAGCTGATGGGCCGACGGCAGCAGGCGCAGCGCGCGGTCATGCGCGGCGACCACACCGGCGACGTGCCCGGCCAGGACGAACCCGACCTTCAGCGTCGCCAGCACGGCAGGGTGTTGCGACAGGAAGTAGCTGACCTCTGCGTCCTGCAGCCACAACAGGTTCCACCCGCGTGCCAGCGGGTCGGCCAGCAGGATGATCGTCTGCTGACCGCGTTCGACCAGATAGGTCAGGTAGTGGGCGAACACGTAGCCGATGACGATCGGGATCAGCGAGTGCGCCATCAACCCGGGCAACCGGCGGCGCTGGTCGCGATCCACACCGCCGGTAGCGATCGAAGCGAGCCAGAAGGTTGCGGCGACGACGGCTGCGAACGTCGCCAAGCCGGCCGTCTTGATCAGGGTGGCGGTCAGCGTCGACGAAGAATGGTCGTCAACGAAGTTCCGCCATTCGGGCATGGCCGAAAAGCTGTCGAACGCAGTCGATCCCAAAAGCACCGCCATGACCACCACGAGGCCCGGGCGCACCGGAAGCGACGGGAGATGGTCGAACGGATTGCCGATCGCCACGCGGCCCGTGTCGGGGTCCCGGCGAAACGGCGAGAGCCGCGAGGCCACCACACTGTACATCTCGAACGGGTCTGCCCGCGTACACCAACGCTCACCACACACCAGCGCACCGACCAGTGTGACCACGAGGTAGATCAGCAGCCAAATGCGGATGGCGTCAAGGGAACCCGGATCGGGACTGGCCAACTCCAGCCAGACGAACGCGAACAGTCCGAAGGCCGCGGGCCAGTATCCCAGCCACGCGGGGTACGTCAGGCGCAGCGACCGCCCGCCCAGTAACCGGAGAACCGCCCGCACCGGCGATATCGCTCGCCACACCGGTCCGATGATCAGCGAGACCGCCACCAGGCCCACCCACAGCAGGACGTAGAACACGCCGGGTAGTGGATTCCTCGCGTCTTGGGGACCGAGGACGGCGGCGACACCGACCCACACCGCGAAACCCAACCCGCCGAGCGCGAGGGCCCAACGGGTCACGGGCGCATCGACCACGGCTGTCACCCAACGAGGTAGGGGGCGAACGGAATTGGCCGGATCGAACTTGGGCTTCTTCCAGGCGAGCGCCACCACCGCGAACGTGAATGTCAACGCCCATGCGGCCCCGACCACCGCGTAGGTGAACGGAATCGGCAGATCCGTCGAGCCGCCGAGACCGTGGGCCAGTACGGAGACCGACGGCCCCGACATCACTGCTGGACTTGAACGGTCGCGATGACGCGATTCAGGTCGTGCAGTTCGATCTCGACGTTGCCGGGCACGTCGACCGTGAACTGGAACTGTTGGCCAGGTGTGGGATCCACCTTGAACGTGTGCTCGGGCACTGAATGCACATGCAGTTCGTCGGCCGCGTCGCTGTTGACCCGCAGCACGATCGGCTCACCGACCTTGCCCTGAATCTGTGCGTTGGTGGGGTCGACGTTGCCGTTCTCGATCGTGACGTCGATGGTCAGGCGATCGGGCGGGCGCTGTTGATCGGGCATGTCGCCGGCGCCGACGGTCGACTGGGCGGGACTACTCGCTTCCGGTTCGGAATCGCGCGAGCCACCGCATCCGGCGACGAGAAGTGTCGCAGCGATGCAGGCCGCGCTGGAGCGGATGAGTGTCGGTTTCACGTTGTGTTTTCCCCGTTGGATTCGACTTCTCGTTTACGACGGTTCTTCACTGCTATGTAAACCACCACCCCGGCGACGATGATCGCCGGGGCGAAGGCGGGCACCGCGATCCACACCGGGTGGTCGGCGAGGATTACGACATCTGCGCTGTCCGGCGCGCCCGTCATGATTGCGCGCTGGGTTGTAGTTCGGCCTCACTTCCGCTGGGCTCGCTCCGGTTGATGCGGCCGCCACCCCAGGTGATGCCGGCGACCATGGCGAGCGAGCACACGAGCACGATCAGGCATCCGATCAGCCACAACGACTGGGGGATGTCCGGGCTGCGTTCACGCTGCAGGATCGTGATCTCCGAGACGAACGGACGCGTCATGTTCGGTTCGGCGGGCACTTCCTCCGCGCCGATGCCGGGATCGCCTGCCAGGTAGATCGGCACCGCCGCCAGCATCCGGCCGTCGTGGACGCGCAGCAGCGTCTTCCATGTGCCGGAGACCGGCATCGGCTCGGTGGAGCGGTAGTGCCCGGGCCCGACCTGCTCGAGGTTGTCGACGAACATGCCTCGATGGTTGGGCAGGCCGCCCTGCCAGCCGAGCACCGAGACCCAGTTCGGATCCTCGCTCAGCAGGTTGGCGGGTGTGAGTTGCACGTCGGCGGTCACGAACCGCGCGTCGTCGTCACCGGGAGCTTCGGTCAAGACGATGGTGGCGTTGGCGTTCTCGGGAACGTTGTAGCGGAGGCCATTGGCTGTGGCGCCGCCGATCGCAAGCACGGTCAACACGACCAGCCCCACGCTGAGCGCCCGCCGCGGGAGTCGTTGTTCGGTCAACACCATGCCGACCAATGCACCGCAGGCGCCGGTCAAGATGGCGACGGGGACGGCCATCGCCAACGCCTCGGGCCAGATGCTGGTGTGCCACGGCAGGTGGTAGACGGCGTTGATCCACAGCGACTCCAGCCACAGCCCGACGGTGCCGACGCCGAGTCCGGCCACGGCACCGAAAAGTACCGGACGCTTGATCAGTGGGGTCAGGCCGAGAAGTTCGACGACGACGGCCGCACCGAGATAGAGGGGGAACCAGTTGATCGGGGCGTCGAGTACGGGACCGACGAGGAAGGCCACGATCCCGCGCAGGCCGATGGCAATGACGGCGGCGATGAGCGCCGCACCGCGGCCGAGGAAGAAGCGCGCGGCAACCAACGCGAGCGCTGCGGCTGCCGCGATCAGCATGGGTTGGAAGACCTGGCGGAACTGCGGGACGCCGAAGTCGAACTCGATCTGGTAGACGGACATACCGATCAGCACGCCGGCGAACGCCAGGTACTGGATGAATTTGAGGCCGATACCGTCGGGCGGCGTGTCAGGCGTCCGGACCCGCTTGCCCTCGAGTTCGAGGTAGGCCGCGGCCAACGTGGAAAAGCCTGCGCCACCGATCATCATCAGGTGGGTGGGGCCCCAGAGCGTGACGTCCTGTCCGAAGATTCGGTGCCAGATGTCGTCGAGTGGGAATCCGAGCAGCGCGTAGACACCGCACCCGGCCATGACGATCCCGCCCACCGGTGCGTACCAGTGGTCGGTGATGCGCACCGCGGCCGGGCCGGGGCGCTCTTCCTCGCCGCGGGGCAGCACCATCGCGGTGCAGCCGGCGAGGAAGATCCCGAACAGGCCGATGAGAATGAAGTAGTGAGCGGGGTTGGCGAGCGCGCCGTCGTCACGGCCGTTGCCGATGTGCAGGCTGACGTCCCAGATGAACCCGAACAGCGCGCAGATGATCGACGCGGTGAAGATCGCGATCGGCAGCGCCACCCATGACGGCCGCTTGAAGCGGCGACCGGACCAGTCGCCGAGACGCGCCAGCCACTCGATCTTGTGCGTGCGGTGCATCCAGCCGATCCACAACATCAATGCCGCGATCACAGCGGCGACGATCGACAAAAGGATGATCTCGTGGATGGCGGTGCCGCCGCCCTCGCTCTGCGCCAGTACCGAGATCTCTGAAGCTTTCCAAGTACTCGTCATATGCCCACCTACCCGAAGTCGGAGGAAACTCCTTACTCGTCGGTAATGTTGCCAGAACCCGCGATACCGAAACCAGGGGTATCAGGTAGCGACAACACGGATTGTCTCAAGCGTTGTGTCGGGGTGGCCGTAGCACTCGCGACGGTAGTGGTCCGGCAACGAGGGTCTCGGGCTGATCCATCGGCATCAGGGCTTCAAAATGGTCTTGACCATGCCGTCTTCCTTCTTCTGGAAGGTTTCGTACGCGCCGGGGGCGTCCTCCAGCGGAAGCCGATGGGTGGCGAACTGCTCGACGCCCAGCGGATCCTCGGCGGTCAACAACGGCATGATGTCGGGCACCCACTTCTTGACGTTGGCTTGGCCCATGCGCAGCTGAATCTGCTTGTCGAACAGCGTCATCATGTTGATCGGGTCGGCGGCGCCACCGTAGACGCCAGACAGCGAGATCGTCCCGCCGCGCCGGACGAGGGCGATCGCGGAGTTCAAAGCGGCGAGCCGGTCGACGCCGGCGTTTTTCATCACGACGCGGCCGATGGGCGAGGGCAGGAAGCCGCTGGCGGTCTGCATGGTTTCGGCGACGGGAGAACCGTGCGCCTCCATGCCGACCGCATCGATGACCGAGTCGGCGCCGCGACCCTCGGTGTGGCTCTTGACGACCTCGTCGGCGTCGTCGGTGCGAAGGTCGATCAGCTCATCGCAGTAGGCGCGAGCGCGGGAAAGCCGCTCGTCGACCAGGTCGATGCCGATGACCTTGCAGCCCTTGCGGTGTGCGGCGATACGGCAGGCCATCGAGCCGATCGGACCCAGGCCGAGGACGACCAGGGTGCCACCTTCGGGTACCGCGGCGTACTCCACGGCCTGCCATGCCGTGGGCAGGACGTCGGAAAGGTAGACGTAGCGGTCGTCGGGGCCGTCGTTGGGGACCTTGATGTGGGTGTACTGCGCCTGCGGGACGCGCAGGTACTCGGCCTGCCCGCCCGCGACCTCGCCGTAGAGCTTGGAGTAGCCGAAAAGCGCGGCGCCCGTCCCTTGGTCGCGGTTCTGGGTGGTTTCGCACTGGCTCTGAAGACCCTGGTCGCACATGAAGCAGTGGCCGCAGGAGATGTTGAACGGGATCACCACGCGGTCGCCCGGCTGTAGACCGTCGACCTGGCGCCCGACCTCCTCGACGACGCCCATCGCTTCGTGGCCCAGGATGTCGCCGGGGTTCATGAAGGCGCCGAGCACCTCGTAGAGGTGAAGGTCCGAGCCGCAGATGTTGGTGCTGGTGACTCGGATGATCGCGTCGGTCGGTTCCTTGATCGCGGGATCGGGCACGTTGTCGACGGACACTTTCCGACGACCCTGCCAGGTGACTGCTCGCATGGGCGCCTCCTCGTGGTCTGAGGGAGGCATGCCCATTCGAGTGAGTGCCAAACTTCGGCTTGATGCTCTCAGCCGGTGGCGCCGGTCAGACGGTGGCGTCCGTGGCGATCGCGTCCTGCATGAGGACGCTCAGGTGCTGCCAGTAGATCCAGTCGGCGATGGCGGTGCGCTGATCGGCGGCATCGGTCGCGGTATGTGCTCGGTGCAGCGCCAGTTCCTGGGCATGGTCGGCATAGGTGACAAAGCACTGCAACTGGACCGGGGCGCGGTCGGGTGAGTTGCTGAGCAAGGGACGAAAGACCTCGAACCACAGCAGCGCGCGGCGGTCTTCTGGGGGAGTGGCGTCGGTGGGCGGTGCAGGCAGCACCTCGGACAGGCCGGTGGGCGTGATAGCGGCCAATTTGCTTGCCGCGTCGGGGGATATCACCTGTAGGCGATGGCGACCGTCCATCCGGCCACTCTCGGGGATGTCGTCGGGACGCAGGACGATCCGGGGCGCGCCGGGGTCGAAGCCCTTGAACTGGTCCTCGGTCGCGATGACGGCGCGGAGTTCGGTGTTGTGGTGCTGGGCCCAACCATGAAGTGCGAGAATAGGATACGTCGCCCAGGATCCGCGAACATGAGCGGGGATCCCTTCGTCGGCGGTGGCCATCTTGACGCGGTCGGGCAGTTTGACATCCTCGGGGATGTAGCCGAGGCCGTAGTTGTTGGCGACGACGATGGTGCCGTCCTTGGCGAGGCCGGTGACCCAGTAGAACCCCACGTCGGTGATGCCGACGTTCAGGGCAGCCGCGATTCGTTGGGCGAGTTGAGTGGGATCGCTGCCGGATGGCCCGCGGAGGGTGGCGGCCGCAATGGCCTCGCGTTGGGCGCGTGCGGTCGAAACCGGAACGGGCGCAGGGGCACCCACCGTGCCGGCACCGGGTGCCGCTGTGCTGGGCGGGACGCCGGGGGCGACGTTGGCGGCCGGAGCGACTGGGGCGGCCGGCGGGGGCGTGGGCTGTCTCTTCTACCCATCTGGCGCTGCCGACGCAGGCTGCGCGCTACGTGGCGGGG
>NZ_NKCN01000014.1 GCF_002245535.1 Mycobacterium lehmannii | reverse complement strand
CAGACGCAAAGACGGGCGCACCGCATGGCGTCCTCCACCCCAACTCGACACCGGCCAAGCCCGCATCAACAACTACCACCACCCCAACCGCTACCTCATCCCCGACGACGGAGACGACGAGGACGACGAGGGAGCCCCCGAAGACAGCGGAGAGTGTCCCGACAGCGACGACCACAGCGCAGACTGCCCCGACAGCGAGGACAGCGACGACGACAGCGCAGACTGTCCCGACAGCGAGGACGAGGTGGACGGTGGCGATGCCGTGGGAGACGGCGTCAGTAGCAACGGCTGACCCGGCGATGACGTCTCATCGGTCTGATGTGGACGCAATAATGGGTCAGGTGGACCTCCCCGTGCTGCCGCCGTTGGAGCCGATGCTTGCCAAGGCCCAGGCGAAGGTCCCGCCCGAAGCCGGGGTGTGGTCGTACGAGCCGAAGTGGGACGGTTTCCGTGCCCTGGTCTTCCGCGACGGTGACAAGGTCGTCTTGCTCTCCCGTAGCGGTAAGGACCTCGGCCGGTATTTCCCCGACGTCGTCGAGGCCGTCCGTGACGAGCTGGCACCGCGGTGTGTGCTGGACGGCGAAATCGTCGTCCCCCGCGAGTTCGGTGGCCGTACCCGCCTCGACTGGGAGTCGCTGAGCCAGCGCATCCACCCCGCCGCCAGCCGCATCAAGATGCTGTCGGAGCAGACGCCCGCCCACTTCATCGGCTTCGACGCGCTGGCCGCCGGTGATGACTCGCTGATGCAGCAACCCTTCCGGGTTCGCCGCGAAGCACTCCTGGTCGCGGTGAACGAGAAGCAGTGGTGTCACGTCACCCGCACCACCGAAGATCCCGAACTCGGAGCGCAGTGGCTCGAGGATTTCGAGGGCGCCGGCCTCGACGGTGTGATCGCCAAACGACTCGACGGCCCGTATCTACCGGGCAAGCGGGAGATGGTGAAGGTCAAACACGCTCGTGACGCCGATTGTGTGGCGATGGGTTATCGCATCCACAAGAGCGGCGAGGGTATCGGCTCCATCCTGCTCGGCCTGTACCGCGACGACGGAGAACTGCAGATGGTCGGTGGCGCAGCGGCTTTCACGGCCAAGGACCGAATCAAGCTGTTGGCCGAGCTGGAGCCACTTCGTGAGGGCGACGAGATGCGCGAAGGCGACCCCAGCCGCTGGAACTCGGCCGCCGACAAGCGCTGGGTCCCCATCCGGCCGGAGAAGGTCTGCGAGGTCGCCTATGACCAGATGGAGGGAAACGGCGGTGCCGCCCAACGCTTCCGGCACGCGGTGAAGTTCCGGCGCTGGAGGCCCGACCGCGACCCGAAGAGCTGCACCTTCGACCAGCTCGACGTTCCGCTCACCTACGATCTGTACGACGTGCTGGAGTCCTGAGATGCCCAAAGCCGCAGAGGAAGTCGACGTCGACGGCACGAAGGTGCGGCTGACCAACCGCGACAAGGTGTACTTCCCGAAGCTGGGCCGCAACGGCACGAAGGGCAAACTCTTCGACTACTACCTGTCGGTCGCCGAACCGATGGTGGCGCTGCTGCGCGACCGGCCGGTGCACCTGCAACGGTTTCCCGACGGCATCGACGGTGAGGAGATCTACCAGAAGCGGGTACCGCAGAAGCATCCCGACTACCTCGAAACCTGCACAGTCACTTTTCCATCCGGTCGCACCGCCGACGCGCTGAAGGTCACCCACGCGTCGGCGATCGCATGGGCGGCCCAGATGGGCTCGATCACCCTGCACCCGTGGCAGGTGAGGTGCCCGGACACCGAGCATCCCGACGAACTGCGCATCGACCTGGACCCGCAGCCGGGAACGGGTTTCGCCGACGCGAGCAGCGTCGCGGTCGACGTGCTCAAACCCCTGCTCGACGAACTCGGCCTGATCGGCTTCCCGAAGACCTCGGGCGGACGCGGCGTGCACGTCTTCCTGCGGATCAAGACCGACTGGGATTTCATCGACGTGCGTCGTGCGGGCATCGCCCTGGCCCGTGAGGTCGAACGCCGGGCGCCCGATGCCGTGACCACCTCGTGGTGGAAGGAGGAGCGAGGTAAGCGCATCTTCATCGACTACAACCAGAACGCGCGAGACCGCACCTTCGCTTCGCCGTACTCGGCGCGCAAGACCCCCATCGCCACCGTGTCCACTCCGTTGACCTGGGACGAGCTTCGCACCGCCGACCCCGACGACTACACGATCTCGTCTGTACCTGATTTCGTTGCGGGACGGCCGGATCCGTGGGCCGACATCGATCGCAAGCCGCAGTCGATCAAGAAGCTCCTGGACATGGTCGAGGCCGACGAGAAGCGCGGGCTGGGCGACCTGCCGTACCCGCCGAGCTATCCGAAGATGCCGGGGGAACCGCCGCGCGTACAGCCGAGCAAAAAAGTCGCAGCCAACTGGGACGAAGACGGCAATCCGGTCAATAGCTGACTGCGCGGTTTGTGTGGCGCGTCACACGGGTACGGGGTGTTCATGATCAAACAAGTCAGTGTTGCTTTGGGTGTCCTCGCGGTTGCGGTCGGCTGTTCCAATCAAGCGTCCGACGATGCAGCCACCACCACGACCACCACGACGACGGACTCGGCCAGCGCCCAGGGGTTGACCACTCAGATCAACACGGTTGACGGCAGACACGTCGCCGATGCCACCATCGACTTCTCCGACGGGTACGCCACGGTGACCGTCGAAACCGTCGAGGACGGCATCCTGTCGCCGGGCTTCCACAGCATGCACATCCATCAGATCGGCGTCTGCGAGGCCGGCGACGGCTTCGCCTCCGCGGGCGAGCACTTCCAGGCGCCCGGCCACACGGGCATGCCCGCCAGTGGCGATCTGCCGCCCCTGCTGGTGCGGTCCAACGGCGCGGGCAAGCTGGTCGCGACGAGTGACGCGTTCACCGAGGAGCAGCTCACGACCCCGCAGGGGTCCTCGATCGTGCTGCACGAGAGCGCAGTCATGGAGGACCCGGCCGCTGCCGAGCGGCGGATCGCGTGCGGTGTTCTCAGCCCGGGAACCGCGGGTACCACCTCCGTCGAGACGCAGACGACCGTCGTCACCACGACCGCGGTTGCGCCTCCACCGCCGGCGACGACCACCACGGAAGCACCGGTTACGACCACGCCGCCGGTCGAGTCTCCGGCCACCACGACGCCGCCGACCGAGACGAACACCGTCACCGTGACCGAGACCCCCTCACCGACAACCACCACGGTGGCTCCGCCGCCGGGGGGCTGACACGACTCGCTCGGCACGCCGAAATACCGCCGATCGGACTCTGAACCGGGTCTGCTGTTCGCATGCGCGTTTCGACGACCGTTCGTAGATGGCTGGCGGGCCTGGCACTGTTCGCCCTCGTGGGCAGTGGTGTCGGCGTGGCAGCGGTGATGGTCCTCGGGTCGGTCAAGGAGGCCAAGCAGACACAAGCTGCCTCAGCGCAGCGTGCGACACAGGCTCCACCGCCCAAGGTCCCGACGCCGTTCGAGTTCACGATCAACGTCGTCGTCACCGACCAGCACTGCGCGCCCGGAGCGCCCGGGTGCTTCTACAAGTATTCGATCGAGCCGAAATACATTGGCATGCATCCTCTTCCGAAGACTCCGTTCACCGTCTTCTACGAGGTGGTCGGCGGTAACGCACCGCAGAAGGGCGAGTTCACCGTGGAGAACGGCCAGGCGCAGATCCTGCAGGACGTCGTCCTGGAAGGTCCGCCGTCGGCCCAACTCAAGGCGAACGTCCTGCAGGTGGACGGCTGAGCCGTTACCGCCGTGGCCCGACGCCGCGCGCCTGCGGCAGCGGCAGATCGTTGTAGGTGGCGATGCCGGGAGGTGCCGCCACCACCGCCGGGATCGCATGGATCGGGGGCATGGCGGTCATGATGTGGCCGAGCACGAAGAAGTCCTCGATCGATTTGGCGTTCTCGATCATGTCCTGCGGGGGCAGGAAACCGACCTGCATGGTGACCGTCGGCCGGCCGTCGATCGTGATCTTCCACCCCTCGGCGTCCATCTGCCAGTCCGGGTCGAGCGTGGTGCCCTTCTTCCACCGGACGTTGATGTCGACCACCGTCTTGCCGTCGACGATCCCCTGCCAACTGGCGTACACGCCCGCCACATGCCCGGCCGGGATGGTCCATGACGCCATCACGAGATCCTCGGTGGTCTGGGCATATTCGGGGACGCACTTGATCTCGTCGAGCTCCACACCGATCGAGTCGGCGACCAGGCGGACCGCCTCGGCGAACACCGCGGTGCCTTTCGAGGCCATCGGCTGCAGGTTCGGATCGTCGATCGCGGTGCCGAACCCGACGGGCCGCTCGGTGTCGGGGGAGTCGTAGAGCGTGGTGTCGGCGGACTCGGCGATGGTGATCTTGTCGACCCGGTCGCAGCCCGTTGTGGCCACGATGGCGAGCAGTTCCGCGAAGCCGGGGCTGATCCCGGACCCGAAGAGTGTCGAACCGCCGCGCTTGCACGCCTCTTCGAGCCTGTCGCGATCGGCACCGAGGTTATGTCCGGTGATGAAGGATGCCGACGACACGACGTTGACGCCGGCTTCGAGGATGCGGACCAGTTCGTCGACGTCGATCCACATCGGGTTGTAGACCACGACGTCGGGCTTCAAGGCGAGCAGGGCGTCGACGTCGTTGGTGGCCTTCACGCCGAGGGGCGCGATGCCGGCGAGTTCTCCGGCATCCTGGCCGGCCTTGTCCTGCGACCACGCGTAGAGACCGACGAGTTCGTAGTTCGGGTTCGTGGCGATCGCCTGGACCGAGCTCTTGCCGACATTGCCGGTGGTCCACTGCACGACGCGATAGGGAGTGTTTGGCACCCGCACAGCATAGGAAAGTCCGGCGCTTCGCGAGGCTGTTTTTACCGCGCGGCGAAAAATTGCCTCGCGAGGCCCTAGTCTGACGATGATGAGCGGCCGAACGAGGGGTCGCCCGCCCCGGATCAGCCGCGACCAGATCGTCGCGGCGGCCAGGGAGGTGGCGAGCGCGGACCTGACGATGCAGGCGGTCGCCGATGCGCTCGGGGTCAGCCGCAAGGCCCTGCACTACTACGTCGGCGACCGCGAAGGTCTATTGACGCTGGTGATCGCGGACTTGTTCGAGCGCGAACTCACCAGCGTCGAGTTGCCCGACGGCGACGACTGGCGGGCGGTCCTGCGCGCCTACACCGTCGCGTTTCGCAACGGGCTCACGCAGGTCGGCGCGGCCACGGACTTCACCCGGCTACGGGGTATCGGCGCGGCCGCGGCCTTGGCGCTCGCCGACCGGGTGCTCGATGCCTTGCTCACCGCCGGTTTTGCACCCGACACCGCCCGGTACGGGTTGACCGCGGCGTCGAACATCGCGCAGTCGGCGGCCCACAGCAGCGCGGCGCAGACGCCCTCGGGGATGCACCGGCACCGTGCCGAGACGTCGGCGGCCCTGGAGTGGGAGCCGGAAGACACCTATCCGGCGCTGCGCGCAGTGCTCGCCTCGGCCGAATCCCAGCGCCACGACGCCGAGCACCAGTTCGACTTCGAGCTCGAGGTGCTCATCGCCGGCCTGGAACGACTCCTCGGTTAGAGGGGCGTCAGGGTGGCCTTGGCGGTCCGTTCCAGTCCGCCGCGATCGACCCACGTCATGTCGACCACGTCGCCGGGATAGTGGCGATCCAGCACGTAGGTCAGCGTCGTCGCCGAATCCAACGGGACACCGTCGAGCACGACGAGCACGTCGCCGGGGGCGAGTCCGGCCCGGTCGGCAGGCCCGCCGCGCAGCACATCGGCGATCTGCACGCCCGGGCCGCGTTGCGCCGAGCGCACCCCGACCCCAAGCAGTACCGGCGGGCCGATGTGCACGTCGGCGGACGGCGTGCGGGACCGGATCTGGTTGGCGATCGGCAACGCGTCGTTGATCGGGATCGCGAAGCCCTCGCCGCCCGGACCGAACCGGAAGTTCACCGAAGCCGCGGTGGTGATGCCGACGACCTGACCTGCGCCGTTGACCACCGGACCGCCCGAGTCGCCCGCGACGACCGGTGCGGCGAACTCGAAGAGACCCGCGAGTTCGTCCTTGCTGCCCGTGAGCGAGTCCTCGGCGTTCACGGTCCGGCCGAATGCGGTGATCGTGCCGACCTCGCGGGTCAGCGGTCCGTTCGTCCCGTTGGCGTTGCCGAGCGCGACGACGGGCTCACCGGCCGCCAGGAGCGCGGAATCACCGATCGGGGCGGCCGGCAGGCCCATCCCGCCGATCAGCTGCAACACCGCGATGTCACGCTTGCGGTTGTAGCCGAGTAGCTCAGCCGGGTAGGACCGGCCTCCGACGCTCGCGGTGATCCGGTCCGCGCCGGACACGACGTGGAAGTTGGTCAGGACCAGGCCGTTGGGATCGATCACGAATCCGGCGCCGTTTCCGTATGCGCCCTGATAGTCGATCTCGGTGTCGATCCGGACCACGGACGGTTCGACCTGAGCAGCAGCCGCGACGGGGTCACCGGGGGCGGCCGCAGCCGGAAACACCGGCGCCACCACGGCCAGCGCCATGGCCAATGCGATCAGCAGCGTCGTGAATGGACGCCGGAGGGGGATTTTGCCCATAGGCCCATATTGCCCGATGCCGAGACGACTAATCGTCTAGCGCGACGCCCCCGCGCAAGCGCCGACGGCGGCGACGTGCGGGTTCGGGTCTGCGATTGCGCAGTTTGCCGTCGTCGGATTCGGCCGCAGATTCCTCGGCAGCGGACTCGGATTCGTCGGCGTTCGCCTCGACTTCGGTGTCTTCGGTGGCCTCGGCGTCCTCAGCGTCGTCCTTCTCGGGGGACTCGTCAGCCACCTCGGCGTTGTCTTCCGGCCGGTCTTCGGCCTGGTCCTCGGTCGCGTCCTCGGTCTCTTGCTGGGCTTTCGCGCCCTTGCGGCGAGAGCGGCGCTGCTTGGGCTCCTTGACCTTCAGCGGTTTCGGCGGCGGGGGCGGCATCTCGGCGACCGAGGCGAGGTAGAACGCGAAAACGCCGAGCAGCCCGATTGCCGCGGCGGCGCCGTAGATGCCGAACAGCCAGCGACCCGCGGCGTCGAGCGACAGCCAGATCTCGCTGACGGCCGCGCCGATGATCAGCACACCGGCCAGCACATGCAGCACGATCGACACGGTCCGCAGTCTCAGCGCCATCTGGGGTGTGCCGAATTCCGGCCGTCGAGTCCGCAGCAGGGTGAACACCACCGGCAGCGCGGCGAGCCCGATCAATGCGCCGCACACGATGCGCATCACGGTGCCGAGAGTCTGCGGAATCTCACCGGAGAGCTCATACCAGCGCGGCAGGACGAAGAAGAAGTACAGAACACCGGCTACGACGCTGAACAACGCGTGCCAGGTCACCGCGACAGTGCGGCTCATTCTCCTCCTAGACGATTGTTTGGCCCCGGGGTGCGACCGGGCCTGACCGTCGAAACCGCCGACACGCCGCACCCCGGGCCGAGTGCGGAGGATGCGGGATTTGAACCCGCGAGGGCTATTAACCCAACCCGCGTTCCAGGCGAGCGCCATAGGCCACTAGGCGAATCCTCCGCGGGCCATGGTAGCCGACCTCAGACCAGAGCCGATCCGGATGCGACCGGCTCGGGTATTAGACTCGCCGTGGACCCCGCGCGGCGTCCATCCTGTGAACTCCCCCAGGGCCGGAAGGCAGCAAGGGTCAATGGGCTCTGGCGGGTGCGCGGGGTCCCCTTCTTTCCCGCACTTCAGTCGAAAGGCGTTCGGTGTCATTTCTGTCGCTCGGCCGAGACGAACTCGCCGCAGAACACGAGCAGCAGAAGCGCAACTACGCCGAACTGCAGGCCAAGGGGCTCAAACTCGACCTGACCCGGGGTAAGCCTTCCGCGGCGCAGCTGGACCTGTCCAACAAGCTGCTCGAGCTGCCTGGTTCCGACGACTTCCGCGACGGCGACGGCACCGACGTGCGCAACTACGGGGGTGTGCACGGGCTGCCCGAACTGCGCGCGATCTTCGGCGAGCTGCTCGGCATCCCGGTGCAGAACCTGATCGCCGGTAACAACGCCAGCCTCGAGTTGATGCACGACGTCGTCGTGTTCTCGATGCTGCACGGCGGCCCGGACTCGGCGCGGCCGTGGGCCCAGGAACCCGTCCTCAAGTTTCTGTGCCCGGCGCCCGGCTACGACCGGCACTTCGCGATCACGGAAAGCCTTGGCATCGAGATGATCACCGTGCCGATGCTCGAGGACGGGCCCGACGTCGACCTCATCGAGGAACTCGTCGCAGCCGATCCCGCCATCAAGGGAATGTGGTGCGTGCCGGTGTACTCGAACCCCACCGGGGTCACCTTCTCCTGGGAGACAGTGCGTCGGCTGGTCCAGATGCGTACGGCAGCAAACGATTTCCGCTTGATGTGGGACAACGCCTACGCGGTGCACACCTTGACCCACGACTTCGTCCGCAACGTCGACGTGCTCGGGCTGGCTGAGGCCGCAGGCAACGGGAACCGCCCGCTGGTGTTCGCGTCGACGTCGAAGATCACCTTCGCGGGCGCCGGGGTCAGCCTCCTGGGCGCCTCGCTTGGCAACATCACCTGGTACCTGCAGCACGCAGGCAAGAAGTCGATCGGGCCGGACAAGGTCAACCAGCTGCGCCATCTGCGATTCTTCCGCGACGCCGACGGGGTGCGCTTGCAGATGCAGCGTCACCGGGAGCTGCTGGCCCCGAAGTTCGCCGCGGTGTTGGAGATCCTGTCCGAGCGCTTCGGCGATTCGAAGATCGCGTCGTGGACCGAACCCAAGGGCGGGTACTTCATCAGCCTCGACGTCCTGCCGGGCACGGCCAAGCGCACCGTGGCGCTCGCCAAGGATGCGGGCATCGCGGTGACGGAGGCGGGCGCCACGTTCCCGTATCGAAAAGACCCGGAAGACAAGAACATCCGCATCGCGCCGACGATGCCGCCGGAGCCCGAGCTGCGGGCCGCGATCGACGGGCTGGCCACCTGCGCGCTGCTCTCGGCGACCGAGTCGTTGCTGAAGGACTGAGGGTCGGTCTCCGGGGCCCGTTTGTGCATCCGGCGACGAAATTCGCCAAAAAGCGTCGTCAGATTCACAACCGACACCCACGCGAGCGCAACGCGCTTTCGACCCTGGCCACATAGGTGGCAGCTCGGTCATGCTCGTACGGTGCATGCGGGGACCGACGGATCACGGCTGCGGTCGCGAGTCATCCCCAGGGTCGCCACCGTTTGTGAACCTGACGACGCTGAGAGCGTCCACACCGTCGTCAGATGCACAATTCAGCGACACAGTGGTGGCCCGTCGAACCGTCACACCACGCCGGTAGCCTGCTGATCGTGGCGCTCTACCGCAAGTACCGGCCCGCGACCTTCGCCGAAGTCGTCGGCCAGGAACATGTCACCGAGCCGCTGTCGACAGCACTGACGTCGGGCCGGATCAACCACGCGTACCTGTTCTCCGGTCCGCGCGGGTGCGGCAAGACCTCCTCGGCGCGCATCCTGGCGCGGTCGCTGAACTGTGAACAGGGCCCGACGGCCACCCCGTGCGGAGTGTGCGATTCGTGCGTGGCCCTCGCACCGAACGGGCCCGGCAGCGTCGACGTCGTCGAACTCGACGCCGCCAGCCACGGCGGCGTGGACGACACCCGTGAGTTGCGTGACCGCGCGTTCTACGCCCCCGCGCAGTCGCGGTACCGGATCTTCATCGTCGACGAAGCGCACATGGTCACCACGGCGGGCTTCAACGCGCTGCTGAAGATCGTCGAGGAACCGCCCGAACATCTGATCTTCGTGTTCGCGACCACCGAGCCGGAGAAGGTGCTGCCGACCATCCGCTCGCGCACACACCATTACCCGTTCCGGCTGCTGGCCCCGCGCACCATGCGCACGCTGCTGGAAGGCATCTGCGAGCAGGAGAACGTCACCGTCGACGACGCGGTGTACCCGCTGGTGATCCGCGCCGGCGGCGGGTCACCCCGCGACACCCTGTCGGTGCTCGACCAGTTGCTCGCCGGTGCCGAGGGCAATCACGTCAACTACACGCGCGCGCTGGCACTGCTGGGTGCGACGGACGTCGCGCTCATCGACGACGCGATCGACGCGCTGGCCGCCGGCGACGGCGCGGCACTTTTCGGAGTCGTCGAGGCGGTGATCGACGCCGGTCACGACCCGCGCAGGTTCGCGACCGACCTGTTGGAGCGGTTCCGCGACCTGATCATCCTGCAGTCGGTACCCGACGCCGCGGCGCGTGGAGTCGTCGACGGACCGGAGGACGTGCTCGACCGGATGCGCGAGCAGGCCACCCGCATCGGCACCGCGACGCTGACCCGCTACGCCGAAGTGGTGCACGCCGGACTCGGTGAGATGCGCGGCGCCACCGCGCCCCGGCTGCTGTTGGAGGTGGTGTGCGCGCGGCTGCTGCTCCCATCGGCCAGTGACACGGAATCGGCGCTGCTGCAACGGATCGAGCGCATCGAGACCCGGTTGGACATGTCGATACCGGCCGGGGAGGGCCAGTCGGCTCCGGCCGGTGGCCCGCCGCGGCAGTACGCCCGCAGGAGTAAGGCCGATGCGCAGTCCGCCGATTCGCCGCCGCCGCGCAGCGAGCCGCGGCCCGAACCCAAACCCGAACCCAAGCCAGAACCCAAACCTGAACCTCCGCCGACAGCGCCGGCTGCCGAGAGCAAACCGCCGTCGCCGCCGCCGGTGCGGCCGCCGTCCGATCCGGTGGTGGAGGCGCCGCCGCCTGCCGCGGTGACCGGTGAGCCGAACGCCGCCGCCGTGCGCAGCATGTGGTCGACGGTGCGGGACAAGGTGCGCGAGCGCAGCCGCACCACCGAGGTGATGCTGTCGGGTGCGATCGTCCGCGCGGTCGATGGCGACACGCTGGTGCTCAGCCACGACTCGGCGCCGCTGGCCAAGCGGTTGACCGAACAGCGCAACGCCGACGTCATCCGCGAAGCACTGAAGGACGCCCTCGGGGTGAACTGGAAGATCCGCTGCGAGGCGGGTTCGGCCGCCGCGCCACCGCCGACGGAACCGGTCCCGGGCGGCCCGCCGCCCCGCAGCGACGACGACGAGGAAGCCATGCTGGCCGAGGCCGGCAGCGACACCTCGGACACGCCGCGCCGCGACCCGGAGGAAGCCGCGCTCGAGCTACTGCAGAACGAGTTGGGCGCGCGGCGTATCGACGGCTGAAGCTAGGGCGTCCACCACGGCCGCAGCGGCAGCCCGCCGTCGTAGCCGTCGCGATCCAGCTTGACCGCCAGGACCTGGTGCAGCTGAACGACATTCGTTTCGAAGCCCAGACGCGAGCCGGCCATGTACAGACCCCACACCTTGGCCGTCGCCAGCCCGACCTCGGCCACGGCCTCGTCCCAGTGCTCCACCAGATTGCGGCACCAGTCGCGCAGCGTCAGCGCGTAGTGGTGACGCAGGTTCTCCTCGTGGACCACCTCCATGCCGACGTCCTGCGCTTCGGTGATGATGCGTCCGGAACCGGTGAGCTCGCCGTCGGGAAAGACGTAGCGGTCGATGAAGCCGCCTGCGGTGGAGCCGGTTCGGTTGTCCGGTCGGGTGATGCAGTGGTTGAGCAGCAGCGCGCCGTGACGCATCTTCGACTGGAGGAACTCGAAGTAAGCGGGATAGTTGTGCACGCCGATGTGCTCGGTCAACCCGATCGAGGACACCGCATCGAAATCGGACTCACGAACATCGCGGTAGTCACCGTGGCGCACCTCGGCCAGATCCTCGAGCCCGTCGCGAGCGATCGCCTCTCGAGCCCAGGACGCCTGCTCCTTCGACAGCGTGACCCCGAGCGCCTTGACGCCGTGCCGCGCGGCGTAGCGCACCATGCCGCCCCACCCGCAGCCCACGTCGAGCAGGCGATCGCCCGGCCGCAGGCGCAGTTTCTCGAACACCAGCCGGTACTTGTTCTCCTGCGCCTCCTCCAGCGTCGACCCGCGGTGCGGATAGCACGCGCACGTGTAGGTCATCGACGGGCCGAGCACCCACTCGTAGAACGTGTTGGAGACGTCGTAGTGGTGATGGATCGCCTCGGCATCACGAGTCTTGCTGTGGCGCAGACCTTCTGCGATCCGACGCCAGCGCGGCAGCGCCTCCTGCGGCGGCGGCGCGATCGGCTTGAGATGCTCGACGCCGATGCTGCGCACGATCTGGGCGAGCACCCGCGCCGGCGGACGTTTGAAGTCCATCTTGTCGGCGAGCGATTTGAGCAACTCGTAAGGATCGCCGGGATGCACACCGCGCATCGCCAGATCGCCCGACACGTAGGCGCGCGCCAACCCTAGATCCCCAGGCGCCGTGGCCAGATACGTCGTACCTCGCGGTGTGAGCAGCTCCAGGCCGATCGGGGCGTCCTCGGGTCCGGCCGTACTCCCGTCGTAGGCGCTGAAGCGCAGGGGCAGATTTCCGCCCGCGAAGATCTCCAGGATCTCGGCGAGCGTGAGCTTGCCCGCATGCGGCTGTGTCGTGTGTTCCTTGAAGGTCGTCATCGTCTTTGCACCGCCTTCGCATAAAGATCGAGAAGCCGTGAATCTGGATCGTATGCCTTTTTCACGATCTTGTACGTTTCGCCGCCGTACAGATCGTCGAACTCTTCGCGGCTGTAATACGAATCCGAGTACAACGATTTGTGACCATCGAGTTCGCCGACCTTGTTTTCGATCAACCTGTTGGTATGGCCTTCACTGGGGCCGACCGGCACCGACGACCAGAACCCGACGTTGACGTAGGTGTGGTTCGGCCGAAGCGGATACAGCGGCCACGCGCCGTCTGGCCCGGCGTCGTCGCGAAGTCGTAACGGGCACAGCCAGATCGGCTCGATCGGCACGTTGTCGAGGAACCAGTGCAGGAACTCCGCGACCCGTCCGATCGGCACCTCGACATCTTGTACGACGCGTTCGCGCGGCGGTCGCCCGTTGCGCTGCTCGATCCGGTCGGCGATGTCGAACCGCTGGTCGAGCGCGATCAGCTTCCAGTAGAAGCTGCTGCGTCGATACCGTCGCGGCCACCACCGACGGATCCGCGGATCCTGGACGCCGAACGCCCGTGAGCACCAGAACCAGTCGGTATCCCAGCGCCACAGGTAGTCGTGGACCGTCAACCGGTCGTGCTTCTCGGCGCCGTCGTGCTGTATCGAGCGGTAGTAGATCTGCTGACCGGTGTAGTCGCTGACGGGCCCGGGTGTGGTGGTCTTGAATCCGAGTGTCAGGTAGGCCTCGTCGGCGGAGAACACCACCCCGTCGAGATAGTCGACGGGAGTGCCGTCATAGCCGCAGGTCTCGACGATGCGTTCCATCGTGGCGACCAGGTCCTCGATGGTGTTGAACCGCAGGTGGCGCAGCGTGACGAACGGCTGAACGGCTTCCAGCTCGATCTTCAACCGAACCGAATAGCCCAATGTGCCATAGGAATTGGGAAACGCCCGGTACAGGTCGGTGTTCTGGTTCGGCGACGCGGTGACGACATCGCCGGTGCCGGTGAGGATGTCCATCTCCAACACCGACTCGTGTGGCAGGCCGTTGCGGAACGACGTGGACTCGATACCGAGCCCGGTGACCGCTCCGCCGAGCGTGATCGTCTTCAGCTGCGGTACGACCAACGGCGACAAGCCGTATGGCAGCGTCGCGGCGACAAGATCTTCGTACGTGCACATACCGGCCACATCGGCGGTGCGCGCGTCGGGGTCCACAGCGATGACACCGGTCAACCCCGAGACGTCCAGACCCTTCGCGGTGGTCTTGGCCCGCGCACGGAACAGGTTCGACGTGGGTTTGGCCAGGCGAACGGTGGCATCGGGCGGAATTGCACGGTAGCTGTTCAGCAGCCGCTGCACGCCCGCGGCATGAACAGCCCGTGCGTCGGTTCGGGCAACAGACACGGATATACGCTAGTCCGCGGTCGCAGGCGATGCGACCGCATGGAACTTCTACCAAGGAGCGTGCACCCGATGGGACAGGTCAGCGCATCGAGCACCGTCTTGATCGACGCGGCGCCGGAGGCGGTGCTCTCGGCGGTTGCGGACTACGCGAACGTGCGTCCGAGGATCCTGTCGCCGCAGTACAGCGACTACAAGGTGCTCGAGGGCGGACAGGGCGCGGGCACGGTGGCCAGCTGGAAGCTGCAGGCGACCAAATCGCGGGTGCGCGACGTCAAGGCCGAGGTCGACGTGGCCGGCCACACGGTCATCGAGAAGGACGCCAACTCCTCGATGATCACCAACTGGACCGTCGCGCCGGCGGGTTCCGGATCCTCGGTGACCGTCAAGACGTCATGGCAGGGCGCGGGCGGGATCGGCGGCTTCTTCGAGAAGACGTTCGCGCCGCTGGGGCTGCGCAAGATCCAGTCCGAGGTGTTGGAGAACCTGAAGAAGCAGCTCGAGGGATGACCTTAAGAGGTTGATTCCACGCACGTGGTGCGTGCGATCAACCCGTTAGGCGACTAACTGGAGCCCAGGAAGCCCGCGATGCCGCGCACGACGGCGTCGGCGTACTTCTGCCGCCCCTCCGGCGTCTTCATCAGCGCCGAGTCGACCGGGTTCTTCATGTTGCCCAGCTCGACCAGGATCGACGGGTACTGGGCGAGGTTCAGGCCCGCGATGTCCGATCGCGGGTTGAGGCCATTGGAGCCGATGTAGGTCGACGGCACGAAGCCGGACGCCTGCAACTGGTCGCGCATGATGCCCGCGAACCGGGGAGACGGCCCCGCCTGCGCATCGTTGAGCGGCGGGGACGAGTACAGGACATGGAATCCGCGTCCGGTCGGCGGGCCGCCGTCGGCATGGATGCTCACGATCGCGTTCGGCTTGATCGAGTTCGCCAGCGCGGCGCGTTCGTCGACGCACGGACCCAGCCCGGTGTCGTCGCCGCGCGACATGGCGGTACGCACACCCAGCGCGTGCAGGGCCTGGCGGACCCGCAGCGTGGTCTCCCACGCGAACGTGTGCTCGGCGTAGCCGTCCTCGGTGGACGTGCCGCTGGCCTGGCAGTCCTTGGTGCCGCCGCGGCCGGTCGGCACCTGCTTGCTGATCGAGGCGTCGTTGGCGCCGTTGTGACCAGGGTCGAGGAACACGATCTTGCCCGCGATGTTGGCGGGCGCGGCCTCGGCCTCGAAGGCGGGGCTGACGAGCGTCGATGCGGCGACGAGTAATCCGGTCGCCACCGCGGCGCAGCCGCGCAATGCTCCGGTGGCGCCGACACGCAGGCGGGCAGGCACGGCCGTCACCGTAACCGCACCGACGACTACGCTGAAAGCTCAAACGGCCGCGAGCCGAGGACAGAAACCAAGTCGAGACCGGACCGCAACTAAGACGCAAGGGGACCACTCATGCAACCGCAAGGCCAACCCGATATGTCCGCGCTGCTCGCGCAGGCCCAGCAGGTCCAGCAGCAGCTGATGGAGGCGCAGGAGGCGCTGGCCAACGCCGAGGTGCACGGTCAGGCCGGCGGCGGCCTGGTGCAGGTCACGATGAGGGGCAGCGGCGAGGTGATCGCCGTGTCGATCGATCCGAAGGTCGTGGATCCCGAAGACATCGAGACGCTGCAGGATCTCGTGGTCGGCGCCATCTCCGATGCCTCCAAGCAGGTCACCATCCTCGCCCACGACCGGCTCGGGCCGCTCGCGGGCGGGATGGGCAACCTCGGTATCCCGGGAATGTAATTGTTCCTCCATGTTTGAAGGACCCGTCCAGGATCTGATCGACGAGCTCGGCAAGCTGCCCGGCATCGGGCCGAAGAGCGCTCAGCGGATCGCCTTTCACCTGCTGTCGGTGGAGCCGCCCGACATCGACCGGTTGACCGCCGTGCTGAACAAGGTGCGCGACGGGGTGAAATTCTGTGCGGTGTGCGGCAACGTCTCCGACGACGACCGCTGTCGCATCTGCAGCGATTCCCGGCGCGATGCATCCTTGGTCTGCGTGGTCGAGGAGCCGAAAGACGTGCAGGCCGTCGAGCGCACCCGCGAGTTCCGCGGGCGCTATCACGTGCTGGGCGGCGCCCTGGATCCGCTCTCCGGGGTGGGGCCCGAACAGCTGCGAATCCGCGAGCTGCTCAACAGGATCGGTGAGCGCGTCGACGGGGTGGACGTCACCGAGGTGATCATCGCGACCGACCCCAACACCGAGGGTGAGGCGACGGCGACGTATCTCGTGCGCATGCTGCGCGACATCCCGGGGCTGACGGTGACGCGGATCGCGTCCGGTCTGCCGATGGGCGGTGACCTGGAGTTCGCCGATGAGCTGACGCTCGGCCGCGCGCTGGCCGGCCGACGCGCGATGGCATAGCCGAGGAAGGAAGTTCATGCCGGACGACGAATTCAAGGTCGAGGTGGAGCTCGGCGCCGAGCACCGGCTCTCGTTCTGGGACAAGTTGCGAACCCTGGATCTAGACGACAATGCGCGCGAGCGGCTCGGATCGCGGGTCACCGTCACCCGCGACGGCGATCGCATCCAGCTGTACACCACGACCTTGGCCGACGCGCAGGAGGCCGAGCGCACGGTGCGCGCATTGGTGTCCGACGACGGCGTGGACGCGCAGTACACCCTGAGCCGGTGGGACTCCGCGAGCCAGGAGTGGGTGGACCCGGTCAGCGGGCAGGAGGTGCCCGACGATGCGCCGGAGGTACCGCCCCCGGATCCGGGCTACGTGATCCTCGAGGCGTACAAGCCCGAGTTCCTGCGCGACCTCGGGCTGTAACTTCCGAGCCGCGAAATTGCATTCCAGCAGGCCTCTTCTCGCACTTTCGCTGCTGGAACGCCATTTCGCGGAAAGTTGTCGATGGCCGCGGGCGGCTCGACGGGCTCAGACTCGCCGGGGTGCGGCGAGTCGTTCGCGTCGAAGCTGTTCGACTTCGTCGATCTTCAGGGGCGCCAGCTCACCGACCACCCGGCTCAGCAGGTGGTCGGCCAGCTCCGGATTGCGGGCCAGGCACGGGCCGTGCATGTACGTCGCGACGACGCTGCCCTGCACCGCACCGTCGAAACCGTCACCGTCGCGGTTCCCTGCCCCCTTGATGACCTTGCCGAGCGGGCGTGCCTCGGCACCGAGAACTGTTCCGCCGCGGTGGTTTTCGAAGCCCGTCAGCCGCTCGAAGAGACCGGCGAGCAGGGGTTCGGACACCACTTCGCCGATCGTGCGCGTGTCCTGCGGTGAGGTCGTTACATCGAGCAGGCCGACACCGTCGACGCGTTCACCCGACGAAGTCTCGTACCAGTGCCCCAGCACCTGGATGGCCGCGCAGATCGCCAGCACCGGCGCACCCCGCGCGGCCGCCTGTTGCAATCCGGGATACCGCAGTAGGTGCTTGGTCGCCAGGCGCTGCGCATAGTCCTCCGCGCCGCCGAGCGTATACAGGTCCAGCTCCGAAGGCACCGGGTCGTCCAGCGTGATCTCGACGGTCTCGGCGTCAAACCCGCGCAGCCGCAGACGTTGTCGCAACACGACGGAGTTGCCGCCGTCACCGTAGGTTCCCATCACATCGGGCAGTACCAACCCGATGCGCACCGCCGACTCACCCACCGCGACGCTCCAATGCCCGGTTCAACTGCAGGAACGCGGTGTAGTTGGCGATCACCTCGACGTGTCCGGGCGGGCACGACGCGATCGCCGCGAGGGTGTCGTGCACCAGTGTGTGCTCGACACCCGCGTAACCCAACCGCACCGCGAGGTCGGTGCCCCGCTCGCCTGCGGCCACCACGTGGGTGTCCTCGAAGTGCTCAAAGCGGACGTCCCACAGCCATGACAGGTCCTCGCCGTCGGGCACCTGGCCGTTGACCGAGATCACCACGCCCGCACCGTGTTTGTCGACCATCGACAGCGCTTCTTGCCAGCCCGCCGGGTTCTTCGCCAACAGCACCCGGGCGGTGTGCTCGCCGAGGCGCACGGTGCGGTAGCGCCCGGCGACCTCGTCGACCTCCGACACCGCGGCCACCGCAGCCGCCGGATCGGCGCCCATCGCGACCGCCGCCGCCACGGCCTGTGTGGCGTTGCCGCGGTTGACGGAGCCGGGCAACGACAGCGTCATCGGCAGCGAAAATCCGTCCGGCCCATGGATGTTGGTGTCGTCGAACCACCAGTGCGGACTGGGCCGCTTGAAATCTGTTCCGGTGGAACGCCAATCGCGGCTCTTGCCGCCGTCGCGCAGGATGATCTCGCCGGACCGCGGGCAGCTCACCGAGTCGTTGGCCCAGCTTCCGCCGGCGGCGACCCACACCACGTTGGGGCTGTCGTATGCGGCCGAGGTCATCAGCACGTCGTCACAGTTGGCGACCACGACGGCCGACGGGTGACGGGCCAGTCCGGCGCGCAGGGTGCGCTCGATGTGGTTGATCTCGCCGACGCGGTCCAGCTGATCGCGGGACAGGTTCAGCAGCACGATCACCTTCGGGTCGACCGCCTCGGCCACGTGCGGGACGTGCATCTCGTCGACCTCGAGGGCGGCAAGGGGTGCCTCTCGTGCGGCGGCCAGCGCGGCCACCAGCCCGGCGTCCATGTTCGCGCCGGTGTCGTTGGTGGCGACGTTCGAGTGTCCCCGGCCTCCCGGCTCGGCGGGGGCGATGGTGCGCAGCGCCGCGGCGATCATCCGGGTGGTCGTCGACTTGCCGTTGGTCCCGGTGACCACCACGGTGCGACGACCCGCGCCGAGCTGGCGCAGCAGCGACTTGTCGAGCGCCAGCGCGACCAGCCCGCCGATCATCGCGCCCGCACCGCGCCCGGTGACCCGCGACGCCCAGCGGGCGCCCGCGCCGGCCCCGAGGGCGAGCCGTCCACGTGTCGTGACCACCCCGGCAGTTTAGGTAGCCGACACGCTGACGGGCGATTCGGCGAGGTCCCGGCTTTGTCACACCACCGTGCCATCCTGACGACGTGGGCCTAACGGACGCCGGAGGTCACCGGCCGAGCGGCTCTGACGCCGAGAATCGGCCGGGCTGGGGCCGGCCGGCGGAACACGCCGGATCGGGTTGGGCGGTCGTCGACGTGGAGACCTCCGGGTTCCGACCGGGGCAGGCCCGCATCGTCAGCATCGCCGCGCTCGCCCTCGGCGACGACGGCAACGTCGAACAGAGCCTGTACAGCCTGCTCAATCCCGGTGTCGATCCTGGTCCGACACACGTACACGGTCTGACGGCCGACATGTTGGAGGGCCAGCCGACCTTCGGCGACATCGTCGACCACCTCGTCGAGCTGCTTGACGGCCGCACGCTGGTCGCGCACAACGTCGGCTTCGACTACTCGTTCCTGGCCGCCGAGGCCGAGTTGGTCAACCGCGAGCTGCCCACCGACACCGTGATGTGCACGGTCGAGCTGGCGCGCAGGCTGGACCTGGGCACCGAGAACCTGCGGCTCGAGACGCTGGCCGCGCACTGGGGGATCAGCCAGATCCGGCCGCACGACGCCCTCGACGACGCGCTGGTGCTCGCCCAGATCCTCAAACCGGTGCTCGTGCGGGCGCGGGAACGCAAGGTCTGGCTGCCGGTGCACCCGGTATCCCGCAGGCGCTGGCCCAACGGCGTCGTCACCCACGACGAGCTGCGCCCGCTCAAGGCGGTCGCATCCCGCCTCCCGTGCCCCTACCTCAACCCGGGCCGGTACGTCGCCGGGCGACCGCTGGTGCAGGGCATGCGGGTCGCGCTGTCGGCCGAGGTCGAACACACCCACGAAGAGCTCATCGAACGGATCCTGCACGCCGGGCTGGCCTACACCGAGACCGTCGACACCGAGACCTCGCTGGTGCTTTGCAACGACGCCCAACCCGCTCAGGGCAAGGGCTACCACGCCAGGGAGTTGGGTGTCCCGCTGACCTCCGACGCCGAATTCATGCGCGCGATCGACGGCGTCGTCGGCGGTACCGGGATCGAGGACTTCTCCGACACCACCCTCGCAGGCGACCAGTTCGCGCTGTTCTGACCGATCCCAGAGATCAGCGTGCGGCCCTGTTGACCGCCGAGACCACCGCCCGCAGCGATGCGGTGGTGATCGAAGTCGCGATGCCGACACCCCAGACGGTCGTTCCACCGATCGACGCCTCGACGTAGGCCGCGGCTTGCGCCTCTTCACCCGCCGACAGCGCGTGCTCGGAGTAGTCGAGCACCGACACGTCGAACCCGATGGCGCCCAACGCATCAACGAACGCGGCCAGCGGACCGTTGCCGGCGCCGACGATCTCGCGCTCGACGCCGTCGACTTTCACCACCGCCTCGATGGTGTCGGTGCCGCCATCCACCTCCGCCGCCGTCACCTTCTGGCGGATGCGTTCGAGTGGCCGGATCGGCGCCAGGTACTCCTCGGCGAAGACGTCCCACATTTCCTTCGGGGACACCTCGCCGCCCTCGCCGTCGGTGATCTTCTGGATCGCCTGGCTGAACTCGATCTGCAGCCGCCGCGGAAGTGCCAGACCGTGATCGGCCTTCATGATGTAGGCGACGCCGCCCTTCCCGGACTGCGAGTTCACCCGGATGACGGCCTCGTAGGTGCGACCGACGTCCTTCGGGTCGATCGGCAGATAGGGCACCTGCCACGGGATGTCGTCGACGTCCTTGTCCGCGGCGTCGGCGTCGACCTTCATCTGGTCCAGGCCCTTGTTGATGGCGTCCTGGTGGCTGCCCGAGAACGCGGTGTAGACCAGATCGCCGCCGTACGGGTGGCGTTCGTGCACCGGCAGCTGGTTGCAGTACTCGACGGTGCGACGGATCTCATCGATGTTCGAGAAGTCGATCTGCGGGTCGACGCCGCGCGAGAACATGTTGAGCCCCAGTGTCACCAGGCAGACGTTCCCGGTACGCTCGCCGTTGCCGAACAGGCACCCCTCGATCCGGTCGGCGCCGGCCTGATAGCCCAATTCGGCTGCGGCAACGGCGGTTCCGCGATCGTTGTGCGGATGCAGACTCAAGATGATGCTGTCGCGGGGGGCCAGGTGGCGGTGCATCCACTCGATCGAGTCGGCGTACACGTTCGGGGTCGCCATTTCTACCGTCGCTGGCAGGTTGACGATCAGCGGCGCGTCGGGCGTCGGCTCGATGATCTCGGCGACGGCGTTGCACACGTCGACCGCGTACTCCAGTTCGGTGCCCGTGTAGGACTCCGGCGAGTACTCGAACCGCCACTGGGTGCCCGGATACTTCTTCGCTTCCTCGACGCACATCCGCGCGCCGTCGGTGGCGATCGCCTTGACCGCGTCGCGCTCGGCGCGGAACACCACGCGCCGCTGCAGGATCGACGTCGAGTTGTAGAAGTGCACGATCGCGCGGGGCGCGCCCTCGCAGGCCTGGAATGTCCGTTCGATCAGTTCCGGGCGGCACTGTGTCAGCACCTGGATGGTGACGTCGTCGGGGATGACGCCTTCGGTGATGATCTCGCGAACGAAGTCGAAGTCGGTCTGGCTGGCCGACGGGAAGCCGACCTCGATCTCCTTGTAGCCCATGCGCACCAGCAGGTCGAACATGCGGCGCTTGCGCTGCGGGCTCATCGGGTCGATCAGCGCCTGGTTGCCGTCGCGCAGGTCGACCGCACACCACATCGGCGCGGAGTCGATGACCTTGTCCGGCCAGGTGCGGTCGAACGGAACCGCCGCTGTGTCTGTCGCCGGGCTCCCGCCCGGCACCTCTTCGGCGAAGCTGCGATACCGGTTGATCGGCATCGCCGAACCGCGCTGGGTGTTCCACGGCGGCTGGCCGGGGTTGGGCGGGCCGGACGGCTTGGTGATCTGACGGACCGACGAGAACGCGTCAGGGGAGTCCGGCGAGGGTTTCGAGAACGTGGTCACGGTATTGCTCCGGGAGTTTGAAGGGGGACTCGACCGGCGCATCGCGAACACCCGCGACGGGAAGCCGGTCTGATCAGACCCCGTCGCGGCTGCCGAGAAGGAGCACCCGCTGCACGTCGCACACTGTACTCCGCACCCGCGAGCGCAACAAAATGCCAATCGTGGTCGTCGCTAAGCCTGCGTGACCTGTGTGACGAATCCGGCGCTGGCTAGAGTTGCGGCGGTGATGACTCTTGATCGGCGATGGTGGGTGGCGATCGCCGTCGTGGTGATCGCGATCGTGGCCCTGGTCTACAGCCAACTGCAGCAACCGCCCGAAGAATGCCGTCCGGTGCTCGATTTCCTCGAATACAACAAGCAGCAGAACGAGCTGATCAGCTCGAAGAGCGAGGGCGCCGAGGGGCCGCCGACCGCGGCCGAAGAGCTGGCATACCGGGAGTGGGCCAACGGGCTCTCCGAGCGCGCACGCAAGATCGACACCCCCGAGCTGCGGTTCACCGCGGTGGAAGTCGCCGATCTCGCCGGCCTGTTCGTCCAGAAGATGCCCCAGGCGCGCGCGGAGACGGAGTCCCCGGCGCCGGGTGCGCCCACGCCGCAGATCTACTACGAGATGTCGGCGCTCGACAATCAGTTACGGCGCAAGCTCGCCGAGCTGTCCGAGGCCTGCACCAACTGAGCACCTCCTACGATGCGGGGCATGTGCACCCGCGTCGTCTACCTCGGAACCGATAACCGCAACATCACCGGTCGCTCCATGGACTGGAAGTCGGAGATCCAGACCAATCTGTGGGCGTTGCCGCGCGGCGTCCACCGAACCGGCCAGGCCGGCCCCGGCTCCGCGGAGTGGACGTCGAAGTACGGCAGCGTCGTCGCGACCGGCTACGACATCAGCACGACCGACGGCGTGAACGAGGCCGGACTCGTGGTCAACCTGCTGTGGCTGGCCGAATCGGTCTATCCCGCCCAAACCGAACCGGGTCCGGCGGTCTCGTTGGCGCTGTGGGGTCAGTACGTGCTCGACAACTTCGCGACGGTGGCCGAGGCCGTGCAGGCGTTGAGCGCGACCCCGCTGCGGGTGGCCACCGCGCAGGTGCCCGGTGAGGAGCGGATGGCGACGCTGCACCTGGCGATGTCCGACGCGAGCGGCGACAGCGCGATCGTCGAGTACATCGACGGCGAGCAGGTCATCCACCACGGCAGCCAGTACCGGGTGATGACGAATTCGCCGACCTTCGACAAGCAGCTCGCGATCAGCGAGTACTGGAAGCAGATCGGCGGCACCGTGATGCTGCCGGGGACCAACCGCGCCGCGGACCGGTTCGTGCGGGCGTCGTTCTACATCGACGCGGTGCCCAAGACCGCCGACCCGCTGCTGGCCGCCGCGACGGTGCTCAGCGTCGTGCGCAACGCGTCGGTGCCGTACGGAATCTCCACACCCGACGAGCCGAACATCTCGACCACCCGCTGGCGCACGGTCGTCGACCACAAGGCGCTGCGGTACTTCTTCGAGTCCGCGCTCTCGCCGAACACGTTCTGGGTCGAGCTGGGCAACCTCGACTTCTCACCCGGCGCCCCGACGCTGCGGCTGCCGCTCGGCGAGGGTGAGAAGACGATCTACGCCGGCGATGCCAGCGCGAACTTCACCGAAGCCGACCCGTTCCCGTTCCTCGGAGTGCCCTGATCGTCGGCGGTTCCTGTCAGGCCCACCACGGGCGAAAGAAATCCGGTGCGCACAGCCCTTATCCTTGTTGGGATCCTTCCCAGCACTTGAAAGGCTTGATCAGTGGCGCTCGTCGTGCAGAAGTACGGCGGATCCTCGGTTGCCGACGCCGAGCGGATCCGACGCGTGGCCGAGCGGATCGTCGAGACGCGGAAGCAGGGCAACGACGTCGTCGTGGTGGTCTCGGCGATGGGCGACACCACCGACGAACTGCTCGACCTGGCCAACCAGGTATGCCCCGCGCCGCCGCCGCGCGAGATGGACATGCTGCTGACGGCCGGTGAGCGCATCTCCAACGCGCTGGTCGCGATGGCCATCCACTCGCTTGGCGCGCAGGCGCGCTCGTTCACCGGTTCGCAGGCCGGCGTGATCACCACCGGCATCCACGGCAACGCGAAGATCATCGACGTCACCCCCGGCCGGCTGCGTGACGCGCTGGACGAGGGTGTGATCGTCCTGGTCGCCGGCTTCCAGGGCGTCAGTCAGGACAGCAAGGACGTCACCACGCTGGGACGCGGTGGCTCGGACACCACCGCCGTGGCGCTGGCCGCAGCGCTGAAGGCCGACGTCTGCGAGATCTACACCGACGTCGACGGCATCTTCACCGCGGACCCGCGAATCGTGCCCAACGCGCATCACCTCGACCAGGTCAGCTTCGAGGAGATGCTGGAGATGGCCGCCTGCGGCGCCAAGGTGCTGATGCTGCGCTGCGTGGAGTACGCCCGGCGCTACAACGTGCCGATACGCGTGCGCTCGTCATATTCGGACAACCCCGGCACCCTGGTGACCGGATCAATGGAGGACATTCCCGTGGAAGACGCCATTCTGACCGGAGTCGCACACGACCGCAGTGAGGCCAAGGTCACCGTGGTCGGTATCCCCGACGTGCCGGGTTATGCCGCCAAGGTGTTCCGCGCCATCGCCGACGCCGACATCAACATCGACATGGTGTTGCAGAACATCTCGAAGGTCGAGGACGGCAAGACCGACATCACGTTCACCTGCCCGCGGGACAACGGGCCGGCCGCGGTGCAGAAGCTGTCCTCGCTGCAGAGCGAGATCGGTTTCACCGGGGTGCTGTACGACGACCTCATCGGCAAGGTCTCGCTGGTGGGCGCCGGTATGAAGAGCCATCCCGGGGTGACCGCCAAGTTCTGCGAGACGTTGGCCGAAGTCGGGGTCAACATCGACCTGATCTCCACCTCGGAGATCCGGATCTCGGTGCTGGTCAAGGACACCGATCTGGACAAGGCCGTCGCCGCGCTGCACGAGGCGTTCGGCCTGGGCGGCGACGAGCAGGCCATGGTGTACGCGGGGACGGGACGATAATGGTCAATCTAGGTGTGGTCGGCGCGACCGGTCAGGTCGGCCAGGTGATGCGAACGCTGTTGGAAGAGCGGGACTTTCCGGCGACAAGTGTGCGGTTCTTCGCCTCGGCGCGGTCGCAGGGCAAGAAGCTCTCCTTCCGCGGGCAGGAGATCGAGGTCGAGGACGCCGCGACCGCCGATCCCGCGGGCCTGGACATCGCGTTGTTCTCCGCAGGGGCGACGATGTCGCGCGTGCAGGCGCCGCGCTTCGCCGAAGCCGGTGCGATCGTGGTCGACAACTCGTCGGCATGGCGCAAGGACCCTGACGTTCCGCTGGTGGTCAGCGAGGTGAACTTCGCGCGCGACGTGCGGGGCGTCACCCTCAAGAAGGGCATCATCGCGAACCCGAACTGCACCACGATGGCCGCGATGCCGGTGCTCAAGCCGCTGCACGACGAGGCGGGTCTGGTGCGGATGATCGCCTCGACGTATCAGGCGGTGTCGGGCAGCGGCGTGGCCGGTGTGGAGGAGTTGTTCGATCAGGCCAGCGCGGTGGTGAACAGCAGCCGGGACTTGGTCGCCGACGGATCCGCGGTCGATTTCCCCGCGCCGTCGAAATACGTGGCACCGATCGCGTTCAACGTCGTCCCGCTGGCCGGGTCGTACGTCGACGACGACTCCGGTGAAACCGACGAGGATCAGAAGCTGCGCAACGAGACCCGCAAGATCCTGGACATCCCGGACCTGGCGGTCAGCGGTACGTGTGTGCGGGTCCCGGTGTACACGGGCCATTCGCTGTCGCTGAACGTCGAATTTTCGCAATCGCTTTCGGTGCAGCGGGCGACCGAGTTGTTGGGAGCGGCGCCTGGCGTGACGCTCGTCGACGTCCCGACGCCGCTGGCCGCGGCCGGGGCGGACGACTCGCTGGTCGGACGCATCCGGCAGGATCCCGGCGTGCCCGACGGACGCGGACTGGCACTGTTCGTGTCCGGGGACAACCTTCGCAAGGGCGCGGCACTCAACACGATTCAGATCGCCGAACTGCTGGCCGCCGAACTCTGACGCCGCGGCGAGATTGCAACCACGCAGACAAAGTGCGAGTAACCGTCTGCATGAGTGCAATCTCGGTGGTGCTGGCCGTCGTCTGCGCACCGCCGCCGGCCGCCGCTCAGCCCGCCCCGGTGCCCGATCCGGTGCTGCCGCCGCTGGCGCCCGGCCAGGTGATCAGGATCGGTCCGACGGCCGGAACCGGCACCCCGACACGCGAATACGGTATCGGCGCCACCGATCTGTGCGAGTTCATGGAGTTTCCCAGCGGCATCCTGCAGGTGTGCGGCGACAGTTTCGCCGGACAGGGAGTCGGCTACGGAGGGTGGTTCTCGCCGATCGCGTTGCACGTCGAGACGGAGTCGATTGACGACCCGGGTGGTGTGCGCTACGACGGCGTGACCGGAACCGACCGTCCGCTGCTGGCCGATCCGACCCCTGCGGGCATGTCCCAACTGCCTGCGGGCGTCGTCCAGATCAACCGGCAGAACTACCTGATGGTCACCACTGTGCGGGAACTGGACCCGGTGACGTCACGGCTGGTGAAAGCCGACCCGGCACAGGGGAACTGGCCGACGCTGCCGGACTCCGAGCGCGCCGCGTCCTACGCCGAGGGCAGACAGTCGCAGATCAGCGGCTACTACGACCCGATTCCGCGCACCGACTCCGAAACCGGGTGGGTGTACATCGTGGCCAACAACTTCGACCGCAGTGCGCCGCTGGTGCTGTACCGGGCCACGCCACAGGAGTTCGAGGACCGGTCGAGTTGGCAGGGCTGGTCGGCTGATTCCGGTTGGGGTAACCCGCCGACACCGCTGTGGCCGGACGCGGTCGGTGAGATGAGCATCCGCCAGATCGACGGCAAAACCGTGCTGTCGTACTTCAACGCCACCACCGGGAACATGGAGATGCGGGTGGCTAATGACCCCACCGGGCTGGGCGCCGCGCCGGTGACGACCGTCGTCGTGGCGTCCGAATGGCCGGATCCCGCTGACCATCTCGGCCCTCCGGAGAGCAACCGGCTGGCCCAGCCGTACGGCGGCTACATCTCACCGGGTTCGACGCTCGATGAGGTACGGGTGTTCGTCAGCCAGTGGAACACCGGACCGCGCGGCGGGGCGCCGTACCGGGTGATCCAGTTCGCGGTCAACCCGTTCAAGCCCTGATCAGGCGACGGTGCTGACGTGCTCAGCCGACTCACCGATGGTGGCGCCGGCGTCGCCGACGATCGTCCGCATCAACGCCTGGTGCTCGCGGTCGCCGCGAGCGATCGCCCTGGCGATGCCGCCGGGCAGCGCGACCGCGGCCGCACTGCGGGTCAGGTTCACGGGTAGCCGCAGCACCGGGTACCACGGCACATGGGGGCGCAGGCCCAGTGCGCGCATCGTGCGGGGGCCCAGAAAGCCACTGGTGACCGAAAGATGTTGCGCGCGTGCGATACGACGCCGGATCGCGGGCATGGTGTCGTAATGCCAGATCATCGGGTCGTCGGCCATCGGAACCGCAAGCTGCCTCGACGACTCGTCGGGCTCGGCGAGTGCGCCCAGGGTGTGATAAAGCACGCGGATGCTGTCGCGGAACCCGCGCGGCAGCCACTCGTCCTCCACACCCATCAACCATCCGACATAGCGGGTCAAGTGGGCGACGGCGTCGTAATCTCTGGGCCGCAACACGATTCCCATCCCCACCACACCGACGGCAGGTGCGACGAGTGCGCCGATCAGCGTCGCCGCCATATCGGTCTGGTTGATCGGGACACCCCAGTCGTCGGCGCGCCAGTCGGGCATCGCAGACACATGCCTGCGCACCAGTCCGTGAATCAGCCGAACCCGCAGAGTAGACCGGTAGCCGACGCCCAGGTGTTCGAGACCACCGTCGGAGATGACGTCCATCGCCCACTGCATCGTCTCGGCGAAGCGCTTGTTCGACCCCTTCTCCAGGGCGCCGGTGCGCAACAGCGTCTTGTTGAAACCCGAGAACTGGTAGCCGCCGAGAAGCGATACGTCACGTGCGACGTACATGCCGTCGGCGCCGCCGCGACGCAGCGCTTCTGCACCGCGGCGCAGCTTCACCGGATCCACCCAGTCGGGCAGCGTCTCCACGGCCGTGAAGAATTCGCGCAACGGTTCCGGGGCGTCGGGAACCGCATCGACGCCGTAGGTGAGCGCCCGGTCGAACAGCGGCCGCGCCTGCTTCACGCCGACGCCTGACATCCACTCGACGAGGCGGTCCATCGGTTCGTCTCCGACGGTCAGCCGCTCGCCAAGCCTGCGCCACTGCGCTGGTGTGGGTTCACCGATGGCCAGCGCCTTGGCGATGACGCGGATGCCGGCAGGCACGGCGCGAGGCCGCTCCGGATGTCGCGTCGGGATCGGACGCTGCATGGTCTCGGTTCCCTTCCAGCCAAACTGACAACGCGTGTAGTCGAAACTATTCTGCGGGGTGACCGGTGTCAATCGCCGCTTTCACAGCCCGCTCACAGGTGCCACATGACGGGCTCATCGAAACAGCTCGCATGATGGCAGCCATGACCGAAACACCATCCGAACCCGCCACCACTCCAGTGGCCGCGGCACCTCACCAGGACCACGTCGCCACGCGGCGCTCCAAGCTCGGCGCCGCTGCCGCCTGGGTGGGCATCGTCGCCGGCATCGTCTTCATCGTCGCGGTGATCTTCTTCTCCGGTTTCATCCTCGGTTCGCATTCGGGCGGCCATCACCGCGGCCATCACGGCGGCCACGACCGCGACGTCGCGATCTTCCATCGCGGACCGCCGCCGGGCGGCCCGATGGGTCCCGGCGGGACGTTCGGCCGCCCGCCGTTCGGCGGACCGGGAAACTCGCAGGGGCCACGCTTCGCGCCCCCCGAACCGCCACAGTCACCCGAGGCTCCGGCCACCACGGCGCCGTCGCGCCCGTAACGACTGGCGCGACGGATATCGTCGTTTCGGCCGATATGCGGCTTTTTATCGATCTGAGTGCACACCAGAGCCGAGTATGTGGCGGGAGCGGAAGTGCTTGGCCCACAACGCTATCGGGCATGCCTCGCAACGGTGTCAAAGCCGTGGCGGGGACGGCAACTGGGACGGGTCTCTTGCCGAATACCAGCAGACTGGCATGATCGAGCCCATGAGCATTGAGGTCAAGTACACCGCAGAGTCCACCGCGTCCGGAGGCGGCCGTGACGGCCACGTCCGGTCCTCCGACGGCAAGATCGATCTCGACACCCGCCCGCCCAAGGAGCTCGGCGGCAGCGGCGAGGGCGTCAACCCCGAGCTGCTGTTCTCGTCGGGTTACGCGGCATGCTTCCTCGGCGCGCTGCGGCTGCAGGCCAAAAACAACAAGATCGACATCGACGAGGCCACCTCGATCACCGCGCAGGTCGGCTTCGGACCGGACTCCGATGGCGGCTTCGGGCTCACGGCTCACCTGATCGGCTACCTGCCGGGCCTCGAGCAGAGCGTGGCCGATGACCTGATGGCCAAGGCACACGACTTCTGCCCGTACTCGAAGGCCACTCGCGGCAACATCGAAGTCAAGTTGTCCGCGAAGGTCTGACCGGTGCGGGCGGTCGCCGCGGCGGGCGTCGGCGTGGCCATCGGGCTGTCGGTCATGGCACCCGCCGGCCCCGCCGCAGCGCGCCCCTCCGATCCGGGAGTGGTCAACTACGCTGTGCTGCCTAAGGGCTCGGTGGGCAACATCGTCGGCGCCACAATGCGATTCGAGTCGTTGTTCACCGAACCGGTGCAGACCTTCTCGGTCGACCTACCCGCGTGCAACAACTGGGCGGACATCGGCCTGCCCGACGTCTACGCCGACCCGGATCTGGCGTCGTTCAACGGTGCGGTGGCCCAGGAGTCGCCGACGGATGCCACGCATCTGGTCAAACAGGCGGTCGGCGTGTTCGCGACCGCCGACGCTGCCGACCGCGCCTTCCGTCGCGTGGTCGACCGCACCGGCGGCTGCAACGGGCAGACCACCGCGATGCACCTGGACAACTTCACGACCCAGGTGTGGACCTTCACCGGCCGGCCGACCACGGCGACGGACGCCGACTGGGTCAAACAGGAGGCGGGCACGGACCGGCGCTGTTTCACCACCACGCGCAAGCGCGAGAACGTCCTGCTGCAGGCGAAGGTCTGCCAGTCCGGTAACGGCGGCCCAGCGGTCAATGCGCTGGCCGGGGCGATGCAGAACACCCTCGGCCAGTAACTCGGGGCGGGGTGAAGGTCCTCGTAACGAAGGCGTCATCCAAAAAGCGCTGGATTTGTCGGTCCCGTCTGGAAGATGGTGGAAGGGGCGAGCGGTCCACTCCCGGAAGGGGATGGTTGGAATGACCTTCACCATCACGTCCGAGGTAAGCGACGCGCACCCGCCACCCAGCCCCTGCACCGAGCTGACCAGCCCCGATGCCGCTGCTCGCCAGGTCGGCGCCGGTTGTCTGCGCGACGGCCCGGTGGGCCGGGTCGGACTCGAGATCGAGGCGCACTGCTTCGATCTGACCGATCCCACGCGCAGGCCCGGCTGGGACGAGCTCACCGCCACCATCGCCGGCCTGCCACCACTACCGGGGGGCAGCCGGGTCACCGTCGAACCCGGCGGCGCCGTGGAACTGTCTGGTCCGCCGCTCGCGGGACCGCTCGCCGCGATCGACGCGATGGTCGGCGACCGCATCGTGCTGTGCGCTGCGTTCGCCGGCGCCGGGTTCGGGTTGGTGTCGCTGGGCGCCGATCCGCTGCGGCCGCCACAGCGAGTCAACCCGGGCGCGCGGTACCGCGCGATGGAGGCGTTCTTCGCCGCCAGCGGAACCCCCGCCGCCGGTGCCGCGATGATGACCTCGACCGCTTCGGTGCAGGTCAACCTCGATGCGGGCCCCCGTGACGGCTGGGCGGACCGGGTGCGGCTCGCGCATGCGCTCGGGCCGACGATGATCGCGATCACCGCGAACTCACCGCTGCTGAGCGGAGAAAACCCCGGCTGGCAGTCGGCTCGCCAGCGCGTGTGGAGCCACCTGGATTCGGCCCGCTGCGGCCCGGTCCTCGGCGAGAACGGCGAGGACCCGGCCAGCGACTGGGCCCGGTATGCGATGAAAGCTCCGGTGATGCTCGTCAACCACGCCGACGCCGACGCCGAACCGGTCCCCGACTGGGTGCCGTTCGCCGACTGGGCCGACGGGCGGGTTGCGCTCGGCGGCCGCCGTCCCACCGCCGCCGACCTCGACTATCACCTGACCACATTGTTCCCTCCGGTCCGCCCGCGGCAGTGGCTGGAGATCCGCTATCTCGACAGCGTGCCGGACACCATCTGGCCTGCGGTCGCGTTCACGCTGGTCACCCTGCTCGACGACCCGACAGCCACCGAGCTGGCCGCCGACGCCACCGAACCCGTCGCCACCGCATGGGATCAGGCCGCCCACATCGGCCTGGCCGACCCCCGGTTGCAGGAAGCCGCGCAGCGGTGCGTGCGGGCGGCCGCCGAACGCGCGCCTGCCGAGCTCGCGGAATCGATGCAGCGGTTGGTGCGTTCGGTCGAACGGGGACGCTGTCCGGCCGACGACTTCCGCGACCGCGCCGCACGACACGGGATCGCGCCCGCGGTCACGCAACTGGCACGAGGGGAACTGTGACACCTCGCGAAACCATCGCGCGCGAACTCACCAGGGCACGTCAGCGCACGCTGCGTCTCGTCGACTTCGACGACGCGGAGCTGGGCCGTCAGTACAGCCCGCTGATGAGCCCGTTGGTGTGGGACCTCGCGCACATCGGGCAGCAGGAGGAGCTGTGGCTGCTGCGCGACGGAAACCCGGAGCGGCCCGGCATGCTGAGCCCCGACGTCGAACGTCTCTACGACGCGTTCGTCAACTCCCGCGCCAGCCGCGTGAACCTGCCGCTGCTTCCGCCCTCGGATGCCAGGGCGTATTGCGCGACGGTGCGCGACAAGGTACTCGACACGCTGGACGTCCTACCCGACGACGATCCCGGTTTCGCCTTCGGCCTGGTGATCAGCCACGAGAACCAGCACGACGAAACCATGCTGCAGGCGCTGAGCCTGCGAACCGGGCCACCGTTGCTCGACACCGGAGGTGCGCTTCCCGAAGGCCGCCAGGACGTCGCGGGCACATCGGTCCTGGTGCCCGGGGGCGAGTTCGTGCTCGGCGTCGACGCGACCACCGAACCGTACTCACTGGACAACGAACGCCCGGCACACGTCGTCGACGTACCCGCCTTCCGCATCGGACGCGTCCCGGTCACCAACGGCGAATGGCGCAGGTTCATCGACGACGGCGGATATGACCAACCCCGGTGGTGGTCGGAGCGCGGTTGGCAGCACCGGAACGAAGCGGATCTGACGGCGCCGCAGTTCTGGAATCCGGACGGAACCCGCACCCGGTTCGGCCACGTCGAGGAGATCCCCGAAGCCGAGCCGGTCCAGCACGTCACGTTCTTCGAAGCCGAGGCCTACGCAGCGTGGGCGGGCGCCCGGCTGCCCACCGAGGTGGAATGGGAGAAGGCCTGCGCGTGGGACCCGGCCGTCGGCGCGCGTCGGCGTTATCCGTGGGGCACAACGGAACCCACCGCGGCGCTGGCCAACCTCGGCGGCGACGCGCTGCGTCCGGCGCCCGTCGGCGCCTACCCGGCCGGCGCGTCGGCCTACGGCGCCGAACAGATGCTGGGCGACGTGTGGGAGTGGACGACGTCGCCGCTGCGCCCATGGCCGGGATTCACGCCGATGATCTACGACCGCTACTCTCAGCCCTTCTTCGAAGGTGTTGGGGCTGGCGACTACAACGTGCTGCGCGGCGGATCGTGGGCGGTCGCGTCGACGATCCTGCGGCCCAGTTTCCGCAACTGGGACCACCCGATCCGACGTCAGATCTTCTCGGGCGTCCGACTGGCTTGGGACGCGTGATGTGCAGGCATCTCGGGTGGCTCGGCGCACCGGTTTCGGTGGCGTCGCTGACCCTTGAGCCCGCTAACGGCCTTCTGGTGCAGTCGTATTCACCGCGCAGGCAGAAACACGGGCTGATGAACGCCGACGGGTGGGGTGTGGGTTTCTTCGACGGCGCGACACCGCGGCGCTGGCGCAGCGCGACGCCGATGTGGGGGGACGCCTCGCTCGCCTCGGTCGCGCCCGCGCTACGCAGCGGTTGTATCGTCGCCGCGGTGCGATCTGCAAGCATCGGCATGCCGATCGAGGCGACCGCGGTCGCACCGTTCACCGACGGGCATTGGCTGCTCTCCCACAACGGACTCGTCGACCGCGACGTGCTCCCGCTGTCGGCCGCTGCCGAGTCCACCAACGACAGCGCCCTGCTCGCCGCGCTCATCTTCGACCGCGGGCTGGACGCGCTGGGCGACACCATCGTCGAGGTCGCCGCGACCGACCCGAACGCGCGGCTGAACATTCTGGCGGGCAACGGATCACGACTGGTCGCCACGACATGGGGCGACACGCTGTCCGTGCTGCGACGTCCCGACGGCGTGGTCCTGGCCAGCGAGCCGTACGACGACGACCCCGCCTGGGAGGAGATCCCGGACCGGTACCTCGTCGAGGTCACACCGTCAGGCGTGCAACTCGCCGCACTGAAAGGAGCCTGATGGCGCGGGGAGCGGATCACGCGGGCGCGCTGTCGTTGTCGAACCACCTGTCGGCGGACTCGGCAGCGAACGCGCTGCGCCGCGACGTTCTCGACGGCTTGACGTCGAGACCGAAGTCATTGCCGCCCAAGTGGTTCTACGATGCGATTGGCAGTGACCTGTTCGATCAGATCACGCGGTTGCCCGAGTACTACCCGACGCGTGCCGAGGCCGAGATCCTCAGAAACCGATCGGCCGACATCGCCGCGGCCTCCGGCGCCGACACACTGGTCGAACTGGGCAGCGGCACGTCGGAGAAGACCCGCATGCTGCTCGACGCGCTACGTGACCGCGGGTCGTTGCGCCGTTTCATCCCGTTCGACGTCGACGCGAGCGTGCTGGCCGCCGCGGGTTCGGCGTTACAGACCGAGTATCCCGGCCTCGAGATCGAAGCCGTCTGCGGGGATTTCGAGAAGCATCTGGACAAGATCCCCCATGTCGGGCGCCGCCTGGTCGCGTTCCTCGGCTCGACGATCGGCAACCTCACCGCAGGCCCGCGCGGCGACTTCCTCGCCGCCCTTTCCGACACCCTGCAACCCGGCGACAGCCTGCTGTTGGGCACCGATCTGGTGAAGGACGCCGACCGGTTGGTGCGCGCGTACGACGACAGCGCGGGGGTGACCGCGCGCTTCAACCGCAACGTGCTCGCCGTCGTCAACCGTGAGCTGGACGCCGATTTCGACCTCGAGAAGTTCGCACACGTCGCGGTGTGGAACGCCGGTGACGAGCGCATCGAAATGTGGCTGCGCGCCACCGAAGCGCAACGGGTGCGCGTGCGCGATCTCGAGCTGACAGTCGAGTTCGACGCCGGTGAGGCGATGCTGACCGAGGTGTCCTGCAAATTCCGGCGCGAGGGTGTGGAAGCCGAACTCGGCGCCGCCGGGCTTCGGATGACCCATTGGTGGACCGACGCCGCTGGCGACTTCGGCCTGTCGCTGTCGACGAAATGAGCCTCGCCGATCGGTGGCGGGCGGCCAGGCCTGCGGTGGCCGGAATCCACCTGGACAGCGCCGCCTGTTCGCGTCAGAGCGTCGCGGCGATCGACGCGGCCGTGCAGCACGCGCGCCACGAAGCAGAAGTCGGCGGTTACGTCGCAGCCGAGGCGGCCGTCCCGGTGCTCGACGCCGGACGCGCCGCGCTCGCCGCCCTGACCGGTTTGGCGAGCACCGACTTCGTGTTCACCACCGGCGCGAACAACGCGTTGGACCTGCTGCTCGGCGCGTGGCCCGGACAGCGGACCCTGGCCTGCCTGCCCGGCGAGTACGGGCCGAACCTGGCGATCATGGCCGCCAACGGTTTCGCCGTCCGCGCGCTGCCCGCCGACGACCACGGGCGACTCGACGTCCCGGCGGCAACGCGCCAACTGGGCACCGACCCGCCCGCGCTGGTGCACCTGACGGCGCTGGCCAGTCACCGCGGGCTGGCGCAGCCGGTGTCGGCGCTGGCCGCCACGTGCCGCGAACTCGGTGTGCCGCTGGTCGTCGACGCTGCCCAGGCGCTGGGGCATCTGGACTGCGCGGTGACACCTGCGGCGATCTACGGTTCGTCGCGCAAGTGGATCGCCGGCCCGCGGGGCGTGGGGTTCCTTGGCATCCATCGCGAGCTCGCGGAGCGGCTGCGCCCACGCCTGCCGCCGCCGGAGTGGAACCTGCCCCTGTCCGTCCTGCAGCGCTTGGAGCACAGCGAGGCGAATATCGCTGCCCGCGTGGGCTTCTCGGTGGCGCTCGGAGAGCATCTGGCCGACGGACCGGCCCCGGTGCGGGCCCGGCTGGCAGAGGTGGGCCGCATGACCCGCGACGCCGTGGCCGCCCTCGACCGATGGCGGGTCGTCGAGTCGCGCGATGAATCGACCGCGATCACCACGCTGGTCCCCACCGACGGCGCCGATCCGCGCAAGGTCCGCGACTGGCTGATCGCCGAACACCGCATCGTCACCACGTTCGCCGATGTGCAGCGAGCCCCGTTCGAGATGACCACGCCGGTGCTGCGGGCGTCACCGCATGTGGACGTCACCGAAGAGGAGCTCGCGCGGTTCGCCGCGGCCCTGGCCGCCGCGAGGTGAGGGGTCAAGCGGTCAGGCGCACCAGCAGCGTCGCCCGGTAATCCGACAGGGGCGGGATGTCCTCGGGTGTGCGGGGATACGGGTCGAGCGCCTGCAACGTGAGTGCGTAATCGCCGGTCTGCACGGTCTGCCGGTTCTGCCCGGGCGCGGGGTTGGTATTGAACTCGACGGTCTGCTCGCCGGATCGCCCGTCGTCGACCACGACGACGACTCGCGCCTGCCCAGTCCAGAAGCACTCGACCTCGGTCGGGCACCGCGAATCCTCCGGTACCTCGGTGAACCGTAGTCGCAGCGGCTCGCCGGCGATGTCGGCTTGCTGTCCGCCTGCGAGCACGAAGGGGCGATCCAGCACGGCGTCGACGGTGTCCGCGCGCGCGTGCTGACCGCCGTGGCAGCCGGTCGCCAGCGCCAGCAGCACCAGTGACGGCAACAAGAAACCGCGCACGGCCACTCTCACTCGTCGAATCCCTCGCCCCAGGTGTGGACGGGTTCGTTGCTGTGCATGCGCTCGCAGTAGCGGCGCAGCATCTCCGCGAGCGCGACGGGCCGCGCCATACCGCGCTCCTGCAGCGCGCGCACCGTCGCGACCTGCCAGGTGGCGCCGTTGCGGCCGGTCTTGGCGCGTCCCTCGACGACCCCGAGGTACCGGTCGCGCACCTCGGCGGCGACCTCCCAGCGGCGCAAGCCCTCGTCGGCCATGGGCAGAAGTTCGCGCAGTACCAACTCGTCGGCGGTCACCTCGCCGTAGCCGGGCCAGTACAGCCGGGTATCCATACCGTGCTGGGCGGCGGTGACGAAATTATGTTGTGCCGCAGCAAAACTCATCTTCGTCCACAGCGGCCGCTCCTCCTCGGACAGCGCCCGCAGCGTGCCGTAGTAGAAGGCGGCGTTGGCCATCATGTCGACGACGGTCGGGCCCGCGGGCAGCACCCGGTTTTCCACGCGCAGATGCGGGCGGCCGTTCACGACGTCGTACACCGGCCGGTTCCACCGGTAGATGGTGCCGTTGTGCAGCCGCAGCTCGGAGAGCCTGGGCGTGCGGCCCTCGGCGAGCTCACGGACCGGGTCCTCATCGGACAGCTCGGGCAGCAGCGACGGGAAGTAGCGCACGTTCTCCTCGAACAGGTCGAAGATCGACGTGATCCAGCGTTCCCCGAACCACACCCGCGGCCGGACGCCTTGGGCCTTGAGTTCGTCGGGCCGGGTGTCGGTGGCCTGGGCGAACAGCTCGATGCGGGTCTCGGCCCACAGTTCGTGGCCGAAGAAGTACGGGGAGTTGGCGCCCAGCGCCACCTGCGGACCGGCCAGCACCTGAGCGGCGTTCCAGTTCTGCGCGAAGTCGCCCGGCGACACCTGAAGGTGCAATTGCATGCTCGTACACGCCGACTCGGGTGCGATGGTGGCGGTCTGCAGGCTCAGCCGTTCCGGTCCGACGATGTCGATCAGGATGTCCTCGCCGCGGGCGGTGAAGATCGAGTCGTTGAGCGCCTGGTACCGCGTCGACTCGCTCATCCACCGGCCCGCGAGGTGCTCGGGCAGCAACGTCGGCAAAATCCCGATCATCACGATGTGCGCGTCGTGCCGGTTGGCCTTCGTCTCGGCCGCATTGAGGCTCGCCCGGACATCGGTCTCCAGGTCGAGCGCGGCGCGCCCGGGCAACCGCCGCGGCGGCACATTGAATTCGATGTTGTAAGCGCCCAATTCGGTCTGATACGCCGGATCGGCGATCGCGCGCAGGACCTCGGCGTTGCTCATCGCGGGCTGGTAGGCCGAGTCGACGAGGTTGCACTCGATCTCCATCCCGGTCAGCGGCCGCTCGAAGTCGAAGCTCGACTGGGCGAGCATCGTCTCGAAGACGTCGAGGCACTGCTGCACCTTGCGGCGGTACTCCCGGCGGTGCGCGCCGCTGTAACCGGTGCCCTTCACTTCCTCACCCACATCGCCATTGTCCATCGTCGGCGAGCGTCCGTGTCTGTACCTGGACATGCCGCGATTCGCGAGCATTGTGCGGTCACTCGCGGGAGATGCGGCGCGCATAAACGGCGCCGCGGTGGGTAGGTGAGGCAGATGGACGTCACCGTCACCTTCATCGGCACCGCCACCACGCTGATCGCCGGCGGCGGAATCACCCTGTTGACCGACCCGAACTTCCTGCACCAGGGGCAGCACGCCTACCTCGGGTACGGGCTGCTGTCCAAGCGGCTCAAAGGACCGGCGCTGGACATCGAGCAGTTGCCGGCCCTCGACGCGGTGGTGCTGTCGCATATGCACGGCGACCACTGGGACCGCGTGACGCAGAGCCGTCTCGACCACGATCTCCCGATCGTGACCACTCCGCACGCCGCCAAACGGCTGACCCATCGCGGGTTCGGCCGGTCGCTGGCGCTCGACACCTGGCAGCAGCACACGATCACCAAGGGGACGGTGAGCGTCACCGTCACCTCGCTGCCGGGTCGGCACGCGCCCACTCCGGTCGACCGGTTCCTGCCGCCGGTGATGGGCAGCATGATCGAGTTCTCCGACGGCACTGCCCGCCGCAGGCTCTACGTCTCCGGCGACACCCTACTCGTCGACGAACTACGGGAAATACCAGTTCGATTCGAATCGATCGACGTCGGCGTGCTGCACCTGGGCGGTACCCGGCTGCCGTTCGGCAGGCACCTGCCGTTCGGGCTGACCGTGACGATGGACGGACAACAGGGCGCCGACGTGGTCGAACTGCTGAACCTTCCCAAGATGATCCCGGTGCATTTCGACGACTACGGGGTGTTCGCGTCCCCGCTGTCCGACTTCGTCGACGAGATGAAGCGCCGCGGCCTGTCCGACCGGATCATCGAGTTGGAGCGCGGTTCCTCGGTCACGGTTTGATGCCGGCGCCGGTGGGTAGGCGGCGAGGTTAGCGACGACGTGGGCCTGGAGATCTCGGGGCGCCTGACGCGCAAACGCATTTCGCGCACCAACGACTACGAGCAGGCCGGCCAGCGCTACCAGTTGATGGAGCAGTGGGAGAAAGACGACCTGGTCGCCAATTTCGTCACCAACATCTCCGATGCCGCCCGTGAAGTGCAGGAGCGGATGGTGTGGCACTTCTTCATGTGCGACGACGAACTCGGCCTCCGGGTCGGCGAAGGCCTCGGGATCTCGGTCGACGATGTGCGCGACCTGGAACCGCTGAAATCCCAGACTCTTTCATAGGACGAGGAAAGCGCCGACAGAACCTCGGCAAGAACGGCCCGCGTGATGTCGAGGGGTTGAAGATGACGCACTGCGTGCCGAACGAACGCGTGGTGATGGCCACCTGAGGCCGCGCCTGACCGGCATACTGGCCGGGTGAGCTCGGCACCGAGCGACGTCGACCAAGGAGGCCTGGAACAGGTCTCGCGGGTCGACCGCGTCGCATCGCTCACCGGTATTCGAGCCGTCGCCGCATTGCTGGTCATGGCCACCCATGCCGCGTACGGCACCGGCGCCTACAACCGCGGATACGTCGGGCTGATGTTCGCACGTATGGAGATCGGCGTCGCGATCTTCTTCGTACTGTCGGGGTTTCTATTGTTCAACGGATGGGTGCGCGCGACGGCGACGGGTGCCGCGCCGCCACCGATACGCCGGTACGCCCGAAATCGGGTGCGGCGCATCATGCCGGCCTATGCGGTGACGGTGTTGCTGGCGTTCGCGCTGTACGAGTTCCGGCCCATCGAGCCCAATCCCGGCCACACCTGGCACGGCCTGTTCCGCAACCTCACGCTCACCCAGATCTACAGCCGCGAGTACATCACCGCATACATGCATCAAGGGTTGACCCAGATGTGGAGTCTCGCGGTCGAAGTGGCGTTCTACGCGGCGCTGCCGGTGCTGGCCTACCTACTGCTGATCATCCTGTGCCGGCGTAAGTGGCGCCCCGGTGTACTGCTGGCCGCGCTGGCGGTGCTGGGTGCGCTGAGCCCGCTGTGGCTCTTGGTCATCCACACAACGGACTGGCTGCCCAACGGCGCGGGGTTGTGGCTTCCGCACTACCTCGTGTGGTTCGTGGGCGGTATGGCCCTCAGCGTGCTGGCGCGCACCGGTTTTCGGTGTTATGCAGTGGTCGCACTGCCGCTGGCGGTGGCGGCGTACCTGGTGGTGTCGACGCCGATCGCCGGGCGCATCGACGCTCCTGCGCTCGATCTCGGAGAGGACATCGCCAAGGTGATGTTCTACGCGGCGATCGCGACGCTGGTTGTCGCGCCGTTGGCCCTCGGCGACACGGGCTGGTACGCAGGGCTACTCAGCAGCAGGCCGATGGTGTGGCTCGGTGAGATCTCCTACGAGATCTTCCTGCTGCACGTGATCGTGATGGAGATCGCGATGGTGTCGGTGCTGCAGTGGCGGGTGTACACCGGTTCGGTGGTGGTGTTGTTCGTCGTGACACTGATACTGACGATTCCGGTTGCGTGGCTTCTACATCGGTTCACCCGTCCGCGAACCTGACCTGCACCGATTGACGTTTGACAAGTGAAAAGACGGGTATCACCCTCGGCGTGAGGATGATTGGGTCTCTGCTGGCGCGCCATCCGGGTCTGTACGACGTGCTCGATGCCTTCATCGAGCTCGGCTATCAGCGTTGGCCGTTCGGTCGCAACGGATCCGGGGCGCCGCGTTGAGCCACGACGACCTGAGGGCTCAACAATCCGCCGCGTAGCTCGACCGCGATCGCGGGGTCGGCATACGCGGCCAGCGCCCGCAGCGCCGACGGACTGTAAGAGCGCAGCGAGCTGATCACGCCGTCGTGTACGAACGGCAGCAATGGAACGAACGGCAGCATGGTCGCCAGGCGCACCAGATGCAGCGGCGACGGCGGTCGCGGCAGATCGATGACGACCAGCTTGGCTGCCACCCGGGTGCCTTCCGAGATCGCCCGCGCCGCCGCGGCCGGCGGCAGGTGGTGAAACGACAGCGCGAACACCGCGAGGTCGAACGAGGCATCAGGGGCGTCGATCGCCGCGGCATCCATCTCACGGACAGTCGCGCGGGGATTCTGCCCGAGGTCGCCGGCGGCCATCGCCGTCACGTTCGCCGCGTCGACGTCGGTGACGGTCAACCGCGCCGAGGGGTGCCAGTCGAGCAGCGTGCGCGACAGCGCCCCGTGACCCGCGCCGAGTTCGAGGATCTTAGGGTCCGCGACGTCCTCGACCTCGGCGAGGGCGATCTCGGCGAACCGCTCGGTGCTGCCGAAGCATCCTCCGGTCCACTCGAGCGCGCGGATCACGCTGCGCTTGCGGGCGGCGTCGACCGACGCGTCGGAGGCGCGGTCCAGATACTCGAGCCGATCGGTTTGCAACAGGCGGTCCAGGCATGACGCGTCGGGTCCGCCGCGCGGCATGCGGTCGATCTTGGATGCGCTCAGCGTTCCGGCTGCAATCCCGGCGGGCATTTCGGCCATGTAGTCCATGATGGACGACGGACCGCAGCAAGAGGGGAGTGCGAGTTGGCCGGAAACGCCGAGTTCATCGCCGCGATCGATCAGGGCACCACCAGTACTCGATGCATGATCTTCGACCACGGCGGCGCCGAGATCGGTCGCCATCAGCTCGAGCACGAACAGATCCTGCCGAAAGCCGGGTGGGTCGAGCACAATCCCGTCGAGATCTGGGAGCGCACCGCGGCCGTCCTCATGTCCGCGCTCAACAAGACGAACTTGTCGGCGACCGACCTCGCCGCGCTCGGCATCACGAACCAGCGCGAGACGGCGCTGGTGTGGAACAAGCGGACCGGCAGACCGTATTACAACGCGATCGTGTGGCAGGACACCCGCACCGACCGCATCGCCTCGGCACTGGACCGCGACGGTCGCGGCGACGTGATCCGCGGCAAGGCCGGCCTGCCGCCTGCGACCTACTTCTCGGCGGGCAAGGTCCAATGGATTCTGGAGAACGTCGACGGCGTACGGCGCGACGCCGAGAACGGCGACGCGCTGTTCGGGACTCCGGACTCGTGGGTGTTGTGGAACCTGACCGGAGGGACCCGCGGCGGGGTGCACGTCACCGACGTCACCAACGCCAGCCGCACCATGCTGATGAACCTGGAAACGCTCGACTGGGACGACGAGTTGTTGTCGTTCTTCGACATACCGCGGCAGATGCTGCCGGAGATCAAGCCGTCGTCCTGCCCGGAGTCCTACGGCATTACCCGCGACGACGGGCCCCTTGCCGGCCAGGTGCCGCTGACCGGAGCGCTCGGCGACCAGCAGGCGGCCATGGTCGGGCAGGTGTGCCTGAGTGCGGGCGAGGCCAAGAACACCTACGGCACAGGCAATTTCCTTCTTCTCAACACCGGCGAGAAGATCGTCCGGTCGGACAACGGGCTGTTGACCACGGTGTGCTACCAGTTCGGCGACGCGAAACCCGTTTACGCCCTTGAGGGTTCGATCGCGGTCACCGGTTCGGCCGTGCAGTGGCTGCGTGATCAGCTCGGCATCATCAGCGGCGCGGCGCAGAGCGAGTCTCTGGCCCGCCAGGTCGACGACAACGGGGGCGTCTACTTCGTGCCTGCGTTCTCCGGACTCTTTGCGCCGTACTGGCGTTCGGATGCCCGCGGCGCGATCGTCGGGCTGTCGCGGTACAACACGAACGCGCACCTGGCCCGCGCGACACTGGAGGCGATCTGCTACCAGAGCCGTGACGTCGTCGACGCGATGGAAGCCGATTCCGGTGTGCACATGGAGCTTCTCAAGGTCGACGGCGGTATCACCGCCAACGATCTGTGCATGCAGATCCAGGCCGACGTGCTCGGTGTCGACGTGGTCAAGCCCGTCGTCGCCGAGACCACTGCGCTGGGCGCGGCCTATGCTGCCGGCTTGGCGGTCGGGTTCTGGGAGAACGCAGACGACCTGCGGGCCAACTGGCAGGAAGGCAAGCGCTGGACGCCGTCGTGGAGCGACGAGCAGCGCGAATCCGGTTATGCCGGTTGGCAGAAAGCGGTGCAGCGCACCCTGGACTGGGTCGACGTCGATTAGCCGGCGGCGTCGAGGTCGCGTTTGGTTTCGTCGTCGAGTTCGATGCCGGCGACCGCCGTGTTCTCCTCGAGATGGGCCACCGACGACGTGCCGGGGATCAGCAGCACGTTCGGTGCGACGTTCAGCGTCCACGCGAGCACGATCTGGGCCGGTGTGTGCCCGAGCTTTTCGGCCTCCAGCTTGACCGCCGGATGCCCCAACACCGGGTTGTCGGCGACGAAGCCCGAGCCCAGCGGGAAGAACGGCACGAACGCGATACCGCGCTCGATACACGCGTCGAGCACCGGCTGCGAGCTGCGGTCGATGAGGTTGTAGGCGTTCTGCACACAGACGATCTCGGTGCGGTCCAGCGCGATCCGCAGATGGTCGACGCCGACGCCGCTCAACCCGATGCCGCCGATCAGACCTTCGTCGCGCGCCTTGATCATCGCGGTCAGCTGCCGGTCGAACAGCTCCCGGTCGACCACCGCCGCCGCAGTGGGGTCGTCGGAATGGATGCGCAGGTTGACCGCCGCCAGCCGGTCGGTCTCGAGCGTGCGGAGGTTCTTTTCGATGTCGGCCCGCAGTTCGTCGGGCTGCTGTGCGGGCAGCCACGCGCCGACGTCGTCGCGGCGAGCACCCACCTTGCTGACCAGAGCGAGATCGGCGGGGTAAGGATGCAGCGCCTCGCGAATCAGTTCATTGGCGACGTCGGGTCCGTAGAACTGCGAGGTGTCGATGTGGTTGATACCGAGCTCGACCACCCGACGCAGCACGGCCAGCGCCTGCTCGCGATCGCGCGGAGGTCCGAAGACACCCGGACCTGGCAGTTGCATCGCGCCGAAGCCGACGCGTCCGACATGGATTGTGCCCAGCGGCAAGGTTTGCATACTCAATCCGTACACCCTGCCCGCCGGGCGTATTCCGACGAGGCGGCTCTTCGGGTCAGTCGATCTAGCCGATGTGGGCGTCGATCTGCCCGATCACCGAACGGGCCCACTCCGCGTGCATCGTGTGCATACGCAGTCCGTAGTCCAGGGCCGCCAGCCCGAAGTCCGGCCTCTCGTCGTCGCCCCAGTCGATCGAGTCGCGCAGCGCTTCGAGGCGCTTGACCTCGGCGTCGGCACGTTCGGCCATCTCCGTCAGTTGCGCGCGCGCCTGCTCGCGGGGGATCTCGCCGAGCAGGAAAACCCGCAGAAGGCTCGTACTGCGAAAAGGCGGATCGTCCTGGGGGTTGCTGATCCACCGCCGCAGTTCGGCTCGCCCCGCGTCGGTGATCTGGTACTCCTTGCGTCCCCGCGGGCCGATCGCGGCGACCTCGATCAGCCCGGCATCGGCGAGCTTGTTCAGCTCGCCGTAGAGCTGGCTCTGGGTGGCGGGCCAGACATTGGCCAGCGATTCCTCGAAGAGCTTCAGCAGGTCGTATCCGCTGCCCGGCTTCTCGGCGAGCAGGCCCAGCGCGGCGATTCGCAAACTCACCGCGTAATCGTACATCCACTATTGACAGGTCACTATTGACATGTCAGTGTGGCCCTATCGCTGCACACAAGGAGATCCCATGACCGAGACGACGGAATCCACGCTCTTCGGCGCGGACGAGTTCTTCAGGCGCGGCAACTATGCGCCCGTCGCAGACGAACTGACCGAGTACGACCTGCCCGTAAAGGGCGCCATCCCGGCCGAACTCGACGGTTGGTATCTGCGCAACGGCCCGAACCCGCGCCAGGCCGCCGCGCACTGGTTCACCGGCGACGGCATGATCCACGGCGTCCGTATCGAGGACGGCCGCGCCAAGTGGTATCGCAACCGCTGGGTGCGCACCGACAGCTTCATCGAGGACTTCGGACTTTACAACGCCGATGGCACCCGCAACCTGCGCTCGAGTGTGGCCAACACCCACGTCGTCAACCACGCGGGCAAAACGCTGGCACTCGTGGAATCGTCGCTGCCCTACGAGATCACCAACGATTTGGAGACGGTCGGCGCGTACGACTTCGGCGGCAAGCTGCAGGACTCCATGACCGCTCACCCCAAGATCTGCCCGCGGACCGGCGAACTGCACTTCTTCGGATACGGCAACATCTTTGCGCCGCACGTCACCTACCACCGCGCCGATGCCAACGGCGAATTGACCGTCAACCGGCCGCTCGAGGTGCCCGCCCTGACGATGATGCACGACTTCGCCCTGACCGCTTCCCACGTGGTGTTCATGGATCTGCCGATCGTGTTCGACTTCGACATCGCGATGAAGGGCAACGACGAGATGCCCTACCGCTGGAACGACGACTACGGCGCCCGCCTCGGTGTGCTGCGCCGCGATGACCCCTTCGGCGAGGTGCGGTGGTTCGACATCGAACCCTGCTACGTCTTCCACGTCGCCAACGCCTACGACGACGGGAGTTCGATTGTGCTGCAGGCGGTCCGATATCCCGAGTTGTGGCGTGGCACCGATGGTTTCGAGGCCGACGCTGTGCTGTGGACGTGGACGATCGACCTGTCGGCCGACACCGTCACCGAGCGCCAACTCGACGACCGCCCGGTCGAGTTCCCGCGCATCGACGACCGGCTGGCGACACTGCCCGCGCGCTACACCGTGGTGGTCGGCGACGGTCGTCTGCTGCGCTACGACCTGACCACGGGCCACGCGGTCGAGCATGCATTCGGAACCCCCGGTGCACCCGGCGGCCCAGGTGAGGCGGTGTTCGTTCCGTCGTCATCGGGTGCCGCCGACGAGAGCAGCGGCTGGTACCTCGGCTACGTATACGATCCTGCGCGCGACGGCAGCGATCTCGTCATCATCGATGCCGCCGACTTCGCCGGTCCGCCGGTAGCGAGAATCGCGCTACCGCAACGGGTTCCCTACGGCTTCCACGGCAACTGGATCACCGGTTGATATCGGGTGGACTCCCTCAGCCCGGTGGTGCGAAGCCGCCGGGATCGGGTGGCGCCGAATACCGCTGCGGTGGTGATGAATACCCACCGGGCGACGGTGGAGGCCCGGGCCATGGCGGCGGTGCAGGCGTCACCTGCAGGCGGGCCAGTTCGCGGCGGTGGCGCTCGGCCAGCACCGCGGCGAGCACCAGGTGCGGCGGTGTCCCCGGAGGCGGGGGCGGGGAGATCTGCGCGACGACGTCGGCGGTGATGCGGTACGCCATCTGATCGCGCACCGTTGGATGCAATTGCGCTGCGCGACCGAGGAACTGGCGCGCCAGCTCAGCCTGTTCCCGCTGCAGCCCGGAGAGCTGCAACGACGATGCCCACCACGCCAACTGCGGCGGCATCGGCGGGGGAGGCGACATCCGCGGTGTGCGCTCACTGATCACGATGGTGCCCGCGAAGATGTCACCGAGCCGCTTCCCTTTGGCCGACACCAGGCTGCTGATCACCGCCGGACCACCGGCCAGCATCCAGATCTCGATCACGCCGGACAGCGCGCGGAAGAACGCCTGCCGGAACCGTTCTGGGCCGCCGTCTTCGGACACCACCCGAAGGCCCATCGCCATCTTGCCCAGCGAACGCCCCCGGGTCGCGGTCTCGAAAATGAGCGGATATCCGAGCAGGGCGAGCACGGTGAAAATGATCAGCACGGCCGCCGACAGCGCAGGGTCCAACTGGGTCAGCGTCAGGCTAAAGAGCAGGATGCCGATCAGGTAGAGCAGGAACACCACGGTGATGTCGATCAGCGCGGCGACTGCACGCACGGGGAGCTGGGCGATCTGGACGTCGAGGACCACCGCGTCGCCGGTCACGACGGGTTCCTGCTGCCAGACCATAAGCGCCAACGCTACTAGGATTCACCGCGTGGATGTCGACGCGTTCGTGCTCGCGCACCGTCCGACGTGGGACCGGCTCGAGCACCTGATCAAGCGGCGTCGAGAGCTCACCGGACCCGAGGTCGACGAGCTGGTCGATCTTTACCAGCGCGTGTCGACGCACCTGTCGATCGTGCGCACCGCGAACGCGGACCCGGTGATCGTCGGCCGGCTCTCGGGGCTGGTCGCGCAGGCGCGAGCCGCGGTGACGGGCGCGCACGCCCCGCTGTGGCGTGAGTTCGTGCGGTTCTGGACCGTGTCGTTCCCCGTCGTCGCCTATCGGTCGCGGTGGTGGTGGCTGAGCACGGCCTTCGCGTTCTTCGCGGTGGCCGCCGTGATCGCGGTGTGGGTTTCGGGCAGCCCGGAAGTGCGGGCCATGATCGGAACGGCCGACGAGATCGACCAGATGGTCAACAACGACTTCGCGGCGTACTACAGCGAGCACCCGGCGGGCTCGTTTGCGCTGCAGGTTTGGGTGAACAACGCGTGGATTGCGTTGCAGTGCCTCGGCTTTGCGATCCTGCTCGGCATTCCGATTCCCTACGTGGTGTTCCAGAACGCCGCGAACCTCGGTGTGGCGGCGGGACTGATGTTCGGCGCGGGCAAAGGCGATATCTTCCTCGGTCTGATCACACCGCACGGGCTGCTCGAACTGACCGCGGTGTTTCTGGCTGCCGGGGCGGGTATGCGGCTGGGCTGGAACGTGATCTCACCGGGTGACCGGCCGCGCGGACAGGTGCTCGCCGAGCAGGGGCGTGCGATCGGCGCGGTGGCGGGCGGGCTGGTGGCGGTCCTGCTGGTCTCGGGCCTCATCGAGGCGCTCGTGACGCCGTCGCCGTTGCCGACCGCCGCGCGCATCGCCATCGGTGTGGCCGCCGAGATCGCGTTCCTGGCCTACATCTTCTACTTCGGGCGCAAGGCCGAGCGGGCCGGGGAGACCGGAGACGTCGAGGACGCACCCGACGTCGTCCCAGTGGGTTAGAGGCGGCCGGTGGCCTTGAGAGCCAGGTAGTGGTCGGCCAAGGCGGGCGCCAGCTCCTCGGGTGCGGCGTCGACCACATCGACGCCCCGGCGCCGCAGCCGAGACGCGATGGCACGCCGCTCGTTGCGCGCCCGTTCGGCCGCTGCGGCGTCGTAGACCTGCGGGGCGTCGGCGCGGCCTGCGGCAAGCGCCTCGACCCGGGGATCGGCCACTGCGGCGACGAGCACCGCATGCTTGGCCGTCAGCTGCGGAAGCACATTCATCAGGCCCTCGTCGAGCGCTGACGCGTTGAGGTCGGTGAGCAGCACCACCAGCGCGTGCCTGCGGACGCGGCGCAGCACCGCGGCGACCATCGCCCCCGCATCGGATTCGATCAGCGCCGGCTCGATCGGGGCCATCGCCGCGACCAGCTGAGCGAGCAGCTCGGTACGCGAGGCGTTGAACACCGCGGCCCTGGTGACCCGGTCGTGGGCCACGAAGTCGACGTGGTCGCCTGCCCGCGAGGCCAGCGCGGCCAGCAGCAGCGCGGCGTCCATCGACCAGTCCAGCCGCGGCCACCCCGACGGATCGTTCGAGGTGGGATCGATGCCGACGCGGCCCGCCGACGTGCGCGAGGTGTCGAGCACGATCACCACGCGCTGGTCCCGTTCCGGGCGCCACGTTCTTACCACCACGTCGGCGCGGCGGGCGGACGCGCGCCAGTCGATCGACCTGACGTCGTCGCCGATCACGTATTCGCGCAGCGAGTCGAACTCGGTGCCCTGCCCGCGAATCAGGACAGGTGTATTGCCTTCCAGCTCACGAAGTTTGGCCAGCCGTGAGGGAAGGTGCTTGCGGGACAGGAACGGCGGCAGAATCCGGATCCGCCACGGCACCCGGTGCGAGCTCTGCCGTCCGGCCAGCCCTAGCGGCCCGGTGGCGCGGACGGTGACCAAGGACGATTCCTGGTCGCCTCGGCGCACCGGCCGCAGCGTCGTGTGGAATCGAAGTTGTTGACCCGCAGCCAGGTTCACCGGATGGAAACGGGGATGGGCCCGCGCGCTCGGCGGCCACGCGTCGCGCACGACGCCCTTGATGCGCCGGCTGCCGGAGTTATCGGTGTGCAGAACGGCCGTGACGTCTTGGCCAAGCCGGGCGGTGGTGTCACCGGACCGGGTGAACCGCACGCGGCGGGTGTTGCCCGCCAGGGCGGCGTCGAGCGCGATCAGTACGACGAGCGCACCGAGCAGGACGGCGAACGTGGACGCGGGCCGGGGAGAGACCGCGATCGGCAGGACGCACACCAGTGCGACCAGCGCGGAGCGCCCGGTGAGGATCACTAGCGCGGCACCGGCACTGCCGCGAGCGTCCCGTCGAGCACGCCGTCGGGTGTGACGCCCTCCAACTCCGCTTCCGGCCGGAGTTGGATGCGGTGCCGCAGGGTGGAACGGGCCATCGCCTTCACGTCGTCGGGAGTCACGTAGTTGCGTCCCGACAGCCACGCCCACGACCTTGCCGTCGCCAACAGGGCGGTCGCCCCGCGCGGTGAGACTCCCAACTGCAGCGACGGTGAATGCCTTGTCGCGGCGCAGATGTCGACGATGTAGCCGAGCACCTCGTCGGCGACCAGCACTTCGCGCACGGCGGCCCGCCCAGCCGCCAGCTCCGCCGCTCCCGCGACGGGCCGCACATGGGACAGGTCCCGTGGGTCGAAGCCGTGCGCGTGTCGATTCAGGATCGCAACCTCCTGTTCGCGTGTCGGCAGCGGCACGTTGAGCTTGAGCAGGAAGCGGTCCAGCTGTGCCTCGGGCAGTTGGTAGGTGCCCTCGTACTCGATCGGGTTCTGGGTGGCGGCAACGATGAACGGATCCGGCAGGCGACGGGCTTCCCCCTCCACGCTGACCTGGCGTTCCTCCATGGCCTCCAGCAGCGCGGCCTGCGTCTTGGGTGGCGTCCGGTTGATCTCGTCGGCCAGCAGCAGGTTGGTGAACACGGGACCGGACCGGAACTCGAACTCCGCGGTGCGCGCGTCGTAGACCAGTGAGCCGGTGACATCACCGGGCATCAGATCGGGCGTGAACTGCAGGCGCTTGAAGTCCAGCTGCAGTGCCGAGGCCAGCGTGCGCACCAGCAGCGTCTTGGCGACGCCGGGTACCCCCTCCAGGAGAACGTGGCCGCGGCACAGCAGCGCGATCACCAGTCCGCTGACCACGGCGTCCTGTCCGACGACCGCCTTGGCTATCTCGGCGCGCAGCGCCAGCAATGCGGTTCGCGCGGAATCGTTTCCGCCTGACTGAGTCACGAGCGTGCGACCTGCCTTTCGATGTTGTCGAGTTCGCGTGCGAGGTTGACCAGTTCGACGTCGTCGCCGGGCGGGGGACCGAACAAGGTGTGTGCGACCGCCTGGGGATGGACACCGCTGTGTGCGGCCACCGCCTGGACCACCGCGGCCGGATCGGGGTTGACGCCAAGGCCGAGGCGGGGCTGCATGCGCTGCAGCGCGGCGGTGCGCAACGCGTCCGCCGCACTGTCGCGGGCACGACGCGAGCGGTAGAGCCGGCCCCGCCCCTCCACGGTTTCGGAGGCTCGCACGACCACGGGCAGGCGTTCGGCGACCAGTGGACCGATGCGGCGGCCCTTCCAGAGCGCGAGTAGCACCACCACTGCGACCAGTTGCCACAGGATCCAGCCCACGTGTTCGGGTGCGAGGTCGAACAGGCTTGCCGCGCCGTCGGATTCGCCCTCGGTGAACTGCGGCGCATACCAGATCATCCGCGGATTCGTGCCCGCGAGGTTCATCGCGAGCGCCGCATTGCCCGCCTTGGGCAGGCCGCGGTTCGTCATGAACCCGGAATCGCCGACCAGCGTGATGTCCCGGCCGTCGGCGATGTAGCGGACCAGCGCGCCTTCGTAACAGCGCGTCAGGTCGATGCCGTCGCCGGCGGCCTCGTAGGCGTCGCTCACGCTGAACTGCACGGCCCCGGCGCGGGTGGCCTCACGAAGGTCGCAGTCGGGGCGCTCCCCGCCGCCGAATGTGGTGGCTCCGCTCAGCTTCACCTCGGGCGCCAGTGCTTCGCGAGTACGCGAATTGGGTTGCACCAGCAGGCGATCACCCGGGAGCGCCGCAAGACGCTGGAGCACTCCCTCGTCGACGAGGTGATAGGTCTGCACCACGACAAGCAGGGTGTCGGGCCGCGCGGCCGCCTCCACCGCGGCCACGTCGGGCGCTTCGACGACGTCGACCCCGTTTTCGGCCAGCAACGTCATCAAGGCCCGCGCCCCGTCCGGCCCGGTGGAGTTCGGGTCCATCCATCCCCCGGGACGAGGTGCGGTCAGGTAGGCGCTGAGTACGGCGAATGCGACGATGACGGCCAACCCCAGCACGACCCAGCGCGCTCCGCGCCATCGTGTGCGCAGCGTCGTCTCCACGGCGGTGTCGGTCGTCATCGGATCTCGGCCCACCCGTCAGACGCGCCGGGGGTGACAGGGGTCGAGGCAGCCACCGGAGCCCGCGACCTCACGTGGTCGTCGAGGTCGGCGACCAGCCGGTAGGCCTTCTCGGTGCCCGGAATCTCGCCGTACGTGACGTCATTGAATGCCGTTGCCGCGGCAGCGAGTTCATTACTCAGATGCGGGAGCTGGCGGCCCGCGTCACGAGCAAGCTCGGTGGCGGTGCGGCCGGGGACCGGGTCGAGCACACCGGTCTCCTCCAACTGTCGGGCGACGGCCCGCAGCCGGTGCCGGATCGCCGCGGCCCAGTCCGCTGCCGTTGCGCACTGTTCGGCGGTCACCCGATGCTGTGCTGCGGTCATAGCGTGCTCGCCGAACAACGCCTCGGTGTGGCCGCGGCCCGTTCGCATGGCCCGGCGCCCGATCCGGATCGCCAGAACCACCCCGACGGCCACCAGGATCAGCAGGACGGTGATCGTCACCCAGCCGCCCGGTATCGATGAGCCTTCCGCAGCCAGCCGGTAGACCAGGTCGTCGACCCATTCACTGATCCGGTCGGTCAGGGAAGGCTTGGGATATATCGGTTTTGCGAGCTCGCGCTGCGCCGCCTCGTGCGCGGCATCGCTGTCGATGTCTATGGTCGGCACGTCAGTTCTGGCGGGTCAGCCACAGATGGTCGGTGGAGTCGGACGGGGCGGTGGGACCGTAGCCGGCGCCGGTCTGCAACACCAGGTCGAAGGCCTCTCTGCGGATGCGGCCGTCGGTGTACTGCAGCGCCACCACACCCGCGCTGAAGGGTGCGGTGATGATCTGGCCGATCGCGCCTCCGACCGACACCAGGACCAAGGCGAACAGCGCGGCCGTCGTGGTCGTGGCCGCCATCAGGATTATCTGCCCGCCGAGACTGAACGGGAACGCGACGGCGCCGGCGACGAGTTGCGCGACGATCACGGCGAGCAGGCGAATACCCAGCACCCGCCAGAAGTCCCGTTTGATCAAGGCGAACGACCGCTTGACCGCGTCGACGATGCCGAGTCGCTCGAGAACGATGATGACCGGAGTGAACGTGAGCATCGTCCCCAGGTACACCAACGCCGCGATCAAGGCCAGGACCAAGGGGATTCCGATGAGCACCGCGGCCGCGCCACCCGCCGCGGCCCCGATCCCGAAGATGATGCCGACCACGGCAGTGATCAACAGCATCGCGCCGAGGACCTCCAGCACGGAGAAGCCGATCAGCGCCCACAGCCGGCCCCGAAGCCGTTGCCACGCTTGCCCGATGGTGATCCCGGAGCCGAAGACGGCCCTGCCCACGACGACGGTGAGCAGACCGCTCAGCAGAATCGCGGCCAACCCGGTCGCGACCGATCCGGCGAGGCTCGACAGCATGGTGCTCACCAGTACGCCCGCCGACACCTCCTCCTCACCGCTGAGGGTGGGGATCAGTTGCCCGCCGACAGCGAGCGGGCCGACGGACAGGATCAGCGCGATCAGCTGGGTGGCGACCACCACGATGGTCGTCAACCCGAGCGTCGCTTTCGGATTCGCCCGGATATAAGCGACCGCACCGTTGAAGATGTCCGACAGGGTCAGTGGGCGAAGGGGGATGACACCCGGCTTGAGTACGGGCGGCCCGTAACCCGGATGGCCATAGCCGGGGCCGTACCCCGGCGGCGGTCCGTACCCCGGAGGAGGTCCGTACCCCGGCGGGCCGTAGCCCGGCGGCGGCGCATAACCGGGCGGCGGATACCCCGGTGGTGGATAGCCCGGCGGCGGTGGGCCTGCAAAACCGGACCCGCCGGCGTCGGTGCTCATGGCCACCATCCTGTCGAGGACGGTGCGAATTGACAACGTCGTCGGGCGGTCGTGGCGGTCGAGCGCAGCGTAGTTTTGGCTCATGGGCGAACTCAAAGAACGGTTGCGAAGCGATCTGACGGCGGCGATGAAATCGCAGGACAAGCTGCGCACCGCGACGCTACGGATGCTGCTCGCAGCCATCACCACAGAAGAGGTCGCGGGCAAGGAGTCGCGCGAGCTGACCGACGCCGAGGTGCTCAAGGTGCTAGCCAGAGAGTCCAAGAAACGTGGCGAGTCCGCCCAGATCTACACACAGAACGGGCGCGGTGAACTCGCCGCCAACGAGCATGCCGAAGCGCAGGTCATCGACGAGTACCTGCCGACTCCGTTGACCGAAGCCGAACTGGCCGACGTCGCCGACACCGCGATCGCGCAGGTCGCCGAGGAGATCGGTGAGCGGCCCGGCACCAAGCAGATGGGGCTGGTGATGAAGGCCGCGACCGCCATCGCGGCCGGTAAGGCCGACGGTGCACGGCTCTCGGCGGCGGTGAAGGCCAGGCTGTAGCGAGCCGGGCACTCGTTTTCGCGGGGTGGGGCTCGGGTACCCCGCACCCATGACGCGGTTCGGATACACCCTGTTGACAGAGCAGAGCGGGCCAAAAGAACTTGTCCGCTACGCGGTTTCGGCCGAACAGGCGGGCTTCGACTTCGAGGTGTCCTCCGACCACTACTTCCCGTGGCTGTCCGCACAGGGACATGCGCCGTACGCGTGGTCGGTGCTGGGCGCGGTCGCCCACGCCACCGAGCGTGTCGAGCTGTTCACCTACGTCACCTGCCCCACGATGCGCTACCACCCGGCAATCGTCGCGCAGAAGGCTGCGACACTTCAGATCCTCGCCGACGGCCGTTTCACGCTGGGTTTGGGCAGCGGTGAGAACCTCAACGAGCACGTCGTCGGCAAGCGCTGGCCGACGGTGGCGCGCCGCCAGGAGATGTTGCGCGAAGCGATCCAAATCATCCGCGAGCTGTTCACCGGAGACCTCGTCGACTGGAAGGGCGAGTACTTCGAGGTCGACTCCGCACGCCTGTGGGACCTCCCTGAGACGCCCGTCGCGATCGCCACCGCGGTTTCGGGTGAGCGGTCGGTCGAGACGTTCGCGCCGCTGTCGGATCACCTGATCGCCGTCGAACCGAACAAGGATCTCGTCGATGCGTGGCACGAGGCCAGGCGCGCCACCGGTGTGCCCGGTGACGTGCGCGTCGTCGGGCAGATCCCGGTCTGCTGGGACACCGACAAAGACGCCGCGGTGCGCCGGGCGCACGACCAGTTCAGGTGGTTCAGCGGTGGGTGGGCGGTCAACTCGGACCTTCCGACCACCGCCGGCTTCGACGGTGCAACGCAATACGTGCGCCCCGAGGACGTGGCCGAATCCATCCCCTGCGGACCCGATCTCGATGCGATCGTCGAGGCCGTCAGCAAGTACTGGGAAGCCGGCTTCACCGACATCGCGCTCGTGCAGATCGGCGACGAGGGTCAAGAGCAGTTCCTCAAGGAAGCCGCAGCGCCGCTGCTGGACAAGCTGCGTTCCGCAGCCAACTAGAAGGGACCGATATGCCGACCGGAAAAGGCATCTACGACGACGACGACGCCGACGAGCGCGACAAGCGCAAGGCGCAGCGCACGGGGCCGAAGGACGAGGGCGGCGACGGCGGCATGGCGACCCGCGAGAACGCCCCGGACGTCGCGGAGTCCGGCGGGGAGCCTACGGCCTGATCACTCGGCGTCGCGGCCCTGCCTGCTGCGCTTGTACGCCGAACGCCGGAAGTCGCCGAGCCAGCGCGGGGCCAACTCGACCTCGGGATCGCTGTGCAGGGCCGGGTCGAACGCGATGTCGTCACAGCTCGGGTCGACGTGGCGAAGGGTCAACCGGGCCAGCGGGCGGAACCCGCCCTTCACCGGAGCCTGGTCGATGTTGAACGTCAGCCCGGTAGCGTCGATCTGCTTTTCGACGGCGTCGAGCGAGAGGCCCGGTGCGTCGACCCGGGTGGCCAGGCGAGCACGCATCCACCACAAGGCGTCGTGATACCGAAGCGGCATCAGGCTGGAGAAGGTCGCGCCGGACCACGACAAGACGGGGGCCAGCCCGACCCGCGTCCCGGAGACCGTCGACGCCAACAACACGTCCCACGGGCCGCATGCCCGCAGATCCGGCGGCGGCGGAATACGGAATGCCAGACCGGCGACGTCCGGAGCGGCGCCGGGCAGGCCGACACCCTTGGAGACCCGTGCAATGACGTCGCAGGAGTTCATCGGAAGGCCTTCACCCTCGGGCGCGATGCGTTCGAGGACGCCCTCGGCCATCACCCCTGAGGGATGGAACAGCCGCCGGTCACGAAGGGCGGCGCCGAGGCGGATGGGAAGCGAGGCGATATCAGAGGCTTGCACGGTAGTCGAGTGCCCCGGCGAGGGCGCAGCAAAACGAGCGCCCACGTTTTAACAGCCCCGATAGCGGGCATTAATTTCGCGCAGTGCTGCATTGCGCAGCAGAAGAACCTGTCGAAAGGCCGTCGTGACAACCGCATACACCGATGTCCGTGGCCCTTTGGTCGCGGATGAGGGCGTCTACGCGCCGCAGGAAGACTCACAGCTGCTCATCGAGGTCATGGACCAAATGACGCTCGCGCGCGGCCGGCACGTGGTCGACTTGTGCACCGGAAGTGGTGTCGTCGCGATCGGGGCCGCCGAACAGGGCGCCGCATCGGTGACCGCCTTCGACATCTGCCAGCGCGCGGTGCGCTGTGCGCGGGCAAACGCGACGGCGTCCGGAGTCGACGTCGATGTGCACCTCGGATCATGGGCGCGGGCAGTCGAATTCGGCCCCTTCGACCTGGTCGTCTGCAATCCGCCGTATGTACCGCACGATCCGAGCGCCGAATGCGAACCCCTCCCGGCCTACGTGGGACCCCCTCGGGCATGGGATGCCGGATGCGATGGCCGGCTCGTACTCGACCCGCTGTGCGCGACGGTGCCCGACCTTCTCGACCACGGAGGCAGCCTGCTGCTGGTGCAGTCGGAGTTCGCCGATCCGCGACAGACGCTCGGTGCACTTGCTTGCGCCGGTCTCGACGCGGAAATCGTTGCACGGCAGTGGATCCCATTCGGACCGGTGCTGTCGTCGCGGGCATTGTGGCTCGAGGAGTGCGGCCGCCTCGAACCGGGTCGCCGCGAAGAGGAACTGCTGGTGATCCGGGCGGACAAGCCATGAGCGATGCCGAACCGCGCACCGTGCGGGTGGTACCGAACGGCCCGCTGATGGTGCAGGGGCCGGTGCGCATCGAGATGCCCGACGGCCAGGTCGTGGAATCGGACCGGTTCATGGTCGCGGTGTGCACTTGCCGGCGCAGCAAGGACTATCCGTTGTGCGACACCAGTCACCGGCGTCGCAAGCGTGCCGACGTGTCCACGAAGGGCGACGCGCCCGACGACAAAGTCGCGTCAGCTCAGCGGCCGGCGTAGCGACGAGCGGTTCTCGGTCCAGCAGTTCATCAGGTGCGTGGCCAGGCGTCCCTCGACCATGTCCAGCGCCCGCATGCCGAACACGACATCGCGGTCCAGTTGCGGCTCCTTAGCGACGAGATCGCCGACGACATCGGTGCGGACCACCTGCTCGTGGACGGCATCGGCCACCACATGTTCGTGGTAGAACGCCACGCAGGCATCGGGAGCGCCCATGCGGCGCAACGCTTCCACCAGCCGCCGCGAGCCGGGTGACGACGTGATCTCCGTCGAAGCGAAATGCCCGATCGACGCGCCGCGCAGTTCGCGGTGCAATCCGAACAACGACATCAGGTTCACCGACGCCAACGCGTCGGCGGAGACGTGGTCGAGGTAGCCGAGGTAGGACGAGTCGAGACCCGCCGCATCCATCAACTGCGCGTACAGGTGCTGGTGCACATGTTCGCCACGGCCACCGCCGAACTCGTCGAACTCGACCGCGACGAACGCCGCTTTCGAGTGTCCGGCCAGGCGAGGGATGGTCCAGGCGTGCGGGTCGCCCTCTTTGAGGTGGTACACCGAGCGGTGCACGAAGTATTCGAGCATCTGCTCCCAGGTGCCCTTGTCGCGCAGGAAGTATGACGGGCCCTCGCCGTCGACCGGTTCGATCGACAGCTTGTCCATCTCGGCTTCCGCGGTCTCGCCCTCGCCGATCTCGCCGACGTCCTGGCGCACCGCGTCCAGGAACGCCTCTTCGAACCGGCCGCGCAGGTGCAGCAGCGCGGGGTTCCACTCCCAGCGGGGGCTCACGCCGGCGAAGCCGCGGTAGTGCAGCTCGTAGCAGATGTACAGAGCGAGTTGGAGGTCGAGGCCGTACGGATCGGCGTCGAACATCGGCACGTCGATCGGACGCAGCGGCAACGACGGACGGCCGCGCTGCAGGAGATCGATGACGGCTGCAGACAGCGGTCCGGCGGCCTTCGGAAGGGCAGGTTCGACTCGCGTCGACGGTAAAGTCACGCCCTTCTCAATACCCTCATCCGCACCGGTCAAACGCATGTTCGGTATGAGTCGTTCGGCTCACAGCGAATCTAGAGCCGGCACTTTCGCAGTCGGGGTGGCGGGATTCGAACCCACGACCTCTTCGTCCCGAACCACGACACCAGCGAGTTTGATTGAGTTGACGTCGTTGGGCAGCGTGAGGAACTGCAGGTCAGCGGTGTTGGTTGGGTTGGGTGTCACGGACGGCATGCGAATCAACTGCGGACTGACTGCGGACCACAGCGAATGGAGTTGATCGACAATGGCCGACGCTTTGGTGATCAGGAGAAGTCGGACAAGCAGTCCCACTTCATCCTCTGAGCCCGCAGTGTGAGGTGCACGTCACGTGCGAGACGTACGTACACGTCGAAGCAATCCGCTCAAGCCGGACTCCTAGTAGTAAGGGCGGTCGCGTCTACCGCGACAGTGATCAAAATTTCCGATGAATGATCGCGCCCGCCGGGGTGGCGTGTCAGCATCTACTCGCTCGAGCGGTGACCAGAACACGGTGGCATTTCGTTAGCCAGTCGGCACCACGGAGCGGTTGACGGCATGGACAATAGATCTGTGCGGGCTGCGGGGTTCAACGTCGAGGCAGGGACGCTGCTGCTGGCCGTCGTGGAACGCTCCGATGAAGGACCGGCGACGCCAGTGCCCGTTACGACTCCTAAGCTGACGCCTGCAGACTTGCCCGAAGCGCAGAGTCTCCGCGACCTCGCCAAGCGGGTGGAACAGGAACTCCAGGCCGCACGGGTAGATGCGGTGGGGCTCGTCCATACGCGCGCGTTCAGGAATCTGCAGTACAACCAGGTCTACGCCCGGGTAACAGCGATCTGCGCGGTCATGTTCGCGGCCGCTGAGCTGAATGTCGGCTATGAAACCCTGACCACGGAGACGATTGGAACGGCGGTCAGTTGCCCACCGAAGTCGCTCGGCACATTCAACTTCGCCGTGCTGGGCTTCGACCAACGGCCGAGGTTCTGGACGACAGGATTGGCTGAGGCGTATGCCGCTGCCTACACATTGGTCGGAGGCACGACGTGACGGCGCCTGCTCAGATGCCGAGTGAACCCAACATCCCGAGCCTCGAGCGTTCCCGTCCACTCCGTTTGGCCTTCGAGTGCCTGCAGACGCTGCCCGAAGGCTCCAACCCGGTGCGCGTCTGGTGGGATGAGAATCTGCAGTGCGAGCAGGTCGGAAAGCGGGTCGACCTCTCAAATCTCGATGACGTGCTGCCGGAGCCAGCAATCCTGCGACAGATTCGGCACGACCACGTGGTGCCGATCCTCGCTGCGCCGGTTGTAGACGGCTTTCCGCAACCGATGCGGGTGATCGAGATCGTCACCCCGTACTACAAACGGGGCAGCCTGACCGACGCGTTCATCCGCGGCGAGCGATTCGGCCCTACGGAAACAGTACGCATCGTGCAAGCCGCATTGCGCGGGTTGGGACACCTCCACGAGGTGCATGGCATCCTGCACCGCGACATAAAGAGCCCCAACATCCTGTTGACCGAGGACGAATTCCTCGCCAGGGTAGGAGACTTGGGTTGCGCAGGCCGCATCGGCGAGGACGGGCGCACCCCGGCACTGGACATCCCCACCCTGTACAGCCCGCCCGAACTGGTCGGAACAGGCATTCTTACCCGGGCAAGCGACTTGTATCCGATGGGGCTCGTGCTGCTCGAGCTGCTCAAAGGCGGATTCGACTATGACGCGTACCCTAAGTCTGACGTCGTGCGTCGTCTGCTGCGAGGCGTCTCTCCGCTGTCGATGGCCGAGCGTAGCCACCCCATCTGGGCATCGCGATCACTGCGTCGAATCCTGAACAAGTCCTTGCATTCTGTTCCCGGCCAACGCTTTCAGACTGCAAGCGAGATGGACAATGCCCTGTCTAGAGCCCGTGTCATCGACTGGGCGGAGACCGACACGCTTCGATGGGAAGCGCCGTTCCGCCACCACCGCGGCCGCCGCGTCCGCGTTGAGGCCGTTCAGCGACGCAAGGGCGGATTCCGTCTATCGACGCAGATCAACAGCGGCAATGGATGGCGCCGCTATGGCTTGGCCGACCTCGATGTCGAAGCTCTTGATTCATCCCGTGCCCGTAGCTTGTTCGACCAGGCGACAGATAGGGCCATCGTCCGCTGAGCTGCTCGCTCCACTGCTCGCCGCTCTGACTCGGTGAGCGCCGCCGACAATCCATCGATTTCATCCCGCCGGCTCCTGTCGATTTCCCACGTTGCTTGAGGGCTCACGCCTCTCGGGACGAGCCAGCCGTTCAGCGTCAAGTCGTCGAAGACGGCATCGGCGGCTGATTCGGTTACCCCGCGACTGTCAGGCTTTAACCGGCGTAACGCCCGTTGAGCAAGGCCGGAGGGAAGCGCCTGCAGCACTTCCTCGATGAGTGCTTGACGAATCCATGAATCTCGGCGTAATTCAGCGCCGACCTGTTCGGCGTGTCGCCGCAGGGCGTCGACCGCAACCAGTACGACCGCATTCGGGGTCAGAAGCGGCTGGTCCATGCGCTCAAAGTTACTACGCGTTACGCGTCACGCGTAGTTATTGCTGCAGTTACGATCTAACCGTGTCACTGGCTGAAAGCAACGAATTGCGGCAGTTGTCGCGCGTGTTGTTCGGCCAGGCCCATCGTCTGTCGGTGATGGTGGGAATTGCCCGCGGCGGGAAAGAATTCGCCCTCTCCGAGCTCGCTGACGAACTGGGATTTGAGTATCTGAGCAGCATTCAAGACCCGATCAGGGATCTTGAAGCCTCGGAGTTGATCTCGCGGATACCAAAGGTAGCCAACAAGGTTCGCTTCCGCAAGAACAAGAGCTACGCCTGGAAGTGGGCTGAGGAGCTCGCGTCCCGGTACCCCGAGCAATGATTGGCCGGATCAATGATTTCGATGCCGCGGTGATGTTTAGTTGCGGTTCGATCGAGTTCGCGTGAGTGCCCACCTAATCCCCCGAGCCGTCTTTTCAACGCGCCCATGCCGCACTCGACGCCAACTGAACGCCCGCCAAGAGAAGTTCGCGGCGGCCAGTTAACCGACGCGATGGTGTGTCGCCGTCCTTGGAGTCCGACGACACATCCGAATCCGTCTGTTTGACGGATCGTTGGAGATGGCCTGTGAGAGCTGGTGCCGCCCGACCGTGGGCTACAGGGTCGTCAACTCGAGGGTAGGCCCAGCTTGTCGAAGAAGGCGCGGTTCCGCTCGGTCGCCGCATTGACCAGCCCGTCGAAGCTCATGACTTCGATGTAGGCCTTGGCGTTGTCGTTGAAGCCGAAGTATCCGAGGCCGTCATGGGTCGGCCGCAGGTTGGAGACCTCGCACCGCTCGATCATCTTGTCCGTCAGGTCCGCGACGATGTAGCAGAACGCCGGCGGGTCCTGAGTCGGCGGGATCGGCCTCCCGGTCGCCGTTAGTACACCACCGGCGCGAACCCTCTTCACGTAGTCGAGGCACTGCTGTATCGGGTTCTTGTCCTCGGTGGCGTCCTTGCGCATGGGGCGCTTGATCTCGACCACAACGATCGACGGCAGGGGCAGTCTCTCTCCTTCAGCTGCGAGTACAGGTGAGTCGACGAGCCGCGTCGCGAGGATGTCGGGCTCTTTGGTGGACTCGTCCCCAGTGATCGGCATGCTCTTGAGCGTCTTATCAGAGGCGAGGTAGTCGTGGAAGGCAAGTCGCTCGTCGATGATCCACAGGTTGGACGCGTCGGTGGCGATGTCGTTGGACTCCGTTCGCATCGGGATGATCAGTGAATGGATTGCGTCTTCGCGGCTGTATTTCCCGTCCGTGTCCGCCCGGATCAGACGCGCGAGTAGATCCAGTACCGTCCGGCGGCGTGACACGTATGCGGCCAGGTCAGATTGATTGATCTCGCTGACGGTGCTGAGGTACGCAGCAAGACGTTCCGCGTAATCCTCCGCCGGCTCGGAATCGGCCTCTGCGGAGATCTGCTGGCCCTGCACGAACGCTTCCGCCTCGATCTTCTGTAGATGCCCATGGAGCTGGAGCTCGAGGTCCTGATCCTTCACCGAGGGGTCGACCGTAATGCCGCGCTCCTCGATCCTGGCCAGCACCGGCCGGTACCGCGGGGCGCGTGTGCTCACGAAGTCGTGGACCCGCTGCTTGCCTTGTGTGCGGGCTGAATCAAGCGGCTCCTTCAGCATGTTCCCGATTTCCTGGAGCACGGCAGCCCGGATGTCGTCCAGCGCGAGGTCGTCGCCGAGCTGGTCGCCCTCAATACGGTCGGCGATATCGAACGCCGTCCGGTCGGACCGAACGCGTTCGTCGAGGTAGCCCGACGTCAGGTAACACGCGTAGACGAACTCACCGGACTCCCCGTCCTTGAGCCTGCCATGAAGCCCTGGGACCTTCCCGTTCAAGTTCTCTTCGATGACGACACGGCTCGCCGCGCACCAGTGGAGGCGAGGGACGGAGGTGCGCGCGGAAGGCTTGAGGCGCAGGTTCAGCATGTCGAACCGTTGCCCCTCGACCTCGATTGTTGACGACGACATCTTTGAGTCCACGAACTCGTCCATCAGGTCGGCCAGGGACACCGCCTCGTCGTCGTCCGCGACCACCACCACGGGCGCGCCTCCGGGCCGGAGGAAGTACCAGATGCAGTGTTCGAGCACCTCACGCGCAATGGCATCGACACCCTTCGGCGCGTACTGCTGAAACGTCTTCTTGAACCCATCGAGGTGCACTTCAGCTCCGGGCTGTGTGAACCCGTCCGTATCGCCGTCGTCCTCAACCTCGCGGTCGATCGAGAACCTGAACTGGCGACCCCGGAGTGTGCCGGTTTCGTCCTCGTACGTGCTGCGCACCGATACCCTGTCGAATGCTTTGAGCCAGAGGAGCCGTCCCACGCCACGGCAGCCGAGGTCTGACTTATAGTCGCTGTCCAGGGTCTCGAACGAGGAGAGGTTCGCCGACGTGAATCCCACGCCGTCGTCCTTCACGGTGAATCCGACGATCGGCTTCATGGGAGCACGACCGGGACCCGCGGCGCCGAAGTCAAACTCCGCCTGGGCGTCGCGGTGCACCTTCACGTCGACCCGCCCTGGACGGTTTGGGTCTTTGGGCCGTGCGTCGATCGACTGGATGCTGTTCACTATCGCCTCAAGGAGCGGTAGCAGGGCGTGACTCTTGGGCAGGCTTGTGTTCCGGACTCGACCCGCCAGCGAGGTGGTCAGTGCCATGGTGTCCCCCTACCTCAGTCGAGCGCCTAAGCCTATAGGCGGAGTTCAGCCTCCGGCGGGGTATCGCCGCGGGGTCCAAACCCTGGCGCATGTCTGGCGCAATCGTGATCGTCTCACTGATGGCCGACAGCTCCGCACTGACATCGCTGTCGCCGGAGCGACGCTGCCTCGGCAGTGGATATCTGCGTCTGTGAACAGAGCCAAGTTTCCAGGTGCCGATGTATCAGTGGTCAACCTCGGTGTCCGACTCGGACTCAGTCGCCCGGCTGTGCGGTCATCGCCGCGTATCGGTTAAACAGCAGCTGCTGGCGGACGGTTTCGTCAACATTTCCGTCAATCCCGAATTTCCAGGACTCAGACGCCACCCATCGCATCGCTGCACCGCTCATGTCTGCGGGCGACCCTTGCGATAACGAACTCCGCGGCACCGCCCTTACAACGACGCCGGCCACGAGCACCTTCTAAATGCAAGGACCGATGCCGCTGATTGCCCTCGCAATCCTCGCAGAACAGTGTCTTGCGCAGTGCCCGATTGGGTGTGGACGCAATATCGTCCGTCGATAAGCGGCCTGCTGTACTGGCGTAGGGGTCATATTCGGGCGGGGCGAATTCCACGCTGACGGGTTTGGTTGGCAGCCGGTCGCCACCTTTTTGATTCGTATGCCTGTTGACTTCCCGCGTATGGGCGACGGCGCGAAGCGGTGTTCAGGTTGTGCTGGTGTTTGGTTTGGTGGGCCACCAGCTGGCTTCGCGTAGGAGTGTGGCGATGGCGGGCACGGTGAGGGTGCGTACGAGGAAGGTGTCGAGCAGTAGTCCGAATCCGATGATGAGGCCGGCTTGGATCATGATGGCCACTGAGCCGACCATGAGGCCGAACATGCTGGCGGCGAAGATGAGGCCGGCGGAGGTGATGACGGCGCCGGTGTTGGCGACGGTGCGTAGGACTCCGACGCGGATGTTACTTCCGGATTCTTCGCGCAGCCGGGAAACGAGCAGCATGTTGTAGTCGGCGCCGACGGCGACGAGGATGATGAATGCCAACAGAGGCACGGGCCAGGCGATTTCGTGGCCGAGGATCAATTGGAATACCAGGACGCCGAATCCGATCGAGGCGAGGTAGTTGAGCAGGACGGTGCCGAGAAGATAGATCGGTGCCAGTAGTGCGCGTAGCAGCAGCACCAGGATGATGCCGACAATGATGGTGGTGGCGAGGGCCAGTTGGGCGAAGTCTGCCCACAGGAGCCGTTGGATGTCGGAATTGACGGCTGGGAAGCCGGCGACAGAGACGGTGGCGTCAGAAAGCGAGGTGTTGGGCCGTGCGGTGTTGGCGGTGTTGGTGATGCGGTTGGCGAGGTCCATGGCTTCGACGCTGTAGGGGTCGTGGCTGGTTTCGATCATGAACCGTGCTGTTTTGCCGTCGGGTGAGAGGAATTGCTTGGCGACGTCGGTGAATTGGCGGTTCTCGAAGGCGTTGGCGGGCAGGTAGAAACCGCTTGATGAGTCGGAGTCCTGGGCCGCGCGTGCGGAGTTTTGTAGCTGGGTGGCGATCTGGCTCATCCCGGAGAGCATGTCGATGTTGCTGTCGGCCAGGGTGCGCACACCGGTGGCCAACGCTTGGGCGCCGGAGGCGAGTTGGCCGATCCCGTCTTGTAGGCGGCGCAGGTTGCCGGCCAGGTCAGCGGGGTTTCCGAGGGCCCCGAAGGCCTTGTCGAGTGAGGTGACGGCGTTCTGGACGGTGGTGAGTGTTCCGGCGACGGTGGCATTGCTGGCGGGGTCATAGCGGTCGCCGAGGTCGGCGATCTGGTTGAAGAATCCGCTGTTGCGCAGTGTGATCAGGATCTGTACTTGGTCGCGGATCTGGGCGCATTGGGGTGTGGTGGCACACCACGGCGAGGTGTTGAGGGCACCCACGAGCGGCTCCAAAGTGGTGATCGCGTGTTGTGCCTGGTCGGCCAGGGGGCGTAGTCCTGGGCCGGATTGGATGGCCTGATCGACCGCAGGGGCGGTCGCTGACAGTTGTTGCAGCAGTGGTCGGAACTGGTTGACCTGAGTGCCGGCGGATTGGGCTTGAGTGAGGATTCCCGCCAGGGGGGCTAGGGCGGTGCGCACGGTGGTGTCGAGTTGGGCCAGTCCGCCGGCGAGTTGATCGGCGCCGTCGGTGAGTTTGGTGAGGTCGTCTCGGCGGGCGTTGCCGTCGGCGACTGCGCCGGCCATCTTGTCTCCGATTTGACCGTTTTGCCAGGCCAGTTGCGCTTGATCGAGGCGTTCCCCGGTGGGGCGGGTGACACCGGAGACTTTGGTGACACCGGGAACCTGGGAGACGCGGGACGCCATTTCGTCGAGGTCGGCCAGTCCCTTGCCGGTGCGCATGTCGGTGGGGCTCTCGACGACGAGGAATTCGGTGATGACGACGTCTTTTCGGAAGTGGCGGTCCAGCAGCTGATAGCCCTGGTTGCTGGCGGTGGTGGCAGGTTGGCCTTTGCGGTCGTCGTAGCTGATTTTGATGGTCACGGCTACCGCGGACAGTGCGAGCAGGATGACGAGGCTGACGATCAGCAGCGGCACCGGGCGGCGCACCACCGCCACGGCGACACTGTTCCAGTAGCGACGGGTGCGATCGGATTTGGGTTCACCGATGCCACGTTTAGCTGCCAGCGCCAGCACTGGTGGCAGCAGGGTGACTGTGGCCAGGAAACCGAAGAGAACGGCGATGGCGCACGCCGGGCCCAGGGCGGCGAACACACTCAAGCGGGCGAACACCATCGCCAGGAAGGCGAGTGCGACAGTGGCTGCTGAGGCCAGGATTACGCGGCCGATGCTGGCGGTGGCGTGGATGATGGCCTGATCCGCCGGCACCTGTGCGCGGCGCTGCTCGTGGTAGCGGCTGATCAGGAACACGGTGTAGTCGGTGCCGGCGCCGAGCAGGATCGCGGTCATGAACGCGACGGTGAATTGGGACACCGGCATACCCATCTCGCCGAGCGCGGACAGTACGCCGCGCCCGACGGCCAGGCTCAGTCCGATGACCAGCAGCGGCAACAGTGCGGTGAACACCGACCGGTAGACGATCAGCAGGATCAGGGCGATCATGCCGGCGGTGGCGATCGAGATCAACAGCAGATCGTGCTCGGCGGAGGCGATCATGTCGCTGAACGTCGCCGGCGGTCCGGTGACGTGCGCGGTGGTGGTGGAGTCGCTGAACACCTCGGCGGTGATGTCACGCACCGCCTTGACTGACTCGGCGGCCGTGGGGTCACCCAGCGTGCCGGTCACTCCGACCGGCAGATACCACGATTTGCCGTCGGCGCTGACGGCTTGGGTTTTCGTGACCGGATCGGCCAGCAGATCCTGCACCAGCAACACGTGCTCACTGTCAGCGCGCAGCCGCTCCAGAAGGCGGTCGTAGCGCTGCTGGGCCGCAGGGGTCAGCCCGGCAGGATCTTCCATGGCCACAATCAGCACGGTTTTCGACCCTTGCTCGCCGAAGGCCGTGCTCATCCGCTCCACCGTCTGCAGGGACGGGGCGTCGCGCGGTATCAGATCCACCGACTGCTGCCGCACCACCGTCTCCAGCTGCGGGAACAGCAGCGCCAGGATGATGGCGGCGCCGATCCACACCCCGATGGTTAATGCTTTGTGCCGCACTGTGAATCGGCCCAGCGCTGCCAGCCGGGCGCTGTACTCGCGGCTGTGTGCGGGATCGGCGGAAGGGCTGTCACGCCGGCGAGTTGGGGCGGCAGGTGCTGTCGAGGAGCCTGTCGTGCGGTCGGTCACCGAACCTCCCCTGGTCGACGATACTGTCAGTATCGCTACGCTACAGCATGTAGCGAAGTGGTTCGCAGTTGGTCGGCGCCAGCTGGAGCGGGCCTATCGTCGGTTCACGATGTTGGCGTCGTCGTCGTCGGGGATGTCGTGCCGGACCACACGGACTCGCCCCTGAGGTAGGCATGCCATGTATCCATGTCGTTTTCCGTACAGCTCCCATGCGGTGACCTGCTCGTCGGGATCGACGTCGATGCGGTGCCCACGGGAGAAGGCCAGATGTAGACCTCCGTCGTCACCAGACCAGGCCTGGGTGCACACAGCGCCGGCCAGATTGAGCAGCGGGCGCTCATGCACCGGGATCCGCAAGGGGTTGATGAGTACCGCCTCGGTAGGAAAGCGGCCGGCCGCAGGCAGGGTGAGCAGCAAGGGGCGCGAGATCACGACCTCGTTGTAGTCGTCAAGGTCCAACACCAAGCCGTCGCGCACAGAGACACGTTGCACGACACAGTCTTCAATCCATTGGGTGTACATGGCCTTCTCCTTCGACGCATCGTTGAGCCGTACCTGAAGAGTACGACAGGTATCGCTGCGATACCAGAAGTAGCGTTACGGTGCGGTTGTGCTCGGGGCCGCCCTGTCGATGACTCTGCGGGTGGCCCGGTCGATGCGATCGCGGGTATCGGCTGCCGACACGCGCCCACTGATGAAGGCAACGAGGTTGGCCAGCCAGATGTCGGAGATAACGCCGGCGACACACAGATCTGCCGGTGTCGGCTCGCCACCCCCGAGGGTGCGGGCCAGCAGGATTTCAATCGTTGCGGCGGCGCGGTCGAGCTCCGCAGCGGCGCGGGTGTCTGCGACGGCGAAGGCCCGGGTCATGGCGTCGGTCAGCAGCGGGTCGCGCTGCCACCGGTCGTGTAGGTGGGCGGTCAGTCGATCCAATCGCTGTTGCGGTGTGCCGGCACCGCTTGACCAGTCGCCGGAGACGTCGAGGCGCTGAAATTCTCGGGTCAGCGCTGCCACCAGCAGGTGGGTTTTGGCGGGGTAATAGCGGTATAGAGTGCCCACGGCGATACCGACTCGCTCGGCGACTGTCCGCATGTGGACCGCGTCGTAACCGCCCGTGGCAGCAACAGCCAGCGCGGCATCCATGATCGCTTCGCGGCGACGCGCCGAGGCACGCGAACGCGGCACCTCAGCTGCGTGGGCCTGGTCGGAAGCCGGACTGGCCTGATTCTGCGCGGGATTGCTGCTCACCCGAGCGCTGGCGACAGTCACGGCGTTTGGCCGTTGACGCCGCTGCGGCGCGAGAACTGCTCGAAGATCTCACCGAAACCGCTGACATCGCCGTGAGCGGCGAAATGCGCGGTGTCGACCACAACGAACACTGCGCTCGCAGTGAACCGGGTGACCCCCTCACAGGTCCCGGTCGCCGCAATATGCAGCGCCCGCCCCTCACGGGCGCTGATGTGCGCGGTGATCCGGTGGGGCTGATGCAACGGCACTGGCTGCAGGTACTCCACCGTCAGAGTGCGCGTCACCGCCGGGGTTCCGGCGATCCACAACGTAAAGCCCAGCACGTCATCGCAGGCAGCGGCCACCGCCCCACCATGCGCCAAGCCCGGGGCTCCAATGTGACGCTCGTCGAACGTGACATCGGCATACACCGAATCCGCACTGCGGTGGACCTCCAAATGCAGGCCATGTGGGTTGGCCGGGCCGCACCCCATGCACGTCGGGGTGTGCGAAGGTAGCCGTTCCGACGGCACTGCACTATCTGGCACGAGGACACTCCCGGTACATCTAGTTTCGCTGCGATACTCTTGGTACCACAACTGCTAGACTGCTGTGCGCGACATCGCCTGAAATCGACCGCCGAGGTGACCCCGTGAGCGACAGCAGTCAGCCATCCCTGCACGATGATGACGACATCGACCCGCGGCGGATACGGTCACGCAACCGGTTATTAGACGCTGCCGCAACGCTTCTGAGCACCGGAGGCGTCGAGGCCGTCACCATCGATGCTGTCACCAAAGCATCCAAGGTTGCCCGTACCACCCTTTATCGGCATTTTCAGAGCTCGTCGCATCTGCTTGCCGCGACGTTTGAGCGGCTGCTGCCGCAGGTGACCACACCGGCACCGACCAGCGGTTCCCTGCGCGATCAACTGATTGAGCTGCTCAGCCGCCAAGCCGCCCTGTTCAACGACGCCCCGCTGCACGTCACCACCCTGGCATGGCTCTCACTCGGGCCGACCGGCGCCAAAGACGAGACCGACGATCGCCACGCATCCGGGGCTCTGCGGGCCCGAGTCGTCGATCAGTACCGACAACCGTTCGACGCGCTACTCAACGGCGATAAAGCTCGAGCCGAACTCGACGACTTCGACCTTGAATTGGCGCTGTGCCAACTCGTCGGCCCGCTGGCCTTCGCACGCATGACCGGGATTCGCACCGTAACCCACAAGGACTGCGCGAACATCGTCGACGATTTCCTCGCCGCCCACTGTAAGACCAGGGATTACGGTGGCGACCAGGCGAAGCCCAGAACCACGCGGCGGTCAGACGGGCCGCGCCGTCCGTCTAGGCAGATAGTCACCTGATACCGGCACGGGGCGGCTCTGTCGGCAACCACAGCATCCCTCAAATGCTCAAGGTGGAGCCGTTTAACCCAACTCCGATCGCAGGCAAGAGCCGGATGCGAAGTACGTTCGACCGCGGAAAGATTTGATCCCTGAGTAGTAGCCAGGACATCAACCATATCGGCGGAGGATCCGCCCGTAGACAGCTCGGGACGTCCCCGCCGTAAGTGTCTTGACCGAGAAATGAGGAGGCGCCGGGTTCAACAGCGCCGGTACGCCGACTTCGTGTGGCAGGTTGTGCCGTTGACGTGCTCGCAGAGGGATTTCGACTGCCCGACGACTCTCGATGCGCATGGTGCGCCATGGTGTACGAATCTCGGTGCTGAACCACGGCCTCTATCCACATCGGGTCCGAGCGGTACATGAATTCGCGCCAGTCACCTGGGCCGCGTGAACCGGAGAACGAATTCCGTCCGTCGAAAATCAGCGGATCACCGCCCAGAATGCAAGAGGTGTGTGGGCGCGAGGTGGCGGCCAATGTGGTCTGTTGGGAGGACGGAGGTGGACGCGACTGATTGCGTGAGCGAGTAGACCCGTTGCGGTATCTGGCGGTTCGAGGTTCGGTACTTGAGGACGGCCCGTGCGGGCATGCGGAAATTGGTACATGTCGAATGTGGCTGAGGTGGTGGCCCGGAGGTTCGCCGTGAACCTAGTGTTCGGCCATGGCGAAGAAGTCGAAGAAAGCGAAAAGGGCGACAGCGCTTGAGGCGGCAGGGGAGTTGATGAGTTCCAGACGTGTGGTGATGGAGCGAGTCGCCCTGGTGAGCGCGATAGGCCGTATGCGGCAGGCGACTGTCCTGTCCACTGCCGACGTGTGGGATGACGTGTGGGACGACGGGCATCGCTCGGGGGCTCCGCGTGTGGCGAACGACGAGGAAGTTACTGCCGCTGTCGGGAGGCTCATGCAATCGCTGATCGACTACGGAACTGCGGTCAAGCTGGCGCACGATCACGGTGCTGATCTCGACTTCATTGCCTCGGCCGCTGCGCTTGGGGAGGACGTCTCGATCGACGAGATCCGCTGCGTGATGTTCTTTTCGGAATTGAACTAGCTCGCCTGATCACGATTGGCGACCTTGATGGCCGTGAGGATCAGGTCGACGAATCGCAGGTGCGTTCGGCACAGATGTGGTGTGGTTTCGCGACTTCTCGAGCTTGTCTACGGACACGTCTCTATTCCAAGGGTCTAAACAGATCGCCAATGTGGCTGTGGTGGTGGACTATTCCGTCCGTTGGTTCGTAGGTTGCAGGAATGGGTGCGAACGAGACGCTGAAGGCGAGACTTCGAGCGGTCGAACGACAGCGCAAGAAGAACGAGGATGGGGCCCGGCGTGATCTCGTCAATGCGGCTGATGCCGAGTCTATCCGCGCAGCGCTGCACCGAGTCGGCGCTGTCGATACGTGGGAACGTCGGCGCTTCGACCAGGCGGCGGAGAATATCCGCGCCGATGCGGTAAAGCGTCGGGCAGGTCACTTTTGTAGTCTGTTGGCGTTGGTCGGGCAGATGCGTGGCCGTGGACTGACCGTTGCGCAGGTCGCTCAGCTTGTCGGTGTCGATGTCCGCGATATCCAGTCCGAGCTACGTCGGGCGCGGGCCGAAGGCAAGGGTGGACCCGGGCCAATACGTTCGAGGGCCGCACGGTCGAAATCCGGTGATACCGAAGTCGCGGAGGCTGACGTGGGCGTTGATCCGACTTCCGACGGTGTCGAGAGGACTGCGTGCGGGGCAAGCGGGAATGGTGCTTACGATCCGACTCGGTGTGTTCGCTGCGAAGCGGTGATGCTTGATGAGGAAGCTTCGCCCCGGCGTGGCCGCCGCCGGCTGTATTGCACGGATACCTGTCGTCGGGACGCATCGGCGGCCCGCATGGCGGCGGAGCGCTTCGGGGAGCCTATTCGCGTGATCGAAGTCCCGAAAGCCGCTGCACCGCAGAAGCAACCTGAAGGAACGCCCGACCCAGACCGACCCGACGCACCGATGGATGCCGCCAGCGACGTCTTGGAAGACGGTGAGGCGCTACGGAGGGTGCTCGCTCGGGTAGCAGAGCAAGCCCGACTCAAGAAGCTGGATCGTGTTACCTTGATGGCCGCCCGTGACCTGTCCAATGCTGTTCATCCGCACCGCGATTGGTGAGAAGTCACGTCATTCGGCGAAGCCTGCGGATTGTGTTTCTATGCGATCGTCGTGCGGCGGGGCTGCATCCGGTCATGCTGGCTGCGCTACGGCCTGCAGTGTGGATCGTCAGCCGGGCGAGTTCACCTTTCGTATGTTCGATGCTGGCCAGTAACTCGTAGACCATGGTCTTGCGTGCGGCGGAGATCACCTCTGATGCATCTTCACTCTGCGGTAGGTAGCCGTTCTGTCGGCCGAAGTCGTCGACCACGGTGTCGATGGTGTCGTCGAATTGGGTGGCCAGCTGTTGTGCGTCGGTGTCGGCGTGTTCCTTGATGAACTCCTCGTGTTCGTCGGGGGTCCAGGAGGGTGGGAACGGCAGATGTGTTCGATAGAGGCCTTGGATCGCGGCATCGAGTTGGCCGCACAAGGTGATCTCGGGCCAGTCGCTGATCGCGGCGGTGGCCAGTTTCTCCAGATCGTCGTCAAGACTCATCGCGGCTGCTCCCTTACGGCTTGTCCTGATAATGCCCGTAGGCACTGACAACTCGTCGAATGTGGGATTGCTACGCGGAGAGGTCGTCGTGGCGTTCGTCGTCAGGGCGAGCCGCGTGGTTCTCAGCGACAGTGATCGAGGAAGGGGTGGGCCGTCGCAGCGAGGGGTGCGAGGATTGCGAGGCTCGGAGGACCGCGACATCTTCGGACGGCGGATAGATCGTCCAGAGCAGAACGTTGCGATGGTTGCGGGCCCCGTCGTCTTCGATCACCCATCCCAGTTTCCGCAGCGCCGGTGCGTGTCTGCGGAGCAGACTTGTCACCTCGCGGCCGTTGCGGGGCCATTCCTTCGGGCGTCGCCAATGGTCGCCAGCAGGGGTTACGGCGGTGTGTAGGTCAGCGCCGGACTGGCTGCGTAACGGTTCTCGGACGTGCTGGCGCAGCCGATCGATGAACGGGTTGCCTGCCAGGCTGTCCTCCGAGAGTTGGTCCGCGCGTGAGGTGTAGCGCCGTAAGCCATCAGTCGACAAAACCTGGTCGACCGCCGCCAGCACGCGACCGAAGTCCGCCATCCGTGGCGCATCATCTATCACCAGCGTTTCCAGACGGTGATGAACAGTCGCGGCCAGTTCGAGTAGTCCACTCAAAATGCCAGGTAGAGCCGCATGCCACAGTTGTCGCATCGTGGCCTCCGGCTGTCGCATGTGACGCTCTATGCGTCGCAAGTCGATCATCGCCATGCGTTCGGCGAGGTCGGGTCGCACCGCTCCGACGTCGATGCCATTGATGATGACGCAGCGCCGAAACTTGACCACGGCCAAGTCAGCATCGGTGTAGAGCGCGCGTTTGACGTTGCCGTCGCCGGTGGCGGCGCGGCACAGCGAGTCCGACAACCAAGGCGGGATCGCTGACAGGTTGTCGAGGGCGACAACCCACGAGCCGGCGGCGGCGGTCACCCAGGATTCGGCGTCGCGAGGCGGCTGGCGCAGCGCAACGGGGGCGGGGTCGATGAGGTCGACCAGCATGCGCGTTGTCGTGGTCTTGGCGCTGCCTTGCTCGGCGAAGAGCGCCAGGACCGGATGCGGCACATCGCACTGAATCAATGCGGCGATGAGCGCTGCGAGCAACACGGGACGGTCTTCAAAGGCGATGTTGATGAAATCCCACAATCCGTTCACATCGCCGGATGGGGGCGGTAGCGGCATCGCCGCTGTCAGCTTGGTGCGCAAGAACCGTACCGGGGCAGTGTCGATGATCGACCAGGCGCCGCGGTGGATGCGAATGACTTTCCCGTCGCTTCGTCCGGTGTCGATGTAGCTGATTCCTCGGTGTTCAGCGATGCGGAGATGCAGCTTCTCAGGTCTCTGGTTGGCGGCCAGGCCTTCGAGGACCAGGGTGGCGTCGGTGAGGGCCTGGCCGCCGGCCACGGCGCCGGTCTCCGCGAAATAGCGGGAGGCGAGTTGGGCGCGTAGGCCGGCCTTGCCCGCGCGCAGCAGAATCGCCAGATGAGGCCGGGTTCGGTCAGCGCCGAAGGGCTCTCCGTCTTCGGAGACGCCGAGGAGGTACCGCTCTTGCGCCATGCAGACCAGGCGCGCGGCGACGGACTTCTTGTCGCTTTCGTTGTTGGCACTCATAGGGTTTCCTGCCTGCGGTGCTTCTGCGGGCGGGCATGACGGGCTATTCTCATGAGGAACTTCCGGTTGAGCGATCGGGTGGTTCGAACGAAAGACCTCGGCTAGCCCCCGGGGTCTTTCTCATATGCGGGCCTCATGCAGCGTCGCCGCCTCCGCGTCGGGTTGCGCTCTCCTGCTGCGAAATCCACCTAAGAACCTCATCGCGCCGATACACGACACGGCGGCCCAAGGTGAAGCTCGCCGGTCCGATATCCGAGTGTCTCCAGTACCGCAGTGTCCCAACCGGGACACCGATCATCTGCGATACCTGTTTAGCTCCAAGCAATTCCATCACATTCCTCCTGAATCACAGTCGGTTCAACTGAGCCAACGGTGACACCAGAGAAGTCGATCCGTCCACCACCACAGCCAACTTTGGTCTTGATTTGGTGAAATCCGTTTCTTGTCAGTAGCTGTCGGCGCTCAGTGGCACACTTACGGTGACGGAGGAGCGGACTATGCAAAGACGTAACCGCCGGGCCGGCGTCGAGGATCGTTGGCGGCGGGCAGACGGCAGCCCCACAGCGCGGGCCAACAAAGGGCGTCGCTGGCTGGCCCGTTACGTCGACGACCAGGGGCAGGAGAACACCAGGTCCTTCGAGCGGAAGGTGGATGCTCAGGCTTGGCTCGACGAGATCACCGCCATGCAGGTGACCGGCGCCTACGTCGCGCCGAAGGCGGGCCGTGTGAGCGTCGGCGAACTGTATGCGAAATGGGTCGGAACGCAGAGCCATCTCAAGAAAACCACCGCGTCGACTCGGAGGTACACCTGGCCGGTGTACGTCGAGCCTCGTTGGTCAGCGGTGGCTGTCGCCGACGTGCAGACGACGGACGTGCGTGCCTGGGTCCACTCGATGACGTCCTCGGGTTCTGGTGCCGCCACAGTCGAGAATGCCGTCGGCATCTTGCGTCAGGTGCTGGAGATGGCGGTCGAGGACCGACGGATTGCGCGCAATCCATGCACGGGAATCAAGCTTCCCCGCCGCAAGCGGCGGCCGCGCGGCTACCTGACGCACCGCCAGGTGGAGCAGCTCGCGATTGAAGTCGGGCCGGATGCGACGGTCGTGCGCTTCTTGGCCTACACCGGTCTGCGCTGGGGAGAAATGGCGGCGCTGCGCGTCGGTGACGCGAAGATGCTTCGACGTCGCATCCACGTCCGGGAGTCCGTGACAGAGGTCGAAGGGCAACTGGAGTGGTCGTCACCCAAGTCGTACGAGCAGCGGATGGTGCCTTTCCCCGCATTTCTTGCTGACGAACTGGCCGTCCTGATGATTGGGAAGAAGCCCGATGACCTCATCTTCGCCGCGCCCGAAGGCGGAGTTCTGAGAGTGTCGAACTGGCGCCGCCGAGTCTTCAACAAAGCGGTCAAGCGGGTCCTCGAGAAGGATGCGACCTTCCCAGTCGTAACTCCGCACGATCTCCGTCACACCGCCGCATCCCTTGCCATCAGTGCCGGCGCCAATGTCAAAGCCGTGCAGACCATGCTGGGGCACGCCTCGGCGGTGCTGACCCTGGACACTTACGCCGACCTGTTCCCAGATGATTTGGAGATGGTTTCCGCGGCTTTGGACGACGCGCGAACCAAGTCCCTAAAAGCTGCTGCGGACCAACTGCGGACTGGAACGAAAGAAGGCCCCGAACTGGAGAACCAGTCAGGGCCTTCTACCTGCAGTCACACGAGTCGGGGTGGCGGGATTCGAACCCACGACCTCTTCGTCCCGAACGAAGCGCGCTACCAAGCTGCGCCACACCCCGCGTGAAGCCACGACAGCGTATCGCACCAGCGGGTCGCTGAGCCAAACGCCTAAAGGGTGCGGCCTTCCCCGTTCGCGAGAGCTACACCAGGGCTGCGATCCGCCACCGGATCGCGACCCTGGTGTACGCCTCGCGACGGCATAAGTGCTCGGCGGAAGCCGTGATTTGCGACACGCCGCGGGAAGCAACGACTTGTCGGCGGCGTTGTCCATCATGAAAGCAATCGACGAAGCGAGGACAAGATGACTGGCTTAGGCGCATCCATCTACCTGGGTTTCTTCGTTCTCGCCGCGGTGTGGCTGTTCCTCACCTCCGACGGCCCGCTGATCGGCGGTGACGACGATCAGGGCCAGCGCCCCGAGCGTTCGAACTCGGCCAACACCGACGCGAACTCCGAGGGGTCCAACCCCTGGCTGGTCAGCCACTCGTCGCAAAAGTAGGTCTCCGCGTAGCGGTCACCGCTGTCGGCGAGCAGTGTCACCACTGATCCGCTGCGACCCTCATTCCTCATCTCGGCCAGCAGGCCGAACGCCCCCCAGAGGTTCGTCCCCGTCGACGGTCCCACCCGTCGGCCCAGTACCGTGCTGGCGTGCCGGGCCGCGGCAACCGACGCGGCGTCCGGTACGACGACCATTCGGTCGACCACGCCAGGCAGAAACGACGGCTCCACCCGCGGTCGGCCGATTCCCTCGATGCGCGACGACATACCGGTGACGACGTCACCGCGGCCCTGCGCGTAGGACGGGAAGAAGGCCGAGTTCTCCGGGTCGACCACGCAGAGTCGGGTGGCGTAGCGGCGGTAGCGGATATAGCGGCCGATGGTGGCGCTCGTCCCGCCGGTGCCCGCGCCTACCACGATCCAGTCGGGCACGGGGTGCGCTTCGTCACGCATCTGCTCGAAGATCGACTCGGCGATGTTGTTGTTGCCGCGCCAGTCGGTGGCCCGCTCGGCGTTGGTGAACTGATCGATGTAGTGTCCGCCGGTGGCTTCGGCGAGCCGTTCGGCCTCGGCATACACCTGACTGGACTCGGCGACGAAATGGCAACGGCCGCCCTGAGATTCGATCAATGCGATCTTGCTGGTGCTCGTCGAAGACGGCATCACGGCGATGAACGGCAGGCCGAGCAGCGCCGCGAAGTACGCCTCGGACACCGCGGTCGACCCCGACGACGCCTCGATGATCGTGGTGTTCTCGTCGATCCACCCGTTGCACAGCGCGTAAAGGAACAGCGACCGCGCCAGCCGGTGCTTGAGGCTGCCGGTGATGTGGGTCGTCTCGTCCTTCAGATACAGCTGCAGATCGCAGCCGTCACACCAGGCCGACGGCAACGGATAGCGCAACAGGTGGGTGTCTGCGCTACGGCGCGCGTCGGCCTCGATCAACCGGACGGCGTCGTCGACCCACGCGCGTGGGCTACTCCGGCTTGCGGTGAGGGCCTTGTCGGTCACCGCACCGCGACGCTCGGATGGGACGTGCCCGCCCGAACGTCTGCGTCCTGACCGCCGATCGGGGTAGCGACCAGTGTCAGCAGCGTGGCCTCGGGACGGCAGCAGAACCGCAGGGGGGCGTACGGCGAGGTGCCGATGCCCGCCGAGACGTGCAGTAGGGTGTGCGCACCCCAGCGCGACGGGCCCTTGGCCCGCGACCGGTCCAGGCCGCAGTTGGTGACGAGGGCGCCGTAGAACGGCAGGCACAACTGGCCGCCGTGAGTGTGGCCCGCCATCACCAGCTGATAGCCGTCGGCCGCGAACCGGTCGAGGACCCGTGGCTCAGGCGAATGGGTCAGCCCCAGGGTGAGGTTCGCGGCGGGACTGGCCGGACCGGCGACGGTCTCGTAGCGGTCCCGAGACAGATGTGGGTCGTCGACGCCTGCGGCCGCGATCAGCTGGCCGCGCACCTCCAACTCGCGGCGGGTGTGGGTCAGGTCCAGCCAGCCACGCTCGGTGAACGCCGCCCGCAGGTCCTGCCACGGCAGCGGTTCGCCGTGGACGCGATGGCCGGGCCGGGTGATGTAGTTGAGCGGGTTCTTCGGCGTCGGCCCGAAATAGTCGTTGCTGCCGAACACGAACAGCCCCGGGATCGACAGCAACTCCGACAGTGACTGCACTACAGCGGGCACGGCCTTGGGGTGGGCGAGGTTGTCGCCGGTGTTGATCACGAGATCGGGTTCCAAGGCGACCAGCTCGCGCAGCCAGGCCTGCTTGCGCCGCTGTCCGGGACGCATGTGAATGTCGCTGATGTGCAGCACCTTCAACGGTGAGGACCCGGGTGCCAGTACCGGCATCGTCACTTCTCGCACCACGAAGGCGTTGCGCTCGATCATCGCTGCGTAGCCGATGCCGGCGACCAGCGCGCCTGCGGACGCCGCGGCGGAGTTCTTCAGGATCGTCGTCGAACGGGCGGACATGCTGCAGAGCCTACTGCCAGTGGCCCCGACGAAGCGCTCTCGACCGCTCGGGCGTGGGCAACTGCACACCGATCACGGTGGAGGCGGTGGCGCAGGCGGAGGGGGCCCGAGCACCGGCACGGTGATCGGCGGCAGCCCGGGAATCTCGACCACCGTCTGGCCGACCGGCGCTGGCAGGCCGGGTATCGCGCCGGGCGGAGGCGGTGGCGGGGCCGGCGGAATGCCGTTGGAGACCTGGATCGTGATGATCGACCCCGGAACCGTCTGGCCGCCCGGGGTCGTGCCGACCACGGAGCCCCGTGGCGCATTGCTGTTCACCGAGGACGCTTGGTCGGCGACCTGGAAGCCGGAGTCACGCAACCGCTGTCGGGCCGCGCTCTCGGTCAGGCCCGAAACGCTGGGCACCCGCGAGCCGGGTCCGCCCTCGACGTAGCGCGGATCGGTCGGGGGCAGCCGTACCTCGCCGAAGTTGTTGGCGATCGGTTTCATAGCGGCGAACCACGTCCTGGCCGGTTCGTTACCGCCGTACAGGTTGCCGTACCCGCACTTGCGCAGCGGGAACGAGCACAGTTCACCGGGTGCGGTGGAGTCGTCGTAGATGTAGTTCCCGGCGGCGAGGGTGTTGGTGAAGCCGAGGAAGGCCGACGAGCGGTGGGCCTCGGTGGTGCCGGTCTTACCCGACATCGGCAGGTCCCAGCCGACCGAACCGGCCGCTCCCGCGGCGGTGCCCGCCCCCTCGTCGTCCTTGCTCATGGCGTTGGCCAGCGTGTTCGCCAGGCCCTCGGGCACCGCCTGCTCGCAGGTCTCCGTGGTGACCGACACTTCCTCGCCGTGCCGGTCGATGACCTGGGCGATCGGATTCGGCGGGCACCACACGCCGCCGGAGGCCAGCGTCGCTCCGACGTTGGAGAACTCGAGCGCGTTGATCTCGATCGGTCCCAGCACGAACGAGCCGAGGTTCTGCCGCTTGATGAAGTCGGCCAGGCTCTCGTTGCTGTCGGGGTCGTAGTCGCGCGCGGTGCCCGGCAGCGCGTAGGAGCGCAGTCCCAGCCGGACCGCCATGTCGACGCTGCGCTGCACGCCGACCTGCGAGATCAATTTCGCGAAAGCCGTGTTGGGTGAGGTGGCCAACGCGTCGGTGATGTTCATGGTGCCGCGGTAACCGCCCGCGTTCTTCACACACCACGTCGCGGCCGGGCAACCCGGGGTGTCGCTGCTGCCCAGGCCCTTGGCCTGGAACTGCGCGGGCACGTCGAGCTGGGCGTTGATGCCCATCCCCATCTCCAAGGCCGCCGCGGTGGTGAACAGCTTGAACGTCGACCCGGCACCGTCACCTACCAAGGAGAACGGTTGCGGCTGCATGGTCTCACCGGCATCGAGGTTGAGCCCGTAGGTGCGGCTGCTGGCCATCGCCAGCACCGGATGCGATTCCTTGCCGGGCTTGATCACGCTCATCACGCTGGCCACACCGTCGAGGTCAGGGGCGGCGAACTGGTTCACCGCCGCCTTCACCGGACCTTGGACGTCGGGGTCGAGGGTGGTCCTGATCAGGTATCCGCCCCTGGCGACCTGTTCCTTGCTGATGCCCGCGCGCGCCAGATATTCGAGCACGTAGTCGCAGAAGAACGCGCGGTCGCCGGCGGCGATACAGCCGCGCGGCAGTTCCTTGGGCTGCGGGAGGACACCCAGCGGCTCCTCCTTGGCCGCCCGCAACGCCGCTGCTTCCTCGGGGATGTTCTGGATCATGGTGTCCAACACCAGGTTTCGCCGTGCCAGCGCACCCTCGGGGTTGGTGTAGGGGTTCAGCGTGCTGGTCGACTGGACCATGCCCGCCAGCAGAGCGGCCTGCTGCCAGTTCAACTCCGACGCGTTGACCCCGAAGTACGTCTGCGCGGCGTCCTGCACACCAAAGGCGCCGTTGCCGAACGACACCAGGTTCAGATAGCGCGTCAGGATCTCGGGTTTGGTGAACGTCTTGTCCAGCGTCAGCGCCATCCGGATCTCGCGCAGCTTGCGGGCCGGGGTGGTCTCGACGGCGGCGCGCTTCTCGGCGTCGGTCTGGGCGATCACCAGCAGTTGATAGTTCTTGACGTACTGCTGCTCGATCGTCGAACCGCCACGCGTGTCCAGATTGCCCGACAGGTAACCGGACAGCCCGGTGAGCGTGCCCTGCCAGTCGACGCCGTTGTGTTCGGCGAACCGTTTGTCCTCGATCGAGACGATCGCCAGCTTCATCGTGTTGGCGATCTGGTCGGTGGGCACCTCGAAGCGGCGCTGGTTGTAGAGCCAGGCGATCACGTTGCCCTTGGCGTCGACCATCGTCGACACCTGCGGCACCTCGCCCTCGACGAGTTGCGCCGAACCGTTGGCAACCACGTCGGAGGCCCGATTGGACACCAGGCCGAAGCCACCGACGACCGGAAACATCAACGCCGCGGTGATCACGCTGGCCAGCAGAACGCACCAGGCGAGCTTGATCACCGTCACCGTCCGCGGAGGCGGGGTCGGCGGTGGACTGTCCGGCATGACCTACAGACTAACGACGTCGCAAAAACGTGGGCTCGCCACGGGCGATCCCAGAACTGTGAAAGCGCGACGACCGGCGCGGACGTCAATTCTGCCGACTGACGGCACGGTCGTCCCAAAAAAGTGGAGGCGTACGTATTGCGCAAGACGGCTTTGACCATCTAATTTGGTCGGACAGTGCGATACAGGTCACACTGACCCCTCGCAATGTGACGTAGATCGCATGAGCGCTCTACTACCAGGGATCGCGCCGTACCGGTGTTGACCGGGGGGCGGTTGGAACGGAGGGAACTCTGGTGTCAGCTACGAGGCCCGCGGCGCGCAGGACCGCGGTGACATCGTCGGCTCACAGTGTCGTCCACGGTGCCGAGGCCGAAGCCCGCATCGCCTGGGTGTCGCAAGCCCGATGCCGCCAGACCGATCCTGATGAGCTGTTCGTCCGGGGGGCCGCACAGCGCAAAGCCGCAGTGATCTGCCGGCACTGTCCGGTGATCCTCGAGTGCGGCGCCGACGCGCTCGACAATCGGGTGGAGTTCGGGGTCTGGGGCGGAATGACCGAGCGGCAGCGCCGCGCTCTGCTCAAGCAGCACCCCGAGGTCGTCTCCTGGGCAGAGTTCTTCAACGCCCAGCGCAAGCATCGCAACGCGGTCTAGGCCGCGCCGGCGGCTTTCTCGCTACGCGGCGGTCTCGCCGGTGATCTGATCGGCGATCGCCCGCAGCGCTTCCAGGTCCGAGACGTCGAACGGCAGCGAGGGCACGCCCACGATCGACACGTGCGGGTTGGCCCCGGTGAAGCGCGACAGCAGCCGGATCTCACGCTTGGCGGTCATGGCCCGGTCGGCGTGGATTCTAAGCACCGCTGCCGTCACCGACTCCGGATCGCTCTTCTCGATCGTCTCGGCGGCTTCCTCGGCCTTCTCGGCGTGCAGATCGCACAGCATCGGGTGGGTGCGGTTGAGGATCAGACCGGCCAGCGGCATGTGCTCCTCGGAGAGTCGGTCGACGAAGAACGACGCCTCGCGAAGGGCGTCCGGTTCGGCCGCCGAGACCACCACGAACTGCGTCCCGCGCCGCTTGAGCAGCTCATAGGTGCGGTCGGCCTTCTCGCGGAAGCCGCCGAACGTCGAGTCCAGCGACTGCACGAAAGCCGCTGCGTCCGAGAGCATTTGCGATCCCAGAACCGTGGACAGCGCCTTCATCGCCAGACCCATCGCCCCCGTGACCAACCGGCCGATACCCCGCCCGGGCCCCAGCAGCAGCTTCCACAGCCTGCTGTCCATGAAGCCGCCCAACCGCTTTGGCGCGTCGAGAAAGTCCAATGCGTTGCGTGACGGTGGGGTGTCGACGACGACCAGGTCCCACCGGTCCTCGGCCAGGAGTTGACCGAGCTTCTCCATGGCCATGTACTCCTGAGTGCCCGCCAGCGAGGTGGCCACCGTCTGATAGAACTGGTTGTCCAGAATCTCTTGTGCCCGCTGGGTTCCCGAGTACTGGATGACCATCTCGTCGAACGTTCGGCGCATGTCGAGCATCATCGCGTGCAGTTCGCCCGACACCTCGGGGGCCAGCGGAACCCGCTGCGGAGTGTTGCCGAGCGTCTTGATGCCCAGCGCCTGGGCGAGCCGCTTGGCCGGGTCAATGGTCAGCACGACGACGGTCCTGCCGTACTCCGCCGCGCGCAGCGCCATCGCCGCAGCCGTGGTGGTCTTGCCGACGCCTCCTGCGCCGCAGCACACCACGACGCGGTTCGACGTGTCCTTGAGAATCGAGCCCAAGTCGAGGGCCGGTGGAGTCGTACTCATCAATTCCGACCCTTCTTCGCGCGAGCGTCCATCAGCGCACCCCTTGGCGTTCGAGTTCTTCGGCGAGTTCGTACAGGCTGCCCAGATCGACACCGTCGACGATCTGCGGCAGCTGCAGGCGCGCCACGTCCAGCGCGTCGAGTTGCTCCGCGCTTTCGGCGCGCGCCTGGATACGGGTCGCATGCTGGATCGCCTCGGTCAGCAGCCCGGCGAAATCGGAGTCCGACAACGAGATTCCGGCCTCGGCGAGGTCGGCGCGCACGGTGTCGGCGTCGATGTCACCTTCGGCCGCCTTGGTCAACGCATCGGCGGGCAGGTACGCGGGGATGTCACGGTTGACGATCACGCTGCCGATGGGCAGCCCGAGTTCCTTGAGCTCGTCGATCGCCTCCAGCGTCTCCTGGATGGGCAGCGCCTCCAGCAGCGTGACCAGATGGATCGCGGTCATGTCGGAGTGCAGCACCTTGACCACACTTTCGGCCTGCCCGTGCACCGGGCCGCCCTTGGCCAGATCCGACACCGCCTTGGTGACGTCGAGGAACCGCGCGATGCGACCCGTCGGCGGGGAGTCGACCACGACCGCGTCGTAGACGGGCTGTTTGCCCTTCTCGGCGCGGGTCACGATCTCGCGGATCTTGCCGGTCAGCAGCACGTCGCGCAGACCCGGCGCGATCGTGGTCGCGAATTCGACGGCACCGATCCGGCGCATCGCGCGCCCGGCCAGACCCAGGTTGTAGAACATGTCGAGGTACTCCAGGAACGCGGCCTCGGTGTCGATGGCCAGCGCGTTGACCTGACCGCCGCCCTCGGCGGTCGCGATCTTGACCTCCTGGTAGGGCAGCGGCGGCACGTCGAACAACTGCGCAATACCTTGGCGCCCTTCGACTTCCACCAACAGCACCTTGCGGCCGCCGGCCGCCAGCGCCAACGCCAGCGATGCGGCGATCGTGGATTTGCCGGTGCCACCCTTGCCGGTGACGAAGTGCAGTCGAGCCTTGCTCAGCCGAGAGGGCCAGCCGACGGATCTACCGCCATTGGTAGTGGAAGCCACCCGTGCATGCTAGCCAACGCGGTTGGGTGCTCCGCAGGTCCGCGGCCACATAGCGGTCACCGATAAGCTCGGGCGCATGACCGAATCGACCCGATGGGAATACGCCACCGTCCCGCTGCTGACCCACGCCACCAAGCAGATCCTCGATCAGTGGGGCGAGGACGGTTGGGAGTTGGTGTCTGTGCTGCCGGGCCCCACGGGCGAACAGCACGTCGCCTACCTCAAGCGTCCCAAGTGACACCGTCCGCGCGGCTGGCGGAGCTGGGCATCGAGTTGCCTCCTTTGGTCGCGCCGTTGGCGGCCTACGTGCCCGCAGTACGCACCGGCAACCTCGTCTACACCGCGGGCCAGCTGCCGATTCGCGACGGTGAATTGGTGCTCACGGGCAAGGTCGGCGCAGGGGTCACCCCCGAGCAGGCCCACGAGCTGGCCCGGGTGAGCGCGCTCAACGCGCTGGCCGCGGTGCATTCGCTGGTCGGCATCGACGCGGTGACCCGCGTGGTCAAGGTGGTCGGATTCGTCGCCTCTGCGCCGGGATTCCACGGTCAGCCGGGTGTGATCAACGGCGCGTCGGAACTCTTCGGGGAGGTGTTCGGGGAGGCAGGCGCGCATGCCCGGTCCGCGGTCGGGGTGTCCGAGCTGCCGAGGGACGCCCCTGTCGAGGTCGAAGTGATCGTGGAGATCGGGTGACGCCGGAGCATCCGGCGTACGGACGGCTGCGTCGGGTCACCGACACTGCCTCGGTGCTGCTGTGCGACAACCCCGGCTTGTTGACGCTGGACGGCACCAACACCTGGGTGCTGCGCGGCCCCGGCAGCGACGAGATGGTCGTCGTCGACCCCGGGCCTGACGACGACGAGCACATCGGGCGGATCGCGGAGCTGGGAACGATTCCGTTGGTGCTGATCAGCCACAAACACGAGGACCACACCGGGGCCATCGACAAGATCGTCGACCGCACGGGCGCGGTGGTGCGTTCCGTGGGCAGCGGATTCCTGCGAGGCCTCGGCGGCCCGCTCACCGACGGCGAGGTCATCGAAGCCGCGGGGCTGCGCATCACCGTGATGGCCACCCCGGGCCACACCGCCGACTCGGTGTCGTTCCTGCTCGACGATGCGGTCCTGACGGCCGACACCGTGCTGGGCCGCGGGACGACCGTCATCGACAAGGAGGACGGCAGCCTCGCCGACTACCTGGAGTCACTGCAGCGGCTGCGGGGCCTCGGACCGCGCACCGTGTTGCCCGGGCACGGGCCCGATCTGGAGAGCCTCGAAGCCGTGACCGACATGTACCTGGCGCACCGCGAGGAGCGGCTCGACCAGGTGCGCGCGGCGTTGCGGGTGCTCGGCGACGACGCCACCGTGCGACAGGTCGTCGAGCACGTCTACACCGACGTCGACGAGAAGCTATGGGACGTAGCGGAATGGAGCGTCCAAGCGCAGCTCGACTATCTGCGCACCTGAGTGATTTGTGCACATTCTGGAGCGCTCACCGCTCCTCGGTGTGCACAAATCGCTACCGGGCTCGGCGCGCGAGCCGTTCCGAGTCGGAGATCAGAACGCTCTTGCCTTCCAAGCGAATCCAGCCGCGATGGGCGAAATCGGCGAGCGCCTTGTTGACGGTCTCCCGCGATGCGCCGACGAGCTGGGCGATCTCCTCCTGAGTGAGGTCATGGGTCACCCGCAGCGCGCCGCCCTCCTGGGTGCCGAACCGCTGCGCCAGCTGAAGCAGCTGCTTGGCCACCCGGCCGGGAACGTCGGTGAAGATCAAATCGGCGAGGTTGTTGTTGGTGCGGCGCAACCGGCGGGCGAGCACGCGCAGCAACTGCTCGGCGATCTCGGGGCGGTCGGCGATCCACGCGCGCAGCGCGTCGCGGTCCATCGACACCGCGCGAACCTCGGTGATGGTGGTCGCGCTCGACGTCCGCGGGCCCGGGTCGAAGATCGAGAGTTCACCGAACATGTCCGACGGGCCCATGATCGTGAGCAGGTTCTCGCGGCCGTCCGGCGAGCGGCGTCCGATCTTGACCTTGCCGGAAATGATGATGTAGAGCCGATCGCCGGGCTCACCCTCGGCGAACACGGTGTGTCCACGGGGGAAGTCGACTGGCTGCAATTGCTTGGTCAGCGCGGTGACGGCGCTGGGTTCGACCCCCTGGAAGATTCCGGCCCGCGCCAGGATCTCGTCCACGTTGCCCCTCTTAAGCTGTTAGGTGAAGCCGACCTCTATCGGTAAGCGAGATAAGTCTAGAGGTACCCGATTTCGTGACCAGCCCACGCTACACACGATCGGCATGTCGGGTCTGCTGAAATTCCGGATTCATCGCGTGCTGGGGATTTGGCCGTACCGGCAGATCCGCGTCCTGAAAATGCGCCGCTGACCCGCTGGTGAACGCGTGCGCGACGTGCTGGCGATGGCGCAGACCGTCCAGTGCGCGGCTCATTCCGTCCCGCGCTAGCGTGTCGACGTCCAACGGCTCGGCCTGTTCGAAGAAGTGCGCCACATCGGTGGCTGAGACCGTGTCTCGGTGCAGGCCGGCCTCCAGGCGTTGCAGCCCGAGCGTCGCAGCCATCAGCAACCCCGGAATCAGGCCAACGAGCAACCACGACACAAGGCAGAAGTAAACACGGCGAAAGTCTCAGCGGGATCACGAAACGTCACCGGTCCGCAGCAGTTCGGCAGCGCGGTTCGCGGTGGCTTTGCGGTGGCTTTGTCCGGGCGTCTCAGTACCCTGGCATGCGTGACCGTAAGTGAGGCGTCGGCAAAGAACGCGGGTAGGCCCAAGCGCGCCCGGAAACGGGACGGCGAGACGCGGATTGGGCTCGTCCGTCGTGCACGGCGAATGAATCGCACGCTGGCGCAGGCATTTCCGCACGTGTACTGCGAGCTGGACTTCACCAACCCGCTCGAGCTCACCGTCGCGACGATCCTGTCGGCCCAAAGCACCGACAAGCGGGTCAACCTCACGACGCCGGCGCTGTTCAAGAAATATCGCACCGCCCTGGACTACGCGCAGGCCGACCGCACCGAACTTGAAGAGCTCATCCGGCCCACCGGGTTCTATCGCAACAAGGCCAACTCGCTCATCCGGCTCGGCCAGGAACTCGTCGAGCGGTTCGACGGCGAGGTACCGGCCACCATGGAGGAGCTGGTCAGCCTGCCGGGGGTCGGCCGCAAGACCGCCAACGTCATCCTCGGCAACGCGTTCGGCGTCCCCGGCATCACGGTCGACACCCATTTCGGCAGGCTCGTGCGCCGCTGGGGGTGGACCACCGAAGAGGATCCGGTCAAGGTCGAGCATGCGGTCGGTGCGCTCATCGAGCGCAGCGAGTGGACCGACCTGAGCCATCGGGTGATCTTTCACGGCCGCCGCGTCTGCCACGCGCGCAAACCGGCGTGTGGGGTCTGCGTGCTGGCCAACGACTGCCCCTCCTTCGGCATCGGGCCGACCGATCCCCTGATTGCCGCGCCGCTGGTCAAGGGACCCGAAACCGAGCATCTGCTGGCTATGGCCGGTCTGTAACCGACGCACCCCCGAACCACTGTGAGTACCTCGACCCGTTGGACCGTCGTGGTGCTCGTGGTCCTCATGGCTCTCGGGTGGGCGCTGTGGTCGCAGTTGGACCGCGACACCGACTCCACGGGGGCGCCGTCGCAGCACAGCGCGCGCGACCGCCGTGCCGCCGACACCGCCGAGGCGCTGGCCGGCCCGCGGGCCGAGGCCGACCTGCCGCCGTGCCCCGCGCCGGGAGCCGGAGCCGGATCCGAGGCACTGCGCGGAATCACGCTGGAGTGCGCGGGCGACGGGGCGATGGTCGACGTAGCCAAGGCGCTGGCCGGACGCGTCGTCGTGCTCAACCTGTGGGCGTACTGGTGCGCGCCGTGCGCGGCCGAACTCCCCGCGATGGCCGAATATCAGCAGCGCATGGGGTCGGCCGTGACCGTGCTGACCGTGCACCAGGACGAGAACGAGACGGCGGCGCTGCTGCGGCTGGCCGAACTCGGCGTGCGTCTGCCCACCTTGCAGGACGGCAGGCGGCTGATCGCCGCCGCGCTACGGGTGCCCAACGTCATGCCCGCAACCGTGGTGTTGCGCGCGGACGGTAGCGTTGGCGAGGTCCTGCCGCGCTCTTTCACCAGCGCCGATGAGATCGCCGCAGCGGTGGGGCCGCAGGTCGGCGCGAGGACGGGAGAGCCGGGGTGAGCTGGGTCAGCGAGGGCAGCGGTCTGATGCCCGATGCCGCCCCGGCCTGGCTCAAACCGTTGCTGGACAACGCAGGCGACATCAAGCGGGCCTACCGCAGGCGGGTGCCGCCCGAGCTGCTCGCGATGGTCACCAGCGAAGGAAAACCGGCGCAGGCCGACGCGCGGGAGGCGGCGGTGCTGGTGTTGTTCTCCGGGCCCGCCGACTCCCCGACCGGCGCCGCGCCCGACGAGGCCGACCTTCTGGTCACGGTGCGCGCGGGCACCCTGCGCCACCACGCAGGTCAGGCCGCGTTTCCCGGAGGCGCCGTCGAATCCGGCGACCACAGCCCGGTGCAGACGGCGCTGCGCGAGGCCAACGAGGAGACCGGGATCGACGGGCAGCGGTTACATCCGCTCACCACGATGGAGCGATTGTTCATCCCCCCGTCGGGGTTCCACGTCGTACCGGTGCTGGCCTACTCGCCGGACCCGGGCCCCGTGGGTGTCGTCGACGAGGCCGAGACCGCGCATGTCGCCCGGGTTCCGGTGCGCGCGTTCATCAACCCTGAGAACCGAATCATGGTGTACCGCAAGGCCAACACGCGACGCTACGCGGGTCCGGCGTTCCTGCTCAACGAGATGCTGGTGTGGGGTTTCACCGGTCAGGTGATCTCGGCGATGCTCGACGTCGCCGGATGGGCAAAGCCGTGGAATACCGACGACGTGCGCGAACTGGAGGACGCAATGGCGCTCGTCGGCCGCGGTGCCGGTTACGGTGATGCACAACCATGACATCGTCGCAGTGGGTGGACCTCATTGTCCTCGGCATCGCCTTCGTGGCGGGCATTTCGGGCTGGCGCTCAGGCGCACTGGGCTCGATGCTGTCGTTCCTCGGGGTGGTCCTCGGCGCTGTGGCCGGGGTGCTGCTGGCGCCCCATCTGGTCGCCAACATCGACGGGCCGCGCACCAAGCTGTTCGTGACGCTGTTCTTGATCCTGGCGTTGGTCGTCGTGGGCGAGATCGCCGGCGTGGTGCTCGGCCGGGCGGTGCGCAGCGCCATCCGCAACCGCTCGCTGCGGACGGTCGACTCGCTGATCGGGGTGGCAATACAAACCTTGGCGGTCCTGGTGGCCGCGTGGATGCTGACGTACCCGCTGCAGTCGTCGGACCAGCCGAACCTCGCCGCGGCCGTGCGTGGCTCGCAGGTGCTCAAGGAAGTCAACGACCTGGCGCCTGCGTGGCTGCGCGAGGTGCCCAAGCGGCTCTCGGCGTTGCTGGACACCTCCGGCCTGCCCGACGTGCTGCAACCGTTCGGGCGCACCCCGATCGTCGCCGTCGACGCGCCCGACGCCGCTCTGGCCGCCGACCCGGTCGTGGCGTCGGCGCGGCCCAGCGTCGTCAAGATCCGCGGGGTCGCCCCTGGCTGCCAGAAGGTCCTCGAAGGAACCGGTTTCGTCGCCGCCAGCAACCGCGTGATCTCCAACGCGCACGTCGTCGCCGGATCGGAGAGCGTCACCGTCGAGGCCGACGGGCAGACCTACGACGCGTTCGTCGTGTCCTACGACCCGCAGGCCGACATCTCGATCCTCGACGTGCCGGACCTGCCTTCGGCGCCTCTGTCGTTCGCCGACACCCCGGCCACCACCGGTACCGACGCCGTGGTGATGGGCTATCCCGGTGGCGGAAACTTCGTCGCCACGCCGGCGCGCGTCCGCGAGATCATCGAGTTGAGTGGCCCCGACATCTATCGCACCACCACTGTCGAGCGCGAGGTCTACACCATTAGAGGCACTGTGCGCCAGGGTAATTCGGGTGGGCCGATGATCGATCGAGAGGGCCGGGTGCTGGGCGTGGTGTTCGGTGCCGCGGTCGACGACGCCGACACCGGTTTCGTGCTCACCGCCAACGAGGTGTCGCAGCAACTGGCCAAGCTCGGCAACACCGAACGGGTGCCCACCGGCGCCTGCGTCGCCTAGCCGTAGACCTGCCCCACGAAGCGGGACAACTGGTCGTTCACCGTGTCCGGTGCCTCCTCGTGGCCGAAATGTGCTGCGCCGTCGATGGATACGTACCTACCGTGCGGTGCGTAACGCTGCGTCCGGTACACGGGATCGGCGAGTACATACGGGTCGGCAACACCGCGCATATGCAGCACCGGAACGTTGATCGGTCGCTTCATCTCGCGTATGAAGCGCCTGCCCTCCCCGCGTAGCTGGCTGCGCACCGCCCACCGCTGATACTCGAGGGCCGAGTGCGCGGCGCCGGGGATCTGAATGGCGCGGCGCATGTGCGCGATGGTCTCGGAGAAGTCTTCGGTGGCAAGCCATTTGTCGCCGGCGCGGCTGCGCACCAGGCGTTCGAGTTCGGCACCGTCGTTGCGGGTCAATGCCCGCTCGGGCCACATCGGCACCTGGTAGCGCAGCATCCACGGCAGCAGCGCGCGGCCCTGGTCGCGACGGCGCAGCGCAGAAGCGCGCAACGCCGCCGGATGCGGTGAGCTGACCACGGCGATAGCGCGGACGGCGCGCGGATGCAGCACGGCGGTTGCCCAGCACACCAGGCCGCCGTCGGCATGCCCGACCAGCGTCGCGCTCTTGTGGCCCAGAGCCCGCACCAGGCCCGCGGTGTCACCGGCCAGCGTCCAGCCGTCGTAGCCTCGCGGGGGTTTGTCGCTGGCACCGTAACCGCGCAGGTCGACGGCGACCACGCGGGCACCGGACAAGCCGCGTAGTTGGTGGCGCCAGGACCACCAGAACGAGCCGAATCCGTGCAGCAGGATCACCAGCGGCCGCTCGGCGCCCCCAGCCGCGTCACCCTCCGCTTCGACCACGTGGAAGCGAATTCCGTTGGCGTGCACCTTCAGATGCCGCCACGGTCCGTCGATGCGGACGACCGACGGGGCGGGTGGGGGCACTTACCAGCCCGACGGGTCGGCCGTCGACGCCGGCTTTCCGTCGCCCGAGGCGATCTCCTTGGTCCTGTCGTGGCCCGGCGTCAGCGCCTCGGGGATCTCCTTGACCGATTCGATCGTCTTCTGCGGGCCGCGGATGCGTCGCACCTTGAGATAACCAAGGAAGGCGAAGATGGCGGTGACGACGACCATCAGGCCGAACACGATGAGGTAGGCCGCCCACTTGACCAGCCACAGGTCGAGCAGCTCACCGAGGAAGAAGAAGAAAAAGAACGTCGAGTAGAACAGCACGACCAGCGCGAGGACGAAGAAGACGCTGCCGGTCAGCCCCTTCTTGACGTCGCGCGTGATCTCGGCCTTGGCCAGCTCGACCTCGGCGCGCACCAGCGTGGACACCTGCGCGGTCGCGTCCTTGACGAGGTCACCGATCGACGGGTCGGCCTTGGGTGCGTGCGGGTCGACCAGCGGTATCGACGTGACGGTGGTCGGCGCGCCATTCCTGCGATCGCTCACGACGGTTCCTCCCGCATAGGCCGGCGATGGTGTCGGTCGCGACTCATGTTGCCATGTGGCGTGCGCTCAAACGATCCCGGCCGACGATAGACTGGCCAGATCAGTGGCAGGGCAGGTCGGGGCGCGTCGATAGGGGAAACGTTCACGTGAAGACCAGCGGCCTCCGGCTGTGCCGTCTCGCCACGACCATCGTCGTCGCAGCAGCGGCATTCCTCTCGATGTCCGCGACAGTGCACGCTCAGGGACTGGTCTCGTTGGGTGGCGGCTCGGGCCTCGTCGTCAACGGCGAGACGCTGTGCACGCTCACCGCGATCGGAAACGACAACAGGGGACGGCTGGTGGGCTTCACGTCCGCGCACTGCGGCGGGCCCGGGGCCAAGGTCAGCGCCGAAGGCGTCGACGCCGCAGGCGTGGTGGGCACGATGGTCGCGGGCAACGACGCCCTGGACTACGCGGTCATTGAGTTCGATCCGCAGAAGGTGCGCCCGGTCAACAACGTCGACGGGTTCCAGATCGACGGCCTGGGCCCCGATCCGGTAGCCGGTGACATCGCCTGCAAGCTCGGCCGCACGACCGGCTACTCGTGCGGCGTGACGTGGGGCCCGGGCGAGGAGCCGGGCACCATCGTCAACCAGGTGTGCGGTCAGCCCGGCGATTCGGGCGCGCCGGTCACCGTCAACAATCGGCTGGTCGGCATGATCCACGGCGCCTTCTCCGAAGCCCTGCCGACGTGCGTCATCAAGTACATCCCGCTGCACACCCCCGCGGTGACGATGTCGTTCAACACGCAGTTGGCCGACATCACGGCCAAGAACCGGCCGGGGACGGGTTTCGTCCCCGTCGGCGCCGCCGCCTGATCCCCGCGGGTGCTTGTTCAGCTTTCGGTCTTGCTGGCGCGGATCGCTTCGAACACGTCCGGATCGACCAGTGTCGACGTGTCGCCGAGTTCACGGCCTTCGGCCACGTCCCGCAGAAGCCGGCGCATGATCTTGCCGCTGCGCGTCTTGGGCAGTTCGGGTACGACGTGAATCTCCCTGGGTCGCGCGATCTTTCCGATCTCCTTGGCGACCTGTGCGGAAAGCTCCTGCACCATGTCGTCGCTGTCGTTCGCGTTCGACTCGAGGATGACGAATGCGCAGATTCCCTGGCCGGTGGTCTCGTCGCTGGCGCCGACGACCGCAGCCTCGGCGACATGGGAGTGCCCGACCAACGCCGACTCGACCTCCGCGGTCGAAATGCGGTGTCCCGATACGTTCATCACGTCATCGATGCGGCCGAGCACCCAGATGTCGCCCTCGGCGTCGACCCTGGCGCCGTCGCCGGCGAAGTACCAACCCTGCTTCTCGAACCGCTTCCAGTAGGTTTCCTTGTATCGTTCCGGGTCCTTCCAGATACCGCGCAGCATGGCCGGCCACGGTTGATCGAGCACGAGGTAACCGGTGACATGCTCGGCGCCTTCGGCTTCGGGCTCCAGTTCCTTGCCCTCGTCATCGACGATCTTGGCGGTGATACCCGGAAGTGGCGCCATCGCCGCACCCGGCTTGGCTGCCGTCACACCGGGCAGCGGGGAGATCATGATCGCCCCGGTCTCGGTCTGCCACCAGGTATCTACCACCGGAGTTCGGTCGCCCCCGACCACCTTGCGGTACCACCGCCAGGCCTCCGGGTTGATCGGCTCGCCCACCGACCCCAGCAGGCGCAAGCTGGACAGGTCGTGGGCATCGGGAATCTCACGGCCCCACTTCATGAAGGTGCGGATCAGGGTCGGGGCCGTGTAATAAATTGTCACACCGTACTTTTCGATGATCTCGAAGTGGCGGTGCTCGCTGGGCGAATTCGGAGTGCCCTCGTAGACCACTTGTGTGCACCCGTTGGAAAGTGGGCCGAAGACGATGTAGCTGTGGCCGGTGACCCAGCCGATGTCAGCGGTGCACCAGTACACGTCGGTTTCGGGCTTGGCGTCGAACACGTAGTAGTGGGTGTAGGACGACTGGGTGAGAAAACCGCCGGAGGTGTGCACGATGCCCTTGGGCTTGCCGGTAGTGCCCGACGTGTACAGCAGGAACAGCGGATGTTCGGAGTCGAATGCCTCGGGAGTGTGTTCGGTGGAGGCGGCGTCGACGATGTCGTGCCACCAGATGTCGCGGCCCTCGGTCCACGGCACGTCGATGCCGGTGCGTTCCACCACCAGCACGTGTTCGACGGATGCCTGGCCCTGCACCGCTTCGTCGGCGCCGGGTTTCAACGGCACCGCCTGACCGCGGCGGTACTGCCCGTCGGTGGTGATGACCACCTTGGCCTCGGCGTCCTCGATGCGGGCCGCCAGCGCCGAAGACGAGAATCCGGCGAACACCACACTGTGCAGCACCCCCAGACGCGCGCACGCCAGCATCGCAACGATCGCCTCGGGGATCATCGGCATGTAGATGGCGGCCCGGTCCCCCGCACGGAGTCCGAGTTCGGTCAGCGCGTTGGCGGCCTTGCAGACCTCGTCTTTGAGTTGGGCGTAGGTCAGCGCGTGCGAGTCACCGACCGGTTCGCCCTCCCAGTACAGGGCCACCCTGTCGCCGTGGCCGGCTTCGACGTGCCGGTCCACGCAGTTGTAGGCGACGTTCAGCTTTCCGCCGACGAACCACTTCGCGAACGGCGCATCCGACCAGTCGAGCACCTCGTCGAACGGTGTCTCCCAATCGAGCCGGTTGGCCTGCTCCGCCCAGAACGCCAGCCGGTCCTTCTCGGCCTGACGGTAAAGCTCCTCGGTCGCGTTCGCCTGCTGGGCGAACTCCGGAGACGGGGGGTAGACGGACGGACCGTGGGCGTGCTGCGCCGATGACTCTGCCATACCTGTGAGGGTAGTCACCCTGTCGGCGAAACACATTGGGATGTCACGGTCGGCTTGCCGCCGCAGACGGCGTGGTCGGCTCGTCCGCGGGTCGGCTAGCGTGTGCTGCCGTGACCGGTGGCTTCGCGAAGGACCCGTTGGCGCCGCTGGCTGACCTGCCCGGCGTCGCGGAGGCCGCCGAGGAGGCCCGTGAAGCGCTGGGCCGCGCACACCGCCACCGAACCAACCTGCGGGGCTGGCCGAAAAGCGCCGCCGAGGCCGCGCTGCGAGCCGCCCGAGCGTCGTCGGTGCTCGACGGCGGTGCGTTCGCGCTGTCCGACGACGGCACCCCGGACCCGGTTTTGGCCGGGGCGCTGCGGGTGTCCGAAGCCGTGGAAGGCGGGGCGACAACCTTGGTCGGCGTCTGGCAGCGCGCCCCGCTGCAGGCCATCGCCCGGCTGCACGCGTTGGCGGCGGCGGACATCGCCGACGACGAGCGGTTGGGCCGCCCGCGCCAGGAGGCGCACGTGGGCACGCGGCTGACCCTGCTGGCCGACATCCTCACGGGAGGGACCCGGGTGCCCGCGCCCGTGCTCGCCGCCGTCGTGCACGGCGAACTGCTCACGCTCGCCCCGTTCGGCGCCGCCGACGGTGTGGTGGCGCGGGCGGCGTCGCGGTTGGTGACGATCACCACCGGGCTCGATCCACACGGGCTCGGGGTGCCGGAGGTTCACTGGATGCGCCGGTCCGGCGACTACGACGCCGCGGCGCGAGGCTTCTCGTCCGGCACCCCCGACGGCCTGACCGCGTGGATCCTGTTGAGCTGCCGCGCATTGCGCGAGGGCGCCCGCGAAGCGCTGTCGATCGCCCAGGCGGCCTCGTCGTCCTGAGGCGTTGCTGAAAGGGGCGGCCATCACAGGTCGTCGCCTCGTCGCCAACGCGAAGCGGGCGACGCTCCGAACGTGGTTCGGCTCGTCGCCCGCTAACACGGAGACCGGTTACCAAGCGTGCTCTGATGGGTCGCGTGGGTGGCCTCGGCGTCTTGTCGATGCGCTTCGACTGCAACCCCACCCAAAGGGTCGCTCTAGCCGTCCGCTATTCGCAAATACGCAGGCCCGCAACACTTTTGCCTATTCCGCGGCATGTGCTCCGCGTGGGTGCCGGGTTCCGTGCTGGGGAGCCTGAAGCGGGAGATTCGAGCCTTCTCTTCCGACTCGATCTTGGCCTCTCCAAGCTTCCGTGACTCCTTTGTACCCCGTGACCGCGATCACATCAAGGGCCAAATCAGCCCTAGTCCGGATCGTTACGCGGAACCCGGGTTGGCGGGTGAGGAGTTGGCTAGAAGGCGAAGCGCCGCAACAGCGAATAGGTCAGCGCGCCGGCGGCCAAAGCGCTGATGCCGACCGCCGCGGTGGTGGCCATGGCCGCACCCGACGGGGCCGGAATCCGATCCCGCAGCGACACCGGTTTGGAGAAGTCGAGCACGGGCCAACCTCGGGCCGCGGCTTCCTTGCGCAACGTGCGGTCGGGATTGACCACGTTCGGATGGCCGACGGCCTCGAGCATCGGGAGATCGGTGATCGAGTCGGAGTAGGCATACGAATGCTCGAGCGCGTAACCCTCGCGTTCGGCCAGTTCCCGGATCGCGGCCACCTTGCCCTCGCCGTAGCAGTAGAAGGCGATCTCTCCGGTGTATTTGCCGTCTTCGACGACCATACGGGTGGCCATCGCGTGTGTGGCGCCCAGCGCACGAGCGATCGGCGCGACGATTTCCTCCCCGGAGGCCGACACCATGACCACGTCGCGGCCGCACAGTTTGTGGTCGGCGATCAGCTCGGCCGCCTCCGCGAAAACCAACGGCGTGACGACGTCATGCAGGGTTTCGCCCACGATCGACTTCACCTGCTCCACGTCCCAGCCGGCACACATGTTGGTGACGTACGCGCGCATGCGGTCCATCTGGTCGTGGTCCGCGCCGGACATGAGAAAGAGGAATTGGGCGTACGTGGACTTCAGCACGGCCCGCCGATTCATTAGTCCTTGCGCAAAAAAAGGTTTGCTGAAAGCCAGAGTGCTGCTTTTTGCGATGACCGTTTTATCGAGATCGAAGAAGGCGGCGGTTCGGACCGGACCGTCCGTCGGAGCGCCCGTCGCGGACGCGTCCGGCGCCTCGGCCGCCGAACCAGATGCGCTCACGACGCCAGCATAGGGGCCCGCGCGTGACAATCGCCGGGAGAGTGTACAAAGTGGCAGGTTATGACAGGTGTCGTAGACAGGACACTTCCGCAGATCGGGCTACTTTTCTCAGCGCGCAGCACTTGCGCCGAAGCCGACTGGCGTGTGTATAGTGAGCCTTACCCGGCTTATGTCGGGTGTGCATCAGCCCGACCCCCCGGGGCTGATACACGACGACCTCCGCCTCCTCCCCCCCTGGCGGGGGTCGTCCCTTTTTCAGGACTTTTCGCAATCCGGATATGTGCTGCCATTCACAGTGGTTGCGGAACGCCGTTTTCGTTTGCCGACTCTTACCTGGGTCATTCACAAGATCGCGTTGATCCACAGATGAGGCGTCAGCGGTAGCGTCGTCGCAAGCCCAGGCCACAGGGTTGGAGGGTGGCTTCATCGAGTGGATACCTCGCGTTGATCGCCGACCCGGCACTTCGCGAGGACGTGGACCGGGTGTGTGCGGCGGCGGGTGTACCGGTCGTCCACGCGTCGGAGCCCTCCAGCCGCAAGGTCTGGACCGAGGCGGCCGCCGTCGTGCTCGACATCACAGGCGCCCGCCGGTGCGTGGCCCGCGCGTTGCCGCGACGTACGCGCGTCGTCCTGGTGGGCCGCGTCGAACCCCGCGGAGCCGACTGGCAGGCGGCGATCGAGGTCGGTGCCCAGCGGGTCCTCACCCTGCCCGAGCAGGACGACGAGTTGATGGCGGAGTTGGCCGAGGCCGCTGAAGGGCTGCACGAGGCGGGCCGTCGCGGTGCGGTGGCGGCCGTCATCGCCGGCCGCGGTGGAGCAGGCGCATCGGTCTTCGCGACCGCGCTGGCGCTGGCCGCACCCGAGGCGTTGTTGATCGACGTCGACCCGTGGAGCGGCGGCATCGATCTCGTCGTGGGCGGTGAAGCCGAATCCGGGCTGCGCTGGCCGGATCTGCGGCTGCAGGGCGGGCGGTTGAGCTACGCGGCGCTGCGGGATGCGTTGCCGCGCGTACGGGGCGTGACCGTGCTGTCTGGCAGCCGGGTCGGCTGCGACGTCGACCCCGTACCGCTCGGTGCCGTGATCGACGCGGGCAGTCGCGGGGGTGCGACCGTCGTTTGCGACGTCCCGAGGCGGTCGACCGCGGCGGCCGAGACAGCTGTGGCCTCCGCCGATCTCGCCGTAGTCGTGACACCCGCCGACGTACGTTCGTGCGCGGCGGCCGACGCGGTCGCCCGGTGGGTGTCGACGCTCAATCCCAACTCGGGTGTGGTCGTGCGCGGTCCGGCACCGGGCGGGCTGCGGTCGGCGGAGGTCGCCGAAATCGTCGGGTTGCCGCTGCTGGCGGGGATGCGTCCGCAACCCGGTATGGCGGTCACCCTCGAGCGGGGCGGACTGCGGATCGGTCGTCGGTCGCCGCTCGGCCGCGCGGCGCGCAAGGTGTTGACGATTCTGCAACAACATCCTGCGATCGCCGCATGAGCGACTCGTTGATCGACCGAGTCCGCGAGCGGCTCGCGGCCGAATCGGGACCGCTGCGGCCGACGGTGGTGGCCGCGGCAATCCGCGCGGAGTCCGGTGGTGTGCTCGGCGACAGCGAAGTGCTCAGCGGGCTACGCCTGTTGGAGACCGAGCTGACCGGGGCGGGCGTGCTCGAACCGTTGCTGTCGGCCGACGACACCACCGATGTTCTGGTCACGGCGCCGGACGCGGTGTGGGTGGATGACGGCAACGGGTTGCGCCGCACCGGAATTCGCTTTCCCGACGACAGTTCCGTGCGCAGGCTCGCGCAGCGGTTGGCGCTCGCCGCCGGACGTCGCCTCGACGAGGCGCAGCCATGGGTCGACGGCCAGTTGACCGGGCTCGGCACCGGCGCGTTCACGGTGCGTCTACACGCGGTCCTGCCGCCGATCGCTTCCGCGGGAACGTGTCTGTCGCTGCGGGTGCTGCGCCCCGCGACGCAGGACCTGGCGTCGCTGACCGCCGCCGGCGCGATCGAACCGGCCGCGGCCGCCCTCCTCGACGGCGTCGTGCGCGCACGGCTGGCCTTCCTGGTCTCGGGAGGCACCGGGGCGGGCAAGACCACCCTGTTGGCCGCCCTGCTCGGCGCGGTTCCCCCGATCGAACGCATCGTCTGCGTCGAGGACGCCTCGGAACTCGCGCCACCTCATCCGCATCTGGTGAAGCTGGTGGCGCGCTGCGCCAACGTCGAAGGCGCGGGCGAGGTGACGGTGCGGGACCTGGTGAGGCAGGCGTTACGGATGAGGCCCGACCGCATCGTCGTCGGTGAGGTACGCGGCGCTGAGGTCGTCGATCTGCTCGGCGCGCTCAATACCGGTCACGATGGTGGCGCCGGAACCGTGCACGCCAACAGCCCGACAGAGGTGCCCGCGCGCCTCGAGGCGCTGGCGGCGCTCGGTGGGCTCGACCGGGCGGCGTTGCACAGCCAACTCGGCGCCGCGGTGCAAGTGGTGATCCACGTCGGCCGCGACCGGACGGGCCTGCGCCGACTCGACGAGATCGCGGTGTTGACCGCCGGAGCCGACGGCCCGGTCCGTGCCTCCACGGCGTGGCGTCTCGGGCACGGTTTCGGCCCTGGCGCACAGCGGCTCGACGATCTGATCCGTGAGCGGGGTGGCTCGTGAGCGTCGCTGCGCTGGCCCTCGCGCTGGCGATTCTCACCGCACCAGGTCCGCGGCGGCGCACACCGCTGGCACGCTCACGCCGCCGGGCGATACGGCTCCCGTCGCCTCTATGGCTGGTGGCCGTCCTCGTCACCCTGATGATCGTTGCGCCGCTCGGTGTCGTAGCGGCGGCGGTGATCGCGGCCGCCACCGTCGAAGCCCGCCGCCGGCGCCGGCGCAGAGAGCGGCAGCGGACGAATGAGGCCGCCGCACTGGAGGGTGCGCTCGACGTCCTGGTCGGGGAGCTGCGGATCGGCGCCCATCCGGTGACCGCGTTCGACACGGCAGCCAACGAGGCCGACGGTGCCGTCGCGGCAGCACTGCGCACGGTGGCGGCCAGGGCGCGGATGGGAGGCGATGTCGCCGCCGGGATGCTCAGTGTGGCACGACGGTCGGCGCTGCCGACGTATTGGCAGCGGCTCGCGGTCTGCTGGAATCTGGCTCAGTCGCATGGCCTCGCCATCGCGACGCTCATGCATACCGCGCACCGCGATATCGTTGCGCGGGAACGGTTCTCGACTCAAGTGAGCGCGGGTATGGCCGGTGCGCGGACCACCGCCACCGTGCTCGCCGTCCTGCCGTTGCTGGGCATCGGACTCGGCGAGTTGATCGGCGCCCATCCGCTGCGCTTCCTGTTGTCGACGGGCCAATGGCTCCTGGCCATCGGTGCGGCACTGACATGTCTGGGGTTGGTGTGGTCGGACCGGATCACCGGCGGGGTGGTCCGATGACGCTTGCCGCGCTGCTTCTCGCGATCGCTGCGCTTCTCGCAGGCACCGATGGCCGAGCCCGTGTGCGGACCGCCCACAGCCCAAATCCGAAGTCACACCACAAAGTCCGGGCGAACGATCCACTGGCGTTCGCCTCGGCGCTCGAAGTGCTGGCGGCCTGCCTTCATTCGGGTATGGCGGTGGCCGGCGCTGCGTCAGCCGCGGCGCCCTCGGCACCGCCGACGGTGGCCCGAGTATTGGTCCGTGCCGCGGATCTGCTTGCCCTGGGCGCTGATCCTACGACCGCGTGGGCCCCTGCACCCGAGGGCGATCACAGCGTCGACGCATTGTTGCGGCTGGCACGGCGGTCGGCGTCCTCGGGAAGCGCCCTCGCCCAAGGGGTCAGCGCGCTGGCCAGCCGGTCGCGCGACCATGCGGCGGACACTGCGCGCGCCGCGGCCGAACGCGCCTCGGTCTTGATCGCAGGCCCGTTGGGGGTGTGCTACCTGCCGGCGTTCTTCTGCCTGGGCATCATTCCGGTCGTCGCGGGGCTGGCCGCAGACGTGCTGCAGTCGGGGATTGTGTGAAGGACAACGAGTGAGGAGAAAAGTTGAAGGGCAACAGGATTCGAGCGCTCCAGACGCGGCTGACGCTGCTGGTCGTCGCCGACGAGGGAATGTCGACCGTCGAGTATGCGATCGGCACCATCGCGGCCGCCGCGTTCGGTGCGATCCTCTACACGGTCGTCACCGGCGACTCGATCGTCAGCGCGTTGACCAACATCATCAGCCGCGCTCTCAACACGAACGTCTGACCGGTGAACGTGGCGGCGCCACGGTCGAAGCGGCGTTCGCGGTGGCAGCGCTGGTCGCCGTCCTCGTCTTGTGTCTGGGCGGACTCACGGCGGTGTCGATGCATATCCGGTGTGTCGACGCCGCGCGCGAGGCCGCACGCCTCGCCGCCCGCGGCCACGACAGCGCTACGACGGCCCGCGATTTGGCGCCAGAGGGAGCCTCCATCGCTACCCGCAGCGACGGACGGTTCGTCACCGCCACCGTCCGCGCGCGGTCACCGATACTGCCCGGGTTCGCCGTCGAGGCGCGAGCCACGGCCGCGGTGGAACCGGGTTCGGGCTGAGCAGGGTTCGACCACTCTCATTGCCGCTGCGATGATCGCGATCGTGGTGGCGATCGCCATCGGTGCCGCTTACCTCGGTGTGGCGGTATCGGCGCGACACCGCGCACAGGCGGCCGCAGACCTGGGCGCGTTGGCCGCCGCCCACCGGATTGCGGCCGGTGGCGATCAAGCGTGCTCGTGGGCGGCCGCGGTCACCGATGCCATGGATGCCGAGATGGCGCGGTGCGACGTCGACGAAGTCGATATCGTTGTTGCCGTCGACGTTCCGGTCGCGTTGGGCCGCTTCGGTGTGGGCGCTGCGCGTGCGGTGGCCCGCGCGGGCCCGGCCGATGTCAGCACCTAGGAAGTGCGTCGGCCTGCTTCGGCGAACTCGGTGTCATTGGGGCGGCGCAGCGTCGCGAGCGCGGCATACACGTCGTCGTCGAGTTCGACCCGGTTCACCGTCACGTGCACCGGTGCCCACTCCTGGCCACCGACGCCGGTCATCCGCAGTACACCGGAAGCGATACCGGTCCTGAAATCCACGGCCATGCGCTCCATCTCGGCGCGGTCGTCGGGATGCACCGCGTGTTCGCCCGCCAGGCTGACCCGCCAGTCGAAGAACGGGGCCGGGTCGTCGAGCCACTTCAACAAGGTCCAGTTCGTCGGGTCGACCAAGGCGCGGTGCACACCAGGCTGGGCCAGTCCGTTGAGGATCCGCTGGGCGAGGTGATCCTGTTCCGGGCGCTCCTGCTCGCGTTCGCTGCGCCAGTTCATCGCTCGGCACAGCAGCCGATCCGGTCCGTCGCCGTCGGATTCCAGCACCGCCCGCGTCACGAACCCGACGCTGATCGCTTCGCCGCGGTGGTCGGTGACGTCCCAGGTGCTGCAGAACGCGGTGCCGGGCTCGCGCTTGATCGCCATGGTCAATACCTTGGCCTCGCTGGGGTTGAGTTCACGCATCGGCAGGTCGTCGGCGAAAGTTCGGTTATGCGTCGGTTCCTGAGGCGATTCCCACCCGCTGTTGGCCAGCGATTCGGGGGTGCCGGTGGCGATGCCGGTGTCGAGGTTCCATACCAGCGGCCCGGGCACCGGGCGCTCCGGGGGTTCCATGTCGGGCGGCCCGATCCACACGTGTACGCCATGTATCCGGCCGTCGGTCATCTGCACGACCTCCGTGCGGATGACACGGTCGTTCTTCGGGGTGATGCTGCTCAAGCCTTGATGCGCGCGCACCGTTTCGCCGATCGCCGTCTGGACCGCCATCAGATGCGGATTGCGCCGCAGGAAGGCACCGATCGGGATCAGATTCTGGGTTCGACGGCCCTGCGCGACCACCGCGGGCTCGCTGCCCAGCGTCTCCACGAGCAGCCAGTCGTGGGTCATAGGGCCACCTTACCGGCGCACGTGCCCACGATTCGGTGTGCTGCACCAGCGGTTGCCACACCCTCAGCCGGACCGTTGGGATATCTCGCGCAACACCAACCGCAGCACCCGCACCGCGCCCTCCTTGTCCAGCGGATCGTTCCCGTTGCCGCACTTGGGCGACTGCACGCACGACGGGCAGCCCGCCGGACACTCACACGCCTCGATCGCATCGGCCGTCGCGGCCCACCAGGTGGTGAGCCGGTGATAACCGCGGTCGGCGAAACCCGCACCGCCGGGGTAGCCGTCGTACACGAAGATCGTCGGCAGCCCCTGCACGGGCCCGACCGCCGTCGACACACCGCCGATGTCGCCACGATCGCAACTGGCGACCAACGGCAGCAGCCCGATCGCGGCGTGCTCTGCGGCATGCAGCGCACCGGGCGCACGCAGCAATTCGATGCCGTTGTGTTGTAAGGCCTCTGGTGTGATCGTGCACATCACGGCCATGGTGTCCAGTGTGCGGGTGGGCATCTCGAGTTCGACGAAGTCGATCACCTCACCCGTCAGGTGTCGGCGCAGGTAACCGGTCACCGTGTTGCTCACCGAAACAGGGACAAGCCCAACAGTGACCGCGCCGAACGTCTTTCGCTCACCGTGCCCGGTGACCGCGATGTCGGTGACCTCCCGCGCGGTGGTGGTGTAACCGGGATCATCGGCGTGCACGAAGGCCACGCCGTCCTCGAAGTCGAGGGAGTCGACGACATAGGTCTCGCCCTGGTGCAGATACACCGCTCCGGGATGGACAGAAGCGGGCGCCTGGCCCGCCCCGGTACTGCCGAGCATGCGTCCCGTGCCGGCCTCCAGGATCGCGATCTGACCGCCGGACGACCCGCGGATGTCGACAGCCGGATGCGGATCCATTCCGGGTGTGGGGAAGTAACCGTTGGCCCGTCGCCGCAGCAGTCCGTCGTCGACGAGCGTCGCAGCCACGTTCTCGGCGTTCCACATCCGCACCTCGGCATCGGTGAGCGGAAGTTCGGCAGCAGCGCAGAGCAGTTGTGGCCCAAGCACATACGGGTTGGTCGGATCGATGACGACGCGCTCGATCGGCTTGTCCAGCAGTGCCGACGGGTGGTGCACCAGGTAGGTGTCGAGCGGATCGTCGCGGGCGATCAGCACGATCAGCGCGCCCTGACCGCGCCGCCCCGAGCGGCCCGCCTGTTGCCAGAACGATGTCACGGTTCCCGGAAACCCGGCGAGGACAACGGCGTCCAGACCGGCGATGTCGACACCCAACTCCAACGCGTTCGTCGTCGCCAGTCCCCGCAGTTCGCCGTCGGTCAGCGCGCGCTCGAGCGCGCGGCGGTCTTCGGACAGATAACCGGCGCGATACGAAGCCACCCGGTCGGCGAGATCGGGCGCCTTTTCCTGTAATCGCGCCCGTGCCCCCAACGCGGTCAGCTCGGCGCCGCGCCGCGACCGCACGAACGTCAGCATCCTGGCGCCCTCGGCGACCAGGTCGGCCATCACGCTGGCGGCTTCGGCTCCCGCCGAACGCCTTACCGGGGCCCCGTTTTCCCCCACCACGTCGTCGAGCAGCGGAGGCTCCCACAGCGCGACGGTGCGGGCACCCTGCGGTGACCCGTCCTCGGTGACCTCGGCGACCGTTTGACCGATCAGTTCGGAGGCGGTCTGGGCCGGCGAGGCCGTCGTGGCGCTGGCGAAGACCACGGTGGGCACCCCGCCGCTGGGCGAGTAGCGGGCGCACAGCCGCAACAGCCGCCGCAGCACCATCGCCACGTTCGAACCAAAAATGCCGCGATAGTAATGGCATTCGTCGACGACGATGTAGCTCAGGTTGCGCAGGAACACCGCCCACCGGGCGTGGTTGCGCAGCAGTGACAGATGAATCATGTCGGGGTTGGAGAAGATCCAGCGCGACCGTTCCCGCGCGAACCGTCGCACGTCGCTGTGGCTGTCGCCGTCATAGGCGCACGGTGCGACGTCGGACAACCCTACCGCCTCGGTGAGCGTCACCGCCGACCGGAGTTGGTCGTGGCCGAGCGCTTTCGTCGGCGACAGATACAGCGCCCGCGACCGCGGATTCGCCTTCAGGTCTGTCAATATCGGCAACTGGTAGGCAAGCGACTTGCCCGACGCCGTGCCGGTGCACAGTACGACATGGCGCCCACCGTGAGCGAGCTCGGCGGCGGCCAGTTGATGTGACCACGGGGCCTCGATGCCCCGATCAACGAACGCCCGCACCACATCTGGGTCGGCCCAACATGGCCACCCCATCGGGCGACCCCGGCGCGGTGGGATATCTGCGACGTGGCGCAGCGGATTCGGGCCGCCTGCAACCGTGCCTTCGACCGCGCACGCGAGCAGCTCGCGGCCGAAATCAGCCATCGATCATCCTTCCCGATAGACCTCTTTAGGCGAATTGTTCCCCATTTGAAACGCCGAGACTGTCGCCGCAGCCACGAACGTGATTGACTTATCGCGGTCGCAGCTTCTGTGTTCGTGTATTAGCACTCGCAGGATCGACGTTGCGATCGCGGTTCCTGCGAGGGTTGTAGGTCGGGTTGAGTTCCGAGCTTCCACGAAGGAGAGCGGTCGGAACGGGCCCGGTGTACCGAAACACGGTGGACCGCACCCGGTGAATAAGAGAAGGAAACAACAGGAAATGCCACAGGGAACTGTGAAGTGGTTCAACGCGGAGAAGGGCTTCGGCTTCATCGCCCCGGAGGACGGCTCCGCTGACGTTTTTGTCCACTACACGGAGATTCAGGGCAGCGGCTTCCGCACCCTGGAGGAGAACCAGAAGGTCGAGTTCGAGGTTGGCCAGAGCCCCAAGGGGCCCCAGGCCACCGGTGTTCGGGCCGTCTAGCGCGACCAGCACGATCGAAAGGCAACACCCCGCGAGCGTCGAGAACCGAACGCCGCGGGGTGTTCGCTATTCCGGCGCGCTTCGGCACGGCCGCCACGGCTGCGGCCGGTACCTGGCTTACTGTCGGTTTGTGAGCCAGCTGTCGTTCTTCTCGGCGGAGTCGGTGCCCCCCGCGGTGGCCGACCTCACCGGGCTGCTCGCCGGACCTGGCCAGGTTGTCCTGGTGGGTTCCGGCACCGAGCAGGGTGCGCGGCTGTCGGTCGTCGTCGACCGTCACTGGCGGGCCGAGGCGCTGGCCGAGATGATCGTCGAGGCCGGTCTGGAACCCGAGATCGCCCGCACCGACGAGAACACCCCGCTGGTGCGCACCGCGGTCGACAGCAGACTGGTGGAGATCGCGGCGGGCTGGACCCGGGGTGCGGTCAAGACCGTCCCGCCGAACTGGTTGCCCGGGCCGCGCGAGCTTCGGGCCTGGACCCTGGCCGCGGGCACACCCGAAGCAAACCGTTATCTGCTCGGGCTGGACCCGCACGCACCGGACACGCATTCGCCGCTCGCGTCGGCGATGATGCGGGTGGGAATCGCGCCGACGCTGATCGGTACCCGCGGGTCGCGCCCGGCCCTGCGGATCAGCGGTCGACGCCGGCTATCGCGCCTGGTAGAGAACGTGGGGGAACCTCCTGGCAGTGTGGAGGCGTTCGGAGAATGGCCGCGGGTCTGACCGCTGTTCGGAGGGGGTCCGTTTGCGTCGGTTGGCGCGGGGTGCGAAATTGTCAGTTGCCGACAGGGTTGATTCTCCGCCGGACGCGGAATTCTGCGCTGTGGGTGACCAAAGAAGTGGAGCGTAAGTAAAAGGTGGCTGATGGGGACCGCGGCAGCGGCCGTAACGGAAGCGTCCGGCGGCTCGTCATAGTCGAGTCGCCTACCAAGGCGCGCAAGATAGCGGGCTACCTGGGCTCCAATTACATCGTCGAGTCGTCCCGTGGGCACATCCGAGACCTGCCCCGCAACGCCGCCGACGTGCCTGCGAAGTACAAATCCGAGCCGTGGGCCCGCCTCGGGGTGGACGTCGACCACAACTTCGAGCCGCTCTACATCATCAGCCCCGAGAAGAAGAGCACGGTCGCCGAGCTGAAAGACCTGCTCAAGAACGTCGACGAGCTGTATCTGGCCACGGACGGCGACCGCGAGGGCGAGGCGATCGCCTGGCATCTGCTCGAGACGCTCAAGCCCCGCATCCCCGTCAAGCGGATGGTGTTTCACGAGATCACCGAACCGGCCATCCGCGCAGCCGCCGAGGACCCCCGCGACCTGGACAACGACCTGGTCGACGCGCAGGAGACACGCCGCATCCTGGACCGGTTGTACGGCTACGAGGTCAGCCCGGTCCTGTGGAAGAAGGTTGCGCCGAAATTGTCGGCCGGCCGGGTGCAGTCGGTGGCAACGCGCATCATCGTGCAGCGCGAACGCGAACGGATGGCGTTCCGCAGCGCGGGGTACTGGGACGTCACCGCCGAACTCGACGCCAGTGTCTCCGACCCGCAGGCCTCGCCGCCGACGTTCACCGCCAAGCTGAACACGGTCGACGGGCGCCGCGTGGCCACCGGCCGCGACTTCGACTCGCTGGGCCAGGTGAAAAAGCCCGACGAGGTGCTGGTGCTGGACCAGGCCGCGGCGACGGCGTTGGCGGGCGGTTTGCGCGGGGCGCAGCTGGCGGTCAGCTCGGTCGAGCAGAAGCCCTACACCCGCAGGCCGTACGCGCCGTTCATGACCTCGACGCTGCAGCAGGAGGCGGGCCGCAAGCTGCGGTTCTCCTCGGAGCGCACGATGAGCATCGCGCAGCGGCTCTATGAGAACGGCTACATCACCTATATGCGCACCGACTCGACGACGTTGTCGGCGAGTGCGGTGGAAGCAGCCCGCAATCAGGCCCGTCAGCTCTACGGCGAGGAGTATCTGCATCCGTCGCCGCGGCAGTACACCCGCAAGGTGAAGAACGCCCAGGAGGCGCACGAGGCCATCCGGCCCGCCGGTGATGTGTTCTCCACGCCGGGCCAGCTGCACGGTGCGCTCGACACCGACGAGTTCCGGCTCTACGAGCTGATCTGGCAGCGCACCGTGGCCTCCCAGATGGCCGACGCGCGGGGCACGACGCTGAGCCTGCGGATCTCCGGAACCGCGAGCTCCCGCTCGATTGACGGCTCCGCCGTCGGTGGAGAGCAGGTCGTCTTCAACGCCAGCGGCCGCACCATCACCTTCGCGGGCTTCTTGAAGGCCTACGTGGAGAGCATCGACGAGCAGGCAGGCGGCGAGGCCGACGACGCCGAGAGCCGGCTGCCGAATCTCGAGCAGGGCCAGCGCGTCGACGCCAAGGAGCTCACCGCCGACGGGCACAACACCGCGCCGCCCGCCCGCTATACCGAGGCTTCGCTGATCAAGGCTCTCGAGGACCTCGGCATCGGCAGGCCGTCGACGTACTCGTCGATCATCAAGACGATCCAGGACCGCGGGTACGTCGTGAAGCGGGGCAGCGCGCTGGTGCCGTCGTGGGTGGCGTTCGCCGTCATCGGGCTGCTCGAACAGCACTTCGGCCGCCTCGTCGACTACGGGTTCACCGCGGCGATGGAAGACGAGCTCGACGAGATCGCCGCCGGCAACGAGCGACGGACCAATTGGCTCAACAACTTCTACTTCGGCGGCGATCACGGGGTCGAGGACTCGATCGCCCGCTCGGGCGGGCTCAAGAAGCTCGTCGGGGTGAACCTCGAGGAGATCGACGCCCGACAGATCAACTCCATCAAGCTGTTCGACGACGATCAGGGCCGACCGATCTACGTGCGGGTGGGCAAGAACGGTGCGTACCTGGAGCGGATGGTCCCCGACGAGGACGGTGAGTCCGGCGAGCTCAAACCGCAGCGGGCCAACCTCAAGGACGACCTCACCCCCGACGAGCTGACCCTCGAGCTTGCCGAAAAGCTTTTCGCCACACCGCAAGAAGGCCGATCGCTGGGCGTCGACCCCGAGACCGGGCACGAGATCGTCGCCAAGGACGGTCGTTACGGTCCGTACGTCACCGAGGTTCTGCCCGAACCGCCCGACGACGGCGAGGCCGGGTCGACGGCGAAGAAGGGCAAGAAGCCGACGGGTCCGAAGCCTCGCACCGGTTCGCTGTTGCGGTCGATGGATCTGGAGACGGTGACGCTGGAGGATGCGCTGCGGCTGTTGTCGCTGCCGCGTGTCGTCGGCGTCGACCCGAACACAGGCGAGGAGATCACCGCGCAGAACGGCCGCTACGGCCCATACCTCAAGCGCGGCACGGACTCTCGCTCGCTGGCCACCGAAGAGCAGATGTTCGACATCACGCTCGATGAGGCCTTGAAGATCTATGCCGAACCCAAGCGCCGTGGCGGTCAGCGGGCTGCGGCCCCGCCGTTGCGTGAACTCGGTGAGGATCCGGCGACCGGCAAGCCGATGGTGATCAAGGACGGCCGGTTCGGCCCGTATGTCACCGACGGGGAGACCAACGCCAGCCTGCGCAAGGGCGACGACGTCTTGTCGATCACCGACGAACGCGCCGCCGAACTGCTCGCCGACCGTCGCGCGCGCGGTCCGGTGAAGCGGACGAAGAAGGCGGGGGCGAAGAAGACGGCGAAGAAGGCAGGAGCCAAGAAAGCCGCCAAGAAGAGCTAGCCCGCGAATGTGAGCTTGTGCTCGAGATCAGCGTGATTCTTCGGAAACAACTTCACGTTCGGCGCCTTGCTCAGCGTCGCCGTCCGCCTGATCTGTTTCGGTCTGCTCGGGGCGGGCGCCGTCGGAGCCGAGCAGGTTCAGCGGCCGTGCCAACTGTGTCGGGGCCACACGGCCACGGAGTTCGACGATCTCGCCGACGTCCCAACACAGCGCTTCGGCGTCCAGGGCGCCGCTGACCGCGATCGCCGAGGCCAGGACGTGGCCCTCCTCCAGCTTGGCCAACTCGGTCAGCCGCGCCGCTTCGTTGACCGGATCACCGATCACGGTGTACTCGAAGCGGGCCTGGGCACCGATGTGCCCGGCGATCGCGCGGCCTGCCGACACCCCGATGCCGAACTCCGTCTGGGCCAGCACCTCGATCAGCTCGTCGTGCAGTTCCCGTGAGGCCGCCAGCGCGCCGCCGCACGCGTCGGGATGCTCGATCGGCGCGCCGAAGATGGCCAGCGCCGCATCGCCCTGGAACTTGTTGACAAAGCCGCCGTGGCGGTTGACGGTGTCGACCACGACGCGGAAGAAATCGTTGAGCAGGTTGACGACCTCGGCGGCGGGGATGGTCGACGCCAGCTGTGTGGATCCGACCAGGTCGACGAACAGCACCGCGACGTCGCGTTCCTGACCACCGAGTTCGGTGCCGCGTTCCAGTGCGCGCCGGGCCACGTCCTCGCCCACGTAGCGGCCGAACAGGTCGCGCAAGCGTTGCCGTTCGGCGAGGTCGCGCACCATGTCGTTGAAGCCCGCCTGCAGCAGCCCCAGCTCGCTGGCGTCGTAGATCTGCATGTGGGCGTTGTAGTTACCGCGCTGCACCTCGCCGAGCGCCCAGCGCAACTGGCGCAGCGGATCGGCGATCGACATCGCCACCAGCACGGTGCCCGCCAGCCCGACCACCAGCGCCGAGATCGACAGGATCAGGATCGGGGTGGTCAGCCGGTCGGCGGGAGCGGTGAGGACCCCGAATCTGCTGGCCACCACGGCCAGCACGATCGCGATGATCGGGACCGCGGTGGACAGCACCCACGTCATCACCTGGCGCAGAATCACCCCGGGCGCGCGGAAGTTCTCCGGTACGCCGCCGCGCAACGCGGCCACCGCGACGGGCCGCAGCACCCGTTCGGACTGCAGGTAGCCGATGATTGCGGTCGCGGTGGCGCCCAGCCCCGTGGCGACGGCCACCACCGGCGCCGACTTGCTGGCCACCGGCCAGCTGGCGACGATGAACACCACCGAACCCAGGAACCAGTTCGCGACGTTGATCACCGACCGGTAGAACGGCATCTTCAGCGCACGGGTGCGGGCCAGTTCGGTGTCGGCCGGGTCCCGGTCGCCCAGCAGCATGTCGCGGCGTTGCCAACGCATGACCGGGATCAGCAGCCGCAGGCTCCAGTACGCCGCGATCGTGAAGGACACGAACAGAAAGCCGAGGAAGACCGCCAGGTTGAAGGCGGGCAGGTCCTGCAGCTGGATGCGGTCCTCGGGCGGCAGGCCGAATCGCAGGAAGCTGAAGACCAGCAGGGCGCCGATGATGTCGGCCTGCACCATGCCCAGCGTGAACACCGGCCACGGGGTGCGCGCGGCCCACCGGACGAATGCGCTGATCCGCCCGATCGGTCGATCTTCCATGGCCACGCGTCAACCGTATCGGGCCATGGCGACGGGTACGGGTGCTGTGAGACGGACGTGTCGGTTCGCAGCACTACTGTTATCTCCGATGGGCGGTGTCTTCTCGCGTCTCGTGGGTCAACAGGCTGTTGAGGCCGAGTTGGTGGTCGCGGCACGCGCCGCACGCGGTGAGGCGGCTCACAGCGGGGCGGCGGTCGGATCCATGACACATGCGTGGCTGATCACGGGCCCTCCCGGTTCGGGCCGGTCGGTGGCGGCGCTGTGCTTCGCCGCGGCGCTGCAGTGCACCTCCGACGGTGTGCCCGGGTGCGGTGAGTGCCGGGCCTGCACGACGACGATGGCCGGCACCCACGCCGACGTGCGGCGGATCATTCCCGAGGGGCTGTCGATCGGTGTCGACGACATGCGCACGATCGTGCAGATCGCCTCGCGGCGACCGGGCACCGGGCGCTGGCAGATCGTGCTGATCGAGGATGCCGACCGGCTGACCGAGGGAGCGGCGAACGCCCTGCTCAAGGTGGTCGAGGAGCCGCCGCCGTCGACGGTGTTCCTGCTGTGCGCGCCGTCGGTGGATCCCGAGGACATCGCGATCACGCTGCGCTCGCGCTGCAGGCACGTCGCGCTGGTCACCCCCACCGTGGACGCGATTGCGGGTGTGCTGATGGACAGCGACGGGCTTCCGGAGGCCGAGGCGCGGTGGGCGGCTTCGGTCAGCGGCGGCCATGTCGGGCGGGCCCGCCGGCTGGCCACCGACGAGTCGGCGCGGGAACGTCGGAAGCGGGCGCTGGGTCTGGCGCGCGACGCGGCGACGCCGTCACGCGCCTATGCCGCGGCCGAGGAGTTGGTCAAGACGGCTGAAGACGAGGCCCTGGCGCTGACGGTGGACCGCAACGAGGCCGAGACCGAGGAACTGCGCACCGCGCTCGGTGCGGGTGGCACCGGAAAGGGAACCGCCGGTTCGCTGCGCGGAGCGGCGGGCGCCCTGAGTGCCCTTGAGCGACGGCAGAAGTCGCGCAAGACGCGTGCCTCGCGTGATTCTCTGGACCGCGCGCTGATCGATTTGGCGACGTACTTCCGCGACGCGCTGCTGGTGGCCTCGGACGCCGGCGACGTTGCGCACAACCACCCCGATATGGCCGAGGAGATCGCCAGGCTGGCCGCGCATGCGCCGCCGGACAAACTGCTGCGCTGCATCGAAGCAGTCCTGGAGTGCCGCGAGGCGCTGACGGTCAACGTGAAGCCGAAGTTCGCGGTCGACGCGATGGTGGCGACGGTCGGGCGCGCACTGCGCGACTGAGTTGGGTCGGCGGCGGGCCCTGCCGTAGACTCGTCCCGCCTGTGGCTGACACATGTGAGCCGGGCACGCCACCTTAGCTCAGTCGGCAGAGCGGCTCACTCGTAATGAGCAGGTCAGGAGTTCGATTCTCCTAGGTGGCTCCAGTTCGGTCCTCGGGCCAGGAAATCAGCGACCAACGGCACGACCTCGTCGAGGTGCGTTTCCAGCAGCCAGTGCCCGCCGCCGAGCAGGTGCAGGGGCGCTTCGGGCAGGTCGCGGTGGTAAGCCCGCGCCGACTCCTCGGGCATGTAGTCGTCATGCGGACCCCAGACAATCAATGTCGGCGGCCGATGCGTGCGCAGGTATGCCTGCTCCCCAGCGAACCAGTCGAGTGTCGAGGGTTGGTCCTCGAGCAGGTGGATGAGGTTGGCCAGCCGGTCCGGGGTTGTCCCAAAGCTCGCGCAGGAACCCGTATTTCGGCCCGAACGCGTCGGCGTAGATGTCACCGTTCTGGATGACGAGGCCCGCGACGCGCTCGGGTTCGGCCAGGGCGAGACGGATCGGGCGGCCCGGCTTGGCGGTAGAAGGTGTCGACGCCGTCGACGGTGACGCGGTGGTGGTGGGTGACCGGTGCGATGCTCACGTCGGCTGCAACACCTCCTTGGCGATCTTCATTGCCGAGTTGGCGGCGGGGAAACCGGTGTAGCCGGTGCAGTGGTAGATGACCTCGGCGATCTCGTCGTCGGTGAGGCCGTTGGTGCGCGCGATCTGAACGTGGATCCGCAGTTCGTCTTCGGCGCGCAGGGCGATCAGGAGGCCCAGTGTCAGCAGGCTGCGGTCGCGACGGCTCAGGCCGTCCCGGGTCCACAGTCGCCCGAACACGTTGTCCATGGCCAGGGGAAGCATCTCTCCGCCGAAAGAGTCGGTGGGCAGTTCGAAATCCCCGTCGGGGAGGGCGCCGGGAAGCAGTTCGCGGAAAACCTGGAGGCCTTGGTCACGGATGTCGGTCATCCCGACAGCCTGGCACGCTGACCGCTATTTCGGTGCCACGAATCCGACGGGGCCCGACGCGATGCACACCGACAACGCGGCGGTATTCGCGCGGACGTCGATCGCGTCGCCCGCACCGGGGAGCCGGACGAACACCTGGTTCAGGCCGGGTCGCACCGGCACCTTGACCTCGCGCCCCTCCGACAGCGACATCGTCATCGAGCCGTCGCTGTTGGCCAGGTAGTTGATCTCGGCCGTCCAGTCGGCAGGTAGCAGCGGGCCGTCCAGCGGCATGCGGACCGGAATTTCGGGCTGCACCAGGTAGCCGCAGTCCGGGTGCGGTCCAGGCGCGATGGCGCGCACCCAGGTGACCTTCGCGTCGACCACGCGACCGGTGTGGTCGAGCATGCGCAATTCGTCTGTGGCTGCGGAGAATTCGGGACGTTCACGCACCAGCGCGAACATGTGGCTGGCCCGGTTCTCGGGGCCGACGACCCGCTGCAGGACCATCGGGTCGACCTCCTGGTCGAGCATCGGCGCGTCCGACATCCGGCTCGCGTCGGCCAGGCCCGACAACGCGTTGCGCAGATAGCCTTGCGCCGGATTGTCGCGCCACGTCGTCAAGAACGTCGCCGTCGAGTACACGCTGCTGGCCACGAACAGGGCTGTAAGCGAACAGATCACCACTGTTCGGGTGCGTGACGCGTCCAGCCACCGCGACCCCGCCAGGTTCGGGGCGCACAGCCCGACCGCCGCCAACAGCGCCAGCACGATGACGAGGTCGGGCAGGTAGCGCAGCGTCTGCGCCAATTCCAGGGCGGTGAACTGCGATGACCGCATGAGGTAGATCGGGATCTGGCAGGCCATCGCGTATCCCGCGGCCACCAACCACACCGCGACGATCCGCCGCTTGCGCAGCAGCGTCACCACGACCACGGCGGCCAAACCCACCCAGCCCAACACCATCACCGTCGCGGGCGGGGTCGCCCACGGCGAGGCAGGCGCCCACCGTTGCCAGTCCCACGGGCCGCCGACCAGCCCCGGCACGATCCCGTGCGTCACCGACCGCGCGAGCAGGTCCCACGTCATCGCCAGGTCGAAACTCCACCGCTTCTGGTCGACCACGACCAGGTACACGCCGACCCATCCCGCCGTGACCGCCAGCGACGGCACCCACAGGCGGATTCCGCTACGCCACACCGCTTTCACCAGTCCGGTGCCGGTTACGTAACACAGCAGCGCGGTCACCGCGAACGCGACGAACGGGATCACCGCAGCCTTCTCGAAGAACAGCAGACCGCCGATGTAGACCAGAAGAGCCGTCACCGCGTACCGCTTCTCACCCGTGCGCACCAATAGGATCGCGTCACCGCAGACCCACGCCAGCGCCGCCAGCATCGGCAGCGAGTTCAGTGCCGCCGCCCACCAGGCGAACCCGGGCACCGCAAGCGGCGTGAACAACGCGAATGTCAACGGCAGCAACAGGACTGGTCGCCACCCAAGAATGATGTGCAACGTCCGCAGCAGCGCCAGCGACACCAGCAACTGCAAGACGAGCAGGCTGATCGCCGGGCCGATCCAGTTCAGGGGTGCCAACAAGGTGATGCCACCGGCGACGAGGAACGCGGCGGGCATGACGTGACCGTCGTGGTCGTCGAACAGGTATGCCGGCGAGAGCAGCGGTTGGGTACCCGCGCGGCCGATCAAGATCAGGTCGTCCCAGTAGAAGTAGCCGCCGAACGCCAGCACCGCCCGGATCGCCAACTGCACGACGATCAGGACGATGGCGGTGCGCGCGACCCAGTTGCCCAGCGCGAAGTTACCGCGGATAGGCATCCCCTGCTTGCCGGCGAGCGATCCACGCCGAGCGCACCATCTCCTCCAGCGAATGCCGCATCCGCCAGTCGAGGTCGCGCGCGGCCAAGTCGCCCGACGCGACGATGCGGGCGGGGTCACCGGGCCGGCGCGGACCGACCACCGGCTCGAAATCGAATCCGGTCACATCGCGGATGGTGGTCATGATCTCTCGCACCGAGGTGCCGCTGCCACTGCCGAGGTTGTAGACGGGCTCGATTGCGTCGTCGGCTTCCAGCCGCCTCGCCGCGGCGACATGGGCCAGCGCGAGGTCCGACACGTGGACGTAGTCCCGCACGCAGGTGCCGTCGGCAGTGGGGTAGTCGGCGCCGTTGATCCGCGGTGTCTCGTCGCGGCACAACATGTCGAACACCAGCGGGAAAAGGTTGTGCGGGCTGACGTCGAACAGATCCGCCGAACCCGATCCTACGACATTGAAGTAGCGCAGGCTGGTGTGCCGTAACCCGGACGCGCGTGCGGCGTCGCGAATCATCCACTCTCCCACCAGTTTACTGACGCCGTACGGGGATTCCGGCGAAGCGGGCGTCTGCTCTGTGACGGTGTCGACGTCCGGGGTGCCGTACGTGGCGGCGCTGGAGGAGAACACCATCTTGTCGGTGCCTGCGGCCTCCATCGCCTTGAGAAGCGTGACCATCGCCGAGACGTTCTGCTCGTAGGTGTGAAGTGGGCGTTGCACCGAGACACCGGCGTACTTGAACCCTGCGATGTGGATGACGCCGCTGACGTGATACTCGTCGAGCGTGCGTGCGACGAGTTCACCGTCGAGCAGGGTGCCGCGCACGAACGGAACCGTCGGCGGAACGAATCGCTTCAGGCCGGTCGACAGATCGTCGATCACCACCACCGGCATGTCGGCGTCCGACAGGGCACGCACCACATGGGAACCGATGTACCCGGCGCCGCCGGTCACCAGCCAAGTCATTCGCTTTTCCTCACCCTAGAACGGGGCCAGCATACGGAGGGGCGACCTGCGCTTCGAACCGGTGTCATGCCGCACGCCTGCGAGACAGCGCGAACAGGTGCACGGCGATACCGACCACCGGACCGCACACCAGCGCGACCACTGTGCGCGTCTGCAGATCCAGCGGTAACAGCAGCAACAGCGTCGACGCGACGGTCGCCGAAACCCAGCCCAGTGAGTACGCGCGGTGCAGTGCGGCCGCCACCGCCGCGGCGCCGGTGAGCGTGAGCAGCGAAACGGCGATCGCACCGCCCGTCAACCAGGCCAGCAGCGCACCGTCGGCGCGGTATTCGGCACCGAATGCGCTGCGCAACAGCCACGGTCCAGCCGCCCAAGCCACCAGCACACCGAGCAGGCCCACACCGGTGACGATCACCGTGGGCGCGACAAGAGCGCGCATCCGGTGCCTGCGCTGGTCGACGAAGTGGGCAACCAGGTTGCCCTGCATCGCCGTGAGCGGGACGAGGAGTGGGGCCCGCGTCAGCGTGACGGCCAGGATCACGATGCCGCCGACCGCGCCGAGGTCGTCGGAGGTCGCCTGCAACAGCACCGGAAATCCCATGACCAGGATCGCGCTCGCGCCCGCCGCGGTGATCGAATGCGACGCGCCCCGTAGGAAATCCGCGGTGCTGACGGGGGTCGACAGACCCGCGGCGCGCCGGGTGGCGGGCGAGACGATCAGCATGATCAGCCACGCCACCGAACCGGCCACGGTGGCCCACAGATAGCCGGCCAGGCCCCAGCCGACCAGGAATGTCGCGACGGCCACGAGCAGCCGCAGGCTTGCGTCGGTCACCATCTGCGATCCGTACGCCGTCCACCTGTTTAGTCCGGCCGAGATGCCGAGAAGCGTGGAGTGCAGGCAGTACGCGGCGAGTCCGACGGACAGCAGCGTCACTGAAAGCCACCGGGACTCGACGAACACATACTCGGACCACAGCGGTGAACTGAGCGCGATCGCAGCGGCCGACACGACGCCCACGAGAGCGCCCACCCACATCGGACGGCTGCGCGGGCCCTCGGTCACCTCGATGTGCGCTGCGGACCGGACCTCCCTGGTGGCCTCCTGCAGTAGCCCGCCCGTCGCCCCCGAGACCAGGCCGAACGCCCCCCAGAACACCGCGAACAACGAGAACCCGGCGGGCTCGAGGTCGCGGGCGGCCAGGTAGAGCACCGCATAACCGCACAGCGCGATCGCGGCGGTGGCCACACCGACCCGGCCGACGCTGCCGCGCGCGGCGGGACCGGCCGGTGCCGCGCTGCTGGCGGTGACCGGATCGAAGGGCGCGCCCGCGTCGGTCACGGCGTGTCCAGGTCGGGTAACTGCGGGGAGTACAGCCAGGCATCCCACAGCGGTCGCAGCGACTCGTCGGCGTAATGCGATGCCAGCCCGGTGAAATCGTCGGTCACCACGGTGCTGTGCCGGTAGCGCGCAGTCCAGTCGCGCAGCAGCGCGAAGAAGTTGCCGTCGCCCAGATGACGTCGCAGCACATGCAACGTCATCGCCCCACGCTTGTACACCCGGTCGTCGAACATGTCGCGCGGGCCCGGGTCGGCCAGAAGCAGGTCGCGCGGCGAGTTGGCAAGCCGCTGATGGTAGTGCCGCGCCCACTCGTCGGCGCTGCGGCCGCCCGAGTTCTCCGACCACAGCCACTCGGCGTAACAGGCGAACCCCTCGTGCAGCCAGATGTGGCGCCACCGCTTGGCGGTCACCGAGTTGCCGAACCACTGGTGGGCGAGTTCGTGCGCGATCAACCGCTCGGCCCGACCCCTGCCGTCGCAATGGTTGGCGCCGAAGATCGAAATCCCCTGTGCCTCAAGCGGGATCTCGAGGTCGTCGTCGGTGACCACGACGGTGTAGCCCTCGCTGAGCGGATAGTCGCCGAACAACGTGACGAACAGTTTCATCATCTGCGGTTGCGCGGCGAAGTCGTGTTCGAAGTTATCCCGCAGCCGGTCCGGAAGTGCCGCGTGGATCGGAACCCCGTTGTCGGCCAGCCGCTGGCGTTCGTACATCCCGATCTGCAGCGTGACCAGATAGGTCGAGGTGGGCTCGGGCAAGTCGTATGTCCACGTGGTCATCCCGGCCCGTGCGCGGCGAGACACCAACTCGCCGTTCGCGATCACCCGGTACGGGCTCTCGGCGGCGATCTGCAGACGGAAGCTGGCCTTCGCGCTCGGGTGGTCGTCGCAGGGAAACCACGACTGCGCACCGTTCGGCTGACCCGCGACCAGGGCGCCGTCGTTGAGTTCTTCGAAACCGACATCGCCCCACAGTGAACGGATCGGCCTGGGGGCGCCGCCGTAGCGCACGACGATCGTCATCGCCGCGCCCGGAGCCAGCACATCGAGCAACGCGATGTGCAGCTTGCCCGAAGAGGTGCGGAACTGTTGTGGCCGTGCGCCGTTGACGGTCACCTTCGTCACCGACAGCGTGTCGGCGAGGTCGAGGGTGAAGGTGCGGAGCGAAGCGAGAGTCACCGCGGTGATTGTCGCGGTGCCCGTGAGCCGATTGATGGCGACCTTGTACTCGATGTCGAGTTCGTAGCGTGACACCCGGTAACCGAAGTTGCCGCTGGTGGGCAGGTACGGGTCGATTACCGGTGTCGACTTCTTCTTACCTCGCGTCACGCGGCGGTTTCTTCAGTCGATGGCGCCGACGTGCCGGCGCGTTTCTTGCGCGGCGCCTGCCACGGTGAGATCGGGTTGCCCTGCCAGCGGGTCGACGCGGGTACCTCGTCGCCACGCACGACCAGTGAGGCCGGGCCGACGGTCGCACCGGCGCCGATACGTGCGGCGGGCAGCGCGACGCTGTGCGCACCCAGGGTCGAACCCTGCTCCAGCACAACGGTGTCCATTCGCATGATCCTGTCGTGGAACAGGTGCGTCTGCACCACGCAGCCGCGGTTGACGGTGGCGCCTTGCTCGAGGGTCACCAGGTCGGCCTCGGGTAACCAGTACGTCTCGCACCAGACGCCGCGCCCGATCCCGGCGCCCAGCGCCCGCAACCACAGGTTCATCACCGGTGTCCCGCTGGCCGCGCGGGCGAACCACGGGGCCGCGACGGTCTCGACGAAGGTGTCGTAGACCTCGTTGCGCCAGACGAACGGAGACCAGAGCGGGTGTTCGCCGGCCTCGATGCGGCCGACCACAAGCCATTTCGCGATCACCGCGGCTGCTCCGGCAACGCCTCCGGCGACCAACAGCACCGCGCCGGCGCTCAACGCGGCCCACCCCCAGCCGGCTTCCACGGCCAACCATTGCAGGGTGAGCAGCACCGCCACCCCGATCGCGAACGTCATGATCAGCGGGATGATCCGGCACATCTCGACCAAACCCCGCAGCAGCTTCAGCCGCGCCGAGGGATGAAAGGTGCGCAGCGCGTCGGCCGCGGTCGGCTTGCGGCGCAATCGGACCGGCGGACTGCCCAGCCAGGAGGACCCGGCCTTGGCTTTGTGCGGGGCCGCCGACAACACCGCCACCAAGCCGTCGTCGGGTACCTTGCGACCCGGTTGGGTGATGCCGGAGTTACCGAGGAACGCCCTCTTGCCGATCGTCGCCTTCGCGACATGGATCCAGCCGCCACCCAACTCGTAGGACGCCACCATGGTGTCGTCGGCGAGGAAGGCGCCGTCCTCGACGACGGTGAACTTGGGTGTCAACAGTGCGGTCGAAATTTCGGTTCCGCGACCGACGTTGGCGCCGAGCACCCGCAGCCACGACGGGGTAAGCAGGCTTGCGTAGATCGGGAACAGGTAGGTGCGCGCGGCATCCATCAGCCGTTCGGTGGTCCAGATCTGCCACCCCGTGCGGCTGCGCACCGGGTGATACCCCTCGCGCAGCCCCAGCGAGAGCAGCCGCACCCCGACCACCGTCAGCGCCGCGTATATGAGTGCGGCGGCCAGTGTCGCGACCGGAGTCCACAGCGCCGCGGGGGCGATCGCGTCCACCACCGAATTCGTCTCGCGCACACCGTATCCGATCACGGCCAGCCCGGCCGCGATCGCGAGCAACGGCAGTCCTCCGAGAACGATCGAGGAGACGCCGTAGACCGCCACCCATACCGGCGCCCGCGGCGGGCGGTGTTCGGGCCAGGGGTGACGGGCCTTGCCGGACTTCACCGCGGGTGAACCCTTCCAGTACTGGCCGTTCTTCACCTTGCCGACGACGCCGGAACCGGGGGCCACATCGGCGTTCTTGCCGACGACGGCACCGGGCAGCAGTGTCGTACGTGCGCCGATCGTCGCGTCGTTGCCGACGGTGATCGGCCCGACGTGGAAGAGGTCGCCGTCGATCCAGTGGCCGGACAGGTCGACTTCGGGCTCGACCGAACTTCGGTGCCCGAGCTTGAGCATGCCGGTCACCGGGGGTGTGGAGTGCAGATCCACGCCCTTGCCGACCTTGTTGCCCAGTGCGCGGGCGTAGTACACCAACCATGGTGCGCCCGCGAGGTTTTCGGCGCCGCTGGCCTCGGCGAGCCGTTCGGCGAGCCACACCCGCAGGTGCTCGGACCCGCCTCGCCGGTAGGTGCCCGGCGCCAACCCGTCGAGGAGAAGGCGGGCGCACAGCGCCGCGATGCTCATCCGGCCCAGCGGGGTGACGAACAGGACGAAACCCAAGCCGACCCACCACCAGTTCAGCGGTGCGGTCCAGGGGACGAACCCGGCAAGGACGTTGTTGGCCAACGCCAGCCACACCACCCACTGCAGTCCGGTCAGCGTGGCCAGCGGCAGTGACAACGCCACCTGCACGGCCTGCGTCATGCGCGACGTCGGCTTCACCGTGCGCGGATGCACCTGCGGCGGCGGATCGAGCTCGTCGAGGAAACCCGCGAGCGACCCGAGCCGCGGGTGGTCGTACAGGTCGGCAACCGTGACCTGCGGGTGGCGCCGACGCAGGGCGGCGACCAGTTGCGCTGCCGACAGCGAGCCGCCACCGAGCGCGAAGAAGTCGGCTTCGGGACCGTCGACCGGCGCGGCGAGCACGTCGCGCCACAGGCCGGCGAGCCAGCCCATCGTCCCCGTCAGCCCGGCGCCGTCGTCGTCGCCGACGTCGACCGGCCACGGCAGCGCGTCGCGGTCGACCTTGCCCGAGGTGCGGGTCGGGAGTTCGTCGACCAGGACCAGCCGGGGGACCAGCGCCGCGGGCAACGTCTCGTTCAGCGACACCCGCGCCTTGGGCAGGTCGAACATAGGATCTGCGCTGGCGATGTAGCCGACCAACAGCGGTGTGCCACCGGCCGTGCGACGGACCGCTGCCGCGCCGCCGCTCACCCCGGGCAGGTTGACGAGCGCGGTGTCGACCTCGCCGAGTTCGATGCGCCGCCCGCCGACCTTGACCTGGTCGTCGGCGCGGCCCACGAAGTAGAGCCCGTCGGATTCCAGCCGCACCAGGTCCCCGCTGCGGTACGCGCGCTTCCACCCGAGGGTCGGCATCGCCGCGTACTTCTCCGCGTCCTTCTCCGGGTCGAGGTAGCGCGCCAGCCCCACGCCGCCGATGACCAGCTCGCCGACGGCGCCGTAGGGCACCGCCTCGCCTTCGGAGTCGACCACCGCCAGGTCCCACCCGAGCAGCGGCAAGCCGATGGCCACCGGGCCACCTCCCGACAGCCGGGCGGCGCACGCCACCACGGTCGCCTCCGTCGGCCCGTAGGTGTTCCAGACCTCCCGGCCCTCGACAGCGAGCCGGTCGGCCAACTCGGGTGGGCAGGCTTCGCCGCCGAAGATCAGCAGCCGCACCGCCTCGAGCGCCTCGGCGGGCCACAACGCGGCAAGCGTCGGCACCGTCGACACCACCGTGATGTCGCGGGCCACCAGCCACGGCCCGAGGTCCATACCGCTGCGCACCATCGACCGCGGCGCGGGCACCAGGCAGGCGCCGTGGCGCCACGCCAGCCACATCTCTTCGCACGACGCGTCGAAGGCCACCGACAAACCGGCCAGCACCCGGTCGCCCGGTCCGATCGGACTGTCCTGAACGAACAATTGCGCCTCAGCGTCGACGAACGCGGCTGCGCTGCGGTGGGTGACTGCCACGCCCTTCGGTGTGCCGGTGGAGCCGGACGTGAAAATGATCCACGCATCGTCGCGGCCCAGAGGCGACGCGGCCCGCCAACCCCGCGAAGACCCCGGCCCGCGCGACAGGCCGGCTTCGGTGATGACCGCCACCACGTCGGCCTCGGTGAACACCAGCTCAGCCCGTTCTTCGGGGTCGTCCGCGTCCACGGGTACATAAGCGGCGCCGGTGGCCAACACGGAGAGGATCGCGACGTAGAGCGCGTAGCTTCCCGACGGCATCCGGATCCCGATCCGGTCGCCGCGGCCGATGCCCCGCGCGGCGAGCCAAGCGACGCTGTCCTCGATGTCGGTGATCAGTTCGGCGTACGTGAGCTGGACGTCGCCGTCGTCGATCGCGGGCGCCTCCGGGAAGCGCTTCGCGGTCTCATAGAGGATGTCGATGAGCGTTCGCGGCTCCGGCGCGAGCGGGGACAACAGATATTGAGGTGGGATCTCCTGCCGCAACTCCCCAGTCACGGCTACAAAGCTACTCAGCCCACCCCCGGTGCCGCCCGAGCCGCACGCGGCGTCGCGATCACGATTGCGACACTGGCCGCCGAGCACCGAAAAGGGGCGCGGCGGAGGTTTGACTTTCCCCGCTACCGGTCATTCGCCAGTACCTGGCAGAATCGCCTGCGGAGGGGAGTATTCCTTCGCCGCGGTGTCGTCATCACGTCGGCCGTCATCGGACGACCGGTGCTGCGGGCCGACACGTTTGACCGTGGCGGTGGAAGAGACCTCCGGCGTTTTGACGACCGGAGGTTAAGTGAACGTTTCCACTCTCGAATGGATCATCACGCTGAGCGTGACGATGGCCATCCTGCTGTTCGACGTCATCGTGATCGGCCGCCGGCCGCACGAACCGTCGAAGCGGGAGACCGGGACCGCGCTGACAATCTACGTCAGCCTGGCGATCGCCTTCGGGATCTGGACCTGGTTCTTCCATGGCAGCCAGTACGGCGTCGAGTTCTTCGCGGGCTGGCTCACCGAGTACAGCTTGTCGGTGGACAACCTGTTCGTCTTCCTGATCATCATGGCCAGCTTCAATGTGCCCCGGAAGTATCAGCAGCAGGCGCTTCTCGTCGGCATCATCCTGGCGCTGATCTTCCGCGGCATCTTCATCGCGCTCGGCGCCGTGGCCATCAACCAGTTCTCGTGGGTCTTCTACATCTTCGCTGCGTTCCTCATCTACACGGCCATCAATCTCGCCCGCGACACCGACCACGAAGACGACGGCGACAACATCGTGGTCAGGTTCGCCCGCAACCACCTGAGCATGACCGACAAGTGGGACGGCCTGAAGCTATGGGTGAAGGAGAACGGCAAGCGGTTGATGACGCCGATGTTCCTCGTCATCGTGGCGTTGGGCACCACGGACCTGATCTTCGCGCTCGACTCGATCCCGGCCATCTACGGGCTCACCCAGGAGCCGTACCTGGTATTCACCGCCAACGTGTTCGCGTTGATGGGTTTGCGTCAGCTCTACTTCCTGCTGGGCGACCTGCTCAAACGGCTGGTGTACCTGTCGCAGGGCCTGGCCTTCATCCTGGGCTTCATCGGCGTCAAGCTGCTCCTGCACGCCTTGCACGAGAACGAGGTGCCGTTCATCAACGGCGGTGAGCACGTCCCGGTGCCCGAGATCCCGACCCTGCTGTCGCTGGGCGTGATCATCGTGACGTTGCTCATCACTACCGCGGCGAGCCTCTACAAGACCCGGGTGCACGATGTGAAGAACGCGGCCAACGACAGTTCGAAATTGGATTCGCGCTGAGCACAACGCTCGGCCCGCCGCGAGCAGTCTCCTAGCCTTGCCGGGTGCGCCTCTTTGTGACCGAGACCCCGGACATCTGGGATGAACTGACCGACGGTGGCCAACCGCCCGTCCGCGTCGCGGCCAAGGACCTGCAACACGCGCGGCGGGTCCGCGCCCGGGTGCGGGCCGACGGCGACATCGCGGTCATCCTTGACGTCACGGTCGCCGTCGCAGCCGACTTCCGGTCCGTGCGCGACGTTTTGGAACCGGCTGGCGGCGTGCGCTACGCAGGCACCGTCGACGGTCTCGCCGGCCTGATCGCCGACATCGAATCGGCTGGCGTCGCCGACGGCGTCACGCTCGTGCCCGTGTCGCCGCGTGAGGACGTGCACGCGCTGGGCCGCGCAGTGCTGCGAAGCCTCGAACTACGCGGTCAGGCGCAGGCGTCGTAGCCGGCGCTCGGCGGCTCAGGGGTCCGGCGTCACCAGTTGTCATAGCCGCCTTCGGGACCCAGCATGCGTTCGAGCCGGGTGCGATTGATGCGGGCCAACTCGTTGCGGACGACCTTGCGCTCGGTCTCGATGTCGTTGTGCATCCGGTCGAGAATCGCCGCGAGCACCCGCCCCGCGTCGAAGCCGTTGACGAACATCACGAACCCGAAGCCGAAGTGCTCGAGGTATTGCTTCGACGCCTGACTCAGGCGTTCCATCAACACGGGTTGGTCGCACCAGATCGCGCACTGCTCAGCGGCCGACTTCTCGCTGCCCGGTCGCCGCCCGACGTCCGGGTAGGCCTGCAGGATGGTGTCGATGGAGTCCTCGCCGAGGCTGAACAGCAGCGCATCGGCTTCCCGGAACAGCGAGTCGTGGTCGGCGTACGGCCGCCCGCGCGCCAGATCGGCGGCCAGCGGCACGCTGTAGCAGCATTCGTACACGGCGTGTACGGCCCTGCGCATCGGCATGGCGTTGAACGCTTCGAGGCCGATCCCCTGATGCATCAACACGACAGCAATGATCGACCGCGGGGAGAACGTCCCGGTTACGTCGTGTTACGGCGAGGAAAAATCAGCGCGCCCGTAAATCGGGCTCAGTGGTCCTTCTGGAACCGCTCGACCGACGCCTGGACCTCGGCCTCGGCCTCGGCGCGACCGACCCAGTCGGCGGCCTTCACATACTTGCCCGGTTCGAGATCCTTGTAGTGCACGAAGAAGTGCTTGATCGCCTCGAGCTCATAGGAAGGCACGTCGCCGAGGTCCTGGATGTGCTCCCAGCGCGGGTCGTCGGCAGGCACACACAGAACCTTGTCGTCGCCGCCGGCCTCGTCGGTCATCCGGAACATCGCCACCGGACGGACATCGACGATGCAGCCGGGGAACACGGATTCGGGCAGCAGTACCAGGGCGTCCAGCGGGTCGCCGTCCTCACCGAGGGTGTCCTCGAAGAACCCGTAGTCGGTCGGGTAGGCCATAGACGTGTACAGGTAGCGGTCCAGCTTCACCCGGCCGCTCTCGTGGTCCACCTCGTACTTGTTGCGGGAACCCTTGGGGATCTCAATCACTACCTCGAACTGCACGGCCGCGGCTCCTTGCCCTGTGCTCTGGTCTGGGTCATCCGGTGATAACGCGGGTCAACATTAATCGAGGGATACGCTGCTGTACGGGGGCGGTCCAGGTTGAGCAGGAGGGTTATGCGGCCCAGTCAGTGGCGGCGATCCACGCACGTGGCGGTTTCGGTGGCGGTTTTGCTGCTGGTTGCCGTGGTCGTGGCGGTGGCCGCGATGCTCACCACAGGTCGGTCGACCGAAGCCTCGGCGGGGAAGCCGACGCCGCCGGCCGCGACCGCGAACCCCGGTGTCGTGCCGGTCGCCGACTCGGCGCCCAAGCCTGTCCCGGACCGGCTGGCCGCAAAGCTCGCGCCCGTACTGGCCGACCCGAACCTCGGCGACCTCACCGGCCGGGTCACCGACGCGCTGACCGGGGCCGAGTTGTGGGCGCAACGGCCCGACATGCCGATGCAGCCGGCGTCGACCAACAAGTCGCTGACGGCCGCGGCCGCGCTGCTGACGCTGGACCGCGACGCGCGGCTCACCACCCGCGTGCTGCGCGGCAGCCAGCCCGGGGTGGTGGTGCTCAAAGGTGGCGGAGATCCGACGCTGTCGGCGGCACCGCCCGGTGAGGACACCTGGTACCGCGACGCGGCACGCATCAGCGACCTGGCCGAGCAGGTCCGCGGCAGCGGTATGGAGGTCACCCGGGTGGCGGTCGACGTCAGCACCTACAGCGGACCGACGCTGGCGCCGGGCTGGGATCCGCTCGACATCGACTACGGCGACATCGCGCCGATGGAGTCGGTGATGCTCGACGGCGGCCGCACCCAGCCGGTGAGCTACGACTCGGTGCGTTCGCACACGCCGGCGCTGGATGCCGGGCGAGCGCTGGCGGTGGCGTTGAAGGTCGACCCGGCGACGGTGACCGTGCTGCCGGGCGCGGCCAGCGGTGAGGAGATCGCCGCTGTCGAGTCGCCGCCGCTGATCTCGCGGCTACGCGACATGATGTACGCCTCAGACAACGTGATGGCCGAGGCGATCGGCCGCGAGGTCGCCGCGCAGGCGAACCGGCCGCAGAGTTTCGACGGCGCGACGCGCGCGACGCTGAGCGCGCTCGCCGACGCCGGCATCGACACGGCCGGGGCGCGGCTGCTCGACTCCAGCGGGCTGTCGGTCGACGACCGGCTCACCGCGAAGACGCTCGACGAGGTGGCCCAAGCCGCGGCCGGTGACGAGCATCCGGCGTTGCGACCGCTGGTCGACCTGCTGCCGGTGGCCGGCGGCAGCGGCACCCTGTCCAACCGTTATCTCGAAGGGCCGCACAAGGATTCGGCCGGCTTTCTGCGGGCCAAGACCGGCTCGCTGACCGGCACCAATTCGCTGTCGGGCATCGTCACCGACGAGGACGGACGGGTGCTCACGTTCGCGCTGATCTCCAACAACGCAGGCCCGACCGGACGCATCGCGCTCGACAACGTGGCCGCCACTCTGCGAGCCTGCGGGTGCAGCGCGTGAGCCCCTCGACCAAGTCCTCGCTGTCGGTCGGTCGCGCCGTCGACTGGGACTTCGCCGCCGCCGTGGGGGAGAAGCTCGCCCGGCCCGGCCCGGCGTCGACCGACTACACGCGCAAGCAGGTGATCGAGCAGTTGGCCGCGGCGTCGCGCTCCGCCGAACTGCCGGTGCGCGAGGTCACCGGTATGACCGAAGGCGGTGAGATCCCCGAGGCGCGAATCGTGGACCGCCCCCAGTGGATTCGCGCGGCCACCCGGTCCATGCGCATGATGACGGGCGGATCGGACAAGCCGGCAGGTGCCATCAGCGGGCGCATCACGGGTGCGCAGACCGGAGCGGTGCTGGCGTTCATCTCCTCGGGCATCCTCGGCCAGTACGACCCGTTCGGCCCCGGCGGTGGCGAACTGCTGCTGATCTACCCGAACGTGATCGCCGTTGAGCGCCAGTTGCAGGTGCAGCCCTACGACTTCCGGCTGTGGGTCTGCCTGCACGAGGTCACCCACCGGGTGCAGTTCCGCGCCAACCCGTGGCTTGCCGAACACATGTCCGGTGCACTCGCCGTGCTCACCGAGGAAAGCTCCGAAGACATCACCGAGATGGTCTCCAGGCTCGCCTCGTTCGTGCGCAGCCGCCGCGACGAGGCGAACGGCGGTGTGGCAGATGTCAATTCGAATGGGATGATCGGGCTGTTGCGGGCGGTGCAGTCCGAACCTCAGCGTGAGGCCCTCGACAAACTGCTCGTGCTCGGCACGCTGCTGGAAGGCCACGCGGACCACGTGATGGACGCCGTCGGTCCCGCTGTGGTGCCGTCGGTCGCCACGATCCGCAAGCGGTTCGACGAGCGACGTCAGCGCAAACAGTCGCCGTTGCAGCGGGTGGTGCGGATGCTACTGGGCATCGACGCCAAGCTCAGCCAGTACACCCGCGGCAAGGCGTTCGTGGACCACGTGGTGTCCGCTGTCGGCATGGACCGGTTCAATGCCGTGTGGACGGGACCCGAAACATTGCCTCTGCCAACCGAAATCGACGAGCCTCAACGATGGATCGACAGGGTGCTGTAGCCGGGCTTCGGGCGGCGGTCGAGGCGTTCGACCGCGACTTCGGGGTCGGCGACCGCTGGTGCGTCGCACTGTCTGGAGGCCCCGACTCGCTGGCATTGACCGCGGTCGCGGCGCGGCTCAAACCGACCACCGCCCTGATCGTCGACCATCAGTTGCAGCCGGACTCCGCCGCCGTGGCGGAGAACGCGCGGAAACACGGTCTGTCAGTGGGATGCGTTGCAGCGCAGGTGATCACCGTCGACATCGGTACGGTGGGGGGTCCCGAAGCCGCCGCGCGCACCGCGCGATACCGCGCGTTGGACGCGGCGAGGGACGGGATGCCCGTGCTACTGGGCCACACGCTGGACGACCAGGCCGAGACGGTGCTGCTGGGTTTGGGCCGCGGTTCCGGGCCGCGGTCGATCGCAGGCATGCGGCCGTGGGACCCGCCGTGGGGCAGGCCCCTGCTCGGTGTGCGGCGGGCGGCGACGGAGGCGGCGTGCGACGAGCTCGGTCTGTCGCCGTGGCAGGACCCGCACAACGCGGACCGCAGGTTCACCAGGGTTCGCCTGCGTGAGGAGGTGCTACCTCTGCTCGAAGACGTTCTCGGCGGAGGCGTCGCCGAGGCGTTGGCCCGCACCGCAGGCGCGTTGCGCGCCGACACCGACACCCTCGACGAGCTGGCCGACCGCGCACTGACCAGGCTGCGCCGCGACGATGCGCTCGACGGCGCCGAGCTCGCCCTTCTCCCAGAAGCACTGCGGCGCAGGGTGATTCGTCGATGGCTCCTGGATGGCGGTGCCGCCGGACTGACCGACAAGCAGATCCGCGCCGTCGACGCCCTCGTCACGGCGTGGCGAGGCCAGGGCGGGGTCGCGGTCGGATCCCCCCTGCGCGAGCGACGGCTGATCGCGGGCCGCCGCGACGGCATGCTGACCCTGCACACGGAGCCGGTGCGAACCATGAAAAACTGTGCCCGTGCCTGAGCGATCCGCCGATTTGTATACCGGTGACATCAAGTCGGTGCTGCTGTCGTCCGACGAGATCCAGGCGAAGATCGCCGAGCTCGGCGCCCTGATCGGCGAGGAGTACCGCGACACCGTCGCCGAAAACGGCCAAGATCTCCTGCTGGTGACCGTGCTCAAGGGCGCGGTCTTCTTCGTCACGGACCTGGCGCGCGCGATCCCGCTGCCGACGCAGCTGGAGTTCATGGCGGTCAGCTCCTACGGTTCGTCGACGTCGTCGTCCGGTGTGGTGCGCATCCTCAAAGACCTCGACCGCGACATCAACGGCCGCGACGTGCTGATCGTCGAGGACATCGTCGACTCCGGGCTGACCCTGTCGTGGTTGCTGCGCAACCTCGCCACCCGCCACCCCCGCTCGCTGCGGGTGTGCGCGCTGCTGCGCAAACCCGACGCGGTGCGCGCCGACGTCGAGATCGCGCACGTCGGATTCGACATCCCCAACGAGTTCGTCGTCGGCTACGGCCTGGACTACGCCGAGCGCTATCGCGACCTCGACTACATCGGCACGCTGGACCCGAAGGTGTACGAGCAGCACTGACGCCTCCGCGAAATTGCGTTCCAGCAGCGAAAGTGCGAGTAGAGACCTGCCGGAATGCAATTTCGGCGCAAGATGGGGGCATGACGACGACGGCGCTGAGGATCTGCCCCCTGTGCGAGGCCACCTGCGGCCTGGTCCTCACCATTGACGACGGTCGCGTTGTCGGTGCCCGCGGCGACCGCGACGACGTGTTCAGCCACGGCTTCATCTGCCCCAAGGGCGCCAGCTTCGGCGAACTCGACAACGATCCCGACCGGTTGGCCCGGCCGATGATCCGGCGTGACGGTGTGCTGACCGAGACGACCTGGGAGGAGGCGTTCGCCGCGGCCGCGGAGGGGCTCGGGGGTGTCATCGCCGAGCACGGCGGTGCGGCCGTCGGCGTCTACCTGGGCAATCCGAACGCCCACACCATCGCCGGCGGGTTGTACACCCCGCTGGTCGTGAAGGCGCTGGGCACCCGACAGGTGTACTCCGCGAGCACCCTCGACCAGATGCCCAAGCACGTCGCGCTGGGCCTGATGTTCGGCAGCCCCGTCGCGTTCACCGTGCCCGACCTCGACCGCACCGACTACCTCGTGATCATCGGTGCGAACCCCCTTGTCTCCAACGGCAGCCTCGCGACCGCCGCCGACTTTCCCGGCAAGCTGCGCGCGCTGCGCAGGCGCGGCGGCCGCCTCGTGGTCATCGACCCCGCCCGCACGCGTACCGCCGAACTCGCCGACCGCCACCTGGCGCCGCGACCCGGCACCGACGCGGCGCTGCTCCTGGGCGTCGTCCACGTGCTCTTCGATGAGGACCTCGCGGACCTGAAGGGCCTCGACGGGCACGTCGACGGTGTCGACCTGGTGCGTGCGCTCGCCGCCGACTTCTCACCGGACACGGTCGAGGCGTACTGCGGGGTGCCCGCCGACGACATCCGCACGCTGGCACGCGAACTCGCGGCGGCGCCGTCGGCCGCCGTGTACGGCCGGATCGGCACGTCCACCGTGGAATTCGGCACCTTGGGCAGCTGGCTCGTCGATGTCGTGAACATCCTGACCGGCAACCTGGATCACCCCGGCGGCGCGATGTTCCCGCAATCGCCGATCGCGTCCGCGGCGCGGCCGCCCAAGCGAGGCCGGGGCTTTTCCACCGGGCGTTGGCACAGCCGCGTATCGGGTTATCCCGAAGTGCTGTCGGAGTTTCCGGCCGCAGCGTTGGCCGAGGAGATCGACACCCCCGGCGACGGGCAGATCAAGGCCATGATCACGATCGCGGGCAACCCGGTGCTGTCGGCGCCCGACGGCGATCGACTCGACAAGGCGCTGGAGCGCGTCGAGTTCATGCTGAGCATCGACCCGTACCTGAACGAGACCACCCGGCACGCCGACGTCATCCTGCCGCCGCCTCCGCCGTCGCGCAGCGCGCACTTCGACGTCGCGCTCAACGGCCTGGCGGTGCGCAACAACGCGCGGTACTCACCGCCTGCGCTCCCGTTGACCGACCGACCGGACGAAGCCGAGATCCTCGCGCGCATCGCCCTGATTCTCTACGGTCTGGGCCCCGGCGCCGATCCGATGCTGGTCGACGATCAGGTGATCGCCGCGACGCTGGCCAAGGAGACCGCCGACCCCGACTCGCCGGTCGCCGGGCGATCCGTCGACGAGATGACCGCGATGCTGCCGACGGCTCCCGGCTACGAACGGCGCCTCGACATGATGCTGCGCCTCGGCGCCTACGGAGACGCGTTCGGCGCCAACCCCGACGGTCTTACGCTGGCCAAGCTCAAGGCCGCACCGCACGGCATCGACCTTGGTCCGCTGCGTCGGCGCCTCGCCGAGGTGCTGCGAACGCCGTCCGGACGGATCGAACTGGCACCGCCCGAGTTGACCGCCGACGTCGCGCGACTGCGGAATGCGCTCGGTGTGCGGGCCGACGGGTTCGTGCTCATCGGGCGACGGCACCTGCGTTCCAACAACAGCTGGATGCACAACCTGCCCGCGCTTTCGGGCGGCTCCAACCAGTGCACGCTGCGGATCCACCCCGACGACGCCGCCGAGCTCGGCCTGACCGACACCGCCGTCGTCAAGGGGCCGGGAGGTGAGCTGCTGGCGCCGGTCGAGATCACGCCGGATATGCGGCGAGGCGTGGTGTCGTTACCGCACGGCTGGGGCCACGACCGCGACGGCACGGGTCAACGGGTGGCGGCCGGTGCGCCGGGCGTGAACGTCAACCAGCTCAACGACGGCAACCATCTGGATCCGCTGTCGGGGACCGCGGTGCTCAACGGGATCCCAGTAGATATCGCGCCCGCCGGCTGAGCCGGCAATTCAACGAGAGCGGGTTAGGTCAGCTCGTAGACCACGGTGACGTTGAAGCCGACGGCCTGCTGGCCCGGCTCGATCGGCACCGTCGCCATATCCGCGGCCTGGCCGTGTGGACCCTGATACGGCGTCGGGGGTGACGAGGAAGGCACCTCGGATATCGAGATGACCTTGCCGAGGTCCAATTCGGCCAGCAGCGCGTACTGTTCGGCGCGGCTCTTGGCATCGTTGAAGGCCCGGGCGCGCGCTTCGCGCACCAGCTGTGAGTCGTCCTCGATGGCGAGGGTGACGTTGTTGATCCTCGTCGCGTTGCCGCCCCTGCTCGCGATGATCCCGAACACCTGTGGCGCCGTGTTGAGCGCGCGGACCTTGACGTCGATCGTGTTCGTCGCCCGGTAGCCGTTGATGGTGGTGTTGTCGCCGCCCGCGTACTGCGGCTGCACGCTCACCTCGGAGGTGTTGATGTCCTTGCGGTCGATGCCAGAGTCGACCAGCGCGTCGATGACGCCACGCTGCAGTTGGCTGGTCTGGTTCAGCGCGCCGGCGGCGTCGGCGGCGACGACCTCCATCCCCGCGTTGATCGTCAGTGTGTCGGGCGTGCCGAGCACCTCACCGGTGCCGACGACCGTCACCTGGCGCTGTGCGCTGTCGTCGTCGTTGGTGAGGACGGGGGCGGCCGTCGCGTCACAGCCCGAGAGCAGGGCGATGAACCCCACCGCCGCGGCCGCGAGGATTCGGGTGGGCGTATTCGCCCGGGCAGCGATTGGCATGGCTGGCACCCTACCGTCAGGGGGTCACCATGATCTTGCAGTGCGTGTCGGGGTCGGCGAGTTCGTCGAACGCGGCGCCGACGCCTTCGAGTCCCACCTCGCCGGTGATCAGCGGCGAGACATCGATGCGCCCGTCGGCGATGGCGCGCAACGTCTCCGCGAACTCGTTGTGGTCGTAGGAGTTGACGAACTGGACGTTGATCTCCTTGGCGATGCCGAACAACGGCGTGACCGTGTCGGGCTGCATGCACACTCCGGCCACCACCAGGCGGCTGCCCAACGGAGCCCTGCGCATCACGTCGTCGATGATCCCGGGGACGCCGACGGCCTCGAAGATCACCGCGGGTGTCGCGCCGTCGAACGGAGAACCCTGCGCGGGATCGAGCGTCACGTGCGCGCCCATCGTCGCGGCGAGTTCCCGCCGGCGCACCGAGAAGTCCGCCGCCGCAATGTGTTCGACGCCCTTGAGTCGCAGGGCGGCGATGATCGCGATGCCGATCGGACCGCAGCCGAGGACCAGCGCGGCCTCGCCGGCGGTGATGGCGGACTTGTTGACGGCGTGCAACCCGACGGCCATCGGTTCGGTCAATGCGGCGTGCCGTGGGTCGACGCCGTCCGGCACGCTCAGCAGTAGCGGCACCGACAGCAGCATCCTCTCTGCGTATCCACCGAGTACGGTGTTGCTGGACATGATCGGCTCGAAGCCCTTGGGCGACAACAACACCGGTAGCGACGTGACTAGAGTTCCCGGCGGGGGTGCGTCGGTGCCGGGACCGGCCTCGAGGATCTCAGCGCTGAATTCGTGGCCCATGAACACGTCATCGCCGAGGTCGACCGGCAGGCCTCCTTGCACCGGCATACCGGTGATCTCGCGGGTCAGCCGCACCATCTGGTCGCCGTGCTTGGCGAAGTGCAGATCTGAACCGCAGATCCCGCAAGCCTTGACCGCGACCAGGACCTGACCCTCTTGGGGAACCGGTTCGGGCACGTCGTCGCGGACCACCATCTGTCCGCCTCGCAGTACGGCAGCGCGCATTCACCAATCCAATCGGTTCAAGAACTCCAGCAGCGCGGCGTTGACCGCCGCGGGCCGCTCCTGCGGCAACCAGTGCCCGCCGTCGATCATCACCTCGCGATAGTCGCCGGTAACCACCTCGCGGGCGCGGTCCCGCCGGGCGAAGGCCTGGGTCGGATCCTCTGTGGCGCCGACGAACAACGCAGGCACGCCGATGGTCGTCGCCGGGGTGTTCGCCGTCAGCTCCCAGTTGCGGTCGAAGCAGCGGTACCAGTTGAGCGCACCGGTGAAGCCCGTGCGGGTGAACTCCTCGACGTAGTGGTCGAGTTCGCGCTCGTTGATCCAGTCGGGCAGGCCGTCGGGCTCGGGGATACGGGACAGGAGCCCAGCCGGTCCCTGCGCGATCATCCGGTCGCCGACGAGCCCGCCCTTCGACGAGGCCGTCGACGCGAGCAGCTTGCGGATCGACGTGGCGGGGTCTCGGTTGAGCTCCGTGTCGGCCGGACCCGGCTCCTGAAAGTAGAGGATGTAGAAGAACTTCTCGCCGAAGATGCGGCGGAACGCCTGCGTCGTGGGCACCCGCGAGCGCGGCACCGGCGGTGTGCAGACACCGACAACGCCGGCGAACCGGTCCGGATGCAGCAGCGGCGCAGCCCAGGCCACCACCCCGCCGAAGTCGTGCCCGACGATGGCCGCGCGGTCGGCGCCGACGTCGTCGAGCAGGCCGACGATGTCGGCGCTGAGCTCGACCACCGTGTAGGCGTCGACGGCATCGGGCTTGGACGACTGCCCGTAGCCGCGCTGATCGGGAGCCAGCACGTGATAGCCGGCCTTGGCCAATGCGGGCATCTGATGGCGCCAAGAGAATGCGAGTTCGGGAAAACCGTGGGCGAGTACCACCAGCGGAGCGCCCGGTTCGCCCGCCTCGAGCACCCGCAGGCGCACGCCGTTGGTGTCGACGAACCGCTCGGTCGGGGTGATCACGATCTCCACCCAAGCACAGTCCTCGGTGCGCGAGTGTGTGGTTGAAGCACGCCGCCGCGGCCGGCAGCGTGCGGGTAACCCACGTTCGCCGGGATGTCGGGAGAACCGTCGGGAACCTTGGTTCGTTGGTCTAGCGGTAGCCTGAACTATTCCAACCGCGTACTTGTTGGAGAGGCTTCGACGGCTTGAAAAGGCATTGAAGGCAGGAGTGGTCGCTGACGGCCGGGGACAACGGCCCGCCACGCGGCCGGACGACGACGGATAGTTGATGAATCGGAAAAATGTCATCCGCACGCTGAGCGTGATAGCGGTCGTGCTGTTGCTGGGGTGGTCCTTCTACTACTTCAGCGACGACACGCGGGGTTACAAGCCCATCGACACGTCGGTGGCGGTCGCCCAGATCAACGGCGACAACGTCAAGAGCGCGCAGATCGACGACCGTGAACAGCAGCTGCGGCTCGAACTCAAGAGCGGCAACGGCGACACCGAGAACAGCGACAAGATCCTCACCAAATACCCGACCGGGTACGGGGTCACGCTGTTCGAGGCGCTTCAGGACAAGAACGTCAAGACCAACACGGTCGTCAACCAGGGCAGCATGCTCGGCTCGCTGCTGATCTACCTGCTGCCGCTGTTGCTGCTGGTCGGCCTGTTCGTGATGTTCTCCCGCATGCAGACCGGCGGCCGGATGGGCTTCGGGTTCGGCAAGTCCAAAGCCAAGATGCTCAACAAGGACATGCCGAGCACCACCTTCGCCGACGTCGCCGGCGTCGACGAGGCCGTCGAAGAGCTCTACGAGATCAAGGACTTCCTGCAGAACCCGTCGCGGTATCAGGCGCTCGGCGCCAAAATCCCCAAGGGCGTGTTGCTGTTCGGCCCGCCCGGCACCGGTAAGACGCTGCTGGCGCGCGCCGTGGCCGGCGAGGCCGGGGTGCCGTTCTTCACGATCTCGGGCTCGGACTTCGTCGAGATGTTCGTCGGCGTCGGCGCCTCCCGCGTGCGTGACCTGTTCGAGCAGGCCAAGCAGAACAGCCCCTGCATCATCTTCGTCGACGAGATCGACGCGGTCGGCCGTCAGCGCGGCGCCGGCCTGGGCGGCGGCCACGACGAACGCGAGCAGACACTCAACCAGCTGCTGGTCGAGATGGACGGCTTCGGCGACCGTCAGGGCGTCATCCTGATCGCGGCCACGAACCGGCCCGACATCCTCGACCCGGCGTTGCTGCGGCCGGGCCGCTTCGACCGCCAGATCCCGGTCTCCAACCCCGACCTTGCCGGCCGTCGCGCCGTGCTCAAGGTGCACTCCGCGGGTAAGCCGATCGCCCCCGACGCCGACCTCGACGGGCTGGCCAAGCGCACCGTCGGCATGTCCGGCGCCGACCTGGCCAACGTCATCAACGAGGCCGCACTGCTGACCGCCCGCGAGAACGGCACGGTGATCACCGGCCCGGCGCTGGAGGAGGCCGTCGACCGCGTCGTGGGCGGGCCCCGGCGCAAGAGCCGCATCATCAGCGAGCAGGAGAAGAAGATCACCGCCTACCACGAGGGCGGGCACACGCTCGCCGCGTGGGCGATGCCGGACATCGACCCGATCTACAAGGTGACGATCCTGGCCCGCGGCCGCACCGGCGGCCACGCGATGGCGGTCCCCGAGGACGACAAGGGCCTGATGACCCGCTCGGAGATGATCGCGCGGCTGGTGTTCGCGATGGGTGGACGCGCGGCCGAGGAACTGGTGTTCCGGGAGCCGACCACCGGGGCGGTGTCCGACATCGAGCAGGCCACCAAGATCGCCCGCGCGATGGTCACCGAGTACGGCATGAGCTCCAAGCTCGGCGCGGTGCGCTACGGCACCGAGCACGGCGATCCGTTCCTGGGCCGCACCATGGGCACCCAGGCCGACTACAGCCACGAGGTCGCCCAAATCATCGACGACGAGATCCGCAAGCTCATCGAGGCCGCCCACACCGAGGCCTGGGAGATCCTGACCGAGTACCGCGACGTGCTCGACACCCTCGCCGGCGAGCTGCTGGAGAAGGAGACCCTGCACCGCCGTGAGCTCGAGGAGATCTTCGGCGACGTGAAGAAGCGCCCGCGGCTGACCATGTTCGACGACTTCGGCGGGCGGGTGCCATCCGACAAGCCGCCGATCAAGACCCCCGGCGAGCTCGCGATCGAGCGCGGCGAGGAATGGCCGAAACCGGTGCCCGAACCCGCTTTCAAGGCCGCGATCGCCGCGGCCACCAAGGCCGCCGAAGCCACCAAGGTGGCCGAGGGCGGGCCCAACGGCGCCAACGGCAGCGGCAACGGTTCGGCCGGTCCGACACAGCCGGACTACGGCGCCCCCGCGGGATGGCACGCACCGGGCTGGCCGCCGCCGCCACAGCAGCAGCAACAGCCCCCCGTCCAGCAGCCGCACGGCTACTGGTATCCGCCGCCGCACCAGGGTTGGCAACAGCAGCAGCCCTATCCGCCGTATCAGCCGTATCCGCAGCAGGGGCCACCGCAGCAACAGGGTGCGCCACCCCAACCGCACGAGGACAAGGGTCAGGACAACAGCCGGCGTAACGGCTGACAGGCCGACCGGCTCACAGGAGGCTCCATTGGCGCAGTCGCAGCACAACTCTGTCACCTTCAGTCCCGCGAACTTCGACCAGCCGCGCGCTGAGGCGGCGGTCCGTGAACTGCTGCTCGCGGTGGGCGAGGACCCGGACCGCCACGGCCTGGAGTCCACGCCCGCGCGGGTCGCGCGGGCGTACAAGGAGCTGTTCGCCGGCCTCTACATCGATCCGGATTCGGTGCTGGACACCACGTTCGACGAGCAGCACGACGAACTGGTGTTGGTCAAGCAGATCCCGATGTACTCGACGTGCGAGCACCACCTGGTGTCGTTCCACGGCGTCGCGCACGTCGGCTACATCCCCGGCGAGGACGGCCGCGTCACCGGGTTGTCCAAGATCGCCCGGCTGGTCGATCTCTACGCCAAGCGACCGCAGGTGCAGGAACGCCTCACCGGTCAGATCGCGGACGCGATGATGCGCAAACTCGATCCGCGGGGTGTGATCGTCGTGGTCGAGGCCGAGCACCTGTGCATGGCGATGCGCGGGGTGCGAAAGCCGGGCGCGGTGACGACCACATCGGCCGTGCGCGGGCAGTTCAAGGTCGACGCGGCATCGAGGGCCGAGGCGCTGGACCTGATATTGCGCAAGTGAACTCGACACGGGTGCGAGTCATGGGAGTCGTGAACGTCACCGACGACTCCTTCTCCGACGGAGGGCTGTTCCTCGACCGCGACCGCGCCGTCGAGCACGGGCTCGAGCTGGTGAGCCAAGGGGCGGCGATCGTCGACGTGGGCGGTGAGTCCACTCGCCCCGGGGCGACGCGCATCGAGCCCGACGTCGAGAAATCGCGGGTGTGCCCGGTCATCAGGGAGCTCGCCGCCCACGGCGTCACCGTCAGCATCGACACCATGCACGCCGACGTCGCGCGCGCCGCGCTCGAGAACGGCGCCCAGATCGTCAACGACGTCTCCGGCGGGCGCGCGGACCCGGACATGGCGCCGTTGCTCGCCGACGCGAAAGTGCCTTGGGTGCTGATGCATTGGCGATCGGTGGGCGCGGACCGGCCGCACGCGGTGCCCGCATATCGGAACGTGGTCGACGAGGTCCGGACCGAACTGCTCGCCAGTGTGGACGCCGCGGTGGCCACCGGCGTCGACCCGGCCAACCTGATCATCGATCCGGGGCTGGGCTTCGCCAAGACGGGCGACCACAACTGGATGCTGTTGCGTGCGCTGCCCGAATTCGTCGCCACCGGCATTCCGGTGTTGGTCGGCGCGTCGCGGAAACGCTTCCTCGGAACGCTGCTCGCGGACTCCGAGGGACAACCGCGGCCGCCGGACGGGCGGGAGACCGCGACGGCGGTGATCTCGGCGCTGGCAGGTCTGCACGGCGCCTGGGGCGTGCGGGTGCACGATGTGCGCGCCTCGGTCGACGCGGTGAAGGTGTTGGAGGCCTGGTCGCATGGCTGACCGAATCGAGTTGCGGGGCTTGCGAGTTCGCGGCCATCACGGCGTCTACGAGCACGAGCGTCGCGACGGCCAGGACTTCATCGTCGACATCACGGTCTGGATCGACCTCGCGGCCGCGGCGGCCAGTGACGACCTCGCCGACACCTTGGACTACGGCGGGTTGGCCCAGCGGGCGGCCGACATCATCGCCGGGCCACCGCGGGACCTGATCGAGACGGTGGCCGCAGAGATCGCCGACGGCGTCATGGAAGACGAGCGAGTGCACGCCGTCGAGGTGGTCCTGCACAAGCCCGCCGCACCGATCCCGCTGACGTTCTCCGACGTCGCGGTCGTCGCGCGTCGTTCGCGGCGCGGTCGGGGTGGCCCGTGACCACCGCGGTTCTGTCGATCGGATCGAATCTCGGCGACCGGCTGGCGATGCTTCGGTCGGTCGCCGACGGGCTCGGCGGTGCGCTGCGCGCGGCGTCGCCGGTGTACGAGACCGCGCCGTGGGGCGGTGTCGAGCAGGGACCGTTCCTCAACGCCGTCCTCATCGCCGACGATCCCGCGCTCGACGGCCACGGTTGGCTACGGCGCGCCCACGACTTCGAACGAGCCGCCGAGCGGGTGCGCGAACAGCGGTGGGGCCCGCGCACGCTCGACGTCGACATCGTGACCTGCCGAACCGGGGGACGTGAGGTGATCTCGCAGGACGCCGAACTGACTTTGCCGCATCCGCGTGCCCATGAACGTGCCTTCGTGCTGGTGCCGTGGCTGGCGGTGGAACCGGACGCGGTGCTGACGGTCGCAGGCGAGCCGCGCCGGGTCGACGAACTGCTCGGGGCACTCGAAACGGCCGAACGCGAAGGCGTCCACCGCACCGAGTTGGGGTTGCGCTGATGGGACCCACGCGCAAGCGCGACCTCGCGGCCGCTGCGGTTCTCACCGCTGTCGTCGGCTATTTGCTCGTGCTCGCGTCGTACCGGTGGTTCCCGCCGATAACCCTGTGGACGGGTGTCTCGCTGCTGGCCGTCGCCATCGCCGAAGCGGGCTGGGCGTTCCATGTGCGAGCCAAGATCAGCGACGGCGAGATCGGCGTGGGATCCGGGCGGCTGAACCCCCTCGCGGTGGCGAGGTCCGTGGTGATCGCCAAGGCCTCGGCATGGGTCGGCGCGCTGGTCTTCGGTTGGTGGGTGGCCGTCCTGGTCTACCTGTTGCCGCGTCGCTCCACTCTGCGCGTCGCCGCCGAGGACACCGCGGGCGCCGCGGTGGCAGCCGGGTGCGGACTGGCTCTGGTGGTTGCTGCGCTGTGGTTGCAGCATTGCTGCAAGTCGCCGGGCGAGCCGCCGGAGAACCCCAATGGGGCAACGGATTAACGAAGTTCGGCCGGCGCGAGAACGAATCGCCGACGAGGCGACACGCGGAGTGACCTGTGACAGGTACAGTCGCCCCCATGACCGATCCGACCCGCAGCGCACGCTATCGGCGTGCCGGCCGCAGGCCGGGTTGGATGCTGTTGACCGCGTTGCTGGTGCTGGCGATCGCGGCCAGCTCCGCCCTGGTGTTCACCGATCGGGTGGAGCTGCTCAAGCTGGCGGTCATCCTGGCGTTGTGGGCCGCGGTGGTCGCTGCGTTCGTATCGGTCATCTACCGACGCCAGAGCGACGTCGATCAGGCCAAGGTGCGCGACCTCAAGCTCGTCTACGACCTGCAGCTGGACCGCGAGATCTCGGCGCGGCGCGAATACGAGCTGTCGTTGGAGACGCAACTGCGCCGCGAACTTGAAGCCGAGGTGCGCGCCCAGGCCGCCGACGAGATGGCCACCCTGCGGGCCGAACTGTCCGCGCTGCGCGCCAACCTGGAGATCCTCTTCGACGCGGACCTGTCGCACCGGCCCGCCATCGAGCCCGAGCGCACGACGGTGCGCGCCTACAGCGATTGGGCGCGGGATTCGGAGACCACGGGGCGCGTCAGCAGCAGCCGCATCGACGAGTACCGGCCCGACATCGAGGAGCGGACCGAGGAAAGCCCGATCATCGATGTGCCCGCCGAACCCCAACCGCCGGAGTTCGACTGGCAGCAGCCGGCCGCCGAGCGCGGTGGGGCGCACCGCAGAGCCGGCGACGCAGACTGGGGCCGGCAGCCGGCCGAGGAGCCGAGCTCGTGGTCGCCGCCGCCACCACCCCCACCGCCCGTCTCTCATACACACCTCCGAGCCCAACAGCCGCAGAGCTCCACCGTGTTCCCCCTCCCGCCTGCATCACGACA